>JAOPTT010000006.1:655-462869 GCA_051531975.1 Spirochaetaceae bacterium
GCTAAAATGGCTGAATTAGCTATGATCATGACTAAATAATATTTATTATATTAGTTATTTAAACCCCTTCCTTTGGTTGGGGTTTTTTTATGTAAAAAAAGGTTCAAATAATATCCCATATTATAGCAGGACTTCGAGTATTTGATGTAAAAACTAAATACTTTTGACAAGCTAATACTACTATGGCATACTGCATTAATGAGATATGTAAAAACATTTTTATATTTAATAATATTATTTTTAACCAGTTGTTATAGTGTTAAAACAAATAATAATTCCATTGTAATTAATGAAGTAGTCAGTCGAAATAGTGGTTCAAGTTACGATATAAATGGTAAATCCTCAGACTGGATTGAGATTTACAATAGTGGTAAAAGAAAAATAAATCTTGAAGGTTACTCTTTGTCAGTTTCTGAATCAGATAATCCAATTTATCTGTTTAATAAATCATTTATCAGAGGTGGAGAGACATTAATTATTTGGTGTTCAGCAAATGATAGCGTAAACACTGACTTGGAGTTACATGCACCTTTTAAGATTAGTGGTTCAGGGGAAGTTATAACTTTAACAGACCCTGATGGTAAAGTTGTTGATAAAATTGAAGTTCCTGAGTTAGATTCAGATGTAAGCTTCGGAAGACCCATTTCCAATATTGACCAGCTTGTAATTTTATCAAATAGTACTCCAGGAAAGTTAAATAACAGTGATGAAAGACTAAATGATACTCAAAGTACTATACCTTTATTTTCTACAAATGGTGGGTTCTATGCTACAGTATTTAATCTTGAATTAAGTTGTTTAGAGAATGAAGTTATTTATTATACTACAGATGGTTCTATTCCTACTTTAGATTCTAATCTATATAAAAATTCGATTAAAATATCTGATGCATCTGCTTCGCCAAACGAACTTTCAACAATAGAAGGTACTGCTGTTTGGTCTATAGCACCTAAAGAAAAATTATATAAAGGTTCTGTTATTAGAGCTATTACATATTCTAAGGGACACCCAATTAGCGATGTAGTTACAAATACTTATTTTATATCTGATAAATTAAATAAAAGGTATAGTATGCCAGTAGTTTCTATATCAACAAACTCTGAGAATCTTTTCGATTTTAATCGTGGTATTTATATGCTAGGTAAAATAAATAAAGATTGGGTCAAAAACAGTCCCAAAGAGAAAATACAAGGGGATAATCCAGCTAACTTTAATCAAAGAGGTAAGGGTTGGGCTATTCCATTTCATATGGAGTATTACGATTTAGATGGTAAATCTTCTTTGTCAAATGGAGGACTACTAAGGATATTAGGTGGATGGTCTAGAGCAAACCCAGTAAAATCCCTTAGACTCGACTTTAATGAACCAA
Organism: Spirochaetaceae bacterium; assembly: GCA_051531975.1. GTDB lineage: Bacteria > Spirochaetota > Spirochaetia > DSM-2461 > DSM-2461 > Thiospirochaeta. Next base: position 2,025 of record JAOPTT010000006.1, read on the forward strand.
TTAAAAACATAATTTATCCAGATTTAGATATCAAAGAACTTAATTCAATTGTATTAAGAACAGGAGCTAATGATTGGGATCATACAATATTTAGAGACACTTTAATGACATCAATTGTAGATGATTTAATGGAAACTCAAGAATCTAAACCTGCAATTGTATTTATTAATGGAGAATACTGGGGTATTCATAATATCAGAGAAAGAATGAATCAGAGTTATTTTAAAAACCATTTTAATATCCCTATAAAGAATATTGTTGTTTTGGAAAACGAAGGTGAAGTTGCTGAGGGTGATTCCAAAGGTGCAGAATCGTATAAAAAGATTTTGGATTTCATAGAAAATAATGATCTATCAATAACAACAAATTATGAATATATAAAATCTAAAATTGATATTGAAAACTTTGTTGATTATTTCGCAACTCAAATATATTATGCCAATAGTGATTGGCCTGGTAATAATATTCGATTCTGGCACGATGAAAAAAATGATTCTAAGTGGCGATGGATGTTATATGATACTGACTTTGGTTTAGGTCTATATGACTGGACTGGAGGGGTTCATCACGATACATTTGATCTTGTTATGAATCCTAATGGACCAGATTGGCCAAATCCTCCATGGTCTACTCTGTTATTCAGATCTTTAATATCAAATAGTGATTTTAAACTTTTGTTTTTAAATAGATTTTGTGACCTCTTAAATAGTCGTTTTAGTACAATCAATATGAAAAAAGAACTAAATGAAATTATTGAATTGTATGAACCTGAGATGACTGAACATTTAAATAGATGGGGTAATCCAAATGATAATCTAAATAGATGGAAGTCTAAAACTGAAATAATATCAGGATTTGTTTCACAAAGACCAAAATTGATAAGAGAAAAAATTTCAAGAAAATTTGGACTTAAAGGATCTGTTAAATTAGAAATAAATATTAAAAATGGTTCTGTGAATGTAAATACAATAAATAACTTGGAAAGTAATTGGTCTGGAGTTTATTTTAAAAACACAGCTATCACGATAAAAGCTATACCGAATGAAGGATATACTTTTACCGGTTGGGAAGGTCTTACTGGTAGTACAAATCCAGTTATACAGATTAAATTAGATAAAAACTCTATATTAACACCACTTTTTGTAAAGGATGATAAATGAATTTTGAGCAAATATTACTAGAGATAGGTTATAATAATATAAGTATACAGACAGGATTTATTCGGTTGATAACATCAGGTTTATTAGGTTTTATGATATCTCTAATATTTAAAAAATATAACACAAAAGAAGAATCACAAACTGCGATGATTCAATCTCTTATATTCCTAAATATGACTATATGCTTGGCTATGATGGCAATCGGTAATAATCTAGCAAGTGCATTTGGATTAGTTGGAGCAGTATCTATTATACGTTTTAGAACATCTGTTAAAAGTGCACGTGATATGGCTTTTGTATTTTTTACAATTGTAATTGGTATGGCCTGTGGATTAGGATTTATTCTATTATCTATATTAAGTCTGTTAATTGTGGGATCTATAATGTTGCTTGTATTTAAAACATCATATGGACACTCTAAAAATATCTATATGTTATTCAAATTAAAAGTATCATATAACGATACAATTTCTCATAGAAAAAATATTGAAAATATTCTAAAAGACAGTGGTATTATTTTTAAAGTTTCTGGAGCAAAAATAGAGGAAACTAAATCATCAATAAGTTTTAATATTAAGCTTATTAGTATAGATGACTTTGAAATATTAAGTTCAAAATTATATGAAGGATGTAAACTAAATAATTTAAAGTTACAATTGGTAGAGCTTTAGATGAATCATAGTTTTAAAAGAAAAGAAGAAAAATATATATTAAACGAAAATATAGCACAGGATGTAATAGAATTTATAAATACTGTAATGCCTATCTCTAATTATAACAATAATGGTTACATTGATATTAGAACAACATATCTAGAAAGTTCAGATCATTATATATATCATCTTAAAAAGCTCAAAAAAAAGAGTCGATTCAAAATTAGGATTAGAGAATATGGATTTGATGGTCTATTTAAAGATTATGTTTGGGTCGAACTAAAAGAAAAAGTTAATGGTGAAGGATATAAAAATAGATTTAAAGTTAATAAATCTGATGTTTTAGATTTTATGAATGGTGGAAACTTAATAGACAACATTATTTTAAAAAATAGAAAAATTGATCCAGAATATCTTATACATTTATATACAACTATTCAGAAGTTAATAGCAGAATTGAATTTAAAACCATTATTAGTTGTTCAATATAAAAGAATAGCTTTTGATACAGGATTAAAGGGTGGGGTTCGTTTTACTTTTGATAAGGATATTATTAGTGCTAAAGTTGATTTTGACTGCCTTTTTAAACCATTAGAAAATTTTAAAAGATACAAATCAAATAAAATGATAATGGAGCTTAAAACATGGGGCATATATCCTGAATTAATGGTTAAATTAAAAAAGAAATTTAACATTAAAAGAAAGAAATATTCTAAATTTATTTTTGGGATGGAAGCTAATTGTTTTAACTTTACACATCCACCATTATCTTTAGAACAAGAGTATAATCAAATAATTTTTGAGGTATAGATGAATATTAAAAGAGAAAACTTTCCAACAGATTTTGTATTTGGTACAGCAACATCTTCTTATCAGATTGAAGGTGGGTATAATCTTGATGGTAGAAAGCCATCTATCTGGGATGATTTTACAAGAATTCCAGGTAATATTAAAGATTTCAGTAGTGGAGATATTGCATGTGATCATTACCATAACTTTAAATCTGATATGGATTTAGTTAATAACGTAGGTTTTAATGCTTATCGGTTTAGTACATCCTGGTCTAGGGTTATTTCTAATACTTCTGGCAAGTTGAATATAAAGGGTTTAGATTTTTACGATAGATTAGTTGATGATATGATTGGTAAAAATATAGATCCATATTTAACTCTTTATCATTGGGATTTACCTAGCTTTTTACAGGAGAACGGTGGTTGGTTAAACCGTGATACAGCTAAACATTTTCAAGATTATGCATACTTAATGGTGGAGAAGTTAGGTGATAGGGTAAATAACTGGTTAACTCATAATGAGATGTGGTGCACAAGTTTTTTATCTCATCAGGTCGGTATTTTTGCTCCAGGAGAGAAAAACCTACCCAATGCACTAACTGTTGCTCATCATGTATTATTAAGTCATGGTTTAGCTTTGGAATCCATGAGGGATAGTTCAAATGAGATAAAAATTGGTATAGCACCTAATTATTTACCATGTTATCCATCTTCAGAATCTGAAAATGATGTTAAGGCAGCTACTTTATTTGACGGTTATTTTAATAGGTGGTTTTTAGACCCATTAACAGGCCGAGGTTATCCTAAGGATATTGTAGAAATTTGTAAAAATATTATGCCAGATATTGAATCTGGGGACATGGACATAATTTCAGGTGATTTAGATATATTAGGTGTTAATTATTATAATTCAAATTGGTTTGAATATGATGAATTAAATTCTTTTTTCCCATGTAGAAAAAAGCAACCTGACGGTCTTTGGGAAACAGCGGATAGGGATGTATATGCACCAGGGTTGTATGATACTTTAGAACGTCTATATAAAGATTATAAATTTGAAAATTTGTATATAACAGAAAATGGAGCTGCAACTAATGATATTGTTGAAGTTGATTCAACAGGTAACAAAGTTGTACATGATGATCTAAGAGTCAGATATTTAAAAGAACATTTTGAACAAGCCCAGAAAGCAATTAAAGATGGAATCCCTTTAAAAGGTTATTTTGTTTGGAGTTTAATGGATAATTTTGAATGGGCAGCTGGGTATACTCTTAGATATGGTATTCATTATACAGATTATAAAACCCAGGAAAGAATACCTAAAGATTCTGCAAAATGGCTAAAAAAAATATTAGATGTATAAAATAGATATAGTATTCTACGTATTTGATATAACATTGTAAATCAAAAAAATATGCCCGTGATGGATCCAATATATCATAGAAGTCTATAACTCTTAAGCAAGGTAAATTTAGATCAATTTGAAACTAATATAATTAACTGGAAATTAATCAAATCTCAGAGACATTATATTTTGAATAGGTTAAAATCAGATATGATTCAATATAAAAAAATAGTAGTTATTTCAGACATAGAAAGTGAATTAGCCGACATATTAGTTCAAAGATTAGTTTATAGAATGTTAAGTTATATTATTCCGGATCTAATTATAATAATTGATGATGAAAATATTTTAACAAATAAAACATTAGATATATTAAACAGTCAACCAGTACCTTTTATTGTTGTTCCAAATATAAATGAGACAATATATCAAAATTTATACGGTTTTAAGTTTCCAAAATTCTCAGAAAGCCCATTTTCATATGTTGTTGTTGATAATTTAGTTGCCCGTAAGATTAAAAAATATAACCTTGTAATGGATAAAGATTTAAATCTAGAAGATAACCATATGCATACTCAGTTTGCTTATTGTGGAGAAAATATGGAGATATCAAAAAATATTCATCTTGCAAAGCTGTTTGGTCTAAAGAAAATAATTATTACAGAACATGCCGATCAGCTATACATGAATAGTAAAAATTATACTGATATAGAGTGTTATTCCATAGGCATTAAGCATGCAGATGAAATTGACTATAGAATGGATGAATATATAGATTTAAAAAATAAATTTAGCGATGACTTTGTACGATTTGGTGTAGAAGTAGGTGTGGATTTTAATGGTAATCTACTAATAAAAGATGAAGATTTAAAACATTTTGATTTCCTGTTAGGTTCAATGCATCTCTTAGAAGATTTAACACCAGAGGTTTTTATTTCTATACTGGAAAAATTATTAAAGAAAAATATTGATGTTTTAGCTCATCCGTTTAGAATATTTAAAAGAAACGGTAAAGAGTTACCAGAAATGCTATTTAAACCAACAGCAAAACTTTTAAAACAGTATAATACCGCCGCAGAAATTAATTTTCATACTAATGAGCCTCCTGTAGCATTTATTAAAGAGTGTTTAAAATTAGGAGTTAAATTTAGTTTTGGTTCAGATTCTCATAATTTAGCTGAGATTGGTGACTTCAGTTATCATATCAACTTATTAAAAGAGGCTGGTTTTAAAGGTGATTTACAAGAAATTTTATGGAGTAAAAAGTAATTCAGCAAGAGGTAAAACTTGTTAGAATAAAATAATAACAGGAATATGAATATTGGGGTTTTATGAATAGTTATTTCAAAGATTTAATAATTAAGAATACAGGTGCATCTTCTTTAGGTGAGTTTGAAGTAATTCAAAATTTGTGGAGTAATTATGGTGAAATTATACGATATAAGCTAATTGGGGCAGAGTTTAATAGTATTGTTATTAAACATATTAAACTTTCAGAATCAGAGAATCATCCTAGGGGATGGAATACTAATATTTCTCATGATAGAAAAGTAACATCCTACAAAGTTGAATGTGCATGGTATAAATATTGGAGTTCTAAATGTGATTTCAAATGTCGAATACCAAAATGTATAATGATGGATTCTAAGGATGGAGAAGTATTAATAGTTCTTGAGGATTTAAATGACTCAGGTTATCCAATACGTAAAACTAATGTTAATATTTCAGAAATTAAATTATGCATTGAGTGGTTAGCTAACTTTCATGGTACTTTTATTAATACAGATCCTAAAGAACTTTGGAGTAAAGGGACATATTGGCACTTACAAACTAGACCAGACGAATTAAAAGCTTTACAGGACAAACATTTAAAAAAATATGCCCATATAATCGATAAAAAACTTGATGATGCCAAATATAAAACTATTGTACATGGAGATTCAAAATTAGCAAATTTTTGCTTTTCGACGGACTCAAAATCTGTTGCCGCAGTAGATTTTCAGTATGTTGGTGGAGGAGTTGGTGTTAAAGACTTAGCTTATTTTATTGGAAGTTGCCTTTATGAAGAGGATTGTGAGAAATATGAAACTGAGTTATTAGATCACTATTTTAAAGTATTAAAAGGTAGACTTTTGGAGGTTAAATCAACTGTAAATATAGAAGACTTGGAGTTTAACTGGAGGGAGTTATATCCAGTCGCATGGACAGACTTTCATAGATTTTTAAAAGGCTGGAGTCCAGGTCATTGGAAAATTAATAGTTATAGTGAAAAGTTAAGCAAAGAGGTTCTAAGTAATTTATGATTTTAACAAAAGACAACCTTATTTTTTTGCAAAAAAAGGCAGAGATTGCCGTAATAAAAGCTGGTGAAATTATTACAGAATACAAAAAAAAAGGATTTAAAGTTAATACTAAAATTGCTGGATCTTCAATAGCATCTCAAGTAGTTACAGAGGTCGACATTCTTTGCCAAGAGACAATATTAGATGTTTTAAATGAGACTATAGTACACTTTGATTTAGGGCTATTAACAGAAGAGTTGGCTGACGATTCTAGTAGATTAATTAAAGATTATTTCTGGTGTTTAGACCCATTAGATGGTACACAATGTTTTATAGAAAAAGAGTATGGTTTTTCTGTTTCTATTGCACTAGTTAATAAGCAGGGGGGTGCATTGATAGGTGTAGTTCTTGATCCAGTAAAAAACGATCTATATTCTGCTCTTAAAGGAGAAGGTTTATATAAAAACAATAAACCTTGGTCACCAATTATTAAGACTGATAATACAATCAAGAATATCATTGTTGACCCAAGTTTTAAAATTAAAGATTATAAAAATATAAAGTTTATGCAGTATGGTGGAGCAGTATTAAATGCAATTCAAGTATTAGAAGGTAAAGCTGATTGTTATTTAAAACTTCCTAAAAATAGTCTAGGAGGTGGCAGTATATGGGATTTTGCAGCAACAGTTGCAATATTTAATGAATGTAATGCCATATCTAGTGATATAGCAGGAAACCAAATATTTCTAAACAACCCAAATACTACTTTTATGAACGGAACAGGTGTATTTTATTCTTTAGGGACCAATATTTCAAATTTACAATTTATTAAGTAAAGTATAATTATTCTAGTATTTCACTTGATTCTTCCTTAATAGAATTTAACTCACTACTATTTAATATCTTATTTATGTTAAGAAGCATAACAAATTCATTATTTATCTGACCCATACCAATAATGAATTCAGTATCTATAGGTATCCCTATTTTAGGAGGTGGTTCGATATTTTGTTGTTCAATCGTTTCAACCTTTTGGACAGAGTCTGTAAAGATACCAATAGTTAATGTTCCTTGATTTTCATTAAGATCATCGATCTCTGTAACAATTATATTGTTTCTTTGGTTTTCTTCCTGGTTTTCCATTTTAAACTTTATTTTTAAATCAATTACAGGAACAACACTACCTCTAAGATTTATTACTCCACACATAAAATCTGGCATACGTGGTACTGTTGTAAGAACCGTTGCCTCTAAAACTTCTTTGGTATTAAGAATATTTATTCCGTATTTTTCTTTACCAAGTGTGAAGGTTAAATACTGGTTTTGAACAACAATGTTTTGTTCTATCATTCATTTCTCCTAAAACTTATTATAGTCATCATCTAATTCATCATTAAACTCAGAGTAACTTTCATCTGTATTTGAATTAATATTCACACTATTATTTTTGTTGTTTGGTATTTGTTGCATTTTATTTATAGTCAGTTTTTCTTTGGAAATATCCATATTTAAAGAGTTCTTTTCTTCAGAACCAGAAACTTTAAAGAAACTAATTGTATCTTTTAATATAACCGCTTGAGCACTTAGTTCTTCAGCCATAGATGAAGACTCTTCTGAAACTGCAGCATTCTGCTGAATTACTCTATCGAGTTGCATAATCGCTTGATTTATCTGTTCAGCACCTGAGTTCTGCTCATTACTTGATGCACTAATTTCTTGAACTAACTCTGCTGTATGTTTAATATCTGGAATCATTTCTTTTATAGTTTTCCCAGCTTTTTCTGCAATATCAACACTATTTGTTGCTAACTGATTTATCTCTGAGGCTGCAACCTGACTTCGTTCCGCTAGTTTTCCAACCTCGGATGCTACAACAGCAAAACCTTTTCCATATTCACCTGCTCTGGCAGCTTCAATAGATGCATTTAATGCCAATAGATTCGTATTTCTTGCAATCTCTTCAATAATATTTATTTTGGAAGCTATATCCTTCATTGCTTGTACAGTTTTATTCACTGCATCACCACCATTTTCTGCATCAACTGCAGATTTGATAGCTATCTTTTCTGTTTGTACAGAATTATCTGCATTCCTTCTTATATTAGATACCATCTCTTCCATTGAAGACGATATTTCTTCTATGGATGCTGCTTGTTCAGATGCACCTTGAGCCATCTGATTTGAAGTATCACTTAATTGATTGCTTCCTGAAGCAACATTGTAAGAACTACTATAAACACTTTCAACGATCTCTTTTAGTTTATTAACCATAGTCCCTAGAACTCTTGTTAGGTCACCCATTTCATCTGTTCTTTCAGAAGTCAGGGCAATAGATAAGTCACCTTTGCTAATTTTTTTTGCCAAAGAAATATTTTGGCTAATTGAACCAAGAAGTGATCTAGATATTAACAGAGTACTGATAATTGAAACTAAAATAGAAACAATAACAATAATTAAATAGTTACTAATTATCTTGTTAATTTGACCAGTCATAAGATCTTTTTCATTTACAGCTCTTTCATCTTGCATCTGGCCAAGTTTATCTATTGCATCTCGCATTATAGCGAACTTTTCTTTACTATTTACAACAGCAGTTTTACGTCTATTTATATCAGAGAATATCTCAACTGATAAATCCATTGATTTTCTACTTTCTACTTTCCATAAATTAAAATATGTTTGGAAATCATTAGATAAATCAATAGCAATTTGACCACTTAACTCAGCAGCTTGAATTACACGTTCACCTGTTTGAGAGATATTTTCAAGGTTACTCTCATTATAATTATCTAATAACTCTTTTGTTTCTGCATCTTCTGCCTGTAGTTGTGACAGATATGCTTGATATGCATCTCTATCTCCATTAAGAACAAGTGATAACGCCTCTTCAAGTTCCCTTCTTCTGTTGGCTGATATATTATTATCTAATTGATTGTTAATTAATTCTCCAAGCTGATCTATATTATCTCGCATATTATCAAATGCTGAAACAGCATCCGAAGAAGTTTTTTTAATTTCAATTGAGTCATCAATTAATTCCAAAGAGCCAATTAAAATGCTTCTAGTATATTTTTCCCACTCTTTATATTCAGTTTTGAATATGTTAAATGAATCCTTCATAATTGGAGTAAAGTTTTCTCCAGGACCTGTAACTCTATCCCAAACTTGCTTAAGATTTTCAATATTATTTTTATCAAGATTTTGTAATTCTTTTTTTGATATACTTTTTAATGATTCTTGTTCTGATACAAGAACTTGATACGCATCTCTATCCGCGTTTAGCAGTATGGCTCTATCATCTTCAAAATCCATTAATACTGTTATATCCTGTTTTAGGTTACTAAAACCCATAAATCCTATTAAGAATATTATTACAATACCAATTAATGGAACTCCAATAATCATACTGAACTGACCCTTTAATTTCATCTATTACTCCATTTTAATATAATTTTTAACTTTAATTATTTTAATACTAGTTTATGTTATATATATATGTCAAAGATTTCTAAATTAATATTACATTAATAATAAGTTTTGTTTATATTAAAAGAATTAGTACAATAATTATATATTATTATTTTTTTTGTTATTAAGTTATACTCAAATAAGTTTCGTGAAAGAGTGTGTTTATTCATAATAATTAAGATTAAAAATAAAGAGGAGTTGTAATGATTTATAGACAGCAAATAGATGATTTTACTCCAAAAAATGAACAAGAAAAGATGGATAAAAGTATAATTATAGATTATATAGATCAGTTCCAGTCAACGGTTTTAACACGAGCAAATCGTATCGCACATATGACTAGCTCTGGATTAATTCTAAATGAAGATTTGTCTAGAGTTTTAGTTATACATCATAAATTATATAATAATTGGGGTTGGACTGGAGGCCATTCTGATGGTGATGAAGATCTACTTAAAACTGCAATCAGAGAAGCAAAGGAAGAAACTGGTATTACTGAGATAACTCCACTAACATCAAATATTTTAACTTTAGACATTCTCCCTGTTTGGGGGCATATTAAAAAAGGACACTATGTTTCTGCTCATTTACATCTGAACGTTGCTTTTGTTTTAATTGCATGTCCTAAACAGAAACTAATTTTAAATCAAGAAGAAACAAGTGGAGTAAAATGGATTAATGCCTCTGAGATTGGTTCTTATTCTAATGAGCCCGTTTTAATTGATATTTATAAAAAGTTAATAAAAAGAGCACATGAGTTAAGATAGATGTTTAATATTAAATTATATAAAAATGATAACTTAAACCTTAACGGAACAACAAAAAAAAGAATTGCCATAAGAGCTGTTATAGAACATTCAGGGAAGATTTTATTAGTCCACTCTTCAGTAAATGGCGACTATAAATTTCCCGGTGGTGGTGTAGAAAAAGGCGAAACCTTCAATCAAACACTAATTAGAGAAGTATTAGAAGAAAGTGGATATCACGTGATAAATATTTTTGAAGAGATGGGAATTGTAGATGAATTTGATCATCCAATGGATAAACAATATGACTATTTTTATATGATATCTCATTATTTTAGATGTGATGTTGATCTAAATGATAAACATAGACAAAATTTAGCTTTTTATGAAGATGAACTAGGTTTTCTACCAGTTTGGGTTGATTTAGACAAAGCTATAAATACCAATAAAAACATATTAAATCTTGGAACAATAGCACCTCCATGGACAGAAAGAGAGACCAGAGTATTGGAATTATTAAAAAATATGAAAAAAAAATGATTTAGTTTTCCAAGACTTAATACATTTTGCATTTATTAATTACTACTGAAAAATTAAAATTTATGTTAATATAATTAAAGGAGTAGCAGTTTATGAAACATATAATTATTCTTCTGTTTATATGTAGTAGTTTCATTTTTTCTGAAAAGCAGAAATTGCTTTTTGTTACTGATGTAAACTTTGCTCCATATTCATTTAAATCAGATGATAAGATTGTTGGTTTTGATATTGATATAATTAAAGAGATTGAAAAAAGATTAGATATCGAAATTGAAGTTAAGGGATTCCCATGGAAACGAACTCTAAAACTTATTGAATCTGGTGCTGCCCATGGAGGTTTTTCACTTTTTAAAACTGATTCCAGGGAGAAGTGGTCAACCTTTACACTTTATCCAATTCATAAAAGTCAGTTTAATATATTTACAAGAAAAGGCGATGAATTTAAATATACGAAAGTCTCAGATCTCATTGGAAAAAAAGTTGGCTTAAATCGTGGGTTTGCGATTAGTGATAAATTTGATCAGATGAGTGATAGTGGAGAAATCAACGTTATTGAATCTGAGGGTTCTGATACTAATTTTAAACTTTTACAAAATGGTAGAATAGATTGTTATATTGGAAACTATTTTAATTCATTATATTTTCTTAATAAAAATGATCTCAGGAGTTATTTTTCAATATTACCAAATGAAATTGTACCATCTCGAGATGCTTTTATTGTAATTTCCAATAAAGGTTCGATGAACAATAAGGGTGAAATTTTATTTAAAATAAATAAAACTCTAAGAGATATGTATAAAGATGGTACTTACGATCTGATTATCAAACAATATATCGGTATTCAATAATTTATTAACACCTCAATTCTTATTAAATATAAATATTAGTTTAAACTTAATAAGGTAATCAAAACTTCAATAGAAATCAAAAACTCTTTTTAGTTCATGTGCAACTTTTTAAGCATTATTGCAACATATATTTCAACTATAGCAAACAAAGTAGCATGTAGAAGTAATTTCTCATTAATCTTAGCAAAAATTACTGGCATAGATATTGCATATAATTTTTAAGCTTTGAATTATAGAAAAAGGAAACATATAATGTTGAATAAAACGTATAATGATAAATGGCAAAATATTGTAAATATGATGGCTGAGCTCATAGATGTTCCTGCTGCATTGATAATGAAAATTGATGAAGATAATATAAAAGTATGTATTTCTAGTGAAACAGTCGGTAATCCCTATAAAGTTAATGATAAAAATAATTTGCATAACTCAGGTCTGTATGGTGAAACAGTTATAAATTCCAATAATGAGTTATTAGTACCTGATGCTAGAAAATCACTATTATGGAAAAAAAATCCTGAAATCAAACTAAATATGTACTCCTACTTAGGCTACCCAATCCATAATCCAGATAATACAATTTTTGGAACTTTGTGTGTTTTGGATAATAAAGAAAATTTTTATTCAGTTATATTTAGAAAAATTCTAATAAACCTTAGAGAAATAATTGAAGATGACTTAAAAAAGATTTACTTAAATGGTGATTTAGGTACGAAACATAAAAATGTTACAGAATATGTCGAAGGAACTAATGATTTCAGAAATATATTAAGAATTTGTGCTAATTGTAAAAATGTTAAAAATAAGAATGGTGATTGGATAGAAATTGAAGAATATATTGAAAGTAATACTGATACTGATATTACACATAGTTTATGCAAAAAATGTGTTAATAAATTATATGGAGATTTGATATAATGAAAAAATGCAGTTTAATATTATTAGTTGATGATGATCTTATGACTCTTAAAGTAGGGGAAGTATTACTTCAGGATCTTGGATATACGGTAATTACTGTTGAAAATGGATTGGAAGCTTTAAAAATACTAAAAAATAGAAATATTGATTTAATTATATTAGATATGAATATGCCAAAATTAAATGGACTAGAAACCCTCATAAAGATTAAGGAATTAGATAGTTCAAATAAAGTTATTATATGTTCAGGATATATCAGTTCTAAAAGTGAATTACTTCTATATAAAAATGGTATCTTAGAAATTCTTAAAAAGCCATATAAAATAGACGATTTAGAAAGAGTCCTTTTAAAATTCATATAATATAGAAATAATTTGAGTATTTGTATGTCTTTCAATAATACCTATTTTTATGAAAATCTTCATCATAATAGAAATATCTTAATTAGCTTATGTTTTAGATTTATTTAATCTTCTATTTAAAGCTTGTCTACTAATCCCTAATAGTTCAGAAGCATGTAATTGATTATTATTTGACCTTTTCATCGCTTCTTTTATTAGCAGTGTTTCTGCCTGATTAAAAGTTGGAAAAGGCGTTTTTATTATAAGATTGTCGCAATCAACTTCATTAAATTCAGTGGAATGTGATTCTATTATATCGTTTGATTTGATAAATTTTTCTATCTTTGGATTCTTTTTTGTTACTCTTAATTTTGAAATAATATGTTCTAGGAGAAGTTCTGAATTTTGTGAAAGAGTTACAGCGTTAAACGCAATATTTTTTATTTCTCTTACATTCCCTGGAAAATCATAAGCCTTTAAAGATTTATAAACATCTAGAGGTATATTATCTATAACTTTATTTAAATCGTTGCAAGCCATTTTAACAAAATGGTTAAATAGTGTGAATATATCATCAGGTCTTTCTCGTAACGGTGGTATTTCAAAACCATGGGTTTCTAATCGGTAGTACAAATCCTTTCTGAAAAGCCCCTCATCGATTAATTTATGCAGATCTCTATGAGTAGCAAATATAATTTTTGCATTTGTTTTAAGGAGTTTATCTGAACCTACTTGTCTATATTCATTTTCCTGAATTATCCTTAATAATATATTCTGTAATTCCAAGCTTAAATCACCTATTTCATCTAAAAAAAGTGTACCATTTTCAGCAGATTTTATTAATCCATTTCTATTTAATGCTGCACCAGTAAAGGCACCTTTTACATGACCACATAAGGCATCTTTAAAGTTTTCATTGTTATAACTAGAAACATCCATTGCAATGAAAGATCCTGTACAGTTACTCATATCGTGTATTGATTTAGCAAATAATTCTTTTCCGACCCCTGTTTCTCCTGTAATTAATACGGGATATGTAGATTCTGAGATTGCAGCAATATAGTGAAAAAGTTTGGTAATTTTTTTATTTGTCGTAATTATTGATGAAAAGACTTCTGGTGTTTTTAATTTCTCTTCAAAAAACTCTTTTTTAAGATTATTAAATGATGTGCTTAATTCAGCAAAATCGAGGGCTTTAGTTATAGATGTAGAGGCTCTTTCCAAATTAATTGGTTTTACAAGGTAATCAGAAGCACCACTCTTCATAACCTTTATTACAGATTCAATATCATTAGAACCTGTCATGATGATTACTGGAATTTGAGGATTTTCCTCATTTACTATTGTTAGAATTTTTAAACCACTAGTATCAGGTAAATGCAAATCTAAAAGAATTAAATCTACACTGTTCTCTTTTATATAATTCAGTGCAGGTTTACCATTATAGAATTTTATAATTTTAGTATAACCTTCAGAATTTAGGAACATAATCATGCTATTGATAATCATTTCATCATCATCAACAATCAAGATAGTTTTGTCAGTTTTATTTAGCATTTTTATTAATCCTTTGGTTAGTGAATACTATTAATATAATTAGAAATAATCTCAACTATATAACAATTTAATAATAATAAATTTTTACATTAAAAATAGAATTTATTGAAGTATAACACAATTTTCAAAGAAAGTGATAATATAGATATTGCATGATGTATAATGATTGCAACTTCACTAAAACTGTAAATGTTTTTTACAATATAAAACTGTTCTTTCGAATAATTTAAAAAGTTAAAATAAGGAAATAGAATGAAAAAAAATCAAGAGTTGATCGATGGATATATCATGATAGTTGATGACAATTCGATAAATGTAGATCAATTGAAAAAAATATTAGGAGTAGAGAAGTATGAAGTCAAGGCATTTGCAAATAGTAAAGTCGCTTTAAATACTGCTCTATCAAGTTCTCCGAGTTTAATACTTGTAGATATTGATATGCCAGAAATGGATGGATTTGAGTTTTGCCGTTTATTTAAAGAATGTCCTGATAAATCTGAAGTCCCGATAATATTTATACGTTCACATGCTGATACCACAGATATAATAAATATATTTGAGGCTGGTGCAGCCGATTATATAACTAAACCATTCCAGAACACAGAAGTTTTAGCAAGAATTAGTACCCATCTAGAACTTTATATCACTAAAATTCATCTTGATGAGTTAGTTCAAAAAAGTTCTTATGGTACTATTTATAATGTTACTGAAAAATATCAGATGCAAGAAATAATGATAAAGAATGAAAAAATTATTTCAATGGGTAGATTGGCGACTGGTATGGCTCATGAAATTAGAAATCCTTTATCTGCAATATCACAGTTCTTCCAGATGATGGCAAGAAAACTAAATTATGATCTGGATAATTCTACAAATATTAAAGCCGCAGAGGACGCAGGTACAACAATTGAATCAATAAAACATTTTATAACTTCCATAAATATAACTCCAATGTTTGAATCAATAGATATATGCATAAACCGAATTGTAAAAATTATTGATAATATGCATAAATTTTCCCAGAAAGGTATAGGAATAAAAATATTAACAAACTTACCAATACTAATTAATAACACTTTAGATATAATACTTTTGGGAATTTCCTCTAATCAGGAGTTTAGTTATAAACATATTAATATTGTTAAGCAATATGATAATAATATTCCAGATATTATGTGTTTCGATTCAAAAATACAACAGGTCATTCTCAATATTTTACATAATGGTGCAGATATTATGATGAACAATGGAATAGAGAATCCTCAATTTACTATAAGAATTAAGTATACTGAGGGGGTACAAATGATATCTATTGAAATTGAAGATAATGGGCCGGGAATATCTGATGAAATTCGTAGTCGTATCTTTGAACCATTTTTTACTACTAAGCCTGATAGTGAAGGAACAGGTTTGGGATTAAGTATATCAAACTTTATTATCACTAAAGACCACGGAGGTGAATTACTTGTTGAATCTCAGATGGGAAAAGGTGCTAAATTCATAATTAATTTACCATTAATTTTATAAATTAAAATATAGATACTTTTCTTTTTTATGTGTTATTAAATCTTAGTGTCACCAATTTAATAGAAAATTAAATTTTGCATTTTGCGCAAATCAATTTCTGTTTTTCCTTTTACTAAAATAACTTGGCATAATTATTGCAAAACATTTTATATAAAAATATTATTGGGGAAAAGATGAAATTAAGAACAAAACTATATAGTGGTTTTTCTATATTGACAATTTTGGCATCGGTTGTAGGTATCACAGCATTAGTTATTGCCAGTCAGGTCAAAGCTCAAAGTTCTCTATCGGCAGAGTATATGACTTCTACGATTCAGATTAACAATATGTATGAATCCCATTTGAAATGGAAAGCCAGTGTTGAAAAAACATTTTTATTTAATCTAGATCAAATAAATGTGCAATTTGATGGACATAAATGTGGATTTGGTACCTACTTTTACGGAAAACCTTTTGAAGAATTAAAAACCTTAACACCCAAAACAGCCATGATTTTAGCAGAAGCGGAAGAGGCACATTTGGATCTACACAGCTCTGTTCAGACAATAAATGATAGTTGGGTTCCAATTCATTCAGGTCTGTTGGCAAAACTTCAATTAAGCCTTATACAACACAAACAGTGGTCATTAAATATCTTAACATCTATTGCTACAAATAGTAAAATCACAGTTCAGGAAGATCCGACAAAATGTGACTTTGGTAAATTCCTAGGAAGCACTGAAAGTCTAAATGTGGAAAAAATCTGGCCACTTTACAGTGAAAAAATATCAGAAATTAAAAATGAACATGAAAAACTACATAGTTTGGTAGATGTAATAAAAATTAGCGATGATACAAATGAACAGGTTAATATCTTTGAATATCAGCTTTTACCTATTTTATCTGATGTATCACAAAAATTTACTTTTGTAATAAATGAAGAACTAAAACTTGAGAATATTCAGGGTGAAGCAATCATCTTTTTTAAAAATAAGACAACTATATATCTCACAAAAGTTCTTGATAAACTAAATAAAGCCACAATACAGCTTTCAAATGAAAGAAAAAAATCTAATATACTATTAGATGAAATACTAACTAAACAAACTTTTATAGTAATTATTGTATTATTATTAATTATTATACTAGCAGTTTTATTAAGTCTAATAATTACAAGTAGTATATTAAAACAACTTGGTGTTGATCCGGAAGAAATTTTGAAAATATCAAATTTAATAACTAATGGAGAGCTAAATATCAGTTTTGATGAAACAAAGCCTCTGGTAGGTGTGCATAAATCACTCTTTAGTATGGTTGATAAACTTAAGGATGTGGTATCAGGAATATTATCTAGTTCAGATACTGTTTCATCAGGTAGTAGTCAATTAAGTGATACAGCAAATCAGATATCCCAGGGTGCGTCTGAACAGGCATCTTCTATTGAAGAGATTTCATCCTCCATGGAAGAGATGGTTTCAAATATAAGAAAAAATTCTGATAATTCAATACAAACAGAGAAGATAGCATTAAAAACATCGACAGATGCTGAGGCAGGTAGCTTAGCTGTTATAGAAACAGTCAATGCTATGCAAAATATCGCTATTAAAATTAACATAATTGAAGAGATCGCTAGAAATACAAATCTTCTTGCATTAAATGCCTCAATAGAAGCTGCAAGAGCCGGAGAGTATGGTAAGGGATTCGCTGTTGTTGCATCTGAAGTTGGAAAACTTGCAGAACGTAGCCAGATAGCAGCGACTGAAATTAATGAGCTTGCAGTGAGTAGTGTAAATACTGCTGTAGTCGCCGGAGAAACAATAACTGCAATGTTACCAGATATTCAAAATACTGGGGAACTTGTACAGGAGATAAATGCTTCATGCAATGAACAAAACGCAGGTTCTGAACAGATTAAACAAGCCATTGTACAGTTAGATAAAGTTATACAGCAAAGTGCAGCGGTTTCTGAGGAATCATCTTCTATGGCGGAAGAACTTAGCAGTCAGGCTAAAGTTCTAAAAGATATAATTAGTTTTTTTAAAATGACAACAATATAAAAATATAGTCCAAAGAAAAGTTTCCTAGTAAAATAATGTGGATCTATCGATTAAAGTCATTAATACTATAAAAATACTAAAATAAAATATCAAGTTTTGCATAAATTTATCATTAATATCAATAGTTGTATTGTTGAATCTATAGCATCTTTTGTTGCATCTACAGCATATTTTGTTGCATCTACAGCATGTTTTGTTGCATGTTTTGTAGAAAATCACATATTTTTTTAAATATTGAACAGAGTAAAAACTTGGCACAGCTTTTGCAAATAATAAGTGTAATTATAGGAGATACTTATGAAATTAAGAACAATATTTAACTGGATAATGGTAATTGCTATCATATTAACCGCAAGTTATCTGTATGTAAACGTACAAAGAAATAACATAGTTAATAGCATAGATTTAAAACATAGTGAAAGATATTTAGCATTTTCAATTGCTGATGAATTTCGACATACTTCTATGAATTTAACTCGTTTTGCCAGAACTTACTCAGCTACAGGTGAACAAAAGTATTGGGATGATTATTGGTATATCGTTAATTGGAGGGGTGGAAATGTCAAAAGACCTGAAAATCTTCATAAAGAATTATATCCAGGGGAGAAAATACCTCAATTAGATATTATGAAAATAATTGGTTTTACTGATAGTGAGTTTGAGATGTTAAATGAAATTGGAAACATGTCTAATGATTTAATTAATCTTGAGACCCAAGCAATGGATTCAATAAAATCTAATGAAATAGTTGATGGTCCTGAAACTCCAAAAGATGGTGAAAATGTTTCTGAATTCGCTATAAGAATATTATATAATAATATATATCATAAAGAAGTATATAAAATTTGGGGTACAGTGGAAGAATTTGTAGAAATTCTTGATGAAAGAATATTTCTTGAGTTAGAGACGCTGGAAAATCAGGAGAATATCATAAATATAGTATCTATTATTATATTATTTGTAATTGTCCTAGGTATAATAGCATTAATAGTATTTCTAATTAGAACAGTATTAAACAGGCATATTGGTGGTGAACCTTCTGAGGCTGTTGATATTGCACAGAGGATATCAAAAGGTTATTTAGATATAGATTTGAACTCACATAGTAATATTGGTTTAATAGGAGCCATGCTTGTTATGGTGGAAAACCTTAGAAATATTGTGACAGAGGTAAGGGGTAGTTCAAAGAATGTAGCATCTGGTAGTGGTCAACTTAGCGATACAGCAAATCTAATGTCCCAAGGAGCATCGGAGCAGGCATCTTCCATAGAAGAGATCTCATCATCAATGGAAGAGATGGTATCAAACATTAAACGTAATGCAGACAATTCAGCACAAACTGAAAAGATAGCTAGAAAATCTGCAATAGATGCTGAAAATGGTGGGGATGCAGTTAATAAAACCGTTGATGCAATGCGTCAAATTGCTTCTAAAATAAATATAATTGAAGAGATCGCACGTAATACAAACCTATTAGCACTTAATGCCTCAATTGAAGCTGCTAGAGCTGGAGAGTATGGTAAAGGATTTGCTGTAGTAGCTTCAGAAGTTGGGAAATTAGCAGAGCGTAGTCAGTTGGCGGCTTCTGAAATAAATGAATTGGCAAGTGGTAGTGTAAAAGTAGCCGAAAATGCTGGGACTACTATTATGGCCATGATTCCAGATATTCAGCACACAGCTGAGTTAATACAGGAGATCAGTGCTTCAAGTAATGAACAAAATGCAGGTGCAGAACAGATCAATCAAGCTATTATGCAGTTAGATAAAATTATACAGCAAAATGCAGCAGTATCTGAAGAATCATCTTCAATGGCAGAAGAATTAAGTAGTCAATCGGAATTATTAAAAGATGTTATTAGCTTTTTCAAAATGTCTGATTCAGATGATAATATGAATCAGAAGAAATCCATTTCTAAAATTTCACCCCAAATTTTAAAACAGAAAAATAATAATACTATGCAAAAGCCTAAACATTTGAATGTTAAAACAGGCTTGGATATTTCATTAGATGGAGATGAACATTATACAGAGCATAACGATCTTTTAGACAAAGATTATGAGCAATTTTAGGAGATATAAATGAGTGATGTTAGCGTATTATTAATTAACCAGTATTTATCTTTTACATTAGGCAAAGAAAAATATGGAATAAATATAACAAATGCAAGAGAGGTTCTTGAAGCTACTGAACTGACAAAAGTTCCAAGGATGCCAGAGTTTATGTGTGGTGTAATCAACTTAAGAGGTAGTGTAGTTCCTGTTATAGATCTTAAGACAAAATTTAAGATGGGTAATACCGATGATAATGAAAAAAATAATATTATCGTTACAGAAATTGATGACCTAGATGATGGAGATGGAAAACTTACAATAGGTATTTATACAGATTCTGTACAAAAAGTCCTTACAATAGAGCCTGATGATATAGAGTCTGCACCTAAAATAGGAATTCAGATAAATACAGAATTTATTCATGGTATGGGAAAAGTTAACGATGAGTTTGTCATACTATTAAATATTAATAAGATATTAAATAGCAACGATCTTAGTATTATTAATAAAAATAATGATGATGCTGAAGAAGGCTAAGTATCAAATACAAAAATAGAAGATGTTTTATACAACCTATTTATCTGGGTAGTTAATATTTTACTTAAAATTTCAAAACTCTCAATTTATTTACACCATATTTGAATTTATATAAATATGGTGTAAATAAATTTATGGTAAAGGAATTATTTTATAAATTGAGGAAAATTGGTGAAAATAACATATAAAATATTAATACCAACAATAATAATGCTTTTAATTTCAGTAACCCTAATCTCATTTATTGGTTATACAAATATTACGAGAGAAATGGATGAAGTAATGAAGGTTACAACAGAAAATACACTTGATGATATAGTAACTCAAGTTAATAATGTGGATAAAGAATCAAAGGCTTTAAAGTTATCATTGAATAATGGATTTCTAAGAATAGCTAGATCTGTATCGGTTTTAATAGAGAGAGATGAGAGTATTCTCACAACGGATAATATGGTTGATCTTGTAAAAAAAATTGGAATAGATGAAATACATGTTATAGATAGTGATGGAGTATTATTTGCTGGATCTATACCAGGTTTTTATGGTTTTGATTTTAATACATCTGACCAAACAAAACCCTTTCTTAGAATGCTAAATGATAATACATATGAACTTGCACAAGATCCTGAAATTCGTGCAGTGGATAGTGTTTTATTTCAATATATTGGAGTACCACTTAAAAATAGAGGTGGATTAGTCCAGATAGGAGTGCAACCAAAAGAGTTGCAGACATTACTGGAAAGAAGCTCATTACAATACATTATAAAAAACCACCAATATAAATCCGGAGGGTATGCCTACGTTATTTCACCAGAAGAAGAAAAAACTATAGCACATGTATATTCAGACAGAATTGGTACAGATATGATGTCTTTTGATTTTAGTCAAAAAATTATTGAGGAACAAAACGGTAGTTTTGAATATATTTACAATGATGTTGACTTATTTACCAGTTTTAAACTGACTCCATCTGGGATTATTGTTACAGTCATACCAATAGATGTATACACCAAAAACCTTGGAACAGTTATATTTTCTTTAATTTTAACTTCAGCTTTATCTCTAATAATACTTACAGGTGTAATGATTATTTTATTAAAAATTATAGTTTCACCAATTGGTATAGTTAATTCAGCATTAGAAAAAATTGCTGCTGGTGATTTAAGTATTAATATTAGTAAGAAACTTCTCTCACAGAATGATGAAGTTGGAAATCTTGCAATATCACTTAATAGAATGATTGTAAAATTACATGAAGTTGTTATGAGTGTAAGAATTAGTTCGGATAATGTTGCATCCGGAAGTGGTCAACTAAGTGATACTGCAAATCAGATGTCACAAGGTGCTTCAGTGCAGGCTTCATCTATAGAAGAAGTTTCATCTTCTATGGAAGAGATGGTTTCTAACATTAGAAGAAATGCTGACAATTCAGCTCAAACTGACAAGATTGCAAGAAAATCAGCAGTAGATGCTAAAAATGGTGGAGATGCTGTAAATAAAACTGTTCAGGCTATGAAGGATATTGCTTCAAAAATTAATATTATAGAAGAGATTGCTAGAAATACAAATCTTCTTGCACTAAATGCTTCTATTGAAGCAGCTAGAGCTGGAGAGTATGGTAAAGGCTTTGCAGTTGTAGCATCAGAAGTAGGAAAACTTGCTGAGCGTAGTCAGTTGGCAGCTTCAGAGATTAATGAACTTGCCACAGGTAGTGTTCAAATAGCTGAAAAAGCCGGAATAACTATTAACGAGATGATCCCTGATATAATGCATACAGCAGAACTCATCCAAGAGATAAGTGCATCAAGTAATGAACAAAACGCAGGTTCAGACCAGATAAATCAAGCAATTATACAGTTAGATAAAGTAATTCAGCAAAATGCGGCAGTATCAGAAGAATCATCCGCCATGGCTGAAGAACTAAACAGTCAGGCTATGATTCTAGAAGATGTTATTAGCTTCTTTAAAATTGCAACGGCCTCTAATGATCAGGGTCAAAATATTGCTCTTTCAAATATGGAACCATTAAAATTAAAATAAAAAATTAATTTGAGCACATTTCTTTGCTTTAACTGCAACATGTTTTGCAGTTAAAGCAAATTTAGTTGCATTTAAATTATTCTAAACCATATATTTTTGACTAATAGTTGGCATCAATATTGCATTCAATAGTTTATTGGTATATAGGAGTTATAAATGAAATTAAAGTCAAAGATTATAATGGGTTTTAGCACAGTTATTATTATGCTGCTAATCGTAAGCATAGTTGCATTTGTAGCTTTAAGTGGAGCATCTCAAGGTTTCACAGAGTATAGGGGCCTAGCTAGGGATACAAACCTTGCAGGAAGACTACAGGCTAATATGTTAATGGTTAGAATGAACGTAAAAGACTATATAATTACTGGAAGTCAAAAAGATCATGACCAGTATACAGATTATGTAGAAAAAATGAATGGATTTTTAGAAGAAGCTCAAGATGAAATACAAAAACCTGAACGAGCAGCCTTAGTAGACGATGTTGATGAAACAGTAGCATTATATGAATCTTCTTTTGATGAAGTAGTAGACTATAAGTCAGAAAGAGAGGAAATTGTAAATAATAATTTAAATATTAATGGTCCTACAATGGAAAATAAGCTATCAGAGATTATGGATTCAGCTAATGATGATGGAGATGTTGTAGTTACATATGCAGCCAGCGTTGCAACAAGGCATCTACTTCTTGCTAGACTCTATGTTATTAAATATTTAGATAATAACAAAAAAGAGTATGCCGATAGAGTGGATTCTGAAATGAAAATACTTGATGAATATGTTGTTATTTTAAGAAATGAGATAGATGATAATCATAGATTAAATCTACTTGTAGAAATGGATGAAATACACTCTGTTTACTGGGATGGATTTAAAAGATTAGTAACTGTAATAACAAATAGAAATGATATTATAGATAATCAGTTAGATATCCATGGACCTGAAATTGCTGGTTGGGTTGAAGAAGTAAAGCTTTCAATCAAAGCTGATCAAGATACCTTAGGACCAAAGCTTCAAAGCAGTAATGCATTTTTCATTACTATTGTAGTTGTTGTTTCAATCATAGCTATATTAATTGGAATATTATTAGCACTGTTTATTACTACTAGTGTTTTAAAACAGTTAGGAGTAGATCCCGCAGAGATTGCAGAAATAGCAACTTCAATTGGAAAAGGTAATTTAAAAATTAACTTTGATACAGGAAGAACCCTTGTAGGAGTACATCAATCTTTACATTCTATGGTACAAAAACTACAAGAGGTAGTGCAAAATGTACGGAATAGCTCAAATAATGTAGCATCTGGTAGTGGTCAACTTAGTGATACAGCAAATCAGATGTCCCAAGGAGCATCGGAACAGGCATCTTCAATCGAAGAGATCTCATCATCTATGGAAGAGATGGTATCAAATATTAAGCGTAATGCAGACAATTCAGCACAAACTGAAAAAATAGCAAGAAAATCCGCTATAGATGCTGAGAATGGTGGGGATGCTGTTAATAAAACCGTTGATGCAATGCGTCAAATTGCATCCAAAATAAATATAATTGAAGAGATCGCACGTAATACAAACCTATTAGCACTTAATGCCTCAATAGAAGCTGCTAGAGCCGGAGAGTACGGTAAAGGATTTGCTGTAGTAGCTTCAGAAGTTGGAAAATTAGCAGAGCGTAGTCAGTTAGCGGCTTCTGAAATAAATGAATTAGCAAGTGGAAGTGTTAAGATTGCAGAAGATGCAGGAACTACAATCATGGCTATGATTCCGGATATTCAGCATACCGCAGAGTTAATTCAGGAAATAAGTGCTTCTAGTAATGAACAAAATTCAGGTGCGGAACAGATAAATCAAGCGATTATGCAGTTAGATAAAGTAATACAACAAAATGCAGCAGTATCTGAAGAATCATCTTCAATGGCTGAAGAGTTAAGTGGGCAATCTGAATTATTAAAAGAAGTAATAAGTTTCTTCAAAATGTCAAATTTAGATGAAGCCAAGTATCAGAATAAAGCTATCTCAGGTATAAATTCTTCAAAATTAAAACCTAAACATAATGATACTGTGCAAAAGAAAATGTCTTTGGATATCAATAAAGGTTTGGATATTTCCTTAGATGGAGATGAACATTATACAGAGCATAACGATCTTTTAGATAAAGATTATGAGCAATTTTAGGAGATATAAGTGAGTGATGTCAGCGAATTATTAATTAATCAGTATTTATCTTTTACATTAGGAAAAGAAAAATATGGAATAAATATAACAAATGCCAGAGAGGTTCTTGAAGCTACTGAACTTACAAAAGTTCCAAGAATGCCAGAGTTTATGTGTGGTGTAATTAACTTAAGAGGTAGTGTAGTTCCAGTTATAGATCTTAAGTCCAAATTTAAAATGGGCAATACAGGTGACAATGAAAAAAATAATATCATTGTTACCGAAATAGATGAACTTGATGGTGGAGGTGAGAAACTTACTATAGGTATTTACACAGATTCTGTTCAAAAAGTTCTGACTATTGAACCTGATGATATAGAAGCCGCACCTAAAATAGGTATTCAAATAAATACAGAATTTATTCACGGTATGGGAAAAGTTAACGATGAGTTTGTAATCCTGTTAAATATTAATAAGATATTAAATAGTAACGATCTAAATGTTATTAATAATCATGATGATGAAATAGACGAGGAATAAGATGCCAAAAAAAACTGATAATGTTGTTGTAATAACAGATGACTTAATAATTAATCATGTTGATGAAATTAGAGAACTTTTAATAAAAACTTTAAAAAAACAAAAAAAATTAGAAGTTGTTCTCTCTTCTATTAATAGAATTGATATCTCTGGATTACAACTACTTGTCAGTTTAAGCAATGAAGCCTTTTTAGCAAAAAAAGAAATCCTTTATTCTGGTGTATTTAAGGATAGCTTTTTGTTTGATATCAATAAAGTTTCTTTTGCTCAAAATATTTTGACAAATGCAGAGGACTTACAAAATTTTATAAAGGATGTAGTTTAGAAGGTAAAATATGGATGAAGTAAATTTTATAAATATATTTAAAGAAGAAGCATTAGAACTCTTAGGGAATTTAGAAGATTTTCTTCTTGAATTAGAGTCAAATCCAGATGATGAAGAGTTAATATCTGCAGTGTTTAGAGCAATGCATACTGTTAAGGGTTCTGCAGGTATGGTTGGTTTAAATAATATCTCTACATTTACACATGAAGTTGAATCAATTCTTGAATCAATAAGATCTGGTAAGGCTAAGGTTAATAAGGATTTTATAGATTATACATTAAAATCTAGGGATATTATATTAACAATGATCAATGATTCAGGATATATATTTCCAGATCAAGATTCATTCTTCTTAGAATTTAAAAAGTCTTTAAATATTAAGGATGAAGATGAATTAGATAATAATAACAAAGAACCTCAACTAGATAATCAAGAACCAAAAATATATAAAATTACATTTAAACCAGAACCACGAATATTTTTCTCAGGAACCAACCCTGTAGCATTAGTACATGAAGTTCTTGAATTTGGAGAGGGTATAGTAATTCCCCATTACAAAAAAATTCCATCAATATCAGAAATACATACTGAAGAGTGTTATGTTTATTGGGATATCTATGTTTCAACATTAAAAAATATTAATAAAATACAGGAAGTTTTTATATTTATTGATGATCAATCTGAATTAATAATTGAAGAATGGAATTTTGATAATGATGAAGAAATACCGGAAAAACTTGGAAATATTTTAGTAAAAAGTGGTAGTATAAATCAGAAAGAATTAGACATTGCATTAAAAGCACAATATAAACTTGGAGAAATTCTTGTTAACGAGAGTATGTTATCCGAACATGAAGTTAAAAATGCTTTAAAAACGCAAAATTTTATAAATAAGAGCAAATCGAATAAGATAGATTTATTAAAGGGTGTTACAGATAATATTAAAGTAAGTTCTAATAAACTTGATAGTTTAATTGATCTTGTTGGTGAAATTGTAACTATATATGCACAGATGTTACAGATGAGTCACGAATCTAGTGATACAAAACTAATAGCGATTATTGAAAGATTTGGTCTCTTAACCGAAGAGTTAAGGGATAATTCCATGAGTATG
This sequence comes from Spirochaetaceae bacterium, assembly GCA_051531975.1. Lineage (GTDB taxonomy): Bacteria > Spirochaetota > Spirochaetia > DSM-2461 > DSM-2461 > Thiospirochaeta. The sequence continues at coordinate 28,990 of JAOPTT010000006.1, forward strand.
AGAATGTTGCCTATAGGTTCTACATTTTCTAGATTTAGACGTCTTGTCAGAGATTTATCAGGAGAATTAGGGAAAAAGATAGAGTTGATAACAGAAGGTGCTGATACAGAACTTGATAAAAATGTAATAGAGCAATTACATGATCCCCTTGTTCATATTATAAGAAATTGTATCGACCATGGTATAGAACACCCGGATTTAAGGGTCAAAAACGGTAAAAAGGAAACAGGAACAATAAAGTTGTCTGCAATACATGCAGGAGCATCTGTACAGATTATAATTGAAGATGATGGTGGTGGTCTAAGTAGAGACAAAATATTAAAAAAAGCTATTTCAAAAGGACTTGTTAAGAGTGATATTGATTATTCAGATGAAGAGCTCTTTAACCTTATTTTTTCTCCAGGATTTTCTACTGCTACGAGTATAACTAATGTCTCAGGTAGAGGTGTTGGGCTTGATGTTGTAAAAAAACAGATAGAACAACTTAAAGGTCATGTCTCTATTACAAGTGAGGAAGGGGTGTATACAAAAATAACCCTGGTATTACCTATAACTCTAGCTATTATTGAAGGACTGTTAGTAAAAATTGCTGGAGACTCATATGTTATACCACTAAGCAGTGTTGAAGCCTGTGTTGAATTAAAAAAGGAAAATAAAGATTTTAATTCTGGAAAACATGTTATAACTTTTAGGGATAAACTTGTACCGTATATAGATTTAAGAACATTTTTTGATGTTAAAAGTGAGCGTGAATCTATTGAACAAATAGTTATTGTTAATTCAAACAGTTCACAGATAGGTCTATTGGTTGATACTGTAGTCGGTGGTAATCAGACTGTTATTAAACCACTTGGTTCAATGTATCAACATATAAAAGAGATATCCGGAGCTGCAATTTTAGGTAATGGTTCTGTAGCATTGGTATTTGATATAGAACAACTTGTTAAGGTTGTTCAAGATTTAGAGGAATGTTATGACATATGATCTTCTAGAAAAAAATATGTCTAATAAAACATTTCAACTTTTCAGAGATTTTATTCAGACACATATTGGAATAACTATAGCTGACTCTAAAAAAATTATGGTTGAATCTAGGCTGTTAAAAAGATTAAAGGCACTAAACTATACCAACTATAGTGAATATGCTGACTATTTTTTTAGTCCAAAAGGGCAAATGAATGAATTAGCCAGGTTCATTGAGTGTATAACAACAAATAAAACAGATTTTTTTAGAGAAGTTGAACATTTTAACTTCCTTTCAAACCATGTATTACCAGAATTAATAGAAATGAAGTTACATGGAGAAATAAGATTGTGGTCAGGAGCATCATCAACTGGTGAAGAAGCATATACAATGGCTATGTTCATGGAAGAGTTCCTTGAAAAACATCCTAGTAATAAATATAAAATTCTAGCTACTGATATTTCAGAAGAAGTGCTAGATAAGGGTCAAAAAGCAATTTATTCAATTAATGATTGTTATCCAATTCCTATAAATTTCAAAAAAAAATATTGCCTGATGAGTAGAAACCGTGATATTCCCACAATTAGAATTAACAAATATCTAAGAAAAAAAGTTCTATTTAGACAAATTAATTTAACAGCGGATTCATATATGATAAAAAAACAATATCATGTAATATTTTTGAGAAATGTGATGATCTATTTTAATAAGGAGATACAAAGTAAAATCCTTAATAATTTGTATAAACACCTGCACCCTGAAGGATATCTTTTTTTAGGGCATTCTGAAAATTTACCTAATACTTCAATTCCTTTTAAAAGGGTGGGCCCCTCAATATATGTAAAAAAGGAGAAAATAATTAATGGACAAAATTAATATAATGATTATTGATGATTCTGCAGTAGTTCGAGGAGTTTTAACAAAACTAATATCCTCTGAAAAGGATATTAATCTACTGTGTACAGCAGCAGATCCTTATATTGCAGTAAAAAAACTTAGAGAGATGGTCCCAGATGTAATTATTCTTGATATAGAAATGCCAAGAATGGATGGATTAACTTTTTTAAAAAAACTTATGAGTCAACATCCCATTCCTGTAATTATATGCAGTAGTAAAACTGAGGCTGGTTCTGCAAATGTATTAAATGCACTGGAATTCGGAGCTGTGGATATAATTAAAAAACCCCAGATAGGGACAAAACAATTTTTAGAAGAGTCTAGAGATTTAATTTGTGATGCTATTAGGGCTGCAAGCCAGACAAATATTAATAAAATAGTTAAGCCTATAGAAGTAACCAAAAAATTAAACGCTGATGTTATAATTGCAAAACCTACAACTTTGAACTCTATAGACACAACAGAACAAATAATTGTTGTAGGTGCTTCTACTGGAGGTACAGTAGCTTTAAAAATATTCCTTGAATCTCTACCATTAGATTCACCAGGCGTTGTTATTGTACAACACATGCCTGAAAACTTTACTGCTGCATTTGCAGAAAGATTAAATGAGTCTTGTACCATACAAGTCAAAGAAGCTAAAAACAATGACTCGGTATTAAGAGGTTCTGCTCTAATTGCTCCAGGGAACAAACATACTCTCTTAAAGAGAAGTGGAAGCAGGTATTATGTTGAAATAGTAGGTGGTCCTTTAGTCTCTAGGCATAGACCCTCTGTTGATGTTTTATTTAGATCTACAGCAAGATACGCTGGACAAAATGCCATTGGAGTTATTATGACTGGTATGGGGGATGATGGTGCTCAGGGTTTGCTAGAGATGAAAACAGCTGGATCTTATACTATTGCCCAGGATGAAAAAAGTTGTGTTGTATTTGGAATGCCTAAAGAAGCAATAAAAAAAGATGCCCACTGTGCTATTGTTCAGCTAAACAATATTTCAAATCACATTCTAAGTAAAATATAATTATATAAAGTAGTGAAGGTTAGTAATAATGAATCTTGAAATTAAAAAATCAACAAACTCAAATATTATTCAAGGTTATCCATTGGAAACTGTAAAAAAGCTTGAAATAGGTATAGAAAATAGTCCAGTTTCAATAATTATAACTGATAAAAATGGCTTAATTGAATATGTAAATAGAAAATTTTGTACTATAACTGAGTATTGCAAAGAAGAAGTAATAGGAAAAAATCCCAATATCTTAAAAAGTGATTATCATGATGATGAATTTTATAAGTATATGTGGAAATTAATAAAAAGCGGAAAAGAGTGGAAAGGTATAATAAAAAATAGAAAAAAAAGAGGAGATCTGTTTTGGGAAGAAGCTAATATTACCCCAATTTTTGGCAGTGATAATATCATAAGTAATTATATATGTACAAAACATGATATATCATTAGAAGTAAAACAAGAACAGGAAATCAAAACTTTAAAGGAAGTTTTAAAACATAAAAATAAAATAGATGCAGTAGGTCAATTAGCTGGTGTAATTGCACATGATTTTAATAATATATTAAGTGGAATAATAAATTTAGCAGAATTACTTAAAATAGGAACAGACAGTTTTAACCAAAAAGAAATTGATTATATAGATCTTATTTTACAATCTGCAGATGACGCAACAAATTTGACACAAATACTGGAATCATTAAATAATAGGCTAGATATTAAATTAAAAGAATTAGACATATCAGAATTCTTAGATAATTTTATGGATAGTTTACGTTATACCTTAGAAGATAAATATCATATAGAATATATTAATAAATATAGTAGTATTTTTATTAATGGGAATTGTTCTGAATTATTAACTTCTTTAAGTAATATTATTGAAAATGCTACTAGCTCCATGAAAAATGGTGGTGAAATAACAATAGAATTGGATTTAATAGAATTAGATAAAAAAGAATGCTTAAATTTTATAAATTCTGTCTCTCCTGGTAGATATTGTTCTATCTCAATTAGTGATAATGGCCATGGTATTTCTTTAGAAAAAATGCAAAATATTTTTAATCCATTTTTTAAAATAAACTCAAATAAAAAATTATCTGGATTAGGTTTATATACAGTAAATGGCTGTTTAAAAGATCATAATGGTGCTGTAAATATAAAAAGTATTTTAGATAAAGGAACTACTGTTACCTTATACTTTCCAATAACTGATAATAGTGGAAACACCAAAATAGCCCCCCCTAACTATTTATGTAAAACAATCCTATTAGTAGATGATGAAAAAATTAATAGAATTACGGGGAAAGATTTATTAGAACATATTGGATTTAAAGTTTTGTTAGCGTCTGATGGTGATGAGGCTGTAAAAATATATAGTAAAAAACATTTAAGTATTGATTTAGTTTTAATTGATATGGTAATGCCAAAAATGAATGGTTTTGATGCATTTAATGCCATGAAAAATATTGATCATAAATGCAAAGGTATAATTTTATCAGGATATTTAGATTATGTAAAAATACAAGATTTAATCGATAGCGGTATCTTAGCCATTTTAAGTAAACCTTACAGTATTAATGAACTTGAGCAAGTAATTAATGAAAATATATAAATGAAAAAAATTGTTATATAAATTGGAAAGTTTATAGGATTAATGAAGGAATAATTAAGTGAGTTTAAGTTGGAATTACCCCAATGGCATATTTTTAATAAAGGATAAACTTTATGAATAAAAAGTTTTATAGAAAGTCAAATATTAAAACAATTTATTCTGGAGAATACTATGTTACTAAGAAAAATGAAATAATATCAACTGTACTTGGTTCATGTATCTCCGTATGTTTATACGATAAAGTTAATAATATTTGTGGTATAAATCATTTTATGTTGCCCAAAAATTCCATTATAAATTTTATTGAAAAACAATATGAATTTAAAAGTGAGTTTTTGAGCAGTAATTCATTACGTTATGGAATAAATTCTATGGAAATACTAATAAATAAAATATTAGCTATGGGTGGCGAGAAAAAATACATAACAGCAAAAGTATTTGGTGGGGGAAATGTTATAATACATGATCAAAATAAAAAAACTATAGGAGAACAAAATATAGACTTCATATTAGGCTTTTTAAAAGCTGAAAATATTGAAATCTTAAACAAGAATATTGGAGGTTGTATAGGTCGTAAACTTCTATATAATACTAAAAATAATTCTGTTTATATTAAAAAAATTCCTATCATGAATATAGAGAAAATAGAAGCAAACCCAATCAATATAGAGGCTGCAGGAAGTATTACAATATTTTAGTGATCTCTAACGATAATATCTTTGCAATAATAGTTGCGTGAATATTCTAATATGTTGCTAATAAAGCAATAATTGTTGCACTTCATCAATTATTTCACCTATTTATATAATCAGAACTTGGCACTAAAAATGCATTTAAATTTTAAATGTATCAAATATATTACAAAATAAAGAAGGTAGAATAAATGAAAACTATATTTGCAGTTGACGATTCCGTGACACTAAGAGCTTCTCTCAATTATACACTTACAAAAGCAGGATATGATGTAAAATTAGCCGAGGATGGCGTAATAGCATTGGATAAGATATCTAATTATACAGATAAAATTGATTGTTTTCTGTTTGATATCAACATGCCAAATATGGATGGTATAACACTTATTAAAAAAGTTCGAGAAATTTCAAGGTTTAAATTTACACCAATTTTGTTTCTAACAACGGAAAGTCAGGAATCAAAGAAAATGGAAGGTAAGGCCGCTGGTGCTTCTGGTTGGATTATTAAGCCCTTTGATCCATTAACATTAATTTCAACGTTAAAAAAATTCGATTAAGGTATTTTTAAATATATCGAAAGAATATTATGGGTGAGAAGGAATATATATGATCCAGAAAATAATGGTTTCACTAATTTTATTAATGAATATAATAACTGGGTTTTTATCAAGTTTAATGAAATTTAATTTATTCTTAAATATTTTATTATCTTTGACTTTGTTAGTTATTTTATTTTTAAAAAAAGAGAAAATAAAAATAGTCGAGATTGAGAAAGAAATTAATGAGAAAATTGTTGTTAAAAAAGAAGAAAGTGTAGAAAACAAAATTATAGACCCGTATGAAACAATTAGACCTAAAACCTGTCATAGTTGTTCCGAGCAAATCTATTTTATAAAACAGAGTCTGCCTATTATAAAAAAGCTTTCAGAGAATTCACAGAAATTTGAAGAAGAGACTATAGATAGTCTCTTTCGAGATTTTGAAAACATATGGACCGAGAGTGAAACTATAGTAAAACAATCAAAAGATTCTATGAAATCTATATTTGATCCCGGTATTGAAAATAATCTAGGTTATGTATTGAACGCTTCAAAAGAGATAAATAGTGATTTTTCAAGTTTTATACCAGTATTAAGCGAGATGAACAAGCTTGCAGATAGCTTTATTAAAACCTCTATTGATAGCTTTAATACAATTACTAAAACTACAAAAGATATTGTTGAGTTATCGGAGCAGGTTAAAGTTATCTCTATAAATGTTCGAATTGAAGCTGCTAGAGTAAAAGATAGTGGTGGTTTTAAAGTATTAGGTAATGATATTTCAAATTTTGCTGAAAAAACTGCTAAAGTTGCGAACTCTACTAATCAACAGATAAAAGAAACTTTGTCTCAAATTAATATTCTCAAGCAGGATCTTTCATTTAAATTAAATAATGTTGAAAATATGGCTAAAAATATATATGTAAAAATATCACCCTTTGAGGACATTTTAGGATCATCATCTGGTGCGATAATGGGAATTATTAAAAACTTAAATAGTGTATCAAGCAGTCTTCAAAATAATTTAAATAAATCTATTACAAAACTACAATACCAGGATATTACTAGTCAGGAATCTGATCATGTGTTGCAATTTTTAGAACATATAGGTGAGTATGGATTTTTTAATAGAGATTTGGGTTTATACCTATCAGAAGAGAAAAAAAATGATATTAGAAAAAGTATTATAAATTATTTAGAAGGCATTAGCACCACAAATAATGAAGAAATTGAGATTTTAGCGTTTACTAATTTATGGGGGCTTGATATCGATATAAAAAATAGATTAAATATCAAAGCTTCTGATGAGGTAACTCTTTTTTGAATTTGAATTAAATATATAATTCAAAAAAGTTTATAAAAGGACATAATAATTTGAAAAAACCAGGAATACTTTTACATTTTTTACCATTTATAATACTAGTTAGTTTTCTAATAGGTGCATATACAGACTTTTCAAGGAAAGTTTCAGATGAAAGACATGATATGATTCAGCAATTGGCATTAACCGAATCAAATATAAATAAAGTGACAAACTATAATATAAGTAAGATGATCGGTGTGGCTACTTATATAGGTCTTAACACTGATGTAGATATTGAGGAGTTAGATTATTTTGTTCAAAAAGTTTTACCATCAGAAAATAATATAATTAGTAATATTGGAATATTTGAGGATACAAAAGCAATCTATTTATACCCTTATGAACCAAATAAAAGTATGATCAACATTAATTTAGCTGAACTTCCAGCCTTTAGAGATGATGCTTTTATAGTTAAAAATGATTTTGAAGTTGTTATAACACAGCCAGATGAAGTAATTCAAGGTGGTGTAGGCATTGTTACTAGGTTACCTATCGTTCTACCTAATGGTTTATACTGGGGACAAATAGGTTATATGATGAAACTTGACGATATAGTTGAAAGTTTATTTCTTAATACTGATAAATATACTTATTTAATAACACAATATAATAATTATAATAGCCTTACACATATTGTTTATGATTCTGGGTTTGAAGATAACTTTTTAGTAGATGAGGTTGTTATCAATCTACCATCAGGATTTTGGATTGTTAATATAGCATATAATAATCTGTTTGAGCTTATTTCTCCTGTATTTTATATTATGATATTTTCTTCAATTTTATTTTTTGGGTTATCAATATATATTATTTCTAAGTTTAAAAGAAGTGAAAGACAATTACATTCAATAATGGATAGTATTAGTGCCTTTATATTTGTAATGACTGATACAGGAGTTTTTTTATCAGTAAACAAATCTATGCTAAATAGTTTAGGGTTAAATGAAAAAGATATCATAGGCAAATCATACAAAAATGATTCTCTAAAAGATTTACCGGGTTTTAATTTTTTTGAGAACTTTAAATTTAAAAATATTAATGAAATATATAGTGCATATGATGTAAGTTATTTAGACCAATATAATGAAAAAAAGTGGGTTCATATAACACTACAACGAATCAAAATTAATACATTTGGTGAACCAGTCATTATCGGGACTTCAATAGATCTCACCAAAGAGAAGGAATTACAAGAAACAGTTATTCATGAAAAAAAAATGGCAGCAGTTGGACGCATGGCTGGTGGAATTGCACATGATTTTAATAATAATTTATTACAAATACAAAGTGCTAAGGATCTTTTACTTATCAATAATGAATCTTTTAATAAAAAAAGTTTAGAATATATAGATATCATTCAATTAGCTAGTGATAAGTTATCTAATTTAACTTCCAAGTTATCATCTTATTCTAAGAAAGGTTCATGGATTAAATCACCAGTTGATTTCCACAAATTAATTGTTAATCTTATTAGTGAAAATAAAACTAAATTTTCTGGGAATGTTACCATTATTCAAGAATTAACTGCAATATTATATTCTGTTCTAGGGGATATTAAGGAGTTAGAAAAAGCAGTATATAATATTATTTTAAACTCTATTGAGTCGTTTTCTAATAATGGTGAAATTAAAATTAACACAAAAAATATTATTATTGATACAAAAGTTAAAATAAATAATAACTTTACTTTATCCCCTGGTAATCATTTAATTATTGAAATTGAAGATAATGGGTGCGGAATAAATGAAGAAATAGTTGATAATATTTTTGATCCATTTGTTACTACAAAAGAAATTGGTAAAGGTCTAGGATTATCTGCTGTTATGGGTATAATCTCAGATCATAATGGATCAATAGATATTAAAAGTCAGGTTGGTATTAAAACCAATATTAAAATAACTCTACCGGTATTATTAAATGTTTAAATATATAACTCCAATAATATATTGGCTTTTGATTACATCATGGTCGATTATCTTTATTCTTTATATAAAAAGAATAATAAAAAAAACAATAAGTGATAGATTAGTATTTATATTAGTAATTATATTGTCTCTAGATGCTTTTAGGTCATTATTTGAAAGTTCATATTTTGGGATATGGTTTACTTCTTTATCTGGGATCATCAATATTAAATACTATAATTTATTATCTCAACCAGAACTAGTTTTTATACCAAAAATATTAAATTTGATTGTCGCAATATTAACAATTTTTATAATCATTAGAAAATGGATACCAGAGGAAACAAATCGAGTAAAAAACTTTGAACACAAAAATAATTTAAATGATTTAATTTTATCAAAAATACCTGTTTCTGTTTTAATAACTGATAAAAATGGTGTAATTGAATATGTTAACAAACAATTTTGTAGTTTAACAGGTTATGATGAGAAGGAAATTATTGGTAAAGATACTAATATTTTAAAAAGTGATTTAACTCCAAAATCAACTTATGAAGAAATGTGGTCAACAATTGAACATGGTAATGAATGGTTTGGATATTTCACAAATAAGAAAAAAAATGGAGAGATCTATTATGAGAGTGCAAGAATTAAACCATTAATTGATTCAGAAAATAATATAACTAGTTATCTAGCTATTAAAGAAGATATTACAAAACAACACAATATTGAATTAGAAAAAAATATGTTAATTGAAGCAATAGAGCAATTATCAGCATCTGTTGAAATCCTTGATACAACTGGTAAAATTACATATGTGAATAATACATTTTTGTCTAATACTGGGTTTGATAGGGAATGTGTTTTAGGAACATATTCAAAAGAGTTCTTGGATGAAAATAAAGAGCAAAACAATATGTTAATAGACATATTATTATCGGGGGAATCATATAATCTAAGTAACATTGTTTCAAAAAATACTCGTGGTTTTATTGTAGAAGATGTAATAATTTCTCCAGTATTAAATAATTTAGGAAAAATTATTAACTTTACAACAATAAGGAAGAATGTTACAGACAATTTTAACATATCAAACGAAAAGAAAGAGTTAAGTGATCAAATTAATCAAATGCAAAGATTAGAGTCTCTTGGCCAATTAGTTGGTGGTGTAGCTCATGATTTTAATAATATATTAACAGGTATTACATCATCTGTTGAACTAATATTATTGAATCCCAATGAAATTAAGTCTAAACATCAAAAATATATAAATATAATCAAAACATCAAGTATACGAGCTGTTGATCTAACTAAGCAATTACTAAAATTTAGTAAAAATAACGTAAATGAACTAAAACCTTTAAAATTAAAAATGGTATTAAATGAAACTGTAAATCTATTGAAACAAACAATAGATAAGTCCATTTCAATCAATTTATATAATAATTTTAGTAATGACCATATCTTAGGTAATTATTCCACACTACAGAGTGTTCTTCTTAATATTGGAATCAATGCAAGTCATGCAATTAGTGGTGAAGGAATAATTAAATACAATATTTCAAATATTTTTTTAAGTAATAAAATTATATTAAATAATAACTTGAATGTAAAACCTGGTGAATATTGCCTTATAGATATAACAGATACTGGGAGTGGAATATCAAAAGATAATATAGGAAAAATATTTGAACCTTTTTTCACAACTAAACCGGAAGATATTGGGACTGGTTTAGGTTTATCATCATCTCAAAGGATAATTCAAGACCACGATGGATGTATCACTGTTAATTCAGAGATCGGACAAGGTGCACAATTTCATATATATTTACCTGTCATTAAGTCAAAAGAAAAATTAGTATCAATAATTAAGGATGATAATATTATTGGTTCAGGTAATATCTTGTTTGTTGATGATGAAGACATTAATAGAGTCTTAGGTAAAGAATTACTTGAATCCATTGGATATACTGTAGCTATCGCATCAAATGGTCTAGAAGCCTTAGAATTATATTCTAGTCATACAGAAACCTATGATTTGATTTTATTAGATATGATGATGCCTGGATTAAGTGGAGAAGAAGTTTTTCATAAGTTAAAAGAAATTAACCCGTCGTGTAACATTGTTATAATATCTGGATATATTCATGAAAAAAATATATCTAAATTAAAAGAAAAAGGACTTAGTGGAGTTATTAAAAAACCTTATACAATAAATCAGCTGGGTTTATTAATAAAAGAAATTATATAATTAAAATATATAACATGAAACATATTATAAGGGGCTGCATATATTATTTTATAATAAAATGAATAAAATAATTCCTGGTTTGTATATATAGTAGGAGTATGTACATGAATAGAAAAATTAAAGAGAAAGAACTTTTTAATTTAATGGTTAAAACCCATTATTCAAGAGTTTTAAATACAGCTGTTTACTATCTTAAAAATAGAACAGAAGCTGAAGATATTACTCAAGATGTTTTTTTAAAGGCCTTCCAAAAATTAGATTTTTCTAAAACTGATAAGAATAGTTTTCCTATACTTTTTCTAATTACTAAAAACCTCTGTTTTAACAAATTAAAAAGTAAAGGTTGGAAAGAGAATACATTTTTTGAATATGAAATCCCTACTAATAATCTTAATCCCGAAGATGCCTTTTTTAAAAAAGAGAATATCTCTTTAATTAATAAAGCCATTCAAAATTTAAAAGAAAAGGATAGAGAGGTTCTCATTTTAAAACATTTCCAAGATTGTTCTTATTCAGAAATCAGTGAAATATTACATATTCCTATTGGGACTGTTATGTCTAGATTATTTAATGCTCGAAAAAAATTAGAGCAGTTACTAAAAGGAGAATATGATGAATAATTGTGAAGAGTTTGAACTAAGTGTTCAAGCATTAGCCGATTCAGAATTAGTATTAATTGATACTGATAAACAGATGTTATTTGAGCATCTTTCGAATTGTAAAAGTTGTAGAGAATTGTATACATCTACAGTTAAATTGAATCAGAGTATAAAAATGAGTGGTGGAAGTACTCCATCGGATAAATGGTTAGATGAGTTAAATAAAAAAAAGAGTAGGACAATTTGGCAAAGAGCAGGTATTATTTTAATAATAATTCCATACATACTTATTCTTACTATAGGTATACAAGAACTTTTTGCTGATAATTCAGAAAGTTTCCTATTAAAGGTATGTATCGGGGGCATTTCATTTGGGTTTATAGTGTTATTAGTACGTACTATAATTGATAGAATAAAAGAATCTAAGAATGATAAATATAGAGAGGTAATAAGATGATAATAGTAACATCGGATAATATTGAAGGAAAAAAGATTACAGATGTAAAAGGTCTAGTTAAAGGAAATACAATAAGAGCAAGAAATATTGGTCGAGATATATTAGCTGGTTTAAAAAATATTATTGGTGGAGAAGTTACTGATTATACAAAGATGATGGCAGAATCTAGAGAACAGGCTCTTGATAGAATGGAAGAATCTGCTAAAGATCTTGGTGCTAATGCAATAGTAGCTGTTCGATTTGTAACGACAAGTGTTATGGATGGAGCTGCGGAACTATTAGCATATGGTACAGCTGTAGTTATAGAATAAATAATTTATAATAAATCTTAGAGTTATTTTGATAATAATTTGGTTATATATTTCTCAATTTCTCTAGGTTTAACCATAGGAGCAAAACGTTTAACAGGAATTCCTTTTTTATCTATAATAAATTTAGTAAAATTCCATTTTATTTTTCTACCAAACATGCCCTTTAAATTCTCTTTCAAAAATGTAAAAACAATATTTTCGTGGGGACCATTTACATCAATTTTTTCTAATATTGGAAATGTTACTCCATAATTTAGAGAACAAAATTCTGTAGCAGCTTTTTGATCCCCAGGTTCCTGATAAGCAAACTGATTACAAGGATAACCTAATATAACTAACCCTTGTTCTTTATATCTTTTGTAAAGTAATTCTAATTCCTTAAATTGAGGAGTATATCCACACTTACTTGCCGTATTAACAATAAGTATTACCTTACCGTGATATTCAATAAACGCTTCATCATTTAAATCATATATACTATTTAACATATTCACATCCTTGTGTTTATAGTAATTTTTACCACGTAATTAATATAAAGTTAAGCTTCTACTTCTTTTTTTTCGGTTTTTTTGGCTTTAAAGCCTTAATTCTAGGGGATGGCATAAGATCTACAGTCGGTTCGAACCCATCAATGACTTTTCTTTTAATATATGTTTGGATTTGTCTCTCTATTTTTACTAGATATTCAAATTCATCTTCACTTGCAAAAGAGATTGAAATCCCTGATTCACCAGCTCTTCCTGTTCTACCAATTCTGTGGATATAATTCTCAGGTACTTGAGGTAGATCATAATTAATTACAATAGGTAATGATTTTATATCGATACCTCTAGAAGCTAAATCAGTTGCAACTAATATTTGAGTTTCTCCATCTTTAAAATTATCTAATGAATTAGTTCGTGAAAACTGAGTTTTTTTACCATGAATAGAATCAACAATAACTCCTTTACTTTCAAGAAATCTACATAGCCTATCAACTCTATTTTGGCTTTTTGCAAAGACTAAAACTTTATCCCACTTGTTTTGTTTAAAAAGATGTAATAAAAGATGGGTTTTATTACTTTTGTCTACAGGATATAACCACTCTTCAATGGTATCAGCAGTAGTAATTTCTTCTTCGACTCTAATATCAATTGGATTGTATAAAATCTTTTCAGATAATATTCTTATTTCTTCTGGGAAAGTAGCAGAAAACATTAGATTTTGTCTTTTTTTAGGAAGTAGTTTAATTATTTTATCTAACTCTTCAGTAAATCCCATATCAAGTAATTTATCAGCTTCATCTAGGACTAAAGTATCTAAGCAGTCAAAATTTAGTGCATTTTTTTCAAATAAGTCTAATAATCTACCTGGAGTTGCTATTAATATATCTGCTCCACCACGTAATTTTTGCATCTGAGGGTTTATATTAACGCCTCCTAAAACTATCTCAACTTTAATATTTAAGTATTTACTATAAGTATTAACACTTTCACCAACTTGAACTGCAAGTTCCCTTGTTGGTACTAATATTAATGATCTTATACCCTGGTTTCTTTGAACTAATTTCTTAGTGATTTTTTGTAATATAGGTAGAGTAAAACTGGCTGTTTTACCAGTCCCAGTTTGAGATATAGCAATTAGATCTTTATTTTTTAATAATAATGGTATTGCTCTATTTTGAATTTCAGTTGGGGTAATATACCCTTTCTCATTTACTGCTTTACATATCTCTTTTGTTAAACCTAGTGCTTTAAAGTCATTTATATTCTCTGTCATTTTCATATTATATTTAAATTTGAAATATATTACAAATCACTGTTTAATAATTATACTTTTATAGGAAAACTTAAGTAAAAAATCCATCTGATTTATCTTTAAAGCTAATTATTATTTGCATTACATTGTAAAATTTGACTTATATATACTCATGTCTTAGAATTTAAAATAATAGTTATGGAATATTTGATGAGCATTTAAAATGTAAAATATTATGTATAAGGACATGACAATATGAAATCGATATTTGCAGTTGATGATAGTTCTACTGTAAGGGCTATGCTGGGGAATGTGTTAATAAAAGCTGGGTATTCTCTACATTTTGCTGAGGATGGAGTTATAGCTTTAGATATGATTAATAAAAGTTCATATAAAATAGATCTTTTTATATTTGATGTTAACATGCCTAATATGGATGGTATCGCTCTAATTAAAGATGTGAGAAAAATATCTAAATTTAAATATACTCCAGTTTTGTTTTTAACATCTGAGTCCCAATTAGTTAATGAAGGAAAGCTAGCAGGTGCTACTGGTTGGATTGTGAAGCCTATAAATGATGATTTGTTGTTAAGTGTAATTAAAAGATTTATTAAATGAAAATTATATATTTGTTAAATTAAAATTAATATATTAGGGGATTTTATGAAATTAAGAAAAGTTTTTAATTGGATCATGTTCGTAGCTGTATTATTAACATTAAGTTATGTTTATATAACTATGTTGAGAAACAATGTAGTTGAAAAAATTGATGAAAAACATAATGAGCGTTTTTTGTCTTTTGCAATCGCTGATGAGTTTAGACAAACATCTGCAAATCTGACAAGATTTGCAAGAACATATTCTGCAACAGGTGATCAAAAGTATTGGGATGAGTATTGGGCACTTGTTGGTTGGAGTTCTGGAGAGACTCCAAGACCTGATTTTGTCCATTCTGATCTTTATCCAGGAGAAAAAATAAAAGAGTTAGATGTTATGGCTAGGGTTGGCCTAACAGAAGATGAACTTATACAACTTGGTGCGATAATAGGCCTATCAAATGATCTAATATTATTAGAAGATCAAGCTATGCAATCTGTACAATCAGGTACTTTTGTTGATGGACCTGAAGAGATTTATGAAGATGAAAATATTAATAGTTTTGCAGTAAGAATATTATATGATAAAACATATCATGATGTTATTTATCAGATTATTGAGGAAGTTGATGCATATATACGTGAATTAGATGTACGAATATTTAATCAACTAAATGTATTAGAAAGCCAAGAAACTTTTATTAATACAATTGCGATGATTATACTCGCGATTTTAGTAATTTGTATTTTTTCTCTTATTATATATTTAAATAAATATATCCTAAATAAAGTTCTAGGTGGTGAGCCTGTAACTATTGGAGAAATGGCTAAAAATATTGCCAAGGGAGATCTTAATATAGATTTAATTCATAAAGATAGTATTGGATTAATGGGCGAAATGGTAACAATGACAAATAACTTCCGTGATGTTGTTTCTGAAGTTCGAAATAGCTCAAATAATGTTGCTTCAGGCAGTAGCCAACTTAGTGAGACATCTAATCAAATGTCCCAAGGAGCCACTGAACAAGCAGCTGCTATTGAAGAAATATCATCATCCATGGAAGAGATGGTTTCAAATATAAGACGAAATGCAGATAACTCTATACAAACTGAAAAGATAGCAAGAAAATCTGCTGTTGATGCAGAAAATGGTGGAAGTGCAGTTAATAAAACAGTCCAAGCTATGAAAGATATCGCATCAAAAATTAATATTATTGAGGAGATTGCTAGGAATACAAATCTACTTGCACTAAATGCATCAATTGAAGCAGCTAGAGCAGGTGAATATGGAAAAGGATTTGCAGTTGTTGCATCAGAAGTTGGAAAACTTGCCGAACGTAGTCAGTTAGCGGCTTCTGAGATAAATGGACTTGCAACAAATAGTGTTCAAATCGCTGAACAAGCTGGAGTTACTATAAACGATATGATTCCAGATATAATTCATACTGCTGAATTAATACAGGAAATTAGTGCTTCTAGTAATGAACAAAACTCTGGAGCAGAACAGATCAATGCTGCCATAATGCAGCTTGATAAAGTTATACAGCAAAATGCGTCTGTTTCTGAGGAATCATCTTCAATGGCAGAAGAGCTTAATGGTCAATCTATGTTACTAAAAGAAGCAATTAGTTTTTTTAAAGCGGGTAATTCAAATGATACAATTAAAAAAAACCGCGTAGATCATACAACTAAAAGTTTACCTTCTAGACACATTATAAAAGAGCCAAAACAGAGAGCCAAAGGTGTTAATTTAAAAATGAACGATAGTGAACAATATAGTTTATATGATGATGAATTAGATAGTGACTATGAGGCATTTTAGGAGAATCTTATGAATGATAATAATGTCCAGGTACTAAATCAGTATTTAACATTTACTTTAAATAATGAAAAGTATGGTATTGATATTGTAAATACCAGAGAAGTTCTTGAAACCACAGAATTAACAAAAGTTCCTAGAATGCCTGACTTTATGTGTGGTGTTATAAACTTAAGAGGTAGTGTTGTTCCCGTAATTGACCTGAAACTAAAGTTCAATATGGGGAGTTTAACTGATAATGAGAGAAATAATGTAATTGTAACCGAGATTAATGATCTAGATAGTGGTGACGAGAAACTAACAATTGGTATTTTTTGTGATTCTGTTCAGAAAGTTTTGACAATTGAACCAGAAAATATAGAGTCCGCCCCAAAGATTGGGATACCAATAAATACGGAGTTTATTCATGGAATGGGAAAGGTTAAGGATGAGTTTATAATATTATTAAACATAAATAAAATTCTGACTAGTAAAGATCTTAATCAAATCGTTTCTGATGGTGATGAATCAAATGAGGAATCTGATGGCAATTAAAAAAGGAACAACCATATTATTAGGTAATGAGCTAATTATTGAAGTTATAGACTCTAAAAAATTAGATTTTTTAGAATATCTTGAAAAGGGAAATAGTTTTAAAATAGATTTTTCGGAAATAAAAAAAATAGATATTATTGGTCTGCAGTTCATTATTTCTTTTTATAAAGAAGTAACTAAGGCAGGGAAAAAAATTAAATTTTCTGGTGTTTTTACTGATGAATTTATTGAAGAATTAAACAGCATTATTTTTACTTTGGATAGAATTAATAATACAAATGATCTATCCAATCTAATTAAAGAGGTAATTTAGAGGTCGATGATGGAAGATGGTAGATTTATACAAATTTTTAAAGATGAGGCACTAGAGCTATTAGGACAATTAGAGGACTCTTTATTAGAACTTGAAGCTAGTCCTAAAGACGAGGAGCTTATATCTGCAGTTTTTAGAGTTATGCATACAATAAAAGGTTCGGCTGGAATGGTTGGCTTAGAAGCTATTTCAGAGTTTACACATGAGGTTGAATCAATATTTGAGGAAATAAGATCTGGTAATATTATTGTCTCAAAAAGTTTTATTGATTATACACTAAGATCTAGGGATATAATATTAGAGATGATAAATGATCCAGACTATAGATTTCAAGACTCTGAATCTTTCTTTTCAGGTTTCAAGAATTCAATTAACAAAAGAACTGAAATTACTAAAACTGATTTACATCCAAAAACATATAGGATTATATTTAAACCAGATCCTGAAATCTTTTTTACTGGGACAGATCCATTAAGAATGATACAAGAAATTCTTGAGCTAGGTGAAGGGGTCGTAATGCCTTTTTACCGTGAGATACCAAAGTTTACTGATTTTATCCCACAGCAGTGTTATATTTATTGGGAAATTTATCTAACAACTACAGAAAAAATAAATAAAATTCATGATGTTTTTATTTTTTTAAACGAGAAATCTTCTATTACAGTAGAAGAGTGGAATCATGAAATAGAAGACCCTAATCCTCAGAAACTTGGTCATTTACTTGTTAAAAGTGGACTACTAAAAGATAGTGATATTAATAATGCACTCGATAAGCAGCCAATGCTTGGTGAAATTCTTATAAAAAAAGATATTTTAACTAAACATGAGGTGAAAAATGCATTAAAGGCTCAATCATATATAAACGAAAAGAAAAGTAACAAAGTAGAAACTAAAATATCAAATAGTTTAAGAATAAATTCTAATAAGCTTGATAGTCTTATAGATTTAGTTGGTGAAATTGTAACTATTTATGCTCAAATGTTACAAATGAGTCATGAATCAGAGGATTCAAAGCTAGTATCTATAATAGAACGATTTGGTATGTTAACAGAAGATCTAAGGGATACTTCCATGAGTATGCGCATGGTACCAATTGGTTCTACATTTTCAAGGTTCAAAAGGTTAGTTAGAGATCTTTCTGGTGAACTTGGGAAAAAAATTGAACTTGTTACTGAGGGAGCTGAAACAGAACTTGATAAAAATGTGATAGAGCAACTTAATGAGCCTTTAGTACATATAATTAGGAATTGTATAGATCATGGTATAGAAAGTCCTGAAATCAGAACCAAGAATGGAAAAAGTGAATCAGGTGTAATAAAATTAAGTGCGATTCATTCTGGAACAACAGTTCAAATCGTTATTGAAGATAATGGTGGCGGATTAAGTAGAGATAAAATATATAATAAAGCCATTTCTCGAGGATTAATACAAAAAACTGATGAGATATCTAATAAAGATCTTTTTAACTTAATTTTTGCACCAGGATTTTCTACTGCTGAAAATATTACAAAGGTTTCAGGTAGAGGTGTTGGACTTGATGCTGTAAAAAAACAGATAGAATTACTTAAAGGTCATGTATATATAGATAGTAAAGAAGGTGAGTTTACAAAATTTACTCTTGTTTTACCAATAACTTTAGCTATAATCGAAGGCCTTTTAGTTCAGATTGAAAAAGAGTCTTTTGTAATTCCACTTGGAGCAGTGGAAGCTTGTGTTGAGTTAATGGATGAAAACAAAGACTTAAAGTCTGGTCGAAATGTAATAACTTTTAGAGATAAATTAGTTCCATATATTGATCTAAGAAAATTTTTTAGTATTAAAAGTCAAAGGCAGACAATTGAGCAAATAGTAATTGTTAATTCAAATCATCGTCAGATTGGATTACTTGTTGATAGCGTAATAGGAAGTCATCAAACTGTTATCAAATCACTCGGAAATATGTATCGAGGAGTACAAGAGATCTCAGGAGCAGCGATTTTAGGTAATGGTTCAGTTGCTTTAGTTTTTGATGTGGAGAAACTTGTTAGAGTAGTTGAAAAAACAGAAAGTATTTATGCTATTACATAAAATAGATAATGCAATTTATAGAGGTATTAAAATGTCCTCTGTAGATTTTAGTAAAATTCAGAATTATATTGGTGATACTATAGGAATCAATATTCCTTTAACAAAAAAATTAATGGTTGAAACAAGATTATTAAAAAGATTAAAAGCTCTAAAAATGACTAATTATGATGAATATACAAAGTACCTATTTAGCAAAGAAGGTCAAAGTATTGAAATACCTAGGTTTATAGACTGTATTACTACTAATAAAACTGATTTTTTCAGAGAGGAAGATCATTTTGATTTTTTAGTTAAAAATGTTTATCCAGATCTGATTAAAAAATTTAGATTTAAAGAGATAAATTTATGGTCTGCAGCAGCTTCAACAGGGGTTGAAGCATATACTATTGCAATGATTACAGATAATTATCTACTAAATTATTCAGGAATTAATTTTAATATTCTTGCTTCTGATATATCTGAACAGGTTTTAAATATTGGAAAAAGGGCTGTTTATTCTATCGAAGATTGTAAGCCCATCACAGGAATATTTAAAAAAAGGTATTGTCTTATTAGTAAAGATAAAGAAAAACCAACTGTAAGGATAAAAAAATATTTGAGACAAAAAGTTAATTTTAATATTATTAATCTAATTGATGACAACTATGAAATTGAAAAATTATATCATGTTATTTTTCTAAGAAATGTGATGATTTATTTTAATATGGAGACACAACTTTCAATTCTAAAAAAGTTATATAAATATTTACATCCAGAAGGTTATCTATTTTTAGGGCACTCAGAAAAGGTTCCTGAAAGTTTATCATTATTTAAAAGGGTTGGACCTTCAATATACGTAAAAAAGGAGAAAACTTTTAATGGATAATATAATTAAAATAATGATTGTTGATGATTCTGCTGTTGTCCGTAGTACATTTGCAGAGATAATATCTAATGAGAAGGATATTGATATATTATCTACAGCTGCTGATCCATATATCGCTGCAAAGAAACTACAAGAAAATATACCAGATGTTATCATCCTTGATATAGAAATGCCAAGAATGGATGGACTCACTTTTCTAAAGAAACTTATGTCTCAATATCCTATCCCAGTAATAATTTGTAGCAGTAAAAGTGAAAAAGGATCAACAAATGCCATTAGAGCTTTAGATTATGGCGCTGTTGATATTATTCAGAAACCTCAAGTTGGAACAAAAGTATTTTTAGAAGAATCTAGAAAGTTAATCTGTGATTCTATTAGAGCTGCGAGTTTAGTAAAATCAAAAAAAGTAGTAGTACCTATTACTGTTACACCAAAACATAGTGCCGATGTTATAATGTCAAAGCCGATTAATAATAGATCAATCGAAACTACAGAGAAATTAATAGTTGTAGGAGCATCCACAGGTGGTACGGTGGCATTGAAGGTTTTTTTAGAGCAACTACCACTTGATTCTCCTGGTATTGTTATCGTTCAGCATATGCCTGAAAAATTCACAGAACAGTTTGCTAAAAGATTAAATGAAACTTGTACAATTACAGTTAAAGAAGCAAAAAATAATGATTCAATATTAAGGGGTACAGCTCTGATTGCACCTGGTAATAAACATGTTTTACTTAAAAGAAGTGGTAGTAGATATTATGTCGAACTTAATAATGGACCATTAGTATCTAGGCACAGGCCTTCGGTTGATGTTCTATTTAGATCAACAGCAAGATATGCAGGTAGTAATGCTATAGGAATAATTATGACTGGTATGGGGGATGATGGTGCAGAAGGTCTATTAGAGATGAAAAATTCTGGAGCTTATACTGTAGCTCAGGATGAAAAAAGTAGTGTTGTTTTTGGAATGCCAAAAGAGGCCATAAAAAGGAATGCTCATTGTAAGATTATGGAACTAGATGCAATTGCTAAACATATAATGTCTAAGTTTAAGGTAATGATATAATTATATATGAATATTAACTAATTTTTATTTAGCAAATTAAATATAATAATCCTATTTTATAGTTATTATTGTAGTCAAAGTATTTACAGAATAATTTGACTTTGCTAATTTTTTGGATTAAATTTTAATATAGATATAAATAAATATAAATAAATATAAAAAAGAGGTCCCATGAAAACAATATTTGCAGTAGATGACTCTGTTACTATAAGATCAACACTTAGCTATACCCTCACTAATGCAGGATTTGATGTACAATTAGCCGAAGATGGTGTAATAGCTTTAAAGAAATTAGAGACATTCACAGATAAGATAGATGCTTTCCTCTTTGATGTTAATATGCCCAATATGGATGGCTTAACATTGATTAAAAAAGTACGTGAATTACCAAAATATAAGTTTACACCTATATTATTTCTGACTACAGAAACTCAAGCCTCAAAAAAAATAATAGCTCAAGAAGCTGGAGCAACAGGGTGGATAGTTAAACCTTTTGATGCAGATGTTTTAATTTCTACATTAAAAAGATTTATTTAGTATATAACTAAAGAACTCTGTAATAAATAATACAGAATTAAAACTTTAATACTATTCAAGGAGAATATGTGATCAGAATCACGATTTTATTGTTGATTATAACTTTAAATGTTGTTGGTATATTTTTTAACAATTTTACAAATATCACATCTATATTATCTATATTAATGGTTTTGTATCTTTTTTATGTAACAAGAAATAGAAAGAATATGTCTGAACAACCTATAGAAAAAGAAATTGTTGAATTAGAAATTAATACACCTAAAGATGATATATCTGAAGTTATTATAGAAGATAAATCTGAGATAGATTCAAATAACCAATATTCAGAAAATTTCTTTTATATTAAAGAGTGCCTTCACGTTATTGAAAACTTATCAATTAATACTAGGAAGTTTGAAGAAGATACTCTTCAATCTCTTTTTAAAGAATTTGAAGAAATTTGGTCGGAAAGTGAAGTTATTGTTAGAGATACTAAGGAATCTATGAAATCCATATTTGATGCTAATTCCAAGGATAATCTAGCATATGTTCTAAATACTTCCAAAGAAATAAATAATGATTTCACCAATTTTATTCCAGTTTTAAACGTTATGAATAATGTAGCTGATAAATTTATCCAAACATCAATAGAGAGTTTTGATACAATTACAAAAACGACTAAAGATATTGTTGATTTAGCTGAACAGGTTAAAGTTATTTCGATAAATGTTAGAATTGAAGCTGCAAGGGTGAAGGATAGTGGTGGTTTTAAAGTATTAGGTAATGACATATCAAATTTTGCTGAAAGAACTTCTAAGGTTGCATTATCAACGAATGAGCAGATAAAAACGACTATGCAGGTCATAGATAGTTTGAAATCTGAACTGTCACAGCAATTAGATAGTGTTAAAAATCAAGCTCAGTCTATATTTGCAAAAGTTTCTCCTTTTGAAAAAATACTATACTCGTCTTCAGAATCTGTAATGGATGTAATAAAAAAACTTAATATTATATCAGGAGAACTTCAATCAAATCTTAGGAATTCAATATCTAAATTACAATATCAGGACATAACAAACCAAGAATCAGATCATTTAATTCAAATATTAAAACAGATTGAAAAAGTAGAATTATCTAATTTAAATTTTGATGAAACATTAACAATGGAAAAAAAGAAAGATATTAGAGAAAGAATAATTAATTATTTAAAGGATATAAGTACTACATCAAATGAAGAAAATGAAGTTGAAAGACTAGCAAAACAATGGGGTGTTCGTATTGTTGTAGATACAAGAAAACCTGGAAAAGAGAATGATGATGGTGTTATCTTATTTTGAATTGTTTGTTTAATGAATAACACAGTTTAATAATTACAGTAAAAATGATAAGTTTATCATATGAATGGACAAAATAGAGAAAATATAAAGCCTGGTATAGAGGTTAAAATTGTACAAAAGCACCACCAAAGAAGTGGTGAGTTAACAGAAGGGATAGTTAAAGACCTACTAACTAAGTCTAGTTATCATCCCCATGGAATAAAAGTAAGACTAGAATCTGGTATAGTAGGCCGTGTTCAGGAAGTTATTTAATTACAAAGGGCTTCAATAATATCTTTGTATATATTGAACCCTTCTACTAGCTGATTTATTTCTATGTATTCATCGGTTGTGTGAGCTTGTTTAATAGAACCTGGACCTAAAATAATAGGCTGAAATATATTTGAAAATTGTGACGCATCTGTTAAGTACGATACAGTCTCAGATTTTCTCCCAGTTATTTTTTCTGATTTAGTTACAACTGGAGATTTTGGATCTGTGTGTAACGAATCATATAATACAGAACTAATTTCTAATCCTAATCTTTTTGCTTCTACTGAAATCTCTTCAATTACATCCTTAGTTCGAGCATCTGGCATTGATCTAAAACAAATTTTACATCTACTCCTAGCAGCTGTTACATTCATTGCACAATTAAAATCGCTTAAAGTTAAGTTAAGTGTATTTGTTGGTGGTTCAAAACTACTATTTTGATAAGTCTTATCTGTATCATATTTTGTTTTAAGCCCAGAAATAAAAGACATAAAAGGAATCATTTTAAAATTAGCACTTTGACCAATATTTGTACTAGAATGGGCAGCTTTTCCATAGGCTGTAACAACTATCTGTCCAACTCCTTTATGGGCATAAACAGGTTTTAACTCTGTAGGTTCTGTAGCAATTCCCCACTGAGGAGGAAAATCCTTTAACATTTTTGAATGTTTAGCTATAAACTCAGCACCTTCACAACCAATTTCTTCATCTGATGTGATAATAAAAGTAATTGGTTTTTTTGTTATTTCAAATTGTAATGCTGCTAACACAGAAGCAGCTGCAGGGCCCTTCATATCACAAGCACCTCGACCATATAATTTATTGTCTACTACTTTAGGAAATAGCCCAGAATCTTCAGCTATTGGAACTGTATCTGAATGTATTAAAAAAGCCAAACCACCTATACCACTTCCTTTTCTAGCAATTAAATTATATTTATCAATATTATTAGGATCTTTGTATGTTAATAATTCAGTTATATAGCCAGCTTCTACAAGGAGTTCTTTATATATATCTATTATATTTTTATTACATGTAGAACTTACACTATTAATCTCTATTAGCTTTTTTGTTAATGTTATTAGTTTCTCTCTCATATATATAGTATAAAATATTAAAAAATAATTAAAAAGAGTAGTCTCTTTGATGTATTTTATAAATTATTATATTTTTATTGCGGATTTTCTCATTATATGTAACTATAATTGTAATTATGGATATAGATGAAACATCATTAAAGATTTTAAAAAAGCTAGAAGATGGTAGAGCTTCATTTCAGAAAATTGCAGATTCTCTCTCAATTGCTGAAGGAACTGTTCGAAGTAGGGTTACCGGTTTAATTGATGCAGGAATATTAGAAGTTAGAGGTTTAGTGGATCTAGAAGCATTAAAAGGTTACAACATGGTTCAAGTTGGTATTAAATTATCAACAATGGATCTTATTGGAAAAGGCGAAGAGATAAGCAAACTTCCTAGTATATTAAATGTACTTGTTGTTACTGGACGTTTTGATTTAATGGCTACAGTTTTGTTAAGTAATGATTATAAATTAGCTGACTTCTATATGAAAGAGATGAATACAGTTTCTGATATTCAAGGTGTAGAAACATTTGTTGTATATAAAGAATTTAATACAAAAATACCATGTACGGCAATAAAGGAGATTATGTGAAAACAACAACTTTGTATAATAGACATAAAGAATTGAACGCTACATTTTCTGAGTTTGGTGGATATAATATGCCTTTATGGTATGGATCAGCAAAAGAGGAACATATCAGTGTTATTAAATCAGTAGGTCTTTTTGATACTAGCCACATGTCTGTATTTACAATTACTGGCCGAGATTCATTAAATTTACTTAAAAGAGCATTTTCTAGGGATATTGATGAACTAAAAATTGGGAAGTCTGTTTATGGACTTTTTCAAAATAGTGAATTAGGTGTTATTGATGATACACTTATATATCATTTGGAAAATTTAAGTTATATGGTTGTTGTAAATGCAGGGATGTCTGAAATAATTATATCCCATCTACTTTCATTCAAATTTAATGATATAAAAATTGATAATTACACTGATAAGTTAGCAAAAATAGACATTCAAGGTCCTAAATCAATAAAAATAATGGAAAAACTCTTTGATTCAACACTGTTTGATCTGTTCCCTTATTTTTCATTTAAAGGGAATTTTATTGATAGTGAAATAAAATTTAATAATCAACCTATTTTAATTTCAAGGTCCGGATATACAGGTGAGTTTGGTTTTGAACTATATGTCGATAGTAAGTGTGCTTCTGATCTATGGGATTCATTATTATTAAATGGTGAAGAATTTGACATTATACCCTGTGGGTTAGCTGCTAGGGATTCATTAAGGGTTGGTGCAGGTCTACCACTTTCTCACCAGGATATTGGAAATTGGAAGTTTTGTAACAATCCATGGAATTTTGCTGTAACAAATAGTGTTAAAAGCAGTGATAGTTATACATATGCCTACGTTGGATATGATGTAAGGAAACTACATGCAGAAAAAACTGGAAATGTAATATATCAATCAGATAGTATAGGTGAGGTTTTAACATGTATATCAGAAGTATCTTTAACTAGAATTCAAGATACTGTTTTATCTGTAAACTCACCTGATCTTCCACATGACTATAAAATAAAGGGTCTTGTTGCTGGATTTATTAAAGTTAATAGACCTCTAGATTATAACACAATAATATTTATTACAGATGGTAAAAGAGAACTTAAAGTAGAAGTTGTAGAGAGTATTAGACCTCATAGAACTGCTAGGAAATCGATAAAAAATATAAGGAGTTTTAAATGAAATTTGCAAAAACACACGAATGGGTAAAAAAAGATGGAGATATCTTTTTAGTTGGTATATCTGATTTTGCACAAAAACAGTTAGGGGATATTGTATTTGTAGATTTTCCAGAAGTTGGTGATAATATAGATCAAGATGACTCATTAGGTGAATTAGAGTCATCTAAAGCTGTTTCTGAATTGAATATGCCATTTACAGGAGAAGTAATAGAGTTAAATGAAGAACTTGAAGACTCTCCAGAACTTATTAACTCCGACCCACATAAAACTTGGATTGTTAAAATTAGAGCTGAAAACCCAGAAGATTTTAATACATTATCTGATAAAGAAGAAACTCCGTGAGGTACCTATCCCATACTGCTAATGATATCTCAAAAATGTTAGCAGTAATTGGTAAGGAATCAATATACGATCTGTTTGATCACATACCTGATGATGTTAAAATTACTGAGGATTTAAAACTTCCTACAGAATTATCAGAGTGGGAATTAGAGGAACATCTAAATGATTTAGCACAAAAAAATATTAATAAAAAATCATATTTAGGTGGAGGAAGTTATAATCACTATATACCAAATATTATCCAATATTTAACTTCAAGGTCAGAGTTTTTAACGTCTTATACACCTTATCAGCCAGAAATATCCCAAGGTACATTGCAATCTCTTTTTGAATTTCAGACATACGTCTCTAATTATCTTGGAATGGATTATAGTAATGCATCTATGTATGACGGTGCGACTAGTTTTGCTGAGGCAGTATTGTTATCAACTAGGGTTACCAAAAGAAAAAAAATTGTTGTTTCGAAGGCTATTAATCCAAAATATATTGATGTATTAAAAACATATGTTACTAGTTTAGGTATAGAGATAATTTATTTAGATTATAACAAGCATGGAGAAACAGATCTAACTAATATGCCAGATCTGTCTGATGTTGCATCAATATCAATACAATCTCCTAACTATTTTGGTGTAATAGAAAAACAAGAGCTTATTAAACCAATTATCAAAACTGAAAAAACACTTTTTATATCGTTATTTTCTGAAATTTTATCATACGGGCTGTTTAAACCTCCTGGAGAATTTGCAGCAGATATTGCGTGTGGAGAGGGTCAGAGTTTTGGTATAAATCAAAGTTTTGGTGGCCCATCCCTTGGGATATTTGCATTTAATAAAAAGTACTTAAGAAATGTTCCAGGAAGACTTGTTGGACAGAGTATTGATATAAATGAACAACGTAGTTTTTCATTAACATTGGCTACTCGTGAACAGCATATCAGACGAGATAAAGCTACAAGTAATATATGTTCAAATCAAGGTCTTTGTACATTATCCGCAATTATCTATATGTCTTTATTAGGTGGTAATGGACTTAATGAGTTGGCAAAAGTAAATTACCAGAATAGTAGTTATTTAAAGAGTGCTTTAATAGATGCTGGGTATGAAATAATTTTTAGTAGTGAAACATTTAATGAGTTTGTTGTTAAATCTAAAAAAATATTACCAGGTATAAGTCTGGAGAGTACTTATCCAGAATTAAAGGACTGTTATTTAATAACAGTAACAGAGGTTTTTAATAAAACTGAATTAGATATGTTTATATCAGACTTAGGAGGTAATGTATGATCTATGATGAACCTCTATTATGGGAAAAATCAGATGGATTAGGTTTAGGTTTTTCAATGCCAACACCGGTAGAGAATAGTACTTTACCAGATTCAAAATATCTCAGAGGAAATATTAATTTACCAGGTTTTAGTGAACCTGAGGTTAGTAGACATTTTACAAGGTTATCTACCTGGAATTATGGGTTAGATACCGATATTTACCCTTTAGGATCTTGTACAATGAAATATAATCCTAAAATACACGAGAAACTCGCTTCAATTAGTGGTTTTACAAAAAATCACCCATTACAATCAGATGAAACTTCCCAGGGTTCCTTAGAGATTTTATATAAAACTGGTGAATATTTAAAAGAAATTACAGGAATGGATGATGTTACTCTTCAACCTGCTGCTGGTGCACATGGTGAATTAGTTGCTATGTTAATGTTTAAAAAATATCATGAATCCCGGGGTGAAAATAGAGATACTATATTAATACCTGATTCTGCCCATGGAACCAATCCTGCATCCGCTTCTTTATGTGGTTTTAAAGTTAAGGTTATTCCTTCAAATAAGGATGGTATATTAACTCCTAATGCTGTTAAAAATCTTATGGATGAAACTGTGGCAGGTATTATGATTACAAATCCAAATACTTTAGGTATATTTGAAATTCATATAAAAGAGATAGCAGAAATCATTCATGCTGGCGGTGGTTTAGTTTATGCCGATGGCGCAAACTTAAACGCTATAATGGGCATTGTAAAAATGGGGGATACAGGGGTTGATGCGATGCATCTTAATCTACATAAAACATTTTCAACTCCCCATGGAGGAGGAGGTCCTGGAGCAGGTCCTGTTTGTGTAAAAAAACATCTTTCTGAGTATCTTCCTCTACCAAGAGTGATATATAAAAATAATAAATATAGTCTAGAATATAATTATAAAAATTCTATAGGAAAGGTTCATGGATTTTATGGTAATTTTAGTGTCATTTTAAAAGCCTATTGTTACATTTTATCTATGGGAGCGACTGGTCTTAAAAATACCAGTTTATATGCTGTTTTAAATGCTAATTATATTAGGGCGAGTATAAAAGATTTTTATCATTTACCATATGAATCAGCTTCAATGCACGAAGTTCTATTTACTGACTTAAAACAAGTTGATTCTGGTGTTAATACTTTGGATATTGCTAAAAGATTAATCGAGAATGGAATACATCCTCCTACTATATATTTTCCATTAGTAGTTAGTGGAGCAATGTTAATGGAACCAACAGAAACAGAATCTTTAACATCATTAGACAATTTTATAAAGATATTAATTAATACAGCTTCTGAAGCAAAAACAGATCCAAAAAAATTGCATAATGCTCCAACAAATTGTAAAAGAAATAGAGTTAATGAAACATTAGCAGCAAGAAATCCAATTTTAAAGGGAGAAGTTCTATAATTTCCAAGAAGTTAGATCCTGTATTATTAAATTATAAAAAGTCTATTAGACATCTGTATAATTTGATAGTATAGGTCAATCTTTATATTGGAGTAATTATGAATTTAGAAGTTGATGTACATACACATACCACTGCAAGTGGACACGCTTATTCATCTTTAAATGAAATGGCTGAGGCTGCATCTAAAAAGGATATTAAAATAATGGGTACTACTGATCACGGTCCCAAAATGCCTGGTGGTGCTCATCTATATCATTTTCATAATATAAGAGTAATCCCTGAGTTTATTTCAGGTGTTCGTATATTAAAAGGAATAGAAGCAAATATAATAGATTTTAAAGGTGGATTAGATGCTCCTGTTGAACTATTAAAAGAGATGGAACTTGTAATCGCAAGTTTCCATGGCCCATGTATTGAACCAGCTGGAATCACAAAGACTACTGATGCGCTATTAAAATTAATGGAAAATAGATATGTAAATATAATAGGTCATCCAGAGGATAGAAGATTTAAATTTGATCTTGAAAGTGTCGTTTCTAGTTCTAAAACAAATAAAACTCTTTTAGAAGTTAACAATAGTTCTTTATTACCAACAACTTTTAGAGAAGATAGTAGAAATGGAATTATATCTATATTAGAAGAGTGTGGAAGACAAAGTGTGCAAGTTGTATTTGGTTCAGATGCACATCATACATCAAGTGTTGGAAGATTTGATATGGTTAAGGCATTGATAAAAGAAATTGGATTCCCTGAATCACTTATAATTAATAGATCTAGTTCTGAATTTTTAAAATATATAACATAAGGTATAAAAATAAGTTGATTAAATATAATATCAACCTATAATAAAAGAAATTAATGCTAAAAAGAACTCTACTTGCAATTTTATTAATAACAATCTCTCTTTGTCTCTTTTCAAATGTTGAAAAAGGAGTAATTGATCTTTCGAATTACGATTTTAATACCGATGAACCTTTAGACCTTTCAGGAGAGTGGATATTAAAACAGGATAATAGAAATGATATATTTTCTAATGTACCTGGTGGCTGGATAGGTCACAAAGGTGAAGTAACTTACATAATAAATATAATTAGTAGTGGAGCTAAACGTCTAATTATTGCACCATCTCAAATAAATTCAAAATATAAACTTTTTCATAATGGAATACAGATTGCTAGCGATGATCAAAATAGACCAAGATATATTCCAATTGAACTAATAAATGGAATTAACAAATTAGAATTTAATATTACAAATTATACCGATGTATTTAGTGGGTTTAGAAATCACCCTTATATTGGGAACTTTAATACTATGATGAGAAAACATGAGAGGAATATTTTAAAAGATACCTTTTTTAGTGGTGCCTCATTTATTATGTTTATCTTTTTTGTAGTACTTTTTCTACATTATAAAAAAGATAGGTCTATGTTATATTTTGCCTTAATATGTATTAATTTTGCAGTTAGGAGTTTTGTTACAAATGATAAAGTTATATTTTATTATTTACCTAATTTGTCCTACGATATATGCAATAAACTTGAATACTTAACCATTTATATTCTTCCTTTATTACTTCTTCTGTTTCTTTATAATTATTTTAAAAAGGCTAAAAAAGATAAGTTATTTTTAATTTTTACAATTATCTCTATTGTATATCCATTGTCAGCGCTACTATTTACACCAGCACTATATATGAAGTTATCTATCTCTTTTTATATATATATATGTATTTTTTCAGTTTATATAATAATCAAATTAGTCTTTTATACTATCAATAGATATCGTGACTCTTTAAAGTTATCAGTAAGTCTGTTATGCCTATGTTTTGCAGGAATTTATGATATTAATATTATCTTTAACAGTTCTTCTGTAACTCTCATTTTACCTGGTTCAATGATTATTTTTATCATGTTTATGTCTTTTATAGTATCAAAAAGAGAGATTGATAATACAAAACAAATTGAAAAATTATCATCTGAGACTCTTAAAGTAAATAAATACTTAAGTAAATTTGTTCCAAATCATTTTATTGAAACAGTTGGTATGGGTAATATATTAGAAATAAAAAAAGGTGATGGTATGGAGAAGGATATGACAGTTCTTTTTGCTAGTATCAAAAATTTTAAAAAAGACTTAAAGCTATATAATCCAGAAGAGAGTGTAGAACTACTAAATAGATGCTTTTCAGTTATATCACCAATAATTTCAAGTAATAATGGGTTTATTGATAAATTTATTGATGAAACATTAATGGCTGTATTCCCCGGAAAACCTGAAGATGCTATCGATGCAATAATACAGATAAACATAGAGTTGAAAATGTATAATAGCTCTAATAGTGAGGATCGACCAATTGAGATAAGATCTGGAATACATATAGGTAAACAATTTATTGGAATAGTTGGGGATGATAAAAGAGTAGATGCAACAGTAATATCAAAAGTTGTTAATACCGCTAGTCGTATTAATTCATTTACAAATAAAATTGATAGAAATATTTTAATAAGTGATGATGTATATCAACGTTTATCAAATAAAAATGGATATGAAACTAAGTTTATGGGAAAGGTTAAACTAAAAGGAAATAAAAATTTCATCGGAATTCATTGTATATATATTGATGATATGGATGAGGCTGATAATCTTTTTAGTATGACAATGACCAGACTAGGTAATAGTAGTTTAGATAAAATAGAGAATGTTTTACTAAATATTAAAAGTATGTACAAAGATCATACGCCTTCTTTATATTACTTAGAATTAATTCAAAGAAATAAAACATTGGAGGATATAGAAAAATGATAAAAAAAATCCTCTATATTTTATTACTGTTGTTACTATATTCATGTAATGTTAATAAAAATATTGTTGAAGTTAATGGGAAATGGGAACTATATAACAACAAATTTATATTATCTGAACCATCTAATACAGTAGAATTACCTGATTCTAAACTCTATTTCTCTGGATCAAATAAAGAAATAGCAACAAATAAAAATTATGAGTTTGGATCTATAAAACAGAAATTAAATGTTATACCTAATAATAACTATTCACTTTATTTTTCCGGAGTACATTCCGCTTCGAAGATATGGATAGATGGTGAACTCTTAGGTGAATTTGGTACTATTGGAAAAACTTTAAATAGTTCTGAACCTGATATTAGACGAGGGTTAATCAATTTTACTCCCCAAAAGAAATCGGTGGATTTAGTAATTGAATTTTCTCATTTCTATTTCAATACTAAATATCTATTTAAATGGATTGTTTTAGGTAATACATCAGATATCGTAAGGTTATATATAAAAAGTCAAAGTAAAGATTATATAACCTTTGGTTTATTAATAATTTGCTCATTTTTGTTTTTATTAATTTATATTATAAACCGCAAAAACTCATACAATTTATTTTTATCTCTTTTTTCTATCTCTTATGGCTTAAGATCTTTTTTAATGAAAAATACAACTCTTTATTACATGATTCCATCACTTAAGTGGGAATATATTTATATGATAACAAAAGCCAGTGAACTATGGGCATTGTCTTTTATATTACTATTTTTTCGATCTTTGTTTCCTGAAGAACTAGATAATATTGTAACCAAAATTATAGTCTCAGCTACATTGGTTATGTCACTACTAACTTTTATCCCTCTTGAATATTTTAATAAACATAATGTTCTGCTAGTTTTTCATATTTTAGTATTAATTTCAGGTGTTTATATTATATCTAGGTTATTAAAAACTGTACAAAAATATCGAAGTTATGCCGTTCCTGCAATGATTACAGTAATATTTTTCTTTTCAACTATAGTTTTCGACATTTTTGCGAGTAGAATAATGGTAATATTTGATTATTATAGTGCTCAATTTGTTTTTCTTCTAATTATAACAATGTTTCTAATGATAGGTAAAAACAGATCTGATACAAGTCGAAGTGTGGCTCACAAGCAAAAAATGAATTTGTTAACAAGAGAAACTTTCTCAAAGTTTGTTCCAATTGAAATTCTAAGTAGAGTTAACAATAGTCAGTTAATAGATAGACCTCCTGGTGATTTTATTCTTGAAGCAATAACAATGGTTTACATCGATATCAGAGATTTTACTAAATTATCAGAAGGTTTATCTCCAACAGACAATTTTAAATTGATAAACGATTTTTATTCTATTGTAGGAGAACATGTAAACAGTAATCATGGGTATATAGAATCTTATGGTGGGGATGGTGTTAAGGCTATTTTTTCAGATAATCCATTAGATGCTATTAATACAACACTAAATATTAGTAGAGATGTTGCAAAAAGTTCAGGTATAAAAATTGGTATGTCTATACATTTTGGTAAAGTTGTATTAGGTACAATTGGTGGGAAAAATAGAATCCAAGCAACAGCTATATCTGAAGTAACAAGAATTTTAGGAGTTATGGATAATTTTAATTCAAAAATGGGTATAGAAATACTTATTACTGAAGTTATATATAAAAGTTCAAATATTCATTATCAAAAAACAATATATTTAGGTCCAGTTATATTAAAGGATGAAGAAGAACCGGTTAATCTATATCAAGTTATTCCAGATGATTTTCATATTGATCCATTATTTAGAGAATCTTTCTCCGATGCAGTGGATATGATTCAAAAAAAGAGTTATTCAAAAGCTTTAAGTATCTTTTATTTAGCTCAGCGATATAATCCAACTCATTTACTTACAAAATACTATGTTAAGCAACTGGAAAATTTTGTTAAATTAGATCAGTTAACCTTTACTCTAAAGCTTTAGTTCTGTTGACAGATAAAATCTTACTGTGTAAACTTTTGAAACAATTAAGATTAAGGAGTCTGCATGTCAGGACATAGTAAATGGGCAACTATTAAACATAAAAAAGGTGCACTCGATGCAAAACGAGGTAAGATATTTTGTAAAATTATAAAAGAGATTACTGTTGCTGCAAGAATGGGTGGTGGGGATGCTGAAACAAATCCTAGATTAAGGACTTCTTTGTTAAAAGCAAAAGCTGCAAATATGCCAAAAGATAACATTGCTAGAGCAATTAAAAAGGGTTGTGGTGAAACTGATGGTGCAATCTTTATGGAACTTGTTTATGAAGGTTATGGTCAAGGTGGAGTTGGTCTTATTATTGAGGCTCTTACAGATAATAAAAATAGAACAAGTGCCGATGTTAAATCTATTTTAACAAAAGGTGGAGGTCAAATTGCAACACCAGGAGCTGTTTCTTATCAGTTTAATAGAAAAGGTGTTCTAACATACGATTTAGAAGCAACTGATTTTGACGCAATTTTTGAAACAGCACTTGAAGCTGGAGCTGAAGATGTTACAAATGAGGGAGTAATTGAAGTAATTACAGAACCTGGAGACTTTGAAAATGTATTAAATGCATTAGAAGAAGCTAACTTCGCTCATCTAGGTGCAGAGATTACAATGGTTCCAGATGCAACTATAGAACTCAACGAAGAGAAAACTGAAAAGCTACTATCTCTTATTGATAAGCTAGAAGATCACGAAGATATACAAAATGTATCTTCAAACCTTGCCTAAGTGGTAAGAGTTATAGGTATAGACCCTGGCCTTGCTAATACAGGTTGGGGTATTATAGAAACCGATGGAATTAGATTTAGATATCTAGCCCATGGTACAATTGAAACAAAAAGTGAATTAAAATCTACAATTCGACTAAAAGAGATATATAGCCAGTTACAGGAAGTTATAGTAGAGTATAAGCCAACACATTCAGGTGTTGAGACTCTATATTTTGCAAAAAATGTTTCATCGGCACTGCCTGTTGCTCAAGCAAGAGGTGTTCAGCTTTTAACCCTGGGTAATAATGGTATTATAACAGGGGAGTATACTCCTATTCAGATTAAACAAGCAGTTGTTGGTAATGGTCGAGCAACAAAAAAACAGGTTCAGGAAATGGTAAAGTTATTATTAAAACTTAAATCTATTCCAAAACCTGATCATGCCGCTGATGCTTTAGCTGCGGCAATATGCCATGTGCATAGTGTGAGGGTAAATGTATAATAGTTTAACAGGTAAAATTACAGAAAAAGGTATTAGTCATCTCTGTTTACAAATAGGTGGAGTAGAATGGATTCTTTTAGCCTCTATCAACAGTTTAGATACGTGTAATGTTGGGGAAGACAGAAGGTTTTTCACATATTTACAACATAAAGAAGACGGCATGACAATGTTTGGTTTTGCTACTAAAGATGAAAGAGTTCTTTTTTTAGATCTAATAAAGGTTAATGGAGTAGGGGCAAAAGCTGCACAAAAAATATTATCTGGAATAAAACCTGCAGAGTTCATACGTTGTTTAGAAGATGAAGATGTTGATAGGTTAACTAAAGTCCCAGGTCTTGGTAAAAAAACAGCACAGAAGATAATTTTAGCATTAAAAGGCAAATTGAAATTAGAAGATGATGTTGTAAAAGAATCTACTAGAGATAGTGTTGATAAAGAGATTTTAGATTCTCTTGTTGCCATGGGTTTTGATAAAAAGAGAGCAAAAAATGTCTTAGTTGATGTAATTGCAAATGCAGATGGTTTAGGTGAAGGTGAAATACTTCGTTTAGCTATAATTAAGTTAAGTAGTTAGGGGTTATTTTGGGTCAGTTTGAAGAAGAAAATATACTATCTGGAGAATCTCTATTTAATGACGATATAGAACGTCTAGATAACCCTATTAGACCTAAATTATTAGCAGACTTTCAAGGTCAAGAAGATATAAAAGATAATCTAAATATATTTATAACAGCTGCCAGAGATAGAGGTGAAGCTTTAGATCATGTATTTCTAAGTGGTCCTCCAGGACTTGGTAAGACAACATTAGCTAATATTATGGCAAATGAGTTAGGGGTTGAAGCTAGAGTGACATCAGCTCCTGCTATGGATAAACCAAAAGATTTAGCAGGTTTATTAACAACAATATCAGAAAATAGTGTTTTTTTTATAGATGAAATTCATAGATTAAAACCAACAGTAGAAGAGATGTTATACATCGCAATGGAAGACTACGAATTAGACTGGATAATAGGTCAAGGTCCATCTGCAAGAACTATAAGAATACCAGTCCCACCTTTTACATTGGTTGGGGCAACAACAAAGCCAGGGAAAGTATCTAGTCCACTTTTTACTCGTTTTGGAATAAATATAAGAATGAGTTTTTATACCCACGAAGAATTACGGGATATAATTGTTAGAAGTGCAGATATATTAGAGATTCAAATTGATCCAGATGCAGCATTTGAGTTAGCAAAATGTTCTAGAGGTACACCTAGGGTTGCGAACAGACTACTTCGAAGAATGAGGGACTTTGCTCAGGTTACTGGGGATGGAATAATTAATACAAAAATTGTGGCTGATGGGTTAAAAAGATTAGAAATTGACTCATATGGTCTTGAAAGACACGACAGGGAGATCTTGAATACTATAATTACAAAATATAATGGTGGCCCAGTTGGTGCAGAGACTTTAGCAATTAGTGTAGGTGAAGGAATTGACTCTTTAGAAGATTTTTATGAACCATATCTAATACAACAGGGCTTTATTAAAAGAACTGCAAGGGGTAGAATGGCGACCCCTTTGGCATATAAACACCTAGGAATGGAGTTACATGAAAATCAGCGACTACTCTTTTGAGTTACCTAAAGAACAGATAGCACAATATCCTCCAGAAGTTAGAGGAACAGCGAACTTAATGGTTCTTAATAAAAAAAATAACACTATCCAACATAAAAACATGCAAGATTTAACAGATTATATCGATGATAATACAGTTGTTGTTTTTAATAATTCCAGAGTAAGAAAAGCAAGACTATTTGCAAATACTTTAGATAGTGGTGGAAAAGTAGAATTTTTCATGTTAACTAAAGTAAAAAAAAATACCTGGGAAGTAATGGTCTCAAAAGCAAAGAAGCAGATTGTTGGACGGGAATATAAATTTGAAGGTGGAGCAACTGGTACAATCCTAGAAATTATATCTACTAACCACAGAATTGTTGAGTTTGATACTGACATCGATGATGAATATCTAAATAGTTTTGCTCATATTCCACTACCTCCATATATAAAACGTGAAGATGATAATGCTGACTCGGAAAGATATCAGACTGTATTCTCAAAAGAGATAGGTTCATGTGCTGCTCCAACTGCATCTCTTCACTTTACTGTGGATATATTAGATAAAATAAAATCAAAAGGTGCGGATATAGCATTTGTGACACTTCATGTAGGTCTTGGAACATTTGCTCCTGTAAGAACTGAGTATTTAGACGATCATGATATGCATTTTGAAGATTTTTATATCTCTGATGATAGTGCAAAAATAATTGAAGCTGGTATAAAAACTGGTAAAAAAATATTAGCTGTTGGTACAACTTCTGTTAGAACATTAGAGTCATCATGGAAAAATGGGGCTTTAGTCAGAGGTACTCAAAGTACTAATTTATTTATTAAACCTGGCTATGAATTTAAAGTTGTCGATAAAATGTTTACCAATTTTCATACCCCAGAATCAACACTTTTAGTTCTTGTATCAACTTTTGCAACAAAAGAATTAATTGATAAAGCATATAGAGAAGCTGTAGAACAAAAATATATGTTTTTTAGTTATGGTGATGCGATGTTAATTGAATAAATTATTGAACGATGAATAACTGTATTAAATATAATCTATTTTAATATGTGTTTTCATCCATCGCTTTAAAATCTTCTCTGACTTTATTTAATCTTGTTAGATGTTTATTAATTGTTTTATTATAATCTAACTCCCCAGTTTGTATCATATATGACTCATCTTCAAAGTTTATGATATCTTCAATAAATAGAAACATGAATTTATCAGCTGAAGCTTTTGAAGACCATTCCACTGCATCAACCCAATGTTTTTTTGCTTCTAAATAATAAAACTCGGCTTCGTTTAAACTTTTAATATTATACTCTTTCCATGGTGCATTATAAAATAGTGCTTCTCTTTTATCAAAACCTTTTGCAAGTTGAAGATAAGAATCTACTAATTTAAGATTGATGTGTGTATACATTAAATATCTATATTTTTCCCACTCATCAGCAGTTTTTATTTTTGCAATCGCATATAAAGGATTACTGAATCGAACTCCTAAACTAGACTTTAAATAGAATATATTCCTATTTACATCATGGGGGTATTGATAAAAATTTTCGACATATAGTCCATAAAACCCTTCTAAATATTTAATATCAAAACTATATATTGATGTTGAGATAATAAAAAAAATAGAGGCTAATAAAAGCTTTTTCATAATATTATTATCGTATTTTATTTAGAATCTCATTAGTAATATTTTCAGGTGTTTTTGTGCCATCAATTATATGTACATTCATAGCTGTATTTTTATAACTATTTATAGCTTTTAAATACTGATCATTAACCTTAGTTTGATACTCTTTTGCATCAAATAACTCTTTTGCTTCACCTCGAATATTTATACGTTCTTGACATATTTCAACCGGAACTGATATAAAAAAAAGATGCTCAGGTAGAGGATAGTTATTTATAGTTTTTACAAAATCAAATCCACATTCTGGTGATTGATAGGCTAATGAACTAAATAGGTATCTATCACAAACTACATAATTGTTGTTGTTTAAATGTTCAATTATTCCATTTTGCCCATAAATATGCTCATATCGATCTGCAACAAAAAGTTTACTAATACTTTTTGGTTCAAGAGAAACCTTTTTTTGTAAGACACTTCGGATTAGTTTTCCTATCGCTCCATCAGTTGGTTCAAAAGTAGTAAATACAGTTTCATTAGAACTAATTAAGGCTTCTGATAATCTTTTTAACTGAGTTGTTGTTCCTGATCCATCTAAACCCTCTAATACAATAAACTTTTTTAGAACTTCTGTTTCCATTATAACCTCTTTTTATGTAGAATAAAAATAAGTGAATGTTATCATAAATAGAGTTCTTATTATACTCATTTTAACTATATCTTTTATCTCACAAATAAATTCTCAGGATATTGTTATAACAATACCTGATAAATTTACTGTTTTGGATTTACCTCTACCACCATTTCCAAAAGAAATAATTAATAGTATAGAAGTTATTAATTATGATTCAGAGTTGATAAATGATATTTTTGTTAGACCAATATTACAAGATAGCATTTCATATATATATTACCCAAATATTTTAAATAATAGATTAACTTCCAATGGATTGTTATACCAAGTGTTTTCATTAGAAACAGATTTTTCTAGTATAATGTTAAGTTACAATCCTGAATATTCTACTAACAATTATTCTATATCAAGTTTAATTAGTTATGATTCAGATGAAAATTTAGTAGATGCTGAAGTCACATATAATGAATATCGTTTTCCTATTGATATAAAAGTAACCTCAAATTTTTTAGATCTGTCATTAGAATTATCTCTTAGCTATTATGATTACACTAAATTTTGGAGTATAACACCTTTTATATCTCAAGATTTGTCTTCAATTTATCTAAAATATATTGATGATACTTTTATTAGACCAACAGCCCAGTTTATATATGATACAAATAACAATTATTGGGGTTCCTTTGGCTTAGGTGGAATTGATTTTAGAGTTGGAATAGCAACTTATACTGATTATTTTTTCCCATATTTAGAATACACAAAAACACTAGGCAAGTCCCTTGTCGGGGTGGTAACAAATATTGATGAAGATCGTATTGATTATAGAGTAGTTTATGAATATAATTCACGGTTTTTAGCTGGGTTAGGAACAGAACTCCTTGAAGGATATTCAGATTTTGAGCCATATCTAATGTTTTCAGAAGACTTCATATTTGGTCAAAGAGAATATAGAATTTCTATGGAAGAATTAAACTTTAGCTTTAGCTTTATTAATGAGCATATTACATCTATAATTTCACTAGAATTTTTAAATCTAGAATTTAATACTTTTGAGTTATTAATAAGTTATAAGGTTGGTAAAAAATGAAAGAACTTCTATTAAAAAATATATATGCTTTAGTTCCAATAATTATTCTATCTATTATTTCAGTATCTCTAATTATAGTTAAATTGGTCTACTTTTTTTCAATCAGAATAAAAAACCCAAGAGGTATTGAAAATTCACTTGATGATCTGCTTAAAGGTAACTATGAAGAGTCGTTAACTAAAATCTCAGATGACTATTCTCCAACAGCTGAGATCATAAGATATGAAGCAAAGTTATTAGGTGAAGGGAATAGAGCTGTTTTTTCACATAAAATTGAAGCTTTTGCCCAAAGAAAAATATATGAAATGGAGAAGTATGTTACATATCTTTCTGCTATAGCAAATGTAGCAACATTATTAGGGTTATTAGGAACAGTAATTGGTATGATAATTACTTTCTATGAAATGATGGTTAGTAAAAGTTCTGACCCTTATACGTTAGCTGGTGGTATTTCCCAGGCATTAATTACAACAGCAGCAGGATTAATTACAGCGGTTCCTGCAATTTTATTCTATTCAGTATTTAATTCAATTATACAAAGACATATTAGTTCTATGGAAAGTTCATCATCTGAAATATTAGCTTTAAAGGAGTCCTAAATGAAACTTAAGGGGCACCTAAAGGATGATAATGTATTACTAATTACTCCTTTAATAGATATTATGTTTTTAATTTTAATATTTTTTGTTTTAAATAGTAGTTTTACAAAAAATAGGGCTGTAAAGGTTGATGTTCCTCAAACAATATCTGGTTCTAGTGTTGGTGAAGTTGAAACACATATATTATTAACAAAGGATCACAGTATTTTAATAAATGATAAAGAGATCTCCCTCTCTGCCTTTTCTGCTACTCTTTTAGAAAGTGTAGGAACCACTAATGATCCAATTATAATATTAGAAGGGGACAAAGAAATCTCCTACGAGTTTATTATGGGTATAATGGATAGAGTGAAAGTTTTAGGCTTCAATAATATTTCTCTTGTTGTTAAAAAGTTATGAAATTAAAAATTTCATTTTTGCTTTCAATTATAATACATATCACAATTTTATCCTTTATTTTATTCATAGAAGTTCCACCAGAAGAGCCTGAGGAAGAAATTATCAAAATTAACATAGAAATAACCTCAAAAAACAGAGATAAAAATATAAATAATTCAGATGTAGAGAAAATTATAGAAAAAAGTACCGATGTTATAAGTAGGAATATTGTAACTGAAACACCTACAGATACTCCAGTTAAAAACAGTTATATAGATTTTATTAAAGTGGATAATCCTGAATTAGTTATATCTAAAAAGAATTATAATGCTTCTTCTGATAGTAGTTTTGATATTCCTGATCTAAATGATTTTGAAGAGAGTTTATCTGAAATGATTCCTATGGAAGATTTTTTGGAAGAAGAAGAAGTAAATAAAGAGCAATTTGAAATTTCTTGGGATGGTGAATCTAGAGATGTTATAGAACAGCAATTTATAGATTTTTCTTCATTTCCTAAAGATTCATTTACTGGTGTTGGAGTACATGTAGAGTTTATGGTAAATTCAAATGGAGAAGTCTTTGGAGTAGAAATTAAGCCTCCTGGGTCAGGATCTGCAGATTTTGATATTCTGATTAAACAATACATTAATAAATTTACATTTAAAAAGGGAGAATCTACAAGCAAAGGGGAAGTGATTATTGTCTATAAAAAATAACTTAATTCTTTCTCATATTGTACAACTTATCTCTTTAACTATTGTTATCATTTTGTTCTTTTTTGTTATAAATCCTGGAATTACAGAATTACAAAAGATCTTATCTGAAAAAAAATTTGACATAATAAGAGAGTTAGAAGAAGAGTATGAGGTAAATATATCTTATGAATCAATTTCTCCAATTATTATAGATTCAATAAATATTAAAAATGTATCAATTCAAAGTTTTAGTGGTCTACAAAAAATTGATATTTCAGAAGTTGCTATAAAGTTCAGCCTTCTTAATATGCTATTAACTAACTTTAAGAGTGATAATCCTCCTCTTATTATCTCTTCAATACACCTAAAAACTGGGAAAATTTTCATTGATTTTGAAGACGTAGACTTTTTTTCAAAGTTTAAAGCAGGGAAACCTAATAATATTTTAATAAAACCCAAGATATATATAAAAAATATAGACTTGGATATGAACTTTGAATTATTAGTACTTAAATTAGATAATATTAAAGGGCACTTAAGCAGCCGAATGTCTAAATATTATGCAGATATTGATACTACAATTACATATGAATCTAAATTAGATGTACCATTTGAATACATAACTGGAGATGCTGAAGTTAAAGCAGTTTTGGAGCGTAATTTTATAGACCTAGTAAGCAAAGTAAAATTAAGTAATATTTACTCTGATATAGGAACTATAAAAGATATAAAAGCAGATCTAACTTTATTAAATGGTGAGTTAAGAATTGATAAAATAGATAAAAAGATGGATTTAACATTTATATATAAGATACCTCTATATGAAATGTTTTTTTCAATAGATAGTAAGTCCATGGGATTAGAGGATTTGTTTGTTCCAGATAGTACATTTAATCTTTTTGATAAGTTCGATGGCACAGTCTTTTCTGGAGAGTTAAGTGGATTATATAGCTTAATGAACAGAAGTTTTTTATATAATTCAGAAGGAAATATTTCGATACCTCATTTAATAAAACAGATTCCCTTAAAACTGGATTTTAAATTTATTGGCGATCTAGACTACATAACTATTAATCGTTTAAATACATATACTTCAAAAGGATATTTAGGATTTAACGGTGGTATTAATCTAAAAACACTTTTTCCCCAGGGAAATTTTTATGTAAGAGATTTTAAATTATCAGAAAATAGTATTATTAATTCTGACTTTGAAGTAAAGGTAATAAACAGTAATTTCATAAATGTTAATTTTGATTATATTGAATCATTAGGTTTAAAAATAAATGATATTTCTTCATTATTATATATAGATGAAAACGATATTAGCTTTCAGGCAATTAGTAGAGATTCTGGTGGTAAAATTTCACTCTCTGGTAATTATAGTAAAAAAGAAAACTATATATCGTCATCATTGAATGTTCAAAACTTAGGTATAAATTTTTTAACCAATATATTGGATAATGATTTAATAGACAAATATTTTGATAATAATAAAATTTCATTTAATGCAAATTTAAATTATGATTTTAACAATATTTTTTATCGAATAAATGACTTTTCATTACTGGACTCAGAGGATAATACATATGTTGAATTAGAAGGCATGGGGAATCTAAAGGAATTTAGTATTGAAAACCTAAAAATTAATATACCGGATATTGAAATTCAAGCTAGAATAGATGGGAAAGTTCGAGGTTCTGAAATATCCTTAAAAATTGATTCACTTATCAATGATAATATATATATTTTTGATCTAAACTATGGCCATGATAAAATTAGTATAACTGGGTCTTATGGTTTAAAACTTGATTTAGTTTTTGGAGATTATAAATATTTAAATATTGAAGCAAATAATATTCCTATAAATTATAGAGGTATTACTGTTAATCCAAGATTTAAAATACGAACTGCTATTTTAGATGATAATTCTTTTCTATTATCAATTCCTTATTTTGAGACAAGTATTAGCCATGAAAAACTTATTTTTGATCCATTTATATCATTTAGTGCCGATGGTTCACAAGAACATTTGAAGCTTACAAGTTTTAGGTATATTGATAAATTATCCTCATTATCTGGAAATATTGATCTTAAGAAAGAGTCCAATGATAATTATTATCTGAATTTATTATTATCAAATGAGGAATTAGAATCCTATGATATTAAGTCTTTATATTCATTATCTACTAAGAGTTTAACTGTAGATTTAGATATTAGAAACTTTTTAGTAGATAGATTACAGTTAGAAAATGTTAGTGGGAAAGTCTCTACTAAGTTTAATATGAATGGAAATCGGTTACAGTTTAAGGTCAATGGTACTATGTCATCAAATGATCTTACAATAAATACTAAAACAACTAAAATAGATCTGGGTTTTAACATTACAGAGAAATTATTTACTTTACATGATTTACAAACTTCTATAGATAATATGCAATTTAATATACCATTATTAACATA
This sequence comes from Spirochaetaceae bacterium, assembly GCA_051531975.1. Lineage (GTDB taxonomy): Bacteria > Spirochaetota > Spirochaetia > DSM-2461 > DSM-2461 > Thiospirochaeta. The sequence continues at coordinate 73,719 of JAOPTT010000006.1, forward strand.
TAATTTTATTGATGGTGATATCTTAGGAAGAGTTGATTCTATAATTACTTTAGGAGAGTCTAAGTTAACTACTGATATAGCAATAGACTTATCTGTTAATGAAATTGATGACTTTTTTAATTTAAATAGTGATATTATAAATACTGTAAATGGTAAACTTAATATTGGAAGTCTAAAGAATAATAATGATGAATTATTTTCAAATAAAGGTTTTAGACTCTTTAATAACCCATCAGCACTACAGATCTATTCTATAGATAAGAATCTAAAGATTATACATAATCATAAATCAGGGAAGATTATTGCAAAAATACAAAAACCATATTTTGCTGCTCTTACAGCTAACGGTACATTAAAAGATGGTTTAATGAATATTAGTGTTAATGATATCGATATTGATGGTACAAAGGTTGAATCTTTTATATATGCAAATAAAAATGATGATGAAAAGTTAATAATTTTAGATGATTTAAATATGAGAGGACAATTAAACTTAGTTGGTCCAATTGATAATCCAATAATGAATGGACTAATATGGATAGATACAAATATAGGTATTTCATATATCACAGATAAAATAGATCCTATTCGTGCAAATATAAGAATTAAAGATAATAAGTTCACTATTTTAAATACAGATATTAAAATTGGAGAGAATGGACTATTGAAATTTAATGGTGAGATGTTATTTGATTCATGGCTGCCTGAGACTATTTTAGTCCGGGGAAAAATACCAATAGCTAATAAAATACCACTTGAATATCAGTATAATACTATAATCTGCGAAACAAATATTTATACAAATAATTTAGTCTTTTATTATGATGATTCTGGTACGTTAATAACTGGGGAAGTCATAATAGAAGATGGAGAGTTTTATACTAAATTTTTGAACTCAACAGAACCAGTTGAGACAGTAATTGAAGAAAACGAATCTATAAATAATATTTCTATCGAATTAGCAGTTAAGATTGGAGCAAATAATAGACTTTATTGGCCATATAGAAATTTACCTATAGTTCAGGCTAAGTTAAATCCTAATGATCAGGTATTAGTAAATTATAAATCAGTAAATAATGAGTATAGTATTGTAGGAAAATTATCAATCTCTGAGGGAGAAATTAATTATTCCGGTAACCCTTTTATTTTAAAAGAGGGGTCGATTGAGTTAGATATTTCCCCTGAACAGTTAGATCCATATATTAAATTAGTAGGTTATAAAACTGTTCTTGATGATGACGACAGACAAGTTGAAGTATTTCTTGAATATGAAGGTGGTTTCTTTTCAGATTTTGAACCAACCTTTAGTTCTAGTGATGCAAGTAAGTCAGAAGAAGAAATTAATCGATTAATTGGAGTTGCTGTAATAGGTGAAGATGATGACCTAGCAATTAATGCCTGGGATATACTAAGTGAAAATGCTGATTCAATTTTAAACTCATATCTAGCAAGACCTTTAGAAGAAGCTATAAAAAAAATTATAGGATTTGATGAAGTTAAGATACAAACTTCTTTCATTACAAATATTTCATTTGATGCTGAGGATGAAACCGGATATAATCTATCCGAAATGTTAAATAATACAAGTATTACTATTGGACATTTTGTAACAAAAGACTTTTTTATTAAAGGTAGTGTTGGAACTATATTTGAAGACGACCAACTTCAATCCGAAGTTGATTTAGGTTTAACTCTTTATTCCCCTCATTTTCAACTGGGGTTTAATTTGAGCCCTAAACTGTCAGATTTTGTTTTTACACCAGAAATAGAAATTTCAATTGATTGGGTATTAAATCCAGGCAAGTAAAATATGAGGAGAATTAATGAGCAAAATCAGTTATATTCTAATGTTTTTATTTTTTATTACAGGAGGTTTTCTTTTTTCTCAAGAAGATGATAACTGGGTACAAGGTAAAACTATTATAGATATTGAGTTTGAAGGACTTGATAATGTTGATAAAAATGAATTAAACGGGGTAATTAATAACTATATTGGAGAAGTCTTTTCAGATGAACTTTTTCTAGAATTGCAAACTCTTATGTATGAGTTAGATTATTTTGATATAATTGTTCCAAATGCAAAACCTGGTGATGATTCTAATGAAACAGTTATTATTGTTTTTAAAGTTCAAGAATCTCCAACAATTTCAAAAATAAAATTTGAAGGTAATAGTGTATGGAGTACTGAATTACAAAATTCAATTGTCTTAAAACCAAAAGATATATATTCGGATTTTAAACTTGAACAGGCTCAGAAAGCATTAGTAAACTTTTATATTGATAAAGGATATTCAAGTGCAACTGTTGATATTGAAAAAGATAGTGATCCTGAAAAAAACTCCTTAATTGTTACATTTAATATAAATGAAGGTGTTCAAACTTTAATACGTGAAATTAATTTTAACGGTAATAATATATTTACTACAGATAAAAAATTACGGGCTCTAATAGAAACTAAAAAGAAATCTCTTTTTAAAGATGGTGTATACCGTGTAGGTGTAATTCAATCTGATGTGTTATTAATCGAAGGTTTATATCATAACAGTGGATATATAAAAGCAAAAGTTTTAGATGTTAAAACAACTTTAACTGATGATGAAAAAGATCCTGAAATTAAAAATATGGTAATTGATATATTCCTAGAAGAAGGTGATGTATATACTTATGGTGGTATATCCTATGCTGGAAATAAAATATTTACGGATGTTGAATTCGACGCATTTGATTTCATGGATTATGGTGCTGTATATAATAAATCAAAACATGAAGGTCGTTTCATTAAAATACAAAGTTTATATTATGATAATGGTTATATTGAAAATAGTTTTCATGATGAAATTGAAATTGATGAAGAGAATAAAGTTATTTCGCATGTAATTTCAATCAGAGAAAGTGGTATTGCTCACATCGGTAAAATTTCTGTTAGAGGGAATGAAAAAACTAAAGATATTGTTATTCTTAGAGAGATATTAATTGAACCAGGAGATGTTTTTAGTAGAAAAGAGGTATGGAGTGCTTTAAGTAATATTATGAGTACTAGCATATTTACCAATGTTGTTCCTCAATTAGAAAAAACTGAAGATGGTAATATGGATCTTGTATTCGAAGTTGAAGAAGCTCGAACACTTACTTTAATGGGTGGTATTACTGTTACTGGAGCTGATTTTGAACCAGCTTTAACATTTAGTTTAAAAGATTTAAACTTTATGGGTATGGGAAGAACTTTTGGAGGTACTTTAAATCTTGGTTTAGATACCCAATCATTTTCTTTAGAATACAATGAACCACGTATATTTAATACTGAATTCTTTGGTGGAGGTTCACTGTCTTTCACCCATTCTGAAGAGGACATGCTTGAGTTAGCAGGGGAAGACTCTGAAGGTCTTGAATATCCAATTCTTACTGGAATATCTTCTTTTGAAGAGTATGAAGCGTGGGAAGATGAAGGTAATGAAATCGACGAAGATGAAGAAGATTTACATCAGTATGATATTTCTTTGGCTATTTCCGGTGGACATTTATGGTATACAGATTTAGGGCGTGTTAGAGCATCCAGTGGTTATTCTATATCTTTGGACACTTATGTTTATGATAACGATTTTGTACCATACGAAACAGAATATAGAGAACGAGAATCTGAAGAATGGGAGTTTTCTGATAAGTGGTGGGCCAGAGGTGTCTTAGATAATAGAGATAGTCCTGTAGGAACAACTGAAGGGTATGGATTTTCCCAAGGTTTAACGATTGGTGGAATACTTCCATTAGATAGTGAATCCCATTATATAAAAACAGTTTCTAATGCAGATGTTTATTTTAAGCTAGTAGATACTCCAGTTAATGAAGATTGGGATTTTATACTATCTTTAAGACTTCATGGTGCTTATACAAGAATATTTGAAAAACCTGGATACGATCTATTAGATGCAGATAAAACAGCAAAAATTGATGGTATGTTTGTTGGTCGTGGTTGGTCATCTGAAGGTAGTGGAACAGCATTATTAGATCTAAAGGTAGAATTAAATATCCCAATTGTTCCAAATATGTTTGGATCTACATTCTTCTTTGATGCAGCAAATGTATGGACTGATGATGAAGATGAAGGAACGCTTGATATTGATGACTTTAAATTCTCATTTGGTGGAAGTATAGGAATTACAAATCAAATTATGCCTATTTCATTTTTTATTGCCAAAACATTTCAAACTGAAGATGGTGATATTAATTGGAGTCCGGAAAGTGAGTACAATAAAATATTTGATGATAATTTAACATGGGGTATTTCTTTTAACCTAAATTATCTATTGAACTAGGAGAGAATTTTGAAGATTAAATTATTAGTTATATTTATTTTTTTAACAGTTGTATTTAATGTAAATGCAAATAATGACTTAACTAAAGTTGGTGTTGTTGATGTCAGTGAAGTTTATACTCGATTCAGTAAAGAATCGACAGATGCAAGAAAGTTTGATGAATATAAGAGTAAAATAGAAGATGAAATATCAAAAAGAAAAATTGAGATCGATAATATTGATAAAAATCTCATAGATGCTCGGGATAATGATGATCAAGAACTTGTTGCAGAATTAGAAAGTAAATTACAAATATCAAAGATTAATTTACAAAATTATGTGAGATATAAAAATAATGAATTAAGAGCTTTAATATCTTCTGATTCAACAAAAGGAGATTTTTCTGATCGGTTGCAGGATGCAATGAAAGAAGTAGCTCTTCAAAATGGAATTTCAATAATCATGCATAAAGATGATCCAAAAATGTTGTGGTATTCTCCAGATGTTGATATAACTGAATTAGTTATAGAAAAAATAATGAATTAGGTGGTTATATGGATATATCAAAACACTATAGTAAAAGTATATCAAAAGTTTTTAAAAAGAATTTTGATAAAGATTTAGAGAAGTTTAAGTCAGAGTTTCTACCAATTTTTGTAGATTGTGGTAGAATGTTGCCAGAGGATGTCTCAACTGAGATTTTTAATAGATTTGTTACATTTTCAGAAAGGGATTATAAAGAGGCTCTTTATCATTTAGTTAATGTTTTTGAGTTATTCGAAGAAAATTATGATATCGCGAATGACCCTTTTAATGAAGAAGAGTGGGAATATATTAAATTAGTTATTAATGATAGTACCGAAGAGTTTGGTTTAGAATTAGTACAATATATTATGCAAGTTATGCTTGATCTAAATATTATTTAGTTAAGAGGCACAATTAATGTGCCTCTTTTTTATTAATGTGTTAATAAAAAGGAGTCGAAAATAATATTATGAGTATAAATAATATAGATCCTAATTTATCTACAGCTACTAATAGAGCTAAAGCACTACAAGATAGTGTTAACAGAGACGATACTGATAAGAAACTTTTAGAGACTTGTAAAGAATTTGAGTCAATGTTTGTAAAGCAGATGTTAGATTCTATGAAAAAAACAGTTAATAAGTCTGGTTTCATAAAAGAAAACATGGGTGAGCAGATTTTTGATGACATGCTTAATGATGAATATTCAAAAAAAATAGCAGATACATCGGGATTTGGAATTGCAGAAATGATGTATAAGCAACTTGCTGGTAAAAAGTATCAGTAAAGTAGATTTCTCTAATACTTGTCATTTATACAACCCTTAGTTATATTGTATGTTAGGAGTAGTTAATTGGCAGTGAGAATTGAAATAATTAAAATAGAACATAAAAAAAGAGTTCCAGCTGTACAGTGCGAAGGTTCACTAAGCTGTGAATTAGGTGAAGCTATAGTCGAGATGGTTCCAACACTTTTGGAACATGGTACTTCATTAAATCAAATATCCACAATGTTATGGGGAAAGCAGTGCTAGTTTTAGGTATTGAAAGTTCATGTGACGAATGTGCCGCCTCAATTATTAAAGATGGAAAAACAGTATTAAGTAATATAATTGCAACTCAAATTCAAGAACATAAAGTTTATAAAGGTGTCGTTCCAGAAATAGCTTCTAGAATTCATACCAATTGGATCTTTGGAGTTGTAAAACAAGCTTTAAAAGAGGCAAATATAACTGCTAATGATCTAACAGGAATTGCTGTTGCTAATAGACCAGGTCTTTCTGGGGCTCTATTAGTAGGAGTCTCTTTTGCAAAAGGTCTGGCATACTCTTTAGGGATTCCTATAATTGGTGTTGATCATGTTAAAGCACATCTATATGCATCACATATTGAAAATGATATAGAATATCCTTACATTGGCTTACTTGTTTCAGGAGGTCATACTGTTATTGCAAAGATAACTGGATTTGACGAAATGGAAGTTCTTGGCTCAACCATTGACGATGCTTGTGGTGAAGCTTTTGATAAAGTTGCAAAATTTTATGACCTTGGATATCCAGGTGGAAAAATAATAGATGACCTTGCAAAAAAAGGAAATCCAAAATCTTTTAACTTCCCACGATCAAGTTTGCATAAAGGTGACCATAAATACGATGTATCCTACTCAGGATTAAAAACAGCTGTAATAAATCAATTAGATAAGTTTTGGGATGGAGTTAGTGAAAAATCCCCTGAAAATATAGCTGCCTCATTTCAGCATGTTGCCATCGATGTATTAATAAAGCGAGTTGAAAGAGTCATTAAAGATACAGGAATTAAGACAGTTGTTGCAGGTGGTGGAGTTACTGCTAATAGTTATTTAAGAACCAGATTAAAAACATTATATGGTGTTAAAACATATTTTCCATCGCTAACATTATGTACTGATAATGGTGCTATGATTGCAGCTTTAGGTTCAGGACACTTGTTAAGAGGAGAATCTGATGATTTTTCTTTAACAGCAGTATCAAGAGTTATGGCTTTTCGTCGGGGATACCCTTGATTTTATAAATAAAAATCTATATTATCTTTAAGGATTTAGCCAAATTCTTAAAGGATGTATTATGAGTTATAATTTAGATTCTGCAGTTAAAAAAATACCCAATTTTCCTAAAGAAGGAATACTTTTTTATGATATCACAGGAATTTTAATGAGACCTGAAGCATTTAGCTTCGTTATTAAAAGAATGGTAGAGTTATATAAGGATAAAGGGTTTTCATCAATTGCCTGTGTTGAGTCTAGGGGATTCATATTTGGTGCACCTTTGGCAAAAGAACTTGGATTACCTATTGTATTAGTTCGTAAAGCTGGTAAATTACCAGGAGATCTATATAAAAGATCATATAAGTTAGAATATGGTGAAGCCGTAATTGAAGTTCAGAAATCTGATATTCATAAAGGTGATAAAGTTTTGCTAGTAGATGATCTACTGGCCACAGGAGGAACACTCCAGGCCGCCGCTTTTATGTTTCATGAAGCAGGTGCTGATGTTACAGATATTTTTTCTGTAATTGGATTACCGTTCCTGAATTTTAAAGAAAAATTCAAGGGAATTAATGTTACGACGTTAATTGATTACCATGATGAAAATATTAATTAACCGCCAAATGGCGGTTTTTTTTAAAACAGAATTGAATACAGATGCATATATATGCAATAATGTCTGTATAAATATAGAGGAGTCTAAATGTTAAGTATCTGCTATCTCGTTTTAAAAGACGGAACAGTATTAAAAGGAAAAAGTTTTGGAGCAAATGCCCCACTTTCTAAAGATCTAATTTCAGGTAAGATAGATTCTGCAGCTGGAGAAGTAGTATTTAATACAAGTATGACAGGATATCATGAAATTCTTACTGATCCATCATACACAGGCCAGCTAGTTTTAATGACATATCCCCATTTAGGTAACTATGGTTGTGACGATGTTTGGTCAGAAATCGGTCCTGAAGATAGTGGACGATGTGGTGTTAAACCTAGTGGTTTTATTGCTAGAAGTTATTATGATGGTCCAATAGGACCAGGAAGAAAAACTCTTTCAACATTTCTTAAAAAAAATAATAAGTTTGGAATAACAGATATAGATACTAGAGCTTTAACTCTTAAATTAAGAGACGAAGGTAGTTTAAATGCAGTTATTGTAAAACCTGAAAATGGTATTACTTTAGAAGACCCAGAGATTAAAGAGACTCTAAATTATTTAGATACATTTCCATCAATGGCTGGAAGAAATCTTGTAGAAGAGGTTGGTACAGAGGTTGTTGTAATAGAAAACCCTAAAGGTAAAACACATGTTGTTTTATACGACTGCGGTGTGAAAGCAAATATTGTAAGAGAATATGTAAAAAGGGACTGTAAAGTAACAATAGTTCCATCTACGACAAGTTCAACCAAGATGTTATCTCTTAATCCAGATTTAATTATGTTATCTAATGGTCCTGGTGACCCGGCAATGTTAACAGATCAAATTGAAACCGTTAAAGATTTAATTGGAAAAGTTCAGTTATGTGGTATATGTCTTGGTCATCAGATTTTATCTTTAGCATTAGGTGCTAAAACATTTAAAATGAAGTTTGGACATCATGGTGGAAATCACCCTGTTAGAGATGAGTTTACTAGAAAAGTCTTTGTAACTTCTCAGAACCATGGTTTTGCTGTTGATGAAAAAACATTACCTAAAGGAGTAGATGTATGGTTAGTTAATGCTAATGATAAATCTATTGAAGGAATAGTTAACAGAGAATTAAATATTCAATCTTGTCAGTTCCATCCAGAAGCTGCTCCAGGTCCTGAAGACTCAGAGTGGATATTCGATTCATTTATTAAGGGGTTAAAATAATGCCAGCTAGAAAAGATCTTAAGAAAATATTAGTAGTAGGTTCAGGGCCAATTGTAATTGGACAAGCTTGTGAGTTTGATTATTCAGGTACTCAGGCTGTAACAGCATTAAAAGAAGAGGGGTATAATGTTATATTAGTTAATCCTAATCCTGCAACTGTTATGACATCCCCTGGTATTGCAGATGCTATATATGTAGAACCGCTAAGAGCTGATTATGTAGAAGCTATAATTAAAAAAGAGAGACCTGATGCTATTTTATCTACTATGGGTGGACAAACTGCATTAAACCTAACTATAGACCTAAACAATAAAGGTATATTAGAAAAATACGGCGTTGAAATTATAGGTGCCGGAATTGAATCTATTATGAAAGCTGAAGATAGAGGTCTGTTCAAGAAAGTTGTAGAGAAAGTTGGTTTAGACTCTCCTTATTCTGTTCTTGCAACAACAATTGAAGAAGCTATTGCTTTAGAAGAAGAGATCGGTTTTCCATTAGTAATCAGGCCTTCTTTTACACTAGGTGGGATGGGTGGAAACATTGCTTTTTCCAGAGAAGAATTAGAAAGAATTATGACTAGGGCATTTGCAGAATCTCCTGTAGGTTCCGCTCTTGTTGAAGAGTCTTTAATCGGCTGGAAAGAGTATGAAATGGAAGTTATGCGTGATAAAAACGATAACGCTATCATTGTATGTTCAATTGAAAATATTGATCCTATGGGTGTTCATACTGGAGATAGTATAACTATTGCACCTGCTCAAACATTATCTGATAAAGAGTATCAAAAAATGAGAACTGGTTCTATCGATATCTTACGAGAAGTTGGTGTTGATTGTGGTGGTTCAAATGTTCAATTTGCAACTAAACCAGATTCAGATAGAATGATTGTTATTGAGATGAATCCAAGGGTATCAAGATCATCAGCTTTAGCTTCAAAAGCTACAGGTTTTCCAATTGCAAAATGTTCAGCTAAATTAGCCGTAGGTTATACATTAGATGAAGTAATGAACGAAATAACAGGTGTTACGGCATCTTGTTTTGAACCAGCTTTAGATTATTGTGCTGTAAAAGTTCCTAGATTTGAGATGGAAAAATTTCCTACAGCATATTCTGCACTTGGTACTCAAATGAAAAGTGTTGGTGAATCTTTAGCAATGGGTAGAACAGCATTAGAAGCTACAAATAAAGCTATTAGAGCTGCAGAATTTGGATACGATGGAATTACAGAGATGAAAGATCTTTCAGATGCCGAAATACAGACAATTTTAAGATCTGCTCACCCAAGAAGAATATTTGCAATTTATACTGTATTAAAACAAAAAGGTCCAGACGCAGTAATTGAGCTTAATAAAGTTACAGGTTATGACAGATGGTTCTTATATATGATGTGTCAACTTTTAGAGTTAGAGACAAAAATTGAGACACAGGAACTGACTGCAGAACTCTTAGAAGAAGCTAAAAAAGCTGGAATATCAGATACCAGAATTGCAGAATTAACTAAAAAAGAGTCAAAAGACATAGAGTCCCAAAGAAAAGATATGGGTATTGTTCCAAGTTATCACTTTGTTGATACATGTGCAGGTGAGTTTACAGCACAAACACCTTTTTTCTATTCAACTTATGGTGAGATAAATGAAGGTGGACAGTTATCAGACAATTCTGTAATGATTTTAGCATCAGGTCCAAATAGAATTGGACAGGGTTTAGAGTTTGATACCTGCTGTACCATGAGTACACTATCTTATAAAGCAAAAGGTCGGAAAACAATTATTGTTAACTCAAATCCTGAAACAGTTTCAACTGACTTTAAAATATCTGACAGACTATATATGGAACCATTAACACCTGAATATGTTAAATCTATAATGGATAAAGAGGGTGTTAAGGACATTGTTGTTCAATTAGGTGGTCAAACACCTTTAAACATGGCAGAAGAGCTAGAAGCTTATGGTGCTAATATCTTAGGTACAAGTGTAAAAGGTATTTTTGATACTGAAGATAGGGGACTGTTTGCAGATTTAGTTAGAAAACTAGGCTTAAGACAACCTGAAAATAGGATGGCAGGAAATTTTGAAGATGTTAAAAAATATGCTAAAGAGATTGGTTATCCAGTTCTTTTAAGACCATCGTTTGTAATTGGTGGAAGAAGTATGTTTATTGCTTATTCTGATGAGCAGTTAGAAGAGTTCACACATAAAGGTATTGATATCTCAGAAGAAAAACCAGTTTTAGTTGATCAGTTTCTTGAAAATGCATTTGAATATGATTTAGATGCAGTTTCTGATGGTGAAAATGTTTATGTTGGTGGAATTATGCAACATATTGAAGCTGCTGGTATTCACTCTGGTGACTCTGCATGTGTATTCCCTCCATATAAATCGAATAAAAAAATTGAACAAGAGATGGTTGATGCTGCTGTTAAAATAGCAAAAGAAATCCAAGTAAAAGGATTCTTGAATATACAGTTTGCATCAAAAGATGATGTTTTATACATTATTGAAGTAAACCCTAGAGCAAGTAGAACGGTACCATTTTTATCTAAAATATCAAGTATTAATATGGTTGACGCTGCTGTTAGTGTATGGCAAGGAACAAACTTACAGGAACAAGGTCTTGTTGGTGAGTCTGGTGTAGCAATTGGTAAATGTACTTGTGGTTGGGCTGTAAAAGAAGCTGTATTTTCATTTGATAGATTTGATATGATAGACCCAGTATTAGGGCCAGAAATGAAATCTACTGGTGAAGCAATAGGTACTGGTGATACTTTTGGAGAAGCTTTTAGTAAAGCTCAGGCATCTGTAGGGGCTACTCTACCAACATCAGGAACTGTTTTTATATCAGTAAATGATAAAGATAAAGAAGCTGTCTTACCTGCTGCAAAAAAATTGTCTAAGTTAGGTTTTAGCATAGCTGCAACAAGAGGAACAGCTAATTTCTTATATAAAAACGGTGTATTAGCTGAAGTTATACAAAAGCTTCATCAAGGACATCCACATGCTGTTGATTATTTAGCTAGTGGTAAAATATCTCTTTTAATAAACACTCCAATGGGTAGTGAATCAGAGGTTGCTGACGGTTACATACGTACTGAAGCCGTTAAGCTTAAAGTTCCATATACTACAACTATCAGTGCCGCAGAAGCTGCTGTAGAGGGTATTGATCACTTAATTAATAATGAGATTAAGGTTAGACCACTACCATCTATGAATGTAGAAATTACCTTATAATAAAAATGTACCCAGAGTATACTCTGGGTATTTTATGGAGTATAAAATGAAAAAAATAATATTAATTCTACTTAGTTTTTCTTTGTTATCATGTGTTACTACAATTGAAAATTTAAAAGATGAACCAGTAAAATATGCTGGGACAGTCGTTTCTATTAGAGGTGAAGTTACAAATAAAATAAATATACCTTTCACAGATTATTCATTGCTTGAGTTAACTGATTCAACTGGCAAAATTATTATATTTTCTGTTAATGATTATAATAAATCTGATAAAGTTAGATTAAAAACTAAAGTAATTGCTTTTGATTCTGAGAACTTAGAACAATCAACTCAAAATATAATTAGTTCAATCGAGAATTTTTTAATTGAGAAATTATCTTCTGACAAAAAAAGCGTTAGTAAAGCTTCAAAAAATATAGGGAAAACAGTTTCTGCTATATTAAATAAAATTGAAGCTACTTATTTCTTAATTGAGGTAGACTAACAATGGAAAAATGGAAATATAAATACTCTTTCTTATCTGGAATACTCTTTCTTTTATCTTTTATTTTTAAAGAGATGGTTGTTAATAGTCCCAAAAATCCTTCTGTTATTGTTTTTATTGTTCCTTATATAATGTTAATTTTATATTCAATAGGACTTTTTATTGGTTTTTTAAAATATTCAAAATTAAATGATAGATATATTCTTTTTTCAGCATCATTTTTTGTAGCTCTTTTTTATTCAATTCTTGTTTTGACAGAGCTTATAGATCGGTTTGTATCTTTAAATGATATCTCTTATCTCCTAATTTTTTTACCTAATTTTCTATTTTCTGTATCATTAATTTATTTTGCTGTAACACTTTTTATTCAAAAAAAGATTTATGGAAAATTAACAGTATTACAAGGTACATTTGCATTAGTATTAGGTTTATCTTTTCTAGTTCCATATCTTTATTTATTACGATTACCAATGTTTATACTGTTTTTTATATCAATAACTTATTTGATTTTAAAAAACGATAATAAACTAATAAATAAAAATAAAGAACCAGACCTATTATCAAGAGGTAAATTTTGAGTCGTCAGTATAAAGAAGATGAAATGCTTAAATCAAAAGGGATCACTTATTTCCCACCTGTAAAAGAATTTAAAGAAGCTTTGAGTATATATAACGAATGTGGTGGTATGATCATATCTTTAGAAGAAGACGGTTTTATGATAGATGAACCTGATACCATATCTAAATTATATGATATTCCTAAAGAGCATCTAGAAATGTATTTTAAAGATGCTCTTAATAATAACTTGGAATCTGATGAAATAAATTCTATTATTTCAAAATGGAAAGAAGAAGAAATTAATTCTTCAATATAATCTATACTTCATTTAACTCATCACCAAGCTTTTCTGCATAGTTTGATAACTCTTCGGACATCTGTGTTAACTTAACCATCTCGTTGTGTACAGTTTTATTCCCATTAGAGATTTCATCCATACTACTATTTAAGGTTACTACAAAACTTCCCATTTCTGAGAAGTTCTTCATTACTTTATCATCATTAATTTGTACTACTTTTACAGCATCATTAACTTGAGCGGTCAAATTATTCATACTTGATGTTGCACCTAATAATTCATCACTACCAACTGACAGTTCATTTACACTAGTATTAATTTCATGCATAGCTTCATCAACATCTTTAACATTTTCACTAATTGATATAAAAGCATCACCACTATTTTGCACATTTTTATCAGTAGTATTTATTGCAGATATTAATTCTTTTAATGTTTCACTAATCTGTTTTACATTCATAGCACTTGATTCTGCTAGTTTTCTAACCTCATCTGCTACAACTGCAAATCCTTTACCACTTTCACCTGCATGTGCAGCTTCAATTGCGGCATTCATGGCTAATAAATTTGTTTGACTAGAGATTTTTGATATAGTCGTAGTCATATTTTTTATGTTATCAATATGATCAATTACCTGCTGGAATGAGTCTTTCGTTTTACTTATAACAGCAGCTCCTGTATCTGCAGTTGTTTTTAATTTAGCAACCGCAACAACTTTATTATTTATAATATTTGAAACATTTTTAATAGAAGCAACCATTTCTTCTAAAGATGCACTAGTTTCTACAATGTTAGCAGAAGTACTATCAGAAATCTTTTCAAGAGTTAATACACTTTCAGAAATTTGCTGTAAAGACTCTTCTGAAATATGGAATTGTGTACTTAGAGAAGTTACTTTGTCTTTTACTTGATTAACACTATTTTCAATTGTTGTTACACTATTTGTAGCTTCTTCAATATTATCTTTTATTTTATTAGTTTGTTTGAATTGAGAATTAGATTGCACAATAATTTCTTTTAATTTATCTTCTTTTTCTTCGCTCTCTGTAATTTTATCTAAAGTATCTGAAATTGTCTTGGATACAATAATTCCATATTTAATAAGTAATAATAAGGAGATTACATATATTACTAAAGGGGCTGTTAATTGTTGTTGTAATGTTCGTGTTAATTCAGTTACTTCTTTAAACATAATTCTTCTAATAATATCTGAAAAATAAAAGACTGAATAAAAGATTATTATAATTTTATGTTGTTTTATGGTATTAGAAAATACAGTACTTAATATCACTAACATTATACCAATACTTGCATAAACCATAAAATGTTGTTCCCCATTAATTTTATTCATCAAACCTGAAAGAACAATAATTCCAGCAAAAGTATATATTGTATATGAACAAGCTAGTTGATACTTTTTTTTATGTAATAAAAATAACGAAATTAACATTGCAACAATTATTAAAGAAAATAATCCAAATACTAAATAATTTTTTGAGACAATATTATTAAGTAAAACTGGGAGCATTGCTATTGCAAGGCCTATGTTTAATACTTTTAAAATTGGAGCCTTCATTTGTGTTTCATAATCAGCATCTTTATATAACTCTTTTATTTTCATTTTATTCCCCTATTTCAATAATATTTCATTACCTTTAATACATCAATTCTTTTTTTATAGCGCCTATAGTTTCTATATGATAATATATTTTTGTGAAATGTTATTCTATATGTATAATTCTTATATTAATTACCTCTTGTTCAAAAAGTTATAAGGTTAATGAATTAAATCTATATAGTGGTGTTTCTGAAATAATAAAACTTGAAAATAATAATTTTGTTTTTTTAGCCAATTTAACAAATTTTAATAATATAATTACTTTAAACTATATTTCAGATAGTGGTGAACTAATTAATGTATATCCACTTGATAAGTATACAAATACAGATGTCCAAGCAAATTTTATAAAATTAGTTAATCAGAAAAATCAGTTAACGGTTTTTTACGAGAATAAAGGGCAAGAAATAATTGCTGAAAGTTTTAACAATTTACTAAGAACTAACTATATTAAGTTTATCCGGGACAAAAGTAGCTACGGGTCAATCTTTAAAATTGAAAACAATGCAAAACCGATATTTATTAGAAGTAAAAAAAACTATGTTAATACTAAACACAGTAATTACAAATATAATTATTTTCTATTGAATAATAAACTAGAAGTCTTAGAAAATCACTCTATTGATCTAGGTGAATATTTTCCTAGGGGCATAACAGTATTTAATGATAAAATAATCTATTTTATTGATGACAGTAAACTATTTTTCTACAATATAAAGGATAAACAACATACGCCAATATATCAGTTTAAGAACGATATACTTGATATAAAAATTATATCAGATAAGATGTTAATACTATTATTCGATGTTATATATATTGTAAATAAAAGTGGTGAAGTTACAAAAAGTTTTAAACTTATAAAAAAGGGTAGTAGTTATTCTGCAAATAAAATAATTGAAACAAACAATAATGTAATAGTAGTGCAATTTAATTCAGAAAATGGATCAATGTTTAAAAGTTTTAATGTTCATGGAATACAGATGAGTGAATATTTTTTAAAAGAAAATATATTTGGAGATTCTTATCACTATAAATCTGAAAACAGTACATCATTTTTTTATTCAACTGCTGATAGTCTTTTTTTTAAGGATTTTTAATTGTTTTATCACAACACTATTGATATAATTATTTATGAAAAAAAGCTATGTTGTTATACTATTACTTATATTCAGCTGTAAATCTGTTGATAATTGGGAAGAAAAGCCTGTTCTATTACAAAATACTGTGAAAGAAGCTAGTACATATGTAACTGAACAAAAAGCATATATAGAGTTAGTTCAAAGTCGACTCAACATGGATGTTAAAGAGAACCTATCTATTGAACAATTGGATCATCTACTAGCAGTAGAAAAAGATATAACATTATCCTCTCAAAGAGTAATGAATAGTTGGTTTGATTTTTATTTAAAGTTAAGAGAAGACCCGGGTTTTTCAGAAGCGCTTAATGGTCATTATTATCTGAAAAAAGCAATCACTGCACTAAACTTTAGTGAACAAATGAAACTAAAAAATCAAAATAAAACTTTAAGAGAAAGTAAGCTATATGATGAAATTAACCTATTGGAAGAGGAGTGCAGGTTATCTATAGGTGAAATTGTTGCATATAACAATACTCAACTTGATCCTGAATTTTATTATAAACAACTAAAAAAAATATACAAACAAATTGATTAATTTATATCTAGAATATTGAATCGATAATTCTGTGTAACGACACCATCTAGTTCAAATATTTTGTATATTACCCTCTTTTCTCCAAATTTTAAAGGTAAATCCTTTTTAGTCATTAGTTTAATATTTTTAGCATATTTAAGAATATTGAACTCATCATACCACTCTAGCTGTCCCTCAAAAATATTTATTTGTTCCTTACTTTTATTACTTAATAAAACTGCAAATGTCAAATAATTAGAAGTCACACCTGTTGTTATTGTATATTCTATCTCGTGAATTTCAATTTTTCTTTTTATATTAATAGGTAATATAAATTCTAAAGGTTTAAGTTTTTCTCTCTCTTTCCCAGGTGCTGATTCTATCTTTGTTATCTCAATCAATATAAGAGATATATTAGGGCTATTTCTTAGAGCACTTTTGGTTATACTAAATGGTATAGTTTCATTTTTGTAATATTCTATCAATTGTGGAGTAGAGAACTTTTCATTAATTAAAATATTATTATCTTTATCAAACCATTTTACAAAACCTTCTAAATATAAAATATTTTCGGTTTCAGATACTACTTCAAAGCTAAGTTCGTGTAAAAAATTATTAGTACCTTGATTCATTTTGGATTCAATAATAACAATATGTGGTTCAGAAGTATGATAAAACTTTTTAACTTCTGTTTTAATTTCACCAGGGGATAAATTGCTATTAGTGCTATAATTTGTAGTTATATTGTTTGATTGTTTTGGAACAAAAATAACGAATAACATTATAATAATTGGTAATAGAAATATTAATAACCATAATTTTTTTATCTTTTTTTTTACTTTGTTGTTATTTAGTTTTTTTAATTTTCTATATAACTTTTTATCAACAATTTTTATTTTTTTTATTACTAAATCTAGGGATTCTAAATCAGTTGAGTCATCACCAATTACTCTGTTTTTCTCAGCTAAAATCATATAATATAATTCAAGAATATTACTATTAAATGGAGTTTTATACATAGCTTCTTCAATATTCGTTAATGCTTTGTTCCAATCCCCAAACTCAAAATCATTTTTTGCAGAATCGTAGTTTAAATTGGCTAGTTCATCTATTTTATCTAAATCTTCAACTTCTAATTTATGCTTATTTTTTAATATTGTTAAATCATTTAATGAAGTTATTTTATTATTGAGTACAAGATCTCTTAACTCTCTTGTATAAGACTTCAAGTTGTTTGAATTGTTTGATTTTTTATCCATATCATATTATAATCTTTTTTATGGACTATTTAAATAGGAGTCAATTTGAAAAGCTTAATACTTTATCCTGAAAATGATAGATATGTATTAAAAAGAATTTTTAAAATATTTAATTCTCAAAATATAAAAGTAGATGCAAGCATGATTAACAGAAGTTGGACTTTAGATCAACTAGCTACTATATATTCAGTTCTAGATAACTATACTCATTTAATAATCATCATATCTTCGGAATGTTTTAAAGAAGCCTGGTTAGCAGGTTTATTAGGTTATCTATCAGGTTCCAATAAAGGCTGTTTTTTTTATTTTACAGAAAATGATGATAGTAATTTTAAACTATTTTCAAAATATCCAAACGGTCAGGGATATAATGAAGTTCAATCCTATGCAGAAATTGAATCTGTGCGTTGGAGTAAGGTACAAAAGAAAGAAGAGGCTCGAAACCACTTAATTGATATGGGTTTTGCTTTAAGTGACGACTCATTAGGAGAGTGCATTGTTTCTGGTCATGTTAGTATTGTAAAGAAGTATATAGACGCTGGTTTTTCTTGCTCAACAAGAAATTCAAAAGGTGTTCCAGTTTTATGTCTAGCAATAAGAAGCAATCATCTAGAGATTGTAAAATTCTTAATAGATCTTGGAGCTGATATAAATGCTATTAGTGACGATAGAAATAACACTCCTATTATGGATGCATCATCATCTGGTTATATGGACTCTGTAAAATTACTTGTTTCAGAAGGTGCAGATTTAGAGTGTCAAAGTAAAAATGGGCAAACTGCACTAATTTTAGCTGTAGGTCATGGTGATATTGAGTTATCAAATTATTTATTAAGCGCTGGTGCTGATTATGAGATTAAAGATTTTTTAGGTATGTCTGCTAAGGCATACGCAAAACTTTTTAATAAACCTGAGATTTTAGAGTCAATGATTTAAAAAAGTTATTCTATTGTCTCTTTGTCTTTAATTGTTGTTTGTAATTCAAGAGATTGCTCAGCAAGATCCTTCATTCTAATTGCAGGGTCAAATTTTTCATCTAATTTAATACACTTTTCCCATATTTTTATAGCATCATTTATTTTGCCTTCTGAGAAAAGTTGTAGTCCTTTTACATACAATTCTTGTATTTGCTCTCTTTTTTCCATCCTCTGATAGTCACCAAGATTAAGTTTCATTTCTATACTGTAACGATTTAATGGAGTTTCAGGTAACAAATCTAATGAGTAATTGATTGCAAATATAAACTCATTTTTAGACTCTTCAACTTCTCTTTCAACTTTCACACTTTCACCATGTTTTTTACGATAGTTAATTTCAGTACCAATTGTAATTCTTGGGCTACTTGTTCTATATAAAAAACCTCCATGAATAGAAGCAATATCGATTATTTTAACATCAAATCCAAATGCGTGGTGGAATCCCTCTCCTTCAGAAATATTCCATTCAAATGATTCATAATTTCCATCTGCATCAAGAGCAGGGCCATCATGTAGATTAAATTTATAGGCTAAGTCATAAGAGAGAGTTAATAATTCTATAGGTGAATAGGCGAATCCTACATTTGCAGAAGATGGAAGTGGGTCAGGGCCGTCTATAAACTCCCGACCTATATTCATTGCTGATAGACCAATAGAAAAATTTCTATTTCTAGAACTATAAAATTTAAAAAGATTAAACTCTGTTAAAACTCCAATATCAAAAAAAAGAGCTAGGGATGATTGGTCATCTACATCCAGATGGTCATATACATCTGGAACACTTCTATAGGCAAGGTTTACACTTGTTCCAAGTGATATTCCTGAAAAATCAAAACCTCTTAATAAATTCACAGATACGTTATTTTTTAAAATAAACTCTGAGTAAATTCCCGAATTACTTCTTTCAGCCCAGTCATTAACTCCAGTAAATCCAACATGTAACCATTTTCCCTGAAAACCATAACCTAAATCACCATTTCTACCAGTAAAAGCTATTGTTTCCATAGTTACATCTTCAATGAATTCATTATGAAAAAAAGAGATTTCTGAAATATCTAATCTGGAACTAACCGATGGATTTGCATTAAAGAATCCTATGTCATTTGGCATTCCTGTGAAAGCAGTTCCCATACCTTCATATTTCCCACCAGGAGGTATATATAACGTTAAAAAAGCATTTAAACCACTATTATCATTTATCCCAGAATCATCTACGAAAAGCTCATACATTGTGTTATAAAGTTCTTCAGTCTCTTCTGAAAAGAGAAAACAAATGAGAAAATTAAATGTTAATACAAAAATGAGTCTTTTCATTATCCCCCGTAGTTAATTCCCTTCCACAATGTGCCGTAAATACATATAATGAAACTATCGTCATATATATTATATATTATAAAACAAATCTTGACAGGAGTTCTTAAATAGATGAAGAAATTATTAATATTATTGTTAATTATATTCTTATCTACTACTCTTGTCTATTCTAAAGGTAGTGGAGAAGAAAGTACTCTAGAAATAGCCAATACTTTAATAGAAGATAAAAAATATAATGAAGCTCTTGCAATGTTATATTCATACGCAGCTGAGAATCCTAAAGCTATCTACGATGTTCAAATACTTATAGATGAAATTAAAACAAAAAGGGAAGAAAGCAATGCCATTTTAGACGAATTTTTTACAGCCTTATATGACAACCAAGATTTTGAAACCGCTGAGAAACTTCTAAAAGAGTTTGATGAAAAAAATCCTTATCCAGATGATTTAACTAAAAAACTACTAAAAAATGCTAGGTCCGGTACACAATTTGTTATTAATCAAAAAAGATTTAAAGAATATATGGATGAAGCTCTTGTTCATTTAGAAGCAAAAGAATTTAATCTAGCTTTAGATAAATATCTATTATGTTTAGATTTCCATTCAGATGAATTTGATCTATTAATTGAAACTAGTTCCACAGATAGTTTAGAAGAAATTGACTTAGAAAATATAGATCAGGATCTACCTGTTGATCGATATTATGCTACCTTAAGGAATAGTTCATTTAAAGAGAGGGATTTAATAACAAGTCAAACTGAAGATTTAAAATTAAATTTAGAAATATTTATAGAATCATATAATGAAAGTATTAAACTTATTCAATCAGAAGTTATAGATAAAGATGTTTTAGATAATAAATTGAAAATATTTAAGGTTATTCCAAGTATATTAAACAGTTATTATAAAAGAAAAGAACAACTAGAACAATACAATGATCTGTTTACAAGACTTACTACTGATGATACACCAAGTAAGTTTATATCCTATGCATCTTTAACATTATCAGGCCGTAAAAATACTGAAGAAGGATTTATATATTTAATAAATAAATTATACCCTATTTATATCGATGATATAATTACAAAAATTGATACAAAAATAGATTTAGATTTTAAGTTAGCTGTTAATTTATATAATTCAGCTAATTATGATGAAGCTATAAAAAGTTTTAATAACATCATAAATAGTTATAGCGCTTTAAATAGCAGTGCTTCTTTATGGAAGTCATTTATAAAAATTGATGATAATTTCAACATAACAAATGCGGATACTTTAATAAATAAATATAACTATATTGGTGATTCTCAAATTGGAACAAAGGTCATTAAATCTTATATCGGATTAGCAAATTATTTAAAAGGTGTAGATGATGATTCAAATATTAGTGACCTTGAAAATTATCGTACTTTTATAGTTTCACAAATGAGTGAAATAGAAGAGGAAAATAAATTATGGTCCATAGAGGTTAATAAGATATCAAACAGAGATGTATTAACTTATGCCAATGCACCTAATTTAGTCTCTAATTTACAGATAGAATATAGCAGAGTAAAAAATCTATTTATAGATAAGGAAATATTACTAGTAGATAAAATAACAAGCAATTATTATGTAGATATTTTTGGTTTCGATATCGATCAGGGTAATAGTGATATTGATGCTATGGGAGAAGTTATTGCAAATGCGGCACTACCTACAGATTTAGAAGAGGTTATAGATGTATATTTTGGTATAAATAATACAGATCAGCGTAGTTTAACAACATATAATCCCGAGACAGCCCTAACTAATTTAACTAAAATAGAAGATGAATATATAACCTTTGTTGATAAAATTGAGAACTACATTAATAAATTTGAAAATGAAAAATCTTACATAAAATCTAACAATAATTTTAATCTTAGATATCAAAGTGTTTCAAATGCATTTGGTTTAGCAAATAGTAATAAGGAATCGTTAATAACTTATTCTACAAATGCTATCGATAAGATTACTTTATCTAAAGAGTCAGAAAATAGGGGAACAACACTGTATAATAGTGCCCTAAATTCTTTTAGACAGGAAAAATTTAACGAAGCCCGTAGTTTTATAGATAATGGAATTAACGTATCAGAGGTTGCTATATCCTATAGTAAAAATAGTTATGTTATAGATGAACTAATTCCTCTGTTTTACAATTTATCCGAAGATATTAACCAAGAAGAGGCTAGGATTGTTATTAGAGATGTTAGAAAGTTAATAACAAGTGGAAAAGCCCAATATTTAGAAGGAGCTTATATTCCTGCATCAAATTTGTTTAAAGAAGCTGAACTTAAATGGGCAGGAACTAATGTTGATTCTCACCCTGAAATCCCATATTGGTTAGCATTAATTAGAGATGCATTGGATATTGAGTCTGGTAGATATTTATCAATTACAGAACCACTATATAGTATTCTTGCTGGTTATATAAGTTTTGCAGAAAATTATTATAGAACCGGATTATTACAAGAAAATAAGGTTGAAAAATTAAAATCTTTTGCTATTGCAGATAGTTATTTAGAAAAAGTACTACAGGTTAGAGCATTAAATGAGAGAGCTCGATTTTTACGGTTACAAGTTTTAAAATCAAAAGATCCTGAAGCATTTAAAGCTACTTTTAGTAATAGTTTTATTGGGTATAGAAATGATATTGTTAGAGCCATAGAAAACAATAAATCATTAGCTACTAGTACAGTTATGGCTACTTTAGGAAACTACGAAGCAATTGTTATAGATGCATATCTGCCAAGGCCTAGATTATCTGGAAGTCGAAGACGGAATTTATTAGAACGATTTTATAAGCAGTCCAATCAGTCAGCAAGTCAAAGAATATCAAACGATGAAAATAAAAAAGTTATAAACGAATCTTATTTAAGTTTAAAGGATTTATATAAAATTGCTGAAGAAAACCAAAAAGTTAATGTTAAAAGGCTTATAGATATTTCTGAAGTCGCTTTAGGTTTTAAACGATTGCCTGTTGATACACAAAATATTAGAGCTAGTAATAATCTTTTTAATATTGCTAAGGGGAAACTTTCTAATACAAATCAAACAGATACAGATGCATTAGATCTTATTTTAATAGATTTAAAAGCAGCACTTACATTAAATCCACGTAACGAGGACATTCCAGTAGTAATAGATGATATTTTAGTAATGTTAGGTGAGGAGTCTAATTTCCAATTAGAGCCGACTGAAGATAAGTTATATAGAGATGCACTAAACGATTTTAGAAATGAACGATTTTATGATGCTAAAGATAAAATAATTATAATTTTGCAAGCAAATAGAAAAAATAAAAACTATCCAAAGTTAAAGGATCTTATCAACAGGGTCGAAGTTAAAATAGGGGAAGAAATAACTATCTAAAGATGGGAAATATACAGAAGAGATATTTAATCTCTATATTATTGTTACTTATGATAAACTCAGCCTATTCCCAGAACTTATTTTGGGCAGATAAAGAAGTTATAAGTGATGGAATATCATTTTTTTCCAGTTTTAAATC
This sequence comes from Spirochaetaceae bacterium, assembly GCA_051531975.1. GTDB lineage: Bacteria > Spirochaetota > Spirochaetia > DSM-2461 > DSM-2461 > Thiospirochaeta. Next base: position 97,333 of record JAOPTT010000006.1, read on the forward strand.
AAGTGATACTTTTATATATAGCGCATGGCAAAATGTTAGTTACTTTCCAAATAACAGTGGTGGTATTTCAAGTCTCGTTATTAAAAAAAGCAAAGATGGATATGTTTGGGAAGAGATAAAACATAATATTGAACCTGTTGAGTTTTACGGAAGTACTCCAATTAGAAACTATAGTATGGATACAAATAGTGATGGTGATCTAATAATAGCATATTCAAAAGGGGATTCAGGGGCCTATAATGAGATTGAAATATATAATCTTAGCAATTTGGATTCAAACTTAAAAAAACTTACAACAATAAAGTATGATAGGGCTGTATTAGCACCAACTATAAATTATAGAGGTGATAATGGGTCTTTGGGGTACATTTTATTTGTTTCTCATTTAAAAGATTTAACTACTGTAGAACAAGAAGATGGTTCAGAAATAGTTTTAGAATCTGGAGCATTATCGATTTTTTATACTATGAGTGATAATGGAATTTTATGGAATGAGAATAGTGAGTTTATTAATACAATATCTGATCAAAGTTATTTACCAATTTATAAATATTTTAATAATAGAGAGTACGTTGTTTATCAATCAATTATTACTTCAAATAATCAAAATAATAATTTCCAACTGTTCGCTAAGACTAAATCTCCTACAGATTCTGATTGGGGTGAAGATTATATATTAACTGATACAGATGAATTTATTACAGGTACAGGTAATGAGATTTATACTGAATTTGATAATCAAAGGGCATCTTTTACTACCAGGGAAGGTAAACTAGGTTTAACCTGGGAACGTAGTTATGGATATGAATCTTCAAAAATATATTATTCAGAATTTTCTGATTCTAATAAAGATCCAAAATTACTAAATATTGAAAAAATTACAACAGGTTCAAGAAGCTGTAGTAGACCTAGAGGATTTGAATTTAACAGTGAATTTTATCTTTTATGGTTTGATAACCAACTTGGTTCTAATGATGTTGTTATGGCATCACCAGACAAATTGTCTGGTTTTTGGATTGAAAATATAATTAGTGACGATAGAAATTATTTATCTGTATTTGGTGATTTCATTCAATTTAATAATACTCTGCGTATTTACTGGGAAGATCAAAATATAAATAGGGATAGTTATAACCAAAGTCGAGGTAGAATACAGGCTCTTAACCCAGATAAAGATGTGGATAGCCCAATAATTATCTCTGACTATAAAGATAGAGATAATAAAATATCAGTTAGATTTACATGGACTAAACCAAAGGATTCATCTGGAATTAAGGGATATTATTATAGTTGGTTTAAAAAAGATAGCACTATTAATTTTGAAAAACGAGTATTATCTAATGTAACAAGATCAGAGTTTCTAAACACGGATACAGATGGTGAATATATATTTAGTATTTACGCTGAAGATAATGCTGGAAATCTTTCCGAATCAAGAAAATATGTCTATACATTTGATATTACCCCTCCAGATAATATAAAGTTTCCAGAGATTAAGTCAGATGAAAAAGGGTTCTTAATTTCAAATTCAGAATCATTATTATGGGATAGTTTTGATGATGATGTAGTGGGATTTTCACATACTCTAACTTATTTAGGTTTTAGTTATGAACAAGATACATTTGATATAAGTAAAACAAAGAAATCAAATAATTATACTCCTACTCAATCTTATAGTTTTAATAATATAGATGATGGTTATTACGCTTTAACAGTACAAGCTAAAGATATTGCTGGAAATATAGGTAATCCAGAAGCAATTATATTTAAACTTAATAAGTATATCCCTGTTACCTATATCTCTTTTATAAACTATTCACAAAATAAGAATGGTGAGTTAATCACAACAATACATGGTAGAGGATTTAAATCTGGTGGTGATGTTACAACTGTAATATTAGATAAAGACGGTGTAGAACCCTACGATTATACATTCAAATATGATTCAGAAGTATTTAATGTAGTTACTGATAGAAGAATTGAAGGTCCTAATTTAGATGAGATAGAGGGTGGAGTTTATAGAGTTGGAATAATACACCCAATTAGAGGAACATTCTTTAGTAATCCAATAATTAAAGTAGAATCGACAGGTACAATTAAATTTGGAGATTTTACAGAAGGTTACGAAGAAGTTTGGCAGAGAGTTAAACCAAAATCAATTTCAATTTCATTTGAACTTGTTATATTTATATTAGCTATTACAATTGCAATATTAGTGTTTATTATAACTCTTATTAGATTAATTTTAATTTCACGAGAGAGTAAAAGATTAGTTCATGATGCAAAAGCACTTGCTCATGGAACACCATTTTTAAAAGAGAAAGATATTTTAAGGATTAGAAATATGAAAAAGAAAGGAATTGGTTTACAAGTTAAATTCACTGTTGCTATTATTGCACTAATTGTAGGTGTAATTGCCTTAATAAGTTTGCCTTTAGCAAGTTTTATGATCGATACACAAAAGAAAAACCTAACAGATGCCTTGGTTAGTAGAACTGAAATCCTCTTAAATTCAATTTCTACTGGTGCAAAAGATTTTATTGAACGTGGTAGGGAAATTGAACTTGATAACTTAATTAAAACTTCAGAATCTATGGATGAAGTTATCTGGGCAACTATAGTTGGTGTTTCATCGGCAAACTCTGAAATAACTAATGCGTTATGGGCATATACAGATGAATCAACCGTTGGATATTTTACACCTCTTCCTGAAACTATTAATTCAGATGATTTTAATAGTTATATAACTAATCAAGAAAATATAGATATTCTTCAAAAAACATACAATTTAAATGCTGACGTTTATGAATTAATAGATAATATTACGTTAACCGAGGATTTAAACAGTAGACAAGTTTTAACAGATAGTGGCTATCCAAGGGATATAACTCTAGGACAAACAATATATAAAGATAAAATAGAGGATGATGTTAATAACAAAGTATTGGAAATAGAGACAAAAGGAACTACAGAATTACTAAGTAAAAAAGAGGAGTTAATCCAATTAGCAATAGATCGTAATAATGCTACAGAACAAATAGTTAAAGAAGAAATTCAAGATACTATAGCACTGTTAAGTGATCAGATAAATGAAGCTCTAAAAAAGATGTCTTCTAATACTGGTCAGTTTCCTAAGGTTGATTATCAGAAAATATCTGAGTATGATTCCTTTCTGTTTTACAAGCCAGTTTTATATAATGAACCAGGAGTGAATACTTTCTATAAGGGTATGGTAAGGTTAGAAGTTTCTACAGAAACAATAAATACTGAGATTAATAATTCAATTAGAAATCTTACTTTCAGAGTTGGTTTTACTGCTATTGTTGCCATATTAATAGGTTTTGTTGGAGCATTTATTTTAGCGTCGTTTATGATTAATCCAATTAAAAAGCTAGTTCTTGGGGTACAAATTATCCGTGATACAGAAGACAAATCTAGCCTTAAAAGCCACGAAATTATTGTAAAATCAAGGGATGAGTTATTTACCCTAGCTTCTACAGTAAACCAGATGACAGAAGGGCTTGTAAAAGCAGCAGCTCTGTCTAAAGACGTAACAATGGGTAAAGAGATTCAGAAAATGTTTATCCCTTTAGAGTTAAGTCCTGATGGGGAAGGTAAACTAACCACTGGTGAATTTGAAAATGATGAAATCTCTGTATTTGGCTATTATGAAGGTGCAAAAGGTGTATCTGGAGATTATTTTGATTATAGACAGATAGATGAAGATCACTTTGCAATGATTAAGTGTGATATCGCTGGTAAAGGTATACCGGCTTCGTTAATTATGGTTGAAGTTGCAACAATTTTCTTAGCTTATTTTAGAAAATGGGATAGACGTAAAGAAGGTTATAGAATTGATGAACTTGTATATTCTATGAATGATTTATTGGAAGAAAGAGGGTTTAAAGGTAGATTTGCAGCATTTATTGTTGTAATCATGAACACTAAAACTGGTAAATGTCATATGTGTAATGCCGGGGATAACTTAGTTCATTTATACAGAAGTAAACAGCATATAATGGAAACAATAACACTTCACGAAGTTCCAGCAGCCGGTATATTCTCATCCGAAATGTTAGAGTCTGGAGATGGATATAAAGTTGAAACTACAACATTAGAAAAAAATGATATTCTGTTCTTATTTACAGATGGAGTAGAGGAGTCTAAACATCTATTTAGAGACGAAAACTATAACGAAATCCTATGTACCCACCCAGGTTTAACTGAAGGGCAACTACATGATACACATGCATTAAGTGAAGGGTTTGAAGAGCTTGGAGTACCTAGAATTAATGAAATTCTTCATGCTGTCATACATAAAACTACATACTATTTAAGAAAATATCATTATCCAGAACCAGAAGCAACTTTCACATTCGATTTTAGTTCATTAACAGGTGCAGTTAAAGACGCAGTGCTTGGTTTAATCTCAGTAGAAAAGGTATTTAGACTTAACCCAGATCCAAGTGCTGGGGCAGAGGATAATGTAAAAATTGATAAGGTTGTAAATAACTTTTTGATGAAACATTTTGATGAATATTCTGACTATTATAAATTTAAAGTTGATAAAGGTGAAGATGCTCAACATGATTTCTTTTCCCATATAAAAGAAGATGATCAGTACGATGACCTTACAATTTTAGCAATAAAGAAGAAATAAATGAAAAAGTTTTACTGTCAAGATTGTGGTTCAGAAGTATCTTTAAATAGCGAATCATGTCCTAGTTGTAATAAAATATTTGGATCTGTTCTTTGTCCTAAGTGTGAATATAGTGGAGCATCCTATAAATTTGAGAATGGCTGTCCAAAGTGTGGTTATCTAAAAAATAGAGATGTACTTAATAAAAAAGTAAAAACAAAAATGAGTACTAAAATATTTACATCATTATTACTACTGTTATTAAGTATTATTATATTTTTAATATATATATATTAAAAAATAGTTGAGAGACTTATTGTTAAAATAATATCAAAAAGTTCATTAGAGGATATTGCTATACCTGCAAAACTTTGGGTATTTTTTAATAGATAAAATGCCTCTATTCCATATAATAGCGTATAATTTTTAAAATCAGTTGTATCAGCTCTTCCAGATATTCCAAATCTATATTTTTGATTATCAAAATGAAATCCTATACCTGATCCAACTGTGTTATCACTCTCAAGTAATATTTTATATTCAGGAGATATTGATAGATATAATGGTGTCAAATCAAGTGTTATAGGTGAGTTAATAATAATACAATTTTCTATATCACTGGATTCATCAGTTTGAATATTAGTAAATTGATAGTTTAAATTTAGACCATATAAAATATTATTTAAGTTGTTAGATAAAAAAACTCCAGCAAAAAGAGATATAGAAGTGGTCTCTCCATTAAAATCTATATTAAAATCTAAACCTGAATTAAGTTGTAAATAAGATGTTATTGATGTTTGTAGTGAAAATGGAATAGATAAAATAGAATTCTCTATTTGTGATTTAAAATTAAAATTAACCTGATTTGCATCATAACCATTAACCTCAGCAGTAGGTGAAGCTAAAAGACCACTAAATCCACGATTGATTGGTAAGTTTTTAAGTATCAGTGAAGAGTCAATAATAAATTGCTCAGTTTTAATTTGATCACCAGCGTTTATAGAAATAGTGTAAATGCCATTAGGAATATCCTCTGATAAAAATTGGCTAAAATAATATAAAGTATCCCAATTATCTAAAACTAAATGTTTTGTTAGAATTATAGAACCTGATTTATCACTAATACTTATAGATGAATCTTGAGGACCATTTACTAAAATTTTTATTGAGTTTCGACTAAATCCATCGTTTGCTTTTTTATTAAATATTTCTTTTTCTATTTTAAGATCTTCTAATATAAAAGCAGCAGGTTCTAAAATGAAGTTCTCTTTAGTTATTAAATTAGAGTTAATTGTTATTATTCTATTTTCATCTTTAAACCCAAAACCCTGTACTTTTATGTTATAACTTCCAGTAGGAATAGGATCTTCTTTATTAATTAAAATTCCACTCATAAAAGTTTTATATTTATTACTGTTAGTTGAAACATCTATATATCCAAATTTTCTAGCTAATTCTACATTTATAATTAAACGACTATTTTCTACAATAGAAATCCATTTTTTAAAAGTTACATATTTATTTCTTTTTATTTGTAATAGATAAGTACCACTTGTTAGATTTAATTCTAGATCATTGCTTGAATATTCTTTACCATCAATATAAATATTTACATTTGAAGTAGCACAAAATAGATTAAAACCAGATTCAAAAACATCATCACTTGAATAATATATTGATTGTTCGTATTCAACTTGATTTAATTCTAATATTTCTATGCTTTCTTCACTTATATTAAACTTATCTTCAAAACTAAATGAATAGGATAATATAAGATTTAAAATAATTACAAAAAATATTTTTTTCACTTTTACCTCGAATTAAATTTTTATATGACGATAACTTATTATATAGGAAATATGATTATGAACAAATATTTATTATTAACTTTTTTATTTATTACATTATTTATTACTTTTTCTCAAGAAAACAATCAAAGCTTAAGTAATGGCTTTAGAAATATTCAATTAGGTTTGAATATTGATGAAGCAAAAGAAGCTATTGAAAGTGATGGTTATTTTGATTATCGTGGTGATCCAGATGTTAGTATGTTGTTATCTGAAGAGAAAAGTATTATAGAAAGTAGAGGTAACTATTATATTAAAAATGGTTATTTTCAGTTTTATAAAGATACTCTTTATACTATTACATTAATTTTGGATACAAATGATATTGATTATTATACAATGTTTACTACATTATCTGATAAATATGGAAAATATGATTCATTAAGTCCAAGTAAAGTAGTTTGGGAAAGTGATAGTGTTAGATTAACATTAGAAAAACCACTTACAGTTAAATATGTAGGCTTAGGAATATATAATGACATCGTAAATGATGATATTACAAAAGAAGCCATACAAGAAAAACTTAGAAAGGATTTTATTAGTGAATTTTAAATATATTATATTGATAACTATTTTTGCTATTTTTTCTTGTAGCAGTGACTTCTTAATTTTAGAAATAAACAGTTCAAAACTAAAAATCGAAATTGCTAATACAGATGAACTAAGATCAAAAGGATTAATGAACCGGGAAAATTTAGAATCTGATCATGGAATGTTATTTATATTTGATAAGGAACAACCTGTTGGATTTTGGATGAAAAATACATCCATACCGTTATCTATTGCATATATAAATAAAAAAGGTGTGATAATGGAGATATATGATATGAAACCATATTCATTAGAAACTGTTCCATCTAAAAGATCATCAGTTCTTTACGCATTGGAAGTTAATAAAGGGTATTTTGAATTAAATAATATTAATATTGGAGATAAAATAGGTATTAATAAAATAAATATTTATTTGAATTCTTCCAAGTGATAATTTTCATTATCATTTAGTAAAATTTGAATCTTTTTTTCATATGAGGTTAAATCTTTTTCTAACTCAGTTGCTAGTTTAATACCCTCTTCAAATGAACTTATTGTTTCATCTAATGTTCCATTATCTTGTTTCATTAATACCGCTATATTTTCTAATTGTTTAAGTTTTTCTTCAAAATTCATAATTCCTCTTTCATTTCTGTTTTAATTTTTCCATTCTTGTAATTTATTTCTAATAAATCACCTGTTTTTATCTTTGTATCAATTATGTTTTTATTGTTTAAAGTCACCCAAGAATACCCTTTATCAAAAAGTTTAAAAGGGGATAATGATAAAATTATCTCTTTGGATGTATTAACAATATTTTTCTTTTTTTCAACATTGGCTTTTAACACCGCGACAATCTCTTGATGTAAACCATCGATATACATTCTTTTATTGTTTATTTCTGCATTTAAATGCCTCAATTCAGATTTTATATCAAATCTAATAAGCCTGTTTTTATCCCTTAGTAGTTTATTTTTCATGTAAATTATTATTTCATCTTTTAAAATCTTTATTGATTTGTATATAACTTCAGAAGCCTCAGTTGCAATCTCAGCTGCTGCAGATGGTGTTGCGGCTCTGATATCAGCAGCCAGATCACTTAAAGTTGTATCTATTTCATGACCAATGCCTGAAATTATCGGTATTTTAGATTTATAAATTTCTCTAATAACTGATTCTTCTGAGAATGGTAATAAATCTTCCATACTACCACCACCTCTAGAAAGAATTATTAAGTCACATAATGAATCTTTATTTGCTTTAATTATTTGAGATGAAATTGTATTGTGGGCGGTAGCACCCTGTACTGTTGTTGGTAAAATAATGATATTTGAAAATGAATGTCTTCTTCTTAAAACCTTTAATATATCTTGTAAAGCTGCTCCGGTTGGAGAAGTTATTATTCCAATAACATTTGGGATTTTAGGTAGTGACTGTTTCTTTGATGGATCAAAAAATCCTAATGATGCAAGTTTCCTTTTTCTCTCTTCAAGCATAACAAGAATATCACCAGCGCCAAAAACAGAAATATTATCACAAACAACTTGATATGTACCTCTTTGGCTATAAAGGGTAAGTTTTCCTCTTATTTTAACTTTCATACCATCTTTAGGTTTAAAATTTACTTTATAATTACTGTTTTTAAACATAACAGCAGAAAGACTGGAGTTTTTATCTTTTAAAGTAAAATACCAATGCCCATTTACAGAGCCTTTAAAGTTTGATATTTCACCTTCTATATTAATAGAGTAAAAAGAATTTTCTAAAATATCTTTAATTACCTGATTTAGTTCTGTAACAGAAAATAGATGATCTTGTAAGTTCATATAAAAAAAATAGCACTAATCAGAATTATTTTCAATCTCATCTTCTAGAGCTTTTTCTAAGGCATCTGCAGCTTCTGCAGTTTCAGTAATTGCAGATTCAATATATGATTTATCACTATTGAAAGGTAACTTTACAACAAATATTATTGTAGAAACTGATCCTTTTTTATGAATTGCCCAGTTACCAATATATTTAGTTGAATAATTATCTATTAATAAATAATTAGTTAAGTTCTCTGGAACAGGTTTATCAACAAATGCTTTTGCTATAGAAATAATTTCTCTAATTTCAACACCTTGAAATGTATTAGTATTGGATCGAACTATTACTTGCTGTTTTCTTGCTGTTCTAGTTATATAGTCAACAATATAGTCTCCTTCAGAATCTTTATAATATTCAAAAGTTGAGGAGTTTAGAATTTTTTTTATAGAGTAAGTACTTTCCGCAAAAAGTTGAACAGACAATATAAACATTAAAAGTATTATTAATCTCATATCCCTATTATTTGAAAATAATCGCAATAGGTCAATAAATATTATCTTCACTCTAACCTATTTCTTGTTTTTGTCGATATTTTTATTATGAAGAATATAGTAATAGTTAATTTAATTGATATTTCGCCTTATTTTGAAACAAAAATTGAAGGTTTAACACAAATAGAAAGAATTTGTAATTTTAGTAATACATTACCAAATGTAGAAAATATTGTTTATTTATTATCCCAGGATGTCTTAGGGGTAAAAAATAAGATAATAAGAAAAAGCTGGACTCAGGAAGATTTTATTAATGAAATCGAGAAAGTATCTACAGGATATGACAATATGTTTTATTTTTATGGAGATTGTCCTTTATTAGATTCTAAATTAACAAAAGCTATGTATGATGATCATCTTAATTATTATGCTGAATATACATTTGCAGATGGTTATCCATATGGGTTAACACCAGAAATAATTGATGTTCATATATTATCTGCACTTAAAATTCTAGTTAAGGATTCAACAAGAATCTTACAAAGAGATTCTATATTTGATATTGTTAAAAAAGATATAAACTCTTTTGAGTTAGAGACTACAATAGCTGAAAAAGATTTAAGATTATTAAGAATATCTTTAACAATAGATAATAAAAGGAATTATAATCAATTTAAGAGAATATTGGGGCTTGGTGGAAAAGATTCTAAAAGTATTTCGAGAATAATAGAAAATAACCCAGAGGTACTTTTTCAAGAACCTAGCTATGTAACTATTGAGATAACTAAAAATCAAGTTCAAACTGTGAATTATTTACCTAAAAGAAAGGAAATCAAAAAAAATATAGATATTAATGACTTAGATATTGTTTTACAAAAAATTAAAGATTATTCTGAGGATTGTACTATATCATTTGTTCCTGAATATGAACCTACTAGTCATCCAGACATAATTGAAATAATAAAAAAAATAACAACAGATTACAATTTTGATCTTTATATTGAAACTTCAGGGCTAAATTGGACAACTGAACTTAAAAATGAAGTAAAAAGTAATAAGCGAGTTTTTATAATAATTACAATTGATACTATAGATCCTGATCTTTATAAATTATTAAGAGGTGATGGATTCGCTGAGGTTATTGCATTCTCAAAAGAGATAGTTTCAATAATAAAGGATCGGGTTTGGATTCAAGCAACACGTATGAAAACAAATGAAGTAGTTATGGAAGCTTTTTATAGATTTTGGCAAGAATATACGGAACAAATTATAATACAAAAATATTCTAATTATAATGAATCGTTAGAGGATCTTAAAGTTGCAGATTTATCTCCATTAAAAAGGTTTCCTTGTTGGCATTTAAAAAAGGATATGCATGTTAATACAGAGGCAGATGTACTATTATGTTTTAATGATATAAATCAAGAATATATATTGGGTTCATTAAAAAATGAAGAAATAGAGGTTATTATGGAAAGAAAAAAAGAGTATTATAATGACCATATAAAATGTGAATACTCTGATTTTTGTAGGAAATGCGATGAATACTATACATTCAACTTTTAATAGCGTAAATACTAGTTACACCGTAATTGGTTCAAATATACAAAATAACTCTAAATCGAAAGAATCTTCATTTTCTGTAATAATTTTGAATAATGGTGGAAGACCATATCGTGGCGAGTTATATAAAGAACTTTTAAACTTAGATATATCTGAAATAGTTTCAATAGAGCAAGCCTCAAAGAGTCATTTTGATTTAGAAAAGGAAACTATTAAGAATGAAAAACTAAGATTCCTTATACTTCAAAATGAAGTATCCATTGGTGAGATGATTAATATTGGAATCTCAGAATGTTCTAGTGATAATGTATTTGTAATTTGGGATGATATGAATATTAATACCAAAACAATTTCATATAGAGTATTTGAAAAAATAATGGAAGAAAAAACTATATGTACAGTTCCACTGTTTTCTAATTCAAAAGATGATATTATTCCAACATTAATGACTCCTCTTTTCCATAAAGAGTTGCTAAAAGTTGTTCCGTTAGAAAATAATAAGCAGCTAAAAACTCTATTCCCATTTATGTTTGTTGGAATATATAATAAAGATAAATTTATACAACTTGGTGGATATGATATTGATATCAAGAATTCATATTGGCAAAAATTAGATTTTGGATTAAGAGCTAATCTATGGGGTGAAAAAATCAAAGCTCATAAAGCTTTTACAGTTAAATTACGTTCAGATAATACAGAAATTGAGGATATAACTCCAGATCAAGATTATCGTCTGTATTCATTAAAAAACATCTCAGTAAAATTAAAAAATGATGTTGGTTATCTACCTTTAATTAGATTTTTTTCGTATTTTGAGAAGTCAGGAGGTTCTATTATAGAGGCTTTTAGAACTTTTATTATAGTTAGGAAATGGGTTTATATTAATAGATATAGGTTTAAATTTACAGCACCATCTTTAACTTCTAATTGGGATGATTTATGACAGGTGTTTTATTACAAGTGCGATTAGATTCATCTAGATTACCAAATAAAGCACTTTTTGAAATTTTTGATTTATCCGTTATTGAACACGCCATGAAGGCGCTAAAAAAAGTGAATGTAGATAAGCATATATTAGTTACAACAGAAGATTCTTTACATGATTTAGCACCTTTAGCTAAAAAGTTTGATTTTGAAATATTTTGTGGTTCAAAAAATAATGTTCTTGAGCGGTATGTTGATGCGATAAAAAAATACAATTTAAAGCAAATTATTAGAGCAACTGGTGATAACCCTTTAGTTAGTTATGAACTTGCAAATATATTAATTGATTTGCATAACACTAATAATCATGACTATTCTGGTTATCTAAATAATCCTGTAGGTACAGGAGTTGAAGTTGTAGAAAGTAGAGTATTAATACAAGCGTTAAATGAAAGTACAAAACAGTATGATTTGGAACATGTTACTCCATATATATATAATAACAAGGATAAATTCTCTGTTTTTCAAGGAGATGCACCTTTAAAATATCTATTAAAAGATACCTTTGTTACAATTGATACACAAGATGATTATAATAGGATTGTAAAGTTATTTCATGAATTGTATCATAATGAAATTATTTCATTAGAGAGTGTTATTCAGTGGTTAAAAAAAGAACAATAGTAATATATCCACATTTGGGAACTAAAGCTGGGACAGGTCATTTAAAACGTCTAATTCCTTTCTTTTCAGATGTCAGGTTTAATGTATATTTAATACATAGAGATCCAGACTTTGCTAAAGAAATTGTAGCTAACTTTGATATTGACCTAGATATAGTATATGCATTAAGTGATATAAAAAAGATAAAAGAAACAATAGATCTTATTTTATTAGATAATAGGGCCAGTGATAGATACCTTTTTGATAAACTTAAAAATATAGCACCAATTGTAGCCCTTGATGAAGGTGGAGATGCAAGAGATTATGTTCCGTATTGTATTGATACGCTACCCAATTTATTAAAAACAGAAGCAAATTATTTTAATCCTGGACTTTTAGACTTACCAGAAAACAAATATGAAGGTACATCTCTAAAAAAAGTACTTATTACATTTGGTGGACAAGATCCTTTTAAACTTACCGAACAAGCTGTTGATAATCTAGAAAAACGTTACGAAATTACAACAGTTATTGGTCCTCTTTTTGTTAAAAAAGATTATGGGGTTTCAAAAATTGTAAATCCTGAAAACTTAAAAGAAATGTTATTTGATTTTGATTTAATAATAACTTCATTTGGAATAACAGCATTTGAAGCTGTATCTGCAGGTGTTCCTGTTGTTTTATATAATCCTACTGATTATCATAGGGAACTAGCTAATAAGGCGGGGTTCTATTCTATTGATTCCAAGTTTAATATTAATTATAAAAAAGCAAAAAAATCTATAAAAACAATAAAAACAGGAAAACAAGAGAGCCTAACAGATTTTATATATAATTTAGAAGCATCATTTTTTGGATGTCCAATTTGTGGTAGAAAAAGTAATCCATCTATTAAAAGACTTTTCAAAAAAAGTTATTTTAGATGTAATCATTGTTTATTAGATTATATGGTATCTCATAATAAAAAAATCGAATATTCAGAAAATTATTTTTTTGATGATTATCAAAAACAATATGGTAAAACATATTTAGAAGATTTTGATAATATTAAGAATTTAGGGTTAACTAGATTAAAATGGATAAAAAAGAAATTAAAAAAAGGTGATTCAATTCTAGATATCGGATGTGCCTATGGGCCATTTCTCAAAGCATCTGAAATTGCAGGTTTAAGTCCTTTTGGAATCGATGTATCACTTGATGCCATTAAATATATAACTAATAACTTAAGTTTACCTGCAATTAATAGTGCTTTCCCTTTGGATGAATCTTTGGATTTCCCAACACCTTTTAATAGTATTACAATGTGGTTTGTTATAGAACATTTTAAAAACTTAGATGATGTATTTATCCAGGTTAATAATTTACTTAAAAAGGGTGGGGTATTCGCATTTTCAACTCCTAATGGTGCTGGTATTTCTGCCAAAAAAAATTATATTAAATTTTTATCAAATAGCCCTGATGACCACTATTCAATATTGAGTCCAAACAACATAAAAAAAATATTAAAAGGGTATGGTTTTAAAGTATATAAAATTAATATAACTGGGCACCATCCTGAGCGATTTGGAAAGTTGGTTAAAGCTAAAATTATCTATAAAATTATAATGTTAATTAGTAAAGTATTTAAGTTAGGAGATACTTTTGAAGTCTATTGTGTAAAGGAAAATAAACTGTGAATATATTTATATTAGGTGCTGGAGTTATGCAAATTCCAGTTATAAACAAAGCAAAAAAAATGGGGCATTTTGTTTTATGTGCAGATGGTAATTCTGAAGCTATAGGAAAGAGTTTACCAGATATTTTTTATCCAATTGATTTAAAAGATAAGGTTGGATTATTAAATATTGCTGAAAAGTTTCATAAAAAACATACTCTCCATGGAGTTTTTACTGCAGGAACTGATTTTTCTTCATCTGTAGCATGGATAACTAATAAATTAAATCTTCCTGGTATAACATATGAAGCTGCAATGAATGCAACAGATAAAATTAGAATGAGAGCTAAATTCAATGAGTACAATGTTCCATCTCCAAAGTATGTCGAATATTCAGCAGATATGAACATAAATAATATTATGGGGGAGATGCAATTTCCTGTTGTAATTAAACCTGTTGATAGCATGGGTGGTCGAGGTGTTTGCAAGGTTAGTAATATTGAAGAATTAGTAAAAGCATCAGATTTGGCTATTTCACATTCTAAGACCTCTAGAGCTATAGTTGAAGAGTATATAGATGGACCTGAATTTAGTTTAGATGCCTTAGTTATAGATGGCAAAGTTGAAGTTTTTGGTTTTGCTGATAGAGAGATAATGTTCCCTCCATCCTTTGTAGAAATGGGACATACAATACCTACAAACATATCAGAGGATATGAAAAATGAAATTGTTACAGTTTTTTCACAGGGTGTTAAAGCTTTAGGTATTAATTATGGATCAGCTAAAGGTGATATGAAATATAGTGTTAATGGACCAGTTATTGGTGAAATTGCAGCAAGACTCTCTGGAGGTTATATGTCTGGTTGGACATACCCATACTCTAGTGATATTGATCTAATTAAAGGTGGAATAGAGCTCGCTTTAGGACAAGATCTTACTATACGAAAAGAAGACAGAGGATATTATTCTGCAGAGAGAGCTTTTATCTCCATACCTGGAGTTGTTAAAGAAATATTTATTAAAGAGAAAGATAAATCGATAAAAGATATATTTACTAATTGTAAGGTAGGTGATGTTGTTGTATTTCCAACAAACAACGTTGAAAAATGTGGAAATATTATATCTGTTGATAAAAAAAGAGATACTGCAATTAAAAATGCAGAAAAATTTGCTGCTGATATAATAATCAGACTAGAACCAAATGAAATAGCGACTCAAGATTTTCTTTTTTCTGATAAAAATATTCATAGAGCATTTGATATTGATAATAAGCTTTATTCAAAACTTGATCAGAGTGTTGAAATAGATAATGGCACTATTTACATAAACAAAGTTGATAAAATATTAAAATCTAGAAAAAAAGATTGGCATAATAGAACAATAAATAGGGTTTTAACTATTTTAAAGAATTATTATGATATCCAATTTGTAGAAGATACAAATTGTGGAAAAGAATTTTATGAATCATTAATTAATGGTTCTATACAAGGAGTTTTATACTATCTTGATACGCTTGAAATTTAGTTTTTTAATAATACTATTATTAAACTCACTGTTTATTAGCGGAAATGTACCTCTCTTTGAACTTATTAATAAAAGTGAAAGTGAGATAAAATGGAATCCACACAGAAAAAAAGGTATAATTAATAAAAAAGATGTTTCAATATCATTTATGCTAGATTGCCCAACAATTATTTTAAATTATAATGAAATTATATCAGGTGTTAGTTTTTTTTCTGAAAAAGATGAAATATATGTTGATGATGAATCCGCAAAACTTTTATACCGTCTTCTGAAAATATATGAACCCCATGAAGCAGTTGTAAATGATGAAGATCTATTTAGTATTCCTGTTATTATTATTGATCCTGGGCATGGAGGAAGAGATTCTGGAGCATTAGGTGGGCATAAGGATTTTAAAATACAAGAAAAAGATGTTGTATTAGATATTTCAAAAAAAGTAGTACAGAAACTCAAAGATAATTATTTACATAAAAAAATATTAATGACTAGAGGGGATGATACCTACTATTCTCTAGAAGAAAGAGTCGAATTAGCAAATAAAATAGAATTAGAAAAAAAAGAAGCAGTTATATATATTTCAATTCATGCAAATGCGTCTCTTAAAAAGAAAGCCCAGGGGTTTGAAGTATGGTACCTTCCAAAAGACTATAGAAGAAATGTATTAGAGGGTGAAATTGAAGATAGTAATAAACTTAATAGTATAGTTAACGCCTTAAAAGAGGATGAGATCTCACTAGAAGGGCAACAACTGGCCGAATCAATCCTTATAGGGCTAAATTCCATTGTAGGTGAATTAAGCTCTAATAGAGGGCTGAAAGAGGAAATCTGGTTTGTAGTGAGAAAGGCTCGAATGGCATCTGTACTAATTGAAGTTGGTTTTATTACTAACGAAATTGAAGGAAAGAGGTTAACGGAGCAGGAGTACTTGCAAAAAATTGCTGATGGTATCTATAATGGGATAACTAATTTTGTGGCTACATATGAAAAAAGTGGAAGGTAATCTAAATGAATAAAAAGCGAATAATAGTAACATCAATTTTAATAATATCATTTATTGTATCATTCATTATGTTTCAATTAAATGAACAACGGTATACAAAGATCACATTTAGATATTTCTATGAATTGGAAGATAAAATAATTCTTGAAGATCGATATATTCTACTAAATGGAACATTAGAAGAAAAAGCTGAACAAATAGTAAAGGAACTTTTTTTAGGACCAATATCAGTTTTTAATAAAAAATTGGTTCCCTTCGATTTCAAATACAACTCGTTTTATACAAATAATAAAATAGCTTATCTTGATTTACCAAGTAGTTTTATTAAGAATAATAACGATATTGATATAATTATATCTTTGATAAAAGAGAACATTTTAAGCAATTTAAATAAAATAAATACTGTTATAATTACTGTTGATGGTTATTTATTAGGTGATGGTCCACTAGCAAAAGAACTGCCACAAGGCGAAATAGATAACAAAAAATAATAATAATTGTTGACAAACGTTCGTTCCTTAGTATAATTTTCAATATAAATAAGTTTTTTTTAGAGATAAAGACAAAAGGAGTACTGCATGAAAAGGTTATTAGCTCTACTAGGGTTCACCTTATTATTATTATCAAATTCTGTTTTTGCGGAAACAGCTACAATTATCGATTTTGCTGATTTAACTGAGGACGAAAATGGACTCAATACAGCAACAACAATTGATTATAGCAGTGTTGCAGGAACAACGTATGATGTTGAAGACAAGGATTTAATGAAGGAATCACTTTTCGTTGATAGTTGGAACGTTATTCTTAATTCTTCGGCACAGACTGTTGATAATGACAGATTATCGTTTACACAATCTGTATTTGTTAAAGAAACAGCAAAAAGATTTGCTGGCGAACAAGTTTTAGGTGTAAGAGTTCACTTCCCTAACAGTTTTGGTGCAAATGCAAAGGTTGTTCCTCCATTTGATATTCCAGCTTATATGCCTTCTGATGAAGAAATAGAGCAAGGAATTAAGAGTGGTAGTAAATTTAACAGTTATGGTGTTCTTAAGAATGTTGGTGCTATCAAAAAAATATCTATAAATGTTTTTGGAAGAAAGTATCCTCATCATTTAAGTTTACTATTTTCTGATTCAGATGGTAATGAAAAATTAGTTCCTGTTGGTTACATGACCTTTGACGGTTGGAGAACTTTAACATGGAATAATCCAAACTATATAACTGAAGTTAAGTACAGAGAATTAAACGCTGCACCTATCTATCCAGTTACTTCAAATAGTTTAATCTTTAAGGGTTTATTAATTAAGAAATCTGCAAATGACAAGGGTGGAGACTTTATATCTTACTTTAAAGATATTGATGTAACATTTGATAAAGCAATTAGAGATGATGTTGAATCTGATATCGATGACGAACAAGTTTGGGGTATTCTTGCAAATAGAGAAGAAGCAAGAAGAAATAACGAACTTAGAACTCTTGGTAATGATCAAATACTTCAGTATCTTGAGACTAAGAAAATGGATCAGGCTGGTAATGCAGTGGATAAACGTGAGTCTATTCCTCTTACTGAGTCAAGTACTACTTCTGATGATCAAGAACCAGCAGCAGCTGAGTAGTCTTAATTATATAGAATACATAAACCTCTCTTTTGAGAGGTTTTTTTATTTATAAAATAATTATTTTATTATATTTGAGATTATGAATGTTAGTTGGTTTGAAAGGTTTGATTTTAATGTTTGTATATCTTTTGGGTTTTTAAGAATTATATAAAAATGCAGAGCTGAATTAAAAGTAGAGGTTAGAATATCTGCAAGTATTTCTGTTTCCTTTGTTGTTAGATGGGTTAATTCTTCAGATTTTTGTATCTCAGTTAAAAGAATATTATAAGCTGGATGTATAAAATGATCAGTATTATCTTTATTAAAATATGTAAAATCTACTTTTGTGGATAAAAAAGGGTAATAAATATTAGTATTCTTAGCATTAAATTCTACCATGTGTTCAATAAAACTTAGGCATCTTTCTAAGATATTTTCTCCTGTTAATCTGTCAGATAAGTATTGTGTACACTCTTCTGCTAACTTTATCATGCATATGCAAATTAGCTCATTATAATTTTCAAAGTAATTATAAATTGTCGCATATGAATAACCGGCTTTATCACCAATCTTTTTGGTTGTTAGTTTTTCTAACCCATCTTCCTTTATGATATCTATTGCAGCTTCAATGAAGTAATTTTTAACTCTAGCTCGTTGAATACTTTTCATAACTTATATTATGCATATAAAATCATAAAAAACAACTTGACTCATATTCAAAAAGAGTGGAATATTAATGTGGTTAATATTTTTAATGGCATTAATCGGGAGTTTATAATGAAAGAAAAATTACCTATGAATAAAATATTAGTTTATTCTGTTGGACAGTTAGGATGGTCAATCCTTGTTAATATCGTTAGTTTACAACTAGTTTACTTTTATATTCCACCAGAAGGTTCAGGAATAGAGCTACGAATAACCCAAGCGGTATTCTTAGTAGTATTAAACACTTTAACCCTACTAGCAGCCAGTGGCCGTTTATTCGATGCTATAACAGATCCATTAATTGCTAATTTAAGTGATAGATGGAAAGGTAAAAGGGGTAGACGTATTCCTTTTCTCTTAGCAGGTGCAGCACCAGCAGCAATATTTTGTACTCTGATGTTTATTCCGATTGTTGATGGAGTTAGTCCATGGAATATAGTTTGGCTCTTTACTATGCAAATCTTTTTCTATCTATTTTTGACTGTTTATGTAACTCCTTATTTTGCATTATTACCAGAATTAGGACATACATCAGATGAAAAACTTAACTTATCTACATGGATATCAATAACTTATGCTTTAGGTATTGTTGTTGCTTCTATGGTTCCAAATATAGCTAGTATGTTAAATGTTGCAGATAAAGTAAAATCAATTCAGATTGCTATAGGAATTGTTTCGACTTTTGCTATGTTATGTATGTTGATACCAGCCTTTTTTATAGATGAAAAAAAATATGCACATAGTGAACCATCAAATATACCACTTTTAAAAGCGTTAAAACGTACGTTTAAAAATATAAATTTTAAATATTATGTTGTTGCAGACTTTTCATACTTTATGGGAATGACAATTATTATGACAGGTTTATTATATTATATAACTGTATTATTAGGTCTTTCTGAAGGTATTATGGGTATATTATTGCCATTAATGGTTTTTGTTTCTTTTATTTTTTATCCATTTGTAAATTTATTTGCAAAAAAATATGGTAAAAAACATCTAATTATAGGATCATTTTTCATGATGGGTGGAATATTCTTTTTTATATTCTTTTTAGGAAAATTTCCTATTTCTAAAACATTACAGGCATTTTTAGTAGTAATATTGTATTCGATACCATTATCGTTTTTAGGTGTTTTACCTAATGCGGTATTAGCAGATATTGCTGAACATGATGCATTAAAAAGTGGTATAAAACAGGAAGGTATGTTTTTTGCAGCAAGAACTCTAATGCAAAAATTTGGTCAAACTTTTGGTGTTTTATCTTTTGCCGCTCTAACTTCTTTTGGTAAAGATCCTGGAGATGATTTTGGAATAAGAGTAAGTGGTTTATTAGGGTTTGGATTATGTCTGTTTGCAGGAGCATTTTTTCTTAAATATAATGAGAAAAAGTTATTAAAAGAGACAAGAGAGTTACAGGAGAACTAGTGTTAATAATAATTGTTACAATAATAATTTTAATATCTGCTTTAGGATTCTATTTTTCTGGAAAAGTTATAAATATCAAAGTTCGTGATATGGATGTTTCATTTAATAAATTAATTAGATCGGGTGAATTTACTAGTGAGCAGTTTAACAAACTTAATAAAGAAAACATTTCAATTAAATCTGATTATGGCTATCAGCTGAATGGTTTTTATATTACAAAAAACAAAACTAAAACAGATAAAGTCATGGTGATTAGCCATGGGGTTGGTAATAATATATATTATTCTGTTAAGTATGCACTTTTATTTTTAGCTGAAGGATTTGATGTTGTTATTTATGATCACAGGCGACATGGTAATACTTTAGGCAAGTTTTCTACCTATGGATATCATGAAAAACATGATTTAGAAAAAATAATACAATATGTTAAAACTTCAAACTCTGAAGCTACAATTATAGGTATTCATGGTGAATCTATGGGTGCCGCAATAGCTTTACAAAATGCAGGAGAGTATAATAGTGCTAACTTCTACATCTTTGATTGTCCATATTCAGATTTAAAGGATCAATTACAGTATAGATTACAGCTTGAATTTAAATTAAATGGTTTTTTAATAATGCCACTTGTAAATATAATTATCTTTTTTAGAACAGGCTTTCATTTTAATAAAGTATCCCCAATAACATATGTAAAAAAAATAAATAAACCTGCAATGTTTATTACAACTGAAGGAGATACATATATTCCACCTTATATGACTAAAGATCTCTATAATGAAAAAGTTGGTGTTAAAAAATTATTTGTTGCTAAAGAGGGTGATCATGCAGAAGCATTTGTTAAGAATAAAGACGAATATATAAATGAAATAAAATATTTTTTAAATGATGTAATATAATCAGTTTATAATACCCGATATAAAATCGGGTATTTTGTATTATAATTTATCGATATCCATAATTTTATCAATTCTTCTTTGATGTCTATCACCACCAAAATCAGTTTTAATAAACATGTTTATCATATCTTCTACAGTGTCTGTATACTCTATACGTCCACCAAAAGTAATAAAGTCTGCATTATTATGATTTTTAGCCATTTCTGCTGTAAATAAGTTGTGGATTAGTGCACATCTTATCCCAGGTACTTTATTTGCTGCCATTGATATACCTATACCCGTACCACAACATAATATTCCAAATTCATAATCTTTTGATTTATACTCATTACAAGCTTTTAGGGCTAGATCAGGATAATCTGCTGACTCTTCACCATCAACACCAATATTTGTAACACTATAACCTAATGATTCTAAATGTTTAATTATTTTTACTTTTAACTCTGTTGCCCCATGATCGTTAGCAATTACTACACTTTTCATTAATAAAACTCCTTAATATACTATATTAATAAAGTCTTAGCTTGTCACCAATATTTAACATACTTTTACTATTTAAATTATTCAGATGTAGAAGATCCTGATAAGGAACGTTTGTTTTTTGTGCAATTAACCAGACAGAGTCACCATTTTTAACAACGTAAATTTTGTTTGGACTGTTAGTTTTAATACTTTTTGTCTGGACTGGATAACCTGGTAGTCGTATAATTTGTCCAATCCGTAAAATTGATCTAGAATTCAGACCATTTTCATTATATAAAGAATTTAGTTTTATATTATATTTTATTGATATACTAGATATGGTATCACCACTTCTCACTCTGTATGTTTGTAAATTATTACTACTACTTTTATAGTTAACTGTATGGGTTGTAGTTTTAGCACTGCTGTTTGTTTGCCTAGATCCTGGTAAAAGTAAACGTTGTCCAATTTTCAGGTTGTTAGATCCATAATTATTTAACCTCTTTAAACTAATTATAGAAGTATTTGTAAGCTTGGATAAAAACCACCAAGAATCACCACTACGTACAGTATAATAATTGTAACCACTGTTTGTTATTGGTTTTGCAGTTTTTAAATATGCTATTGCTTTATCTTCTCTGTTTATTGGCACAATTATTTTTGAATAAGCTGATGGGTTACTTACTTTTCTTCTATATTCGGGATTGAATTTTAAGAATTCAGACCAACTAATACCAATATTTTTAGAAAGTTCATATAGATCAGTTCCACCTGGTATTTTAACTAGACTTACTTCATTTGTTAGATCCCAATTAATTGGTTCAAACCCAAGAAGATCTAAGTTTTTCATTATTTTTACAATTGCTAGGTATTGAGGGACATACCTTCTAGTCTCTTTAGGAAGAGCAGTTGTTTTAATTAATTCAAAATAATTATATTCATTCACTTTTTTCATTGCTCTTGCAATTCTTCCCTCTCCAGCATTATAAGCTGCTAGGGCAGTGTACCAATTTCCAAATAAATTATTTAAGTATTCTAGGTGTTTTATAGCAAATGGTGTTGCTAACCTTGGACTTCTTCTTTGATCTGTCCACCAATTTATTTTTAATCCATAACTAGTCGCTGTTCTAGGCATAAACTGCCATATTCCTCCAGCACCAACTCTGGAATATGCATTAACATTATATCCACTTTCTAAAAATGGTAGAAATATTAATTCTAAAGGTAGTCCTTTTGAAATAATTTCTTGTTTAACAAATGGTATCGTTTCTCTTGAGTTATCAATCCATAAATTTAATAAATCTTTTTTATCTCTTAAAAAATATTTAAAATAATGGGCAACTTCAATATTTGCTTCTAATTCAAGACCTTCACTATTTTGTAATATTAAAAGTTCTGTTTCTGTAAATGCAGTATCGTTTTTAATTGTTGGATAAGAGCCACCTTTTAAGACAGTTAAATCATAATTTTTTATTGTATCTTCTGTAATAAGATTTTCAGGAGTTTCTATAATTTCAATTATTTCAATATTTTCAACTTTTATACTTTCTGTTATTTCGGTAGTGATAATTTTAGTCTCTACAGTCTTAGTTGTAGTACAACTAACAATGATAAAAACTAAAAAATAAAAACAATACTTTTTTCTCATATAAAAAGTATCGACCTAGTGGAAGTAAAAATCAACTAACTTAAAAGAGACTCATCGTTAATATAATTTTGTGATCGAATATCATGAAATTTTTGTACTAAAGCATTAACAGTTAGTGCTTGTTTTTCTTCACCAGAAATATCAAAAATAATTTCACCTTTGTCCATCATTAATAATCGATTACCGTATTTTATTGCATGTTCCATGTTATGGGTAATCATCATTGCTGTTAACTCATAATCACTAATAAATTTTTCTGTTAATTCCAATACTTTTTGAGCATTCCTAGGGTCTAGGGCTGCTGTGTGCTCATCTAATAAAACTAATCTAGGATTACTTAAAACCATCATAAGTAGGGTTAATGCTTGTCTTTGTCCACCAGAAAATAGACCAACATTATCTTTAAGTCGATCTTCTAATTCCATATTTAAAACACTTAGTTTTTCTTTAAATATTTCTCTTTTTTTACTATTTAAAGATATTTTTAACCCTTTAAAACCCTTACTGCTTGTTATGACCATATTGTCTTCTAAAGTCATCTTTCCTGCTGTACCCAAAAGGGGGTTTTGAAAAATTCTACCTATGTATTGAGATCTCTTATGTTCCTTAATATTTGTAATATCTTTGTTATCTAATTCTATTGTTCCAGAAGTAACAGGTAGATTCCCAGAAATCATGTTAAAAAGTGTAGATTTACCTGCACCATTACTACCAATTATAGTTATAAAGTCACCTTTTGTTATTTCTAGATTTATATTATTTAATACATGGTTCTCATTTACAGTATTTGGGTTGAATATTTTGTTTAAGTTCTCAATTTTAACCATTTTTTTGACCTCTTTTACTAAATTTTGTCACT
The DNA here is from genome assembly GCA_051531975.1 of Spirochaetaceae bacterium. GTDB lineage: Bacteria > Spirochaetota > Spirochaetia > DSM-2461 > DSM-2461 > Thiospirochaeta. The sequence goes on from JAOPTT010000006.1 coordinate 121,574, forward strand.
ATTAAAATAATAACAATCAAAAGACCAGTAAATAATTTATGGTCGGTTGGGTATACCAATAGTGGTCTAGATAAAAATAGAATTCCTCGATAAATTGTAGCTCCAATAATTACTCTAATTAATAATAAGGATATTTTATTACTTTTAACTACAAGCTCTCCAATCATAACGGATGCTAATCCAACTATTACAACACCAATACCCATATTTATATCTGCAAATTTTTGATATTGGGCGACAAAACCACCAGCAATTGCAACTATTCCATTAGATAGACTTAAACCAATTATTTTAAGATGTTCAGGATTCATTCCCTGGTTAATAATCATCTGTTCGTTATCACCAAGAGCACCCAAACATAGACCTAAATCAGTATGAAAAAATCTGTTTAAGATTAAAATTACTATAATAATAATTATTAAAAATATTACAAAATACGCAACTGCTCTTGTTGGAATAAATGCTTTTGTTAAATCTACAAACTTAGAGAGTAGAGTTGGAACTCTATTTAATGATATAAAAGGTGCCTTCATTATTCTCATATTTACAGAATATAACATTATCATTGTTAAAATACTTGCTAAAAGGCTAGGTACTTTTAACTTATTATGTATAAGTGCAGTTATAGAGCCAGCAATGGCTCCACATAAAAAAGCTAATAAGAAAGCTAGGAAAATAGGAATTCCTGTTAATAGACATTTAGCCATTACAGCTGCTCCTAATGGAAATGAACCATCAACAGTTAAGTCTGGAAAATCTAATACCCTAAAAGTGATAAATACTCCTAGAGCCAATAAACCATAAATAAGCCCTTCAACAAAAATTCCTTCTAACACATTATTCTCCTAAAATAGTAGTAGCTTGTTTCTTAATATCTTCTGGTATAGTTATACCAATATTTTTAGCAACGTCAAGGTTCAGTACAAAATTAAGGTCAGATGGATCAGTTAAAAATACTGTTGGCATCATAGCTGTATCTTTACCTTCTAATACTGCTACAGCAACTCTACCAGATGCTAATCCTAATTTATACTGATCGAAACCCATAGCAGCAAATACGTCACCATCTAATGCTGATTGTGGATCTGCAGTCATTACAGGAACATTTTTTTCGTTGGCAATTTCTAAAATCGCAGGTAATGCAGCAAATATAGTATTGTCATTACTTAAATATAAACCATCTACTTTATCCATAATTGAAAGAGCAGCTTGTTTAACTTCTGAAGTATTTGTTACAACAGCTTCTACAAATTTAATACCATTAGCATCACAGTAAGCTTTAGCTACATTTTTTAATGATACACCATTTGCTTCACCTGAATTATATATATGACCTAAAGTTTTAATAGGCGTTATTTGATTTAATAGATCTATCTGAGCTGCAACTGGTGTCATATCTGATACTCCAGCAATCCCAGGTTCACCAACTGTTAATGAGGTTACAATCCCTGCTGCAACAGGATCAGTTACTGCTGAATAAACAACAGGAATATCCTCTAATGTTCCAACTAATGCCATAGCTGTAGGTGTTGCGATACCAATTGCAAGATCAACTTTATCCATTTTAAATTTATTTGCAATCTGTGTTGCAGTTCCCATATCACCATTTGCATTTTGTCGATCAAACTTTGCATCTGGGAATGTTTCTTTAATTGTATCAATTATTCCTTGTTCAATTGCATCAAGAGCTGGGTGAGCTACAATTTTAGAAATACCAATTGTTAGAACTTTATCTTCATCCTGTCCACTAGCAAATAAAGTTACGCTGTTTAAAATCAATAACATAGTTAATAATGCTGTAATTACCTTTTTACTCATATAATTCTCCTTGTTCTTATCAATAGAAACATGCTTTGAAAAAAAAATCAATATAATTACAAAATATTAATAGGTTTTTTATTGTCCACTTATCATGCAAGCAGTATATTTAAACAATAAGGAGATTATAATGGATAATAATACATATCAATTTCAATCAGCTAGAGTTAATGAGTCTAGTGTAATAAAAAATATATTTATGTGGATGGCTGCAGGATTGGCTTTAACAGGTTTTGTATCCCATACACTATTCACAAACGGTTTAGCATACAAAATAGCAGCTAGTGGCTTAATGTTTCCTCTATTAATAGCTGAAATTGCGCTAGTGTTTGTAATAAGTAGAAATATCATGAAGTATAAAGCGACAACAGGAATTATGTTGTTTTTAATTTACGCGGCACTGAATGGAGTAACTTTAAGTTCTATATTTTTATATTATACAATGGGTTCAATAGCCAATACATTTTTTATAAGTGGTGGACTTTTTGCAGTAATGGCATTTTATGGTATGACTACAAAAAGAGACCTAACAAAAATGGGCACCTACGCTATTATGGCACTATTTGGCCTGATAATAGCGACTGTAGTTAACTTTTTTCTTCAAAGTTCTGGTTTTTACTACATTATATCTTTTGTTGGGGTAGTAATATTTACTGGTTTAACAGCTTACGATGTTCAGAAGTTTACAAAAATTAGCCAACAAATTGGTAGTGAACAAGGTGATGTTGCAATGAAGATTTCAATAATTGGTGCTCTTAATCTATATTTAGATTTTATCAACTTATTTCTTTTTATGTTAAGATTTATGGGAAGAAGAAGATAATATGGAAAAAGAATCAAAAATACTCGCAAATGAATTATTAAAGTTTATAGATGCATCTCCAGTTTCATATTTTGCTGTAAAAAATATGATTACAGAATTAGAAGAAGCTGGATATAAGATGTTAAATGAAGGTGATAAATGGAAATTAGAGGATGATGGTAAGTATTACATACAGAGAAACCTAAGCTCTCTAATCGCCTTTAATATTGGTTCATCTAAACCCTGGGATACTGGTTTTAAAATAGCCGGAGCACATACTGATAGTCCACTGTTAAAAGCAAAAAACGAGTCTTTGGAAAAAAAGGCTGGTTGTTTAAAATTAAATGTAGAACCATATGGTGGTGGAATTATAAACACTTGGTTAGATAGGGATTTATCTTTAGCTGGTAAAATAACAGTAGAGACCAAAAATGGAATAGTGAGCCAGTTAATAGACTTTAAAAAACCTATTGGTACTATTCCAAATTTAGCAATTCATCTGAATAGAGAAGTTAATAAAGGTTTTGAATATAATAAACAGACTCATCTGAATGTTGTTTTACATGGTGGAGTTGATAGTTTTGAAGATGATATAACACTTAAGGCAATAGTTGCTAAAGAGTTTAATATTGATGTTGATACCATTTTAGAGATGGACTTATATTTTTATGATACTCAAAATGGATCTTTAACTGGATTGAATGAGGATATGATAAGTATTGGAAAGTTAGATGATTTATCAATGTGTCATGCTATTACCAAAAGTTTATTAGACTCTAAAGAAACAAATAGTACTAAAATAGCAGTCTTTTTTGATAACGAAGAGGTTGGTAGTAATACAATGATGGGTGCTGATTCAAACTTTTTATCCTCATTGTTAGAAAGAATTATATTTTCTACAGGTGGAGATTTAGAAGACCTATTAAGAGCTAAGAATAAAAGTTTTTTAATTAGTGCCGATGGTGCCCATGCAGGACATCCAAACTTTTTAGATAAACATGACAGTTCCTATACACCAATAATAAACAAGGGTCCTGTTATTAAATTAAGTGCTAACTTTAGGTATGCAACAACATCAGAAAGTGCTGCAAAATTTATATCATTATGCAAAAAAACTGATGTACCTTATCAGAAAATTGCAAACAGATCCGATGTTCCATCTGGTAGTACTATAGGTCCAATGTCATCTGCATCTTTAGGAATAGAAACAGTTGATGTAGGGAATCCAATGTTTGCAATGCACAGTATAAGAGAGAGCCAAGGTGTTTTAGATCACTACTATATGACAAAAGTTTTAACTGAGTTTTTTAGCAGTAATTAATTTATTACATCATAATAAAAGCTGATATAGTTGAAAAAAACAACTAATTAATAATAATATAACCCTATAGGAAGACATTTAGGAGAAAATATGAATATTAACGATAAGGCTTTAGAATATATTAAGCTTGAAGAGCATGAGTTTTTTAGAAACGAGGTTCAAACCCTAATTGATACAGGTAACCAGGATGAATTGAATGAGAGGTTTTACCAAGATCTTTCATTTGGAACAGGTGGTTTACGTGGAGTAATTGGTGGTGGATACAATAGAATGAATCCGTTTACTGTTAGAAAAGCTACACAAGGATTAGCTAGCTATGTTGTTAATAATGTTGATGGTGAAAAAAGTGCCGCTATTGCATACGATTCAAGAAATTACTCAGACCTATTCAGTTTAGAAGCAGCTCTAGTATTATGTGCAAATGGTATAAAGACTTATCTGTTTACTGCACTAAGAGCTACTCCTGTATTGTCTTATACAGTAAGAAAATTTGGATGTACAACTGGTATTGTAATGACAGCAAGTCATAACCCTTCTGAATATAATGGATATAAAGTTTATTGGGACGATGGTGCCCAGGTTACTCCACCCCACGACAGTGGAATTATCGATGAAGTTAGGAAAGTAACTACGGATATTAAAACAATGTCAAAAGAAGATGCTATTAAACAAGGCCTTCTAATAATGATTGATAAAGAGATCGATGAACCATACTTTGATATGGTAGAAAAAGAAGCTCTACGTCCTGAACTAATAAAAGAGAAAGCTAAAGATTTAAAAGTAGTTTTTACTCCGTTACATGGTACAGGTACTTTTCCAATTGAGACACTTTTTAAAAGATTAGGTATGCCATTAATTACTGTACCTGAGCAAAGAGAACCAGATGGTAATTTTCCAACTGTCCCATTTCCAAATCCAGAAGAAGCTTCTGCAATGGCACTCTCTTTAGATTTAGCTAAAAAAGAGAAAGCTGATTTAGTTATTGGAACTGACCCAGATGCAGATAGAATTGGTATTGCAGTACCTGATGGTGACGATTATCTATTAATTAATGGAAATCAATTAGGTTCACTTTTAACAGACTATATTTTCAGAACTAGAAAAGAGTTAGGTACTCTTCCTAAAAATCCAGCATTTGTAAATACTATTGTTACAACTGATTTACAGGTAAAAATTGCTGAAAGTTATGGTGCTACATGTTTTAAAGTTTTAACAGGTTTTAAATTCATTGGTGCTAAAATGAAAGAGTTTGAAGAGAGTGGGGAGTATAATTACGTATTTGGTGGTGAAGAGAGTTACGGTTTCTTAGTAGAGACATCAGTTAGGGATAAAGATGCTCTATCAGCTGCAACATTGGCTGCAGAGATGGCATTATGGAATGTAAGTCGTGGATTTACAGTTCTTGATCACCTAAATGAAATATATGAAACTTTTGGTTATTATAAAGAGACCTTAATCAGTAAATATTTTAAAGGTATTTCTGGTATTCAGATCATGGAAGATTTAATGACTAATTTTAGAGTAAATACACCGACTGAACTTGGTGGAATTAAAGTTAAATCATTTATCGATTTTAACCAAGGAACTACAAAAGATATTGCAACTGGTAATAGTGTTAAAGATATAGATCTACCTGCATCTAATGTTCTACAATTTATTTTAGAAGAGGGCAGTATTGTGACTGCTAGACCTTCTGGAACAGAACCTAAAATTAAGTTTTATGCATCTTGTTGTGCAGAAAAAGGCTTAAAATTAGAAGAAGCTAAAGTTATTGTTAATAAAAAAATTACAGGAATAGAAAAATCATTACAAGTTTATCTTAAATAAAATTATCCTTATAAATAAAAAACCACCTATTCTTATAGGTGGTTTTTTTGTATCAAATGTGTTTATTAAGCTAATTCGTTATCTGATACTTTATACTTAGGATCTTCAATAACATTAACTTCAATCATACCTTCAGCATTTTTAAGAAGAAGCTGACAGTCTCTAGATAGATGAAGTAAGTGTAACTTCTTTCCAGCCTCTTTAAACTGCTCAGTAACCCAGTTTATTGATTCAATTGCAGAATGATCTGAAACTCTAACACCATTAAAATCTATATAAATCTCATTTTCAGGAGTATTAAAATCAAACAATTGTTTAAAAGTAGTTGTTGATGCAAAAAATAGTGTTCCAGTTAAATCGTATTCTCTAGCACCATCTTCTCTGATATATGACTTTACAACTAAGTTTTTGGCACTTTCCCATGCAAATACAAGAGCAGAAATAATAATTCCAACAAATACTGCAACTGCTAAATCTGTTAATACTGTAACTATAGTAACAACTAAAATTACTAATGCATCAGTTTTTGGTATTTTATTTAGAACATTAAATGTTTCCCATTCAAATGTACCAATAACTACCATGAACATAACACCCACTAATGCAGCTATAGGAATCATTTCGATTATTGTTGAACCAAAAAGAATAAAGCTTAATAAAAATAGTGCTGCTGATATTCCAGAAGCTCTCTTTCTACCACCAGAGTCAATATTGATCATACTTTGTCCAATCATGGCACAACCACCCATACCACCAAATAGTCCAGTTAATACATTTGCAACACCTTGAGCAACAGACTCTTTATTACTTCTTCCCCTAGTTTTTGTTCTTTCATCTATAAGAGTTAAAGTCATCAATGATTCAATTAAACCAACAGCTGCTAAAACAAGAGCTGTTTTTGTAATTAAACCCCAAATTTCTAATGATTGAGGGATTGCTGGAAGTTTTGGTATTGGAAGACCACCTGCAACAGATGCAACATCACCTACAGTTAAAGTATCTAATTTAAATACTATTACAGCTACAGTTGATATTATTATCGCCGCTAGTGCAGGAGGGAATGCTTTAGTTAATTTAGGTAGAAAGTGAATAATTGCCATAACAACTAATATTAATATTCCCATTATCATTAACTGATCCACAGGAAGCCACTCACCAGTCTCTTTTACTTTAAAAGATCCAAACTGAGCTTTGAAAATTACTATCGCTAAACCATTAACAAAACCAAACATAACAGGTGCTGGTATTAATCGAACTAGTTTTCCAAGTTTAAATGTTCCAAATAATATTTGAAAGATACCCATAATAATAACCATTAAAAATAGATATTCTTTAGTCCCTGGGTGCTCGTGAAACATTTCTGCCATTACTACAGCAAGTGCACCTGTTGCACCTGATATCATTCCTGGTCTACCACCAAAAATAGACGTAATTAATCCGATAATAAATGCTGCATATAGACCTACTAATGGATCTAAACCAGCTACAAATGCAAATGCAATAGCTTCTGGTACTAGTGCTAGGGCTACAGTTAAACCTGATAATATCTCGGTTTTGTAGCTTTTTGTTAATTCTGAATTAAACATATTATTCCTCATTATAAAAAAATAGTCCTTAATCATAGTTAAAAAAAAAAAAATGATCTATAGGTGAAAAAGTGATAATTGGTATTTGATCTTTTATCTTTTTTGTTTAATACTTAATATTATGGATAGTACAGTAATAAATCCCTTTTTAAAGACAACAATAACCACATTTTCCCAGATGTTTAATATAAAAGCCAATATAGGTAAACCTTTTCTTGTGAAACAAGAATTGACTCATTGTTGGAACATATCTGGAATTATAGGTATTGTTGGTGATATAGAAGGTGTCTTAGTTTTAAGACTAAAAGAAGAGTTTGCATTAAAACTTCTTAATGAATCTGGAATGGATTACGATAATGAAGAAGAATGTGATGAATTAAAAAGAGCTTTAGTTGCTGAGATAGTTAATGTTATATCAGGAAATGCTCTACCGTTGTTAACTGCTGAGCATTTGGATATAACCCCTCCAATTGTTATACAGGGAACAAATCATACAATATCATGGCCAAGCAGCTCCCCTAAAGTTGGAGTACCGTTTACAACTGATTTGGGTACATTTGAAATTTTGATAAGTATTACATCTTAATTTCTGGAAGTAAAAAGAGGAAGGACTTAATAATGAATGATATAATTAATAAGAATTTTATAGACATAACTTTAAATATTTTTGAGAAGCTTTTTAATACTAAATTAACAGCAGAAGAACCGTATATTGTTGATAGCAAAAATCACGATTGGGATATTTCTGGTGTAGTTGGTGTAGTTGGAGATTATGAAGGTGTTGTTACAATTAGACTAAAACAAGATGCAGCTTCTAAACTTTTAGAAAAAACTAGAATAGAAAGCCCAGATGTTGCTGCAAAATGGAACCTTACAAATGACATGATTGGTGAAATAGTAAACAACATAGCAGGTAATGTTTTAAGTGAAATTTCAAAAGATAAATTTATTCATTCTGTTCCAATAACTATTCAGGGTGAAAATCATATTTTACAGTGGCCTAAAACTGCTCCAATTGTAGCGATACCATTTTCCCTAGAATTTGGATTGTTAGAAGTTCAATACAGCCTTATAGAAAACTAGAACAGAGGAAGATCCGTGAATAAAGTTAAATCCGCCCTTAAAATCCTTATTCAAGGTGAATCTGATGCTGTAGAAACGTATTTAGCATTTGCTAATAAAGCTGAGGAAGAAGGTTATATAAATATTTCATTACTTTTTCGTGCACTTATTGTTGCCGAAAGAATACATATAAAAAATCATCAGAATGCATTAGGTGAAGATTTTATTCCAGTTAAAAATGTTTTAGAATCTGTAGAATCTACTTTAATAAATATTAATACTGCACTTATTGGTGAAACTGAAGAGAATAAAAAACTTTATCCTAAGCTGATAAAGAGCATTAAAAAAGAAACGTCTAATGAGTATGGTAAAGTTGCTAAACTCTCTATGATGTGGGCACAAAAAGTTGAAAAAGAACATGCTAGACTATTAAAAATTGCTTACAAGTCATTATCTAAAGGTTCTGACTTAGATTTTAAAAATATTTTAATATGTCAAGTTTGTGGAAATGTAGAAATAAATAAATATAATAAAAATGAATGTGGGATTTGTGGTCATGATTCTATATTTTTTAAAAGTTTAACTGAGGTTTAAAATTGAGATCATATTCAGATAAATTTCACCTACAGGGTGGAGAGTTAATTCGACAAATAACATTTGGTATGAATGATGGTGTCGTTAGTATTTTTGCATTATTAGCAGGTTTAGCTGGTGCAGGTCAAGATTCTAAAACAATTTTAATTACACTTATAGCTGCAACAGTAGCAGGTGCTTTAAGTATGGCTGCCGGTGAGTTTATTAGTAGTAAAAGTGAAGCTGATTATTTTAATCATGAAATTGAGCAAGAGACCTTAGAAATTAAGTTATGCCCAGAAGTAGAAAAAGAAGAACTTCGTATAATATATAAAAATAAAGGTCTAAAAGGTGACCTTTTAGAGCAGGTTGTTACAGAACTAACAAAGGATCCAAAGCAATGGGTTCGTGAAATGGTAATTGATGAACTTGGTGTTACAGAATTAGAACATGGAAGTGATCTTAAATCATCTTTTATTATATTTGGTGCTTTTATCATTGGTGCATGTTTTCCAACTCTTCCTTATCTTCTGCTTATTAATTTAGATATAGATTCAGCATTGTTATTTAAAGTTGCAACAGGAGTTACTGTTGGTGGACTATTTTTAGCAGGAGCATTAAAGAAATTTGTTACAGGGGTTAATTGGCTAAAATCTGGAATAGAGATGTTAGCAGTTGGTCTATTTGCATTTACGATAGCTTATATCATAGGTCTTTTTATACCTATATAACAGAATATTTCAGTACAATCTTAAATATTCCTCTAAAAAATAGAGAAGGTTTAAACCCTCTCTATTTATTTATCAAAAAATTCATCATGTAAAATCTGTATTGTTTTATCTGTTGCATCTCCAGGAACAACAAAAGATAAGTTAGTATCGCTAGAACCTAAAGATATCATTCTAATAGGTGTATCTTTTAAAGTTGCAAAGACTCTAGATATAAATATAGAGTCCTTCCATAGTTCCTGACCAACCATACAAATAATACTTTTACCTTCTTCAACTTTAACTTTTCCTAGTTCCATTAAATCTTTAACAATATCATTCAAATAATCTCTATTTTCAATTGTTATTGTAACTGAAACTTCAGATGTGGATATTAGATCTACAGGTGTTTTATATTTTTCAAATACTGAAAAAAGTCTTCGTAGAAATCCATAAGCATTTAACATTTTAGAAGATGTTATATTTACAACTGTAATATCTTTTTTACCAGAAATAGCTTTTAAACCAACTTTTTCAACATCAGATGTAATTTTTGTTCCGCTAGCATCTCTGTTTCCAGTATTTCTAACCCAAACCGGTATAGATTTTTTTACTGCAGGTTGAATAGTCGCTGGGTGTACAACTTTGGCACCAAAATATGCAAGCTCAGCAGCTTCTGTGTATGTCATATGTTCTATTGTTCTAGTTCCAGTAATATGCCTTGGGTCACTGGTTTTTATACCTGTAACATCTGTCCATATTTGAACCTCTGTTGCATTTAATGCTGAACCAATAATTGTAGATGTGAAATCAGATCCACCTCTGCCTAATGTAGAAGTTACACCATTTAGAGTAGAACCTATAAAACCTTGGGTAATTAAAATTTTGTTTTTTTCAGGCTGTACAAAGAGAGGGATAAGTCTATCACACTCTTCAGTTAATACATGTGCACTATTAAAATCTTCAGAAGTTTTAATAAACTCTCTTGAGTCTAATAAATCTGCATTTATTCCTCTTTCTAAACACCTAAAATATATAACAGTAGTAGATAATCTTTCACCGAAGGATAAAATAGTATCTTTGGTCCTTGGTGAACACTCTTTTAATAGAGATAAACCATTTAAAAGAGAGGATAATTCTCTGAATAGACTTGTTATTTTATTATTTGCTAGTTCTAAATTCTGATTAGATAAAAACTCATTACAAACATCTAAGTGATTTTGTTTAAGAATATCAGCTATATTAAAAGCTTTTTTAGAATTACCAACTTTTGCATATTCTACAGCTTCTAATATACCATTAGTGGTTTTACCCATGGCAGAAGATACTATTACTGGAGCTTTATCTATTTGATTATTAGTAATGTCGATGGCATTATCTATCCAAGAGGAATTCTTTACAGAAGTTCCCCCAAACTTTAATACGATCATTAGTCTAGATATCCTAATGCAACAAATGTTTCTGCATTTAATATTGCGGCACCTGCAGCACCTCTAATCGTGTTGTGACCCATAATAGTCATTTTTATATCACCAATACTATCTTTTCGAACTCTACCAACAGAAGTTACCATTCCTTTGTCAAAAAAAGCATCTCTTGCAGGTTGTGGTCTATCATTCTCTTCAAATACAACAATTGGATTTTTAGGAGCAAAAGGAAGATTTAATTCCTGTGGTTTACCTTTAAAGTTTGATAAAACTGTTTTTACTTCTTCAACAGTTACTCTGTTTTTAAACTTAATTGTTAAATTTTCAGTATGACCATCAAATACTGGAACTCTATTACAATGAGCTGATATGATAAAATCTGCATCGTCTATTTTGTTTCCATTTATAGATCCAAGAATTTTTTGGGATTCCATTTCTACTTTTTCTTCTTCACCACCAATATATGGCACAATATTTCCTAGAATATCCATAGCAGAAACACCAGGATATCCAGCGCCGCTAATGGCTTGCATAGTTGCAACTTGTACCCATTCAATTCCAAACTTTCTATACAATGGAGCTAAAACCATGGCAATAAACATTGTAGAACAGTTTGAGTTCGTAATGATTGCACCTTTATAAGGTTGTTTTTTAATTATTTCAAAATGATCAGGGTTAACTTCAGGTATAATTATAGGAACATCTGAATCTGTTCTGTGATTTTTAGAATTACTAATAACTATATGTCCATTGTTTGCATAATTTGTTTCAGCTTCACCTGCAACACTAGAATCCATTCCTGAAAATAAAATTTTACTCTCTAATTTATCATCTATTGTTTTAATAACAATCTCTTTAATAGTTTCGTTTATTGGATTACTCTGTTTCCATTTGCATATATCGCCATATTTGTTTCCAGCTGATCTAGGTGATGCTACTAACTCTATAATTTCAAAAGTTGGATGATTTTCCAACAAAGTAATAAATTTCTGACCAACTGTTCCAGTTGCTCCTAATATTGCTACAGGTATTTTATTCATATTCACTCCATTTTATTAGTTAAAAAATTACCTTTTAAAGAGTTTTTTGTCAATATTTCAATATTGAATACGTTTTGATTTTATTTAAATAAATGACTTATTTATAATTACAAAAGACTGTAATATTAAACTGTGAAAACAATTGAGAGATTTACTAATAAAGTTATAGATATAATAAAAGAAACAATAGAAGATGCAGAAGGTAATGAAGTCCTTTTTTTAGGAAAAATAGACGAAGATGGAATTATATCCTTAATAGAAGTAGGAGCAAGAGGAGACGAAAACTCTGTTCCAGCTATATTTCCACATATGCTTAAAGGGGATGTAATTATACATAATCACCCATCAGGAACCTTAAAACCATCTGCACCAGATCTAAATGTTGCATCTATGTTAGGGCAAGATGGAATTGGTTTTTATATCATAAATAACGATGTTACACTGGTTTATCCTGTTGTTGAACCTATTATATTAAAAGATAGAGAGGTATTAGATGATCTAACATATCTTTTAGAACCTGATGGACCACTTAGTAAATTAGATGAAAATTATGAATATAGAGAGAGTCAGTCAGAACTGCTAAAAGATATTACAACTGCTTTAAATCACGACTCTGTTTTAGCTGCTGAGGCTGGAACAGGTGTTGGTAAATCTTTTGCATATCTACTTCCAGCACTTAAATGGGCAGAAGTTAATGAAGATAGAATAGTTATATCTACAGGTACAATTAATCTTCAACAACAGTTAATGGAAAAAGATATTCCATTAGCTAAAAAAATATTAAAATCGGATGTTAAAACGGTTTTGGTTAAAGGTCGAGGTAATTATCTATGCCATAAAAGATTCTCTACTGTAATAGAAGAAGACTCACTATTTAGAGAAGAAGGGCATCAATTAAATATTATAAATGATTGGATGAAAACAAGTAAAACCGGATGTTTAAGTGATTTAAACTTTATGCCTTCAAGAGAAATTTGGAATACCATTAATTCTGAAGCCGAAACATGCACAGGAATTAAGTGTTCTTACTTTAATAAATGTTTCTCTATGAAAGCAAGAAAAGAGGCATCAACAGCTGGTGTTATTATTGTTAATCATCACCTTTTATTTGCTGATTTAGCGATGAGATTAGAAGGGGCTGGTTTTGAAGGTAGTGCTGTTTTACCTCCATTTTATAAAATTATATTCGATGAAGCACATAATATCGAAGATAGTGCTACAAGTTTTTTCTCTGAAAGATATAATAAATTTACACTAATTAAATATCTAAATAGACTTTATGGAAAAAAAATGGGGAAAAGATATGGTTCATTAACAAAACTAGATCGTTTTATCCCAGATAGTGCAAAAGTTTCTGATGTTGATCCTTTAATTCAAAATATAAAAGATAAAGCCGATGTTTTGGATCAGCTATGTCTCGATTTTACTGGTGGAAATAGTCTTCATATCGAAGGAGAACCAGGTGATACATTAACATTTGGTATATTAAATCCAGGCTTAAAACTTCAACAAGCTTTATTAGAATTAACTAAAGAATTGGGTAATGTATTAAAATCAATTGATGAAGAATTTCACGATTATGATGCTTTTATTGAGACAGCTAGACTAAAAACAAAATTTGAATCAATAGCTACATTTTTTGAGAAATTTAGAAGTTACCAAGAGTATAATGATGAAATTTTTTGGGTAGATAGAGGAAAAACATCAAGTGGAGATAATTTTGTAAAATATAGTATTACTCCTTTAGATATATCTCGATTAATGTCAGAGGCTGTATTTGAACCATATTCATCAGTTATTTGTACATCTGCCACACTTACAGTCAATAATAGTTTTAACTTTTGGAAAAATCGTGTTGGTATGCAATATATTGACCCAGATAGGGTTATGCAAAAGATTTATCATTCACCATTTAATTATGAAGAAAGAGTTTTTTTAGGTGTTCCAACGGATATACCACTACCAAATGAAGATGGGTATTTAGATTATGCTAAAGAATATATTAAAAATATATTGACCCAATCTGGAGGCAGTGGATTAGTTTTATTTACATCTTATATGATGTTAAAGGAAGTCTATGATTTTATTAAACCGCATTTAGATATGTTAAACATAACTAGTTATAGACAGGGTGAAGATGACAGAAGTAGATTATTAAATAATTTTAAATCTGATATTTCAAGTGTACTTTTTGCAACTGAATCTTTTTGGGAAGGTGTAGATTCGCCAGGAGAAACATTAAAAGTTGTCATTATTTCTAAATTACCTTTTAGAGTACCAACAGATCCAATTATTAAAGCCCGGATGGAAAGATGCACTGAAAAAGGTGGTAATCCATTTATGGAAATCTCAATCCCAGATGCTGTAACAAGACTAAAACAAGGTTTTGGTCGGTTAATGAGAAGAAAAACTGATTGGGGTATGGTTTTTATATTAGATTCAAGGTGTGTAAAAAAAAGATATGGATCAATATTTTTAAATTCACTTCCCCAATGTCATTTTTTTGCAGATAATGGTCAAGAAATTTTAGATAATTCCAAAAGCTTTTTAGATAGAGGTGATTTTTATGAGTAATATAATGATAAATTTATTAGAGGTGTCGTTTTTATCAGAAGAAGAAAAAGATGAGTTTATGACCGCTGTAGAAAATGAAGATGATGTTTTTAGTTTTGATTGTATTGGAATTGAAGTCCCACTAGAATCAGTTTCATTTAAACCAGTAGAAGAAGGATTTATGTTTCTGTTTTTAACTGAAGAAGAAGACGTTAAAGGTGAAATACAGGTTTTAAGTGAAACTTTTCCTGGAGTTAGCTTTAATTATTTAGTTATTGCTCCAGGAGCAAAAGAGACTATTATTTCCATGCAGTTAGAGGGTGGTGAAGTCCTAACTACACAGACAATAATTGGTGCAGCAGCCATGTTAATTGGTGAAATGGCTAAAGGTGGATTTGCTGGTTAATTAAAACCAGATAAGTCTACCTTTTTTTACTCTCATAGTGGCTAAATTCCAATTCGAACCCTCCAGTTCCACTTGTTATTGACTTTAGATCTATAGCATATCTTAAGAATTCAGCCTGTGGGACTTGAGCAGTAATTATCCAGATACCTTCACCAATACTCTCTTGGTTCTGAATTTTCGCTCTTCTACCACCTAGATCAGATAAAACATCCCCAATATGTTTCTCAGGAATAAATACAGTTAAATCCTGAAAAGGTTCTAATATCTCAACTTTTGCATTTTCTAATGCAACTTTGAAGGCATTTTTAGCAGCCATTTTAAAGGCTAATTCAGACGAGTCAACAGCGTGCTCTTTACCATCAATAACTTCAACTTTTATATCAACCATAGGATATTTTTTAAGAAATCCTTCGCTCATCCCTTCCCTAAGACCTCTTTCAATTCCAGCCATATAACCTTTACTTATTACACCACCTTTTATAGCATTAATGAATTTAAAATCTTCACCTCTAGGTAAGGGACTTATTAAAATAGAACATCGTCCATACTGACCATGTCCTCCAGATTGTTTTTTATATGTATACTCACCGTTACTATTCTTTGTAATTGTCTCTCTAAAAGGTACCTTTGGAAGAGACTTTACAACATGGATTTTTGTATTTTTATATATTTTATCAAGGACAATATCTATGTGTAATTCTCCCATACCAGAAATAACTGTCTCTTTTGTTTCACCGTTATATTTAATAGTAAAAGTTTTATCTTGTTCAGCCTCTTTTTGTAGTATCTCAACAAGTTTATCCTCATCATTTTGTTTTTCTGGCTCTATGGCTACAGAAAATATAGGGTGGGGAAGTTCTAAAGGCTTAAAATGAATAATATGATCTATTGGACATACGGTATCGTTAGTATTTAATAAACTCTGCTTTGTAACAATTCCAATATCACCAGCTGTTAAAGTATTACATTCGTTAAGTTTTTTGCCTTCGCATGTATAAATTTTTCCAACCTTAAACTTTTTGTCTTCTCTTGGAGTGTAGTATTCTGTATTTGCTGTTAATGATCCTGTTATAATCTTTATAAAACTAAGTTTCCCATTAAACTGGTCAAAAGATGTTTTAAATACAATACCTGAAAAGTTACCATCAGGAGTTATCATTGTAGATTTTTCACCAGTTACACATGGTTCTTCGATTTTAAAAGGGCATGGAGATTCTATAGAAATAAAGTCCATTAAAGGTTTTATTCCAGAATTATGAAGAACTGAACCACAAAAAACAGGAATGAATTTATTATCAAAAAGTCCCTCTCTTAATCCTTTTTTTACATCTTCTAAATTTAGAGTACCATCATCAAAGAATTTTTCAGTTAATTCATCATCACCTTCGGCGGCAGCTTCAATTAATTTTTCATGATACTCATTTGCCATATCTTTATATTCTTCAGGAATATCACTAGCAATACCTTCGCTATATGATTTCATATCTAATAGATTTATAACACCAGAAAAGTTTTCAGCTTCTCCCATTGGGATTGTAATTGGTATACAGGTAACATCAAACTTTTTTATCTGTTCAATTACATCAAAGTAGTTTGCTCTGTTTTTTTCCATCTTGTTAATAAAAGCAATTCTAGGCATTTTTCTTTTATCTAATTGTCTCCAGAGTTTTACAGTCTCTATTTGAACCCCAGATCTACTACCAAAAATTACAACCGCAGATTCAGTAGCTCTAAATGCACTAATAACTTCCCCTGAAAAATCTGATATTCCTGGAGTATCAAAAATATTAATTTTTCTATCAAGCCACTGTACATTAGAAATAGATGTATGTATTGATATCTTTCTATCAATTTCTTCATCAGTAAAATCATTAGTCGTTCGACCTGTATCTACACTTTCAGCTTTTTTAATAACACCAGCATTAAAAAGAATTTGTTCACAAAGAGATGTCTTTCCAGTATCTCCATGTCCACAAACAGAAATATTTCTTAACGATGCAGAATTATAACTCATTTAGTCCTCCAAATAATATCATTATGTTATAACTTTAAACCTCAGTTCCCCTGTGGTCAATTATTTTATTTTTAATCCCTTTAATAGCAGATTGAAGAGTTATTTAATTCGTTGTAAACTAAATAAAGAAATGAACAATAAAAATATTTTTAATCTAACTGATTTTCAGGGACCACTTGATCTTCTTTTATATTTAATTAGAAAGAGTGAAATTAACATCTATGATATTCCAATCTCTGAAATAACGGACCAATATTTAATTATATTAGATAACTCTGCTAATCATAACTTAGAAGATTTATCTGAATTTTATCTTATGGCCACAACTTTACTTTATATTAAATCAAGAATGTTATTACCAGTTGAAATCGATGTAGAAGAAGAAGCTGAAGATCCAAGAACTGATCTTGTTGCAAAATTGATAGATTATCAAAAATATAAAAAAATATCAGAACTTATGAAGGATCGTTTTTATACAAGAGAATTAACTGAAGATACAATCAGGCCTAAAAGACAAATTCTATATAATGATGATATATGGGAAGAAGTAGAACTATCCGACTTATTCACAAGTTATAAGTCAATTAGAAAGTTAAATGATAGAGAAAAAATTGTTAATCTTACAGAAGAAGTTACAATAAATGAAAAAATTACATTAATAGATGAATTATTATCTACTAAAGAAGAATTTTATTTTGATGAACTAATTAAAGATAAACACTCTCTTATGGAGTTTGTTTGTTCGTTTTTAGCAATACTTGATTCTATAAAATATCGAGTTATACTAGTTTATCAAAATGTTCAATATGGAACAATATTATTAAAAAAAGGAGAAGGTGAACAATGAACCCTATAGCCTTAATTGAAGCAGCACTTTTTCTTGAAAGCAATCCTATAACTATTGATGAGCTATCAAAAAAACTTGACCTGTCTGTAGTAACGATTAATGATACGTTACAGAGTTTAAAAGAAAAATATAACAACATAGATTCAGGTTTAGCTTTATATGAATTAAAAGATAGTTTTTTGTTGACTCCATCAAAAGAGTGTTGGGAAGAGTTAAAAGGTGTCTATGGAAAGAAATATGATGAGAAATTAAGCAAAGCTGCTCTTGAAACTCTCTCTATAATTGCTTATTCTCAACCAGTTACTAAAGCAGAAATTGATATTTTGCGAGGAGTTTCTGC
Organism: Spirochaetaceae bacterium; assembly: GCA_051531975.1. Taxonomy (GTDB): domain Bacteria; phylum Spirochaetota; class Spirochaetia; order DSM-2461; family DSM-2461; genus Thiospirochaeta. Next base: position 139,897 of record JAOPTT010000006.1, read on the forward strand.
TGATGGTATGGTAAGGTTGCTACAAAAAAGAGATCTTATAAAAATTGTAGGGAAAAAAGATATACCAGGAAAACCTCCATTATTTGGTACAACAAAAGAGTTTTTAAAACTTTTTAAACTGTCTAGTATTTCTGATTTACCAAAATTAAAAGAAGAAGATAAGGAAAAATTTGAATTAAATGCCTGATCAAATTAGATTACAAGTGTATCTTGCCAAGTGCGGGATAGCTTCAAGAAGAAAATGTGAAGAGATTATCGCTCAAGGCCGGGTTACAGTTAATGGAAAAACAATATTAACTGCTGGAACAAAAGTAGATGAAGATGACATCGTTACATACGATGGTAGAAAGATAAGACAAGCAAAACAAAAAATATATATTGCGTTACATAAACCAAGTAAATTTTTATGTTCAACAACTGATCCAGATGAAAGACCACTAGCAATTGATCTGATTGCTCCTAGTATTCAACAAAGACTATTTTATGTTGGGCGTCTAGATTATTTAACTTCAGGTATAATCTTTTTTACAAATGATGGTGAATTTTCAAAAAAAATGACACATCCATCAACACATATTGAGAAAGAGTATGTAGTTACAACAAAAGATGAAATTCCTGTTGAACTAATGGAAGAGTTTAAGAAAGGTATATATGTACTTGGTGAACGATTTAAAATGAAGGACTATGAATTTAAAGGTCCAAGAACTGTTCATATAATATTAGAAGAAGGAAAAAATAGAGAACTTCGAAAAGTCTTTTTATCTAGAAATGTATCTGTTAAAAAAGTACATAGAATTAGAATAGGTAATGTTGATTTAAAAGGTATCCATTCAGGTCACTTTAGAAAATTAACAGATAAAGAAGTTAGACTTTTAACAAAAGCAGCTGATCTTAAGGGTGAGGGTGAAACTTTATTAAAGAAGAAGAGTATTAGCCATGTTAAAACTGTAGAGAAGCAGCTTAGATCTATCGAAAAAGAAAATATTTCTGAAAAATTAGATATTCCAACTGATAGTAGTAATAACTTCAAAGATAAAAAAACATCCTCAAAAAGAAGTTTTGGTAATTCTAAAAAACCTTCTAGTGGAAAAAGAAGTTATTCTGAAGATGATAAAACGACCTTTGGGAGAAGAAGTTCTTCTGATTCTAGTAGACCTTCCTCTTATAAAAGAAGTTATTCGGATTCTAGTAAACCCTCATCTGGTAAGAGAAGTTATTCAGATTCAAGTAAACCTTCTTCAGGAAAAAGAAGTTATTCTGATTCCAATAATCCATATGCAGGAAAAAGAAGTTATTCAGATTCTAGCAAACCTTCCTCAGGTAAAAGAAGTTATAATGATTCAGACAGATCATCTTCTGGAAAAAGAAGTTATTCCGATTTTGGCAAACCATCTTCTGGAAAAAGAAATTATTCTGATACTGGTAGACCGACTTCAGGAAAAAGAAATTATAATGATTCAGACAGATCATCTTCTGGAAAGAGAAATTATTCTGATACTGGTAAACCGACTTCTGGAAAAAGAAATTATTCTGATTCAGACAGATCATCTTCAGGAAAAAGAAATTATTCTGATTCTGATAGATCATCTTCTGGTAAAAGAAACTTTTCAAGAAGTAATGATAGCAATAGATCAAATAATTCACGACATTCAGGTAATAAAAATAGTTTTTCAAGGGATAATAAAAGATGATAGTAGCAATAGATGGACCTGCAGGAGTAGGAAAAAGTTCAATTGCTAAAATGATTGCAAAAAAATTAAATATATTTCATTTAAATAGTGGTAATTTTTATAGAGCAATAACATATATGGTAATCACAAATAAATTAGATGTTACTGATACTGCAGCAATTGAAGATTTAGCGTTATCTCTAAATGTAGAAGTTAAAGATAGAGAGTTTTACGTTAATGGAGTAAATGTAGACAAAGAATTACACAGTGATAGTGTTGATTCAAATGTCGGTTTAGTTTCTTCAATAGTTAAAGTTAGAGATATTGTTAATGATATGGTTAGAAAAATAGGTAAAACTTTAGATCTTGTTATTGAAGGTAGAGATATTACTACGGTAGTATTCCCAGATGCAGAAGCTAAATTTTACTTTGATGCTGAGCCTTCAATACGTGCAAAAAGGCGTTTTGATCAAGGTTTAAGTGACTTAACTATAGAAGAAATTACTAAGTCAATTGAAGAAAGAGATGACATTGATAGGAATAAAGCTGTTGGAAGCTTAAAAATATCGAAGTCTGCGCAATATATTGACACAACACTATTGACGATAGATGCAGTTTGTGACAAAGTATTTACTAAGATAAATGAATTAATTGGAACCGGGAGAACAGAACAGGTTATGACAGAAATGGATGCTAAAGCGGATCAGACGAATCTACAAGAGGAGTACCTTAAAGCCCTAGATAGTATGGAAGAGGGACAACTAGTAGATGGACAAGTAATACATATTGATTCAGATCACGTTTTTATTGATGTAGGGTATAAGTCGGAAGGACGTATACCATTGAATGAGTTTTCTGGTAAAACACCAGAATTAGGTGATGTAGTTTCAGTCGTTATTGTAAAAAAAGAAGGACGAAACGGGGAATTAGTAGTTTCTAAAAAGAAAGCAGACCTAAAAGTTGTTTGGAAAGATCTTAAAACAGCATTCAATGATGGAACACCTGTCAAAGGTACAATTGTTAAATCAATTAAGGGTGGTTTTGAAGTTAACTTAGGTGGAGACGTTATTGCGTTTATGCCAATATCTAAAGCAGATATTGTTAAAGTTGATAAGCCAGAAAAATATATTGGACTAGAGTGTGATTTCTCATTAGAAAAACTATATGGTGAGAAAAAAGCAAACGTTGTTGTTTCAAGAAGAAAACTTCTTGAAGAAAGAATGGAAGCTAGTCGAAAAGAATTCTTCGAAACTAAAAAAGAGGGCGATATCGTTAATGGTAAAGTTAAAAGCTTTACATCATTTGGTGCTTTTATCGATCTTGGTGGTTTTGACGGTCTTTTACATATTAATGATATGAGTTGGGGTCATGTTTCTAGACCTAAAGACTTCGTAAAGAAAAATGATGAAGTTGAATTAAAGATAATCAGATTAGATGAAGCTGAAAAGAGAATAAATCTTTCTCTTAAACACTTTACTGAAGATCCTTGGGTAACTTTTCAAGATAACTTCCATTCCGGTGATGTTATTAACGGTAAAGTTACTAAATTAACTGATTTTGGTGCATTTATCGAGATTGTTCCTGGTGTTGAAGGTTTAGCTCACATCTCTGAATTATCATGGGTAAAAAGAGTAAAACATCCTAAAGAGTTATTTTCAATTGGTGACCCAGTTGAAGCTATGATCTTAGACTACGATGTAGAAGAAGGTCGAATTTCATTAGGTGTTAAACATGTACTTCCAAATCCATGGGATGATATCATTGATAGATGTCCATGTGGTGAAAAATTAGAGCTTGAAATTAAAAAAGTTACTAATGCAGGTGCTTTCTTAGAAGTTGAAGAAGGTATTGATGGATTTTTACACGTTGAAGATTTAACTTGGGATAATAAAACTCCTAAACCATCAACAGTTTTTACAGCTGGTGAAAAAATGGAGTGTTGTATAGTTGGTATCGATGCTGATTCTAGAAGAATTAGATTAGGTGTTAAACAATTGCATGATAATCCTTGGGAAGATTTTGAGAAGAAAAACCCAATTGGTACAATTATCGAAGGTGAAGTTACAAATAAAGCTGAGTTTGGTGTATTTGTTGCATTAGGTAATAATATCGAAGGTTTAATTCACAAATCTAACCTAGCTTCTTCTAAAGAAGTTAGTTATGAAGATGCATTAGAAGCTGTAAACAAAGGTGATAAACTTAGAGCTGCAGTTACTGATATAAACATTTTTAAACAAAAAGTATCTTTATCTGTTCGTGAAGTAACAATGCACGAAGAGAGAAAAGAGATTTCTAAATATCTTGATGGTGAAACACAGGATGATGGAACTTATACATTAGGTGACATGTTAAAATAGAAATATATATAACTATAAAGGAGAGGCTATTGTCTCTCCTTTTTTTTTGAGGAATAATATAATAGAAATGAATAATTGTTTATATTTACCTGAAAAACTAATTACTCAACTAAATCAAATTGCAAAATCTGACGCAACTTTATTACTTCTAGGTGAAAGTGGAGTTGGTAAAGAGATAATCGCAAATCGTGTACATACTCTATCAACAAGAAATAAAATAGAACCTATAATAATTAATATTGCTGCAATCCCAGCTGATCTATTAGAAAGGGAACTGTTTGGTTCAGTAAAAGGAGCTTTTACTGGTTCTGAATCAGATTATATTGGTGTTTTTAAGAGAGCTCATAAATCAACTCTAATATTAGATGAAATTGCTGAGATTCCACTAACAATACAAGGTAAACTATTAAATGTTTTAGAGTATGGTGTAATTCAACCAATAGGTAGTAATGAGTCATTTAAAGTTGATTGTAGAATTATTGCAATAACAAATAAAGATGTAAATGAGCAAATTGAAAAAGGTCTATTTAGAAAAGATCTGTATTATAGATTAAATGTTATAACTTTTAATGTTCCTCCACTGCGGAATAGAGTACAATTTATTAAACAATTGATCTTCGATTTGATAGGTGTGTTCTCTTCTGAAAATGAAAAATATTCTATCTCAGATGAAGCTTTATCCCAACTAATTAGTTATCATTGGCCTGGTAATATTCGGGAACTCAGTAATACGATAGAAAGAGCAATAACTTTAAGTAATAACAGTGAAATAACTTCTGAAAATTTATTGCTTTCTTCTGATAATAACGTTAATATATCGAGTGCTACTTTAAAAGAGGCAGTAGATCATTTCAAGAAAAACTATATTATGAAAGTTCTTGAGTTTAATGGTTGGAATGTAACAAAAAGTGCAAAAATATTAGGCATACAAAGAACTTATCTTTCGAGACTAATAAAAGAATTATATATGGATGAGAGGAATTTTACTTAATGAAAGAAACTACAAAAAAAACAACTAATCAGATTATTTCTGAATTTTTAACAAGTAAGAAAAAAGTATTATTTATAATATTAGCAGTAATTGCAGTAACGGTTCTACTATTTGGATTGTTTTCAAACTTACAACTAAAAAAAATGAGCAAAATGATAAACTCAACAACAAAATTAGACATGCTATATAATGAAGTATTAAGTTCAGAAAATGATGGTCAGGAGTTTCTTGATTATGCAACAGATCTAATTAATAATCAGAGTAGTACTAAAGCAGAGCTTATTGCATATTCAAGACTAGCTTCGTATTATTTCGATAAAGAAGATTTTCAAAAATCTGCAGATAATTATACTCTAGCATTTACAAACTTTCCAAATGATATTGCTGCAAGTGTTTATATGTTTAATGCTGCAATGGCACTAGAAGAGTTAGGTCAAGTAAAAGAGACAATTTCAATATTAGAATCAATTGTAACTAAATATAAAAGTTCAGAATTAGATAAAGAAGATACTAGTGCAGATGTTCCTGAAGCAATTTTTAACCTTGGAAGACTTTATGAGTCTGAAGGTGATATTTCTAAAGCTATTGAACAATATGAATTATTAGTTGCAGAGTACCAAAGCTATAATTTATCTAGTTTAGCTAAAACAAGGTTATTATCAATTAAATAAATATGATTAAAATACTGATGAAGTTATTCCTATTAACACTCATTTTTGGTTGTGGAATACCTTCATTTGATTATATTGATGGTGCCAATGTTATAGATAATAATTCAGACTATATATTGGAATCAGAGATAGATTTATCATCGTCACCATTAATTACAGGTTTTACTCTGTATTCTAGGTATTATACCGAAACACAAAATAGTAAATATTTTGAATCATTAGAAATATCTGATATTTCAAACGGTTCAGAACAATATCTTAAAGATTTAGGATATACAGTTGTAACATATAGTGACAGTGATAATGATTCAATAAGTATAGGTAGTACTGTCGAATTACTTATTAAAGATGATGATCTGTCTACAGTCTTAATACTAAGTGATGCCAGAGAATTTATATTACATAGTTCTTATTCTTCTGAAAATATAAACTTTTTCCATACTATTGGAAGTTATTCTGATGAAGAAGGTGCAATTTTTTTAAATGATTATACAAATGATCTAGATGATGTTAATATTGCAACCATAAAAATAGAATTTTCAATTATTAACAAAGGTATAAGTTCTGACTTTGAACATCTAGAAAGTGTACCAGTATACCTAGGAACTTTAGAAATCGATACACTACAATAGAGGATATTTATGATACTTTTATCTTTTCAAATATTAATTATAAACTTTATAGTTGCAGGATTGGTCTCAGCTTTGACATATTTTTCATATAAAAAAATACGATCATTTAATCCTTTTTTACTATTTATCATTTCATCTTTAGGAACATTTCTTGGTACAATTGTAGCTGTAATGATTCCTGGATTCAAATTTACATTCGACTCAATGTTACTTAATAATTTAATACTTTCAATTCCTGGAGTTTCATTTTCCATACTATTTATTTACATATGGTACAAAGGAAGTAAAACTGAAGGTTTTGTTTAAAATATATGTGACACATTTTAGTATTTTGTTTATTATATATATATAAGGAGAATATTTTGAAAATTAAAATTATTTTAGTTATATTTACTATATTAGCATCATTTGGTTGTCAAACAGCAAATAATAGGGTTACTAGAGTATCATCTGATCTTGAGACTGATTTAAGTGGTAGATGGAATGATACAGACTCAAGATTGGTTTCCGAAGAGATGACATTAGATCTATTAAATCGTACAATATTTTATGATTTTAAAGACGAGTTTGGTAAAAAACCGGTATTAATAATTGGACGCATAAAAAACAACAGTTCTGAACATATTAGTGTTCAAACATTCATAAAAGATATTGAAAGAGAATTAATAAATAGTGGTCAAGTTAAACTTGTTGCATCAAGTAGCGAAAGAGATGGTATAAGAGATGAAAAAGAGGACCAACAGTCTAATTCTAGTCTTGAAACTGCAAAAAGATTAGCTCAAGAAACTGGTGCTGATATTATGTTAATTGGTAGTATTGCAACAATAAATGACCAACTTAATAATTCTAAAGTCGTTTATTATCAAGTTGATTTAGAATTAATTCATTTGGAATCTAATGAAAAAATGTGGATAGGAACTAAAAAACATAAAAAGATTATTGAATTAGGTGGAGTTAAGTGGTGAAACTAATAAAATTATTAGTTGTTTCATTACTATTTTTTACTGTTAATTCATGTGCATCTTTATATACAACTAAGTCTCATTATATAGATATCGATATGCATCTTGCTCAAGGATCTAGTGATAGTGCATTAAAAGCGCTACAGGTTGTTAAAGACAGTAGTTATACAGAGAAAGACAAAGTTTTATATTTCTTAGAAGAGGGGATGTTATTTAGATATGCCGGTTTATATAAAGAAAGTAATGTTTCATTAACTAAAGCAGAATATGCTATCGAAGATCTTTTAACAAAAAGTATATCTAAAGGTGTTTTATCAGGAGTTTTAAATGATAATGCACTAGAATATCCTGGTGAAGATTATGAGAATATTTATATCAATATTTTTAAAGCCTTAAATTATCTTCAACTTAACAATTTAGAAGATGCTTTAATTGAAATTAGAAGAGTAAACTTTAAACTTACTCAGCTAGAAACTAAGTATTCTGGTGAAATAAATGATCTAAATAATTCAGAAGATTTTGATGTGCCATTAGCTGAATTAAGCTTCCATAACGATGCACTTGCTAGATACTTAGGAATTATAGCTTATAGGTTAGATGGATTGCTTGATGATGCAAGAATAGAATCTGATTATTTAGAAAAAGCTTATCGATATCAAGATGAAATATATAATTTTACACCACCTACGTTTCCAGATATTTCAAATGAGGAAACTTATGTAAATTTATTTGCATTTACAGGATTTCCTCCAGAAAAAATTGCCAACACAATAATTGCTAATGGAAAAAGTGGAAGTCTGTATTTAGGAGATAATACAGGTTTACCTTTTAATTCATTACATTTTCCTGGAGTCAGAAGTAATACTGTTTTAAAATTAGAATTTCCTAATCTAGTAAAAACAGTAGATCCAGTTAATAATGTTAAAATTTATATTAATGGTGAATATTATGACAAATTAGAATTAATTGAAGCATTTGATAATATTTCTTTAGAAGCATTTAAACTAAAACAACCATTGATTATTGGAAAAACAGTTATAAGAGCAATTTCAAAATCTATTGTTTCAGATGTTTCTGAATCAGTAATTGAAGATCGATATGGATTTTTTGCTGGATTATTAGCTGATTTAGCTGGTGATGTATTTATGGTAGTTTCTGAAAACTCAGATCTTAGAGCATCTCATTATTTCCCTTCAAATATTAGAGGGCTTGAAATTGTTATGGAACCAGGTTTTTATGATTTTACATATGTTTATTATAACAATGCAAATTATGAACTATATAGAGAAGATTTTAATAATGTAGAAATTAAATATAGAGATTTGAATATTATTGAATCTCACTTGTTGAGGAAAGAATGAAAAAGTTAGGATATTTATTATTAATTTTATTAATTTTATTAATGTTTTCTTGTGCGACTACTAAAAACCCTTCACAAAATGGATTATTAATACCACTTTGGTTTTCAGATCCAGGAACATATGTAGATGAAGAAGATAATATAATTTTTAAATCTAAAGAAAGAACAAAAGTAATTGCTGAGCGTAATATATATGAACAATCTATATATTTAAGTGATTATTTAGAACCTACTATGTTAAATGAATTCGTAGATTCTGAAAACTATGTATATCTTCTATATAGTATAAATAGAGATGACCTAACAAGATCTTTAAACAACAAAATTGATGAAACAATGGTAGATTATAATAATTATATAAATGTTGCTGATAGTACAAGTGATGTATTAGAAAAATATTCTTTGTATATAAATAGCCAATCAATATTAGAAAATATTTCTTATATATATGAGCTTTCAGAAAAAGAACATTTAACTCTAAATAGGTCATATAATACTGATAAATCACTGTTACAAGAGAAAATTAATCTAGCAAAAGAACAGTTAGTATTTAGTGTCTCTGTTTCTGGAGATATCGATAATTTAATTAAAGATGCCATTTCAAATCAACTTCATGAATTAGGTTATGAAGAGTCTGAGTTTGGATTAGTTTTTATTGACGCTGTACTTAATTTGAAACCAGCAGAACTTGATAATGATTATATAAATAAATATTGGAACTTAACAATTTCGTTAAAAGACTATAATGGAGCAACTAAGGAATCTTTAAATTTTAAAGGTCGGGAAAGCAAATTAGATAATGAAGCAGTTAATCAGTTTATTTCCTCAATTGCTGTAAAAAAAATTGAGGAATCTTTAAAAACTATATTACCTTAGTTTTTAAGTATCGCAATACATTCTATTTCAATTAATGCATCTTTTGGCAGTCTACTAACTTCTACAGTAGATCTTGCCGGTTTATGCATAAAGTATTTATTATAGATCTCATTTACTATTATAAAATCATCCATATTTTTTAAGAATATGGTTGTTTTTATTACATTCTCTAAACTTGAATCCTCCGACTTTAATATCTCAGATAAATTTTTAATAACTAATTCTGTTTGCTCTTTTATTCCACCATGAATAAAGAGCTGAGTCTCTGGGTTTATAGAAATCTGCCCAGAGGTGTAAATTAAACCACCATATATAACAGCTTGTGAATAAGGTCCAATGGCTCTAGGTGCATTTTTTGTATTTACTTTTTTCATCATTTTTTAGACTCCTTTATTATTTTAATCCATTCTTTATTAGATTCTGGTATAAATTTTAGTAGAAAACCACCCTTGTGGGAGAATAGTGTATTGTTTACTTCTGCTTTAGTAAAATCGACTTCATCATCACCTTTAAAAGTTCTATATAAAGTTCTTATATTATTATCATCTTTATCAAATCCATAAATAACATGTATATTATGTAATTCTACAGTTTCTGCATCAACTGATTTAATAGCATTTGAAAGTTCAACAGGTGGAGGGTTGTTATATACTAGAATGTTAACACCATCAATTTCAAATATTGTACTATGTTCTTCTGTTTTTAGCCAAGATTCAGCTTTTATCTTTTCTTTTTCAAATTCAATAATTGATTTAATACCATTTAGAAAAATTGAAGTAATTAGTATTGGTTGTTGTTCAAATTCTCTAAGGAGCAATTTTTGTGGGAAACTAAAATAATTTATTGATTCACTATTAAATTTAAAGTCATCTAATGAGTTAGGTCCTCTTGTATCAACAGCTGATACTAATTTTATATATTCATGTAAACTACTGTTTTCTAAATGAGGGAAATAATGATCAAAGATTAAAATAGCTGCACAACCTAAGTCTTTAGATTGATGATGATCAAATTTAAAATTTTCAGGCTCTAAAAGAAGGCCACAGTCAACTAAATAATGGTCTATAGAATTATCTCTTGAATCATAACATTCTATCGCTTTATCAGTTTCAACTCTTATTATCTCTGTAGGCATTTCATCCCTGTGAATTGCTATTAGTGTTATTCCAATTAGTTCATCCATATGTGCTTTGCCACTATGGGTTATTATATTATATGCCAAAATATACCTCTATTTAAATTATATGTATCTTTAAGATAAATGTGAATCCTTAAATAATATTTAACTATATATCTTTTAGGAGTAGTTATGAATATATATAGTTATTCATCCTCAGGTTATGACGGTGATTTAGTGCAGATCGAAGTAAATATTTTTAACCGGTCACTGCCTGGGATAGATATTGTTGGGTTACCAGGTGGTGCTGTTAGAGAATCAAAAGTACGGTTTAGGTCAGCAATTATTAATTCTGGTTATGAATTTCCCAAAGGCAGAGTAATTATTAATATGGCTCCAGCAGGGGAGAGAAAAGAGGGCGCTTGTTTTGATCTTCCTTTTGCATGCAAAGTTATTTCATTCAATTTAAAACAACATGAAAACACAGATTTTTTAGTTTTAGGTGAATTAACCTTAGATGGTAAAGTAAGGAAAGTAAAAGGTATTTTGGCTGCTGTTTCGAAAGCTTTTGACCATGGGATATGTAATTTTATAATTCCAAAAGAGAACTGTGATGAGGCTCTTCTATTAGAAAAAGGAAATGTATTTCCAGTTGAATCCTTAGTGGATGCATATAATGTAATATTAGGTAATATTAGTCCATTTGTTACCTCTAACCTAATAAATATAGAAGATAATACAATAAATGACTTTAGTGATGTCATGGGTCAAGAAGGTGTAAAAAGAGCATTGCAAATAGCTGTTAGTGGTGGTCATAATATATTACTATTTGGGCCTCCAGGAGTTGGGAAAAGTCTTAGCGTCTCATGTTTAGATTCAATAATTCCAGACCTATTAAAAGAGGAATCCTTAGAAACAACAAGAATATGGTCCCTAGCAGGAAGACTAGAAAATGAATCAGTATTTATTAGAAAACCTCCAATAAGAAAACCACACCATGGAGCATCTTTAGAAGGTTTAGTAGGTGGAGGAAAACATCATCAGCCAGGTGAGATATCATTAGCTCATAACGGTTACCTGTTCCTAGATGAAATAGCAGAGTTTAAAACTTCCATAATTCAAAGTCTAAGACAACCTATGGAGGAGAGAAGGGTGTCTTTAAATAGAGCAACAGTATCAACTTGGTACCCTGCAAACTTCAGGTTAATAGCAACAGCAAACCCATGTCCATGTGCAAACCTAGGTAAAGAAGATGGTATCTGTATGTGCTCCGAGAAAGAGATTAGACGTTACTGGAAAAGAATGGGTGGAGCAATTATGGATAGAATAGATATTAGAGTTCCTGTTACTCCTGTTTCAACTAAAGTAATGCTTGGAGAAAAAGGTGCTAATTCAAAGGATATAAAGATGAAGGTTGATATTGCTGTTAACAAACAAAGAGCACGATATAAAGACTCTTTAATCACCTGTAATGCAAGAATCCCATCAGGAGAAATTGATAAGTTTTGCTTTCTGTCTGAAGAGTTAAAACAGATGTTTATAAAAGGTGTTAACTCACTATCTTTATCATCAAGAGGCTGCCACTCTGTACTTAAAATATCTAGAACTATTGCTGATTTAGAAAGGTCAGAAAACATAACAGAAAAACATATAATGGAAGCATTTACTTATAGAAGGTATGGGGATGAGGATTATTATTTTAATTAAATTTGAAACTTGTTTTGTAAGTTGTATAATTTTTTGATTAATGAAATATTTCTATATTAAAATTTCTAGTGAATTAGGGGAATTCCAAAGGGCAGCTTTTTGTTCTTGTCATTGAAATAACTTTTATATTTCTGATTTTCTTGTCAGATTAAAGCAATCCTTGGAATAATTGGTTTCCAGTTGATAAGATAAAAAAGAGTGAACTCGATTAGATAAAATAGTGATTTAAGAAGTAGCATATTTATAGAATCGGCATATTACAATATCTGTGGAATTACTGAAATACTTTTTGGCGGTAATTTATTGTCAGTACGCCAACCACATTATCTGTCTATAGAAATCTTTCATCATTTCAAATTTTTAGTGAAGTCTTTTTACACTATAAATAGTAATTTCGCCATTCCATATGCGCTAATTGAATTCAGTATCCCTGAATCACTAGTAAAAAACCACTTTTAAATCTGATATTTTTGATCTTTAGTCAGTCCTGTATGATAATAGACTATATCATCCCGTCCGGTTCTATTAACAAGGAAATTATTGGTTAGCTTTGTACTTACTCTACAGCAGTGGAAAATTATAGAATGAGTTCGAACCCTATTTATCACACTTAACAGTGCCTCCTGTTTGTTTTATTTATTGCAGGCATTACAGAGTAAAAAATATTAGTTCTATACCCGTAGTAACAATTTAATAAGGTAAAACTAATTCAGATTAAAAATACTGTATCTTGATGGTATTTCTGGATTTAAAGAAAATTGAGTCGTTAATTTATCTGCATATCTATTGACGATATCCGTTAAATTGAAGATTCCTACAAATATTTGAAAACATTTATCCCATGGTTAATGTAGAAATATTACCATATAAACTCAGCTGGCTCTGTAATAATGATTGTGCAATCCGTAGAGGACCGGCTTCTTCTTCACTTTACCGGAGATATCAGGAGGTCTACCTTCTGGGATTGCTCCAAGACCTTGATGTGGGCGATATTGATTATAATATTCCATGTAGGAATTTATGATATTCCTCAACTGCTTCTTTGAGAAGATGATAAACCAAACTAAACATTCCTGTCTTACAGATCTGAAAAATATCTCGGCATATGCATTGAGATTGGGAGAGTAGGGAGTGGTTGCAACTCCATTGATTTCGTATACCTTATATGGGAAGTGTTTAAGTTCACCAGAGTTATCATGAATCAAATATGAGTAAGGATAAAGCTCTTCAAAATAAGAAAACTGACTTCTCAGGAACTTTATATTCGGATTCCGGGTGATATTATAATGAACAATATTCCTGCTCTTGAGTTCTATAATGAAGAAGACATAGAATCTTTTAAACCCAAAGATATCAACAGTAAAGAAGTCACAAGCGAATATAGAGTGCCAATGAGATTTAAAAAAACCTGCTACATGAATAATTGGGATTGATGTCTCCAGATTTACGGAAATCCTGAATGACTTTCCTGATTGTCTCTCTGGATATATCGATAGAAATCTTCTCTAACTCATCTTGGATGCGCATACAGCCCCAAAGATAGTTTTCAATCTTTAATTTATTAATGAGGAGTTTCATTGCTTTTGAAATAGGAGGTCTGCCGCTTTTTCTGGTTTTAGGTTTATTATAAGTCCAGTAATCTTTGATAGTTTTTTTCATTTGTAAAGAATTGTCTCTTGAGTTACAAGTGTGAATGTTCTTGTTTTTGGATTGCTGATGAACATTGAACGGACAAACCATTTCTCTTGAATGGAGAAGGTGAGATTTATGTTCTTCTCATCAAAGTACCGTTTATATCTCTGGTTCTCTTGCCAGATTAGAGAAATTTTAGGAATAATAGATTTTCTGTTGATGATGTAGAAGATGGAGAATTCAAGTAGTTGAAGCAATGATTTTAGAAGTAGCATATTCATAGAATCGGCATATTAAAAGGGGGTCTGTGAAATTGTTGAAATATTTTTTGTCGGTAATTAGTTGGTAGAACGGGAGTAGTACGTGAAAATCTAAAAAGCCATAGCACGGGCTTAATGCCTATATCAGTAATAAAAATTTATACTTCTTATTGTGGATGTATTTTCTTCTTATCCACTGTAAGTTTTTTTGGGATTAGTATTCTCTATTGACATCAATAATAATAAAACCTATCATTTTGGTAGGAATTAAAATATCTATTTTAGTAGGAATTGAAATATCTATTTTATAAGGAGCTTGTATGAAAGTAAAGTATATGATTATTGTACCATTTCTTCTGTTTTTTCTTTTTGGATGTGACTTCTTAGGGTTAAATGAAGGTGATGATGGAACACCCATTACACCTTATAATGCCCTAGCAGGGCAATGGACGAGAACAGAGTTAATCGATGAAGTTGGGGATGATTTTGGCAAATATTGGTATGAGACTTACCAGTTTGAGGCTGATAGTATGCTTCAACTGAGTGGGATTTGTGATGATGCTGACTGCACTACTGGTGTCGTTCCAGATCCAAGCTCATCTCAATCTGTAACATATGGTGGAACAGTAACTTCAACAGAAGGCCTCTCAGTCTATGAGGTCGATTTTGAGAACAGTGAAGGTGGTGAGTTTTATACTATAATCCATGTTGATTCTAGTGTGGATCCACATGTTCTCACATTTGGTGATTCTGATGCAGATTCGGATTATGATGGTTCAACTGCTCTTAAACGTGTGCAAGGGCTAGGATCTAACCCGGAAACTTTTAGCAGACCATAGTAGGCTTTAATTTCTTCAGATTTAGTTTCTGAAGAAATTAAATTTTTATTACTGTAATGTTTAACATCATTGATTTCCATTATATGGCTGAGTGCACAATTTTGTATTAATTAAGAAAGTTCTCATTAAAATAAATCATTAGTATATAATCTAGAAAAAGTTATAAAATTAGTTAAATATTCAAATACTGATTCACTACTACAACCTAATACAATAATAACTATTACTACTTAAAAGTTTAAAATAGCAACTAAAGCTGCCCATAGTGAAAACTTAATATGACAAAAGTAAATCAGATAAAAATTGATGCAACTCAATTGATCTCATAAGCTTTAATAAATTTGAATCAGAAATAAATCAGACATATGTTGGTTATAACCAGTAAATTAAAGCTTTCCAACAATATTTTAAAACACCTATCCTGAGGATAATGACGAAACATTTTAATATTAGATTAGCTGGATCTGAAATAATGACGATGTATAAGAGGGTAAACTCAAGTAATTTAAGAAATTATTTTTGAAGTAGGATATTTATAGAATCGGCAAGTTAAAATGTCTCTAAAATTACTGAAATATTTTATGACCGTAATTTATTGTCAGTTCGGGACTACCTGGTTTTCTGTTTTATACTATTATATATGTTTTGGGTTGAACTGAATTAGAGTTTTAATATAGATTTATACTTTACAAATAATGGCTTCTTTTATTACATCACATAAACCTTTATACAATCTATAATAATTCAAAATGTTGGAATATTCAAATCTGGCTTTATGTCTATTCAGTTGGGGGAATTCCACTATTGGGCAAGAGATTGGTGTTTATTATATTAGAATTGAATACCCGAAAGATTGATAAGTGGAGTTTAACTGAAAATCAAAATAGGGAGTTCGTCAGACAACAAATAATTTATTTCGCATATGAATATAAGGAATCTAAAACTCTTATATATGATAAAGCTCCGTAATTTACATCAATCGACTATTCTGATTATTGAATTACATGAGTAAATATTTCTCTCGCTTCACCGAACATGAATGCATTTGTAGAAATATTGAACGTAACTATTAGAAGAGAAGCTCTCGATCATTTTCTCCAGTTTTCTGAAAAGAAAGTTAGATGTAAATCTATGATATATCACCTAAACCAGAAGAGATTCGTGACTATAAAAAATGGACTAAAGAGTTAATTAAAATCATGTTTAAAGATGATTATATTAAAGATATATTTTAATATTAGACACATTAATCGGGTGTCTTTTTTTTAAAACCATTTGATTTACATAAAAAGACACAATATAATATATATATATATAAAGAAAACGAGGGGTTTATGATGGAAGAAGTCAAATATGAAAACTGTGAAAACGGTTCTATTGAAAAAGAAATAACATATGTAGATGGTATAAAACATGGCCTTGCTAAATCATATCATCCATTGGGAACATTACGAAGTGTTGGAACATTCTATAATGGAGAACTTCATGGTGTAAGTGTTGTATATCATCTCGATGGTACTACTCTTGCAGGTGTAAAAGTCTTTGAACATGGTAAAAGTGTTGGACCTACAACAGTATATGAAAAAGATGGTTCTCTAAGAACAATTGATAAAAAAGATTAAACATACAAATAAACAGACATCTTACCAGGGTGTCTATTTTTTGTCCAAAATATATAAAAAACGTACTATAAAATCTCATTATTACTTTTTATTTACACAAGATAACTTTAGATAACAACAAGAAAGCATAGTTATTGAAAAGGTGATTGTTATGATTATTGAAGAGTATATGGTCTTGGGTTATTTTTTACATCTGCCATCAAAACATAGACTTTTTCTAATATACAGATATATAAATTATGTTCATATTCCTTCGCTCATTACTTAATACAATATTCAAGATAATTTTCAATATGCTGTACCTACCACTTAATCCAATGATTTTGATTTATTAAATCTTTAATAATTAGTGAAGGGCATAATATTCCATTTTTTGGTACTTCTATCATGAACAGCTAAAAGTTTATCAGTTTCATGTTTAGATTCAATAATTCCAGACCTCTTAAAAGAAGAATCTTTAGAAACCACAAGAATATGGTATTTAGCAGGCAGACTAGAAAATGAGTCTGTGTTTATTAGAAAATCACCAATAAGAAAACCTCACCATGCAGCATCATTAGAAGGTTTAGTTGGTGGTGGTAAACATCATCAGCCAGGTGAAATATCTTTAGCACATAACTGTTACCTATTTTTAGATGAAATCACAAAGTTTAAATCTTCCATAATTCAAAGTCTAAAATAACCTATGGAGGAGAGAAGGGTATCTTTAAATAGAGCCACAGTTTCAACTTGGTACCCTGCAAACTTCAGACTAATAGCAACAGCAAACCCATGCCCTTGTGCAAACTTAGGTAAAGAAGATGGTATCTGCTTGTGTTCCGAAAAGGAGATTAGACGTCATTGGAAACGAATGGGTGGAGCTATAATGGATAGAATTGTTATTAGACTTCCTGTAACACCTGTTTTTACAAAAGTCATGATTGGGCAGAAAGGGGCAAATTCTAAGGATATAAAGGCGAAGGTTGATATTGCTGTTAACAGTCAAAGATCATGATATAAAGACTCTTTAATAACCTGGAATGCCATAATACCATCTGGTGAAATTGATAAGTTTTGTTATCTATCTGAAGAATTAAAACAGATGTTTATTAAAGGTGTTAATTCACTATCCTTATCATCTAGAGGTTGCCACTCAGTACTTAAATGTAGAACCATAGCTGATTTAGATGAATCCATAAACATAACATAAAAACATATATTAGAGGCATTTACATATAGAAGGTATGGAGATGAGGATTATTATTTTAATTAGAATAAGTCTTATCAGTTTAATAAAAGATACTAATAAGCCAGAATAGTTAAAATAATAAAGTTTACTAAATGAGTTACGTAACATTCTATTATTTAATAATCTTGATGAGTAAATGGATAAGTTTGTTAAACATATATATTTGTTTTACAATTAAATTAAATATCATTAATATGTATAAATTAGGTGGTGTCTAATGAATGTTAATAATAGAATTAACATGTATTTTGTTACATTTCTTATAGTATTTTTCTTAATTGGATGTGTTGGAACTCCTTCTGTTGAAAAAGAACAAAGGCTTGCTTTTAATGGTTCTACTATAAATAATAGATTAACATTAGAGGGTAAAAGCATTACTTTACCCGAGGATTGGTCTTTTGTTCATAATATAGATAAAGAGGGGACTCTATTTAATTTTCGTTCACCTGAAGGTATCGAGGGAGGACTTGAATATATCTCTTTTGATTATGAAATAGATATTGAAGAGCTAAATGACTTTTACAAAGACTTTGTATTTCAATCTGATGAAAGAATTCATGTTAGTAAAATTGAACATGATAAATTGGGTAGTGTTACTAGCTTTACGGGTATTGCTAATAATCGAAATATTTATACTCTTTTATTAAGTGAAGGAAGCAATGTTACTTTTATATATTTCTCTAGTTCCGAAGACTTTCCTATAACAACTCAAGAAATATCAATAATCCTAGATACATATTCCATTGAAGATAGGAGTTGGATGTCCGTACGAGAAAAACCGGGTATGCCATTATTTTCCAGTGTTGATAATACCTGGATTTGGTATAATGATTTTAAAGATGGATTTTACATAGCTAAAGATATAGAAGATGCTTATGGAGATATTATTGCTGGGATATGGTCGTTAACAACTTTAGAACTTGATGAACTTAAAAACAGAGATGAATTTAATATACAACCCTTTACATATAACTTTACGATTCAAAATAAAGATATTCTTTGTACTGTTTATGGGCAAAAAAGTAGTTCTGATGATTCTTCTTTGTATATCATCTTCGAACTAAACGGTACTACATATTGTCTTAATTTGATGCAGAATGTTATTGAAGCTGATATCAATCCTAGTACATTATTAGTAAAACTGAATATACAAGAACTATTTGACTATTATTTACTATTTTCTGAGGGTATATAAAATGAAAAAATTATTAGTTCTTATTACCTTTTATATATATGTTTTTACTATTTTTTCAGAATCTAAACCTATAGTACAGATTGATCCTATAGTTAATATGTCAGAAGAAGATTGGTTAGAAGCTCTGTGCATTAAAACAGCCAATTCAGTTAGTTTAACGCTTAAACTACTGGGTAGGTTTGATGTTTCTATGGACATTCCAGATGAAATAGAACTGATAGATATAGATGTACTTAGAATTAGAGCTGAAACAGAAGGTTATGATAATATCATTTTTGGATCCTGCTCTTTTATTGATGGTAACTATATAATATCCATGAACGCCTATGATAGAGCTTTAAATAAAATAACATACTCAAATTCAACAACAGTAGAATCTATTTTTGATACACTAGATGCAATTGATCAGATAATAGATAAGACTGTAGAAGGCTTTTCTGGAATACATGTTACATATGGAAGCCTTAAACTAATACCTCCTACTACAGGTGAACCTATTAGTTTTACAATCGATAATGTTGCTCTACCAACTGGTGTATTTACAATTGAGAAGATACCATCTGGTGTTCATCAGGTGGCTGTTACCCAAAATAGACCTTTGGGATTGCATGTCGCAACTCATGATATTGTTATAGACGAAAAAATTAATAATCAAATACCAATACCAATTACACTAATTACTAAAGAAGAATCTATTATATTTAATAATGCAGACAATAATCTAAGAAATGCAACATTAGAAGAAAATATTAATTCTACTTCAATATTTGAAGATATTAACATTCTCACATCGTCAACTTTTTTTAAAGAGTTCCGTCCAGACATAGTTTATAAATATGAGAAATGGAAATCCTTAATAAATGATATAAAGGATTATAGTAATCAAACAGATAAAAATATAAGAAAAAGAGGTTCAAATTCAATTTGGAATAAGCAGGCTAATCCTATTGTAGATAACATTGTCGTTAGTTTAACGTCTCAATTCGAAATTAAACCAGATAGAAAGTTACTAAAAAAAGTTAATAAGATACTACCTGATTTTAAGACTATAACTATTGATGGTAAGGCTGATGATTGGGAGGATGTTACTTCTGGTTACTTAGATCCTATTGGAGACTCCAATTTAACCTCGTTTAAATCAAAAAAAGGTAGTGATATTATTGAAGTAAAGTATGCGATAGATACAAAATATTTATATATAATGTTGCGGTCAGCAGATGAACAGTATATAAATCAAGGCTTAGTACATACTTTAGGACTTTATGGAAAAAAATCTACATATTATAACTATCACTTATACAGAGAAGACAATCTTTGGGTTGGAATATCAAACATCAATGAACGAGATTTTGTTTCGTGGGATACTATGGAAACAAAATTAAAGTTTAGGAAAGGTGAAATATTTGAAACAGCTATACATTTAAATACATTAATAGAATCTTCGGCTTTTAGTACTGAAATGAGATCATATATAGGTATGCACTTCGATAATATAAATGATAATAAATGGGAGCTAGTTGATGAAATAAATACGAAACATAAAATAGTTTTTCCATTAGTTGAATTGTTAATAAAGAAAGAAAATAAATAATAGAAATATTTAGCATAATATTTTTGGTACTGATTATGTTAGAATTCAGTTTATATTTTCTATATATACAACTTTTAAATCAAATAAAGCTATAGTCAATTGATTTAATTTGTTGTTAAGTGGAATTCTAGAATATGATATATTTAATACTATTAGAATTGAACATCCTATGCATTTCTATATTAAACTAACTCAATAATAGATATTAAACTAAGGATTACAACTTATGAAATTATCTCTGAGAATTTGATTATGGAAATCTTTCACTTTTAGTTTCATAAGCAATATTAACTACAGGACAAATTAAAAATATTGTATAATACTATTTTTGTTCTATAATTTAATTATGAAAAAAATATATGTCATATTATTAGTTTTTTTATTTTGTCAATTATGGGGGCAAGATTTTACAGGAACTTGGAAATCAGATACTTTTGAGTATAATTATAATGGTGCTGATGATATTCTGTATACCGAAGTTATTTACACTGAAAGCACTTTTATCTCAACAAATTATTACTCAGAAAAAGAAGGTATTCAGTTTAAAATCTGGGGTATTGTTGAGATTATTGATATAGATTCTTTAATATTAACAACTAATAAGTATATGGATCAAAAAACAGGTGAAGAAATATCCATAGAAAATGGTCAGGTTAGATATATAAATTATATAATTAAAGAAGATATTCTTACCTATGAAAAAAGAGATAAAAATCAAAATGAATTTGGTGATTTTTTTCTTGAATTTAAAAAATTAAAATAGGTTAAAGATATAAAAACTTAAACTATAAATTGTTATTTACGGCATCACCCACGACAGGTTTGGGACATTTTTAGTTTAGTAATATATCCTTGTTCAACAAATGATGAAACGCCACTAATCATTTATCGATGTAATTTTATAATTGTGTAAATATATCTTAATTCTATAGAGAACATAATATCCTATATTTTGATACTCCTATCGACTACAGCTAATGTAACATATATTATTAGGTGTACCAAAAGAGAGTCTGGGTGAATGTGGAAATATTACCTCATACAATATTAAGTATGCTTTAAGAACTCGTCATTCAAAAGTATCTAGTTCATTACACATAAATTAGTCATGAATATTTTAGTTTATATTGTATACATAGTATTAAATAAAGCAAAATTTTCAATTTGTACAAAATCCAACTTTCGTACTGCCAATATATTTAAAACGTACCTCGCGTTTCAATTCATTAATAAGATAATAACCGTTTGTGACATTACAATTAAAATAACGATTCCAGCCGAAATGAATAGAACCTTTCCATTGGCGACACTCATGTAGTCCATTTTTTATTCCTCTGTTTTATATACTATTTAAAATCTCTTCTAATATCATTTTTGCTTCTTTCATTTTGTATTTACTAAGAAATTTTAACGCCTCTTCTATTTTTGAATGTGATAGTTTCTCTAATATCTCTACTGCTGGTTTAGGTTTTCTTTTTTCAAGGAATCCTATAGCCGATTGTAAACTCTCTTTTAGCTCATCATCAGTTATATTTTTTACCTCTGCAGACACTTCGACTTCAGTTGATATATTCTCATTTACACCATTTATCATCTGATTTAATACTGGCAGTATTGTTTTAAGTGCCTGTAACCAATCGCCGTCTTCTTTAAACTCTTTTTCTAACACTGCAGAGAGTTTCTGAAGCTCTTCTCCACCAAGGTTGGCACTTACTCCTTTTATTGTATGAGCAGCTCTTATAGCTTCTTCTCTGTTTTCTTTGTCCGTAATAGCTTTTATATCATTTTCAAACTCTTTATAGTCTGTTGCGAACTGTTTCAGAAGTTTTTTATATAACTTTCTATTACCACCAACTCGATTTAAGCCCTGTTCTGTATCTATTTTAGGTAAAACAAGATCTTCTTCTTTGTCATTATTAGAACTCTCGATATTTTCTGTATAATAATCAGGAATGATTCTCTTTTTAGGTTTTATCCAGGCAGCTAGTGTATTCCATAATTCAGTGGTATTAATTGGTTTAGTAATGTAGTCATTCATCCCTACTTCTATAACTTTATCCCTAACACCGGTCATTGCGTCGGCAGTCATGGCAATAATTGGCAGCCTATCTTGTGTAAAAGTTTTTCTAATAAGCTCTGTTGATTCATAACCACCCATTACTGGCATTTGAAGATCCATAAGCACTAATTCATAGTCACCTTCTAAAGCCATATTCGCTCCGATCTGACCATTATCTGCGATATCGATATAGAAGCCCTCTTGTTCAATTAATTCTTTTGCTACCTGTTGGTTTATATCATTATCTTCAACGAGCAGAATCTTTGCACCTCTAATATCATCAAAGTTTTCTGGTTTCTCATCTTTTTTATAATCATTGGTCAAAAGATTTGTAGACTTACCAAATACATTCATTATAGTATCAAGTAACATTGACGGACTAACTGGTTTAACAAGGAAGCCTTGTAGACCAATATCTTGTGCTTCGTGAATTATCTCTTCACGGCCAAAACTGGTCACCATTACTATCTGAGGAATTTCTACATTTTCTAACTCTGTTTTTATCTTTTTAGAAGCTTCGATACCATTCATTCCTGGCATCTGGTAATCCATTAAAACTAAGTCATAAACTCTGCTACCCTCTGCCTTAGATTTAATTATCTCCCTAAGGGCTAAGTCCCCGGACTCAACACCGGTAACTTCAAAATTCATCTCTTTTAGATAGATTCCTAGAACCTCTCGTGATGTCTCATTGTCATCTACAACAAGAACTTTTAATCCCTTTAACTCGACCGGGGTCGCTTTTACCTCTTTTTTCTCACCAATTTCTAGTAGTGCTGTGAAATAGAAGGTACTCCCTTCTCCATGTTCACTGTTTACCCCAATTTCTCCTCCCATCATCTCTGATAGTCGTTTACTAATGGTAAGTCCTAAGCCTGTTCCTCCATATTTTCTTGTTGTAGAGGAGTCGGCCTGGGAGAATGATGTAAATAGTTTATTTATCTGTTCCCCAGTTAATCCGATACCTGTATCCCTAACTTCAAATCGTAACATAACACTGTTCTCAACCTGTTTTACTAGTTTCGTTGCAACTTCAATCTCACCACTTTCAGTGAACTTAACCGCATTGTTAGACAGGTTAAGAAGAATTTGCCCTAATCTTAATGGATCACCTATAAGATCGTTTGGTATTGCTGACTCTTGGTTGAAGATCAGCTCTACACCCTTAGAGCTAGCTTTATCCCCAATCATATCTGCTAGTGAAGACATTACACTATTTAGAAAAAAAGGGATCTTCTCTATATCTAGTTTACCTGCTTCAATCTTAGAAAAATCTAAAATATCATTGATAATACCTAATAAGTTTTTAGCTGCCCCATTTATCTTTTCAGCATAATCTTTCTGCTTTCTATTTAGTTCCGTTTTAAGTAATAAGTGGTCTAAACCTAATATCGCATTCATTGGTGTTCTTATCTCATGACTCATATTAGCTAAAAAGTCACTTTTGGCACGGGTAGCAGCTTCTGCTTCATCTTTTGCTAGCTCTAATCCCTGTTGTGCTAGGACTTGCTCACTTACATCAATAAATGTTCCCATTTCTTGTAGTGCTGTACCATCTTTATTCTTTTTTGTTACATCACAACGGAGACCTACAAAACGAACTTCGCCATTGCTTTTAATTACAGGGTATGTAGCACTATAACTATCAATTTCTCCTGTAATAGATGCTGAAAACTTAGTTAAAATATCATCAACCATAACTTGATATTCAGGGGTTAGTTTTGCTACATCTTGCATTAAACCAGCCCATTTACTTATGTTATATGTACCTTCAGGATTTATCGGAAACTCTAACATCTCTGCTACATTGTCAGTGGCATGAAAAGTATCTTCTTCGTTAAAATTTATCCACCAAACACCCACTTCTGAAGCTTTAAGTGAACCGTAAACAAGTTGATTTAGTAGGTTTAGACTGTTTTCTCGTTCTTTATCCTCCGTAATATTCTTGTTTATTCCCATCATAGTCTTTGGGCTTCCATCACTATTTCTTTCTACTATTTGACCATCACCTGACATCCATATATATTTCTCATCAGAAGGATGCCTATATCGAAAAATAGAGTGATATTTATCTACTTTTCCTTCTAAATGATCTGTGAGTGCTTTAAATGCCTCTTCTTTATCTTCAGGGTGTAGCCGTTCCCCCCATGTTTTGGCAACATTCTCTTCTGTTGGATCAAAGCCAAATAACTTTAGGTACAAAGGAGAGCCTATGGTTCTATCAGTTGCTACGTCCCACTCCCATGTTGCAAGTCCAGCACCCTCTGTTGTTATTTTAAATCGTTCATCACTTCTTTCTAACTCTTTAGTTCTAGCTTTTACATTCTCTTCTAAAATTTTTCTCTGCTTATATAAGGTTTTTGTACGATTATTTAGAATTAATAATATTAATCCTATAACTAATATTATATATAGTGATATTGCCCACCATCTAAACCAAGGAGGATTCTCTACATGGATTAATAAAGATACTTCCTGTTTAGGTAGACTCCATATCCCATCATTATTTGTACCTCGAACTCTAAGTGTATAAGTCCCCCCAGGTAGCCCTGTATATGAACCAAAACGACGAGTTCCAGCCTTATACCACTCTCTATCATAACCTTCCAGTTTATATTCAAATCTGTTTTTTTTAGAGAATAGGTAGTTCAGAGCGGTATACTCAAACTCTATTGAACGATCTCGCCAACCAAGGCTTATTTCATCTAAATGTTCAAATGATTTATCTGTCTTTATGATCTCTCCACTCTGTTTTATAGCAGTAATATAGATGTTAGGTGATAGGTCATTTGATGTTAATTCCTCTGGGATAAAACGGTTTAAGCCGTTATAACCACCAAACCATAAAGCACCATCATCGGATTTTCCTCTGGCGGTAGCAAAAAAGTCATGGCTATGTAGACCATCCTCCTTTGTGTATACTTTAAGAACTTCTTCAGTCTCTATGTCTATAGAAACCAAACCAATATCAGTTCCTAACCAGATTCTTCTACTTCTATCTTCTAAAATATTGTGTACTATTGTTGCTTTAAAACCACGTTCTGATCCAATTCTGTCAAAGGTTCCTGTTTTTTTATCAAAAAGGTGTAGCCCACGGTCTGTTGATACCCAGAACTTACCAGTAGAGTCCTCTAGAACATCGTAAACAGTATTTGAACTGATTGATTTAGAGTCTGATGGATTGTGTTGGAAGTGAGTAAAAGTTGATGTAGTTTGGTTAAACTTCTCTAATCCTCCTCCCCAGGTTGCAATCCATAAAATGTTTTTATCATCCTTATCTCTAATCATTCTAATTGAAGTTACTGCTGCAAAGCTTTCTGGGTTATTAGGGTCGTGTTCAAAAACCTCTCTCTCCATAGTTTTTAGGTTCAGTCTATGTAGACTTTGTTCCCAACCTACAGCCCATATAACATCGGGGTTTTTATGATCTTCAATCATGGTGTAGTACCAGGTATCATCGGTATACTGTCTGATCACTTCTCTTTTATTAGAGTCCCAGGTAACTAACCCCCCTGCAGTAGATATAAAAAAATCACCCTTACTACTTTCGTAAAAACCAGATGAATATCCGTGGGGAAGTGTTTTAGGATTAGCTGAATCACTTTTATGATGGGTAAAGCTACCATCAGCAGGGTTATATAGGTCTAAACCTTCACCAAAGTTACCAATCCATACATTCTTATTTGTGTCTTGGTAAATAGGCAACGGTGAATTACTTGCAATTGAATTTGGGTTACTGAGGCTATGGGTAAAGAGTTCAAAGTTATGCCCTCTTGGATCAAACTTATCGACTTTTCCGTTGGTATGAACAATCCAAAGAGTTCCATCTCGGTCTTCAAAAGCACCAGTAATGGTGTCAGTGGTGAGTATTGGATCTTTACCTATTTCATTTATATACTGCTTAAAAGTTTCACTTATAGGATCAAAGATTATAACTCCATAGGATGAAGCATCACTTAACAGTATAATATTTCCATTTTTTAACTGGTAGATGTCACCAATACGTATATTTGGTATAGATTTTTGGTCTAATGGGTCATGTTTTACAATAGAGAATAAACTACTTTGTTTGTCCATACGAATAAGGCCATCGTTTAGAGATGCAAACCAAATATTCCCATTGGTATCTTCAAATACTGCTCTAATGCTATTTTGGGGAAAGCTGTTAGGATCTTCAGGATTATTAATATAACGAGTTACCTCACCTGTTTCAGGATCTAATCTATTTACACCACTCTCTTTTGTACCTATCCATATAAAACCTTCACTGTCTTCAAACAGGCAGAAGATATTGTTCTCTGAGATTGAATTTGGGTCATTAGAGTTGTGAAAGTAGTTTGTAAACTCCCCATTAAAGTACATAGAGAGGCCAGTTTGTGTTCCAAACCACATACGACCTCTTTTATCTTGAATAATACATTTTGATGAGAAGTTGAAAACATTTCCTGCTAAGGTTGTAGTAGTGTTTTCAGGATCCCCATAAAACTTTTTAATACTGTTTGTTTTTTTGTTGTAAATATTTAATCCGTAGTTTGTTCCTACCCAGATTTTACCATCATCATCTTCAAACAGTTGTGTAACAAAATCGTTACTAATACCATTTTCTCCGGCTTTTATCGGTTTTGTTTCTGCACCATCGAATCTAACCATTCCATTAAAGAATGAACTAAACCAGAGAAAGCCATCTTGGTCTTGTATTACAGAATAACAGATCTGACCTCCAATATCGAAGGTGTAATCAAATGATGGGTTGATATCTTCCTGTATTCCGAAGAGCGTTATAGATATGTTAAGTAAGAATATAACAAAGAATATATTTGAGATAAAAATACGATTTTTCATAATTTAATTATATCTTTTAATCAGTTAAATACAAGTTGTTTTTAGGAGTCCATGTTATAACACGTGCAGCAATATCGAATTTATATTCTAATTACTAATTTGTAATATATTTACTTACATAAACTATTATATATGCTTTCGTATTGTGGTAATTACTCTACATTATAAATTTTATTATAGAAATCTTTCATCTTTAAAACTATACATAGTGATTTACTCCATACCGTTACTTCAGGTTTGGGACAATTTAATCTAGAAAAGTTTCACCATTAAAATGGTATAGTTGTAGTAATTTTGATTGTGATAATATTAAAATTTTAAATAAGGGACATAATATTCTTATTTTGGTACTTCTATCGTGTTTAGATTCAATAATTCCAGACCTCTTAAAAGAGGAATCTTTAGAAACCACAAGAATATGGTCTTTAGCTGGAAGACTAGAAAATGAATCAGTATTTATTAGAAAACCTCCAATAAGAAAACCTCACCATGGAGCATCATTAGAAGGTTTAGTAGGTGGAGGGAAACATCATCAGCCAGGTGAAATATCATTAGCTCATAACGGTTACCTGTTTCTAGATGAAATAGCAGAGTTTAAAACTTCCATAATTCAAAGTCTAAGGCAACCAATGGAGGAGTGAAGAGTATCACTAAATAGAGCAAAAGTATCTACCTGGTAACCTGCAAACTTTAGGTTAATAGCAACTGCAAACCCATGTCCATTTGCAAACCTAGGTAAAGAAGATGGTATCTGTATGTGCTTAGAAAAGAGATTAGATGGTACTGGAGACGAATTGTGGAGTAATTATGGATAGGATAGATATTATGGTTCCTGTTACTCCTGTTTTAACTAAAGTTATGCTAGAGGATTAAGGTGCTAATTCTAAGGATATATAGATGAAGGTTGATATTGCTGTTAATAGACAAAGAACACGATATAAAGACTCTTCAATAACTTGTAATGCCAGAATACCATCTGGAGAAATTGATAAGTTCTGTTATCTATCTCAATAGTATGTGACATATTATGCGTAGTTTAAAAATAATATAACACATAGATTAGCAACAATCCCCACGAGGTTAAATTTCGGTCGATTTTTGTATAATTATTGACAACCATGTAAAATAGGATTCATAATCACACTATACATGTTAATATTTGTCCTGAATTTGAACACTACTCAAAAATAGATTAAAGCACATTTCTGTAGTAACAATTCTTGGCCCGTGACAATGTGACAAATGAATGATTACCACAATGTTTTTAGAGAAACAGTGCAATAATCTTGCATTAGATTTTAAGTGGCTGGAGTTTTTTTTTAGAAAATATTGCAGTTCTGATATAGAATATTGATAGAGTATTTAAGAAAAAGAATTTATTGGCTTTAAAGCCGATAGCTATACAAAGCTATAAATTATCCCCCAGAGAAAATGGAGACGATATGAACAGAATAAAAAGCATTTTATTGATATCAGTAATATTATTGATAACACTATTAAGTAGTTGTGCCACTGTCGAGGTTCGTGCAGCAAAGAAAGGGGATATAGAATCCCTTAAGAAATTTATTGATAAAGGCGGCGACGTTAATGAGCCAGAAAAGGGTGGAACAACCCTACTCATGTATGCTTCAGAAGCCGGTCAGACTCAAGTCATCAGTTTTTTACTGGATAAAGGGGCAATTATCAGTCTCAAAGATAACAACGGACGAAGCGCATTTATTTATGCAGTCATAGCCCGAAAACAGGGCGCTGCCCAGCTGCTTCTACAGAGAGGTGCTGATGTAAACATAGTTCTCTCTTCAGGTGATTCTGCCCTAACTCTTACGGCTCAATCTCAGAATCAGAATATGATAAAAATACTTCTAGAAAACGGAGCTGACCTGAATCATAAGAATTATGGTGGATGGTCTGCACTGACTCTCAGTCTCAGCAAGGATGCTCAAGGGCCTACAGGGATAAATAAGGCCAGCACTATTCTGATAGACCTGAATGCCGATCTGGACCCTGATTCTGGGAATGTTCGTATAGTGGCCTTTTCAGCAGCCTCATCGGGAAATAAAGACGTCCTTAAATATCTGCTGGATCTAGGATTAGATCTTGAAAGTAAGTCCGATAAAGGGGCGACCCTTCTACTAACTGCTGTTTTAGCACAGAAAATCGAAATGGTACGTTATCTCCTGAATCTTGGAGCCGACTGGTCTGTAAAGGATTCATCAGGATGGTCAATCCTTATGAAATCCCTGTATGACAGTGCTTCTAAAGGTAAAGGGCTGGATACAATTGCAAAACTTCTTATGGATAAAGGTGCCCGTCCGGAAGGCTCTTCACCACATGGTGTAACCACAGGATACAAGGCTGGAGAGAAAGGGGCAGTAGAGATACTGAGCCTTCTCATTGATAACGGACTCTCTCCTAATATCAAGGATTCATCGGGATGGTCAATTCTTATGAAATCCCTATATGACAGTGCTTCCAATGGTAATGGGCCAGATACAATTGCAAAACTTCTTATGGATAAAGGCGCCCATCCGGAAGGCTCCTCTCCACAGGGTGTAACTACAGGATACAAGGCTGGAGAGAAAGGGGCAGTAGAGATACTGAACCTTCTCATTAATAACGGACTCTCTCCTTATATCAAGGATGCAAAAGGCAATAGCCTTCTAATTATTGGTATTGCACATACAAAGATTGTCAAGCTGCTGATTTCCTTGGGTGTTCCTGTAGATGGTAGAAACGAGCAGAGATATACTCCTTTGATTATGGCTGCAGCCGGTGGCTATAGAGATTCACTTTCTCTCCTCTTGCGGGCAGGTGCAGAACCGGACCTCAGGGATAACAATCGCCAGACAGCTCTGTTATATGCAGCCGGAACCTCAGATGTTGAAATGGTTCGTAAACTGCTGATTGCGGGAGCTTCTCCCCATACCACCGATAAAACAGGTAATACAGCTCTACATAAAGCAGCAGCTAAAGGTGTTCCAGAAACAGTTCGCCTGTTACTGACATCTGGAACCTATGTGGATTCTGCAAATGCTCAGGGAGATACACCCTATGTTCTAACTTATAAAAACAAGAAACAAGGTTCTAGCATAAGAGAAATACTGGCAATAGGGGGTGCAAAGGTTCCTGTAGAAAAGCCGACAATCGTAGAAAAACCGACAATCGTAGAAAAACCGACAATCGTAGAAAAACCGATAATCGTAGAAAAACCGATAATCGTAGAAAAACCGATAATCGTAGAAAAACCGATAATCGTAGAAGTGCCGACAATCGTAGAAGTACCGACACCTAAACCACAGCCTGCTTCACCAGTAGAGCC
This sequence comes from Spirochaetaceae bacterium, assembly GCA_051531975.1. GTDB lineage: Bacteria > Spirochaetota > Spirochaetia > DSM-2461 > DSM-2461 > Thiospirochaeta. The sequence continues at coordinate 170,827 of JAOPTT010000006.1, forward strand.
TGAAGCTGGCACACAACCTGACCTAACAGTCCGATTCGGTTGGCCTTCTATCAACCCTTCAGACATAAGAGGCTGGAATAACAGTGATAAGATGATTGGAACAGCTACACTACAGATCGGCTACAGTTCAGAATCATCATGGTTTTACGAGCACACAATGGATATTCCAAGAAAAGGTGTAAATGCCGACAGCTATGAAGCAAATCTTGATTTTGGAAATAGAACCTTAGACCCCTGTAAAGCAGTTTTAACTATTCCTACCAAGAAAGGAAATGCCCTAGTATGTGAAATCACAGTTCAACCTGACCTGGATGGTAGAATGATTCTGTATTTTGAAGATTTCATATATAAAAAATAGAAGCAGTATCCTGACCGTTCCTCCCAGAATAGTCGGGAAACGGTTTTCTCATTCAATGCCCCAAACTACCTATTTATCCGGTTATACGTCGGTAGCAGGGGGTAATACCAACTCTTATACAATTTAAATCTATTTGACTCCCGAGACATTTTGCTTTCCTAGAGGAACTCAGGCTTCAGTATTGATAACTTTGTTCAGAATCTTACAGATATGGCACGAGTTAATCTCGTGGAATATCGTCACTAGTAGGCAGACTAGAAAATGAATAAGTATTTATTAGAAAACCACCCCAAACACACACCATGGATCTTCATTAGGAGGTTTAGAATAATAGATATTTAATACTCATCAAGAAAGCTATGCTTCTCCTTATTTTTTGTCCAGCCAATTATTGCATCGGTAAATATATTTTTACTGGACATAAATATACTTTTATCAACATCCTGAAATGTTTCTCCAAGTTTTTTAATTAGATCTTTAACCTCACGTCTTTTACTAGATGTTTTTTTAGCGGCTACAATACAACCACAATTCATGGCATTTAGTCCATTTTCAGATGTGAACTCTTTTATATCGTCCTCTCTAACATAATATAGTGGTCTAATTAACTCCATATTCTCAAAATTAGTTGATTTTAATTTAGGCATCATTGTTTGATATTTACCAGAGCATAGAACATTCATCATTATTGTCTCTATTACATCGTCATAGTGGTGACCTAATGCGACTTTGTTACATCCTAACTCCTCTGCCATAGCGTAGAGTGCTCCCCGCCTCATTCTTGCACATAGGTAACATGGATAGTCATTTGCTATTTTATCTACTACCTTAAATACATCTCTATCGAATATTTTTAAATCGATATCTAAGTGTTTGCAGTTACTCTTTAGTTGATTCTTATTAGCTTCATTAAAACCAGGATCCATAGAGATAAAGTGAAGGTCAAACTTAAAAGGACCGTGTTTTTGAAGTTCTTGAAATAGTTTTGCCATTAATAGACTGTCTTTCCCACCGGAAATTGCAACAGCTATTGAATCTCCTTCGTTTACAAGTCCAAACTCTTTAATACCCTTTATAAAAGGGGTCCATAGAGTTTTTCTCATAGTAGTAATTAGACATTTCTCTATATCTTTAACTGATTGTAGAGCATTTTTAGGTATTATTAACTCACAACCACTTCCTGAAACTCCTGACATTATCATCCTCCGTTTGTAGGATATTATTTAGGAAATTGGTAATGAAATCAAGATAATATACACTAATATTGATAGTATAATTATTTCTATAATTTGTAATCCTTAATTTAAGGGATTGAAGATCCTGAGAATTTAAAGTTGAACACATATAAAATATATATGAAGGGAATGGTAAAGCTCTGAAAAAGTTTTAGATTTAGTTGGAGGAGGTAAACATCATCTATCAGGAGATATCTCTCTAGTTCATAATGGTTATATGTTCATAGATGAAATAGCTGAGTTTAAAACTTCTATAATACAAAGTTTAAGAAAGCCAATGGAGGAGAGAGTGGTATCTTTGAATAGGGCAAATGTTTCAGCTTGGTATTCTGTAAATTTTAGACTAATAACAACAACTAACCCATGCTCATGTGTAAACTTAGGTAAAGAAGATGGTATTTGTATGTGCTCTTAAAAAGAGATTAAACGATATTGGAAACGAATAGGTTTCGCAATTATAGATTGGATTGAAATAAGGGTTTCTGTGTTTCCTATTCAACTAAAGTAATGCTTGGGATAATGGTGCTAATTCAAGGGATATTAAGATGAAGTTTTATCTTGCTGTTAATAGACAAAGAAAACGATATAAAGACTTATTAATCTCCTGTAATGCTAAGAATATCATCTATTGAAATTGATAAGTTTTGCTACCTATCTGAAGAATTAAAACAGATGTTTATTAAAAGTATTAACTCCTTGTCTTTATCATCAAGAGGTTGTCATTCTGAACTTAAATGTAGAACTATTGCTGATTTAGAAAGGTCAGAAAACATAACATAGATACATATAATAGATGCATTTACTTATAGAAGGTATAAAGATGAGGATTATTATTTTAGTTGAATATGTCCAATCCAAGTTTATGTTTTTATTTCAATTTTAAATCACCACTTCCATTTTATAATTGACAATAAATAAGCTGTCTTATATAATTATTTTATGAAAAAGTTATATTTCTTTCTAATATTTATCTTAATTAGTTTTAATTTAATATATTCTGAAAATAGAGTAGCTCTAGTAATTGGCAACGGAAATTATTCCAGTAGTCCTCTTAAAAATCCTGTTAATGATGCAAAAGATATGGCATCAACTCTTAAGACTCTAAATTTTGAAGTTATACTTTTAACAGACTCTACTAAAAGAGAAATTTTATCAGGTTTTAAAACCTTTAGTAATAAATTAAATTCCGAGAGTGTAGGGCTTTTCTATTATGCAGGACATGGAACACAAATAGATAATAAGAATTATTTAATTCCTATAGGTGCTAACATAGAAACAGCTTCTGATGTTGAATTCGAAGGTGTGGTCCTAGACCGTCTTATTAGAACCATGGAAGATTCTAAGGTAAATAAGAGTCTAATATTTTTAGATGCGTGTAGAGATAATCCTTATGCTTCTTCAAGTAGATCAGGAACTAGAGGTTTAACAGTCGTTTCTACAACTTTAAGTGCAGATTCTGCCGGATCATTAATATCTTTTGCAACCAGTCCTGGATCGGTTGCTGCAGATGGTGATGGCGATAATGGTATATTTACAACCGCATTGTTAAAATATTTGACAGAACCTGGGTTAGAAATAAACCAAATAATGGTAAAAGTTCGTGCTAATGTCATGGAAAATACAAATGGACAACAACAACCATGGACAAATGTTTCGTTAACAGAGGAGTTTTACTTTTCTAAAAAAATTATCGAAACTGTTGAAACTGTTGAAGTTATTAACACTGATAGTCCTTTAGTGGTTGAACCCGTAATTACTCCTAACTCCAAAATAAACAAATGGTATATTGATACAGGTTTCGTTTTTTTATACCACGATTCAACAGAATCAGGTCAAATTGCTTTTCCTGGTATTAGTATTGGTGCTTCATATACAATTTCCAATTTTATATCTTTAGGTATAGCAGGAGCTTTAGTTAATAAAATGTTTATAAATACTGGTACAGAAATGGAAGATGAAGGGGAAGAAGGCTTATACCCTGGAGGTTATGTTACTGTATCTATTGGTAATGTTAAAAATGGAGCTGCAATTAATGTAATTCTGGGACTACCAATTGGTTTCGGTATTTCATACAAGAACCTTTTTGTTAACTTCTTAACACTTGTAGATTATGGTGGTTCAGGTTTACAAATTGGTTATTCATTTTAAACTATACATATTAATTTCCGAAATATATATAGATTAATAGAAACTGCAAATCCTTGCACATACTATGGTTTTTTAAGCTAATGTAGAAAATCTCCCAATTAGATTACTTCTCTCTAAAGATCTCGTGTGTTTCAAGTAGACACACAAGGGCAAATAAAGGTTATATAAGTTCGTCAATTTTAGATTGTATTAGAAAAGTAGAAAGTTTATCCATAATTCGATCACATTTATACCCATAGTGGCTTTGTTTATTCTCCCAGGAATATGATTGCTTCACATAAGTCTTTTCGTTTTGTCATTGTAATAATATATTCATAAAAATTAATTTAATATCAAATGATAGCCCCAATTGGTAAGCTCTGTTCTTGAATAAAAAGATTGTAATTTTATCAGAAAATTGATTTAGAATTATCATTTTAGATTTTAATAATATAAAAGTTGAATAAAAACAACAAGGATTATTCATAAATCCTACTAAAATGGTATATAATAAGAATTTTAGGTTTTATATATATAAAGTTGCATAAAAATAACAAAATTCATTCATATATCCTACCAAAATGGTATATAATTAAATTATATATTTTATATTATTAATTGTAGAGGATATATCATGAAAATTAAAAGAACAGGAATTATTAAAAGTTATTTATTTATATCAATCTTATCTATTATATTAGGCGCTTGTTCTAACCCTTTGATTACTGACCTGATGGAAACACTGGAAAATGATGTCGTTGAAGCTCAAGCCGGTGACCCTCCTGTTTTGGAATCTTTGAATGTTGCAGATGGCGCTGTAGATATCTCCACCTCAATTGTTCTCTCAGTCGAATTCAAAGTTGAAATGGATCCTCTTACAATAATAAGTGAAAATATAACCCTTTCTAAAGCCCAGAATGATGTCGTTATAAGTTCTGCTATTGTATATGACGATGCTACAAAAACATTTTCTCTAACTCCTTCGTCAACTCTTGATAAAGAAGCTGAATATAAGCTTTCTATCACTACCAGTGTTAAGAGTCTACAGGGTGCTGCTCTTGAGAGTGAAATTGTCAGAAATTTTACAACCAGATATTTTCATGATACAGAAGTTGGAATCCAACTGTATTATTCCAGCAACAATCTTGTCTTGAATTCTGGAGCACCAATTTATATTGAATTCTGGTCATCTCCTCTTCAATATGTTCCCAGTAATACACCAACAACGATCCTTGTTCTTTCATCCCCTGTAATAACATCTGCCGGTAAAATTGCTATTCCTATTTCATCCTTTCCAGCGGGTTTTTCTTCAGGTATGTTTAAGTTTTTTCATGATATAAATGGTAGCTATGGATCTGATTCAGATTCAGATGATAGTGCAGATTCTATTTATTGGTATAACTCTTCTGGTAGTGGTAATATGTCTCCTGATGATAGTGAAGATTCCGGTTATGAATTCATGGTAAACCAGGATGTTAATGATCGTTTTATGTTTGTAGATTCTGGGGGGACTTCTATTCCTGTTGATGGAAGTGGTTTGCCAACTTCTACTCCTGCTTTCTACAGTTTGAAAGATAATTTTCTTTTATCAGCAGGTAATGGATATACTATAAACTATACTGATGGAAGTGCATTTGCAGCTGATCCTTTTGAAACAGCTGAATCTTCAAATAACTATAGAAACATTGATCATGGTACTTACGAGATCGCTAGAAATCTTCATTCTCTGGATGATGTTGATTATTTTACATTTACACCAGCATCTAGTGATGTTTATGAAATTCGTGTTAATGAATCAGAATTTGAATTTCAGGTGGGACTGTATTCTAGCGAGTCTAATATGTTAACTGATTCTAGTCCTCTTGCTACTCCGAACAATGGTTCAGCTGCCCGTGTTGTAAACGGCACTGGGACATTTCTTACAGGAGGATCTACATATTATATACGAGTTGAAAGCCCTTCCAGTGGAATGGGACCCTATGAGATTGGATATTTTTACAAACCTGCCACACCAGATGCTGCTGAAGATGCAGATGATGTTATAGGCACCGCTCCTGCATTAACCTTAGGAAGGTCAAATGCGCTTACCAGAACCCTAGAAGCAGGTAGCGACACAGATTATTATTCTTTTGACCTGGTTAATGGATGGGATTACATTGTTGAAGTTGTAGAAGATCCAACTTATTTCAATTTTTCAGCAGAATCCAGAAATATTGATTTTAATCTCAGGTTTTACAAAGATGGTACACCACAGGGATCCTTTGCTCCATTTCCTAATACGATGATTATCCCAGGTTCCGATGACTGGAATTACCCCGATACAAGCAACTACCATATTGAAGTTCAGAACAACTCAACACCGATTGGTGATGAACAGGATCTACCAAGTGGTCAGTACAAGATACTTATAACATATTCTTTCGACGGGAGTGATCAGGCTAATAATCCAAATACAGACCCAACAAATGAATATGATAATTGGAACGAACACGGTCCGGCCTCTTACCAGGCATCGGTTTATGTCTCTCCAGGAACTAAGGGAAGGGAACGGACTATCTACTCTACTACTGAAGTAAATCCTGAGGATGATGTAGACTGGATAAGGTTTTATGTTGCAGATATATATGATTATTACAATTTTAAGGCTGAACCTATAGCTGGAGCCGACGGAGTTGTTGTTGACTTTGAAATCTATGGTTCAACTACTGTATCAAGTGAGATTGTACCGGATACAGGTTCAGGCTCAGTAGCTTCATCTCAGCAATGGGTATCAGACACATCAATAAGAACAGCCAGTTTTTATCCACTTACTGCCCGGACTTATGTTGATGAATCAAATCCAAGCTCTGAAGAACACTACTGGTGGGCGAAGGTTACAAGGGACTCTTCACATTCGGGTAATCCTATAACCGGAGCTTATAACTTTAAATATCTGACAGGTCCCGACTGGATGGATATAGATTATCCGGACTCAGAGGTTGATGTATATTCAGGAACTTATGCTGAAAATAATATTGTTTATACCGGCGGAATGGATGAAACGCCATGGATAGGAAAACCATTTTCAGATGCTGGCTATGATTTTGAGACAAGAAATGAACTTATCTGGGGAAATATGGGTGGAAATCCAGATATTGAGATAGAGTACAACTCATTGTTTAGAAGAGATTATAATTATTCTTCTTCAGGTGAATGGGACGGTGTGACTGATAAAGGTACAGATTTTGATTTCAAGTGGTTCCAGATGCCTACAAGTCCACCAACTATTATACCTTTTAATATTGTAATCTACTCAAGGGCTGAATATACAATACCAGTTAAACTTAGTGTCTGGCGGATTACTCAGGCTCAATGGACTACATTATCATCAGACAGATATATCACTGAAGCTGAACTAAACGCAACAGATACGCCAACACTTTATTATACTAGTTATGAAACAGGTGAAGAAACCGATAAACTTGAAATTATTGATTATTCAGATGTAGCGGAAACAGATTATATATTCATGAAATTTGAAATTGATGATTCTAGAACAACATATGTAGACGGTGACGGAGTGACACAGAATTATTCGAATTCTGGAGCATATCAAATCTGGATATTCAGATAGCATGATAATAGTTGCGAGCGTAGATTACCGTACAATTATCAACCTGTCCTGTTTTGAAGAATATACTAATTACGATTAAAGGAAGAACAATATGAGAGAAGTCAGATATTATTTAATTATTTGTTTATTTTTAAGTCTAGTCACTTTGTTATCAGCCCAGAATTCAAATTTCTCTATTGATCTCAATCCTAAAATAAGTATACCAATGCGGACAAGCGCCGACCTCTATTCAATTGGTGGAGGTGCAGTTTTATCCGGTACATATGATCCATCATTACCTTATTATATTAAGGGAGGAATAGGATATGAATTAATCCCCACTCTAGCTACAGAAAATATGAATTTAATAACAGGTTCTATTGGTGGTGGATTACGACTTGATATTGGTGATTTTATTACTTACCGCCTAGGTGCTTATGGTGGTGCTTATCTTGTCTCATACGACGATATAACAGCGTGGAACCCTTATGGTGGCGCAGAGACCGGATTACAGTTTAATATTACAAAGTCAATTCAAGTTTCGTTAATGGGATCATATGATTATTATGTTGGAGAAATTCTTACAACTCCATCTATTTCAGAAGAGTCTTTTTTTGAAGGAGTATCTGCATTTATAGGAATTTCCTTTAATCCCGGAGCTATCTCAGGCTCTGGTATAAGACGTCCTCGAATGGAAATTTTCCCACCTTCGTTTAATTCAATCTTTCCAGTATTTTATCAATACTACAACGATAATACTTTAGGTTCTGTAATAATTCGTAATGATGAAAAAAATACTATTACAGATGTTAAGGTAAGTTTTTTTGTTAATCAGTTTATGGAAGCCCCAAAACTAAGTGCAGTAATAGATGAATTAAAGAGTGGGGAAGAAGTAGAAATACCTTTATATGGTTTATTTAAAGATTCTGTTCTGGGAGTTACTGAAGTTACTACAGTAACTGCACAGATTTTTGTTGAATATAATGAAGATGAAGATATCTTAAATACCTCTTTTTCTGAAAGTATAAAAATATTAAACCGAAATAATATGACCTGGGATGATGATAGAAAAGCTGCTGCATTTGTTACAGCCAATGATCCTACAGTTCTTAGATTTGCCCGAAATATTGCTTCATCAATAAGAAGTGATAGAAAAACTGCTGTAAATGAAAATCTGAGAAATGCAATGGCTATTTTTCAGGCTTTAAATATTTTTGGTATGAGATATGTCATCGACCCTGATTCGTCCTATATTGAATTATCTGAAAATGAAAAATTTCTTGATTTTCTTCAATTTCCCCAACAAACATTGGATTATCGAACAGGAGACTGTGATGATTTATCTATTCTATATTCTGCACTACTTGAATCAGTTGGAATTCGAACTGCATTTATTACTATTCCAGGTCATATTTATATGGCTTTTGCTCTAGATATGGATGAAAAAAAAGCAATTAAAACATTTTCACAACCAAATAATTTAATTATTGTAGATGATGAGGCCTGGGTACCTGTTGAGATAACAATGATGAAAGATGATTTTCTGTCTGCCTGGAAAACAGGAGCAAAACAGTGGAGGGAAAATAATCCCGTAGGGCTCGCAGGGATGTATAAGATAAGAGATGCATGGAAAACTTATTCTCCTACAGGATTTGCATCAACAGCTTTAGATGTGAATGTTCCTCAAACAACAGAAGTTTTACCTAATTACTTAAAAATTTTGAATACTTTTATTAAACAGGAAATTGGTCCTCGTGTAATAGATCTGAAAAAAAGAATTATTGCTAGTAACAATAATCCCCGGGTAATAAACAGTCTAGGAATATTATATGCTAGATATGGTTTATATGATGAAGCTAGTGAACAATTTAATCTTGCTGTTAAAACAGATGAATATCTTCCGTCCCTTATTAATCTTGGAAATATTGCTTTTTTAAATAAAGAAACTGAAATAGCACGTGGTTATTTGGAGCGTGCCAGAGTTGTTAGGGATGATCATCCAAAAGTTCTTGTGAAACTTGCTAGAATACATTTTGATCTTGAAGAATATAAAAAGGCAACTAAAAGGTATAGAGAAGCAGAGGTCATTGATCCAGAAATTGTCCAGGCTTATAGTTATATTGTTAACGAAAATAAAGATTCAGCTAGAGCCTCTGCAGCACAGGAACGTAATATAGTTTCATGGGATGAGGAATAACGTTTATGAAATATTTCTATGTTAAAATATGGTGAAAAATTGTACAATTAAAAATATATTTCCAGGTGAATATTATGTTTCAAATAGAGGCGAAGTAATTTCTACAATTCTTGGTTCATGTATATCAGTTTGTCTTTACGACACAGTCAATAACATTAGTGGTATGAATCATTTCATGTTACCAGAAAGACTATCATCAGCTTTTGTTACTAATGATTATGATTTTGATAGTTCATCACTTCTTAACAATTCTCTACGTTATGGTGCTTACTCTATGGAGTTATTGATAAATGAGATTATTAAATTGGGTGGTGAAAAAAAGTACTTGAATGCTAAGGTCTTTGGTGGTGGTAAAGTTCTCAATTATATAAGTGATAGACAATCTATTGGAGAGCAAAATACTGATTTTGTATTAGCTTTTTTAAAGGCTGAAAACATTGAAGTTATCAGTAAAGATGTAGGTGGTAATACTGGTCGTCAGATTAAGTATTATACAGATCGAGATGTAGTATATGTAAAGAATATACCTATAAGTGGTATTCCAGAAGTTGAAGAAACTATACCAGAAACTGGTAAAGTTATACTCTTCAATATATAAAATAGAGAGTCTTAATTAAAGAACTCTTTAAAGGAATCAAAACCTTTAAATTTTGCATCTATCAAAGCAACATAAGTTTCTTCATTAGATGAGAAAAAAGTTCCTTTTTTTGAGCTATAATGAACAGCTTGATTTTTTAAAATGCTTTCTTGAATATTTTTATCCACTATAATAATAAAAGTACTGGTGCTATCAGGATTATCTTTTAATCTATTTGAATGTGATTTCATATACTCTAAAAAATCTTGAGGACCCAAATCCCACAGTCTAAAATCCAAAATCATAACCCAAGGTTTTTCTATTTTTGGTCTAATTATATCTAACTCTTTTTCAAGATCGATAAAGAGTTCAACATTTGTTGATCCTTCTATACTTACATATAATATATCAAGAAATAATTTAATTTTGTATTTACCATGAGCACGTTTAATCATAATTTAATATTAAGTCAGACAAAGGTGCATTTCAAGAGCTACAATTTACTTCTGTGTAATATTCTTCTTAATACAGATATAAATATACTCTTAAACTCTCGAGAATATTCTTTTCCGTCAAAGTACTTAAAATCAGTTAATGAAGATTTTTATTATGACTAGAAAGGTATGATAGGTATGTCATTATTGCAATTATTATTTTTTAGTTCAAAAAAGTTATTCCAGTTAATACCTCGTTCATTGGCTGCAACTTTCATCTCTTTTAATGAGGGCTCAGATAATTCAGGTGTTCTGGACACAATTAGAAAAATATTATCGATTCTAGGTCTTGGAATTTGTGTTTTAGCACAGATGGCAAACATTCTAGCATCATCTGTTTTATGCAGAAGTTTCCAAACCTCAGTTGTTTCTGTGTCCCACATTACTAATGTGGTTCCAAACTGTCTCTCTTCTATTCCATGTGCAGCAATATATTCTGCTAACTGTCGCCTTATAAGGCCTCTCATAGCTGTTTTAACCTGATATTCGATATGTAATTTCCAATCACCATCTGTTGCCTCAACAAAATTCATAAAAGAACAGTCCCAGTTATCCCAGGAATCTGTATGCGTTCTCCACCACTTCCCACTATGTTCGTTAAGGTTCATTTTTAGGGGTGGATTATTAAAAGATATAGGTTTCTGTGGAGTTACATCATCATCCTTATACATATTAGCGCATTTTATTACTGCACTCCTAGAAAAAGATGCTAGCTGTTTTGTTGGGTATTCATCTAAAATTCGTGCACTACATATATCAGAATCTTCAGGTACTTCCATATGTTGTAACTCTTTAATTTGGTTTTGAACCCGTTTGCTATTTTTGTCTCCACATTTAGTCAATTCCTGAAGACCTTCTCTACTTTCAGGGTCTCTTAGACAGGCAAATAGTTCTGGACCACATTTTATTATCATACATCCCAAAACGGTTCTTTTGAGTAGAATAATACCTATGATAAGTAGAAATAACGTAATAATAGAAATTAACAAAGCTATTGGCATATGTACCTCGAATTTTAGTATAGGTTTACATCTATGAGTGTGCAAGAGTTTTATACACTATTAAATACAGCTAGTAGTTTATTAACATTCTTTATCACAAAGAGGTTGTCATTTCCTTATAGAATATATGGTGTATGAGGATCATTGTTTAAGTTGAATTCTTGTGCTTTTACTTAAACATGGTAGCTTTTTAGGATATATCTTGTTTTCTTAGTATTCTTAAATTAAAGTTATAATATAATGATCTTGAAAGAGGTATAAAGTTGATAACAAATAGATTATTCATAAAAAATCTCATAATCATCAACTACTTTTTACTTTTATCTTTTAATATTTTTTCAGGTGATATCAATCAGATTGCAAAGGAAAACCTCATATTTGATACAGTATATGAATTGTCAGAAATGTGTGAAGGAGGCCTGATTAAAGATAATGAAGGTTTTTTATGGATTTCAACACAAAACGGTTTGTATAGATTTGACGGTCTTACCACAGAGTACCGTGGAGGTAAATATCTATCTAGTAGAATCACTACCAGTATATTAATTGATTCTGAAGGTCTTATCTGGATTGGAACTAAAGGTGGAGGACTTAATAAATACGATAAATGGCAAGATTCTTTCACATCCTATAAGCATGATACCGAGAATCCCCAAAGTATAAGTAGTGATTACCTACCACTTATAGGTCAACAGCTTTTACTTGAAGACAATGAGGGGTACATCTGGATTGCCACAGAAGAAGGATTAAACAGACTTGATAAAAAAAATGAGATATTTACGCATTATTTTCACAATGCAAATAAAGCAAATAGTTTAAGCAGCAACCGGATAAGCGCTCTCTATCAGGATAGAGAGGGAATCATATGGATTGGAACATTTGACTCAGGTCTGAACAGATATGATCCAGGGGAAAAGATATTTAAACATTTTAAAAATGATAGCCGCGATTTAAAAAGCCTTAGTGATAATTATATACTGTCCATATTCGAAGATTCATCAGGAAGGCTCTGGATAGGAACCGATGGTGGAGGTCTGAACTATTTTGATAGAACAAATGAGACGTTCATAAATTACATGCCATCGGAAGATGATTCTAACAGTATAGGCGATGATAACATATATACAATATTAGAAGACAGGGATGGTTGGTTATGGCTCGGTCACCATCTCGGTGATAAAACTGGTTTGACCCTTTTCAATCCGGATACAGATCATTTTATTTCCTATGGTCATGATGAACATAATTCTCATTCTATTACGACTAACTCAATTACAGATTTCTGGCAGGAGGAGGACACTGGAATAATCTGGATTTTAAACCATTTCGGAATCATTCAGAAATACGATCCAGAAAGTAGAAAGATTCAACTCCATCGTCATGATCCTGTAAATCCTTTTAGTATAAGCGATAATATGGTCTTACCTCTACTTTTTGATAGAAATAATGATTTATGGATAGGTACTATATCAGGAGGATTGAATAAAATGGATTTGGAAACAGATCGTTTTTACAGCTTTATGCCAAATGAAGATAATCCTCAAAGGACAGTTTTTTCAGGAGCGGTCTTAGAAGATTCTGACGGGGAATTCTGGTTAGGAAATATGGAAGCCAGCATCAGTAAATATGACCCTTTGACTAACACTGTTTTAGAAAAGTATTCTTATAATCCTGATAATCCTAGTAGTATAGCTGATACATCGATGGTCACATCAATTATTGAAGATGAAGAGAACAAAGGAATATTCTGGATGGCTAGTTTCGCCACAGGTCTGTTTAGTAAATTTGACAAATCAAAGGGGGTTTTCACAAACTATCCTGCACTGTCAAGTATCTCAATGATTTTTGATGATGGGCAGGGAGACATTCTCATAGCCAGCCAGGGACATGGTCTCGTTAAATTCAATAAAAACTCTGAACAATATCATTATTATAAACATGATGAAGAAAATATTCAGAGTATTAGTGGGGATATTGTCTGGGGCATTTTTAAAGATTCGAAAAACCGTATTTGGGTGGGAATGGAACAAGGAATCAGTCTTTTTGAAGAGAAATCCGGAACCTTTAAAAATTACAATCCCAATACCGGATATGAAATCTATCAGGGTTCTAATTTCCTCGAAGATAAAAAAGGAAATATCTGGATAAGCGGGAATCAGATTACGAAATTCAATCCCGAATCTGAATCTGTTAAAATTTATACGTCAACTGATGGAAGCCAAATAGGTGTTTTCTTCAGGGAATCTGCTGCCATAGCTCCTGACGGAAGGATGTTTTTTGGAGGCAGCGAAGGTTTAAATAGTTTCTACCCCGAGAAATTAAAGGACAATCCCTATATCCCACCGATTGTGCTTACATCTTTTAAACAGGGAGGGAACATATTAGATTTAGGAACAGCACCGGAGATTGTCGAAGAGATAATCCTTGACTGGAAAGTCAATTTTTTTGAATTCGAATTTGCCTCCTTAAATTTCACAAAACCTGAAAATAATAACTATGCTTATATGTTGGAAGGGTGGGATAACAATTGGTATTATTCAAATTCCATTAGAAGTGGACGATATTCAGGTCTGAAACCGGGAAGTTATATATTAAAATTGAAAGGAACCAATAATGATGGTCTGTGGAATGAAGTGGGAACTTCAGTTAATATTGTAATTACAACTCCTTTCTGGCAGAGATGGTGGTTTATTTCAATCTCCATAATTCTTATAACGGGTCTATTATTCTCTATGGTTTTCTTGAGAATCAGATCCATTGAATTAAAAAAAATAAAACTTGAGAAACAGGTTGATATACGAACAAAAGAACTTAAATCAGCAATTGAAGAAGCTGACTTGGCAAAAGAAAAAGCAGAAGTAGCGAATAAGGCCAAAAGTATGTTTCTATCAAAAATGAGCCATGAGTTAAGAACACCACTCAATGGGATATTGGGTTATTCTAAAATTCTAATGAGAGACAAAAATATTATTCATCGACAATATGAAGGATTGAATATTATTTACCAAAGCGGGACACATCTTCTGACTTTAATAAATGATATCCTCGATCTTGCAAAAATCGAAGCAGGTAAAATTGAATTGGAGTTTGCAGACGTTTTATTTCCCGAGTTCCTGCAAAACATAGTAGACCTTATGTCTTTGAGTGCCTCTGCAAAATCTCTAGATTTTCAATATGATATACCGGAAAAACTACCTGAAGGGATTTATACCGATCGAAAGAAACTACGGCAAATTCTCATTAATCTACTTGGGAATGCGATTAAATTCACAGATTCAGGAATTATTCTTTTCAGAATTTCGGTCATCTCATTTGAAGAAGTTGATTCAAATAAGTATGTACATCTACGATTTGAAGTGAAGGATTCGGGAAAGGGAATTCCTAAAAAACAATTGAAGAGTATTTTTCTCCCATTTGAACAGGCTGGAGATCAGACTTCTAGAGCAGAAGGTACAGGATTGGGATTAACTATCAGCCAGCAGTTGATAAAGTCATTTGGTAGTCAATTAAATGTTGAAAGTGTGGAAGGGACAGGAAGTTCATTCTGGTTTGATATAAAAACACCTATCGTTACCTTCCCTAAGAATGCTGCCCCCAAAAAAGAGAAGAGAATCTCCGGATACGAAGGTTCTGAACTAAGAATTTTAGTTGTTGATGATAATTATAATAATCGAGCTGTTCTGGTAAATATCCTTGAACCTATGGGATTTAAGCTATTCTCTGCAAAGGATGGTCAGTTGGCAATAGATCTACTAATGCGGGAACAAATTGATCTTGTCCTAACCGATATTATTATGCCAGTAAAATCAGGATATGAGCTTGTTAAAGATATCCGAAACACAGAGGATTTAAAAATGATTCCTGTTATTGCTGTATCGGCCAGTGTCATGGAAGAAGAAAAGGATCATTGTCTCGATGTTGGATGTGATGATTTTATTAATAAACCAGTTGATGAAAGAGTTCTATTTGATATTCTTGCGAAACATCTACATCTCCACTGGATTTACGAGACAATTGAAGATCATCAGAACGAAAAGATCAAACTTAAAGATTTACATACAAGTCTGTCAAAAGAAGATTTAAAATCGTTACTTGTATGTGCAAAACTTGGAGATATGGAAGAGATTAAGAAAATTGCCATTAAATTATCATCCAAAGATAGTGGTGATATATTTTTCTTAAATGGAATTATCAATCTTGCTGGTAAATATGAAGTGAACAAAGTCAGAAAATTACTTGAGGATGTAATTGGAGAAATGTATGAATAATAATTTCAGTCATATTCCAAAAGTTTTAATTGTTGACGATAATCCGGGTAATCTATCTGTACTTGCAAAATATCTTGAAGAACATAAATTGAAAATATATGCAGCCCAGGATGGTGAGAGTGCTATTGAAAAAGCAGAATTGCTACAACCCGATATAATATTACTGGATGTTATGCTTCCTGGTATTAATGGATATGAAACTTGTTTTCTTCTAAAGAAAAATGAAAAAACTAATAAAACTCCAATTATTATAATGACAATTTTAGATGATATTGATCACCAACTAAAAGGATTTCAGGCTGGTGCTGTAGATTTTATTACAAAACCTTTCCAGGAAGAAGTCGTATTGGCTAGAATAAATACTCACCTTAAATTACATGAATTGACAGAGAAGCTTGAAGAGAAAATTAATGAACGAACAAATAAACTCGTTTTAGTAAATGAGAAATTAGTAGCGGAGGTCCAGGAACGGAAAAAAGCTGAAGATGAAAACCTATTGCTCCAGGAGAAAATATTACAATCCCAAAAAATGGAAGCTATTGGTCAGCTGGCTGGGGGGATCGCTCATGATTTTAATAATATTCTCGGTGGAATAATGAATTCAGCTCAATTATTGAAATATCCTGAAAGAAATCTAGATGAGAAAGGACTAAGATTGACAGGATGGATTCTTGAAGCTTCAAAAAGAGCCGGAGATTTAACATCACAGCTTTTAGCATTTAGTAGGAAAGAACAAAAAGACTTTAAAATATTAGATCTGAAAGTCCTGCTACAAGATATTGAACAATTACTCAATCGTACAATATCCAAAAAAATCACTAATTCAGTAATTAATCACGCAGAAAGATTTCAGGTCATTGGAAATAATTCAGCCCTTCATAGTGTTTTTCTTAATCTAGCAATTAACTCCAGCCATGCAATAGAGGATACTGGAGAGATATTTTTTATTATAGAGAATGTTATGCTGAATAAAGATGATTACAAGAATTCACCTTTTGATATTAATTCTGGAGAGTTTTGTCGAGTAGAGGTTAAAGACACTGGTTCCGGTATTCCCCCTCATTATCTACAGAAAGTCTTTGAACCTTTTTTTACAACAAAAATAGATGGGAAAGGAACAGGACTCGGATTATCTGCATCTTTTGGAATAATTCAAAATCATCATGGAATAATTGAGATAAGCAGTGACATTGATATTGGAACATCCGTTATGATATTTCTTCCATGTTCTAATAGAACACAGGAGATAAATAAAAAGATAGATTCAAAGTATTCAACTTCTAAAGTAATTTTATTTGTAGATGATGATGAGATCAACCGAATTACAGCCCAGGAATTGATTGAATCGATGGGACACAATGTTCTCGTCGCGGAAAATGGAAAAAACGCCCTTGAGATTTACAAGTCTAATAGAGTGGATTTAGTAATTTTGGATATGATTATGCCTGTTATGAATGGTAGAGAAACATTTTTTGAATTAAAAAAAATAGATGAGAATTGTAAAGTGATATTGAGTACCGGTTATGCAAAAAACTCTGAGATAATTGAAATGCAGAAAAATGGGTTAAACGGAATTATTCATAAGCCATATATTATAGAAGATATTAATAAATTGATTATACAGATTACAACTTCTGCTGACGATAAAATTTCATAAATTCGAAATAGGTTAGGGGTTAGTTTTTCAAAATCACGTAAATTCATGCAGTCAAAGTTATTATAGGAAACTATATTTGAAATTTGCTACTTCTATTGTGTAGGGCTGAACTGCTTAGCCCCATAATATAAAAATGCTGCAAAAATAAAATAATATTATTTATTAGATAGAAAATCATCTATCATCTTATTTGACAGTTCTGGTTGGTCTACAAAAATATTATGACCTGAATCAAATACAATTCTCTGTTCTGCATGCTGATAATATCCTAAAAACTTCTTCTGATAATCAACTCCAAAAACCTTATTATATTCAGATGTCAAAAATAGAACATGGCCATCAAATATGTCAGAACCTGTAATAAAATCCAGGGTTGCCATAAAATCTGGATCATGTTGGCTTCTACCTATGGTTTGATCAATTGAATAAGTTCCCATTCTCCAACCCTTAAATTCTGGGCCACCATTTTTATTACCAATATATAGATACATCATACTTTTAAAATAGTCATCTCTAGCGTAAGGATCATTATCAATATTAACTCGCCATTTATTTAACCATAATTTTGATATATTTATAAAGTCAATAAAACTAATTTCTGGAGGAGGTTGGTTAAAAAATTCCTCAGCCAAATCTGGTCTTAATATACCAGGTTCAATTAAAACAATTTTTTCAACTTTTTCAGGATGTACTGCAACGTAGCCTGATGCCATCATTGCACCCCATGAGTGTCCAACAAGATGCACAGGTTTTCCATTATAGTGGTAATCAATCAAACTATTAAGATCATCATAAAAACTTTTTACAGTGAATTCTTTATCAGATTTTCGAGATGATAGACCTGTCATCCTCTGATCATAAAATACAATAAAATATTTATTAGATAATTCTTTTAAAGATAACATAGACCTGTAATCTCCACCTGGTCCACCATGTATTGCAATGATAATTTGATTTTTTGTATCTCCAAATGTCTCAGAATGAAATTTATGGCCATTTAGAGTTACTGACGATAAGTTTGAATCATGATCAACAGTTTTAATAAATTCAATTGGGGAAAATAATATTAAACTTATATAAAATATCAGCCCCACAAGTATTATGATCCCTAAAGTTATAAATATTTTTCTTAGCATTATAATTATCCTTAAAATAAACAGATAAGAAAGCCTAATTATGCTAGCGTTTACTTCTTTTATTAGTATAAGGTAATAGTTGGTTATATGCTAGTATTTTTATTAAACTTAAGTAACTTTAGTTTAATTGTTAAAATTTTGATAATCTCTAACTTTTTATAGATTCAATATATTTATATAAGTATACCGTAACGACAGGTTGTGTAGAGCTTAAATGTAGTAATATCTCCATATCAAAGCTAGGTATATCACAATAATCATATTATCTAAGGAAAAATATTACCTGTTGTATTAAGAGTAATTGGAGTAAAGGTACTGTTCTTTAATAGCTATAATTAAAGACTTGTTTAATATAGGTTCTGTATCTCTTTTTATTTTCTTCATCAAGCCAATATTCATACTTTTCATGGTACTCCTTTTGCTTGACTATTTTTTCCAAAAAGATATTAATTTCTGTAATCATCTTTTCTCCAAAATCACCTTTTGAAATGAGAAGATATACTAATAAGTACTCAGGCATTCCTTCTACTGCTAAGGTAATAATATCTTTTTTAGATTGAGGGTCATTTTTCATAAAAAATTCTGCTTCTACCGGGTAACCAAATACAAAATCAAGTTCATTGTTTTCTATTTTTTGGATTTTTTTTTCTAAACTTTCATAATATTCCGGAATTATGAATTTATTATGTTGATGTTTTATAAGTATTTCATCAATAATTCCACCATAAGTACGTTCAAGAGATACTCCACCCTTTAATCTACTTTCTGTAATTAGATACTCTAATTTAACTTCACCAACTTCATTTAAATAAGGTGAAAATTTATCATAATCATTTTTGTCAATAATTATTCCGTTTGGTAAAAGTAGTAGATATGGTATTGAGTATAGTCCAATTTCTTTTCTTTCAGGTATCTTAAGCCCTGCAGAGAAAATTATATTTGGTTTCTTTTTCATTTCAGATAATACTTTAATATCATATGATACATATGTTTTAATATCGTAATCTTTAAACTCTTTTATAAATGAATCTTTAAAATAGTTTAATACACCTTTTCCTTTGAACTCACCTTCAGATATTTGGAATGGTGGAGTATTAAATTCGTAAAAGATTACTTCCTCACCATATGAGATGGGGATAATAAATAAAATAGTGATGAATAAATATAAAAACCGCAATTTAGTCATAATATCCTCTTTAATCGTACACTTATACCTTAATTATAGTATTGTATTACCTTGATTTCCATATTAATTTTTTATCATGATATATAATTCATAATACTAATATAGATTAGAAAAGTTGAAGTTTAGTATTTAACCTGTCTGAAACCCATAATAAGTAAAAATAGAGAGAGTGATAAAAGTAGGATAAAATCAAATACCAGATCCAGTGGAGATGTGCCATAGGTTAATATTTTATGAAGAATATTTACAGCATGTGTTGCAGGTATTATTTTGAAAATAAATAACCCAGGAAATGGATATACCGATCCAGAAAAAAATACCATGATCATAAAAGGAAATGTGGAAAGCAATAATCCATGAATCAGTGAATTAGTTAAACCTGAGACAATAAAAGCTAAACCAATAACACCAAAATTCAGAATGAAACAAACAAAAATTGATATTGAAATATCATATAATACTGAGTTTGGACTTTGAAAACCTAGAAGATACGCAGTTATAGTAGTTAACAACAAACCAATGAGTGATAATGATGAAAAAATAATTGTATGACCAATTATATATGATGATCGAGGAAGGGAACAAAGACTGTAACGAATAAAAACACCTGACTGCTTCTCTTTTAAAAGTAGCATAACAAATAGATAAAGTTGTATCAGAATAGAGAATATAATTAATCCTGGGACATAGTTTTCAAACTCTGTTTTATCTCTGGAAATCCCAATGGGTTTTTGTATTATGGATACTGGTGAGAAAATAGTAAGTTTGTTTTTAATATAATCGTTTAGATGTTTTTCTATAAGATTAGAACTTATGACATAGTAAGGATCTGAGAAATCACCTATAATTTCGATACTTTTTAGATCTTTAATACTTACCATTATTTTAACATCATGTTTTTTTAGAAGAGTTATCCCATATTGGTAATCATCGATATTAACGATATCAAAAAGTCTACCACCTCCTGGATATGTTTTATTTTTTAATTCATAGGAAAAATCATTCCATAACGTGGAAGTAATACTGGTATTAGAGTATAAAGCTACGGGATATATAGACATTCCCTCTAAAAATATCATCTTATATAAGAAGATAAAAAAAGGTGCACAAAGTAGGGTTAAGATAAGCATTATCTTATCCCGTCTAACCTGTATAAATGATTTTTTAGCTACAGTTTTAATCATGGTTAACATCATCAAGGTCTAAAACTCTAAAATAAAATTTATCAATAATATCAGGTCTATTCGTAGTTATTATCACACTTCTTTCTCCACCCTTTATATAGTTAATCAACCAGCTAATCAATATTTTAGTTATTGTTGGATCTAGGGAGTTAAACGGTTCATCTAGAATAAGTAGTCGTGGTTTATGCAGTACAGATAGAATAAAATTAAGTTTTTTCTTATTCCCTGATGAAAGTTTTGATGTCTGGGTACTCCTATATTTATCCATTGAAAGTATTTTTAATAACGATAAGGCAAGATTTTTATCTTTAAGTTTATACATTGATGATATTATATCAATCTGCTCCAATGGAGTTAACATTGGCCATAACATTGCAACTTCAGGGGCATAACCAATAGATTTGTAAGGATCTCCAGAGAATCCAAATATAACCTCTCCTGAATCAGGCTTAGTTAAACCTACTATCAGATTTGATAAAGTAGTTTTCCCAGAACCATTAGAACCAAGCACAGTTAAAATCTCTCCCTTTTCTAAATTAAAATTAATTATTGGCAGTTTGAATGTATTTTTATATATTTTTTGCAAACTTTTAACTTCCAACAGATACTCATTCATTTAAACAAACCTTGTATATGTTTTTAACATTTCAATAATAGCAGGAATATTTCCAGAGAATATTTTTGAAAACTCCAATGCAAAAAGGTAACCACAATTATCACAAAGACCAGGAATTTCTGAGCATCGACCACAGATAAAACGTTTGTTGTCTTCTGAAACAATGCACTGATAACATGGCCTTTTCCAGTTATTGATAAGGAAGCTTTTTAATGTGGATTTAAGGTTAAATACAGGATATCCCTGTTCTATTAAATTAGAAATATTTTTTACAGTATAAATCCTCTGTTCCATGTCTAGACAAAGTTCATCAGCAACTCTATATGGGGTATGAAAGTTAAATGAGATTCCATTTAATTTTGGATGTTCTTTAGCATAAATTGTAAGTTTATTAACCTCTGAAACATTCAACCTATTAATCGCCATGAATACTGAGATATTATTAACTGTTGCTTTATCAAGATTACTCTCTATAAGATCAAAAGTCTCTCCTCTTATAGAGTTATGTACATCTTTAGTTCCATCTAGACTCAAAAAAATCAGATCAACTTCAGGAATATTCAGATTTATAGTTCCATTTGTTACAATATTAATTAGGAAGAAGCCAATCTCCCGTGCTTTATTTATCAGATCATATATATTTTTATCCTCATGAGCCCATAGAAGAGTCTCTCCACCGGATAAAAAAAGAATTCTTATTCCCTCTTTGTAAAACTTCAACATCTCATTCTCGATATCAATATATGCATACATCTTTTGATTAATATTATTTACAGAGCAGTGTTTGCAATTAAGATTACAATAATCTGTTACTATTATTGTTCCAAGTATAGGTCTCTTAGACCTTGTAATTACAGACTTAAATCCAAAAGTAATCAATCTAAATAAATCTCTATTTCTCATTAGTTTAATTTTAGTATAAGTCCAGACCTTTTACCCATGGTTTTTTTAGGGAGTATTTCCAGGTTTTATCTATATATTGATGAGTATAAACTTGTTCGACAATATGAAATAGATAACTGCCTCTTGTCGTAACGATCCAGTTACTATTTTTTTGTTTTAATAAACCTAGTATTTTTCCTAAAAAGAGTGTGATTCTGAACTCAATATTTAATGATCTATGAAACAGATTATAAAACCTCTCCTCAGAAATTACACCGTTGTATATATTCCAGAAGAACCAATAGAGTTGTCTGCTACGTTTAGTAAATGTAAGATTTAGATTTGTTGGGATAGTTTTATTATTAATAGTCTCTATATAGTGATCAACCGAGAATACATTGGATTTAAAACAATCCATACCTAATGTTGTTGCACTAGCTCCAAAGCCTACAAAATTATCTCTTGTAATTGATGAATATTTTAAAGAACCTTTTTTTGAAAAAGTCCAAACAGATGTACGTATGAATCCAAGCTCTTCTGAGATAGTTAATAGTTCATCTAAAAGTCTTTTTTTTGCCAATAACCCTAAAGGTTTTTTTATATTTTCTGCATAAGAGAAATCTATATATGGATATGTTGATATCTGAGTTGCCCCATGTTCAACAGCGGTTCTAAAATCTGAGACCAGCTGTTCAGAAGTTTGTCCTGGGATACCAAATATAAGATCAACATCTATCACTTTAAAACCACTATGACTAAGGGTTGTTAAAGGTGTTATCATATCTATCTCTTCTCTGCCCAGTTCTCTATTTAACTCTTTAGAAAATGATTGCACTCCAAGGCTAACCATATCTATATTTGAACGTTTTAGTATATCGATAAGTTCATCGGTTACATCTGACGGATTTAACTCTATGCCTCTACTGCCTATAATATTAAAATATCTGTCTATAGTAGTATTTATTTCCAGTAGTCTACCTCCTGCAAGGGCGGGGCTGCCTCCACCAAAATATAGAGATGTTAAATCTTTCTTATTGGAGAAACTTCTGTTTGCCACTAATTTAATCTCCTCTAAAAGAGAGTCTATATAGGTATTTATAAGTTCTTTTTTATATAAAACTTTATAATAAGGACAGAATGAACAGATACTTTTACAGAAAGGGATATGTATATATCCACCAAGATTTTGTACATTTAAATTAGGAAGAGAGTCACGTTTTGATC
Organism: Spirochaetaceae bacterium; assembly: GCA_051531975.1. Classification (GTDB taxonomy): domain Bacteria; phylum Spirochaetota; class Spirochaetia; order DSM-2461; family DSM-2461; genus Thiospirochaeta. Next base: position 194,561 of record JAOPTT010000006.1, read on the forward strand.
TGAACCTGAAGGGTTTTACCTGTTTAGCAAGAAATAATCTTAAGATTGATGTTAATATCATACTTAAATTGTAATGTTTTTTTATCTATATGTGATAAATAAACTGATTAAGAATCCTAAAACCACTTATATAACAATGATCCAACTTAAAAACAATGAGAAGTATACAAATAATTCCTCAATAGAATAGATAATACTGGTTACAAAAAAGAGTATATTATAATTATTTTGACTACAAATAAAAATTATTATAGTATTTCAGTATGATTAAAAAGGGACTTTACTATTTTGCCGTATTATTATTCCTAGTTTCGTGCAATCAAGATCTTGATTCGACTATTGTTTCTAATTGGCAGGTCCTATACTCTCAAACAGAAAATATCCATGAAGTTTATTCATTGGAAGAGTGGTTGGATATTGATATTGGAATACCAATAAGTCTTCCATACCCACAAAAGCACACATTTCAATATGTGTGGCTAAAGGGGAGCTTTAATACACCTAAAGATTATACAAAATTATATGGAATTTCTATCTCAAAATTATCAATGGTTGATCGAGTGTATATAAATGGAGGGCTGATAGGGTATCTAAATGAAGAAGAGGTTCACAATTTAGATAGTTCACGTAGTTATATCATCCCGACAGGAATTATTGATAAAGGGAAGAACGATGTTTATATCAGGGCAGGTGCTTATGATGAATGGGATATTGAAATTTCTAGATCTATACTGATTCAAGATGCAGAAAAGTTTAGAAGTATGAGAAAACAAAATCAACTCCTCTCTGAATTTCTACCTTTTTCAATACTAACTATTATCGTAGGTACGTTTTTTTCTTTTCTTTTTAAATCGGCTTATGAAAAATGGAATAAAGAGTACCTAATATTAGCTATACGATTAATAATTGTAATCTTATGTTATTTGACATTTTATTCACCCATTCCCATTTTTTCTATTAAAACAATTATTGCAATCTGGAAAATGGTGTTACCGTTATTTTTTATAACTATGATCATTTTATATCAGGAAATTTATAAAATTCATTTTGAAAAGCTTAATTTAACCATTATTCCATTTTTGGCTGGAATATCAACAGTTGTATTCTTTTTAAGTATTAACAATATATATGAAGGTATATCTCATTTATTAGTAGGTCTAGCTATAATAGTTGCACTAATGTTCATTTTTTATATATTCAAAAAAATCCTTAAAAATAGGCAAAATGATTATAAATTTACTTTAGTTCTCTTTGATTCAGTAATAATTACTTTCAATATTATTATTGTTGCTATGTTTTTATTATTTAATATTACAGTAATAGACCCAAGCCTTCTGAGTATATTTAGTAGTTTGTTTTTGACAATATTATTTTCAATTTATTTTGCAAAAAGAGATGGATTGCAAAAATTAAAAATGGAGAATCTATCTATTAGGTTAAATAAATCTGAAACAAAATCTGAGAATGTTCAAAAGTACAATATATCACCATCCTTGGAAAATAAACTAGAGAAAATCATTCTGTTTATCAGAGAAAATTATACATTCTCCATATCTAGGGAGGATCTTGCTGAAACGGTAGGTGTTAATCCCAATTATCTTAGTTCACTATTTAATATATACACAGGAAAAAGAATTAATGAATATATAAATGACATTCGTTTGAAAAGAGCATCTGAATTATTGACTCTTCAAAATGACTCAGTTACCGATGTAGCATTCTCATCGGGCTTTGAGAGTCTTACAACCTTTAATCGCTTGTTTAAGAAAAAATTCGATTGTACACCGAAAGACTACAGTAATCGTCTTGAAAGTATAAAGAAGTAGTAACCATTTATTCAAATTTGAGTTAATGATTAGCTAATAACTTATAAAAATCATAGATTTCTCCTAAATAAAACATTTAAGGAGATTTTTATGAATAAGAAAAATTGGATTTTGATATTCATCCCGATACTAATAATGACAACCATAGCTTCATTATTTAGTCTACTAACTATGGACTTTTACTTTAGAGATTCTACAATTATTGCAGTAAAAAGTCATTATCTAGATTTGATCAACATTTGCATCGTAGTTCCATTAGGGATTGTAATGTTTATCTTGGGTATGAAAAACCATTATTGGGCCAAACTATTCATAATGGGGATTATGGCATATTTGGCATTTATGTTTGGATTTAATTCTTTGAGTCTATTTTTTAATGAGCTTTTTTTAATTTATGTTTCGCTTTTTAGCCTCAATATTTTTGGTATCATTCTAGGATATGAGGATGTTAAACAATCAGGGAATTATCTGGAAAATACTATTAAAATGAGAATTTCTGGTATATTTTTGGTGTTTTTTGCAATAACCGCTTATTCAGCATGGTTAATCGAAGTCATTTCATCAACTATATATGGCCTCATACCAGAAAGCATTGGAGGTATGAATCTACCGGTTAGTGTTGTTCATGTATTTGATATGGCATTTGCACTTCCAATTATTGTCTTCGGTGCAGTATTGCTTTTTAAAGGTAAAATATCAGGATTAATTATTTCATCCATAATGGTGGTCTTTGTATTTTTGGTTTGCATCAGTGTTTTTGGAATGGAATTGGCTTTGCAATATCAGCATATGCCTATTGATGAGGGGAAACTCTACTCAATGTATTTATTAATTCCATTATGTATATTCCCACTGATAAATTTATTAAAAGCCACTTCTAAAAGATTTTAGACATTTTTTGGTAAGATCTCTTCAAGTGATGAAGTTCGAAACCTAAGCTGCAACACATCAAGAGAATTAATCATTAGGAATAGAGATAATTTTTTATAATTATTCTCAAATGGATTTATATACTTCATAAAAAGTAAAAGATTTAGTTTTGGAAATGTTAGAGAAGAAGGTTACAAAGTTTATTATAAACTTAGATAAAGTTGTATATATTGATGAAATTGGAATTGGTGCATTAATATATATAACTCCTACTATTAAGAAAATTAATCTATAATTTTTGATTACAAATGTTCATAGATCAGTTAAAGAAGTTATCGAATTAACTAATCTAATGGGATATTTCCCTATGTCACCCACAGTTAATAATGCAATATCATCATTAAAATAATTACATTATTTAAGATTATTTCACTATCTTTATCTCCCTTTTTTATAGTTTTTTAATGACTAAAATAAAAATTATTGAATTCCATTTGTTATATTCTATACTTTATTGATATTATTCTGGGAGATTTCTATGAGCAATGGCAATAAAACAATATCTTTAAACTCTATAGGTGGTAAGATCGTAATAATATCCTCTATTATAGTGTTTTTTTCACTCTTATTATTATCAGCAATTTCAATTCCACAGATGAGTAATGCTATAGTTACAGAGGCTATGTCAAAACTTGTAGCTATGCAAAATAGTAAAGTTACAGCGCTTCATGATCTTTTAAATAGAACAGTCAACGATAGTAGTGTAATTGCCGACACCGTAGATATTAAAATGGCTGTAGATAATTTGATTACTTATCATAAGGAGATGGGAATATCCGCTACAGGAGATTATATTATAACAGGAGAGAGTGACGATCTAACACTTAAATATTCAGAATTATATGCAAGTATTAATAAAAATGTTCAGAAATATAATGACATTTATAATTATTATGATGTTTTAATTGTATGTGTAAAACATGGACATGTTATGTATTCAAATGCCAGAGAGGCTGATCTGGGTTCAAATTTATCAGTTGGACAATATAAAGATAGTTCCCTAGGAAAACTCTGGAAAAAAGCTGTTACAGATAAAAAAACTTCAATAGTTGACCTTGAATCCTACGAACCTTCTAATGGTGACCCTGCAATGTTTATTGGAAGTCCAGTATATGATGGGGAAGTAATGACTGCTCTAGTCGTTCTTCAGCCTAATAACAATTTGATTAATAAAATTATGACAAATTCAGCAGGAATGGGTGAGACTGGGGAGTCATACTGTGTTGGAGTTGATAATTTAATGCGTACTGAAAGTCGATTTTCAAAGCAAGGAGAGTCTACAATATTAAAAAGGTTTATAGATACTCCAGCCAGTCGAGTATTAGATATTGAAGTAAAAGATACAATTACAAATCAAATAGAGAACTCAAGTGGAGTTGAAGTACTATCAGCATATTCTCATGGAAGAATTGACGAGTTGTTTAATGCTGATTTTGACTGGGCTGTAATTGCAGAAATAAATAAATCTGAAATAATAAAACCAGTTAATAATTTAATTCGTGTGATTATTTTAATTGCTGTCATAATAATTATAATTGCAGTATTTATACTAATATTTGTATCAAAAACTATAACAACTCCAATAATCTTAGCAGTTGAAGTAGCAGAAAAGATATCTTCAGGTAATCTAGATGTTAATATTGAAAGTAAATATCTAAATAGAAAGGATGAGACAGGAGCCCTCTCAGTCTCTTTGCAGACAATGATAAAACAGTTAACCGAGGTCGTTGGAAGTGTGATTACAGGTTCTGAACAGATGGCTACAGCTTCAAATCAGCTTTCAAACGGCAACCATGATCTGACTGTTAGAACAGAAGCTCAGGCCTCATCTCTACAAGAAACTTCAGCAGCTATAGAGCAGATGAACTCTTCAATTAGATCTAATGCAGATAATACAACAACTGCTGATCAGCTATCCCGGGATGCTCTAGTTAAGACCGAGGATGGTTCAAGAACGGTGCATTCTATGATAGATTCTATGAATGAAATTAGTACATCAAGTAATACCATTTCAGAAATTATTGATGTTATTAATAATATAGCCTTCCAGACAAATCTTTTAGCACTAAATGCATCAATCGAAGCTGCAAGAGCTGGAGAACAAGGTAAAGGTTTTGCAGTCGTAGCTGTAGAGGTCAGAAAACTAGCAAAACGTTCAGATAAAGCAGCAACAGAGATATCCGAAATTATTAAAAATAGTAATAAAAAGGTTTCTGAAGGTTTGGATATGGCAAATGGTGCAGGAGATATGCTTAATGAGATTAATGGTGCAGTTAAAAAAGTAGCTGTATTAATTACAGAAATCTCAGCTTCCTCTCAGGAACAACTTACAAGTGTGGATCAGATCGATAATACACTTTCTACCCTTGATGAAAATACTCAAAAAAATGCATCACTGGTTGAAGAAGCAGGTGCAGCTACTGAAGAGTTATCTACTCAAGCGGAAGAATTGTTAAACAAAATGAAATTTTTTAAGCTGTCTGAAGAGAAACATTTACTTACATAACTAAAAAATAAAGTAGCAAATACTGATGCCCACAATTATGGGCATCAAATATATTATAGTCCTATTACTTTATTAAGAAATACAATTGCAATTAATATTGGTGTTATAAACTTTATCATAACAAAAAACATATTAAGGTACTTACCTTTAAACTTACCATTACATGTAAGTTCATCCTCAACATCTTTCCTCTTCATAATCCAACCAGTAAAAATTGAAACTGATAGTGCAACAAGTGGAAGCATCCAGTTAGCTGTTAAGTAGTCTGCAAAATCAAATAGATTCATATTAAAAACAGAGATACTACTTATGGCAGATGATGGCGACATGGAAAGAGAGAATATAGCTCCAATAATAATAAGGGCAATAATTACCAGAATGGTTGATCGTCTTCGTCCTAATTTAAAGTCTTCAGAAACATATGCAACTGTAACTTCAAGCAGTGACACTGTGGATGTTAGAGCTGCAATCGCAAGTAATAAAAAGAATATTATCTGGAAAAATGCCCCACCAGCCATCTGGTTAAATATATTTGGAAGAGTAATAAATACTAACCCAGGACCTGATGCAGGTTCAATATTAAATGCAAATACAGCAGGAAATATTGCTACACCAGCAAGCAGTGCAATTATTGTATCAGCTGCACCAACTTGAATTGCAGTAGCACCTAAACTAATTTCTTTATTTATATATGAACCATATGTAAGCATTATACCCATTCCTAAACTTAAAGTAAAAAATGCATGCCCAAGAGCCTCTAGAACTCCATCTTTAGTAAGTTTAGAGAAGTCAGGTTGAAATAAGAATTTAAGACCTTCCGATGCACCATCAAGAGTGACAGCTCTTACATTTAAAATAATTATAATAACTAGTAAAAATGGCATCAAGATTTTTGAAGCTTTCTCAATTCCATTATGAACACCAAATACAACAACAATTCCTGTTAAGATCATAAACATTGTCTGATAAATAATTGGTTCAACTGGACTAGTAATAAATCCTGTAAAAATACCAGCAATTTCATCAGGAGTTTTTCCTGCTGAACCACCTGTAAATGCAAGGTTTATATATTTTAATGTCCAACCAGCAACAACTCCATAAAAAGCTAATATAAAAAATGATGTACCCATGGCTAATCCACCAGGGATTTTCCAAGCTTTTAAGCCACTTAATTTTGTAAACCCATCTACTGCATTAGTTTCACTTCTTCTACCAATTAACATTTCTGATATTAAAATAGGTAAACCAATTAATACAATACAAATCAAGTACACAATTAAAAATGCACCACCACCATTTTGACCTGTAATATATGGAAACTTCCATATATTACCTAAACCAATTGCAGAACCAGCTGCTGCTGCAATGATACCAAATTTAGATGAAAATGCATCTCTTTTTTCTAACATAAAACAAACTCCAATTTTTATTGAAGATAGTACAATACATTAACTTAATAATATATATGCCATTATTTAGTTTTGACATATATTGATCGTGAATTGATGATTATATAAATATAATATACCTATATGGTGGTAATGATCCAAATTTTATTTAGGTATAGTGTTTAGGGAAACGTTTTAAAATTGTAACGAAAGTACGATTTACGTGTAATTATGGGTATATTCATGCTATTAGTGTTGTTTTTGATATTCTTCAGCCTGCTATTATTAAAATTGAACTTTTATGTTAAAAAAGACTAAAACTGATTTATATTTAGAAAAACTGGTTTAATTTAAAAAAGTAAATATTAAATTATATAAAATTTCATTATAATATTCTTTGAACTTTTTTGAGTTATTTAACATATTAAACAACTTAATTTAATCAGGTGTTTTTTGATGAAAAAGTGTTTTAATAAAGTATACATATCCGTATAATACACATATGAAAAACCTTCTTTTAAGTATAGCTTCGTTATTTTTTTTACTCTTTCTTTTTATACCTTCTAATATAGGAGCAAAAGAACCAGCATCTTTAGAACAAGTAACACTCCAATTAAGCTGGAAAAATCAGTTTCAGTTTGCAGGCTTTTATGTAGCTACTGAACTGGGTTTCTATAAAGATGCTGGACTTGAAGTAGATATAAATGAAGTAGAATCTGATATGTTGGTAACCGAAGAAGTTCTCTCGGGTAGAGCACACTTTGGTATGGGTAGATCAGGTTTGGTTCTAGAAAAAATGGAAGGTAAAGATGTACATTTACTTTCAGCTATATTACAACATTCGCCATTTATACTTTTAGGTAAAAAAGCTGAAAATCTTAAAAGTATTGATGATATTAAAAATAAAAAAATTATGCTACTCGACGATGAAGTCTTTATGGCTGAAGTTATTGCAATGCTTAAAACCAATAATTTACCAAAAGGTAGCTACATAAAACAAGAGCATACTTTCAATGTTAATGATCTGATTAGTGGGAAGACAGACCTAATTGCAGCATATACATCAAATGAGCCATACCAGTTATTAAAAAGTGGACTTGAGCCTGTAGTATTTTCACCTAGAACTTATGGGTTCGATTTTTATGGTGATATTTTATTTACTTCTTCAGAGTTACAACAAAATGATCCAGAATTAGTTTATCGGTTTCATAAAGCAAGCCTTAAAGGATGGGAATATGCATTCTCTCACATCAATGAGGCCGTAAATATTATTCTGGAAAAGTATAATACCCAAAATAGAACATTTGATTCATTAGTCTTTGAAGGAAATGAACTTAAAAAATTAGCTTATGATCCTGGAGTTGAATTTGGAAAAATTGATTTAGGACGTATTAAACAGATATCCTTAACATATCATTTAATGGGTTTAGCATCAAAAAGTTTGCCAGAAAACAGTTCTTTCATAGCTGACCAAATTACTGAAGACAGGGTATTACTTTCAAGAATTGAACGTGAATGGTTAGAAGATCACTTAAAAATTAGAATTGCAGCATTAAATGACTTTCCTCCATTCCATTATGTTGATAGTTCTGGTGCTTATGCTGGTATTGCAGTTGATATGCTAAAAATAATATCCTCCAGAATTGGATTTAATATTGAACCTACTTTTGGTTCCTGGCCAGAGGGACTCGATGCTGTAGAATCAAAAGAATTAGACCTATTACCTGAAATCGTAAATACATTAGAACGTAGAGAATATTTAAACTTTACTGAACCGATATTGACTGTTCCACATGTATTAGCTATTCCTAAGGACTCAAACATTCGTACTAGTTCAGAATTGACAGGTAAAACAGTTGTATTAGAAAAAGGATATTACACAGTTCAATTTGTTAAAGATACATACCCAGATGTTAAAATAATAGAGGTAGATTCAACTATAGATGCCTTAGTTACTCTATCAATAAAAGATGCCGATTTCTACATAGGGAACCTATCCCTAATTTCTTACCTTATTGAACAAAATAGTCTTTCAGGTATTAAGACAATTCCTTTTAATGCTTTAGGACCACTAAAACTTTCTATTGGTGTTAGAAAAGATTGGAAAGAACTTATTCCTATTTTGGAAAAAGGTTTAGCTTCAATAACATTAAAAGAGCGGCGTGAGATCTCAGAAAGGTATGTGCCCAATGCATATAATGTTGAAGGAGAATTAATCCTATCAGATGATGAGAAAAACTGGTTAAAAAATAATAAAATATTTAAACTTGATGGGTCTACAGATTGGGCTCCATTTGAATTTCTAAACGACCAAGGTATATATTCTGGAATCACCTCAGAATATTGCTCATGGTTAGAAGAAAACCTGAATATTTCCCTTGATATAAATACTGAAAGAGACAAGGAAGAATCGTTAATAGCAATAAAAAGTGGTGAGATAGATATCATTCCGTCACTTATGCGAACTCCAGAAAGGGAAGAGTTTATTGACTTTACAGAACCATACTTAAGAACCCCACTTGTAGTAATTACAAAATTAGATACTCCATATGTTGAGAGCGTTGGTAATTTAATTAATAAAACTGTGGGCGTAATTAATGATTATGCAGCTACAAATTATATAAAGAGAGATAACCCACAAATAAATTATATAAATTTTACTAGTTCAGAAGAGGCTCTACTAGCAGTATCAGAAGGTAAAGTATTTGCTATTATTGAAAACTCAGCAGTTTTAAATTATTTATCAAAAACATTATATATTGACAACCTTAAAGTAGCTGCACCAACACCTTATTTTATAGATCTAGCATTTGGAGTTAGAAAAGGTCTGCCTGAATTGGTATCAATATTAGATAAAGCTTTAATAAGTATACCTGAAACAGATAAAGCAGTATTTCAAGAACGATGGGTTAATGCTCGTATAATGGAAAAGATTAACTGGAAACCTGTATGGCAAATAGGAAGTATCATTGCAATTATTGTAATTATAATTATAGGTACAACACTTAATTCTAATAGAAAACTTAGTAAAGAAATACAAGACAGAATTCATTTACAGAGAGAACTGGTCTCAGCTAAAGAGTCTGCTGAAGAAGCAACTAAAGCAAAAAGTGACTTTCTAGCTAATATGTCACATGAGATTCGAACTCCAATGAATGCAATAATTGGATTATCACACCTTATACAGAAAACAGATCTTAATCCTAAACAAGAAGATTACATACATAAGATTTATGGATCGGCCTATAATCTTCTGGGTATTATTAATGATATTTTAGACTTTTCAAAGATAGAAGCAGGAAAGTTAACAATGGAAACTATCAATTTTGATCTTGTAGAAGTATTTGATAATTTAGGTAGTATGATAGGTGATAAAGCCTATCATAAAAAGCTAGAACTTGTATTTCATATAAATTCTAATGTTCCCAAGAAGTTAATTGGAGATCCTCTACGCCTGGGACAAGTTTTATTAAACCTAGCTAATAATGCAATTAAATTCACAGATATTGGTGAAATTGTAATTACCGCAGAATTAATTAATCAAGAAAATGATCAAGCTGAAATTAAATTATCAGTTAGGGATACTGGTATTGGACTTACAGAAGAGCAGGCAGGAAAATTATTTCAAGCATTCTCACAAGCTGATACTTCAACAACTAGAAAATATGGTGGTACAGGTTTAGGTCTTTCAATTAGTAAAAAATTAGTTGAATTAATGGGAGGTATAATTGGTGTCGAAAGTAAGGATGGTGAAGGTTCCACATTCTATTTCTCAGCAAAGTTTGATATTAGAGAAGACATACAACGTGAAAATATACCCATAGAATTTAATGGTATGAATGTTCTAATCGTAGATGATAATGCAACGAGCCGAGAAGTGTTAAATGCTTATACAAAAGACTTTTCATTAAATCCTACATCTGTGGATAATGGAGCTGAAGCTATACAATTAATCCAAAAATTATTTGATGAAGATAAAAAAGGATTTGATCTAATATTAATGGATTATAGTATGCCAGAATTAAATGGTTTTCAGACAGCAGATAAAATCAATGAAATTCTAAAGCCAGAAGTAAGACCTAAGTATATTCTTGTTACAGGATTTGGGCGAGAAGAAGTTCTAACTGGTGTAAGTCACCATAGTTTTGAAGGTTTCATTTTAAAACCTGTGAATCAATCGTTATTATTTAACTCTATAATGCAAGCTTTTAATCATAAAAGAAAAGAGATAAAAACAAAGAAAAAACATAAATTCCCTGATGGATTTAATTTAATTCGTGGTGCTCAGATATTATTGGTTGAAGATAATGACATCAATCAGCAAGTTGCAAGAGAGATACTAGAGGGTGAAGGTTTTTATGTTGATATAGCTGAAAATGGAGAAATATGTATTCAAATGGTTCAGCAAAAAGAGTACGATATAATTCTTATGGACTTACAAATGCCTGTTATGGGTGGTGTAGAGGCCACTATTGAGATTCGTAAGTTGGAATTTTTTAACAATCTACCTATAGTCGCAATGACAGCCGATGCAATGACTGGTATTAGGGACAATGTCATAACATCTGGGATGAATGATTACATAAGTAAACCTATAGAAACAACTCATTTGTGGAAAGTTTTAGCATCTTGGATTAAACCTAAAGAGAGAATCTTACCTGAAAATTTTAATGCTGATTTAATTATTGAACTCGATAATAAATTCCCTGAAATTAAAGGTATTAATACTAGTGCAGGATTACATCGAGTCGCTCAGAACAAAAAATTATACACAAAATTACTTAAACAGTTTATAGAAGATTATACAGATATAGAATCAAAAGTTAACAATCTGCTAGAAAATAATAAAATTGATGAAGCTATACGTGAAGCTCATTCAATAAAAGGTGTCTCAGCTAATTTAGGAGCTGAATCTCTACAAAATATTATGGGTGAAATTGAGAAAAATATAAAAGATGGTACAGAAATTAAAGATCAATTAGCAATTGGTAATACTATTATGACAGAACTAATACAAGCAATTAATGATAGTGGTGTTATATCATCAGTTATTGATGATCAAGTTGTTAAAAATACTATATCAAATGAAGAATTGATCTCAAAATTACAAGAAGTAGAGAATTTTTTGATAAAGAGAAAACCCAAGCCTGCTTTAGAAATTCTAAACCAATTAGAAACTTATATTATTTCTGATAATATAAGTGAAAAAATTGATAATTCTAGAAGCTTTCTCTCTAAATATAAAATGAAAGAAGCGGTAATTTCTATAGAGTCTCTAATTAAATCACTTTCTACAACTGTGTTAATATCATGATATTGTAATTCTCCAAACTTGCTAGTACTAATAATTTTTAATATTTCTAATAGTATTTCAACCTGTATTGATGTTTGGTGAGATTGGGTTAACAGGAATGAAGCAGTATTTGAATATTTATTTAGTATTATCTCTACATAAATCGGTTAGAAAAAAGTGCTGGTGCTTAGACTTTTTACATTCATTTAAATATTACTTGATGCACTTAAATAAAAAGATATAATTATATATATGAAAAAAAATATTATTATATTAATCATTCTATTATTAACACAAAATATCTGGGGTGAGAATTTACTCTCAGGGTCATATAAAATAAACTACTCGAATCTATCTCCAGGTAAATATTTATCAGAAGATACAGGCAGCTGGGACACCTGGGATAATAAAAATTTTACAGGTGATAGAAATAACTTTGATACCATGATTACACTGGCAACTAAGTTTGATAACTTAATAAACTTAAAAGATGAAATTTTAGGATTATCATTACCTGCAATATCATATCCCCTAAGAATTTATCTGAATAATCATCTAATTGCTCTATCTGGAGACATTGGAGAAACAGTTATTGCAAATGGTTTCTCTTCAATAAAAGCGGTTATTTCCCCACAGATGTTAAAATTATCAGATAATGATTTAAGAATTGAAATATATCCATATGGTTATTTAACAGCTATAGATAGTTTAAAAATATCAACCTATAGAGAAATATCAAAAGAAGCATTCTGGAGAGACTTTTTTAGTTCATATCTTATTAGAGCTATAAGTGTAGTCTGCTTAATAATGTCTCTATATTTTGTCTTTCTTTTTTTTACAAGTGAAACAAGTGACAGAAGTTTTATACTTTTTTCATTGTTATCTATGTCTGTTGCTATTGCTTATCTGGAAATCAGTCTTTCTTATGATTTTACAAATGAACTCCCAATAATGAAGGCGAGTAAAATAGGATTTTTATTAGCAAATACATCGCTTCTAAATTTTGTCCTTGAATATACAAAAACTAAAAAGTTTAAAAAGAGTTTACAAATAATATCAGTTGTTCCAGCATTTATTTTAACAATATTAATATTGGGTCAAAGCTCCAGATATGGTGTTGATATTATATTATCGGTAATGACTAACTATTATTTTCCTTTTATAGTTTTTGTTACTCTTTATATTACTGTCTACTCTTTTATTAAAATAAGAAATAGCGAGACATTTATACTGTTATTGGCATTTTTAATTTTCTTTGGATTTATTTTACACGACCTTATATATGTTAGTTCAAATATTATTCCCTACGCATATTTAGTTCCATATGGATTTCTTTTTTACATACTTGCTATGTTTATCATACTCTCTAATCAACAAAATACAATTGCTAGAAAGAGTCGTTTACAGGCAGAATCAATTGTAGATATAAACAAAAGTCAGCAGGAGATGATTCAAGGGATCAAAACCGTTGCATCAAGTATTCAAGATTCTGGTGTTATGTTAAAAGATAAAATTGACCTATCCAGTGAGATCATAATTGAAAATAGTGCTGCTAATAAAAAAGTATCTGAAGAGATTAAAGCTCAGGTTACAAATATTGAGGATACAATTCCAAAGATAAAAATAGATCTATCCAAATCTATCAATGAAATTCTAGAAGCTGTAACAAACCAGACTCTTTTTGCTAATCAGATTGAAACTACGCTGTCCAGTGTTACTAATAAAATGATGGACAACCAACATAATATTGATGATACCCATTCAAAATCAAAATATTTAAGTGAAATTGCACAAAATAATAGAGCTACAATAACAAACTCTACAAAGGCTGTAAAAACAATTCAGGGGCATGCACAGGTTATTAACGATGTTCTTACAGGAATTATGGATATATCGGAGAGAACAGACCTTCTTGCGGTTAATGCTGCAATAGAGTCTGCCCACGCTGGAGAAGCTGGTAAAGGATTCGCTGTAGTTGCAAACGAGGTCAGGACGCTCTCATCCCAAACAAGGGCACAAGTTAAAGAAAGCAGTTTAAAGCTAGAAGCTATGGAACTTGCTATTTCAGAAACTTCAAGATTATCTGTTGAAGTAGAAAAAGGACTTTTTACAATTATTGATGAGGCAGTAAATAGTTCAGAACTCATGGATAAAACTAGGGAGAATATCGAAGGACAGTATTCAGAAACAACACTACTACTAGAATCTATAAAAACACTAATAAAAGATAGTTCAACGATTAAAGAGCTTTCTGAATCGAATAAAAATATTAACGATGATGTTCAACATAGTCTCGAAAATTTTAAATCAATGCTGGAGTCTACCTTTATACTAATTGACAATCAGGAAAATCAGATTACAAAGTTAAAAGACAATATTCTATCAATTGAGGAATTATTTAAAACTAATGTTAAACATAGTGAAGATCTAACCTCCCTATTAAAACTTTAGAATATATTTATATACGTTAAATATTACAAATGTTTGTTTGGATTCATCTGTATTTACAGGATTTTCTTTCCCCAATTAATATCAAATTAATTGATTATGATTATACTATAAAATGCATTTAACAAAAAATTATTGTTCTGGAGTTTAATAATTATACATGTCTAATATTCATAAGATCAATTTAAAACAGCTCATGTTGGTAAATGAATGGTCTACGGAATTCTTAGCAGAAAAGCTTAATCTAGAGGTTGAAACAATTGAACACTGGGAATCAGGTCATTTAACACCTAGCAGGCGAGAAATAATTGATATTCATAGATTGCTTGACAATGATGTGGAGTAAGATATATGACTTTGAAGGCTGGGACTGACTAAATATTACAGACAATTTGTTATCTCTTTAATATTATTAAAAGAATTGGACATCCCACATTAAATAGAGTTATTTAATGCTGTTAATGAGATTATAAATTTAAAAAAACTGTTAATACTGAATACATTTCTTTTGTTTAATAAAGGGTTTACCTTACGTATATTTTACATTTACTATATAGGCAGGAGTAGTATATGAAACCGATAAAAGAGATGATAAAACAAGAGTGGTTAAGACAGGAGATTATTGGAAGAAACGAGTTCTTTAAATCTCCAGTTGGAAAAAGACCCTTGGTTTATGCTGATTATACAGCAAGTGGTAGAGGTCTATATTTTATTGAGAACTATATCCAAAATTTACTACGATTCTATGCAAACTCCCATACAGATGATGATTTTACAGGTAAAACAATGACAAATCTGTTACATGAAGCTGAACATAATATAAAAGAAATTGTTAATGCAGGGGACAGTGGTAAAATCATTTTTGCTGGTACAGGTGCCACAGGTGCAATAACCAGACTCCAACAGATATTAGGAGTGTTCTGGTCTCCAGCACTTAAAGAAAGATTGGATATAATGATAGATTCATGTTCTGCTGTGTCTGAAGTATCAAGTCCATGTAATACTTCCTTACGAGAAAGAATGGATAGTATGAAACCTATAGTTTTTGTTGGTCCATACGAACACCACTCTAATGAGATTATGTGGAGACAGAGTCTTTGTGAAGTTGTGGAAGTACCTCTGAATTCTTTAGGAGAACTAGATCTTATAATTTTAGAACAGATGGTTTCTGATGAAAAATATAACAAAAGAGAGAAGATTGGATCATTTTCAGCTGCATCTAATGTATCAGGGATTATTACTTCAATTTATGATGTTGCTAAAATTATGCACAAACATAACGGTTTAGCATGTTTTGATTTTGCAGCATGTGCTCCATATGTAGAAATAGATATGAATAAATGTGAAGAATCATACTTTGATGCAATTTATGTCTCACCTCATAAATTTCTAGGGGGGCCTGGAACATCTGGTCTGCTAATTTTTAATGAAAAAATATATAATACTGCTCTTGATCCATCTATTGCAGCTGGTGGAACAGTTGATTTTGTAACCTATGACACTCAGAAATTTACAGATGATATTGAAACAAGAGAAAAACCAGGAACACCAGGGATTCTACAAGCGATTAAGACATCTTTAGTATTTCAACTAAAAGATAGAATTGGTATAGAAACAATTGATAAAATAGAAAAGTTTCTTTTTACTGAGTTTATAAATAGGTTTAAAGATAATAAACAGATCAAATTATATGGGTCAATCGACCCAGAAAAAAAGGTAAATATAATAGCATTTAATGTAAAACATGGGGATAGATTAATTCATCCTAGACTCTTTACTAGAATAATGAATGATTTTTTTGGTATTCAAACCAGAGCAGGTTGTTCATGTGCAGGACCTTATGGCCACCATTTACTGAGTATCGATAGAGAATTATCTTCAAGTTTTGTCTGCCTTTTAGAGAGCCGTGAATTAGCAGGGCTAAAGCCAGGTTGGGTCAGATTAAATCTTCACTTCTCATTTTCTGATAGCGAGTATGAATATATATGTAATACCTTGGAATATTTAATAGAGAAAGCACATCTTTTTATACCTCTATATAAGTTTGATATAAAAACAGGAGAGTGGAAATACAAAGATGGACAGGAAGATAATTTTACATTAGATCTTGATGAAGTCTTAGATTCTGGTCCTCTATGGAAAAGATCATCACCTTCTCTTGATCTGTTATTAGAAGAGAATATTAAAGAAGCTGATAAAATACTTTCTAAAGTTGATCCAAACCCTAAATATAAAATATATGATCCTGAAATAGAAAATGTTATATTCTTTAATACAATGGATGACTAAATAGATTGTAGTTTACAAACAAATTATTAAGTATTTTGTTGTAAAATAATTAAAAAATACAGAACTATAAGGGGCAATGTTTTGATTAAAATAATTTTATTTATATTTTGCTTAGTACTTTCTAGCAACTTTATTCATGCTTATGATGATTTTTTTTATACAAGTTACGATGATAAGGTTATTAATATATTTAAACTCAAAGAAGATAAAAATGATTCTTCCCAATTTACAGATAAATTGTATAAAGCTATAAAAAGTGATAATGAATATGAGGTTTATAAACTTATACAAAGAGGTGGGGATCCTAACTATGAAATAGAATATAGTAACTATAGAGGGTTATATATTTATAAATTGCCAATCTTACTTTATGCTGTAGAGAAAAAAGATTATAAATTAGCACAGTTATTATTAGACAAAGGTGCTGATCCGATGACTTCCTATAAATACGAATATGAAGATAGTAACCTTACAGTTTTTTCAAGAGTATTAGAAATGGATAATGTAAGATTTATATCGATGTTTTATACTAAAAATATATGGAAAAATCAACTTGATCTATTTTCTAAAATACAAAGTACAATTACACTTCAGGTATTTATAAATGATGGATTAAAGATCATTAATAGTGACAATGAGAATAAAAAAAGTAATACATTAAACTACATTTCAGAAAGTAAAAAAAGTCATAATTTAATATCTCACTTTATCAAAAATACTGATTTATCAAAAGTTCATATAAATAATTTACTAATTAAGGGTATTACTTCTGATCTATTAGTTTATGCAATTAAAAATGGTATTAAGTATGAAATAGATTCTGAAACATATTTTTATTTTGGTGGCAAATGGAGAAAAGAAACTATATCTCCATTTAAACTTGCAGTGAGGTTAGGAAAACTTGAAGTATTGTTAGAAGCAGAATTAAAGTCAAAAGTGATGTTTAAAAAGGAATATGCTACTAATAATTCTTTATTACACACAGCTTTATTAGATAAAGATTATCAAGATGCAAAAAATCTTATTATATCAGGAATAGACTTAACAATTAGAAATTCTTATGGAGATACTATTTTTGATTATATCTTCTCAGAAATAGTTCCAGATAATATTAAAATAGATCTGTTTAAAGCGATGTCTATTTATGATATTTTACTTTATGAGTTACAAAACGAAACCATTGATGGTTTTTCTAGCTTAATAAATAAAATATATTCTGAAGATACAATTATATCGGCTTATGAGCAGATTCAAAATAATGAAAAGTTACCATTAAAAACAAGAGATAATGCATCTTTCAATATTGAAATGTATGCCCTATGGTAATCTTTATTATCTATATTTATAAATAATTCTTCATTTTATAATCTCCTACAAAATAGTTATTGAACATAATAATACTACACTATGCAATTCCTCCATTGACAAAAATAGTATTACGATGCAATATTGTGTATATACAGTATACACGGTTTATTACTGTTGGAGGAACTATGATACTAAAAGTTGAAAATTTAAATAAATCATTTCCTAAGTTTGAACTTAAGGATGTCTCTTTTTCATTAGATAAAGGCTATATTATGGGTTTCATTGGAGCTAATGGTGCAGGTAAAACAACTACAATCAAATCAATCATTAATTTAATGCATCCAGAAAGTGGAAATATAGAGATACTAGGGTCGAACTTTAAAGAAAATGAATATGAAATAAAACAGAAGTTAGCATTTGTTGTTGGAGACTCTGACTATTACCCAAATAAAAAATTAAAAAACATAACTGAAGTAGTAAAGAGATTTTATATAAATTGGGATGATGATAAGTACAATAAATATATGAAAAAATTCTCATTAGATGATGATAAAAAAATTAGAGAGTTATCAAGTGGGATGAAAGTAAAGTTTCAAATTACACTTGCACTCTCTTATGGTGCAATTCTATTTATTTTTGACGAACCAACATCTGGTTTAGATCCTGTAGCAAGGGATAATCTCTTAGAACTTTTCCAGGAAATTGTTGAAGATGGAGATAAAAGTATTCTTTTTTCTACTCACATTACTTCTGATCTAGAAAAGTGTGCCGACTTTATTACTTTTATACAAAATGGAAGCATTATTAAAACCCAGGAAAAAGATGATTTTATTAATTCCTACAGAGTTATTAATGGTACTGAAGATCAACTAGAAAGTATTAAACCTAATCTTATTTCGTATAAAAAAGACTCTTTTGGTTTTAGAGCTTTAATAAAATATCCGGAATTTGAAAATCTAGATGACTACCAGAATGTCAGACCATCCTTAGACGAGATTATGATATTTCACTCAAAAATGGAGATATAATTATGAATAACTTATTATATAAAGAATTTAAACTTTCAATACATAAAGCAATATATATGCTAATACCACTGCTTAGTATCTTGCTTCTAATTCCTAACTGGCCATATTTTATAGCTTTAATGTACTTTTTCTTTATATCGATACCAAATATTTTTGGAGCCTATAATGCACAAAAAGATATGCAATTTTCAGTATTTATGCCAGTTAAGAAAAGTGACGTGGTAAAATCTAAAATAATTGCAATATCTATAATTGAGTTAATTCATCTGTTAAGCGCAGTATTATTTGGAATGATACACTATTTAATATTTGGTAATTATAATTTCTTTCTAGATATTGGTTTCTCATATTTTGGATTATCTTTCATTATGTATGGAGTATTTAATCTGATATTTTTCCCTCTATATTTTAAAACTGCATATAAATATGGAATACCTCTAATAATTGGAGTTATTGTAACTTTAATTTATGCAACTATAATTGAGTTTTCTGTTATTTTAAATCCTACTATAGCCTACCATCTTGAGAATAAAGATAAGATATTTTTTCAATTACTAATTCTAATTTTTGGTATACTATTTTTTGTAGTAATAAATATGGTTACACATAATCTTTCTAAGAAGAGGTTTGAACTAGTAGAGCTATGAATATAAAATTTTCAAATGATTCAAACAAACCTATCTATAAGCAGTTATTTGAACGTATAACTTTTCAAATAATAAATGGGCAATTAGATGGAGAAACAATACTACCTCCTATAAGAACAGCAGCTAAAGAGTTGGGAGTGAGTATAATTACAGTCAAAAAAGCTTGGGAAGAGCTAGAGAGAGAAGGTTTTATCTATACTATTGTTGGTAAGGGGTGTTTTGTTTCACCTTATACAGATAAACAGTTATTTGATACAAAAAAACAACTAATAAAAAATCAATTAACAAAGGATCTTGTTTATTATAAAGAGTTAGGAACCTCTATGAAAGATTTAATCTCAATTATAAAAGAGGAATATAATGAATAACAAAGTTAAATAATATAATTTTATATAATACTTAGAAGATATAGCTTATTTTGATACTTTACCTGATTTCGTAAATTTATATCGTTGTAAATTAAAAATTATACCAAAATTAGATCTCTTTAGTTTTAATTATTCTATATAGAGTATCGTTAACAGGGACATCTAATCCATGTTTATTTGCTATTTTTATTAGGTCTCCTGCAAAAGATTCTACCTCTGTTTTTCTGCAAGCTTCTATGTCTTGGAGCATGGAAGTCTTCCCAGTAGGTCCTAATGTTTTAAGCACTTCGTACCATTTATCTATGTCTTTTTCATCGAGAGATATGTTTTCTTTTTGAGCAACTTTTATAGTTTCCATCATAGCATTTTCCATTAGTTTTTGCAGAGTAGGGTCACTTTGGAACACTCCATAATTTGCTCCTGTAATTGCTGAAACCTGATTTACTCCAATATTTATCATCCATTTATACCAGATGTCTCTATGTATATCTTTGGATAGGATATATTCAAGATTACAACTTTTGAGGAAGTTTACTACCGAATCCAACTCTGGAGTTTTTGTATTATTTTTACTTCCTAATAGAAATTTACCTTTTCTTGTAAAATGTAAATCATCTCCCTCTTTTACTGCATCCATACCAAGAACTGCTGAATATAAAACAGTAGTTTCAGGAAGAAGTGACTCAAGATAAGTCTCACTTGTTATTCCGTTTAATACAGAGATAATAGTTGTTTCTGAGTTTGATACTGCTTCTAGTAGAGGTCGGATATTATCTAAGTGGTAGTTTTTTACACAGACTAGAATAAGATCGGCTTTTTCTGTTATATCGTCTATGGATTTGACTGGAAACTGTTTTATTTTATTATTTATTTTAAATGTTCTGTTTTTTAGTTGTTCATATCTTTTATTATCAACAAGAAAGTAGGCATTTACAGTTGGATTAGAAATAATTGAATCCATAAACATCAGGCCTAAAGCACCGGCTCCAATAATTGCGACAGATTTAATAGGTTTCATCATATTTCTCCTGATATTCTTTGAATTATATTATAAGTATCAGACTCCTAAAACTAGAAGCCTGATACAATTTTTATATTAAGAACATTTACTATAACCACAACTAATACAAGTCATGCAACCGTCTCTAAATGCTAACTTTTCATCACATTCGGGGCAGAAACCTTCACTTGTAATTACCTCTTCACCATCTTTTATATAACCTTTTAGAACTCTAGATATACTTCTTTCTACAGCTGTAAAGTGTGTATCTTTTTGTAACTGGCTAACTATAAATTGCAGAGGAGTACCATGTCTTAAAGACATTGAGATCATTCTTGCTAAGGAAGCATCAATTGAGTCGTATTGATTAGTAAAATCTTTTAACTTAACAGAATCAGTACCATTACTAAATATCAGATCGTATTGACCCTTAGCTGCTTTTCTAACTAATGTTTTTTTATCTGTTTCAAGATTAATCTCTTTTTTAGGGTCATCTATAACAAATACTTCGTATAACGATCCATTTAAAAGACCAGCTATAACTAAGAAACTTTTAGCACCAGATTTTATTCTATGTATTTCGCAAGGTAGTTCTACAGGTCTTTCAGGAGCTACACGTCTAGTAACTGTTTTTTTAGTATCGTTATATTCTAATATTCCCTTCATACTTCCTTCAGGATTAAATGTTGTGAAACCTTTTAACCCTTTATCATAAGCATTCATAAATATTTTCTGATATTCCTCGTATGTCGTACCTGGAGGAAGATTTAGTGTTTTAGAAATACTATGATCAATATATTTTTGGAAGATAGCCTGTACATCTATTGAATCGTAAGGATCAATATCCATCGTTGTTGTAAAGTAGTCTGGTTTTACATCTGTATTAAACATAGAAGTATATAATTTCCATGCATAGTCACTTACATTTTCAGTTTTAGTTTCATCACCAGTTCCAGTACGAACTGTTCTGTTATATGAAAGTGAAAATATTGGTTCTATACCAGAAGAACAGTTTTGACCCATAGAAAGTGAAGTTGTACCTGTAGGAGCAATAGTATTTAACTGAACATTTCTCATACCCTGTGTTTTTATTTTATCTCTTAACCAATTTGGTAGTTGTTTAATAAACTCACCATCTAAATATTTCTCTGTATCAAAAGAAGGGAAGGTTCCTTTTTCTAAAGCCAAATCAGAGGAGGCACTATATGTTGCATCTCTTAAAGTTTTTGCTATCTCTTCAGATAATATTAAGGATTCTTTACTTCCATATGGTATTTTTAACATTGCAAAAACATCGGCAAGACCTGTAAATCCAAGCCCAATTCGACGCCATAACTTTGAGAAATCTTCAATTTTATCAAGAGGGTATTCTGTTACATCTAATATGTTATCTAAAAATCTTACAGCAATTGTTATTGATTTCTTAAAATCTTCAAAACTAAATGTAGCTTCTTCTGAAAATGGGTTTGAAACAAATTTAACAAGATTCAGTGCGGATAGACAACATAGAGAATATGATGGCATTACAAGTTCACCACATGGATTACATCTATCCATATCAAAAGCCCAATAACCGTTATTAAATTTATTTACTGTATCGGAATAAAAAATTCCAGGTTCATTATTAAAATATGCATTTTTAGCAAGTTTATTATATAAATCTTTAGCTTTAACAGTTTTATAGACTTCATTATCAAATACTAAATCCCAATCTGAATCGCTTTTAACAGCCTTTATGAAGTCATCTGTAACTTTTACTGATATATTGAATTGTGTAAGTTCTTTATTTTCATCACCTTTTTTAGCGTGGATAAAATCTTCAATTTCAGGATGTGATATATCAAGAAGAGCTATATGAGCAGCTCTACGTTGACCACCTGTCATAATAGTTTTAGCAGACTGATCAAATATTCGTAAAAATGATATAACTCCAGAAGACTCTCCTCCACTAGAAAGTGGGGCACCTTTTGGTCTTAACTTTGAGATATCAAATCCTACACCACCACCCATTTTACTGATTTTGGCATCCTCGGCTAAAGAGTTGTATATTCCCTCCATAGAATCTTCTATATCTATAGTAAAGCAGTTATTATAGTTTTTCATTGGACTATCTGGTCTTGCATTGGCAAGTATTCTTCCAGCAGGCATTAATCGACCCTCTGAAAGTTCTTTGTAAAAGATCTCTTCCCACTTCTGTTGTTCTTTCTCTTTAGATGAAATCTCAGATGCAACACCTTTAAAAATCTCTTCTGCTGTCTTTTCGTTATTTAATCCGTATTTTTGAAAAAATATCTCTTTACTTATCGGTTGTTCCCATTGCCACTCGTTCATATGTATCCTTTTGATGCGCTATATATAGTGCTTATTATTGTTTTTATTGTAATATTGACACTATAAAGCAGTTCATAGAAATATTAAAGATATTTTCTGTGTTTTTTAATAAAAAGTTCAATATTAAATTACTATCAAAATTGAAATAAACTGTTAGACTTATATTTATGGTTTCTAAAAAAGAAAAGTTACCGCTTAAAGTGGCACTAATTTACTCTGTAGGACAATTTGGTTGGTCCATACTGGTAAATATTGTAAGTCTACAATTAGTTTATTTTTATATACCACCAGTCGGATCAGGAATAAAACTTCATATTACTCAAGCAATATTTTTAGTAGTTTTAAATACTTTGTCCATTTTAGCAGCTAGTGGAAGAATCTTTGATGCTGTAACAGATCCGGTTATTGCAAATCTAAGTGATAGATGGAGAGGGAAAAGAGGACGTAGAACCCCATTTTTACTATTTGGTGCTGCGCCTGCTGCAATTTTTTGTACATTAATGTTTTTACCAGTAGTTAATGGTATTAGTGGTTGGAATATCGCATGGTTATTTTTTATGCAGTTGCTGTTCTACTTTTTTATTACTGTCTATGTAACACCATATTTTGCCCTAATACCAGAACTTGGACATACATCAAATGAGAGATTAAATTTATCGACATGGATTTCCATAACTTATGGGTTAGGATTAATTACAGCTGCAATGGTACCGTCAATTGCTGATCTTATAAATCGAGATGATAGGGTAAGGTCTATTCAGATAGCCATTGCAATTGTCTCTTTTATAGCTTTTATTGCTATGATAATACCAGGGGTTTTTATAGATGAAAAAAAATATGCCGATGGACAGCCCTCCAATGTCCCCCTGATTAAGGCATTTAAACGTACATTTTCAAATATAAATTTTAGATATTATGCTATTGCAGATTTAATATATTTTATTGGGTTAACAATAATTTTAACTGGTCTTCTCTACTATGTAACAGTTTTATTAGGTCTATCTGAGAGATTAGTTGGTTCATTGTTATTAATTATGATAGCGGTTTCATTTATTTTTTATCCTTTAGTTAATATTCTAGCAAAAAAAGTTGGAAAAAAGATTCTAATAATAATTTCAATTCTATTTATGGGTTTAATATTTTTTGGACTGTTTTTTCTTGGTAAATATCCAATACCTACCATAATTCAAGCATATCTTGTTGTCATATTTTACTCAATTCCTCTCTCTTTTTTAGGTATATTACCAAATGCAGTTTTGGCTGATATCGCCGAACACGATAGCTTAAAAAGTGGAATAAGACAGGAAGGCATGTTTTTTGCAGCAAGAACTTTAATGCATAAGTTTGGTCAAACTATTGGAGTATTACTATTTGCAGCATTAACAACACTTGGAAAAGACCCAGGAAATGATTTTGGAATAAGAGTTAGCGGAATTGTTGGATTTATTTTATGTATGTTCGCAGGATTCTACTTTCTTAAATATAATGAGAAGAAAATAATGTATGAAACAGAGCAGATGTTAAAGGATAAGGTATAATTTTTTTGGAATTAAATTCCAGTAATTATATGATATGATAAAGCATAGGAGAATTCAGAGAAATGGCCAATGAAGAATTAAAATCCTTAAATTTAATAATAGATCAACATAAAGATAGAACAGCACCTTTAATGCCTGTATTACATGCAGTCCAGGGAACCTTTGGCTGTATATCATATAATAGTCAAATAATCATAAGTAAAGAATTAAAAATATCACTTTCTCAGATAAGTGGGGTAGTCACATTTTATTCTGGGTTTACAGTTGAACCAAGGGGCAAAAATATTATAGGTGTCTGTATGGGAACTGCTTGTTACGTTAAAGGCGCTAAATTAATATTTAGAGAAGTCACAAAAATACTAGGGGCTGGATTAGGGGAAACAACGGTTGATGGATTGTTTACAATTGCTCCTACAAGATGTTTAGGGGATTGTTCCAAAGCTCCTGCAGTTGTGGTTAATAATATAGTTTATGGGAATTTAAATGTTGAAGATATAAAAGATATCATTTCAAAATATTAATAAGGAAAAACTATTATGAGTCTAAATAATTTAGAGCAGATAAAATTGGAAACATTGGAAAATGTTCAGTTCTTAGAAGTCAAAAAACATGAACTGGAAGTAAGAAGAGTTCTAAGAAATTGTGATGTTATTGACCCATTAAATATTAATGAATATATAGCCCGAGATGGATATTTTGCTGCGTATAAAGCCATAAATACAATGACTCCTGATGTTATTATTAAAGAGATGAAAAAATCTGGACTTCGTGGACGTGGAGGTGGAGGATTTCCTACTGGTATCAAGTGGGAAATCGCAAATAAAATTGACTCTAATCAGAAATATATTATATGTAATGCCGATGAAGGTGATCCTGGCGCATTTATGGATCGTTCCATATTAGAAAAAGATCCACACTCAGTAATTGAGGGGATGTTAATAGCTGGGTATTCCATCGGTGCATCTATCGGTTATATATATATTCGAGCAGAATATCCTACTGCAGCTGAACATCTTAATTTAGCTATAAAAGCAGCCAAAAAGCTAAAATATCTTGGTAATAATGTTTTTGATAGTACCTTTAATTTCGATATAGAGATAAGGCTTGGTGCAGGCGCATTTGTTTGTGGAGAAGAAACAGCGTTAATTGCTTCTATAGAAGGGGAGAGAGGTATGCCTAGATTAAAACCTCCTTTCCCAGCAATAAAGGGTCTGTTTGGTAAACCAACAGTAATTAATAATGTTGAAACACTATCTAATATTCCGCAAATTATTTTTAATGGTTCACACTGGTTCCTTGAATACGGAACAGAGAATTCTCCAGGAACAAAAGTATTTGCCCTAGCTGGTAAAATAGTTAACGGTGGTTTAATTGAAGTACCAATGGGTATCAGTTTACAAAAGGTTATTTATGATATCGGTGGTGGTGTTGAAAAAAACCGTAAATTTAAAGCGGTTTTAACAGGTGGTCCAAGTGGTGGTTGTTTAACAACTATTCATTTAGAAGAACAAATTGATTTTGATAACCTAAAGTCTTTAGGTTCCATGATGGGTAGTGGTGGAATGATAGTTTTGGATGATACTAACTGTATGGTTGATATTGCTGGTTTTTATATGGATTTTATGGTTGATGAATCCTGTGGTAAATGTACTCCCTGTCGTGAAGGTACCAAAAGAATGTCAGGTATATTACAGAAGATCATTAGTGGTTCTGGAAATGAACATGATTTTATAAAACTAAATCAACTAGCCAACACTGTAAAAAATACATCCTTATGTGGATTAGGTAAAACAGCTCCAAATCCGGTTTTATCAACTATTCAATATTTTAATGATGAATATCTAGATCATATTAATAACAGACATTGTGAAGCAGGTGTATGTGAAGATCTGAGTAAATATAATATTACTTCAAAATGTATTGGTTGCCAGAAGTGTAGCAAAAATTGTCCGGTGGATTGCATTTCTGGTGGGAATAAAGAACAACATAACATTGATCAGGAAACATGTATAAAATGTGGTATATGTTTAAAAGTGTGTCCAATTAGTGCAATAGAGGTAGAGTAAATGGTTGATATAAATCTAATTAATATTACTTTAAATGGTATAGCGGTGAAAGTCGAAAAAGGCTCAACCATTTTAACGGTATGTAAAATAAATGGTATAGATATACCAACATTTTGTTTTGATGAACGGTTAAAATCACATTCTGCTTGTAGAATTTGTATAGTAGAAGTTAATGGGCAAGATACATTATTACCTTCCTGTTCCACTTTAGTAGCTGAAGGAATGAATATTCAGACACACAATGAGAGGGTTATAAATTCAAGACGGGATATTTTAGAGTTATTATGGGCTAACCACCCTAATGACTGCCTAGTATGTGAAAAATCCGGTGAATGTGATCTACAGAAATATAGTTATGAATATGATATCGATCCGGATAGTTATTACAGTTTTGATACTAAAAAATCTCATAAAATTAATTACTCTAATAAGTTCTATATTAATGACCAAAACAAGTGCATTTTATGTGGCAAATGTATTCGAGTTTGTGATGAGTTGCAGAATGTAAATACAATTGGGTTTCTAGAGAGAGGGCAAGATTCGTATGTTGGATATCCACTAGATGGATCATATGAAAATAGTGTATGTGTTTCATGTGGAAATTGTGTTTCTATATGCCCAGTAGGTGCTTTAATGCCAAAAAGTAGGGATAAGTTTAGAAATTGGGATGTTAAGAAAGTTCAAACTACATGTTCATATTGTGGCGTGGGATGTCAGATGGATTTAGTAATAAACAATGATAAAGTTGTTAGAATTGATCCAGTTGATAATGGACCTAATGAGGGACTTTTATGTGTAAAAGGAAAGTTCGCATATAACTATATAAATCATAAGGATCGTTTAACAAAACCTCTGATTAAAAAAGATGGTGAATTTCAGGAAGCCACCTGGGATGAGGTTTTAAATACTATTGTAAATAAAATTACCCAATTAAAATCTAAATATAGCTCTGATGTTTTTGCTGGACTATCTAGTGCAAAATGTACTAATGAAGAGAACTACCTAATGCAGAAGTTTATGAGGGCAGTTCTTGGTACAAATAATATTGATCATTGTGCAAGACTTTGTCATGCATCAACAGTAGCTGGTTTAGCATCTACTCTAGGCAGTGGTGCAATGACAAATAGTATTTCTGAAGTAAAAAATAGTGATGTTATATTTATTTTAGGATCAAATACTACAGAAACACATCCTGTAATAGGTTCAATGATACTCCAGGCTAAAAGAGATGGAGCAAGAATTATTGTAGCAGATCCAAGAGAGATTGAGATGGCAAAACATGCAGACGTCTACCTGCAGATTGAACCAGGTTCCAATATTGCTCTTGTAAATGCAATGTGTCATGTAATATATAAAGAGAAACTATATAAAGAAAGTTACATTGAAACTAGAACTGAAAACTTCGAAGAGTTTATAGAAATATTAGATGCTTATACTCCAGAAATTGTCTCTCATATATGTGGTGTTGATGCTGAAGATATAATAAAAGCAGCGAGAATTTATGCTAAAACTGACAAAGCTGCTATTTATTATTCAATGGGGGTTACTCAACACTCAAGTGGAACTAATAATGTTAAATCATTAGCTAATTTAGCCATGATGTGTGGAAATATAGGTATAGAATCAGGTGGTATTAATCCATTAAGAGGACAAAATAATGTACAGGGAGCATGTGATTTAGGAGCTCTACCAAATAATTACCCAGGATATCAAAAAGTATTTGATGAAAAAGTCCAAAAGAAGTTTGAAAAGGCATGGGGAGTTCCACTGTCTGATAAAGTAGGATTAACAGTTACCTCTATGTTAGAAAAAGCTGTTACAGGAGAAATTAAATTTCTTTATATTATGGGGGAGAATCCAGCTGTTTCAGATCCAAATACAAATCATGTATTAAAGGCTCTTAAAAGTTTAGATTTTTTAGTGGTACAGGATATATTTTTATCGGAAACAGCAAAATATGCAGATATAGTTTTGCCTGCGGTATCATTTGCTGAGAAAGATGGAACATTTACTAATACAGAGAGAAAGATTCAACGAATTAGAAAAGCGATCCCATCCATAGGAGAATCAAAGGCTGACTGGGAAATAATCTCTGATCTGATGAACCGTCTCGGATATAGCACTGATTATAATTCCCCATCTGATATTATGGATGAAATAGCTCTGCTCACACCTATTTATGGTGGAATTAATTTTAATAGGATCGAAGAGGAAGGGATTCAGTGGCCATGCCCAAACATAAATCATAAAGGTACTAAATTCCTTCATAAAGATACTTTTACTAGGGGATTAGGTCTGTTTACTCCAACACAGCATTTTGGAGCCATGGAAACAATAGATGTTGAATATCCACTTATTTTAACTACAGGTCGTTCTTTATATCATTTTCATACAAGTACTATGACAAAGAGAACAAAAGAAATAAATGAAATTGTAGGTAGTAATTATTTAGAATTGTCTAACAAAACTGCTTATAAACATAATATTAAAAATGGTGATTTATTAAGAGTCACTTCTCGCCGGGGTAGTTCAGAGGCAAGAGCAAAAGTAATCGACAGAATTAAAGATGGTGTTGTATTTATGACTTTTCACTATCCAGGTGGAGCCAATATGTTAACTAGTAATAAACATTTGGATAAAGAGAGTAGTATCCCTGAATTAAAGGTTAGTGCAGTAAAAATAGAGTTAATTAGTGGAAGCTAATACAGTAATTATATTAGCTGGTGGAAAGAGTACAAGAATGGGGATGGATAAACTAAGGATTAAAATTAATGGTAATTATCTCATTGATAATATTATTAACAAATTAAAAAACGAGTTTGATGAAATTATTATTGTTACTAATGATCCTCTATATCATAGAGAAGATGGCATTATTGTTATAGATGATGAAGACAAAAGTTGTGGGCCATTATGTGGGATTTATTCAGGATTAAAAAGATCGAGTAGTAATTATTCATTTGTAATGGCCTGTGACATGCCCTATGTAAACCTTGATTTCATAAGATATGAAAAAGAAAAACTAAATAATACATTCGATGTAATTATAGCAAAAATAGGAGTTTTTACTGAACCTCTATACGGTTTTTATAAGAAAGAGATGCTAACAAAAATATATAATGAAATAAAAAATGGGCAATATTCTATCAACAAATTATTAAAAAAAATAAATACTAAATATATTGATCAAAGCATTACACAGAGTTTCTCTAAAGATTTGTTAATGTTTAAGAATTTAAATACTTTATCTGATGTAGAAGAATTTCTTAAAAGTGGAGAATAACTATGGATATTTATGAAACTAAATCAATAATAAAAGTTTTAGGAAATTCTAAGGAAATATTAGATGACGTGGTGGTTACAGAATATCCACTAACAATATATTTAAATAAAAATGAATTTGTAACTATACTTTGTACTCCTAAATCATTAAAAGAATTAACTATTGGTTTTTTAATTGGTGAAGGAATAATAGAGAATTTATCTGATATTAGTAATATTGATTTACATTTAGATCGAAATATTTCCTGTGTTACACTTTCTGACAATATAAACATCGAAAACACACTCTCTAAAAAGGATATAAGAACAACAGGATGTGGTCGGGGATCAACTTTTAATCTATCAATTAATGAACTATCTAAACATAAATTAGAATTATCAGATGATTTAGTAATAAAAACATCAGATATAATCAGTAACATGAATACCTTTGTTAAAAAATCCGATCTGTTCAGACTTACTGGTGGGGTTCATAGTGTTATGTTAAGTGATAATAATAAAGAGTTGTTTTTTGAAGATGATATTGGTCGGCATAATGCTGTTGATAAAATAATCGGAAATGCCTTGATTCAAAAAATCTCATTAAATAGTAATATACTCTTTACCAGTGGGCGTATTTCTAGTGAAATAATAATGAAAATTGCTAAAGCAGGACTCCCAGTCATCATATCAAAATCAGCTCCTACATCTGTAGCAATTGAATTAGCAGAACACCTGAATATTACTCTAATTGGCTTTGCTAGAGGGAAACGAATGAATATTTACACACATCCCCAGAGAGTATTAGTTGAATAATTTAGATTATGGAAGCTCTTCTTATAGGCATGCTCATACATCGTGGACCACCTCGACCTCTAACTAGCTCAGAACCTTCTATTTCAACAACTTCAATATTATTGTTTCTAAGAGTTTCATTAGAAGCTTGATTTCTTCTGTAAGTTACAACTGTTCCTGGTGCAATAGCCAGTGTGTTTGTACTATCGTTCCACTGTTCTCTGGCGGCTGTTATTTTATCACCACCACCGCTATCCAGTAGTATAACATCTTCTCTACCCAATGCTTCATTTAATGCAACTTTAAGGTTATCTTTTGGTGTAATTTTTAATGTACCTATTCCCTTAAGTGCAGGGGTTATCTTAAATATTTTAAGTTCATCTTTGATACCTGGGAAAATAGTGAATTTATTACGATCAAGCATTGTAAAAACTGTGTCGAGGTGCATATATGCTCTTTTTACAGGTATTTGAATTACAAGAACCTCTTTAACTTTTGATTCTCCATTAAATAAGTTTTCAGCAAGTTTTTCAATTGCACCTGGGGATGTTCTTGAACTACATCCAACAATTATGGCTTTTTCGCTTAATACAAGAATGTCGCCTCCTTCAATTGAATCGACATTGTTATAATCATACCATAATCCAGCAAAAGATCCCTTTATATCCCTGTGATACCTGTTTATATACGCTAGAATCATTGTTTCTCTGTTTCTCGCGAGAGTTTTCATGGAATTGATTGAAATACCATTTCCTATAACCGCTCCTGGATCTCTTGTAAAATACAGATTTGGGATTGGATTAATATAATAAGGGTAATCATCAGTAATGTAATACGATAGACTTCTGTTGCCAATTTTGTAATCGATTTCATTTTTATGAAGTCCTGCAATAAGTATCTCTGTCAGTTCCTTTGGATTTCTTGATTTTAAATATTCAACAATAGCTTCATTCTCTTTTAGTTTTGCTATTCCGGTGAAATTGGTTATTTCAGATATTATTTTATTTTTTACGTGGTCTTCTTTTAAAATATCTTGGAGCAATTTCTCATAATAATAAACTTGACATCCTCTATTCCGGAGAGTATCGGCAAATAAGTCGTGTTCTTCCTGCATTTTACCAAGCCATGGTATATCATCGAAGAGAAGTTCTTCCAGATACTGAGGAGTTAGTTTTTCTAGTTCTTTACCGGGTCTATGCAGAAGGACAGCTTCAAGTTTTCCCACTTCTGATTTTATGTTATAGAAAGGCATATCGTTCATAACGTTTATCCTTATTGTTATTTTTATATAGTAATAATATCTTTTGATTGATCAATTTACAATAAAATATCAATAATTTCTTCTTTAACTCCAGGAAAATTTAAATGATAGATTTTGATAGATCACTCATATATACCCCAAATGATACAGCTGGTGTAACACCGTATAATTTTGATGTCATATTTTAAGAAAAATAAATTATAGTGATAACTTTTCCAAAATCCTTTTATTTATATCGTTACAAGTTGTAAAATTATACTTTCCTATAGCTGATTTTAACTCTTTAAGATCTTGATTCAGGTCATCTGTTAATTTGTATTTCATAATCAATTCAAGCTGTTTCTTAATATTATTGGGTCTCCTGCTTAATATCTGTTTTTTAAGTTCATGAAATAGTAATATAAGATCACTGTTTGAAATAGTTTTTTCTGGAGATACCTCGATATTTTCTTGTGTTAAATTCACAAAATTTAGTGAATTAATTAGTGATTCTAATTCACTATTAAAATCTATAAGTTCTTCTTTGAAATCTGTTTTATTTTTTAATAATCCTTCAAGCTTTTGTGAAGATTCAGTTAGAGATATTGCTCCTATGTTTGCTGAAATACCTTTAATTGTATGGACCATTCTTACTGCGGTATTGTAGTCATCTATCTCTATAGCACTAGAAATATCCTTAGGTACATTTATATAATTATCTTTGAAATTAATAAGGAGTTTAATATATAAGTCTACATTCCCATTTAGGTGTGACAGACCTTCTTGGGTATTTAATCCTTCTATTTGGGGTATAACATTTATATCAATATCAGATTTAATTGAGTGTCTATATGTTTCCGGTAGTATTCGCTTCCCGGCTTTTATGTATTTTATTAAAACTCTCCACAACTCTTCAGGAATAATAGGTTTAGATACATAATCATTCATTCCAGCATCTTTTACCTGTTCTCGTACACCAGTCATGGCATCTGCAGTCATAGCTACAATCGCAAGGTCTTCAAATTGCTCATTTTTCCTAATCTCTATAGTTGCCTCATACCCACCCATCCGTGGCATTTGCAGATCCATTAATACAAGATCATAATTTTTATTACCTATCGCATCTATCGCTTCAAAACCATCTTCTGCTATATCTACAATAAAGCCTTCACTTTCCAATGTTTCCATAGCAACCTGCTGATTTATTTTATTATCTTCAACAAGTAATAAGGTCGCTCCACGTATTAAATCCATTTCAGATATTGATATATCACTGTTATCTACACCTTGGTTTTCATCATTTATAGCCGACTCTAACTTTATAGTAAAATAGAAAGTACTACCTTCGCCATAAGTACTTTCCACACCAATCTCTCCGCCCATTAGTTCTGTAAGCTTTTTACTGATAGCAAGACCTAGTCCTGTGCCACCATACTCCCTAGTTGTTGAAGTATCAGCTTGTACAAATGATTGGAATAGTTTTGTCGTTTGATTATCTGTTAGTCCAATACCTGTATCAGTTACCTCAAACTTCATTGTTGTAATATTATCATTTATTTGGATTATTCTACTTTTAATTGTTATAGACCCTGAATTTGTAAATTTAATTGCATTGTTAGATAAGTTTAAGAGTATCTGACTCAGTCTTAGTGGATCTCCTGAGAAATAAACATCCATATCTTTATCGTTATCAATAATAAGCTTTAAATTCTTAGTATGAACTTTGGGTATTATCATCTCTTTTAGATCATGTATAACTGTAATAGGATTAAAATTTATTGTTTCAATATCTAATTTACCAGCTTCTATCTTTGAAAAATCAAGGATGTCATTAATAATACCTAGTAGATTATTAGCAGAGGAACCGATCTTTCCAACATAATCTGTTTGTTTCTCATTTAGTTCAGTTTTAGCTAATAATCTATCAAGTCCTATTATCGCATTCATAGGTGTTCTTATTTCGTGACTCATATTTGCTAAGAAATCACTTTTTGATTTAGTTGCATCTTCAGCAATCTTTTTTGCATATTCTAATTGTTCCGTATGTTGAATTTGCTTTTCAACTTCCATAAATGAACTGGCAAACCTCATTGTTAAGACAATCGACTGGAATATTATAAAGGTTAATAGACCATAGGATATTAGATTAGATGAGTGGATGATACCTGCAGCAAAGAGAATGTCATTGATTATTGCTAAAAACATCGCTGTAAATCCTATAAGGATTAATAAAGCTGTTTTATCATTATTGATTAAGTTTTTTATCAATATAAATAGAACATAAATACCTGATGATAGTGTCGTAATTTGAAAAAATGGAATTAAATATGAGCTTATTGAAACTGATGAAACAATTGTAAAAATTGAAAAAGATATACTGATAACAAATACTATTTTTATAAGTTTTTTTAAGAAGTTATCTCTAAAAATGAAATAGGTGAATAGTAGAAAAAGAGGTATAGCTGCAAAAAATGATATATACTCAATGTTTACTAGGATTTTCCATGGGAAGTTTGGAATAAGTTTTAATAGTAGAATATCCCCTGTTACAAATATTCGCACGACTATCACAAAACAATAAATAGAGAAAAACAGAGCCTCTTTCCCTTTTTTATGGATGAAAGAGAGGGCTAGATAGTATATTCCCATAATCACAATTGCTCCGATAAAAAATATATCTTTATCTCTTTTAGATTGAATAAATGATCTTATATTCTGTTCTGATCCTAGTGTTAGTGTTTCCCACATGCCACCCTGACGGTAATTATAATTGGATATTTTAACTATAATTTCAATATTCTCAGATTCTGGTCTAAAGGTTATTAAGTGTTGTTTATATCCTGGAATACTATTTAGTTTATCTTTTCCTATTTTACCA
The DNA here is from genome assembly GCA_051531975.1 of Spirochaetaceae bacterium. Classification (GTDB taxonomy): domain Bacteria; phylum Spirochaetota; class Spirochaetia; order DSM-2461; family DSM-2461; genus Thiospirochaeta. Next base: position 229,701 of record JAOPTT010000006.1, read on the forward strand.
GAGCTACTTTTTAATTCTCCATTAATATATATTTCAGCAGAAGTTTGTAAGTAGGTTGCTGTAAGAGATAGGTTCTTTATATCTTTATCAATAAGTATATTAATTCTGTAAGTTGCATATCCATCACCCTTTAATTCTTCACCTTTATAATTATAACCGTTCCATGTATCAGGAAGATAAAAAAACTGAATATTAGAATATGACGGATTGAATTCACCCCAATAAAATTCCCAGTCTCCTACTAATTCGATAGGTTTTTCATTATCGAAATCCCAATTTATTAAATCAATTACTCCCGTTTCGACTGTAGGAGCAGTATTTGAATTTAGACTTTTATTACATGTAGATAATATTGAGACAAATATAATAATTAGAGAAAATTTGAATGTTTTATGCATATTTATAAAGTATAACACTTAGAATTTTTAAGTCAATTATATTTACTTGGTTCGTTAAAGGATTAAAAAAGAACCATTTGCCATGAAAGAAATTGTTTCGAATCATAAAAATTATTATTTTATTAAAGTGGAATTAATATAAAACTAATTTTTTGTTTTCAAATCCTTATTACTGTCTATTGTTATATTTGTATCTAAACGATAATATTAATTATGAAATATTTAGTAGATACAGCAAATTTAGAAAAGTTAGAGAAAATCTATAATTATTTTCCTATAAGTGGAGTTACTACAAATCCTACAATAATTAAAGATTCTGGTATGAAATTAAGTCAAGCAATAAATTCAATCCTTAAGATTGTTGGTGATAGTTCCATACATATTCAGGTCATGAGTGAAACTTGTGAAGATATTGTAAAAGAAGCAAAAAAGTATAAATCATATTTTGATTTAGGTGATAACTACTATACTAAGATTCCAATTACTCTAGAAGGATTGAAGGCAATAAAAATTTGTAAGGATTCTGGGATGAATGTTACAGCAACAGCTATTTTTACTCAGCAGCAAGCTTTATTAGCAGCTAAAGCTGGTGCAGATTATGTTGCTCCTTACGTCAGTCGTTTGGATAATATAGCTTCTCATGGTATAGATGTTGTTCGGGATATTGCAATCAACATGTCAGATTTTAATCTAAATACTCAGGTTCTTGCAGCAAGTTTTAAAACAGTGGATCAGATCTATAGAATTAGTATGGCTGGGTGTCACTCGGCTACAATTAACCCAGAATTATTATTACAATTATTACACCATCCAATGACAGATATTAGTATCGAAAAATTCTTAGAAGATGGAAAGGGAATATACGATATTTCTATTTAACATTTATTAAAACATAATAGTTTAAAAGAGCAATAATAGTATTATTGCTCTTTATATAATCTTATATTTTCAATTACTCTTTCTAATCTAGATTCAATAGCAGGTGCAATTTTATTTAGCTCCTCGTTTTCTACTGAAGACATAGCTACGGTAGGTTTAATAATAGATACTGAAGTTCCACCATCTTTTTCAAATAGAATAACATTGCATGGTAATAGTAGTCCTATATTTTCTTCTGCTCTAACAGAATCGTATGCATCTTGAGGACTACATGCTCCTAATATAAAATATTTTTTAAAAATAATTCCAAGTTTATCCTTAAATTTTTCACTCATATCTACTGTACTAACTATTCCAAAACCTTCTTCTTTTAATTTTGAAATTACGAAATCCATACTAGATTCAATATCTTTTTCTAGATATGCTTCAAAACCATATTTAATCATATCACCTCCGAGTAATTACATGTATACATTTAATTGTAGTAGAGTTCGGTATTAAAGTATAAAAATTTTTTTATCAATTTAAATATATTTTTTACTTATAGGAATTTTAAGATGGACTAAGAACTGATATATATGAACAGGATTAAAGTGTTACATGATTAATAGAAATATAATTGTGATTAACTATTACTTGTTTTTGATCTGAATTCAAATACAATTATATATAGAGGCTAATTAAAATGAATAGATTAATAATAATTTCATTCGTTTTCTATTTAATGACAACATTTTGCTTTTCTCAATCAGAAATCATATTTAGAGTTTCAGAGCATCCACCATACTATTTTTTAGAAGATGGTAAATGGACAGGTCTATCTGTTGAATTGATAAACATACTGCTTATAGAAGCTGGATATTCCATAACTTACAAAAATATTCCATGGAAGCGTGCACTTGTAGATATAAAACTTGGAAATATTGATGCAATGGCTAATTTATCAATAACAGAAGAGAGAGAAGAGTTTATACATTTTATTGGGCCACAAATGGATGAATCAATGGTTCTTTTTCTTCCCCAAAAATCAGAATATACTATTACTAATTTTGATGATATAAAAAAAATATCTGGAAAAATTGGAATTCAATTAGGAGTTTATTATGGAGAAGAATTTAGTAAAAAGTTTGATTCAGATTTAGAATTTCAAAAAAAGTTTGTTATAATTAAAGACGGAAGTATGTATGGGGTGTTATATAAAAACAGCCGTTTGATAGGGTTTATAATTAATAGATATGTATTTTATTACAACCAGTTTTTAAATGATGAATATAAGGATTTGAAGGAGCATTCTTTTGTAATAAATGAGGATTTAATTTATTTTGGTTTTAGTAAAAATAATTTTTCAGAAGATGAGATTATTAAATTACAGAAAGTACATAATAAAATTATGCAGAGAGGAGATTATAAAAAAATATTAAATAAATATAGGGGTTTTAAATAAAATTATATTTTTCTTAAAACAATATTAAACAGATGCCAATGCTTTTCAGAACCATCCGCTATTAGACCTTTCTCATCAACTTCTTTATAATATTCAGGAATATAGTTCACAATAAGATCATCAATTTCTTCATTTGTAAAAAATGACATCTCTTGAATATTGGCCCAGTCATCATTTTCACCAAATATTTGTCCTGAGAAAACACCATTGCTTTTTAGACCTTTATAAATATCATCCCATATTTTTATAAAATCTGATTTTTTGCAAAAAGGTAATGAAAATGTTGCATTAATTAAATTATATGAATTATTTGTTATAGTGAAGTTTTGCATAAATGTATGTTCTAGAGTTAAACTTTTTTTTAGCTTTTTTGATACTTTATTTTTTATAATATCTATGGAATTTTTTTCTTGATCCAATGCTGTAACTTTAAAACCTTGTTCTAACAGATGCAAAGCATCACTTCCAGTACCAGAACCAATATCTAATGCGCATTTATTAGGTTGATCTTTAATTAGTTTTGCTGCAAATACAAGTGTTTCATTTGGTTCTTTATCAATCGTATTTTTAAAATAATCGCTCCAAGGGCTTTTTTTCAATAGTATCTCCTAATAAGCAGACTATAACACATTAAAAGTTTTTATTACAAACCTTCAAAGTATTGTCTGGAAATCAAATTATATATTGTTCTCATTCTCAATTAAGTACAAATAACATGTAAAATATTAACCAATTATTATATGACCTTGTGCCCATTGGATCTTATAGGTTTAAAGGCACAAGATTTGATGTCTATTTTACTTCTATTTTTTTCTCTACCTTAAAACCTTTAATTATTAACCATATACTAAGGTATAATTCAAATAATCCACCAGGAATGTTTAATAACATACTTAATTCAAAACCAAAAAGTTCACTTAATGATCCTATAATAAAAATTATATAACCATAAAACCCCCATATAGAAATATATTTTGGTATGAGTTTTGATCTATATAATAGATGGGTAAAAAACAATCCACCGATCCCCCAAATTGCCATACTAATATGATAAGAGTAAAAAGCACCTTGGTTTAAAATATGGGATATTGTATCTACATTTATAGAAGCAGCATTGGACTCAAATGATTCACTTAATGGAAGCAATAATATTGAAAATAGAGCCCTTATTATCATTATTACTGTTGAAGTTATAGCAAATGCTAAATAACCGTAGGCTGCACTGCTATTGTATTTTTTTAATGTTGGAACCATAAGAAGAGGTAAAGCGATATTGGCTATTGTATGTATAAATGCTATTAACAATATTCCAATAATAAATTGACTTCTCTGGGTTGTTAGTAGATTCCAGACATCCCCAGATAGAGATATTGAATCTACTAAAAAAGATCCTAAACCGTAAGATATAAATGCCATAATAAATGAGATTCCAAAAAGTTTAGTTTTAATATTATTGTTTTGCATAATTTGCTCCTCTGTTTTAAAAGAAGTCTATTGCATATTTAGAATCTATATTTGATAGTTTGTGCTACTTTAAGGGAATTACATATTTAGTTTTAAAATTCCCTGTATATCGGTCTATAATATCTTCAAATAGTTCGTAATCGGTTCCTGAGCCTCTTTCATAACCAGAATTGTATAACCAATATCCATAAATAAAGTCTACAGTCTTTTTAGCAATTTCATCGTCAACATTTGTAACTACATCAAAAACAGCCACTTTTTGTTTAGGTATAATAAAACTTGTCATACCATGGGGTATTATATAAATTTTACTTACTGGGATACCTGCAATATATCTTAATAAATCTTCAGTATAAAATCCTGAAGGACTTATTGTTAATGCACATAGTTTAGAATTATCAGCACCTAATATCTCATTTTCCCTATCAAAAAGTTTAAACCAAGTCTCTCCAACAGATTCACAAATAGGATCCAGAGTAGTAAAAGGGGATGGTACCGATGTTTCTAAACCTACAATATATTGTTTTGGTAAATCTACAATATGAGGTTTAAGATCCATACCATCAATTAGGTGAGTTAATAGTTCTTGGGATAGAACAGGTTTCTGGTTTGTTAATACCTTAGGCTTTACTTTTCTATATTGTTTTGGAGAATAATTAAAAAAGGCTTTAAAAGATCTAGTAAATGATTCATGGGAGTTAAAGCCCACTTCAAAAGCAATATCAATAATAGTTCTACTTGTAGTAGATAACAGTTCTGATGCTCTAGATAGACGTCTACCTCTAATATATGAACCTATCGAATCACCAACTATACTCTTAAATAATCTCTGGAAATGCCATGGAGAAAGATCTAACTGTTTAGACAAATCTAGGACATTAACTTTGTATGTTAAATTATTCTCAATTTCTTCAATTAGTTGAGAAATCATTTCCATATGTTTTTTTATACTGGTCATATTATGATTATATAGTAATACATAATTTATTTCTTGATTTCTACTATATGAAATATAATAATTAGAATATAAAAGGATTATTTAATGACAGATAAAAGAAAACATACAAGGTATACAGTTATGTGTAAAGCTGAATGTATAAACACAGAAGTTACCGTTCTTGATATGAGTAGGGAAGGTATGAGAATTAAATCTTCTTTTAACTTGAATGAAAAAGGTGACATATCCTTTTGTATAATTTTACCTGACCTCGATATAATAAACATTGTAGGTGAAATTATGTGGAATAAAAAAATAGAAGATGATGAATTTTATTATGGTATTAAAATAAATAGTATTTTAGGTGAACATGAATCCTCATTCCTCTCATTTCTAAATGAACTAAAGTAGTTTTAATTAGAATATGGGATATTTATATCTTATTCTGTGTACTCTACTTCAATAAGATCTTCACCATATTTATTAAATACTTCAGTTATTTTTCCACTTTCTAATAAAATATCAAAGGTTGCCTGAAACCTACTTATTACTTCATCTGATGTTGAAGAACTAAAGGCATAATATAATTTTGATTCACTTGCGAGATAAATAGGTTCAAAGTTATTTATGTTGAGTTCTAAATGTTCTATATCAGCAATAAAAGAAGTCCACTCACTTAATAATATCTGTATTCTACCCTTATCAAGAATTTTAACAACATCAGAACCCTTATGTGCTCTAACTAGCTTATTTAAGGGAACACCAAGGTTTTGTAGGAAAATCTCACTAGCATCATCGATTACTGAACCTATTTTATATTTATTAAGATCTTTAGTATTTGATATTGTAATATTTTGATCTTTTCTGGCTATTAAATAATTTTTATACTCTAAAACTGGACCAACCCATTTAAAAAGTTTTTCACGTTCTTTTGTTCTTGATGTTAAAAAAAGTATTGTATTATCTTTTTTTAATGCATTGTTATACGCCCTCGACCATGGAAGAATTTTTATATCCTCTTTTTTTTGTTCACTGTTTAGCTGCTTAAGCATTAATTCCATAATATCTACAGATATTCCGGTTATCTCATTGTTCTCTATATACTGATATGGTTTCCAATTTTCAGTTGTAATAGAAAATTTAGGTAACGTTTGACTGTATATTCCTGTTGTTGTAATAATAAATATAAGTGCCCATATTAAGTTTTTTATCGTTTTATATATTATCAATATCTTCTCGCTTTAATGTTTAATATTCTAAGTATAAGTTATCCTAGAAATTAATCAAACTTTTATTGAATCATTTGATTGTGATTATACCTAACATATAATCGGTGATTTAAATTTTACAGCTTTGAAGTATATTGTTGTAGATATTCTATCTAATATTATTTATGAACTTCGTCATAACTCTCTAACAGGTCTTTGTAATAAAGTGCTAGATCAGCAGATTTTTTATCAAAATCCTCTAGAATAGTTGTATCTTCTACAGTTGTTTTACTTTTCATTCCTACAAGCTCTAGGTTCAAATGTTTTAAACTGTTTATAGATGTAATTATTTTTAGTTGTAATAACTCTTTCTGTTCTTCAAGGCGTTTAATTGTAACAATATGATTATCAATTTCTTCAATAAAATTATTATATTCAGTAATTAACCTATCTGACTCAGCTTTATCTCTTTTATCAATAATCTTTGATTTTTCATCCTGTAATTCAGATATTGATATTTGTTTTAAGGACCTTTCAAGATCTTCTTCTTTTTTTGTAAGCAATTTTATAGTCTCAACATAACTATCAATTTTTGGCAGTAAATCTGCAGCAAAGTATTTAAACTTAACTCTTATCTCATCAATTACTGTTATTATAGAATTTCTTAAGGTTATAGCTTTTTGTAACTGAGTATTAGGAATATCTTCACCTAAGTCAACTTCAATATTTTCATCGTACTCTACATAACTCTTTTTATTAGTATAAGGACCCCAGTGTGAAGCTATACCAACAGCCATTGCGATTATAGGTATAAAACTCCACATAAAACCTGGAGAAGTTATAATATTTATCATTAGAAGGTAGATTGAAACTGCTACATTAGAAATTATATGCAGATAAAAATCATGCCTTGATTTCTGGAAATTAATTAAAGTATTTAACTCATTCTCATTAATTTCTGTTATTACATTAACTTCCTGTAGATTTTTTGAAGCTACTAAAAGTTCGCCCCAATGGGATGCCATTCCTATTCCCCATCCTCCTACTACAAATAGAAACCATGGAAAACTGGCTGAAGTCATCATATTCAATAAAAAAAGTCCTAAATTAACTGCTATATATGTAACTAAATGAGTACGCAATTCTTGGTTTGTTTTAATTTCCTGTATTTTTGTCTTTTCTTTAAATGTTTTTAAGTCCATATATCAATCCTCATAGTATTTAGTTAGTTTGTCAAGATAGATGAATAGGATTAGATTTTTTTGTAGTTTTTGAATTAAATAATCAAACGGTCATATTGTTTGCAATATAATAAAATTAAAAAATATACTCATGTTAAGTAACAAAACTGTTATCTTAAAACATATAATTAATATAAAGATATATAATGATTTAAAAAGGATAGGAATTACTATGGCAAGTTCAACTTTTGATAACATATTAAAAGAACGCGAAATAATAAATGAAAAAAGAGTAGCTTATATCCGTTTTTTTCTTTCATCACTAAGCATATTCGAATTTTTAGCACTTTTTAAGATAATATCATTTGTTCAAGTACCAACAAAGTCTGCCATTATAATCTCAACAGTTCTGTTTGTTTATGCTACAACTGTACTTATAATATTATTAAAAAAAATGCATTCAAAATATCTGAAGTTTATTGTGATATTTTTTGATTATTTATATGTATTGTCAAATTTTTTGTTTGATCCAACAATTACTGGTGAACCTAAAACTATTGCCTGGTATGCGCTAGTAGGAACAATAGTATTTTATCTGATCAATTTATTAAGATACTCGAAGGCAAGCACAATTTATGCTGGTATTCTCTCAGTAATAATCTTTTTAAGTGTAAGTATATATTTTAATGCAGCAACTGATGAAATTATCTCTCTGCTTTTTGCTCAAATAGTACTGTTATTAATTGGATATTCAATAACCTCATCAAATAAAAAAATGATGATAGAAGCAAACACAAAAAAAATGATGGAACGATATCTTCCTCCTCAGTTGATTGGGGAGTTATATAAAGAAAATGTTAGTCTAGAACCTGGAGGTAAAAACCAACATGTAAGTATATTGTTTTCCGATATAAGATCCTTCACTTCTATTTCAGAGTCTATGAGTGCTGCTGAAGTTGTTAGTTTTCTTAATGAGTACCTATCAGCCATGACCGATATTATTTTTTCTTTTAAGGGAACTATAGATAAATTTATGGGGGATGCCATCATGACAATATTTGGTGCACCTATTCAGGGATCAGACGATGCTTTAAGAGCAGTTAAAACTGCTATTGCTATGAAAAAGGCTTTAAAAGAGTTTAATAGTAGGTATCAAAATTTAAAGGAACCCTTAGAAATAGGTATCGGAATTAATTCTGGAAATGTTATTTCAGGTAATATAGGTTCAGAAAAAAGGTTTGATTATACAGTTATTGGGGATAATGTAAATTTATCATCAAGGATAGAGGGGTTAACATTATATTATGGCTGCCCAATACTTATTTCAGGTAGCACTTATATTGAAATATCAAAAGAGGATATAGACAGCTTTTTTGTCTGTAGAGAAGTTGATAATGTTAGAGTTAAAGGTAGAACAACTTTAGTAAAAATATATGAGATAATGACTTTTGAAAACACTATAGAAAAGCAACTATTAGAAGATAAAAAAAATAGTTTTGAAAGAGCATTAGAACTTTATCGAAATAGTAATTTTATTGCTGCTATAGAAGAGTTTAAAAACTTAAACAGTGATAAATTATCTTTGTTATACATTAGACGTTGTAAAGAGTTTATATTAAATCCACCAGATAAATCCTGGGATGGTACATACACAATGGAAACAAAATAAACACTGGCATTCTGACTATATAAATATTTTAGTGTGCTTATGGCTCAGCAGTAGAAAATTGATAAAGAGTTCTATATATCTTTGTATCTTTTGTTTGTAATAATTCCATAATAGTTGTATTTGGGTTTTGCTGTAAATAATCATCAATTAACTTAAATCCCAAAGAATAACCTATCCAAGGTAGACTTCCAAAAAACCACTCATCATAATCAAACTTTGTCTTCCAATATTCTTTTTCAGCTAATTCCATATAATATTCCAATTGGGTATCAGTTAGATTTTTACTCCAAGCTTGAGGTTTGTTTCCTGACATCATTATTTCAAAATGATCAGCCAATCCCTCTGCAACAATGTATGAAAATAAAAATTGTCCTATTTCCGCACTTCTATGACGAATGATGTGGCCAATTTCATGTAATAAAATTCGTTTTAAACTGGTGTTGATTAAATGGTCAATATCAGAGAAATCTATATTCATAACAATTTGTATAGTATTTTTATCTACAAAGCGCCCGCCAATTCCCAAATGAGGTATAATGAGAGGATCACTCTTTCTATGGCTAACTATAACATCAAGATTATTTATTGAGTAAAGGGACTGACATTGTGCAATCGTTTCATTTATTTTTTGTTCTATTATTGGTTGATATTTAATAAATTCTTCATTCACTACTGCTTTTAAAAAATATATATTAATATTATCTGATTCTGTGTGGGAACTTTTTGTGCAAGAAGATAATACAATGAGAATAAAAATTAGATGATACCATTTCATTTTATTGACCTCTAATGTAAGGATTTTTTTCAAACTTTATTATATAATTTTAATAGTGTTGATATGGATGTCAATGTTTAAAGATTTTTCCGTTCTGATTCTAACTTAATTTTCTGTTTAAACAATCTAAAACCTTCACCTGATATTGTATATATGAGACTCATTAGCATTAAATAAATTATCATCATAAAAGTAAACTATCCATAGAAAGAGACTGTTGTAAAAAAATGGGGTAGGGTTCATTTCCTGAAAATGGCTCCCCGGAGTACCTCAAAGTCACCTAATATGTAGTTTTATTTAGAATTACCACCTAGATCGTTAATAAATTTGATGGTGGGTATCGATTTCCAGATCGACCTTAAACTTACTATTCCAAAAAAAACATACACCCAATATTAGACGCCAATATTCCCTTACTATTAAAGCGGGAGGGAAAGTAAAACAATCGCTGTTATCGTTATCATTAGTATTTAAAATTTGAATACGCTTATTTCAAATATGAAAGAGTAACTTTGTGCAAAAATGCATTATGTTTCAATATAGAATAAGAACTAAGACCGCCTTTGTATTATATAACAATAAATGTTCTAAAGAATGATGATTCTAAATATCAAACTAGTTCATTATCTGTTGTATCTAATAACCGAGGGGTAATCATTTTTTGAAAAATTAATGAAATAGACTATCCAAATATATTCATGTATAATTTCCTCTATGAATAGAATCATAATGATATTAACTATCCTCTTATTTGCAACTTCTATATTCTCAGAGAATAAATATGCCTTAGTCATTGGTAATAGTAATTATGATGATTTAGGATCTTTAAAAAATCCCACTAATGATGCTACAGATATGGCTGAAGCACTCAAAAAGATTGGGTTTATTGTTAACCTAATTAAGGATGCAGATCTACAAAAAATGGAAGAAAGTGTTGCAGATTTTAAAAGAGACCTAGCAAAAAACAAGGATAATATTGGACTCTTTTATTATGCTGGACACGGGATACAGTCAAAGGGTGAAAACTTTTTAATACCAAGTAGAGCTAGAATAGATAGTGAGAATTATCTTAAGTACAAAAGTTTCTCAGTTAATATATTAATGGATGAGCTTAAATATGCAGGTAATTCACTAAATATGGTAATTTTAGATGCATGTAGAGATAACCCATTTGGCTGGAATAGAAGTGGATCAAGAGGTTTAACAGTTGTTGGATCTAGACCTACTGGTAGTATAGTTGTTTATGCCACATCAGAAGGTGAGAAAGCATCGGATGGAAATGGTCGTAATGGTCTTTTTACAGGTGAATTATTAAAGAATATAACCAAACCAAATATAGATATTAGTGAAGTATTTAGATTAACAGGTGCAGCAGTACAAGATGAAAGTAATGGTGAACAAATACCAGCAATATATAATAAATATTTTGGTAAGAAAACATTGGTAAAACAAGCAAACTATAAAGCACCAACAAATAACAATATAACTTTCGTAGAACAATATGGTTCTTTACAAATTAATGTAGTAGATGCTGGAGACTTATACTTAAATGGAAGTAAGCTAAAATCCTTTAAAAAGGGTGAATCAAGTAAAATACCTAAACTAAAAACTGGTAGTTACAATCTAGAGTATAGAAGTAGCGGAAATACTGAGAAAAGAAGTATAACTATTACAGATAGCAATGTTTCTAGGGTTAAATTTCTAGGTGAAGCAATAGCAAAAAAAACTAAATCTTCTGATAAAAAATCAACACCAATTATACAAAAGGGAAAAGAGAATGGTAACTCACATGAAACTACTTTTCAATCAACATCAAGTAAGGTCAGAAGGGTTGCTTATTTTCCTATATGCCAGTTCATGCCTTTACCATCAGTAATTACAATTAAAATCTATAATATGATAGAGGGAGATATTAATGGAATCGGTGAAAAAGATTATAATAGAGATTTTTTTGATAAATATTATATAAAGCAGGGTTCAAATTATATATTAAACAGCATCGTTTCTTATCAGAATAGACCTGAATTATGGGGTATCTTGGATAATGCAGGTTATGATGTCGTTAATGCGGCATACAAATTTAATAAAGACCTAAAAACTACAATAATTTCTTTTGAGTTAAATATTAATTCTAACGTAATAAATGCAATAAAAAGTGCTGAAATAGTCTCATCTTGTGGAGACAAAAAATTAGATGAAGCTATACTATATGGATTTAGACAGTCAATATATTCGAATCGTTCTGAAGAAGTAGTAAAAGGGGTGTTTAAATATTATTTTAAATAGACTGATATCTTATTTATTTGTAAGAAGAACTTATTAATTAACATATCTGTACCTCATATAATTCAGTAGCTGGCAAGCTTAGAATTCACATTTTATATTGAACAATAATTAATAGTTGTACCTTCTATTTAAACTCATATATAATTTCCCCTATGAAAAGAATTATTTTTATATTATCAATCCTCATATTTACAACTTCCTTATTAATCTCAGAGAATAAATATGCATTAGTCATTGGTAACTCATCATATAGCTCCGCACCATTAAAAAATCCAGTTAATGATGCCAACGATCTATCGACTACATTAAAATCTGTAGGATTTAATGTTACAAAAGTTACCAACGGATCAAAAAGAGATATTAAAGAAGCAGTTAAATCATTCAAATCAAAAATATCATCAGGTGATACAGCACTTTTTTACTATTCGGGGCATGGAATACAGGTTGATGGGAAAAACTACATAATCCCTGTAGGTTCAGACCTTGTAGAAGAGTCAGATGTTGAATACGAAGCCGTGGAAATGGACTATATTCTTTCGACCTTAGAGGACTCAAGTAGTGGAAAAAATATAATAATATTTGATGCATGTAGAAATAATGCATTACAAAGATCATCAAAATCTGCAACAAAGGGTCTAGTTATGACTAAAAGAGAAGTCTCTGAATCTATTATTATATATGCAACTGCCCCAGGTAAAGTTGCATATGATGGTAATGGTAGAAATTCCCCTTTTGTTAAAAGCTTAATGAATAATATTAAATTTTCAAATGTAGGAATAGCATCTCTAATGATGAAAGTAATTAAAGATGTTAAAAATGAGACAGAAGGTAAACAGACTCCATGGGTATTATCTAGTTTAACTGAAGACTTTTATTTTACTAAAAATGCAAACTATAAAGAACCATCTAATAATATTATAACTTTAGAAGAGCTCTATGGCTCTCTGCAGATTACTGTAGATAACCCTGGAGATTTATATCTTGATGATAACAAAATAGGTTATTTTAAGCATGGTGAATCAAAAAAAATACCAAAACTTTCAACAGGTAAATATAGGCTTGAATTTAAAAGTAATGGTAAATCTGAATATAAAACAATCATGATAGATGAGAACAGTATAGCGGAAGTAATTTTTTTTGGAGAAGCAATAGAAAAATTAAAAGAAAATAAACCGAGTAGTTCTGAAATAGAGATGGTTCTAGTTAAATCAGGTAGCTTTAACATGGGGTCAAATATTGGAGAAATTAAAGAAAGACCAGTTCACAAAGTAACAATAAGTAAAGATTTTTATATAGGTAAGTTTGAAGTTACACAAAAACAGTGGGAAACTGTAATGGGTAGTAATCCATCTAGATTTCAAAGGGATGAATTACCTGTAAATCGAGTTTTGAGATTGGCGGTTATACAATTTTGTAACATTCTAAGTGAGAAAGAAGGATTTATACCAGCATATAAAATAAATGGAAATATAGTTACAATAAATAATTATTCCAATGGGTATCGACTACCTACAGAAGCTCAATGGGAATTTGCTGCTCGTGGTGGAAATAAAAGTAAGGGTTATAAGTATTCTGGTAGCAATATAGTTAGTGATGTTGCTTGGTATAAAGATAACTCAACAAGAAGCCATAATGTAGGAACAAAAAAATCAAATGAGCTTGGAATATTTGATATGACAGGAAATGTTAAGGAGATTTGTTATGATTCTTATTATGTTTATAGTCCTGATAGTCAAACAGATCCAATAGGTATCAGTAAATATACAAATTCAATAATACGTGGTGGGGGACACACGAATGATTTAAGATTTTTAACCTCTACTTACAGGGGTATTATACCTTCATCTTCAAGTAATTTCGATATAGGTTTTCGACTAGTTCTTCCTGTTCAATAAGTGGTGCAAAGATCTGAGTTGTCAAAGTACTTTTCATCTATTTATATAAACAAATTTATCAGTATCTGAATCAGATCCATTATCACGTAAATCTTCTTCTATAAGCTCTCCCTTTCATTTTAAAATAGAGTGCTGAAAGGGAGTACTTATTAAAAACTACCGTAACCTAAACTAAAACTTAGTTTTATTTCAAATGGTGGGCTAGATGAATCTACACCAGTAAAATTATAATAGGATAGATCATTCCCATATCGAAATGTTGCACCTAGAGTTATAGAAGCATATTCTATCGGTTCCCACTCTATTTCTGGCATTATCATACCAGACTGATCACTTAAATCTCCTAAATAAAGCAATGACAGAGTTATTGTACCTGAATTATTAGTATCAGGTTGCAGCAAAAATCCTTTTTCTATAGTGACTCCTGCATAATGGTGTCCAATTGTATCCCAGTCATCGGCAGATTGACTCTCTGCATCATACCAATATTGTGCAATTGATAAAAATCTTTTATCTGAATTATAATAAAAGATTCCTGCTGTAGTAGATTGCATTAATTGATCTTCTTTTGTAACAATAACAGGTGTAGGGTCTATCTGTGAGTAAAAATCTAGATCTGAACCATATTGTATTAAACTTTCAGCAAAAAAATCTAATTTCCCTAAAGGTCCTGTAACAAATAAAGATCCTTTTGGAGTTAATGATTGGTTCAATATTCCCCCTATACCTAGTTCCCAGTTTCCTAATAGGAATTCAATTTTAGGTGCATATGTAATATCTTCTGGTTCTTCAATCTCGTTAGCCACGGTATATAGATAAAGAGTACTAGTACCAAGTGGAATTTGGGTCTTTAAAGCTAAAGGGCCTTCAATATCGCCATTAAAGTTTGTAGGATCTACTGGTGATATATTTAGCTTATCGGTAGCTGTGTAGAGATAACCAACACCCCAATTAATAGTCTGTTTACCAACTCTAAAATAAGCCTTGTTATCCCAGTTAAAATCAGTAAATAGTTCATGAATAGTTACTGATTCTCCATCGGATAAGTCAAATGGATAAAATGCTTTGGCTTTAGCAAATACCCTGAAATTTGAGTTAGGACGGGCATCAAAAAATAGATCTAGTCCAAACTGAGGATCCCATGTTGTATCATCTGCCAGGCCATCAAGTTCATTCCAAATAAAACTGGTACCAAGATCTGAGTATATTTTCCCACCCCATAGGAATTCATTTTCTTCTACTTCAAGGCTATCAAGTGGAGATTTTGTCTCCAGGATTTCTACAACAGCGTCTTCTTCTGTTAAACCAAAAAGACTGTCCTCATCGAAGTTAAGAAAAAGGTCATCTGTATTATCTTCCTGAGCTCCCAAAAACAGTGATAGAGAGAATATTATACAAAATAATTTTAACCTCATCTGCTACTTCCTTCTAGGTAAGCTTTAGTAAAAAGATGATCTGGAAGACTGTTTAGGGATACTTTATCAAATACAAGAATTGTACGATTCCCTCTTTTTATTTCATCTATAAAATAGACCTGTCTGTATATATACTTCCCTTCAATTAGGGACCACTTTGGAGCAAGAACTGTACGCATTAGAGTACCTGTTAGACTAAAATCCTGTTCTTTGTAGGGTAACATCTCTTTTTTCCCAACCCAGAGTTTAATTTGGTGGTAATCCACATTATCGGTTGTTGCTTCAAGATCTAAAATCCAGCAGTCAATCTTACCAAGTTTTCCTTCAGTTTTATTTACAACTTTATAATCATTCCAATAATCAGAATTACCTAAGTCGTCGTTATTCATATCAGAGTCCTGAACAGAATCCCGGGCGGAAGAGTGGCTAAATCGTCTACTCTCTGGGTCGTAAATCCAGTAATTATCACCCTGACCCAGGTATCCTGTTCCTTTATCAATATCAGGTTTAAGGACTATAGCTAGGAATTTTTCCTCTCCATCGATCTCTTCAGGACGGGAGAAAAGGCTCATTTTTTGGGTAGTTGGATCGGAACCAGCTCTGTAAGTTACCATAGTAAATTGACAGCTGAAATCACTTTTAAAATTTAGTTTTTCATCTACCATCTTTAATATATCTTCATCAGTTATACTTTGTGCATTTAATGTAAAACACAAAATAAAAAATGTTGTAATAGTTATTATCCATCGTTTCATTATATAATTCTCCTTTAAGAAATACTCATTATGGCTTTTGCCGGATCTACTTTGGTTGCTCTGTTTACAGGTTTAAGACTACCAATCCAAACCAGAAATAGGATGATTAGTCCACTACTTAAAAATCTTGAAGGAACAAAAATAAGAGTAAGATGTCCTCGGTATAAAAACATTGAGAAGAATGTATGCCCTTCATCAAAGTTAATATTATGAATAGCCAGACCTAATACAAGCGCTATAATAACTCCCATAATAACTCCTAATAATGCAATTATCTGCATTTCTACTATAAAAGATAACTTAACAGCACCACGTTGCATTCCTAAAGCCCGTAAAGTTCCAATCTCTTTTCTTCTCTCAAAAATCATCATCCGTAGAGTATTAGATATTCCTACAAGAATTATACCCATTAAAATAACCATTATTACTATGGATAATATATTTAGAAATGCACCTATTACATATACGAAGGAGAAGGTCTCCTCTAAACTTGTTATCTGATAACGTATTCCTTCCCAATCCTGGGTTCTTAAACGTGCAAGGATTTCCTGACGTTCTCCTCTATCTTCAGGTCTCTCTATTACCGCAACATTTTTACTAAGGAGGTAATTGTAAAAATTACTTGCTACTTCTTCTGTTGACTCATTTTTATCTAAAAAGATATTTAATTCTGTAAAATCATTAATACTAATTCCTAGTATTTCATTAAGATAACTACGATGAACAAATGCAGCCATTGAACTAATTGTTCCAAGATCATCGGCAATAATACCCTGTATCACAAAGTTCCCAACATTGTTTATTCCTTGTAGAGTACGGGTTTTAAGCATTACAGAATCACCTGTTTTTAAACCTAGATTTTCAGATATCTCCTTTGAAAGTAGTATTCCAGATTTTAAATCCTCTGATAGATAGTTTCCATCTTCAAGAATTAGAAGGTCTCTTAAACCTTCCTCCTTATCTGGGTCTATACCCATAACGTATTGCTGCTGAGCCTCACTACCATTAATAAAAGTTGCCATGGTAGTACTACGAAGATTTAAATGATCATTCTCTGAAAAATATTCTCTTGTATCCTCTAGAATTGGATCTTTATCATCCAAACATGAAACAAGAGAGTCTCTTGATGAAAAACTTAAACCTCTAACTACAACATCACCGGAAATCATCCCTGCTTGCTGATTTACAAAAGAGTCCATAATCCCATCTGCTAGAGACCCTACTAATATAATAATTGATAATCCAAAAGCGATAGCCCCTGCAAGTAACAGGCTTCGTCGTTTTTCTCTAATCACATTTTTTATTGCTACATGTAAATATCTCATCTATTCCTCTCTCATCGCTTCTACGGGTTGAATCTTCATTGCATAAAAGACCGGATATAAACTGGATAAAACCCCTACAACAAACATAAATAATAAGCTGAAACCAATAGTCCATGCCGATAGACTAGGATTTATTGAATTCCCTCCTGCAATCATCTGTAAAAAAGAGCCATCTGCAGCTGGGATACCAATATTACCTAGAATTGTAATAACCAGGGATCCCACAATCATACCTAACGTCCCAAAAATTAGACTGATAGTCATAGTTTCTGTAATAAAAAGATAGAAGATAAAACTCTTCTGTCCTCCAATAGCTCTTAACGTTCCGATCTCTCCAGTCCGTTCCATTACCGAAATCATTAATGTATTCATAATAATAATAATTACCACTATAAAAATGATTATTAGTGCAAAGTTCATCGAAGCCTGGATAGCTGTTGTTGTTGTTGACATTGGAGAGGCTGCATGCCACCACTCACTTACCATGTAGTCAGGGCCAGGTGAGAGGGCATATGGATATAACTCCTCTAAAATTAACCTATTTCTCCGGATTAACTCATAATCTTTCTGAGTTTTTTTAACCAAATTATTGGTAATTGAAGAGAAATGGATCTTTTTAAAAGCCTCTTTCTCATATAGCTCATCTTTATCTAAAAATGATGTAAAGATAGAAACAATAGTAGAAGATAGAGCATCTTCATCCATAATAGACAGTGAATCAGATAAAGAGTTTTTTTCTTCTAAAGTTAACAGACCGGCGATATAGGCAAACTCAGGTGTATTGGGTTCTAGTAGTGTCTGAGCGATTTTTATCGGTTTTAGTATATACTTTTCCTCAAATGTTGAGAAACTCTGTTTAAAATGATTTTCTAAATCTGCTCTAAAGGTTTTTACACTTGAATCATCACTATTTTTTAGTGAAAGTAGCAGCCACTGCCAGTCAAAATTATTTACTTTAGAGAGTTCATGACGGACACTCATATCTCCTAAAAGAGAATCTAAATTTGTTTCTACTTGGTCTGCAGTTGTACCAATCTCTATAGTTTCAGAAAAAAGATCATCCATTGAGTCATTAAAAAGCATCTCTTCTAATTCTGGAGGTGGAGGAGTCTGCTCCTGTTTTACAACTATACCGTTTAGAACATTGAAATTCTGTTGGTCTATAAAACATGTTCTTGGCAACATGGGATACATATCCCCTTTAACATAATTATATTCAAAAATTCCCCGAATAGGAACTTCTCTTATCCTAAATCCATTAGCTGAATATCCATTAAGCAGTAGACTATCTCCTGGGTGGACTTCAATATCCTTGTATTCCATAAGGTATTCAACTACAGCACTTGATAATACAATTCCCTCTTCTCCAGGCTCCAAAAACCGACCTTCGTGAAGAATAATTGTATCTTTTATATCAAAAATAGAAGTATAACTTTCTGGATCAACCGCCATTCCCATAATCCATAAATCAGGGCTTAACTCTCCCGTGTTTACCATGAGCATATTTGATGAAACAGTAGTAAAAACATCAACTTCTGGATGTGTCTTTAGAAATTCTAGTGTATTTTCTAGATCTGGAACTACAGGTACTGAAAGGTTCCCAATATTATTCCAGGTTCCAAACAGAGAAAAGTCGAAATCAATATTTTTAAGCACTGCAATATCTCCGGTAACGGAATTACTGTAGGCTCTCTGTATTCCCTTACTTGTTGAATCCAGGAAGGAGTTTCCAAGTACCATTAAAAAAATACCTAAAAATATTAAACTACCAACTATCATAGTTTTAACTTTATGTGCAAATACATTTCGTATTGCTATTTTAAATATGGCAAACATAAATCTATACTCCCACTTTGTCGACAGTTAAACCATCATGTAGATATATAACCTTTGATACCATATTTACAATCATGGGATCATGGGTCGAAAATAGAAAAGTAGTTTTTTCTCTCTGATTAATTTCCTGCATCAAACTGATAATTTTTTCACTTGTAGCAGAGTCAAGATTTGCTGTAGGTTCATCGGCCAGTATAATTTTAGGCTTTGTAACTAAAGCACGGGCAATAGCAACACGCTGCCGCTGACCACCTGATAGTTCACTAGGTTTATGCCTTTTTCTATCAGATAATCCAACTTCTTCTATTATGTGTTCTATCCACTCTTTTTCTTCTTTCCTTGACTGTTCGCTTTTACCCAAGAGTAGCGGTAATTGTACATTTTCATAAATATTCAGTACAGGGATGAGATTAAATGACTGGAAAATAAACCCCACTGTTTTATGTCGGAGTGTTGTTAGATCACGATCATTTAATTCATTAATGTTATGTCCATCTACAATTATTTCACCTTCCGTAGATCTATCTATACAGCCTATCATATTAAGCAGAGTTGATTTCCCGGAACCAGAAGGTCCTGCAATAGACATAAAATCACCTGAATTAATTTCAAGATCGATTCCTCTTAATGCAGGCACAGTTACTTTCCCAAGAAGATAGTTCTTCTTAACATTATTTAGTTTTATAACACTCATTTTTTCTCCAATAATATAATTTTAAGATAATATATTTATTTATTAATCTATATACAATTTTAGTGCCAACTTTTTTACAATACAAACAATCTAATTTTTTTAGGTTTATGAGGTTTGATTTACCTTTAACTGGTTAAATTAACCTTAAACGTATGGTTATAAATCAACTAATAATTAAACATCTAATTTCATATAAAGTGTTACTATCCTAGTGTTTTTATAAATTTGTAATTAGTCCACAAAGTATTTAAGGGAATGGTATATACACTAGGTCAACAAAATAAAAACTGATATATTACTTAAATGAACATTAAAGAAGTACTTAAGAACACTTTTAATATAGAAGATTTTAGAGGAAATCAGAAAGAAATTATCGAGAGATTATTAAATATTGATAATGGACATAGTTTAGTACTCATGCCTACTGGTGGTGGTAAATCACTATGTTACCAACTGCCAGGACTCTGTTTTAAAGGTGGGACCCTTGTATTAAGTCCACTAATATCTCTGATGAAAGATCAGGTTGATAGTCTTAAAAAAAGAGGTATCAAAGCATCATATATAAATTCAACTGTACCGGCTAAGGATAGAATTAAAAGACTCGATGATTTTGTATATGGCAAAACTAAGTTTTTATATGTTACACCAGAGAGATTTAATAATGAAGATTTTAGATTAAAGATTAAAAGAGCGAATATAGACCTTCTTGCAGTTGATGAAGCTCACTGTATTTCGACCTGGGGACATGATTTTAGACCTGAATACTCAAGAATATCTGAACTTATATCTCTACTTAAAATTCCAAGGGTGATAGCACTAACTGCAACTGCAACTATAGAAGTACAATCTGATATTATTTCTAGTTTAGGGTTTTCTGACACTGAGATGAAAATATTTCATCAGGGTATTAATAGACCAAATTTAAAACTAGTTGCAGATGAGTTCTTTAGTGATTCTGATAAAATAGAAGAGATAAAAAGAATAAGTCACGACATTCAAGGAAGTGGAATTGTCTATTTTTCCCTTATTAAGACTTTAAGTATATTCTCAGAGAAACTAGATACTTTAAAAATTCCTCATCTGATATATCATGGTAAATTAGACAATAGAGAGAGAAAAAAAGTACAAGATATATTTATGAAATCTGATAAACTAATTTTGGCAACAAATTCTTTTGGAATGGGAATTGATAAGTCTGATATTCGTTATGTTATACACGCTGAAATTCCAGGTAGTTTAGAATCTTATTATCAGGAGATTGGTAGGGCAGGACGTGATGGAAAACCCTCCCTATGTAAAATGTTATATTCCCAGGACGATCTTACAATTCATATGGATTTTATAAAATGGTCTAATCCTGACCCAATCTTTCTTAAAAAACTTTATTTCTTACTTAAAAACCAGGAGACCAAGGTTCACGCTTTTGGTAGAGAGTATGTTGAAAATGAGCTTTTTTATAAAAATAGATTTGATTTCCGTCTAGATACAGGACTTAATCTTTTTGCAAGATACAATGTAACAAAGGGTGATTTACATAAAAAAAATATTAAAATTATAGCCGAAGGACTCTCTGAAAATTTACTGGATAATAACTTATACGAAGAGAAATTATTAAGAGATCAGAAGAAGCTTTTATCAATTGTTAATTATTTTAGAGATGAAAGATGTCGTAAAAAAAGTCTTGAATCATATTTTGGGTTTGATGATGAACCAAAATGTAATAATTGTGATAGATGTTGTTAATAAAATAACAAACTCATTTATATAGGGGATAGAGCATAACCTTTGTATATTAAACCATTTGAATGAAATATCTACTCTAGATGAAAGTTGTAGTAATTAAAGAGATCAGTGCTATAATATTTGATCTAGTTAATACATTTATAAATACTAAGTATCATTTACAAAATTATAAAAAACAGCAGGAGTGGTTACTGTGGTTACAGAAGATATTGCAGAAAAGGATTCACTTAAACTAATAAGTACTATAGTGGAACTAACTTCTATAAATAGTCCTATGAATATAGTTCTACAGAAAGTTGTCGATGAGATAATGAGTTCCCTTAGTTTAACAGATATTCTATCGGTTCGACTAATAATCGATGGTGTAGAATATATGAACTCTGGATTTATTAAAACCTATTGCCTCGAGAAAATTATTCTAGATCTACCTGAGAACAATTCCGGAGTATTTGAAGTCTATTACGAAAAAAAATATGGTGAAAATGGTGATAGATGTTTTAATTGTCTTTCTATTATTGGAAACATACTTACTGGTTATATCTCAAAAAATAAGCTAGATAATCTCTACTTTAAGAATCATGAAAGAGTTAAAGGGATAAATAGTATTCAATTGACAAATTTGATATTAAAAAAACACAATACACTAAGCGACTCACTTCAGGAGATCTGTAATCTTCTTCCAGAAGCATGGCAATTCCCCAAGTATACAGCAGCCCGTATTTTCTTTGATGAAAAAGTATTTGAAAGTAGCCGATTTAAAGAGACGACCTGGTCACTTAATAAAAGTTTTGAAACTCCAGATAACAAAAAAGTTGAAATTGAAGTATTTTATCTAAAAGAATTTCCAAAAGCAGATATTGGACCTTTTTTAAACGAAGAACAATCTCTACTAGATATTTTAGCCTCCATAATTTCTGGAACTTACTCCAATCGTTCCCTTCAGGAACTATTGGAACACAATACTGAGCGTTTAAAAGAATTAAGGGGTATTAATAGGACTTCTGAAATTCTTAAAAATAGTAGTTCTGTAGAAGAGTCCCTGGAAGAAGTTTGTAATATCTTACCAGAAGCATGGAAACATCCTGAAGATACTGTTGTAAGGATCAGTTATAACGATAAGATTTTTACAAGTGAAAATTTCAGGGAGAGTATATGGGTACAACATCAGAGTTTTGAGTGTCCTGGAAATAAGAAGGGCGAAATAGAGGTCTTTTTACTAAAAGAGTATGCAGTAGAAGATGAAGGCCCTTTTTTAAAAGAAGAGAGAGACCTTCTAGTAAATCTTGCTCGTTTAATATCTGGTTCTGCAGGTAGTGATGTATTAAAAAAACTTATTTTTGAAAATAATGAACGTCTTAAAGAGCTTAGAGCAATTAATATGACATCAAAAATTATCTCAGAATATAAACCTGTAGATCAAACAATGTTTGAAATTACTTCAATATTAAAGATGTCCTGGCAGTATCCTGAGTTTACAGAGGTAAAAATCCATTATGAGGGCTGTAACTATACTTCAGAAGGTTTTAGAGAGACATCCTGGAATCAGAAAGAGAACTTTATAACAATTGATAATAATAAGGGGTATATTCAGGTTGTCTATCTTAAAGAATTTCCAACCTCTGACGAAGGACCCTTCCTAAGGGAGGAGAGAGACCTTCTAATTAACATTGGAAAACTGATAAGTGGATATTTTAATAATAATAAAGGACGGGATATTTTTAGAAAGAATGTCCATAAGCAAAGGCAGATAGAGAAGCCTGAAGAGTATAAAAAGATGTTTATGACTAATAAGAGACCTCTTCAGTTATTCTTTAATCAGCAAGTTATCGATAAATATATTTATATGGACATGATGAAATATAAAGTTAAAGAGATTCTTTTTGTCGCAACATTTTACGATGCCTTTATACTTGAAAATGAAGACGGTTTTTTTGAACGTTTTATGGGTGAAATATATCAATATAGCCTCTTCTCCTTACCTAGAATTACCGGGGTTACAACCTCAGAAGAAGCTCTTGAAATGTTAGATAACAAATCGTTTGATCTGGTTATTTTAATGGCAGGTCTTGATAGGGAAGCTCCGGTTTTACTAAGCGAAAAGATAAAAGATAAAACTCCTTCTCTTCCTGTATACATTCTACTTAATCAGAAGAGTAATATTAAATACTTTGAAGCAAAAGTTACATCATCTAAAACATTGGACAATCTATTTTACTGGAATGGTGATTCTGAGATTCTGTTTTCTATTGTAAAATCCATAGAAGATAGAGCTAATGTGGCCAATGATACCCAAGTTGGGTTGGTTCGGGTTATTCTTATAGTTGAAGATTCTTGTCTCTATTATTCAAAATATCTACCAATGTTATATAGTATTGTCTTTGGTCAGGTTCAGAGACTTTTACCAGAAGTCGAGAAGAATGAACTAGATAAAATTTGTAAAATGAGATCTAGACCCAAGGTTCTTTTGGCTAGGAATTATGAAGACGCAATGTATCTGTTTAACAAATATAAGGATTACCTATTATGTGTTATCTCGGATATTGAGTTTGACCATGGAGGGCAACTAGATAAAAAAGCGGGTATAAATTTTATCAAGTATGTTAAATCACATATGGTCAAATTGCCTATTATTCTTCAATCTTCAAACGCTAGAAACAAGAAGAAAGCGAAAGATCTTGATGTTTTCTTCATAAATAAAAACTCAGATACTCTTTTAAACGATCTAAAAAAGTATCTAAACTCATATCTCGGGTTTGGTAACTTTATTTTTCAGGATAAAAATGGACAGAAGATTGCAGAGGCTCGAACTCTGAAGGAATTTGAAAAGCAACTTGCAGTTGTTCCTGACGAGACACTTTATTTACATGCTATTGCAAATCAGTATTCTATTTGGCTGATGGCAAGAGGTGAAATAACTCTGGCCAAAACAATAAATCCAATGCGGATAGAATCCTTGGATAACATATCACTAACTAGAACACAATTAATTAGTATCATAAAAGATTCTCAGGATGAAAAAAAGAAAGGTAAAGTTTTTCGTTTTGAAGAAGATACTCTGTTTACTGAGCAAAATATAGTAACTTTTGCTGATGGATCTCTTGGAGGAAAAGGTAGAGGTTTGGCATTTATAAATACACTTATTTATAATTTTGATTTCTCTTCTATCTCTTCTGAAATTAATATCAGGACACCAAGGACTGCGATTATAGGTACCAAGGAGTTTGATTCTTTTATTAAAAAAAATAAACTCTACAGAAAGTCTGTTGGAAAAGATAGAAGCTTTGATGAAATTAAACTTGCATTTCTTTCTGGGAAGCTCTCAAATGGACTTGAACATAAATTAGCAACATATCTTGATCAGATTAAAAATCCAATTGCTGTACGATCTTCTAGTTTATCAGAAGACTCTTTTACCCAACCATTTGCTGGGGTTTTTCATACTTATATTCTCCCTAATACCTGTGAAGATAAGGCTCTTACCCTCGAAAAATTGAAAGATTCTGTAAAGCTTGTTTTTGCATCAGTTTTTTCCGACGAAGCACAGGAGTACTACAAGGCCATTAATCACAGAATGGAAGGGGAAAAGATGGCTGTTGTATTACAAGAACTTGTAGGAAACCATTACGGCGATTATTATTACCCACATATTAGCGGAACAGCCTGTTCTTATAACTACTATCCCGTGGCTGATATGAAACCGGAAGAGGGATTCGCCATGACAGCTTTAGGCCTTGGTTCCTATGTCTCCGATGGAATGTGTTCCTACCGTTTTTCACCAAAATATCCAAAGGTTGATATGTATACAAATAAAGATCTGATTAACAGTTCTCAGGTTAAATTTTATGCTGTAGATTGTACTAAAAATAATATGAACTATGAAGTTGATGGAGAACTCGCATCTCTTGTACTGCTTAACATAAGTGAGGCTGAAAAACATGGATCTCTAAAACACTGTGTTTCGGTTTATGATCAGCAGAATGATAGAATTGTTCCAGGACTTTCTGCGGCTGGACCAAGAATATTAAATTTTGCAAATATACTTAAATACGATTATATCCCTTTGGCTAAAACTTTAGAAATTATTCTTAATACTATTAAAGAAGCATTTGGATCTCCAGTAGAAATTGAATTTGCTGTGGATCTTAATGAAGCAGAAAATGGATTACCAACGTTCTATCTTCTTCAAACAAAACCTATGGTTGAAAGCAGAGGGAGCATACACTTTGATCTTGAGCAATTTGGGAAGTCTGAAGCTCTTCTATACACAGAAACAAGTCTAGGTAATGGCGAAATAAAAGATATTTTTGATATTATATATGTTGATAAAGATGCATTTGATAAGTTAAAAACCCTGGAAATGGTAAAGGAGATTGAATACCTTAACCGACTTATGGTGGATCAAAAAAGGCCTTATATACTCATTGGTCCAGGTCGCTGGGGGACAAGGGATCAGTTTCTTGGAATACCAGTAAATTGGGCTCAGATTTCAAATGCAAAAATTATTGTGGAAATTAGCTTAGATAATTTTCCTTTGGATTCATCCTTAGGGTCACACTTTTTCCATAATATTACATCTATGAATATTGGGTACTTTTCAGTTAATAACAAGAAAGAAGCAGAATTTCTTAATTGGGATAGATTATACAAGGAAGAACTTATTAATGAAACAAAATATTTTAAACATGTGCGCTTTAGGAAACCATTAAGAATTTTAATGGATGGCAAAGAAAAAAAATCTATAATTACCTGGAATCTTTAGAAATGGATTATATTAGAATTGGAATTTACAGTGAGCACAAACTTCTACAAGAAGGGATTTGCAGCTTAATTGAAAAAGTAGAAGGTCTTCAGATCTGTCTTCAGGAAAATACTATAGGAAAACTATTAAAAACAATAAGACTTAGTCAGATTAATATTCTTATTTTACACCCCGTAGCTCTAGATCTCTCAGTTATGACCCTATTAGAACAATTAAGAAATAAGTACCCGAGGATACAAGTTCTTATACTCTCAGCAGTAGAGAATGAAGTGAATATTCTGAAAACAATAAAGGCTGGAGCAAAGGGGTTTCTAGCAAAAGAGAGCGATAGAAATGATTTGTTAGAGGCTATATATACCCTTCGAGGTGGCCACGATTATTATAGTAAATCCATAACACAACTACTACTTAAAAAATATATTAATGATATAAAATCAAATGACACCCACTTTGATAATCAAGATGTTAAGTGTTTGAGTTCTAGAGAGCTTGAGATCTTAAAACTTTGGGGAAATAGCTATACTAATAATGAAATATCAGAAGAGCTCTTTATTAGTGTTAGAACGGTGGAATCTCATAAAAATCATATAATGCAGAAGTTAAATATGAAAACAGCTGTTGATCTAGTTAAGTTTGCTATTAGAAATAATATAATTGAAGTTTAATTTATTCTTGTTTAATGCTAAGAGAATTACGTAATTCCTTAAGTGTTTCACTTAAAATCATATTGTCTGCCTATTCATATAGAATATATGAGCTATTATCATTTATTGGGTATTTATGAATCTAAAAGTTTCTAATTTTAGTTTCAATATCTGAAAATATAATTACAAATGGAGAAGAATAAATGTCTACTATTTCAAATGTTAAAGTTAATGAGTTTATGGCAAAGGTTATTGCAAAGAATCAAGGTGAATCAGAATTTCACCAAGCAGTTCAAGAGGTTGTAGAATCTCTATTACCATATTTAGAAGATAATCCAGAATACAAATATGCGAAAGTTTTAGAAAGAATGGTAGAACCAGAAAGAGTTTTAATGTTTAGAGTTTCTTGGACAGACGATAAAGGTGAAGTTCAGATTAACCGTGGTTTTAGAATTCAAATGAACAGTGCTATTGGTCCATATAAAGGTGGTCTTAGACTTCACCCTACAGTAAACTTAGGAATCCTAAAATTCTTAGCATTTGAGCAAGTTTTTAAGAACAGTTTAACCACACTTCCTATGGGTGGGGGTAAAGGTGGATCTGACTTTGATCCTAAAGGCAAATCAGACAACGAAGTAATGCGTTTCTGTCAGTCTTTCATGACTGAGCTTTGTAGACATATTGGTGCTAACACCGATGTTCCTGCTGGAGATATTGGTGTTGGTGGTCGAGAGATCGGTTTCCTTTTTGGACAATATAAAAGAATTAAAAATGAGTCTGTTGGTATCTTAACTGGTAAGGGTCTTACTTGGGGTGGTTCTTTAATCAGACCTGAAGCGACTGGTTACGGTGCAGTATACTTTGCAGAGCAGATGTTAAAAACAAGATCAGAATCTTTTAAAGGTAAAATTGTTGCTATTTCTGGTTCTGGAAACGTTGCTCAGTACGCTGTTGAAAAAATTATTGAACTAGGTGGAAAAGTTGTAACTCTTTCAGATTCTTCTGGGTATATATATGATGAAAATGGTATTGATTCAGAAAAGCTTGCTTTTGTTCTTGATCTTAAAAATGCAAGACGTGGACGAATCTCTGAGTATGCTGATAAATTTGGTGCAAAATATTTTGCAGGTAAAACACCATGGGAAGTAAAATGTGATTTAGCTCTTCCATGTGCTACACAAAACGAAATTAGTAAATCTGATGCAGAGAGTCTTGTTAAGAACGGTTGTTACTTAATAAGTGAAGGTGCAAATATGCCTTCTACACCAGAAGCAGTAAATGTATTTATCGATGCAAAAATTCTTTTTGGTCCAGGTAAAGCCGCTAACGCCGGTGGAGTTGCTGTATCAGGTCTTGAAATGAGTCAAAACTCTATGCGTCTTGCATGGACTTCAGAAGAAGTTGATGCAAAACTTAAGCGGATCATGACTGATATTCATGAAACATGTGTAAAGTATGGTAAAGATGAAACTGGATATGTGAACTATGTTAATGGAGCAAATATTGGTGGTTTTGTTAAAGTTGCTGATGCAATGATGGCTCAAGGTTATGTTTAATCTATTGTAAAAAATAACTAGATAATATTTAAGCCTCGTCAAAGTGTCTTACAAGACAATAGGCGAGGTTTATTTTATAAAAAAAAGGGGATTTATTTTTAAAATTTTAGTAATATAAAGTTATGATTAAAAAGATAATTATACTTTGTATATTTGTAATATTCATCTCATGTAGCACAATACCAGATTATCCTGAGAAGTTTACTGGGACTTCAATCCACAAAAAAAGTGAAACTATTAACCTTGAATACTCTTATGTCATGTATTTACCTAATAAAGATAAAAAAATAAAATCCTATCCAACAATTATATATCTTCATGGAGCTGGTCAAAGAAGTGTTTATGTTGAAAATCTATTAAACGATGTGATATTTACAAATATCGAAAATATGGATAGTTTTCCTTTTATTGTTATAGCACCACAAGCCACTTATGGTGACTGGTGGGATCCACAGAGACTAGATCTGTTTTTAGATGATATGATTAAAGAGTTCCCTATAAATCCTAAACAAATATATTTAACGGGATATAGTATGGGAGGTGTTGGAACATGGTTATGGACCGCAGAATCACCTAAAAGATTTGCCGCTATAGCCCCTACTGCAGGAAGTGGTTTTACCAAAGATGCTATAAAAATGAAAAACTTACCTATTTGGGTTTTTCATGGGGAAGAAGATAGTGCTGTACCAATTAAAGAATCTGAAGTTATGTATAATGAAATTAATAAAATAAATGAAGAAATTGAATTTACTAGATTAAAAGATAAAAACCATGATATTAGAGAAGAAGTTTATACAAACAGGGAACTATATTCATGGTTCTTAAGGTATTAAGTTTATATTTGTTAACATTTATTTATCCATACACTTTTTTAGCATTGCCCTAATTGCCCTAATTAACCTAAGTTTAATTAGTTTTATTATTGATATAATGTTGAACATACAGTTATTATAAACAGATGTTATTTGAATTTGAAAATTTTGATCTACTCAGAAATCTAATAAGTCAGGGAGGAATGATAGCTTTTTTTAGCTTCATTTTTTCAAGAGTCAAATTATTTAGGAAAATATTTACAAAACCTAAAACGACAAAAAAAGATAAAATAATTTTAATAATCTTTTTTTCAGGCATAGGTATTCTTGGAACTTATACTGGAATCCCGGTAAAAGGAGCACTTGCAAATACTCGAGTTGTTGGAGTTTTTGTAGGTGGATTATTAGGTGGTCCAGTTGTAGGTTTAGGGGCTGGAATAATAGCAGGTGTTCATAGGTTACTTATAGACATAGACGGATTTACAGCTACTGCATGTATGATATCAACAATAACTGAGGGTTTAATTGCATCTTTGCTTTGGAAGTTATTTCAAAAAAGTAGTAACAAATGGCTTTTTGCATCAATTTTTGGCTTGGTAGCAGAAATAGCTCAAATGTTAATAATTCTAATAGTAGCAAAACCATTTTCTGACTCAGTTGAACTTGTTAAAATAATTGGTTTACCTATGATAATTGGAAATGCAGTAGCTATTGGAATGTTTATAGCAATAGCTGACTCTATTTTTAGAGAACGAGAAAAAATAGCAGCAATTTATTCCCAAAAAATATTAAAAATAGCACACGAAAGTTTGCCTTTTTTTAGACAGGGATTTAACTATAATACAGCTTCTAAAACAGCAAAAATAATATATAAAGAACTCAATCTAGCTGCAGTATCTTTTACGACAACAGATATATGTTTAACCCATATAGGTTCATGCAATGATCATCACTTACATGGAAGTCTTATTAAAACAGCATCAACTCGTAAAGTTATTACAGATGGAAGGACATATATTGCCAATAGTAAAAGTGAAGTAGACTGTTCATGTGAAGATTGTTGTCTTAACTCAGCTGTAATTGTCCCTCTTCAATCTGGTAATAAAATTATTGGTACTTTAAAACTATATCGTGATGTGGAATACGGAATTAGCCCTTCTGATGTAGAAACTGCTGTTGGACTAGCTTCTCTTTTCTCATTACAAATTGAGAATAGTAGAATAGAGGAACAGGCAAGGTTATTACAAAACTCTGAATTAAAAGCGTTACAATCACAGATAAATCCACATTTTCTTTTTAATGCTATTAATACAGTTTCATCTTTTATTAGAACAAAACCTGAGAAAGCTAGAGATTTACTATTGGATCTAAGTGACTATTATAGATTTAGACTACATGAACCCGACGAATTTATACCTATAGAAAGCGAATTAGATCATGTAAAAGCCTACCTCGATATAGAAAAAGCTCGTTTTGGAGATAAATTAGAAGTAAACCTTTGTGGGAAGACAGATAAAATTATATTAGTACCTCCACTGATATTACAACCACTAGTTGAAAATGCAGTTAAACATGGAATACAAAATAGCGTTACTGGGGGAGTTGTCACAATATCAGTAGAAGAAAAAAAAGATTTTGTAAAAATTAAAGTTGAAGATAATGGAATAGGAATAGAAGCAAAAAAACTAAAAACACTCTTAATTGAAAATAGAGGTTGTGTTGGATTAACAAATGTTCATAAAAGATTATTAAATGTTTATGGCGTCAATAATGGTTTAAAAATTGATAGCAAATTAGGAAAAGGAACAAAAGTATGTCTAATGATACCATTAGTGTAATAGTTGTCGATGACGAACTGCCTGCTAGAGAGGAATTATTACATTTATTAGAAGGTTTTAAGTTTCTTAAAATATTTGGATCTGCAAAAAATGGTCTTGAGGCAAAAAATATTTTACTTAATAATAAAGTCGATATTGCATTTTTAGATATTCAAATGCCTGGATTAAATGGTATAGAGTTAGCAAAGAGTTTAATTGATAAAAATATTGAAACTCTATTTATTTTTACAACAGCTTATAATACTTTTGCTGTAGATGCTTTTGATGTACATGCTGTGGATTATTTATTAAAACCTTTACGGTTAGAGAAACTTGAAAGATCTATCAATAGAGCAAAAAAAGAGTTAAATAAAAAAGATAATAAGAAATTAAATCATGACAATATTGAAAATTTATTTGAGAAGTATATAGATAAAATTACTACAAAAACTAACAGACAGTTTTTACCTGTTTATAGAGGTGAACAGATAATTCCAATAAAAATTGATACTATAATTTTTGCTGAAGCTAAAGGTAGATTTGTATGGATAACTACTAGTTCAGGAGAATATAAAACAAACTTGTGTTTTTCTGAAACTAAAGAAATTCTAATTTCACCAAAGTTTTTTACCTGTCATAGATCATTTATAATTAATACAGAATTTATTGAGGCAGTAGAATTGTGGATAAATAATAGTTATAGATTGAATATGAAATGCTCAGAAACACTAATTCCAGTTAGTAGAAGCCGTAAAGATGAATTACAAAAACTATTAAGTATCTAATTTATTACAATTCATGTATTAAAACTTACCATCTGTGTATAACTACAACATTTTTTTCAAAAACCACTCCATATTTAAAATATTAAAAATTCGGAGGAAAGTGTGATTAGTTTTATTATTTCATTAGTCGTTTTAGTTCTTGGTTATTTTACTTATGGTAAAGTTGTAGATAAAGTATTTGGTAGTGACCCAAATAGAGAAACACCTGCTCATAGGTTAAACGATGGAGTAGATTATGTTCCTTTAAAATGGTACAAAATTTATCTTATTCAATTCTTAAATATTGCTGGACTTGGGCCAATTTTTGGTGCTGTTATGGGAGCGTTATATGGACCTGCAGCATTTTTATGGATAGTTTTTGGAACAATATTTGCTGGTGGAGTTCACGACTATTTTTCTGGAATGTTATCAGTAAGACATGATGGTAAAAGTATACCAGAAATTGTTGGGATCTACCTTGGTGATAAAATGAAAATGGTAATGAGGGTATTCTCTGTATTATTATTAATTCTAGTTGGTACAGTATTTATTGCTGGGCCTGCAGGACTTTTAGCAAACCTTGGAATGACTGGTATATTCGCAAATAAATGGTTCTGGTTAGCCCTGATAATAGTTTACTATTTTATAGCAACAATACTTCCTGTAGATAAACTAATTGGTAAAATATATCCTATTTTTGGTGCAGTATTATTGATTATGGCAGTTGGTATTTGTGGGGCATTGATTTTTGGTAAAATGCCAATTCCAGAAATATCACTTACGAATCTGCATCCTAAAGAGTTACCAATGTGGCCAATGTTATTTATTACAATAGCATGTGGTGCCATTTCTGGTTTTCATTCAACTCAATCCCCTCTAATGGCTCGATGTTTACCTAACGAAAAATATGGTAGAACTGTTTTTTACGGTGCAATGATCGGAGAAGGTATCGTAGCATTAATTTGGGCAGCAGCAGCTATGACATTTTTTGATGGCGGAATTTCTGGGCTTGCTGAAACAATATCAGCAGGTGGTGCAGGATTAGTTGTAAATAAAATTTCCTTAGGACTTCTTGGTTCAGTTGGTGGTGTTTTAGCAATTCTTGGGGTTATTGCATGCCCTATAACTTCTGGTGATACAGCTTTTAGATCAGTGAGACTAACAATTGCTGACGCTCTTGGTTTAAAACAGGAAGGTATAAAAAATAGACTTTTACTTGCCTTACCAGTATTTGCAATAGGTTTAGCATTGAACTTCATTGATTTTTCAATAATTTGGAGATATTTTGCATGGTCAAATCAGACTTTGGCAACAATTGTATTATGGACAACAGCATCATATCTATCTATTAAAAATAGAAATCATTGGATAGCTACAATTCCTGCAACTTTTATGACGGCGGTTGTAACAACTTATATAATAATAGCCAAAGAAGGGCTAGGTTTATCAACAGCGATTGCTTATCCAGTTGGTCTAGTAACTGCAATTGTTCTTTTTACACTTTTTATTATTAAAGATAAAAAAAACAAGGTTGAACTTTTAAAAGCAGCATAAAACTGTAAATAGTGATCATGAAATAGCGACTTTCTTAAGTCGTTATTTTTTTTATTTAATAAATCCTAAATGTAAAAAATAATACAACTAATTAAGTCATATTTAAATATAATAATCATCACTTGACAGCATGTAACTATGCGGTTACATTTAATGTAATTAAGGGGTTACATTATGTGGAGAAATTTAATAATCATTTTATTGATATTATCTGTTTATGGTTGTTTAGGTCATAACGTGGAAGAAGTTGATGTTAAAAAGAACAAAAATTTTTGGTATAATATAATAGATGATGCAAGATGGGCACAAAATGCCCACAATATGCAGAGTTGGACTATTGATATCATATCCGATACTAAAGTTATTGGTTATTTAGATAGTTCAAGACTTCTACCTGAAACTGATCCATATTCAAGACAACTAATATTATCATTAGGTGCATTTAGTGAAGTAGCTAGATTGTCTGCGCTACAAAAAGGTTATGAATTAAATGTTAAATGGATAGGACCACTAAAGTGGGATTCTAGTATTAATAAAGACATTCCATTATTTGAATGGAATATAGGTAACATCATAGCTCAAAAAACATTATTGATTGATACACTAACATCTGCAACAGTAAAATATGCAGTAGAGGAGATAGATTTCTCAAAAGATGAAGCGAGTAAACTAGAAAAAAAATATTCAAATGAAAAAGTTAAATATACTTTTATTTTTGATACAGATTTAGTTGAACCTATAAAGCAACTTGCCAAAGATTCATTTAGAGTTGAGATGATTACAGAAAATACCGCAAATGAAAGTTTAATAAATACCCATTATGGGAAAAAAGCTAGAAATGAAACTCCCTATGGAATTACTTTACTTCCTAACTTTTCAAAAAACAAACTTGGTTTTATTGAGTTTTTTGCAGGATTTCCCATTTCTACAAAAGCATATGGTAAACAGGCAATTAGTATATTTGAAAAAGGTATAGAACCTGCAAATGTCTTATTACTTATGAATACAGTCGGAAATACTCTTAAAGATCAGTTTTTGGGTGGAATGTCTATGCAAGGTATTTGGATGGAAATAATAGGTATTGGTGGGACTTTATTACCTTTAAGTCAGGGATTACAAGAATATCATGAAATGAGTGTTTTAAGAGAAAATTTTCATAATTTATTAGCAGATGAAAATGAGACTATTCAAATGTTATGGTCATTAACTAAACCAAAAGACTTAAATTTCTTAAGATCTCCTAGGTTGGAAGTTGAAGACATTTTATCTGATTGATGGTAGATTTATTTTATGAGTCGTAAAGAGAGTGAAGACATTTTTTTAGCCGCAGTTGAAAAATTGTTATTAAATGGTTCAGATTTTGGAATTAATGCTGTTGCTAAAGAAGCTAGATTAAATAAAGTTCTAATTTATAGATATTTTGGTGACATGGATGGTCTATTAGAAATATATGCAAAAAGCATTAATCTTTGGAAACCAATAAGATTGCAGATGGAAGAAGGAATTAAAATTAACAGATGGCCAAATGGTAAAGAGGCTATTAAGTGGTTTTTTAAAAGATATAGGGAAACGATTCTCTCCTCTCCTATATTTCTCAGAGTCTTAAAAGAGGAACTATATAAACCTAATAAATTAACTAGAAAATTAGAAATAGAAAGAGAAGATGAAGGATTATTATTAACCAAACTCGCATTAGAAACATACCCAGAACTTAATGAAGTAAATATTGTCGCATTAGGAGCATTTGTGGCCAGTGGAATTACATATCTAGCCTTAAAATCTACCCAAGTTAATATTTTTAATGGTATAGATCTTTCATTAGAGAAGTCATGGGAGCAGTTTGATGACTTATTTCTTCAATTATTGTAATGAATCTTAATATTATTTATGAAAAAACTATGTATATAATTTAATTAAATAAATCATCTAGATATAAATGAAGTATTGCTTTTCTAAATTAATTTATTGATTTGTCAAACCTACTTTACCTATAATTATAGTAAGGTGGTTTTATTATGAAAAAGTTATCTATTATCTATTCCCTTCTTATCATTGTGTTATTAATACTTTTTTTGGCTGGATGTAAAAATGATAAGATAACACCATACACAACTTCAATACTCTACAACGATGTAGAAAGTGCACCCTTTAATGCAGATTGGAAAATCTTAGAGAAATATAAGACCGATTATAACATCACTTTTGATGTGAAACTAGGCTCAAATAAAGATTATGGTAAAGCATTAGATCTTTATCTAAGTTCAGATATAATTCCTGATATTATTTTAAAAGTTTTTCCCTCTACAATAGAAAAATATGCCATTGAAGGAAAATTATTACCTATAAGCGATTATGAAAATTTAATGCCAAACTATAAAACCTATATAGAAAAACATAACTTAAGTTCTGAGGTTGAAAAATTAAAATTAGATAATAATAAATACTATCTAATGCCTGGATTTCAAAGAGAGACACAGGTTCAGCAGTGGATATATAGGTATGATCTTTTTGAGAAACATAATCTTGCTACACCAAAAACTTATTTAGAATTATTTGATAGTTTAGTTATATTAAAAGAATTATATCCAGAATCTACCCCTATTACTGCATCTTGGGGAGGGGCTCATTTATTTTCAATGATGGGAGCAGGTTACGGTATATCAGGTGGATGGTCTGGGACAAGATTCTACGACTTTGAAACAAAGAACTGGACATATGCCCCTGGGACAGAAAATTATAGACAGATGTATACTTTTTTAAATAAATGTTATGAAGCAGGTGTCTTAGATCAAGGTACATTTAATCAAAGTAATGAAGATTTTATGGAGAAAATACAGACTGGTAAGGCACTTGTAACTGTTACTTGGATTACATCAGGTTTTGATAAATGGAATAAACAATTGAAGGTTAATGGTTTTGAAAATGCAGAGCTTAGAGCACTACCTGTAATGGAAAGTACCGTTGGACTTAAGTCTTTACCTGCAGTGAACAAATTCAGAAAAGGTTTAGCATTATCAGCTACTGTAGTAGATAAACCATACTTTGAAGACTTAATAAAATTTCTAGATTGGGTAATCTATTCAGAAGATGGTATGGAACTAACTACATGGGGAGAAGAAGGAATTACTTATGAAAAGAACAATAATATAAAAACATTTCTATCAAATATTAAAACTCCAAAAAACCAAAACGGAACAGTGGATATTAGTGCTGAATATGGATTTAATCTAATTTTTAACCTTAATGAAAACGAGGAGTATGAAGACTTTAAGAAACCCAAGGAAATAGTTACATTCCTTTCAAATTCTGAGAAAGAGGGTGAAACTATGAAAATGAATCCAGTCATTAAATTAGGTACAAGCGAGATTGATGTTATAGCTTTAGTAGATGAAACTCTTGTACCCTACGTTAATGATGTAAGTTTAAAATTTATAACTGGAGAATTAGACATTGATAATGACTGGGATTCTTATATAACTGAGATTGAAAATATTGGATATAAAATCTTAGAAGAAACATGGAATAAAGCTTGGGATAGACAGAAGTAATTAGTTTGATAAACAAGAATTTATTTAGGTGTTTTTAATAAAATGGAGAAAGGAAGGTTTAAATTAAATGGATGATAATAAAAGTCAAAAAATTGTTCATAACCTTGGAAAAAAGGTAACTTTTTTTTCTTCATCACCATATCTAGGATTTATTTTTGGAATATTAGCAATAATAATGACTATATTTTTATGGAGAACAATAATAAATAATAGTTTAGCTCAGCTTTCACAAAATACTGTTTCCATTACCGAAAATATTGTGAATGAACTTAAATCTAGATATGAATACATAGAAATATCTCTAATTGAATTAGGTAGTTCTGGTGAACCACATCTAAATAAGCAAGATTTAGATTGGGAGCAGGAAGCTAATTTTTACGTAAGTAACATTGGTGGTGTGGAAAATATAGTGTGGATTGATAACTCACTGGTTATACGTAAAGTTCTTCCTGAAGAAAATAATAAATTCAAAGTTAATGAAGAGACTAATAATTACATCTCAGATATAGATCATCAATACCTTAGAATTCCAGTGCGCGAAGAAAGAGTCCTTAAAGGTTTCATCATGGGGGATATTGATATCTCTAAACTTTTTTATTCTGTCACCAATATATTTGAAAACGATTATATGATCCAAGTTGAAAGTGGTAATAAACTTATTTATTCATCTGACAACTGGGTAAATACAAAAAATAATCGAGAAAAAACCATAAATATATCTTTAGGAGATATAAACGTATACAAGTTATCGTTGGTACCAACTAGGAAATATTTGGCCTCTAAAGTTAATTCATCTTATCAGATTCTAATATATGGTCTTTTATTATCTATAATAATGATTGTTTTAATAAGAGTCGCTCAGAAATTAAATGTGACAAGAAAGATCTCAGAAAATGCCCTAGAGCGTACAAATAAACTATATGAATCATCTCTTGCATTAAGAAGTACCATGGGATTGGACGAAGTTCTAAGTACGGTATTAAATAACTTAAAGGATGTAGTTTTTTATGATTGTGCGGTTATTACTAAGGTTCGAGAAAAGAAATTATATGTAATTCACAGTGTAGGTTATTCTTCTGCAGAAATGAATGTCGGGCAGGAGTTTACGTTTCAACACAAAACTTTTGGTGAAAAGATAATAACCTATCAGAAAAAAGTTATATTGCCTGATGTTAGGGAAATCAGTGCTTATATTGATAAAACAGATGGGAAAAAAGTTCGTTCTTTTTTAGGTGTGCCACTAATAATAAACGAAAAAATTATTGGTTCTTTATCACTTAATTCTTTTCGGATAGATTTTTATGATGAAGAAATGTTAAATACTGTAAATGCCTTTGCTTCTCAAGTTGCGTTAGCATTAAATAATGCAAAAATATATCAAGAATTAATTGATGCAAAAGAAGAAGCTGAAGATGCGACTAGGGCTAAAGGGGATTTCCTAGCAAATATGTCCCATGAAATAAGAACTCCCATGAATGCTATTATAGGTTTAGATAGTCTTTTGTCCAAAACAGATTTAGTGCCTAAACAACAAGATTATGTAGATAAAATTGGGTTTTCAGCTACAAACCTACTAGGAATAATCAATGATATATTGGATTTTTCAAAAATAGAAGCAGGTAAACTTGAGATTGAGAATACATCATTTTCTCTAAATGAGGTATTGGCAAACTTGTCAGTTTTAATTGGTGAAAAAGTGCGAGATAGAGGTCTGGAACTAATATTTAGTATGGATAGGAATATACCCCAGAGCCTCAATGGTGATCCTTTAAGAATAGGACAGATTTTACTAAATCTTACAAATAATGCTATTAAATTCACAGAAAAGGGTAATATTGTTGTTAAATCCACAATAACAAAAAGAGATGAAAAAAATATACTAGTACGTTTTGAGGTTTCAGATACTGGAATAGGATTAACAGAAGAACAGTGTGGGAGATTATTTAAGTCTTTTTCCCAAGCTGATACATCTACCACTAGAAAATACGGTGGTACTGGTCTTGGTCTATCAATTAGTAAAAAACTTTCAGAGATGATGGGAGGAGAGATCGGAGTAAAAAGTGTATATGGAGAGGGTTCAATTTTCTATTTCACTGTTAATCTTGGAATCATTGAAGGAATTATCGAGGATATGTTATCACCTCCCAAAGAAATGTGTGGTCTTAAGGTATTAATAGTTGATGACAATGAGACAGCTAGGATTGTTTTAAAAACTTATTGTGAAGATTTTTCCTTTAATGTCACAACTGTTTCGTCTGGTGAGGATGCAATTCGAGAATTGATGTTGTTTAAAGAAGGTACTGATAAAAACTATGATCTAGTATTAATGGATTATCAAATGCCTGGGATAGATGGAATTGAAACAACTAGACAAATATATGAAAAATTAAAAAATGTAGATACACCAAAAATTATATTGGTAACAGCTTATGGCAGAGAAGAGATAATGCATCAGGCAAAAAATACTAGTTTAAATGGAATTCTTATAACTCCTGTGAATCCTTCAGTTCTGCTAGATACTATCATGGAAGCATTTGGAAAAAGCTCCGGGGTTAAAAAACAAACCCAGAATAAAGAAGATCTAAAACCAGAGGGATTTGATAAAATAATCGGTGCGCGAATACTACTAGTTGAGGACAATGAGATTAACCAATTAGTCGCCAAAGAGACATTAGAGCAGGCAGGTTTTGTAGTCGATATTGCTGATAATGGACAAATAGGTGTTGAAAAAGTGTGGGGAGATCTGATCTATGATCTTGTACTTATGGACCTTCAGATGCCTGTTATGGATGGTTATGAAGCTTCTAGAAAAATACGGAATGGTAATAAATGTAATGATATTTCCATTGTAGCTATGACTGCGGATGCTATGACTGGAGTTCGTGAACAAGTTAAAGAAGCTGGGATGGACGACTACGTTACTAAACCCATAAATCCTACAGATTTATGGAGAGCTTTAACACAGTGGATAGAGCCTGGAGAGAGAGAAGTTCCTATTGATCTTT
Organism: Spirochaetaceae bacterium; assembly: GCA_051531975.1. Classification (GTDB taxonomy): domain Bacteria; phylum Spirochaetota; class Spirochaetia; order DSM-2461; family DSM-2461; genus Thiospirochaeta. The sequence goes on from JAOPTT010000006.1 coordinate 270,064, forward strand.
TATCTAAGGTATCTTTAGAACAAACAGTCAAAATACCTAAAATAGATGGGATAGATACTGTTACGGGTCTAAGTAGGGCTGGAAATAACCAGGAACTTTATATCAGGTTATTAAAACAATTTTTTGAGAACTTTAATGATCTTCCAGATAAAATAAAAGGTTATATAAAATCAAATCAGATGGATGATGCAAAAAGGCATGCACATACTGCAAAAGGAGTCTCGTCTAACCTTGGAATAGATAAATACTGGGAAAGTATGATTGAGCTTGAAAAATCAATAAATAATGAAAACAATATTGATGATTTATTAAATACTATAGACTCTTTATTTAAAACTTTATTATTGGAAGTTGAAAAGTCAGGATTATTAAATGATCAGAAAAAAGATAACTATTCCCAAAATAAACTTGATGTTCAATCTACAATTAACAAACTAGAGGATGTAAAATCTTCATTATTAAAAAGAAAACCAAAGCCAGCACTAGAACTTTTATTAGAATTAAAAAAATATGACCTTTCAGATAATATTAAATTAGTAATTAACGATTCTAAAACTCTTCTCGATCGATACAAGATGAAAGAAGCTATCATCTTAATTGATAGCTTAATAGAGCTTTTTAAGTACTGATTGCCATATTCTTGCAAAGAAACTTATATAATTGTAAATTAAAAATAATATTATATACTATACATATGAAATCTGTTAAATTAGTTATTATGAATATACGTATAACAGATCTTTCTAGAAAAACAACAGAAGAAGAGCTAACTAAACTTTTTGCAGCTTATGGAACAGTTTCATCCACAACTATTGTAATGGATAAAAAAACAGGGAAATCAAAAGGTTTTGGTTTTATAGAAATGGCAGATGACAAAGAAGCACTTACAGCCGTAAAAAAAATACATAAAGTTAAATTAGATGGTGAAAAAATCACTGTTAAGCAAATTGTAGAATCTAAATAAATATTATTTGGGTGTAGAATTATTTCTATACCCAAAAAACCTTAAATGACCAATTATTATATAGGATACTAGTGCTCTACTAATTGATCATTATTTTTGCTTTAGTTTCTGATATTATACTGTTTTTAACATTCATTCTTTCAAAAACTTGATTATGTAAGTCATCAATAGCTTTGATATGGAATGGTGGATAGAATAATTTATCCTGTATAAAATTGTTGCTTTTAAAATATGATTTGTGCTCAATTAAACAAACATCATTTCCATTTTCATCAAGCAGAGAAATAAATTTAATTGATTGATATCCATTTACAAAATTCTTCTCTAAATATCTAAATTCAATTATTTTCTCTTCTCTTTCTATTTTTGTAATTTTAAAGGCTACACATATATTAAATATATTAACAAATTCTAGGTCTAGAAAAAATATTTGTCCTACAGCATAAGGTAGATCAACTTTTTCGTTAAGTGTAAAAACTGAATCATGCTCTTGTGAATATAATAAGCCATAATCGATTATCTCACCGGTCCATGAAGTTCTAGCATCCTGGGTTGTATATTCATTCCAAAGTTTATCTCTATTTATATCTATTAAATAATAGCGGCTATGATTGTTATAATTAATATCCTTATCATTGCTGATGGACTTATACTGATCCATATCCCATCCGTTATCATCAAGGAAACTTACAACTGCATCAGGCATATCATCTCTAACATCTATTGATAGAGGTGGCGTTTCAACTTTATTGATAGTAGTACAGGAAATTACTGTTATAAATATTATTGTTTTTGTAATTTTTTTGCCTATATTCTTAATTGACATATTTTTACTCTCCGATGTTATTAATTACTATTATTAGTAATATCTCTAATTATTATAAACACTAGAAAGATTGAAGTCGTTACTAAATTGAAATAATTTAAAGATAGGGTAGTTCTAATTTAGTTATTTTGGAAGTCAATTAACTGATATAAAAGTTAAATATAGAAATTATTTCACAGTACTTCAATTTACAACCTTTGATTATTATCAGCACACTTTTCTTCATATTTCTTTAGTCGTAAATTTATTGACAATTAAGTTGATATTTCTTATCTTTTACAAGAAAGGAAACGAAAAAATGATAAATATATTAGAAAATTTAGATATAACTCAATTCGAGGGAATTATTATTCCACTGTTCGAAGATAAGTGTTTATTAGAGAAATATGATATTCCATTAGAATCTATAATAGAAAAGAAGTTATTTATAGGAAAGTCTGGAAGTTTATATAACTTTTCAATATTAGAAGGTAATAAAGTTAAAAATCTTCTGTTAGTTGGATTAGGTAAATCAAGTGAATCAACTTATAGAAATTTACTTAAATCGTTTACGGTTGCAGTAAGGGAAATGAATAAGAAGCAGTGTAAGGATGTATTTATTGATTTAACTCATCTAAAAATAAATGATAATATAGTAAAAGCAGCATCAGAATCTACTATTTTAGGTGTTTATAATTTTGATAATTATTTAAAAAAAGAAGATGATAACATTGAAACTAAAATCTCTATACTAATAAAAGACTCATCTAAATATTATCAGATAGTATCTGAAGCTGAAATTTTAGCAAAAAGTAATATTATTGCAAGAGGTTTAGTTAATGAACCATCGAATATAATGACACCTGGAAAATTAGCAAAAGAAGTTATTAAAATAGGTGCTGAATCAGGTTTTGAAGTTGAAGTATTAAACAAAAAGGAAATTGAAGATCTTAACATGCACTCATTTTTAGCTGTAGCAAATGGATCGGATACACAGCCTAAGTTTATCATCATGAAATATATGGGTGAACCAAAAAATAGCGAAATTCTAGGTTTAGTAGGTAAAGGATTAACCTACGATTCAGGAGGACTGTCCATTAAACCAACTGCAAGTATGGTTGATATGAAAAGTGATATGGCTGGATCAGCAGCTGTAATTGGGGCCATGTCTGCAATTAGTGAATCTAAATTAAAGAAGAATGTAATTGCAGTTGTTGCCGCATGTGAGAATATGATTTCTGGAAGTTCCTATAGACCTGGAGATATACTTAATTCTATGGGTGGAAAAACAATATTTATTGGAAATACCGATGCTGAAGGTCGATTAACTTTAATTGATGCTATGCATTATATAATTACAAAGGAACTTGTAACTAAAGTTGTAGATATTGCGACACTAACAGGTGCAGCAATACATTGTACAGGAGATGCCGCAGCTCCAGTTATCTCTAATAATGATGATTTTTTTAACTTACTGAATGATAGTTATACAAAAAGTGGAGAGCAGTTATGGAGAATGCCAATATTCGATGAATATAAAGAGTTAATAAAACATGAAGATGCTGATTTAACAAATACAGCTGGTAGTCCTGGAACTATTACAGCTGGGCTATTTATTGGTGAGTTTACAAATAATATACCCTGGATTCATATTGATATTGCTGGTCCGAGTATGGCAAAAAAAGACAATGGATTTTTATCAAAAGGTGGAACAGGTTGTGGTGTTAAACCATTATATTATTTAGCAAAAAACATTTAATTATTAATCGTCAATTAGTCAATTAGTCAATTTCTAACCAATAAGGAATAAAAATATAACTAAAAGGACATAATCTTTTAATAATTATGCCCTTTAGTTATTGTACTATTCTAATGTAATCAATATAGAATCCATTTTTAAGTCCTTTGTGTAAATTAATAAACTCAAAACCTACTTTGATAATTTTGGTAATATCTCCACTTCCTCTTGTTTCTGATGTAAAATTATATGTTTGAATATTCCAGGCATTCTTTTTTATTACTCTATTTGGTGCTACTTCACTCCCATTCCACCTACCTGAAGAATCATATGTATAATATTGTATTTCCATTTCACTATTCCACTCATTTGGAACCCAGAATCTGATTTCTAGCTTTTTCCCTATGAAATTAGATGTTTTAAATGCAGGAGAATAAAGTAATATAGCTCTACTAGAAGAAGTATTTAATTTAAGTATACTTGTTAAATCTATTTTTTCAGATGAAGTAATATTTCCTGAACTAGTCCATTTCTCAGTTGAATTATTAAAATCCCATAACATAAAAGAATTGTTAAGTTTTTTAATATCATTGTTATTAAGAGTTAATATTTTTATTAAAGGTAAATTCAATTTAAAATCATACTTATCTATATTTTTGGTTGAATTTTCACTAGTGTTATAATCAATTAGTATTTCCATATCAATGAATTTTTTATAATCTGTATGTTCAATTAAATCTTTTAATGGAATAGATAATTCAAGTATTTCCCCAAAATCAAATTTAGCAGCTTTTATATATGGTTTCATGTTAATACCGGAATCTTGATTCTTTATTAATAATTCAGTCTTAATATTTTTAGGATAAATGTTATACATCATTTTTTTATTACCTAAGAAATGAAATTTATAAATATAGTCTTTATTAAATTTTCCATCCTCTGTTTCTAAATACAGATATAAATTCTTGTTATCAATAGCGCTTTTTATATTTTTAATATCTCCACCCACAAATTCTAATCCAGGTATTTTAACAGCATCATTTACATTATCAATTAGTGTTTCAGGTATATTTACCCAGTCATTTGGATTTCCATTAACAGTTATTTTATTAAAATTTGGTATAATATATTTATCATTTAAATTACTCTTAAAATTAATAAGTTTAGATACTTCTCCTAGGTAGTTTGGTATATCAATATCTAATTTTGAGTTTAAGGGGAATAAAAGATTATTATAACTTGTTGATTTATATATTTTTTTAGCTTTATAATATTCGAAAATACTTTTCCATTGTTTATATTTATCTATAAGTTCTGGTCTATAAGAATTAAAAAAATCTTGGGATAAAAAGTTATTTGTTGCTAAAAATGATTCATCAATATTGGGTAAGTTATCCTTAATACTCCAGTTTGTAGTAATAATTGTATCATTTAAGTCTAAAATATCCCTTTCTTTATCCATTAAGTATGGAAATACAAAATTATATTCTTTTTGTTTTTCTGCTTTAATGTTAATTTTTTCTTCTACTATTTTTTCTGAGGATGATAATCTTTCTTGAAAAATAGTTACAATATGTTCTCCAGAAGGTATCAGGTTTATTTCTTTTACCTGATTACCAAATGAGACATCATCTAAAAAAAATAAATACTTTTCTCGATTATTATCAGGTTTAATAGATAGATTACCATAAGTGATATGCAATCCACTAAATCCCTCGATCATAGTAATTGTAAATTCATCTACAACATCAAATGACTCAAATATATTTTCAATAATTCTTTTATCTGAAAAAATTACTTCTTCTTTTAATAGGTCATAAGCAGTAAGTGATATCTCATAACCATTTTCTCCAATTTTACAACTTCCAGTAATAATACTGTCATATTTATTATCAATAGAAAAAACCTTCCAGTCTTCAGTGGTTAGACTATTTAGATCTGTTTCACCATGAACTATTTCATATTTATTTAAAAGTGATAGTTTTGTATAAACATTACTAGATATAGATAGACATAAACTATCTAACCATGTTTGATTAGAATGGTTAATAACTTTTTCAAGATAGACTACAGGTTTAGTTTCAGAAAATATAAAAAGATTTAAACTAAAGAATATTGAAATTAAAATATATTTTGGAGTTTTCATTAATCAGCACCTTTATTTAGAAATAAATTGTAATTTAAAAGGTTCTTAAACTCTGGATGTTCTAATAAGCCCTCTAAAGAAATTGTTTTTGAATTAGAAGATATATATATACAATAATTTTTAGCTAATAATTGAAAAGTTAAATATAATTTTATATATCCATTGCTGTCTTTCGAACCAATTATATCAACTAATAATTTTCTGTTATTAAGGTAGATATATCTGCTTTCAATGCTAATGTTAAAATTATTATTTTCATAAGAAAATATTTCATCTTTTGTTTGATAGCTCCATATTCCTACAATTAGATCGTCATCAGATATATTTATTTCACCAGTATTAACAATAAAGAAACCATCATTAAAATCTGAGACCCATTGCCATTTCCCATTATATGAGATGAAGTTAAAATCCCCATAGTTCTCTCTAATAGATATTGAAGGATTTTGTTCAAAAAATGTTTTTGATATATTAGAAATTAGACTTAACTCATTTGGAACTTTTTCTGGAAAAATATAATTAAAAAAGTATATTGAAGTTTTATAAAACCAAATCATTGTGTGATGATTTTTTGAATTTTCATTACCACTAATTATATATTGCTCTCCAATTTTAACCTCATCAAATTTAGTTATTTTTGTTTCTTTTGGGGAAAATATATATTCACCATAAAAACTTACCATTTTTTGAATATCATAGATAAAATTTGGTGTTATTTTCTCTACTGATAAAGATGAATCATCATCTGAGGTACTAGAAAATAATATTCCTGATTCATTAATATGTTTGTCTATAGTCCAAAAATTTGGTAAGGATATATGTATACCAGATGTTGATAAATTATTATTTAAAATTATAGGAGTATAATCATTTAATTGCTCTTCATTTTTTATATTATTATTTGTAGAACATGAAGCTAATAGCATTAGGACAATAAATAGGTATACTATATAATTATTTTTTTTTACCAAACTATAATCTCCCTTTAATTAGTATATATATATTTTTTTTTCTAGTAAATTATTGTTTAAACAAGATATACTAATTAAAAAGTAAAATAGAAAAAAATAGGAGATAAAATGAATAAAAAAATTGTAATTGCTATATTAGTAATAATTTTAATCATAGGAACATATTTAATTTTGGATACAGTTGTAAATAATAAGGTTTCAGATCAAGTTGATTTAGCCATTGATGGTATTGATATAAGTGGAATGAAAGTATCTTATGGAGAAATAGATCTAAATTTAGCTGGGTTAGATATGATTATATCTGATGTTAGATTAACATCAGAAGATGATGAGTCAATATTAATTGAAAAGGTTACTATAGAGAAAATTGATCTTACCAATGATATCCCACAATATTTAGTATTAAAAGCAAAAAATATTAGATTTGATAAAATTCTTAACTTAAAAAATATCGGATTAGAAGAAAATGTTTCATTTGATGTTGAATTAGACTATAAAGCAGATAAATCAGGTGATTTTAATTTAAATAAATTAAATATATATTCAGAACCATTAGGAGAGTTAGATTTATCATTAAAATTAGGAAATGTAGAGCTAACAGAAACTTTTCTTAATGATATCGATAATGAAATAGAAGATATTTCTCTATACAAATGCTCCATTAGTTATGATGATTTTGGTTTTATTAATAAGATTACAACGTTATTTGGTAGTTTATATGGTGCAACTTCAGAAGAGTTTTCAGAAATGATATCTGGATTATTAGAATATCAATCTACCACTGTTAAAAGTCCAGATGTAAAGGAATATCTTAATTTTGCAGCTAATTATATAGTTGATCCAACAAAAGTCACAATAACTGTCGCACCTAACGATGCAATTAGTATAAAAGACTTAGATAAGAGTGAAAATCCCTTTGATATTTTAGAATTATTAAACCTAAAAATTAAAAATTGAATAGAGTTAGTATTGTTTTCGGTCAAGATAATTTGCTAATTGATTTAAGTTATGAATTATTTTATTATTTGAAGATGAAAAAATTATTATTTATTTTGATATTAGTAACTAGTTTCTCTATTTATTCAGAAACTAATTATAATAGTAAAGTAAACATCCTATTAACTAAAAAGTTATATATAAAAAAAACTGGTCTAGAAGAAAACGTTATCATAGGTTACCTTTTTTTGAGAACAAGTGCTAAAAGTAGAGAAGAATCAATGTCCTCTATAAATAAATTAATAAAAATTGTTGATGAAGGTTATACCACTTGTGACAAAATATTAGTTAGTAACTTTAGTTTTATACCATATGATTCTCTAAGATATGTTGATGAATATACTGAAGTCAATATGGATGAAATTACTACAAAATCTAATACTGCAACTAACACTGAGATATTTTTATATACTGCTATGGGTGATAGTTGGGAGAATCAGGGAAACCAGTTAGATTCTGGCCTTTAATTTTTTTACTAAAACGTAATAATGTTATGTAATATCTATTTATATTTGACTCATTTAAGTTATTCAGAGGTTCTTTTTCTGGATAATGTTCAAAAAAATATCCCACTTTATTAACTATATGTATTATATCTTTTAGTTGAGTTTCTCCAATAATTACTTTCTTCAAAGCCTTTAGAGAGTTATTTAAATCGATTTCTATCTCATTATATAATGTCAAACCAGTTGTCGTATACTGATACTTATTAGTTTTCGGGGATATATATTCAGTATCAATAATTTTAATAAATTCATCATTATTGATTAAAGGAACCCCTAAATCCATTCCATTTTGTGTAAGATCAAATATATTATTAGTCCCACATAGAAGTTCCTTAGCATATAAAGAGTATTCATATAAAATGGTATCTGTATTTTCTATATCCCCAACTTTGTTTTTAACATCTTGTAATGGCCTTTTTAAGCAGTTTATATAGCTATCACCTGGATTTAACTTATTCCATCCTATAAGTGATGATATGTGGTATGGAGATCCTTTACTATGTGTTTTTCCTCGTCTATATGCGAAGTCTAAACCAGCTAAAAATATAGAGTTCTTCGCAATTTTTAAGCCAATATAAATTGCAGTTATTCCAACAGAACCTAGAGGTGGTAACATCTCATCGGATATACCCATATTTTTTATTTTTGTTAGTAAATTAGAATCAGAAAACTTTGTAATAGAATGATACTTATTTCCAGTTAAGTTTCTTAATACCCCAGGATAACTAGAGAGGTCATATATTATATCGATGTTTTTATCTTTAGCTCCATAAAAATCTGGCAGATTATAAAATTGTGCTTCTAATGCTAGAACTACATCCGGGGTAATATCGTATTCTAATAAAATTTGTAGTGCAGTATCTACACATAAAATAAATACCTTTTCTCTATAAGTTATAAGTAGATCAAGAATCTTTTCTGTAGATTCTCCAGCCCCAATAATGACTATAGGCTTATTGGTTTTAATTTCAGTATATGGTTTTGATTTATCAAGGTAGGGTAGGTTCTTAATGCTATTTTTGATCCATAAATGGCCCATTTGTGTCAATGTATATCTATTTTTCCAATAGGTATGAAGTTGTTTTAAAAGAATTTGTAAAATATTATCATATTCACTTTTATGAAGTTCATAACCACCGTTTAAATTAATTAATTCACATCTTTTAAATGTAGAAAAATTTAATTTATTTAATATACTAATGAAATCAAAACCATTTCTAATAATTATAATATCATTTTTATTATTTGATATTGAGTATAGCAAACTATCTAATTCTAACTGAAGTAACATAGAAGAATTAGGTATTCTATTTTGTAACTCTTTTAATCCGTAACCTAATAGAGGAGAAGTAAATATATATATAGTATCTTCTTGAAATTTTAAATTATCGATAAGCTTTAAAACAGATTTTAATGGATCATATTTAGAATATAATAGTCTATTTTTATATTTAATAGACATTCCCTTACTAGTTTCTACAAGTAAGGGTTTGTCTACTGTCATTTTTATATACCTTGATTAATAGTTAAGATCTCAAGATAACCTGCAAAAAAGTTATCTGTAAATTTATCAGATCTCATTATTAGGTCTTCACTAACTAAACTTTTAAAGCTTAATAATGCTCTATCAAGTGAATATAATACATAATCATCAGTTAAAGCTTCATCAGATACAGCTTCTTTTAACTTAAATACAGAAATTGTATCACCTAAAACAATAGGTTCAGATACATTAGAATCATTTAAATCAAACAGTGTAGTAAAAAAGTTTTCATTATTAACTGCTCTACTAAAAATAGGATCCTGACTTACTCTATTAACTGATGTTGATAACATCTGTTCTGCTCCATAGTTAATTGAAAACAGGCCAGTCTCTTTAATCTCTTTACCTAATGTAATTAAGTCATTATCCTCAATTCCGTTAATAACATTATAGAAATGATCTTCAATCATTCCTCTTTCATAGGATAACAGATATTTATGTATTTCAGTTAGGTTAGAGAAATCTGGTGCTGCAATATCTTCTGTAAGTGTTAATAATATGATCTCTCCATCTTTCTCAACAACATAAGGTGCTGAAGTCGTAGTTAAAGAAAGAATATCTGCACTATCTGTAATACCAAAAATACTTTCTAATTCATATTCATAAGTAGGATTCATAACTCCTTCCTTATTCTTAAAATTATCAGTTGAATAAGTTGCAGCTAAATCTTTAAATGAAGCTTCTTTATTGTTTACTTTTTCAAGTATCTCATCAGCTTTACTCATATCATTAACAGTAATTCTAGAAAATAATAATTTAGTAAAGACTTTAGAGTTATTATTTGCATATTCTCTAGCTAATTCATCTGGATAATCAGAATAAAAAAGTGTTACATAATTAAAGTTTCTTTTTTCATTACTCATAGAAGAGATAAACTCTAAATATTTTTTACTTCTTTTTTGTTGTAGAAGAGTATGATACTGCCAACTTGATACTTTTAATTCACGCTCAACATTATTTCTTAACTCTTGCTTTTGTGATTCTGTAGTATTACTAAAAACTTTTGAACTAAAACTTCCGTTTACATTATAGTATCCTGAGTTTAAAACAGCATCATCTAATTGCTCTTTAGATACAAAATATCCATTTGAAGTAAAATCTTCAATTGCAGCAGCTTTCACTACAGCTCTTTTGTATGCAGCTTGAGCTAATCTAGGGTCCATAGAATCAGTAGTATTTGAACTTAGTGAAGCTAATTCTCTTTTAAATGGAGTTTCCTTAAGGAAACTAAATGTAATTTTTTCATCACCATAAGAACCTAATTCTATATCTGCCATTTTAGTTTGGGTTAAATCTGTTAATGCTGGTGCAACTACGAAACTTACTACTACTACTAGTAGAATAAGTACTGAACCTATTAAAGTTCCAAGACTTTTGTTGCTTACAGTCTTTTTAGTTTTTTTGTTAAAATTGGTTGTTTTAGAAGCCATTAATTATTGTCCTTATATTATTGTTTCAGTACAAAAAATTACCATGAAAGCATATGGTTGTCAATCTATACTGATAATAGGTTAAAAATTCTTTTAATTAACGGTTATCAGGATAGAAAGAGATTATATTTTTTGTTATTATACATTAATAATTTATAAGTAATTGTTCGTTTAGGAGTTAACATTGATAAGTTGTAGTAATATATCCCTTGCATTTGGTAAGAGATCACTTTTTAAAGATGTAAATATTAAATTTACACCTGGAAATTGTTATGGATTAATAGGTGCAAATGGTGCTGGGAAATCAACATTTATAAAAGTTCTATCTGGTGAGTTAGAACACGATGCAGGAGATATTCATATTACTCCTGGTGAAAGAATGGCTGTATTAGCCCAAGATCACTTTGCTTACGATGAGCATACAGTTATGAATACTGTTATAATGGGTCATGAAAAATTATATAAAATAATGGCAGAAAAAGATGCTATATATGCAAAAGAAGACTTTACTGACGAAGATGGTATGAAGGCAAGTGAGCTAGAAGGTGAGTTTGCTGAGTTAAATGGTTGGGAAGCAGAGAGTGAAGCAGGTATCCTATTATCAGGTTTAGGTGTTACTAGTGAGTTTTACGATACACTAATGAAAGAATTAGATGATACTGTAAAGGTTCGAGTTTTATTAGCACAAGCCCTGTTTGGTAATCCAGATATTCTATTATTAGATGAGCCAACAAACCACTTGGATATAGAATCTATTAAATGGTTAGAAGACTTTTTATATAAGTTTACTAATACTGTTGTTGTAGTTTCTCATGATAGACATTTTTTAAATCAGGTATGTACACATATTGCTGATATTGATTATGGAAAATTAACAACATATGTTGGTAACTATGACTTTTGGTATCAAACAAGTCAGATGATTGCTAAGCAGATGAAAGATCAAAAGAAAAAAGCTGAAGATAAAGCTGCAGATTTAAAAAGTTTTATTGCACGTTTTAGTAGTAATGCTTCTAAAGCAAAGCAGGCTACAAGTAGAAAGAAACAGTTAGAAAAGCTAAATATAGAAGATATCAAAGCATCTTCAAGAAAATTTCCATATGTTGCATTTAAACCAGAAAGAGATGCTGGGAAAGTTATTTTAGAAGTTGAAGGTTTATCTAAAACTATGGATGGAGAAGTTTTGTTTAAAGACTTAACTTTTCAAATCAACTCAGAAGATAAAGTTGCATTTGTTGGACCTCAAAATCAGGCTAAGACAGTTCTTTTCCAAATATTAGCTGGAGAGGTTGAGGCAGATTCTGGAAGTATCAATTGGGGTATTACAACATCAAAATCTCTTTTCCCAAAAGATAACTCTGAGTATTTTAACGAAAGTATAAATATGACTGATTGGTTAAGACAGTTTTCTAAAGAGCCAGACGATGCATTTATTCGAGGTTTCCTAGGTAGAATGTTATTCTCTGGGGATGAATCGTTAAAAGATGTAACTGTTTTATCTGGTGGAGAGAAAGTTAGATGTATGTTGTCGAAAATGATGTTAGAAGAGTCTAATGTTCTTTTAATGGATGAGCCAACTGCCCATTTAGACTTAGAATCAATCACCTCTTTAAATAATGGTCTAATAGACTTTAAAGGTGTTTTACTATTCAACTCCCACGATCATCAGTTTGTAGAGTCTATATGTAACAGAATTATTGAATTTACACCCACTGGTATAATTGATAGAAAATGTACATTTGAAGAATACCTATCTAATGATATCGTTGCAAAACTACGTGATGAAGCTTATCATGACGGTTCACATAAACAATTAACAATATAATTATATAATGCCCCTGGATAAGGGGCTTTTTATTTCTCGAAATTATCTATAAATCTAAATGAAATCAGACATAAAAATAGTAAAATAGATCCTAGAGCACAAGCTCCATAAAAGTTATATGAACCTATTAACTGATAAATTGCTAATGGTATAGTTACAAATTCTTGGGGAGCCAACATTATTGATGCGTTCATCTCTCCTATAGAGAGGGCGAAAGAAAAAATAGCTGCAGTAGTTATGCCACTCTTTAATAATGGAAGTTCAATATGAATAAAAGTTTTAATCCTACTATATCCAAGAGACATTGATGACTCTATCAAGGAGTAATTTATTGTTTTATATATGTTATTTATAGATCTTACACTTAAAGGCATAGCGATTATTGTATGAGCTAAAACAATTAGTATATACGACCTTGGTAAATTAAGGGTTAAATAACTTAGACCAATTATAATTGATGAGATTCCCATTGGTAGAAAAAACAGCAGTGTATATAAGGATTTAAACTTAAATTTTAAATTTAAATTATAAGTAATCAATAAAGAAAATGGCACAGTTAATAATACTGTTGAAAATCCTAAAATTAATGAATTCTTTATGGCATATAGTGCAGTTCTATTAAATTTATTATTCAAACCACCAAATATTGATTTATACCAATGTAACGATAGTTCGCTACCACTTGTAAAACCATCTTTTTTTAAGAATGAGCTAACTACTATTGTAATTAAAGGTGATAATAATATTACAAAAAGTGGTATTAGATATAAAATAAACATAGTTAGACTTTTTTTGCTTAATTTTTTTTCCAGACTGTGACCACTAGAAAAATTTGAACTTCTTTTTTCACTTTTTAAATATATAAATAGAACTATAACTGTAATCAAACTTTCAACTATAGATAGAGAAGCTGCTTTCGGTAAATTTAGTGATATTCTTGCGAAACGATATACTTCGACTTCAATTGTAGAAAGACTTGGTCCACCACCTAAAACAAGAATAATACCAAAACTCATAAAACAATATAGAAATATTAAAGTAAAACTTGTAATAATACCTGGTGTTAAAAAAGGGAATGTTATCCTAAAAAAAGTCTTAATTTTTCCTGCACCTAAAGAGTTAGAAGCTTCTGTTAATTCATGGGGAATCTTTTTCCATCTAGATGATATAATTCTGATAGCTAAGGGAAAATTATAAAATATGTGGGCTAATAATACCGCTTTTAAAGAGTATAATATTCTTAAAGGTGGCTTTTCTAAATTAAAGATGTCTACTAAGAGGTTATTAATTACACCTTTATTACCAAATAGTAATACAAAACCTAAAACTGTTAAAATGGAAGGTAATACAAAGGGTAAACTAGCTAAAGCTAAAAATATTTTTTTTCCAAAGAAATTATATCTTGTAACTAAGTAAGCACCAGGTAGGGCAATTATAATTGATAAAAGGCTACTCAAAAAAGCTTGGTATATCGTAAAACTTATAATTTTTCTGTAATAAAAACTGTTAAAAATTTCAGAAAAAAAAGATCTATTTAACCCCTTAGAAAGTACGTTAATAAGGGGTAGATAAAAGAAAATTAATATTAAAATTAGAGGAAAAAGGATTAACCCCTTTTTCCCTATTTGAATATTCACTATTTAACTGAATTCTCAGCCCATTCGTTAAGCCATATATCATAATTTTTTTCAATTAGATCATAATCTAGTTGTAATGTTTTTTTAGGATATAGAGCATAATCAAAAGATTCTGGTAATTCAACTTTACTGTTTACAGGGAACATCCAATTTGTCATTGGCAGAATATTTTGCGCTTCTTCAGATAACATGAAATCTAAAAACTTCTGTGCATTTAATATATTTTTAGATCCCTTAATAATACCAAGACCTTCAAGTTGCATGTAGTTACCTTCCTCAAATATAAGTGCTTGATATCTAGTTGTCTCTTCGTACGCGACATGATATGCAGGGCTTGTTGTATAACTAAGAACCATTGGGGCTTCACCTTGAGTAAATAGGCCATATCCAGAAGACCATCCATCAGTAATTGTTAAAATTGAAGGTTTAAGTCTATTCCAATATTCTAAATAGTCATCTCCATAAACTGCTTTTGTCCATAAAAGAAATCCTAAACCAGGACTAGAAGTTCTTGGATCCATAAGAATTAAAGATTTAGCATATTCAGGTTTAGTTAAATCTTCTAATGACATAGGTGGATTATCTAAAGCTTCAGTATCATAGATAATTGAGAAATAACCATAATCGAAGGGTACTAAGCTATTTTTTTTATCGAATTGTAAATCTTTATCTAGTGCTTTAACACTATCACTTGAATATGGGGTTAAAATATCAGCTTTTAATGCTTTTGAAAGCATATTGTTATCAACACCAATAATAATATCTGCTATTGGACTATCTTTTTCACTGATAGCTTTAGTTAATACTGAACCGGCATCTCCAAAATCAACCATGTTAACTTTAATACCATATTTTTCTTCAAACAGAGGAATAATCTGTGGTCCTGGACCCCAGTCGGATGTGAATGAATCGTATGCATAAATTGTTAATTCATCTGTTTCTACTGCAACTTCTTTGTTAGATGATGCAAATAGAACTGTACTACATAAAACGAGTAGTATTAAAAGTAATTTTTTCATTAAAATCTCCCAATTTTTGGGGGGCTAGAAGTGTACTCCCTACGCTGGAATTACCCAGATCAGGTTAACGGGTCTAGTCTCAGATCACTTATTTAGTGAACACCCCGGATTGAGCTAACAATACATTTTATTTGTAATTATGTAAATTACTATAGTTAAATTCTTAATCCAAAGAAAAAAGAGTGTTCATACTCATCAAATTTAAATTCATCAGTTTTAAAATTAACATCTTCATCAATTATAATAGGGAAATCAAAATTTATACCGACAAATATTGCAACATCACCCCAAAGAGGAAGTGCAATTTTACCACTAATATTTGGATAACTACCTGTATAAGTAAATAGGTCAGAACTATCATATAAAAGTTTATTGTTTAGAGATGCATCCATCTCGATATAAAGGTTCCCAATAGGTATATGAAGACCTAATCCAGTTCCGACAGATAATCTATCAATATTATCTAAATCATTAGGTAATCCAACATAAATCAGATGATATAACATACTAGATCCAAACTGATAATCGATTATATGATCCTCACTTGATGTATTATATTTATAGTTAAAATTTTGGATGCCATCTGTAGATATATTAATAAGACCAATTGAAAGTCCTTTTATATCTTTATTAATATTAACAAGACCAATTTGAGTACCATATACATAATCAGCAATATTAACTAAAGATACTTGGGCACCGTAAACATTAAATGCTGAATTAAAGATATACGAAATTTGTATTCCTTTTAGGGTCTCACTTATATTAACACCTGAAATTTGTGCTCCATTAACATCATTTGAACTGTTAAATAATCCAGCTATTTGAAATCCTGAAATATTTTTTGATGTATTATATAAACCTGAAGTTTGCATTGTAATAGAGTGGGAATTTCCACCTATATTATTAAATAATCCACTAATTTGAATTGTTGGAGCTTCAGTATCAGAACCTATCCAATTAAATAAACCACTTATTTGTAAACCAAATGAATCAGAACCATGACTGACCCAATTATATAAACCTGTAACTTGAATACCATAATTTTCAATGTTGCCACCAACAGTATTAGCTAAACCTGAAACTTGAACACCAGTAAAGTCTCCTCCATCTAAATTAAATAGAGCTGATATTTGTGCACCTCTTGCATCATTAATTACCATATTTGCAAGGGATATTTGTGTTCCTTCTAACGATCCAGCCTTAGAGAATAAATTTAAATCTAAACTTGCCTCTCTGACTTCATCAAAAGTAGACCAACCAAATATTGCAGTTATTTCAGGTACATCTAAATCATATTCGATTTCATTAGTGTTTCCACCTCGGACAACATTTTTTTCTGGAGTAAACTCTTCATATTTATACAAGGAAACTACTTTTGAATCATTTGGATTTAAAAGCAACTTTTGTTTTGAATAAATACCATCTACTTCTTTTATTATTGTATATAATGATGAAGGAACAGATATTTGTAATGTTACACCATGCTTTTTATTAACTTCACTAATTAAATTATCTTCATTATCTCGGATAAAAAAACGTCCATAATCATCTTCTTGAAATTCTATTTTTGATTCTGCATTTCTTAGGTCCGTTAATACGATATCACCAGAGCCTGTTAACCTAAAATCATATGAAGCATGTTGAGCCCCTGCTTGAGTAGCTTCTGTTCTTGCCAACGTTTCATTTGATGCATAACTAAAAGCTTCATGAAGTGTAACCTTTCCATCAGAAGATGTATCTGCTGCACCTCTTAATGCTGAAACTAAAAAATGAGTAAAAAATGAAGCTTGTAATCTGTTGGATTCCTGAGCAGCCTCATTTTCAGATGAGGATGTAATAAAAGCATGTCCTGTAGTTTTTACAGACTCATCAACTAGAAATGATGCATTATGTTTCCCACCTTTTAATAAGGTAAAAGCTCCAGATGAACAAGAATCTAATATTCCAATTTTAACATCTGCATTTGTACTCTCTAAGGATTCTTTTAACTCTTTATACGTTAGTAATGCGTCTCTTACTAATAATCCTTCTTCTGTAGAATGACCAGAATAATAGAATATTAATTCAGTTCTTGTATTAACCCCATCTGTTAAAATATTATTAGTCATTTTATCAAAGCTTCGTTTAATAGATGATTTTGTTGGGTTAAGAAGTAATATACTATCACTATTTTCTATACCACCAATATCAGCAAATACATTGGCGATCATTTTTGCATCAGATTCTGCATATCTTAAAATAGCTCTTTCATCTCCACCATTATTTGCGCCTACTAAAATAGCATATCTCTTTACTAGTCTAGTTTCAGATGAAAATAGTGTCGCACTTGATATTAACAATAATATCAATAATATTTTTTTTATCATTTTTTTAATCCTTTAAAAGCGTAATATTCGCAATATTATATTCATTAGGTAATTTTAAATCTTTAATTATTTTTCCATCAGATATTCTTATCTTAGAAATAGATTCTTTTATTAAGCTCATGTTTAAAGATGAATCAGTTGTTATCATATAAAACTTTTCAAAATAAGGTGCATTATCTAACGTATATGAAGTAGGTAGGGTAATCTCTTTTCCAATATCTAAATATGTTGTTTCATATATATCCTCAGGAAAATGGTATGTAATGTTATTTAATCCATCAATAGAAAATATAACTCCATACTTATCTTTAGAAAGATAGGTAATCTGCAGTAAACTATTTTCATTTACTTTATCAAGGTTTTTAAGTTTACTAATTAGATCACTATCTTTTTTGTATATATTTAAAGTATTAACTCCCTTTAAATATATTATTTCTGGATCCCCATTTATTTCATGTGGAAGAATATTGAATACTATAATTAAACATGCAGCAGCAGCTAAAGTTGTTATGGTTTTTAAAGGAAAATTTATAATCTTTTTCTTTTTGGTTTCTACTTGGGTCTGGGCGGCTAATTTTTTAATATCAAATTTTTCGAAAAAGTCTTTATTATCCTGCTCAATATAGTCTAAGTATTCAGTATCCTCTGCACCCAAAATTATATTCGCATTCTGTACTTGAGATAATTCATCTAATTTATATTGTTCTAATTTTATATTATATCTTCTATCTTCTTTCATTTATTTCTCCTCAAGTAATAATGATTTTTTCCGTAGATTCCTTAGTCTTTTTCTAACACCAGAAACAGATAAACCAACTTGTTTTGCAGTTTCCTCTAAAGTAAAACCATCAACATAATGTAAGACTGCAATAGTTTTTGTTGTTGGTTTTTCTTTCTTAAACAGTTCATCTAAAAACATGTGAGTAATAATTTGTTTTTCAGTATTATCACTGCTTGCTATGATAGACAAAATTTCATCAGACTCACATTCAGGTGTTTTTTTGCTTTTTCTAATTATATTTAGACAGATATTTGTAGCAATTGTATAAAGTAAACTTGATGGTGCATCCATCGTTAATACATCTTTTTTATTAATAAGTTGCACAAATACATCCTGCATTGCTTCTGAAGCTGAATCTTCATTTTTAAGCATTGTTCTACACCGCCTGTAAACCATTGGTCCATATTTTTTGTATAAAAGTTCAATATCCATTCTTAATCCTATCTATTTAAAACATTTTTTTTATTAAGTGTTACCATAAAATATATAATTTTAGCTTTTTTTTCATTAGTAAAAGCATACATTTTTATCTATTTATTGTAATATTCGAATATTAGGAGATATAAATGGCATTAGACATGAGTTTTAAAGGAAAAGAATTTCCTTCTTACAGTTTTAAAGTTGAACATTGTAAAATAAAAGAAATTTGCGGTGCAATTGGTGATCAAAACCCAATTTATTTTGATACTAATGAAGCTAAAGAACAGGGATATAAAGATAGCCCAGCACCATTAACATTTGCTTCGTTAATGAGTTTTTGGGGTTATCCTGAAATATGGGATAGAATGACTGAAATTGGTATCGATATTAAACGTTTACTTCATGCAAAAGAGGAATATGAATATCTAGAACTAATATATCCAGGTGATGATCTAGTTGGTACAGTTTCTGTAGACTCTTTAAGAGATGGAAAAATGCAGATGGCTTGTTTTAAAACAACATTTAAACGTAATGGTCAAGATGTATTAATCGCGAAGATGACCATTATGGTTCCACCAAGTAATTAGGGAGATTTTCATGAAATTAGATATTAGTAAATTAAACGTTGGGGATATAATCCCAGAATATACATTCGATGAAGTTACTCAGGTGCAGCTAATTAAATATGCTGGTGCTGCAGGTGATTTTAATCCTATACATACAATTCCTGCTTTTGCAAAGGAAGCGGGTTTAGATGGCACTATTGCTCATGGAATGCTTATTATGGGTATGTTAGGAAAGCTTATTTCAGATTGGTCTGGAATTAAACATGTAACAAAATATGGTGTTAGTTTTAAGAGTAAAACTGTACCAGGTGATATATTAACAGCCAGAGGTGAGATTAAAAAAATTACACCAAACGATGGTTTTACATTAGTTGATTGCAAAGTTAATATTATCGACTCAAAAGGTGATCTAAAAGTTGATGGAAAATTAACAATAAAATTATAGTTATACATCCCCAAGTAAAATTGAGGGATTAACAGGTTCTCCATCTAAATGAATTTCAAAATGTAGATGGGGACCAGTTGATTTCCCAGAATTCCCAGTTTGAGCAACATAATCACCCTTATTAACTTTTATCTTTTCTGCAATTAATATTTTTTCTAAATGATAATAATGAGATGAGTATCCATTTGGATGTAGTATAATTAAATAATTACCATAAAAATCAGAATACCCAATATTAGATATTATTCCATCATAAGGAGTAAATATTTTACTACCATAAGTAGCTTTTAAATCAAGTCCTGAATGAAACTCATTTTTCTTCGTAAATGGATTTTCACGTAGTCCAAAACCTGAAGTAACTATCATATCCGAAAGTGGACTTCTAAATGGAGTTATTAAGAAATTTAACCTTTTATCTCCTGTAAATCTTTGACCAGGTGTAAAATAATATTTTATTTCATCTATTTTTATAATTTCAGCTTTATCATTAGTTCTTGAGTCTGTAAATAAACCTGAACAACTAGGTATCATAATTGTTTTGAAAGCTTTAAAAAACAGCTGATTATCAATCTTATTTAAACTTGCTATAGAGTCATATGGTAAATTGAACCTCGATGCTACAGAAAAAAGGGTGTCTATTTTTTTTATTTTATATGTAAAAAATTGTAATGGTAAGTGTGATTTGTTTTGGTTTAATCTTCTACTGTTTTCAGTTATTTCAGCTTGTACTTGTTTAAATAATACATCACTATTTTTAGTAGTTACTTCTGGGTGTATACCGTATAAATATGAGTTTAATAGAAGTAAAATAATGATTAACTTACTTTTTAAATGCAAACCTAAAATATCCAAAAACAAAAAACAGTATCCCAGTGAAAATAAGTCCAAAGATTACATTTGTCGAATATAAATAAATTGAAGATAATAATATTAGTAATGTTAAGCTGATTTGTAATATTTTTTTTACAAAAGGCCAAACTATTGTTTTTACTGTATACTTGAAACCATTTTTATAGGTATAGACAGATAATTTAAATATAAAAAAGCCAATAATTAATATACCAAAAGTAGATAAAACAACAAAGGTATACTTAGAAGGGGAAGTATTTGCTAAAGACCATAGTGGGTAAACAATTAAAATTGATGTTGCAAATACAAATAAAAGAAAAGTAAAAAATTTAATAATCGAAATCAATTTTTTTAAACTTTCCACTAGGATTTTTGAATAACCCTTTAATATTTTTACCATATGTTACTCCTTAAAGAAAATTTGACAACAAAATTTCCGGTACAGATCTCTCTCCAGCACCAATTCCAAGTATTCTATCATTGATATTTTTACCATGATAATCTGAACCACCAGAAACAATCAATCTTAACTTTGATGCAATCTTTTCAAATTTATCACATTCTTTCTTTTTATTACTTCCATGCCACGCTTCAATTCCATCTAGGCCTATTTTTTTATATTCATTAAAAATACTTTCAGTTTTACTCCAAGCAATATGTAAAGATTTTGGATGTGCAATAATAGCTTTACCACCAGCACCATGAATTAACCTTATTGCTTCTTTTAAAGTTAAAGACTCTTTTTCAACAAAATATGGTGATCCTGGGTTTAAAAAATTACTAAAAGCATCATTTTGGTCTTTAGCATAACCCTTATCAACTAAACATCTACTAAAATGTGGTCTCGCTATAATATCACCACCAGCTAAAGATTTAACATCTGAATAAGAAATATCTATATTATCTCTATTTAATAGTTTAATTATCTCTATATTTCTAACATTTCTATAATTTTTTACAATTTCTAGTTTTTGATTTAATTCTCCATCAAGTTCTTTTAAACCTAATCCTAATAGATGAAACTCTCCACTATATGGATGATATATCTCAATTTCGACACCAGGAACAAAGATTATGGAATTTTTTTTTGCTGCACTATTTCCTTCACTTAGCCCTGCTAAAGTATCATGGTCAGTTATAGCAATTGCTTTTAAACCTATCTTTTTAGCCTCATTTATTAATTCTGTAGGAGTTAATGAACCATCAGAACAAGTTGTGTGTGTATGTAAATCAATCATTAATATAAATCTACTTTTTATTTTATTATTTTGAAATAGGTATATGTAATTTAATAAAGTTATTGACATCTATACGCGGGGTCTTTTATTATTAAACTATAAAATAGGAGAATTAATGGGCATTAAAACAATAAGGTATAAAGCAAACTCAATTGTTTATTTCAAAGGAGATGCCCCTAAACGAGTATATATTTTAAAAAAAGGATCATTAGTAACAAAAGCTACTGATTTAAAAACCAATGATGACATTCTTACAATGATAAAAGTTGGTGAATTTATTGGTGTAAAAAACGTAATAAGTAATCAACCATATTCTGAAACTGTTACAACATTATCTGATTCTGAATTAGTAGCATTTAATAAAGAAGATTTTGAAGGATTTATTCTTGGTAATAATCGAATAATGATGCAAACATTAGTCGTTTTTTCAAATCAGTTACGAAAAATACATAATGATATTAAAGAATTAAATGATCAAAAAATTGAATCTTATACAACTCCAGAAACTGAAGATAACTTATTTGATCTTGGTAAATATTTTATTAAGCAAAGTAAATCTGAATATAGTAATTATTGTTTTAAGAGATATAAAGAAGTTTATCCATCTGGTAAATACACTGATTCAATAGATAGTGGTAATTTTTCTTCGCCAAGTTCTTCTGAAAGTTCTTATAGTGATGACTTTGAACAAGAAGCTGTAGATGATGATGAAATAGCTTTATATTTTCAAGAGGGTCAAAATTATCTTTCTGAACAAAATTTTGTAAAGGCTATAGAATGTTTTACTAAAGTAATTGAAATTGGTGATAGTACTTATATGGGGAATGCTCTATTCTTTAATGGTGCATGTTTGTATAAACAAATGGAATATAAAGCTTGTATTCAAAATTATGCAACATTTTTAACTGACCATAAAAAACATGAAAAATTAAATGAGGTTCTATTTTATGTCGGTAGTTCATATAAAGAGCTTGGTGATGAAACTCAAGCTACACAATTTTTAAAGCAAGTTATGAAAAGAGCAGAAGGTACACCTTTAGCACAATTAGCCTTAAAAGAATTTAAAGGATTATAAATTATGGATATGTCTATATTTAAGAAATTTGAGGTTCGTTACTCCACAGGTGATATGATCTTTTGCGAATTTGAACCTGGAAACGAATTCTTTCTAATTCAGACAGGATCTGTTAGAGTTGTTAAGGTTATTAACGGAGTTGAAAAAACTTTAGACGTTTTAAAGGCAGGGGAATTCTTTGGTGAAATGGCAATTTTAGAAAACGCTCCTAGAAGCGCATCTATTATTGCCCATGAAGACTCAGTATTATTAGAATTTAATAGAGATAACTTTGAAATGTTAATGAAGGGTCAACCACAACTAGCTTATAATCTTTTAAAAATTCTATCTAAGCGTATTTTTGATCAGAGAAGACGATTTATGACTCTTACAATTGATGATTTAGAAATTAAAGTTTATGACGTATTTATTATGTTAATTGAGAAACAAACAAATTTTGGATTATTAAAACCAAATACTGTAATTGATGCTTCAGCGGATGATATAGCACATTGGGCAGGAATACCCATTCATGAGTGTAATGGAATACTAGATAAATTAATTTCAAACAATAAAATAGAAATGTCCAAGAACCAAATTATTATAAAAAAACCTGATTCATTAAAAAGGTCTGTATCCCAGCATAGAAAAAGTTCTTAAAAAAGATACAAGACACCAATGTTCACAAATAAACGGTTTGTTTCTTCATCTTGAAAATTATAATTGTATGATACATAAAGGCAATATTTCCAAAACTGATCAATGTTCCATTCTAGCCCAGTTTGAGCATGTAAAAATGTATTAAATGATTCATCTGTTAAGTTATTAAAATCAAAGTTATTTAGACCTAAACCTGCTCCAATAGATATTGGTAATGACAACCTTGTATTTAAATTAATGTTATAACCTATATTTCCCAATAGAGATGTATAATTTTCATGCATAATTCTTATAGAACCACCCCAAAAAAACTCTTCTGTAATGAACCTTGAAAGAGATAATGTTGTACCTCTAATAATATTGCTTTCAGACAAAATCGGGTTAAGAGTAAAATTTAAATTAAAAAAAGTTTTTATATCTTCTTGAGAAAAAGTAGTGGTAGATAAAGATATTAAAAATATAAATATAAATATTTTCTTCAAGTGAATTCCTTATGTTTAATATATAAAATTTATATTTTTTATTTATAGGTGTCAACATAGTAGTTTTTATAGCTAAAAATAGCATTAAATATGTACATTTACTTATTAATTATGATAAAAATAATATAAGAGGAATATGAATGGGAAATATAATAGATGGTAAGAAGATTGCCAAAGAGATTAGAGAAGAATTAAGGCTTGAAGCTTTAGAGCTTAAAAAGAAAAATATAGTACCTGGTTTAGCTGTTATATTAGTTGGAGAAGATCCTGCAAGTATGTCTTATGTTACTGGAAAAAAAAGAGCATGTGAAGAAGTTGGTATTTTATCAAAAAGTTACGAACTAAGTGCTGAAACTAAAGAGACTGATCTTTTAAATCTTGTAGAAAAACTAAATAAAGATAACGAAATTAATGGAATATTAGTTCAACTTCCATTACCCAAACATATAGATGAATTAAAAGTTATTAACGCAATTGCTCCACAAAAAGATGTGGACGGATTTCATCCTGTTAGTATAGGGAATATGATGATAGGTGTTGATACATTTTTACCATGTACTCCTTTTGGAATATTAAAATTATTAGAAAGAGAAAATGTTAAAACTGAAGGTGCTGAAGTTGTTGTTGTTGGCCGTAGTAATACAGTTGGTGCACCAGTTGCAAATATGTTATTTAAAAAAGCAACTCCTGGAAATGCAACAGTTACAATATGCCATACTAGAACAAAAAATTTAAAAGAGCATTGTCTAAAAGCTGACATATTAATTGCTGCAGCTGGAATGCCACATATGATAACCAAAGATATGATCAAAGAAAATGCTGTCGTAATAGATGTAGGTGTTAATAGAGTTGAAGATAGCAGTAAAAAGAGTGGTTATCGTCTTATTGGTGATGTTGAATTCGATGGTGCTAAAGAGGTTGCATCAAAAATAACTCCAGTACCAGGTGGTGTTGGGCCAATGACTATAACTATGCTTATGTATAACACTGTACAATCAGCAATTAGAGCAAATAAATAATAAATTAATATAAGGAGAAAAGGTTTATGGCTCTTAATAGAGTAAGTAAAATTGACCAAAACATCATTGTTAAAAATGTATTAATTAGTGTTTCTGATAAAAGTAATATAGAGTTACTAGTAGAAGGGTTAATTAGTACAAATTCAGAAGTTAATATTTTTTCTACTGGTGGTACTTTTACTAAAATAAAAGAATACCTTGGAGAAAATTGGGCCAAGAACCTTCGTGCTGTATCTGATTTTACTGGACAACCTGAAATGCAGGGTGGACTAGTAAAAACATTGGATTTTAAAATATATTTAGGAATTCTTAGTGAAACATACAATGAGTTTCATAGGTCAGATCTACTAAGGACTGAAGGGGTAGCATTAGATATGGTTATTGTTAACTTATACCCTTTTAAGGAGACGATTAGTCTATCTGGAGTAACTGTAGAAGATGCTAGAGCTAATATTGATATTGGTGGACCATGTATGTTAAGAGCAAGTGCAAAGAACTACTTAAGAGTGGCTTCTGTATCTGATCCTAAGTTCTATTCTGATATAGTTAAGGAACTTAAAACTAATAATGGTATGTTATCACTTAGTACTAGATTTAAATGTGCTCAGAACTCATTTTCCCATACTGCAAGTTATGACAGTGCAATTAGTGAGTTTTTATTAAAACAAGAGATGGATATTGTTTCATCTCAATATGATTTCCAGGATAAATAGATGAAAAAAGACTTAAAGCAAGCATATAAAACTATTAATACAGATTCTTTTCCAAATAATATGGAAGTATCATTTTATAATGATGATACTGATAAACAGACAATGACATATGAAAAGGTTACTTGGAATATAGATGGTGAAGAGAAAGGTTTAAGATATGGAGAAAATCCATGCCAGCCAGCAGCATTATATAAATTAATTAATGGTAACTTACACTTCGGTGAAGTTGAAACTATTCAGCCTGGTAACTATTTAGGTTCAGATGTTGAACTCCTACAATCTGGAAAACATCCTGGAAAGATAAATATTGCTGATATTGATAGTGCATTAAATATATTAAGATATATGATCGATGAACCAACTACAATTATAGTAAAACATAATAATCCTTGTGGTGTTGCAAAAGGTAATTCACCTTTAGATTCATATTATAAAGCATTAATGGCTGATAGAATAGCAGCGTTTGGTGGTGCTATAGCAGTAAATAGAGAAATTGATTTAGAGACAGCAAATAAGATGGTTGAATATTATCATGAAGTAATTATAGCTCCTTCATTTGCTGATGGTGTTTTAGAAGTATTTGCAACTAAAAAGAATCTAAGAGTTGTTAGAGTTAAAAATATGAAGAGACTACAGTCATTTGCAAAAGAGAGAGTTTTAGAAGTCAAAGCAATGATTGATGGTGGTATGATGGTTCAGTACTCATACTCTCCAGAAGCTCAAAGTTCATCTGATTTTTTACCTGCGGAGACAACATATAGAGGTACTGACTATAAAGTTGATCGACAACCTACTGCTAAGGAATTAGATGATATGATTTTTGGATGGTTAGTTGAAGCTGGTGTTACAAGTAACTCTGTTATTTATGTGAAAGATGGTGCTACAGTTGGAATAGGTACTGGTGAACAAGATAGAGTAGGGGTTGCTGAAATTGCAATTGATAAAGCATATAGAAAACTAGCAGATAGAAAAGCATGGGAGAAATATAAAACACCATTTAATCTATTAACAGAAGAGAATGTCAAAAAAGAAATTCTTGACGAAGTTGAAAATGAAAAAGGTGGTTTAATTGGAAGTATCATGATTTCTGATGCATTTTTTCCATTTAGAGATGGTGCAGATATTGGATTAAAGCAAGGTGTTACTGCTATAGTTCAGCCTGGTGGATCAATAAGAGATTTCGAAACTATAGAAGCATGTAATGAAAATGGTGCAACTATGGTCTACACAGGACAGAGAAGTTTTAGACATTAATAGTTAGGAAGGTATTATGATTAGAAAGTTATTCATTCAGTTATTTTTTGTTACATTAATAATTTGTTTCTTCGGACTAAATTTTGAAACAAAAATTGACATAAGATTTTGGTTTAATGACCTATTAACACTGAAAGATATCTCTCTTTTTGTAGCCCTTGCCTTTGCATATTTAATAGGGGTAGTTACAACTATCCCTTTTATTATTATTAAAAGTATAAAAAAGAAAAAAAACGATAAAGTTACAACAATTGAAGAATAAATATCTATTTATATTATTCTTTTTGATACCAATAAATACTTTTTCAGATTCTTATGATGAAGCATTAAAATATGAAGCTAAAGGTGATTATAGTAATTTTCATAATTTAATTTTTCAATATTTTGATAAAAATATAAATGACATTAACCAAGATGAAATAATATATAAATTAAACTATAGTGCAACACTTTTTCCAACAATAGATGAATCTTTAAACCTATTATTAAAGTATGTAAAATATAATAAATACCGGAATACAAGATCTGTTTTGTATAAAAAAATAGCTGAAATTTATGAATTATCAGGTCAAATATATAACGCAGGAACTTATTATGAAAAAGCTGCTTATACTATAAAAGATGAGATCGATTATAATTCATTATTAAACTCAATCGATATGCTTTTAGAATTGGGATACTTTGATGTTGCTATAAAAAAACTAAATGAAATTAAATATAGTAAAATAGATAAAGATTTAAAAGATAAATACTTTTCATTGTTATCTAGATGTTATTTTTATAAAGGTAATTTGAAACAGGCTGAAGTATATTTATTAAAAATTCAAAATAAAGACAGTTATTATTTTTATTTATTAAATATTTTTGAAATTAATGAAAATGATACTCTAAATAAAAGTTCATTGGAATCTTATATATTAAAAAATCCATATTCAAGACTAAAAAATCCTAATGAGTATATAGGTGTTAATTCACAAATAAACAGAGATTCAAAAGCAAGTAGTAATATAATTATAGAAGAAGAACTAACTATCGGTGTGTTTCAACAAAAAAAAGATGCAAGTGGAATTATTAATATACTTGAACAGATGAATTTAACTTGGTATTTTGATTTAATAGAAACTAAATATAAACTTTTAGTTTTTACTACAAATAAAATAAAGACGAGTAATGAATTAAAGAAACTAGGTTTAATTATAAAGGATTAGGGTCATATGCTATTAAGTAAAGAAAGAGAAGTTCTAGAGACTATAAGTATTGTAAAAGATTTATTGAAAAACTGTGGTTTTAATCTAAATTTAGAAAATGTTATTAACCCAATAAAAAATATATGGTCAGTACATCTAAAGGATACAGAATCCCAATTTTATACAAATGGAAAAGGTTCAACAAAAGAAAATGCAATTGCTAGTGCTTATTGTGAATTTTTAGAAAGACTAGGGACAGGATATTTTTTTAGCGATTATGCCATTGATGGTCTATTTGATAATAATAAATGGATATATTCTCCAGATGAAGTTAAAGTTAAAAAATCCAAAGAATTTAAAGAAAATATATTAAATAAAAAATTATGGAGTTTTTATGATCCTGAAAATCTATTGGATTATGAACAACTTATAGATTCAGGTTGTTGTAATCCTGAAGTTTTAATAACTCTACCTTTTAATAATAGTTTTGATAATTCAGATACTTTATTCCCAATTGAATTGTTAAGAAACTTATATGCAAGTAATGGTCTATCTGCAGGAAATAGTGAAACTGAAACTTTAACTCAGGGTTTGTCTGAATGTATAGAACGTGGAGTTAAAAATTATATTATTCAAGAGTGTTTATCATTACCAAATATTTCTGATTCTTATATAGAATCACTTGGCTTTTTAGAAATAAAAGAAGAAATTGAATCTTATGGGTATCCATTGTTAATAAAAGATGCATCCCTAGATGGTAGATTTCCAGTTATATGTGCTCTACTGATTAATCAAAATGAGGGTACAGTTCTAAGTTCTTTTGGTTGTCATCCAAATATAAAAGTTGCAATTGAACGAACTTTAACAGAGTTACTTCAGGGAAGAAAAATAAATTCCATTTCAGACTTTAGCCCATTAGTAGATAACATCAATCAAGTTGCAGATGAAGCAAATATTGAATCGCATTTTATAAATTCAACAGGTGTATTTCATTTTAATATAATTAAACAGATTGGTGAAAAGTCTACATTATGGAGTTATGATAACCAATTATCTGACTTAGATTATCTTAAATTAATATTAAAAAAAGAAGGGTACAGTTATTATTACAGAGCTTATAATATTGGTGAAATGTGGGTTTCTCAATCAATCATTCCTAAACTTTCCGAAATATATCCAATAGAAGATCTAGAGTATGATAACAAAAACAGATCTGGAGTTGTGCGATCATTTTTGAAAAATAACAGTCTTAGTAAAACAGAATTAAAGAGTTGTATTAAATGGTTTAATGAGTGTTATATTCCTGGATCAGCGGTCATATTAGATTATTTAGGTATATCTTGTAGTTCTAATAATAGCTTATCAAATCTACAAATGGATGAATTAGAGTTATGTGTCTATATTCAGTCTAATAACAAAAAAGAGTTACATAATTTATTATCACAAATGGATTTAACATATATTGATAAAACTAGAATTGGATACTGGCGATGTTTATTAGCAAAGTTAAATAAATTCGATGAAGTAACTTTAGAGAACTTATACGGAAAAGAAAACTTATTAAATGTGGATAAAACACTAAAGGGATCTATCCCCAAAGATATCCTACCAGACTTTGGATTAACATTTAATAATATCCAACAACACAAAGAGTTTTCAAATGTATATCATAAATATATAAAACTTAGAGATTAGTTTTCTTTGCCTCATCCCAAAGATTATCCATGATTTTGAAATTCTCATGTGATAATATTAAATTTTTAAGTTTCATATGTTTTTCTACATATTTAAATCTTTGAACAAATTTATTATTAGTACGACTCAATGCTATACTTGGGTCTACTTTTAGATATCTTGATAAATTAATGACAGAAAAAAGTAAATCACCAATTTCTAATTCTAAATTATCATAGTGATTATTGGTTATTTCTTCCTTAACTTCATTTGTTTCTTCTACAATTTTATCAAATATATCATTTATATTAGGCCAATCAAATCCAACTTTTTCTACTTTTTTTTGTATCTCATTTGATTTTTCTAAAGGTGGTAAACTTTTGGGAATGTTATCAAGAATACCTTTTTTAATTCTTCCTTCTTTTTTTTCTTTTATATCTTCCCACTGAATTAAGACTTCTTCACTTGTTGATACATTGTTTCTGTTGTTAGAAAAAACATGGGGATGTCTAGATATCATTTTATTATTAACATCACCTAATATTTCTGCTACTGTAGTTACACCATCTTGCTCGAGGATATAACCCATAACAGTAGCTGTAAAAATTATATCACCAATCTCTTCTTTTATATTTTTATTATCATTGTTAGAAATACCATCAAGGCATTCACAACACTCTTCAAGTAATGAAGGTCCTAATGTTTTAAGATTCTGTTTTAAATCCCAAGGACATCCTCCATCAGGATTCCTTAGTGCTTTTACCGTTGCTAATAACTTCTCGTAACTATTGTTCATTATTCATAACCTCAGTCTGTTCAAATCGTAGTGGATCTTTGTCAGATTTGATCTCTATACCATGAGTTGTTAATACTCCCTCATGTAATTTAATTGTTCGTATTGCTTGTGCATCTAATTGCTGTTCAGAATAGGTTAATTGATAATTTGTTATCTTAAATTCTGATCTTATATCACTGTTTGCCTTAAATTGTACGATCATTTCTCCATTTGAAAGTTCAAGTAAAGAAAAAATTCCTTCTTCAATAGTTCCGTTTTCAGAATGTATCTTTTTATATTCTGGAAATGAGAAATTGAGAGAATATAACACATTTTTATAAATACCGGTGAAAGGTACATCTTTGTTTATATCTGTATTTGTATTGGACAATAGAGAGTGCTTAACATCACTGTTTAACCGGGTATAATCACCATTCCAAAAAATATCATCAGCAATTTTAACATTAATCTCATCAGTACTATTAAGTGTAATAACCAGTTGTCTTGGTAGAGTCGATACTTCACTGTTTTTAAGAAAAATCTTTAATTGCTGATAAACTCTTCTAGTCCTAGTTATATCATATTGTTCTATTCCATCTTTATATTGAAGTATTACTACATCACGTTTACCATCTATAATTACAATATTTTGGATCTCTTCTTTATCATCTTTCAGATACCATTCACCACTGATAAAATCCTTGAAATCAGATTTATTACCTCTTAAAATGGCTGTTAATTTTTCTTTAACATTAATTTTTTGTTCTGTTGTTTCACTACTTTCTTGAATATATAAATTATTTCGTCTATCCCAAACCCATTTTTCTTTTATTATAGCTATCGTATTTTCATCAATATAATTAGTCTTTTCAACTAATACATCATAAGCTTTATCGCTATCTTTTCTACTTTCAATATAATCTAAACTTCTACTTTTAGTAATTAATTCTACAGTACCTGTAGTTTCATAGGAAAAAATTGTTTTGTAATAAATATGTATACCTTTTGGAGGAGCAGTCTTTTTAAATATATACAGTGCATTATTATTTGTAATTGTAGTCCCAGACATAATTAATTCATAATTGTGTTTAAATCCTAAAACATCTTGTTCAGCCATTAAAAAATCTGAATTATATATTAAAGGAAGCCTTATTTCCCATGCAACAAAATACTGCCTAGTGATTTTATTAAAATCTGCAACAACAACTGTGATTAAATTTAATTCATCAATCAATATAATAAATTGTTCATCTGCGGCATCTAAATCAAGGTTTGAATCCTTTTTTTCAACCGCAATTTTTCCTGGAAATAGACTCTCAATGTCTAAAAATGTCTCAATAGAGTTTTTTGATTGATCATCTTCCTCTAGTACTAACTCATCTAAAATTTCTTCAGACATATTATTAATTTCAATTTCTTTTTTTTCTAAATTATCATTTCTGTTTTGTTCCTGACATGAAAGAAAAAAAACTAAAACAAATATAAAAAATAAGTATAATCTTTTCATGATTTAAGATTATAGAATGTTATAAAAAAATACTACTGATACTTTACAAAATTATTACTTTCTGGCATATTTTGTTATGGAAACATATCTTATTAAAATAAAAACTACAAATTATTATCTCAGAAATTATATTAAATTTATTTCTATTAAAAATTCATTAATGGACAATACAAAATATATATAGTTATAAAACCAACAAAAGGAGTTGTTTAGATGTTAGAAATTCAAGAGAAACTTAGTTATGATGATGTATTATTGGTACCTGATTATGCAGACTTTTTTTATGCAAATGCATGTGTTAAAACAAGAATTGCAAAGGACATATACCTTAATTCACCTATTATGTCAGCCGCTATGGATACAGTTACAGAAGAAAAAATGGCTATAGCATTAGCTCTACAGGGTGGAGTTGGTGTAATTCATCGAAATCTTTCATACGAAGAGCAAGCAAAACAAGTTTCTAAAGTAAAAAGATATCTGAACTGGGTTATAGATTCACCTATTACTGTTGGTAAAGATCAAACAATCGCAGATGTTAGAATGATTATGGATAAATATCAAGTATCGGGATTACCAGTTGTTGAAAATGGAAAACTTGCAGGTATTATCACAGGACGAGATCTTCGGTTTTGCACAGATTTTACTCAAAAAGTTGAATCTGTTATGACAAAAGATCCAGTTGTTGAAAAAGGTGTGCCAACTGTTGAAACTGCAAAAGAGAAGTTTAATACTCATAGAATTGAGAAAGTTCCAATTATTAACGATGATGGTGAATTAACAGGATTAATAACAGTTAAAGACTTAGAAAAACATGAGCAGTATCCAAATGCTGCAATGGATAAAAGAGGTCGACTATTATGTGGAGCTGCAATTAGTCCACAAGATTATCATAAAAGAATCCCTTTATTAAAAGAATCTGGTGTAGATTTTATAGTATTAGATGTCGCATCGGGAGATACTAAATCAGTTATTGATTGTATTAAAGATATAAAAGCAACCTATGATATTGTAGTAATTGGTGGAAATGCTGCTACAAAAGAAGCTGCACAAAGATTAATCGATGCTGGATCAGATGCAATAAAAGTAGGCATTGGTCCTGGTTCAATCTGTACAACAAGAATAGTTGCAGGAATTGGGGTTCCACAATTGTCTGCAGTTGCTGATGTATGTGAAGTTGCAGAAAAGTATGATATCCCAGTAATAGCAGATGGTGGAATTAAGTTTTCAGGAGATATCTCTAAGGCTATTGGTGCAGGGGCAAATGCAGTTATGGTTGGTAATCTATTTGCAGGTTTAAAAGAAGCTCCTGGAAGAGAAATAATATTTGAAGGTAGAATTTTTAAGACATATAGAGGTATGGGATCTGTTGGTGCGATAGTTGATGGTTCTGGAGATAGATACCAAATGAAAGAGGGAGATTCGCCTGTTCCTGAAGGAATTGAAGGAAGAGTTCCATATAAAGGTGAATTGAAGGCTTATTTAGAACAATTAGTTACCGGATTAAAAAAAGGTATGGGATATACCGGTTGTAAGACCATAGATGAATTGCGGAAATATAAGAAATTTGTTAAGATATCATCCGCTGGTCTTCGAGAAAGTCATGCTCACGATATAAGTATTACTCAAGAAGCACCAAATTATTCACGTAGTTAAGGAAGATATAAATGAAACTTGTTGTCATCGGTGCCCAATGGGGAGATGAAGGAAAAGGTAAGATTGTAGATTACTTAGCAGAAGATGCTAAAGTTGTAGTTCGTTATTCAGGTGGGGCTAATGCTGGTCACACTATTGTTAATGGAGACAAGGTATACAAACTTCATTTAGTACCTTCAGGTATTGTATATCCCAATAGTGATGTTTTATTAGGACATGGTGTAGTAATTGATCCAGAACAACTTTTTAAAGAGTTAGATGGGATTAAAGCACAAGGTCTTGAGTGGGAAGGTCGAGTAAAAATTTCAGATAGAGCTCATTTAGTACTTCCAAAACACAAGGCTTTAGACCTAGAGATGGAAAAAAATAGAATTAGACCTATTGGAACTACAGGACGTGGTATTGGTATTGCATATTCTCAGAAGGCCAACAGAGATAATATTAGAATTGCTGATTTATATGATAGTGAGTTTTATAATACATTAGATAAAGAGAGTAGAGATTTCTTAGAACCATATAAAAATAAAATGGAATCTATGGTTGTTAATGGTGCTTATTATTTAAATGCTATTAAAGATGAGAGGATTCTATTTGAAGGTGCCCAAGGTACTTTATTAGATTTAGATAGTGGAACTTACCCATTTGTTTCATCTGGTTATTCATGTGCAGGTGGAGCTGGTGTCGGTACTGGTATGGGTCCAAGAGCTATGGATAATGTAATTGGTGTTTTTAAAGCTTATTCTACAAGAGTTGGAAATGGCCCTTTCCCATCAGATATTAAAGAATCTGGAGATGGAGACTTAGAAAACCTAATCAGAGAAATTGGTGGAGAGTATGGTGTTACAACAGGACGAGCTAGAAAATGTGGTTTCTTAGATATGGTTGCATTAAAATATGCATGTATCTCCAATTCCTTAGATTCATTAGTTTTAACTCACTTAGATGTTTATGATCAGATGGATGAAGTAAAGGTTTGTGAAGCTTATGATATAGAAGGAGAAACTATTACAGAAT
This sequence comes from Spirochaetaceae bacterium, assembly GCA_051531975.1. GTDB lineage: Bacteria > Spirochaetota > Spirochaetia > DSM-2461 > DSM-2461 > Thiospirochaeta. Next base: position 305,304 of record JAOPTT010000006.1, read on the forward strand.
TTCCAACAAGAATAGATAAATTAAACAAAGCAAAACCAATCTCTAGATCTTTTAAAGGTTGGAAAACAGATATCTCTGAGATTAAATCATACGATGATCTACCTAAAGAGGCTAGAGAATATATTGATTATATTGAAGAATATACAGGGACACCTATTAGTATCGTCTCTGTAGGTGCAGATAGAAATTGTACTTTTAATAGAAGGGATCCATGGACAAAATATTAATATTAGACTTTGGTGGTCAAACTTGTCAGTTAATTGCAAGAAGAATTAGAGAATTAGGTATTTATACAGATATTGTTCCAGGAGATATAGAACTAGAAGATCATTTAACTTCTGATGTTAAAGGTGTTATTTTATCTGGTTCTCCATATTCTGTTTATGAAGATAGAGCCCCAGTCCCTGATAAAAAGATCTATAATTTAGATGTTCCATTATTAGGCATTTGTTACGGATTACAGCGAATAACTTACGACTTAGGTGGAAAAGTTGCTGCTCTTGCGACAAAAGAGTATGGACGAAGTCAAATATCTTTCAAAAAGAAAAATGATCTATTTAAAGATATTCCTGAGGGTTTTGTTTCTTGGATGTCCCATGGGGATAGTTTAGATGTATTAGCTGAAAATTTTAATCTAACAGCTCTTTCTGAACATGAATTACCAGCATCAGTATGCTGTGAAGATCGAAATATATACGGGTTACAGTTCCATCCAGAAGTTACTCACTGTGAATACGGTACTAAAATATTAGAAAACTTTGTTTCTGGAATCTGTAAAGCTGAAAAAAGCTGGAGTATGGAGGCTTATATTGAGGCTGAAGGACAAAAGCTTAGAGATAGAGTTGGGGATAAAAAAGTCCTATTATTAATTTCTGGTGGTGTAGATTCTACAGTTGCTGGTGGGCTTCTATTAAAAACTCTTAATCCAGAAAACGTTCACTTTATGTATATTGATACAGGTATGATGAGAAAAGGTGAATCTGAAGAAGTATCAGAGAATCTTAAAAAACTTGGAGCTAAACACCTACATTTAATAGATGCTAGGGATCGGTTTTTAGGCCCTTTAGCAGGTGAGTCAGATCCTGAGAAAAAGAGAAAAATTATAGGTAATATGTTTATTGAAGTTCAAGAAGATGAAATTCGAAATACATTAAAAGGTGATTATTTCTTAGCTCAAGGAACATTATACACTGACCTTATTGAATCTGGTAAAGGTGTTGGTAAAAATGCACAGGTTATTAAATCTCATCATAACGTTGGTTGTAAGGCAATTGAAGAAAAAAGGGAAGCTGGTTTAATAATTGAACCTTTAGAACGTTTGTATAAAGACGAAGTTAGGGCGCTAGGAAGAATTCTTGGAATATCTAACAAAATCGTAGACAGACATCCATTCCCAGGACCAGGTCTTGGTATAAGAATCTTAGGTGAAGTTACAAAAGAGAAGTGTGATATTTTAAGAGACGCAGACTTTATCTATATAAATGAGCTAAGGAAAAGAGGGTTGTATGCTGAAATATGGCAAGCATTTAGTGTTTTATTACCAGTTAGAAGTGTAGGTGTTGCTGGTGATGCAAGGGATTATAGCTTTGTTTTAGCACTAAGAGCAGTTGTTTCATCAGATGGAATGACAGCGGATGTATATCACTTCCCAATGAAAGACTTATTAGAAATATCCGCAATGATAACTAACTCAGTAAAAGATATTGGGCGAGTAACATACGATATTTCTTCAAAACCACCTGCAACAATTGAGTGGGAATAAATTAAATGTTAAAAAAAATTATCGTAATAATATTATATATTATTACGGTTAATATATATTCAACTGAATATGTCATATCAGAAATTAATATCGATGGTTTAAAACGTACACAAAATAAGACTGTACTTAATATAATTGAGTTTTATCCTGGAGATATAATTTCTGATGATCAATTAGATTTATTAGAACAACGTATAAGAAAATCTAGATTATTTACTAATGAATTTAGTGTAACTTTAGATCCAATTAATGACCTCGAAACAATACTTAATATTTCTTTAAATGATAAATGGACACTAATACCATTACCGTTAATTGTCGTCTCTAGTGATAGTATGTTATTAGGAGCATTCTTTATAGAATCTAATTTATTAGGTCTTAATCAATCCCTTGTAAGTGGAGTTATGTATTCCGATGAGGGGTTTAGTCTATTTGCAGCATATTCTTTTCCACCGTTATCTTTTGGAAATTTAAGCTATTATATTTCATATAGTGATGGGGATTATACTAAAGATGATTTCTGGGGTGATGAGATCGAAACTGGTACGATACAAGACATATCAACAGGTCTTACCTTTAAGAAAGAACTTTCTCAAATTATAGAATCCTCTATTTCATTAAGATATTTATTTGAAGATGAATTCAATTATATTGGTCTTGCACCAAGTTTAACTTTATCAAACTTAGAGTTACTTGATAGTTTCCAGAAAGGCTATAATATATCACTTAAATTAAACTCAAGATTAACTTTTGATGATTATACTTTAGAAAATAAAATTTCTGCAAATTTTGATAATTCATTAATTTTGTTTAATAACTTATTTTATGCAAGTATTCATTCTGGGTATTCATTTGATCCTATTGATTATCCTTTAGAAGTTGGTGGAACAATAGGAAGTAGAGTATTTAAAAGTCAAATAGAATCAAGTTTTTATGTTAATAATATAATTAAATATGAGATAAAAATTGTTGATTTTAATTGGGGATATATTACACTACCTATTTATTATGAATCTGGAATTATTGAATATAACGATTCTCTTGAATTTTATCATGGTCCAGGTATTAGTATATTAAGTTATCTAAATAAGGTTGCATTACCTGCAATAGGAATTAATTTTGTATATGATTTTGAAAATAGCAGATATAATTGGGGAGCTTCAATAGGGCTTTCAATGTAAAACAGTAATAGTAATGATTATCGAGCTAGACAGTTTATTCCCAGTATGTTAAAATAAATTAAAATAATATTATTTAAAGGGGATTAATTTATGAAAAAATGGGTTTGTAGTGTTTGTGGTTATGTACATGAAGGAGAATTTGCTCCAGATGAGTGTCCAACTTGTAAAGCTAAAGCTGATAAATTTACTGAGCAATCAGATACATCAACTTATGCCGATGAGCATGTTATTGGTGTTGCACAAGGTGTTGATAAAGAGATTCTAGAGGGATTAAAAGCTAACTTTACAGGTGAGTGTACTGAAGTTGGAATGTATTTAGCAATGAGCCGACAAGCAGATAGAGAAGGATATCCTGAAATTGCAGAAGCTTTTAAAAGATATGCTTTCGAAGAAGCTGATCACGCATCAAGATTTGCTGAATTATTAGGTGATGTTTTAACAAATAGCACTAAGAAGAATTTAGCCATGAGAGCAGAAGCTGAACATGGAGCTTGTCAAGGTAAAAAAGACCTTGCTACAAAAGCAAAAGCTCTTGGTTTAGATGCCATTCATGATACAGTTCATGAAATGTGTAAAGATGAGGCAAGACATGGTAAAGGTTTTGCTGGTTTATTAAAACGTTATTTTAACTAAAATTAGGGAGGCTTAGCCTCCTTATATAAAGGAGTTTTATATGATAAGAATGACAAATCAACGAAAAGTTATATTAGAAGAACTTCAAAGACATGTAGATCATCCTACAGCAGATGAAATTTATGCTGAAATAAGAAAAGTGCTTCCAAAAGTTAGTTTAGGTACAGTTTATAGAAACTTAGAGCAGATGAGCTCACAAGGTACTATTTTAAAACTAGAAGGATCTGGTCAGAAAAGATTTGATCCTAAACCTAATCCACATCCACACTTTAGATGCACTAAATGTGGTGCTGTAGAAGATATACATGAAGAGATTCAACCTCCAATTGTCAAAGAAAATTCTACATGGTTTAAAGAACATACTATAAATGGAATTATTTTAGAATACTATGGTTTTTGTAATAATTGTAGGTAACAAGAAGGTAGGTATATGAAATTTAATTTAAATGAAGTTTTAGATATAGCGATTAGCATTGAAACATCTGGATATAACTTTTATACAAAAGCAGCCAAGTCTTTTCCAGAATATGCTGATTTTTTTACTTTTTTGGCAGCAGAAGAAATTGGTCATGATTTAGTTTTTAAAAATATAAAGAAGACTGAAGCAGATGTATTGGATAATACTTGGGATCCTAATGGAGTAATTTCAGTTTATTTTGATTCATTAATGGGCTCCACCATTTTTAATAATAGTAATGATATTAACAAACAATTTGATAATGTTCAAAAATTATCTGATGTAATTGATTGGGCAATTAAAAGAGAGCATGAAACTATACTATATTTTTCTGGTATTAAAGATTCATTTAATTCTTTAGAAGATAGAAATGTGATTGATAAAATAATTTCAGAAGAGATAACACATGTTCATATTTTGATGAATAAAAAAAATGAACTATAAATATTAACCCCTCAATTTTGAGGGGTTTTTTATTATTTTGCAAATAAAGCAACAGATGTTAAATATGATACAGGTTTATTAAAATGAGGTAAAAAGAAGAAATCTGTTAATGCAAAATCATCTACGGTCATTTGTTTCTGAATTGCTAAAGAAATAGTATGTATACATTGAGTATAATCACCTTTAGATATTATCTGAGCACCTAATAGTCTTCTAGTTTCCTCATCGTATACAACTTTTATTTGTACATCATCAAATGTTGGCATAAACTCTGGCCTACTTGAATCAGTAACTAAGTTAGTTTTAACTTTTAATCCTCTAGCTTTAGCTGATGTTTCTGATAGACCTGTTGAAGCCATCTTATATTCAAAAATACTAATTGCATTAGAACCTTGAGTTCCTGGATGTTTGAAATTTTTATTAATAATATTTCGGCCTGCTAATATACCCATTCTTACAGCATTTGTTGCAAGAGCAATATATGTTGTATCATTAATAGCATTTGAATATATTGATGCACAATCACCGATTGCCAATACATTTGGATCAGATGAATACATATAATCATCAACTTTAATAGCACCATTTGGTAACATATCTAAATGACCTTTTGCAAATTCAGTAACTGGTTTAAAACCAACTGACATAATAACCATATCGGCAGGGTATTCAGCTTTATCTGTAATTACTTTAGTAACATGTCCATTTTCACCAATAAACTCTTTAACCATTTCTGAAGTTTTAACAGCAATACCTTTCTCTTCAAGGGATTTTGTTGGGTCCAATGTAAACTCTTTGTCAAAATAATTACATAAAATTCGATCTTGAGCTTCAACTAATGTTACATTTTTGCCGTGTTTATGAAATGCTTCTACTAACTCAATTCCTATATATCCAGCACCAACGACAGTAATATTGTGGACTTTATCAGACTTTATTGTCTCTATAATATTCTCAGCATGCTGAAATAGTTTAGAAAATTTGATGCCATCATTGTCAATTCCTGGAATTGGAGGTTTAATAGGCCATGATCCACTAGCCATAATCAATTTATCATAATTATCTGTAAATATATCATTTGTATCTAGGTTTTTAACTCTTAACTCTCTGTTTTTAAAATCAATATCTAAAACTTCATGCTTCATATGAACTTTTGCCCCTAGTTTTGTTAATTTTTCAGGGGATGAATAAAAAAGTCCATCTGGTTTTTTTATAGTATTACTAACCCATAGAGCAATACCACAAGCAAGAAATGAAATATTATCATTTCGGTCATATGAAACTACTTCTGTTCCTGGATGTTCCTTTAAAATGTGTGTAATTGCAGCTGTTCCTGCGTGATTATTTCCTAAAACAATAACTTTCATAAAAAACTCCTCTAATAAATAAAATTATATAGTATTTAATTAGATAATGCAATATTAGTAATGATTATTATTAAAGCTTATCCCAACCATTAATTGCACTTGATTGATTATAACTAGTTACTGTACTTTCAAAGAAATTTGCTTTAACATCTCCTGCACCTTCAGTGTCTGCTATTCTTTCCAAATGTGCATATGGGTTGTGATCATACCCGTGATATAAAGGTTCAAATCCTATCGCTATCAATCTCTGATTTGCAATATACTTTGTATAAGTCTCTGTACTTTCATTGGTTATACCTAATATTTCATTACCTAAAATATGATCTGTCCACTCAATCTCTTGTTCAACAGCTTTTTCAAACATTGGATAGACTAATTCATCTGATATAATACCTGGATTCTCTTCTTTAATAGCTAATATCATCTCTTTAAAAAGTACAACATGAGTTAATTCATCTCTATTAATAAAACGTATAATATCAGCAGAACCTGGCATTAAATTTCTACTAGCTAAAAGATAAAAAAAGTTAAATCCATTATAAAAATAAACAGCTTCTAATAAATAATTAGCAATTATAGACCGTGCAAAATTTTCATTACTTTCATGATCATGAAAATCTTGATATATCTGAGCAATAAAACTAATTCTATTAAACAAAACTTTATCATCTCTCCAAAATTCATAAATATCTTCTCTTTTATCACTTGGAATAAGAGTCTCTATAAGGTATGCATAACTTTGACTATGAACGGCTTCTTGGTATGTTTGTATAGCTAATATTAAATTCACTTCTGGTGCAGTAATAAAGTCAGATATTTTTGGAATATTATTTGTTTGAATTGAATCCAAAAATACTAAGAAGGATAAAATACCGTCATATCCTTTTCTCTCTGGTTCTGTTAATTTTTGATAATCCTGAAAATCTGATGTTAAATCAACTTTTTCTGGAATCCAAAAGTTTTCCATCATGGATCGATATAGCTTGTTGGACCATGTATATTTTGTATTATTTAGATTAAAAAGATTAGTACTATTTCCACCAATTATTTTTCTATCTTTTAACTCATCACTTCCTGTGGGATTGAAAAGTTTTTTTTCTTTTATTAACAAAATAAAATCTCCTTAATTTGCACATGAGACACAAGACTCATCTTTCTCTGATATATTACCATTCTTTTGAATTGTTCTAGTATAATATATGGTTTTACACCCTGTTTCCCATGCTTTAAAAATAGTATCATAAATATCTTTTGCACTTATATTGTTATTTAAATTATATAATATTTCCATACTAATACCTTGATCAATCCATTTTTGAATTGATGAAACAACAGATACGATATTTTTTTGATCTATATTTTTACTCTCTTTATAAAACCAAAATGATTTCTTTATAAAAGGTGGGCATATAGGAATGGCTCCATTTGCATTTTTATCAATATGAAACTTGCTATACACAGGTAATACACCAGGGGAACAACCCTGTAATAAAGAACTAGAAGTATTTGGTGCTATAGCAAGTAGTTGTCCATTTCTTATACCAGTTTTAACTACCTTATCTATTACTTTTAACCACCGAGTAGAATAGTTTGAGTTTTCATTATACCAATCTTTATTCCTATTAAAAAATATTCCCTTTGACCATGAACTATCTTCAAAAGCTTTATATGGACCTCTAGATACTGCAATATCTGCACTTTCCTCAATAGCAAAAAGAGCTATTTGTTCAAACAAGTCTGATACAACAGTTTCAGATTCATCATATTTTATAGATTCCTTAGCAAGGTAATCCGCTAAGCCCATAGCTCCTAAACCTACAGTTCTATAACGATCATTATGTAATAGACTTTCAGATATTGGTGAATTTGTTAATTCTAATGCGTTATCTAGTATTCTAATACCAAGCTTAGTATTTTGTTCTAAATCTTCAGCATCCTCAATATTAGCTAAGTTTAAACTTAATAAGTTACATGTATGTACTAAACCATCTCTAGAGCTTGAATTAATAACAGAACCGTCAATGACATCATTATCAATTATAGATGGTCTAAAATTTGAAAATGATTCTTGGCATAAATTTCCACTTCCTATATAACCATCATGTTTGTTAGGATTAGATCTATTTACAGTATCCTTAAAAAACATATACGGCATACCGGTCTCAACTTGAGATTTCATAATTTGCTTAAATATATCAATGGCATTAACTTTTTTTGTTTTTAATTTTAATTCAGATTTTTCAAGAAGTTTATATGTTTTTTCAAAATCAGAGCCCCATAACTCCGCTAGGTTTTTTCCAAATTCCTTTTTTATTTCGTAGGGGTCAAAAAGAGTCCATTCTTCTCTGTTTTTAACTCGTTCCATAAACAGATCAGGAACAACCAGTTGTGGAAAAATATCATAGGCTTTTTTTCTTTGGTCTCCAGTTTCAGTTTGCAACTCTAAAAAGTCAAGCAGATCTAAATGCCATAAATCAAGGGCTACAGTAACAGCACCAGCTCTTTTACCAAGTTGGTTTACAGCAACAGCAGTATCATTTATAATTCGTACCCACGGAATAACACCTCCAGAAGCATTTGGAACACCTTTTATTGCTGATCCTGTAGCTCTAACTCTAGAAATATTTAAACCAACACCACCACCATTTTTTGATATTTGTGCTACAGTATTTATATTATAAAATATTGAATCTAAAGAGTCATCAATTGCTGAAATAAAACAACTTGATAAATTTCCATTGTCCCGTCTTAAGTTAATTAATATTGGTGTAGCTAAAGAAATTTTTCTTCCAGCGACAGCATTGTATATATTTTCTGCAATATCTATCCTATCTCCAGTTTCTGAAGATGCTAAATAAAGGGAAATAGACATAAACATTTCTTGTGGCAACTCAAAAGGTTTATCACCATCAGTTATTAAATATCTATTTGCTAATAAGTTTGCTCCTGCATAATCAAAATCATAATCATATAAAGGTTTTATTCTTTTTCCAGCTTCGATTAATTCTTTTTTATTATATAGATCTAATATTTTTTTTGAATATAGTCCCTTTTGAACTGCTTCAACAATAAACTCGTAATAATTTTCATAATGAGTTCCAGTTGATCGTCTTTTTAAAGCTTCCTTTGTATAGTCCATAATTAACAATCTTGCAGCTACTATTCGGTATTCGGGTCTCTCTACAGAAGTTAACTTGGAAGTTATATCAATTAATGATTTTTGTATCTCAGAAGTTGTTATTCTATCCTTATATATAGTGTCTATATGACTTTCGATTTCTAAATAATCTATATCAATACCATCACAAGCCTGTTTTAAAGCTTTTCGTATCTCTTTGATATCAATATTAGATTCCCTTAAGTCTCTTTTTATAACTTTCATTATTAACCCCTATATAATTAACTAACAAAATAATATTCTTACAATTAAAAAATGTCAACTAATAATAATAATTCCTAATAAGCTTGACAAAAAAATAAAATAGGATTAAATTAAACTTAATAGTAATTATTACTACTAAGGAGAACAGAATGTCAGTATTAGTAACAAAAGAAGCACCAAACTTTAAGGCAACTGCCGTATTAGCAGATAATACATTTGCAGAAATAGAACTAAATAGTTATAGAGGGAAATATGTTTTATTATTTTTCTATCCATTGGATTTTACATTTGTATGTCCTACTGAAATTATAGAGTTTAATAGAAAATTAGATGAATTTAAAAAGAGAGATGTAGAGGTTCTAGGTGTATCAATTGACTCAGAGTTTAGCCATTTAGCATGGAAAAACACACCTGTAAATCAGGGAGGAATTGGTAACGTTCAATATCCACTTGTTGCAGATATTAAAAAGAGTATCGCAACAGATTATGATGTTTTATTTGATGAATCAATTGCATTAAGAGGTCTATTTTTAATTGATAAAGATGGAATTGTTAGACATCAGGTAGTAAATGATCTACCATTAGGTAGAAATGTAGATGAAGCTATAAGAATTGTAGATGCACTACAACATGTCGAAAAATATGGAGAAGTTTGTCCAGCTGGATGGAAACCAGGTGATGAGGCTATGGATCCAACAAAAGACGGAGTTGCAGATTATTTATCAAAACATTAATAAAACTGGCTGAATTTATTTCAGCCATGTTGTAATATTATTCCAATATAAGTTATTAAGGGGATATTTTTGTTAAAAAGCAATAAAATTGCTGATGGTATTTATCAGTTAGGTTCAAATATAAATAATGGAGATCTTTTTGAAGGCATGTGGCCTATTCCAGAAGGTGTTTCATTAAATTCCTATGTTGTAAAAGGTGAGAAAATTGCAATTATTGATCTTGTTGATGATTGGGATAATGCACCTGAGAATCTATTAAAGCAATTAAAGTCTATTGATGTAAATCCTGAAGATATAGATTACATAGTCTTAAATCATTTAGAACCAGATCATACTGGATGGCTTAATGGTTTTTTAAAAGAGTCTAAAGATATTGAAATTATCACAACACCTAAAGGTGAAAAAATGTTGAGATCTTTTTTCAAGTATCAAGGCTTAGTTAAAGTTGTTAAAGATGGTGATACATTAGACCTTGGTGGAAAAGAGTTAACATTTTATCATGCGCCCTTTGTGCATTGGCCTGAAACAATGGTTACTTTTCATAAAGAGAGTGGAGTATTGTTCTCTTGTGATGCTTTTGGTTCATATGGTGAATTAGGACATGAGGTCTTTGATGATCAAATAAGTGAAGAGAAACATAAGTTTTATGACGATGAATCTTTACGTTATTATGCTAATATTGTTGCTGGATATTCGGTACCAGTTCTAAGGGCCATCGATAAATTAACACCTTTAGAAATTAAAATAATAGCTCCATCACATGGAATAATTTGGAGAGAGAATCCCGCAGTTATTATTGAAAGATATAAAAAGTTTGCAGATTATATGTCTGGAAAAGCAGAAAAAGAGATTACTATGGTAGTTGGAAGTATGTATGGTAATACAAGAAATATTGTATCATCTGTTATTAAGGGTATAAGATCAGAAGGGATTCCAGTTCACATATTTAATATCCCAGAAGATCACATTTCTTATATATTAGCTTCAGCATGGAAATCTAAAGGTTTAGTTATTGGAATGCCTACCTATGAAGGTAAAATGTATCCACCCATGTCAAATGTTTTAGAAATGTTTTCTACAAAACACGTATGGAATAAAGAAGTTTTTAGATTTGGTTCTTATGCATGGACCGGTGGTGCACAACGAGATTTTGAATCTAAAACTAGTAAATTAAAATGGAACCTTTTAGAACCTTTAGAATGGGAAGGTTCTGCAACTGATAAGGATCATGAAATTGCTTTTAATCAAGGTAAAGCCCTAGCTATAAAAGTTAAAGAGAGTTAATAAATGGAAGAAAAACTAGATAATGGAGACAAATGTCCCAACTTTTCTCTATTAGATCAAAATGCAGATAAAGTAAGCAATAATGATTTTTTAGGTAAAAAAATACTAATATATTTTTATCCAAGAGCTAATACTCCAGGATGTACTACACAATCATGTGAAGTTAGGGATAATAAAGATGAATTTTTAAAACTTGGGGTTCATGTTTTAGGTATTAGTCCAGATACTCCAAAAAAACAGAGTAATTTTGATAATAAATTTAGTTTAGGTTTTAAATTGCTCTCCGATGAAGATCATTCGGTTGCAGAGTCATTTGGAGTATGGGCAGAGAAAAAACTATATGGTAAAGTTTATATGGGTATAGTTAGATCATCATTTTTAATTGATGAAAAAGGTAATATATTAAAAGCTTGGTATAAAGTTTCACCAAAGAATACAGTACCAGAAGCTATTAAATATTTAAATAGTTAAAAACGGAGGATATTATTATGGCAAAAAAGTTAGAAGTTTACAAATGCGAAGTATGTGGAAATGTTGTTGAAGTTACTAACGGTAGTAGTGGAAAATTAACATGTTGTGGGCAAGCAATGGGTTTATTAGAAGAAAAAACTGCTGATTCAGCTACAGAAAAGCATGTTCCTATTGCAAATGAAGGTAAGTATGGAGTTAAAATTGTAGTTGGTTCTACTAATCATCCAATGACTGAAGAGCATTATATAGAATGGATCGAAGTTATAAATGGAACTTATGTTAATAGAAAAGAGCTAAAGCCTGGAGATCGACCAGAAGCTGAATTTTATGTACCATTTAGTGAAGATTTAATTATCAGATCTTACTGTAATCTTCATGGATTATGGAAAAACAAATAAAAAAAAGAGGGTCTAAACCCTCTTTTTTTTATACAAATAAGTTAATACCAGCAGATGTAGCTGCTTCTAAGTAGTTAGCTACACCTCCAATTTCTACAGCATCAATTAGTTCTTCTTCTTTAACTCCCATAACATCCATAGACATCTGGCAAGCAATAAGTTTTGTATTATGTTCAACAACTGTGTTTAACATAGTTTGAAGAGAATCTACTTTAATATCACGCATTATACCTTTCATCATTAATGAACCTAACCCACCCATATTCATTTTTGATAAACCAAGTTTATTTAAATTTTTAGGTAGGATAAATCCAAATATTTTTCCAAGAAAATTCTTTTTTACTTTCTGTTTTTTTGTTTCTTTTATTATACTAAGACCCCAGAATGTAAAAAAGATAGTAACTTTTTTCCCTGAAGCAATTGCTCCTGTCGCTATTACTAACGATGCTAAAGCTTTATCCATATCATCACTAAAACAGATAATTGTTACTTCATTTCCAGAGTTGTTAACTGTAAATCCATGTTGATGATTTTCAACTTTAGAAGACTTTTCAATTAAAGCTACAACTTGACCTTTGGATTGTTCTACACCTAAAATTTTATTCCCAGTCATATTGCACCAAGAAGTAACATCTTTATAAAAACCTGGATCAGAAGCAGTTACTCTTAATTTTTCACCACTAGATATTAATTCAATCTCTTTTTTTAACTTTAAAATAGGTCCTGGACATTGTAATCCACATGCATCTACATCAATAAATCCACCAATTAGATCATTTACTGATTCACCTACATCCCTGTGAGGTAATGTATTAGAAAACTCAATTTGATTTGTCTGGTCTTTAATTGCAGAAAAATAAATGTTTAGACCACCAGATAATATACTTACATTATTAAAACCTTCCTGTTTTAATATTCTTTCTGATAAATAAGCTCTTAAACCACCAGAACACAAAATGACAATACTTTTATTTTTTGGTATTTGATCTAAATTTTCTCTGATTAGACTTTTATCTAAGTTAATTGTTCCGGAAATAGGGTGTAATTCTCTTTCATCTACTGTTCTAATATCTAATATTGTATATTCATTAATTTTAAAATCTACAATATTTTTTAGTTCTTTCCATGTAGTATGATCAGATCTTCCTAAAAGAACATTCTCTGCTGTAAATCCTAAAATATTCACAGGATCTTTACTTGATGAATAGGGTGGTGCATAAGCGTGTTCAACTTCAGTTAAATCATTAACTGTTCCACCCATTCTTATTACTGCAGCAATCATTTCTATTCTTTTATCAACTCCATCATAACCTACACCTTGTGCTCCTAGAAGTTTTCCAGTGTTATCAAATACAAGTTTTAAGAATAACTGCATTGCACCAGGATAATAACCTGCATGGGATGAACCATTGATAATAACAGACTTAGCCCCATTTTCGATCATTTTTTCAGGTAAGCCAGTAGTTGCAACAGTTAAATCAAATATCTTTGCTATAGAAGTTCCAATAGCCCCTTTATATTTTTTTGAAGTATTATATACAAGATTATCAGCTAAAATTCTAGCTTGTTTACCTGCTGGTCCTGCAAGTGGAACTATACTTTTTATACCTGTTATTCCATGTTTTATTTCCGCTGCATCCCCAAGAGCATAAATATCTTTTGCTGATGTTTCCATTAAATCATTAACAACGATACCTCTATTTACTTCGATACCTGCATTTTCAGCAAGAATAGTAAGTGGTTTAACTCCGATTGATAATACAACAATATCTGTATAGAGCTTTTTTCCACTTTGTAACTCTATCTCAATTCTGTTTCCTAAATCTTTAAGTTTTTTTACACCATCGGATAAATATAAAGCAACCTCTTTAAATTTTAAATGCTCATGTACTTGTGCTGCCATTTCAAAATCTAATGGAACCATAACTTGGTCTGCCATCTCTACAATTGAAACATTTAAACCTCTTTCATATAAATTTTCAGCTGCTTCCATACCAATAAATCCTGCACCAACAACAACAGCACTTGTAGGTTTGTTATCATCAATTTCAGCCTTTAATTTATCTGCATCAGGTACATTTCGTAGTGTAAATACTTTATCACTATCTATTCCCTCAATTGGGGGAACTATAGGTGTTGCTCCAGGGGATAATATTAATTTATCATAACTTTCTGATAAAATATCACTGTTATGTAAATTGTGAACTTTAACAGATCTGTTTTCTTTATCAATTGAAAGAACCTCATGTAAGTTTTTTACGTCAATATTTAAATTCTTTTTAAAAGATGCTGGGTTTTCTAAAAATAGTTTTTCTCTATCTTTTATAGTTTCTCCAACATAATAAGGTAGACCACAATTTGCATATGAAATGTATTCCCCTTTTTCAAATATAATTATCTGAGCGTGCTCATCATTTCTTCTTAATCTTGCTGCAACTGCTGCACCACCTGCAACACCACCAACTATTACGTATTTCATGTTTTCTCCAATTCGGTAAAATATTATATATATGTATTTGGGCTATATAATATAAGATGTATATGTTTAAATCAATATATAGTGTCGTAAGATTAATATTATTTTATAAAGTAGATATTTTAAGGTTTAACAAAGTCAATACTCTAGTATTTCTGAGCAATTATGGTGTATAAATAGTTATATTTAAATTAGCAGGAAGTCGATGAATAAAATCACAAATGTATTAGCAGAAAGGTACGCTTCTACGTCCATGAAAGATGTATGGTCAGGAGAAGGTCGAATAGTTATGGAGAGAGAATTATGGATCTCTGTAATGAAAGCGCAGAAAGATTTAGGGCTAGATGTTACAGATGATGTTATAAAGAAATATGAATCTGTAAAAAATAGTGTTGATTTAGAGTCCATACAAAATAGAGAAAGAATTACAAGACATGATGTAAAGGCTAGAATTGAAGAATTTTGTGATCTAGCAGGGCATGAACATATACATAAAGGAATGACTAGTCGAGATTTAACTGAAAATGTTGAACAACTTCAGGTATATAAAGGTTTACAAATCATCAGAAGTAAAGCTATTACAGCATTAGTAAAGTTAAGTGAGATGTCACAAAAATATAGCGATCAAGTAATTACTGCAAGAACTCACAATGTAGCAGCGCAACCAACAACTTTAGGTAAAAGAATTTCTATGTTTGGTCAAGAATTACTTTTAGGATTAGAGCATTTAGATCGTGTTATTAATAATTATGCAGTTAGAGGCATAAAAGGTGCTGTTGGAACACAAATTGATCAAATGACACTATTTGATGGTGATTTCAAAAAAGTACAACAATTAGAAGATAAAATAGTAGAACATTTAGGAATAAAAGAATCCATAAATGCTGTAGGGCAGGTATATCCTAGAAGTTTAGATTACACTGTTGTTAGTGCTCTTTATACATTAACTAGTGGCCCAAGTAGTTTTGCAAAAACATTAAGAATAATGGCAGGAAATGAGACTGCGTCAGAAGGTTTTGCAAAAGGACAAGTTGGTTCATCAGCAATGCCTCATAAAATGAATAGTAGATCTTGTGAAAGAGTTAATGGTTTCCATGTAATATTAAATGGTTATATGAATATGTTAGCTGGTTTATCTGGTGATCAATGGAATGAGGGAGATGTTTCTTGTTCTGTAGTTCGAAGAGTAGCATTACCAGACTCATTTTTTGCAGTAGATGGATTATTTGAAACATTCCTTACAATTTTAAATCAATTTGAATCTTTTCCAGCAGTTATTGAAAAAGAGAATATACACTATTTCCCATTCTTATCAACTACTACAATAATGATGGAAGCTATAAAAAAAGGTGCTGGAAGAGAGTCTGCTCATGAATCAATAAAAGAACATGCAGTTCAAACTGTTAAAGATATAAGAAATGGTGTTGTAATCAAAAATGATCTATTAGAAAGATTAGCTTCTGATAACAGACTTGGTTTGAACATAACTGAATTAGAAAATATTGTAAAACGTGGAGAAGAACTTGTCGGTGCAGCAAAATCTCAGATTGATATTTTTTCTAAACAGGTTGATGTTTGGAGTAAAAAATATCCTGAATCAAAAAAATATAATCCTGGTTCTATACTTTAACTAGAAAAAGCTCCTTAAATAATAAGGAGCTTTTTTATTTCTAGATTAAACCATCTCTTTTTAATAAAGCAGTTACATCAGGTTCTGAACCTCTAAACTTTTTATATAACTCCATTGGCTCTACAGTATTACCTTTTGAAAGTATATTTTCTGCAAAAGAACTAGCTGTTTTTAAATCAAATATTCCATTTTCTTTGAATAATTCGAATGCATCAGCATCTAATACTTCAGCCCATTTGTATGAATAATAACCAGCTGAATAACCTCCTGCAAAAATATGAGAAAATCCAGTAGATGTATTTGATTCGTTATTTGGTAGAAGTCTAGTTTTTTCAAGTATTGTTTCTTCAAATTCTTCAACATCTTTTATTGTTTTGGGGTCAGTAGAGTGCCACGCCATATCTAGAAAACCTAACGATAATTGTCTATTATTGTTACTTCCAGCATTAAATGTTTGTGTTTCCTTAAGTTTATTGATCAAATCTAATGGGATAATTTCATCTGTTTTATAATGTTTTGCAAAAATTTCTAATGTTTCTGATTCAAGTAACCAATTTTCCATAATTTGAGATGGTAACTCAACAAAATCCCACATAACATTAGGACTTGCTAATGAGCAATATTTAACATCACTTAATAAACCATGCAAAGCATGCCCAAATTCATGAAAAACGGTTCTAACTTCATCAAAACTTAGTAGAGAAGGTGTATCAGATGTAGACGGTGTTAAATTTCCACTTATAAGAATATGTGGTCTTTTAATTTCTCCATCCTGTAGTCCCTGTGTTCTAAATGTATTCATCCAAGCTCCACCCTGTTTAGTCTCTCTAGGATATAGATCTATATAAAGTAAACCAATAAAATTTAATTTTGAATCTTCAACCCTATATGTTTTAACTTCAGGATGATAAACTTGAACATCATTAATTTCTGTAAAAATTAAATTATACATTCGTTTTGCAACGACAAAGATTCCATCTAATACATTTTCTGCTTTAAAATACGGTCTAAGTTCCTCTTGATCAAAATTGAATCTTTGTTTTTTAAGTTTCTGGGAGTAATAAGCAAAATCCCAACTTTGCAGTTCTTCAATTCCATCTTTTAATGCAATTTTTTGTAATTCTTCTAATTCCTTTTTTGCAGCAGGTAGAGATTTTTCTAATATATTATTTAGAAAACTCATTACTATATCAGGACTATTAGCCATCCGTTTTTCTAATGTATAATTAGCATGATTTTCATATCCTAATAATTTAGCTCTTTGGTCTTTTAATGAAATAATATCTAATATTGTTTCACGATTATCATAGTTGCCTGATAGATTTTTAATACCATAAGCTTTAGATAATTTTTTCCTCAATTCTCTGTTATCTGCATATTGGATCACAGGAATGTAGCTAGGCATTTGTAAAGTAAAAACCCACCCATTATCAAAACCTTTTTCAGTAGCTTTTGATTTTGCAGCTGATATCGCATTTTTTGGTATACCTTCTATTTTTTTTTCATCAGTTAAATGAATCATAAACTCATTTACTGCATCTAAAACATTTTTTGAGAACTTAGGACTTAACAAACTTAATTCTTCATCTATTTGTTGTAACTTAATTTTATCGTTATCTGATAAAAGTGCTCCATTTCTTGTAAAGCTTTTATATGTAATATTAAGTAACCTTAACTCTTCTATTGATAAATCTAGAACCGATATTTTATTAAATATTGTTTCTACTTTTGTAAATAACATACCATCAGTAAAAATATCCCCTGAAAATTTTGCTAATTTAGGTGAAATAATCTCAGATAATTTTTTAAACTCAGACTCCGAATGTAGACTGTAAAGGTTGAAATATATGCTTGTTACTTTATCAAGAGTACTGGATACCATCTCTAATGCTTCAATTGTATTTGTAAATGTAGGTTCATTATTTTGGTTTTTTATATTGCTTATATTTATATATGCTTCTTTTAAAGCTATTTCAAAGCTTGGTATAAAGTGTTCAATCTTTATATCATTAAATGGAATAGCTTCATATTTATTATCGTATGTTGATATTATTGGGTTGTTTTTCATTAAAATCTCCTTAATATAAATATAGTAAATAATAAAATAATTCTAAATAGCTAAACTTAAAATAAATAGTGTCATTTATTTATTTTTATATTAGAATGAAATTATGGAATATAATGAAGAAGTAAAAGAACTGTTAGAATCTTATCATGCTAAAATAGAATCAGAAGTAATGCCACATTTGTCTGAGGAGTTTACAAAATTATATAGTAACTTCGTAGAACTAATAGGAAAATTAAAAAATAAAGGTCTTCTTAAAGAAGATCCATATGCAAAAAACTCAGGTGTCACTGAATTATCACTTCCCGATACAGAACACTTCCCTGACAATGAATCTAGTTGGAAAGTTCCAGAAAGAGTTTCTCAATACGATGCTATATTATCATATATTACACATAACTATGTGTTTAGTATGAATACGTTTAACTTTGTAGAACTTGATAAAATGAAGAAATTTCTTGATTATTATGATTGGAAAGATTTAATGAATCCAACAGTTCCTGATTTAAATACACAATCATTAGGAAAAATTGCTATTTCTTTTAGAAGTTCTACTCAAGATAGCCTTGTAATTAAAACATTTGATCAATGCGCAGATCAAATATCAAAAAGCATTGAATCAATAATGAGTAAATTAAAATTTATACTTCTATATTTAAAAGAGAGTTATAAATTATTTATCAGGGTTGATATATTACCAATAGTAATACAAAAACATCCTGATGCTTTAGAATCAAAAATATTAGTATTAGTTTGTACTGAGATTAAAGAGAATTATTCATACCTAAAACTTATAAAGAAATATATAACTGAAGTAGCCAAAGAGGAGTTCTCTCCAGAAGGTAATGCTCTAAAAGAAAGTGTTATTAAAAAACTTTCTATAACAAAAAAAACTGAAGTTAAAGAGAAGAAAGAAGTAAAAGTTGATTTAACAAAAGATTTGGTTACCTTGCTTATGGAAATTGGTAAAATTAGAATACATCTAGCAGCAAGTATAGATAAAATGTTTCAAAATCATAATAATCTTTTACAGAGAGAAGGCTCCTTTATAGGAAAATTATTCAAAAAGTTATCTAGTATTTTATTTAATGTGATACCTAAAACATTCTATCAATTAAAGATAACAAACAAAAAAGGAACAAGTAAAAACTTAAGTCTACATTTTGAGCAATTTTATCAAGATATTAAAAAACTAGAATATGAATTAATTGAATTTGCCGAAGAAGATAAAACATTAATGTTTATAAATAAACATCAAAATATAACCCAAAGGATTGATAAAATTATTATTACAATTAAAAAGGATGTCAATATTTTAGTTTCTTTAGATTCTTATCTTAAAGTTGAGTTGAAAAACAAAAATGCTAAAGCTAAAGGTATTAAACCTGAATTAACTGTAATTAAAAGTTTAATTAATAATATTGCATCATTGTATAGGGATTATTTAGATAATGTAGATGGGGCTTAATGCACCATCTACAAATATTTAACTAGCTACATCTAGATATTTAACTGATGAACCATCACGTAATAGGCAGATTAGTTCAATCCTACTGTTAATATTTATTTTTCTAAATATATTATAAATATGTTTTTTTACAGTAGTTTCAGAAATATAAAGTATTTCTCCAATGATTCTATTTTTTAAACCTTTATTGATTAAAAATCCGATCTCTTTCTCTCTAACTGTTAAACTGTATTTATTTAAGTTAGAGTCTTTTTCTTCTAGGAATGTATTACATTCTAAGTTTAATAAGTCATTCATAATTATACCTCTATTTATCATTTGCAAATAGAAGATTATAGGACTTTAAGCATTTCAGCTTCTCAGTAAGTCGTAAATTATATAATCTTTAACTCATAAATATAATATTATAAATAAAAGTACTTTGTCAAATAGTTTATTTTTTTACATGATTTTTTGTAAAAATTATTTTTTTTGTTATTTTTTGTATATTTTTATCATATAATATAAAAACATTGAAATATTGCTAGTGTGAAATGCGTATAAATATACAGGCTTTACTATAATTTATACACAATATACTAATTTAACATATTGTTTATTCTTTTGTTCTGAATCATTGTACGAATTTCGTTTTACGCAACATTTGTTGTGTTTTTTGGGATTAGAAAAATATATATAAAAATATTATACGTATATCGACAATAATAACCATTGTAAATACGAAATATGTTTATTATGTCCAATAGTCTTCGAATTGAGTTTTATTGATAAATTAGTTGCCATAATACACTTTTGAAGGTTATAATAATAATATGTGAGTAATTAAAGTTGCTCAAAAAAAAGGAGAAAATGTGAAAAAAATAATATTATTTTTCATGACTGTACTAGTTATGTTCAGCTTTGTTAGTTGTTCAAAGAAGGTAGTTGAAGTTAAAGAACCAACAGTTTTTAAAATTGCTAATGGAGCAGAGCCATCGTCTTTGGATCCATCTTTTATCCAAGGAACAGTAGAGAATAGAATCTACCAAGCTTTATTTGAAGGTTTAGTTGCATATGACCCAACAACAGCTAGAGCTATTCCTGGTGTTGCTGAGAGTTGGACTATCAGTGATGACAAAACAGTTTATACATTTAAATTAAGAAAAAGTGCTTGGACAAATGGAACTGCAATTACTGCACATACATTTGTTGATTCATGGACTAGAACTTTAGATCCAAATACTGCTGCACCTTATGCGTGGTTCCCTGGAATGTTCTTAAAAGGAGCTAATGAATTTAACTCTGGTGATGCTGATGCATCTTCTTTAGGAATTAAAGCTATTGATGATTATACTTTCGAAGTTACTTTAGTAGGACCACTACCATATGCGTTAGATGCTTTTGCACACTACTCATTTGGTATTACTCCTAAAGAAGTAATTGCTGAATTCGGTGATTCTTGGACAAATGTTGAAAACATTGTTACAAATGGTCCTTTTACTCTTAAAGAGTGGGCACCACAAGATAAATTAGTTGTTGCTAAAAACCCTAAATACTGGGATGCTGCAAGTGTTAAGTTAGATGAAGTTATTTACTTTGCTGTAGATGATATCGATACTACTTACAACATGTTCTTAAATGGTGAAGCTGACTGGGTTACAACTGTACCTACAGATTTAATTCCAGAAGCTAAGTTAAGAGATGATGTTACTTTTAGCCCAGGTTTAATTACATATTACTATGTATTAAATACTACAATTGAGCCAATATCTGATGTTAGAGTTAGACAGGCATTATCAATGGCTATAGATAGAAAAGCATTAGTTGAAAGAGTTACTAAAGCTGGACAAATACCTGCAGCTTCAATGGTTCCAGATATGGACGGTTACCCAGCAGTAGGTGGAAACTTCTTAGATATTGAAAAAGCACAAGCTTTATTAGCTGAAGCTGGTTACCCTAATGGTGAAGGTTTCCCTGAACTTCCTGTATTATATAATACAAGTGAAGGTCATAAAAAAATCGCTGAGTTTGTTCAATCTCAATGGGAAGAGAACTTAGGAATTACAGTTACTCTAGAAAACCAAGAGTGGAAAACTTACCTTGCTTCAAAAAATGCTCATGACTTTAAAGTTGCTAGAGCAGGTTGGGCAGGTGATTATCAAGATCCTAATACTTTCTTAGACATGTTTGTTACTGGTTCTTCAATGAACGATATGCAATATGCTAACCCTGAGTATGATGCTTTAATTACAAAAGCAGCTACAATGGAAGCTGGTAAAGGACGATTTGATGCTTTAAGAGAAGCTGAATTGATGTTAGTTAAAAGAGATCAAGCACTTATTCCATTATACTTCTACATTGTTGTTAACGGAATCGATACTTCTAAATGGGGTGGATGGGCTCCAAATGTATTAGACTTACACCCAGTAAGACAAATTTACAAAAAATAAATATTTTTATACTAAAATAAATAAGAGTCACCTATGTTTATTCGTAGGTGACTCTTATTCAATTAATAATTGAATATGAAAATTTTCAGCTTAGCTGTTTATATATACAAATTAAAATGAGGTATTTATGCTTAAATTTACAATAAAAAGATTCCTGGGAATGATACCAACAATGTTTGCTATTATTACTATTGGGTTCTTTTTAATTCGGGTTGCTCCAGGTGGCCCATTTGATGCGGAGAAAAAACTTCCAGATCAAGTTTTACGAAACATCGAGGCGAAGTATCATCTTGATAAACCTGTTCCAGTACAATTTTTTATGTATTTAGGAAACGTACTACAAGGTGATTTTGGTCCATCTTATAAATATACAGATCATGATGTTAACTTTTACATTTTTAATAGTTTACCAAATTCAATGCTGCTAGGAGCTGTGGCTCTTTTTTTTGCATTAGTATTTGGAGTCTTAGTTGGAATATCATCAGCTTTAAATCAGAATACATGGATCGATTATTCAGGTATGGGTTTTGCCGTCATTGGAATTGCTGTGCCCACATTTGTAGTTGGTCCTGTTTTAATGTATGTATTAGCTATGAAATTTCAATTGTTGCCTACTTCAGGTTGGATTACATCAGATGCCGGTTTAAAAACAATGATTATGCCAGTTATAACATTATCTATACCATATTTTGGAACTATTGCTAGATTATCTAGAGCGAGTGTTCTAGAAGTTTTAAGAAGTTCTTATGTAAGAACTGCATATGCAAAAGGGTTAAGTAAGCAAGTTGTAATTTTTAGACATGTGCTTAAAGGCGCTATGTTACCTATCGTAAGTTTCTTAGGTCCAGCCTTTGCAGGTATTATAACAGGTTCAATTGTTGTTGAATCTATATTTAGAGTTCCTGGATTAGGTAAATTCTTTGTTCAATCAGCTTTAAACCGAGATTATACACTTATTATGGGTGTTTTAATTGTCTATTCATTTATTCTTATCATTATGAATTTTGTTGTAGATATAATTTATGCTTTTCTAGATCCTAGAATAAGCTACAAGTAAATTAGACTTATTGGAGTAATTATGGGTAACACCGAAAATAAAAATAAAGCTGTTAATGAGTTTAACCAAGAAATGAAAGGTTCTAGTTTATCTCAAGACGCTTTTAAAAGATTAAAAAAGAATAAAATGGCTATGATAGGTATGTGGATAATTGCATTTTATATTGTAATATCTGCAGCAGCACCAATTTTACCAATATATTCATATAAAAAGCAGATTTTAGAGCATCAATATCTACCTCCTTCTTTCCGAAAAGCAGGTGAACTTGTTATGGAAAAAGAAGAAACTTATATGTGGCGAGTTGCTGAGAAAATGGGTACTAATAAATTATCAGAATCCGATGAAGAAAGATTAGCTGATATAAAAAGTAGAATTGATACTGAAATGGCTACTATTAATGGTAAAGAGGTATTAGTTCATCATAGAGTATATCTATTAGGTACAGATGACTTAGGTCGTGATATGTTATCTAGAATAATATATGGTGGTCAAATCTCGATAGCAGTTGGTATAATAGCAACAGTTATTTCTGTAATTATTGGTATTATATTTGGATCAATTGCTGGTTATGCTGGTGGAAAAACTGATTATATTATGATGCGAATAGTAGATATTATGTATGGACTACCATATATGTTTCTTGTAATCATTTTTAAAGCCATTATGGGTAATAGTATTATTAACTTTTTTACCGCACTAGCTATAATATCATGGTTAACAACTGCAAGGGTTGTCCGAGGGCAAGTAATGTCGTTAAAAAACTCTGTATTTGTTGAAGCTGCAAGATCAATGGGAGCTAGTTCATCTAGAATTATAGCCAAACATCTTGTACCAAATTGTTTGGGAATAATCATAGTTTTTGCAACACTTAGAGTTCCTAGTTTTATAATGATGGAGTCATTTTTATCTTTCTTAGGACTAGGTATGTCTGCTCCATATGCTTCATGGGGTTCTTTGATCAAAGATGGTATTAGTGGAATGACACAATATCCTTGGAGATTGTTTATACCCGCAGCTACTATGACTCTATTCCTCTTTGCTATGAACTTTTTTGGAGATGGTTTAAGAGATGCATTTGATCCACAAAGTAAGAATAAATAAGGAATATTTATGAGTAATAATGATGTAATTTTAGAGGTTAAAAACCTTCAAACATATTTTAACACTGACGCTGGTGTCGTTAAAGCTGTAGATGGTGTAAATTTTGATCTAAACAAAGGTGAAGTATTAGGTATTGTAGGGGAGTCTGGTTCAGGTAAGTCTGTTACAAGCTTATCTATAATGAACTTAATACCGACGCCTCCAGGAAAAATAGCTGGAGGAGAGATTCTTTTTAATGGTAAAAATCTCTTGGAAATGTCTGATAGGGATTTAAGAGCTGTACGTGGTGATAAAATCTCTATGATTTTTCAAGATCCTATGACTTCATTAAATCCATTTTTAAGAATATCTACACAATTAATGGAAACTATTGAACTTCATCAAGGTTTAAACAGATCTGATGCTAAGAAAAAAGCTATTGAAATGCTTCAACTTGTTGGTATTCCTGATCCATCTAAAAAAGTGGATAATTATCCACATCAATTTTCTGGTGGAATGAGACAAAGAGTTATGATAGCCATGGCTCTAAGTTGTAATCCTGAAGTTTTAATTGCCGATGAACCAACAACAGCTTTAGATGTAACAATTCAGGCGCAAATCTTAGACCTTATTAAGGATTTATCAAAACGTTTAAATACAGCTGTAATTATGATAACTCATGATTTAGGTGTTGTAGCTGGTATGTGTGATAAAGTTTGTGTAATGTATGCTGGTAAACTTGTTGAAAAGTCCTCTGCAATGGAACTTTTTAATGATCCAAAACACCCTTATACAGAAGGGCTAATTAAGTCTGTACCAAGATTAGATAAAGCGTCTCATCAGAAGCTTTATTCTATTGAAGGGCAACCACCTAATGTTATTGATCTTCCAGAGTGCTGTCCATTTCATCCAAGATGTGACAAAGTTCTTGATAAGTGTAGCTCTTGCTATCCTCCAGAAATAGAATTAGGTCCAGATCGATTAGTTCGATGTTGGTTATATGAGGAAGATAAATAATGAAAAAGATTTTACAAATAGAAGGTTTAAAACAACATTTTGATATTAAAGGTTCTAAAAGAGTCGTTAGGGCTGTCGACGGTTTAACTTTTGATTTATACGAGGGTGAAACCTTAGGTCTTGTTGGTGAGTCTGGTTGTGGTAAATCTACTACTTTGAGAGCAATTAACCAATTATATACTCCTACAGCAGGTATAGTGAACTTTGAGGGAAAAGATTTAGCATCCCTAAGTAAAAAAGATCTTATTGCTGCTAGAAAAAATATGCAAATGGTTTTTCAAGATCCATATGATTCATTAAATCCAAGAATGACTGTTTCTCAAATTATATCTGAACCATTAGAAATATATAATAATCATGGTTTAGTTAAGATGAGTAAAAAAGATATTGCTGATAAGGTTGAAGATCTTATGGAAACAGTTGGTTTGTCTAGATTTTTCAAAAATAGATACCCACATGAATTTTCAGGTGGTCAAAAACAGAGAATTGGAATTGCAAGAGCATTAGCATTAAATCCAAAAGTTTTATTACTTGATGAACCTGTAAGTGCACTAGATGTTTCTATTCAAGCGCAAATATTAAACTTGTTAGTTGAATTACAAGAAAAGATGGGGCTTTCTTATCTTTTTATCGCCCATGACTTAGCAGTTATTGAGTATATAAGCGATAGAGTTGCAGTAATGTATTTAGGGGTTATGGTTGAAGTTTCACCTTCAGATGATATATATAAAAATCCACTACATCCTTATACTAAGGCACTTTTATCAGCAGTACCAATACCTGATCCTGAAATTGAGAAAACTAGGGAACGAATAATATTAGAAGGTGATGTTCCTTCACCTGATGTTGAAAGATTTGGTTGTTATTTTTACGATAGATGTCCAGATAAAATGGAAAAATGTAAATCTAATATTCCTGAGCTCTTAGATAATGGTGAAAATCATAAAGTAGCTTGTTTCTTATATGAATAAATTAAAAAGCACACGTAAGTGTGCTTTTTAATTTATAATTCTTTTAATTTCATCTTTAATATTATCTAATTTATATTGATCAATTTCATTAACAATTGTGATTACTTTACTATTACCATCACTAAAATATATTTTTAATGAAAATAATTTTTTTGAAAATCTTGATCTTTTTTTATTTGTCTCAGTTTGACCCTTAATAAACTCTTTTTTTTCAATTTCTTCAATTTGATCAAAATTATATATGTTTTTTTTATAAACTAATAAAACACCAGTAGTTATAACAATTTTTTGTACCTCTTTATTTAAAACCCATTTTTCTTTGTATGTTAAAGCACATATTGAAATTATTAATAAAACTACAGTCGAAATTGAAACTGAAGTAACTAATATACTACCTATTATCATAATGGAAATAATTAAAAACATTATATAAAAAAACAGTGGTGGATTTAGAATTAACTTCTCATCTGTACTTTTGGATGATACTCTAATATCGAAATTAAACAATTAATACCCCTTATTTTACTTTGAAAACTTTTGTTATTGGATAAATAATTAGATCATCTTCATTTTCATTATCACCAATATAGCTATAAAGAAAATCATCTACAATTTCTTCAACAACTAAATATAATTCTTCTACTTTCCCAGCAGATTTTACTTTGACTTGAACTTTAGATTTTTCAATTATCTTATTATTGAAATCTAGACCTGAATCTAATAACTCTACATGATTACTATTTAATGTAATTTTACTTTTTATTTCCTCGTCATCGCAAGTAAATAGTAAAACTTCAAATAACCATTCATAAGCCAATGCAACTTTCTCTTCACAAGCTTTATTTTGAATTAATATTTCATATTCATCAAATATACTGTTTAATTGTAATGAAATAAAATCTTGGATATCATCACTTTCAAAATGTTCTTGGTAGCTTTTATCATTAGAAAAAATTTCCTCAATTTCTTCAGATATAGCCTCAATATTATCACCAATTATATTGTATGATGAGACAATATCGTTCCCATATTCCTTATTTCCTGTATGACCATCTATTAGTTTCTTATATTTTCTAATTGAATCAATTGATATTTCAAGTAAACTTTTAATACTCATTGTTGCACCTCTCTTTTAATATTATTGAAAAACCAAATAATTCTTTATCTA
Organism: Spirochaetaceae bacterium; assembly: GCA_051531975.1. Classification (GTDB taxonomy): domain Bacteria; phylum Spirochaetota; class Spirochaetia; order DSM-2461; family DSM-2461; genus Thiospirochaeta. Next base: position 332,778 of record JAOPTT010000006.1, read on the forward strand.
ATGTGGCTTTAACAATTCTATCATCTATAATATCAACATCATTAGGATTAAAGTAGATGTTTTGCCATTTAAAATAACTAATAGCTCTATTAAAGTTATTACATTCTAAAATTATGGTGTTTTTATTTGAATTACAAATTTTACATTTATTTGTAGAGGCAAATATATTTGCAAACTCAATAATTTCTTGATTTGCATCTTTGCATATATATATTTCTGTATAATTAAGACCTACAATTTTTTTTACTACCGAATTTACCCATAATTCGTAATCAATAATATTTGGAGGAAGATCAATAATCGAAAATAGATGCTCAATGTTGTTGATTGTAGTCAGTTCAGGATTATCTAATACATTTATTAAATTACTACTGTTTAATAAATCATTATCTGAACAAATTACACAATCTAATGAACTTTGTTCACATATTTTTATGTCATTTGGACTATCAATTTTTGGTATAAAATAAAAGCCACTGTTTTTTAGTTCTACAATCAATTTTTCATCACAACTCTCTAAAATAAAAAATTGGGCTCCACAAGCTGCTGCTGTATAAGCCTCTTCTAAGGAAGTTACATTTTCTGCAGCAATAAAAAGATCAGCTTTAAAGGCGATTTCCTTTAATATCAGTTCCCAGTTTTTATTTTTCTTAATATCAATAATACAAAGTGGGGCGTTACCACTAACTAATTTTTGTACACACTCTAAAACACTATTCAATGGGATGTCTACTAATCTAATCATTAAACCAAAGTCATTACATTTTCTAAAAATTTTATTCATATGTCATTCTAGAATAAAAAATATAAAAAGAAAACTATTTACAAATGTGAAATACACGATATACTGTTCTTATACATAGAAACAGTGAGGAGTAATAATGTCTAAAAGTAGTTTAGGAGATATGCCAAATAAAGATGGTTATTTTGGAGAGTATGGTGGTTCATTTATACCACCTCAACTAGAGTCAGTTTTAAAAGAGATCACTGTTGAGTATCAAAAAATACGAACAGATGAAAGTTTTATAAAAGAACTTAAAAAATTATATAAACATTTTGTTGGAAGACCTTCACCAATCTTTCATGCAGAAAGATTAAGTGCTAAAATTGGTGGAGCTGATATATACTTAAAACGTGAAGATCTAAACCATACAGGTGCTCATAAAATAAACCACTGTTTAGGTGAAGCTCTACTTGCTAAAAAAATGGGAAAGAAGAAGTTAATTGCAGAAACCGGTGCAGGACAACATGGTGTTGCATTAGCTACTGCTGCAGCATTAACTGGTTTAGAGTGTGATATATATATGGGTGAAGTTGATATAAAAAAGGAACACCCTAATGTTGTAAGAATGAAAATACTTGGTGCCACTGTTGTTCCTGTTACTCATGGTAGAAAAACATTAAAAGAAGCTGTAGATAGTGCTTTTGAAGCATATCTTGGAGATCCAATTACTCAGTTCTATGCAATTGGTTCAGTTGTTGGACCTCATCCTTTTCCAATGATGGTAAGAGATTTTCAACAAATTGTAGGGGAAGAAGCAAAAGTTCAATTTAAAGAGATGACTGGTAAACAACCGGATAACCTAGTTGCTTGTATTGGTGGTGGATCAAATGCTATTGGTCTATTCACACCATTTTTAGAAGATAACGATATAAACATATATGGTGTAGAGCCAGCTGGAAGAAGTTTTGATGATGGAGAACACGCAGCAACTTTAACTTTAGGAAAACCAGGGATTATTCATGGTTTTAAATGTTATCTTTTACAGGATGAAAAAGGTGACCCAGCTAAGGTTTATTCTGTTGCAAGTGGATTAGATTATCCTGGAGTTGGTCCTCAACATTCTTATTTAAAGGATTTAGGAAGAGTTAAATATACATATATTAATGATGTTGAATCGATTGATGCATTTTTTGAATTATCTAGAACTGAAGGTATTATTCCAGCTATAGAATCGGCACATGCTATTGCTTATGCTATAAAGCTTGCCGCAGAAGAGGGTAAGGGGAAAACAATACTTATTAATCTATCTGGTCGTGGTGATAAAGATATTGACTTTGTTGTCGAAAATTACGGTGATAAATATATTAAATAAAAAAAAAGCTAGAAGTAATTCAACTTCTAGCTTTTTATAAAACAATAACGTTTAAATACAAGTTCCATTAGGAATTATTGCATTTTTAACAATAATAATAATTCCATCTTTTATATAGTAGTATTCATGATCTTGATCCGGTCGTTCTAAAGAGTCATCAATCCCAATTCTACATCCACTACCAATTCTAGCATTTTTATCAATAATTGCTTTTTTAATAACAGTTCCAGAACCTATTCCAATATTAGGTATATCATTTTTCTGATTATGACTTTTTTCCTCAATAGTTTCATAGCAGTCAGCACCCATACAATAAACACCTTCTAGGCTAGCACCTGTTTCAATAAGTGTTCTATTACCAATAATAGAATTACTTATATAAGCATTACTAATAATACTTCCAGCAGTAGATAGAGAGTTAGAAATAGTACAAGAGTTAAGTTTAGATGGTGCTAAATCTCTACGCCTAGAATATATTTGGTACTCTTCATCATAAAGATTAAATTTAGGATATGGACTAGCTAAGTTAATATTTGCGTCATAAAAAGACTTAATTGTACCAATATCTTCCCAATAACCATAATAGATATATGAATGAACTTTTAACTCTTTTATAGATTTAGGTATTACCTCTTTACCAAAATCAGTAAAATCATTATCTAAAGCTTTATTCATAGCATCTGCATTAAAAATATAAATTCCCATAGATGCAATATAGTGTTTATCTTCATTCATTGCTTCTTTTGACAGTAAAACTTCAGGAGCTTTTAATTCATCAATATTATCATCAAATCCAGGCTTCTCATTAAAATCTTTAATTTCACCACTATCATCAAGAACTAAAATACCTAAATCACTTGCATCAAATCTATTAACAGGTGTTGATGCAATTGAAATTTCAGCACCACTTTTTATATGTTCATCAAGAAAAGTTTTAAGATCCATTCTATAAAGTTGATCTCCAGATAAAACCATATAATATTTAGCATTTTGAGTTTTGAAGTGAATCAAATTTTTCCTAACAGCATCAGCTGTTCCATTATACCAGTCTGAGTTTGAGAATGTTTGTTCAGCAGCTAATATTTCAACAAAACCATTTGTAAAGGTATCAAATTGATAAGTTTGATTTAGATGAATATGTAAAGATGCTGAGTTAAATTGTGTTAATATATATATTTTTTTAAAATTTGAATTAATACAATTTGATATTGGAATATCAACCAGTCTATACTTTCCACCAAATGGTACAGCAGGTTTACTTCGTTCTTTAGTTAAAGGATATAATCTTGTTCCCTTACCGCCTCCTAATATTATACTTACTACATCTTTTGACATTATATCTCCTTTATTACTTATGCTTTATTATTTAATTATAGACTATTAAATTTAATAGTCAAAGTTTTTATTCTTCTCTAGGCATGTTGTAATAGTACTCATAACTATCTACTAAAGCTTGCCAAGAAGCTTCAATTATATTTTCAGAAACACCAACTGTTTCCCAATTTTTATCACCATCAGTAGACGAGATAAATACTCTAACCTTTGCGTCTGTTGCATTCTCTGGGTTAAGTACACGAACTTTATAGTCACTTAATGACATACCACTTAAAAAAGGATGAAAATTAGTAAGAGCATCACGTACTGCAGTATCCAAAGTACCAACTGGACCTACACCTACACCAGCCCCCATATACTCTTTGCCACTTGATTTTAGGAAAATTCTACCAACAGTCTTGGAATCTACTCCCCATGTTTTATATGTTTCTAAATGATAATTATTAAGTTCAAATAGAGATTTATACTGATCCATAGCTTTTAACATTAATAATTCAAATGAAGCCTCAGCTGATTCATATTCAAATCCTTCACCTTCTTTTTGCTTTAATGTATTGAATAATTCAATTACTTGAGGAGAATTTTTTGAGAAGTTACCAAATTTATTCATTTTTTCAATAATTGTAGATTTACCAGCTAACTCAGATAATAAGATCTGTCTTACATTACCAACCGTTTCTCCAGATATATGCTCCATAAGGTGTGGAGCTTTTAGTATTACATCAGCATGCTGTCCAGCTTTATGTCCAAATGCTGCAGTTCCAACATAAGGTTGATTTTTTTCAGGTATTATATTTGCTTTATCAGCAATATACCTAGATAAGTGAGTTAATTTACTCATATTAGGTGACATTGTTAGGTCATAATCCATTTTAATTGATAAGTTAGGTATTATTGAACACAAATTTGCATTTCCACATCTTTCTCCCCATCCATTCATTGTTCCTTGAACATGAGTCGCTCCAGATTCTACGGAAATAATTGAATTAGCAACTGCACAATCAAGATCATTATGATAATGAACACCAATATTTGCTAATTGAGATAAAGGTAAACTTTCAATTATCTCTTTTACTTCTCCAGGAAGAGTTCCACCATTAGTATCACATAACACTAAGTTACTAGCACCTACAGAAGTTGCTAATTTTAGTAGTTTTAAAGAATATTCAGGATTTGACTTATACCCGTCAAAAAAATGCTCTAAATCAAATATTACTTCTCGACCTTCATTTACTAATAAAGTAATTGAGTCTTCAACCATTGCTAAATTCTCGTCCAAAGTAGTTCTTATTACATCTGTAATATGTTTGTTCCATGCCTTCCCAACTATAACAACACCAGGCGATTCAGCATTTAAAAGTGATAATATATTCGCGTCATCTTTAGCTTTTTTACCTGGTTTTCGTGTAGAACCAAATGAAACAATTTTTGCGTTCTTAAAATTTTCTTTTGATGTTATGTTAAAAAAGTCTGCTTCTCTTTTACTCGCAAGTGGAAATCCACCTTCTATATAATCTATACCCGCATCGTCTAAAGCGTGGGCAATCTCTATTTTATCATTAAGAGTGAAATTGATTCCTACTCCTTGGGTTCCATCTCTTAATGTAGTGTCTAAAATTGATATTTTCTTCATAATATTTACTCCTAAATAATACAGAATATAATAATATATATAAAATAAAATTAAAAGATATTAATTTGTCCATAAATTTGTTCAAAAAATCGATATTTTTACTTCAACCACCTTTATTTAAGATTACAAATAATATAATATGCTTGTTAGTCGTTGGTTATCGTCATCTAAAATATCACTCGTTGGTATTACGGTATACTGGCAAATAAATTACAGAGGTAAGTAAATGTACGCTTTAGTAGAAATTAAAGGTAAACAGTATAAGGCTGAAACAGGCTCTTTATTAAAAGTCGACAGTCTTAAAAGTGAAGTAGGTACCGAATTTGAATTCGATACAGTATTAATGATTGGTGGTGATAATAGTAAAATTGGAACTCCATATGTTGCAGGTGCTAAGGTTAAAGCTGTTGTAGAGCACAATATTAAAGATAAGAAAATTCGAGTTTTTAAATACAACAGAAGAAAGTCTTACAGACGAACACAGGGGCATAGACAACAATATTCCCTAATTAGAGTTTCTGATATATTAGGAGCATAGTTATTGATTAATATTATTTGCAATACCAATAATTCTTTAATTGTTTTTTTAGAAGTGAACGGGCATGCGAGTAATAATATTAATAACAATGTTATTTGTGCTGCAGTATCTTGTTTAACAAGAACTGTTTGTGAAATAACTACACGGCTTAAGGGAGTTACTTCAGATTGTAGTGCTCCTAATCCGGGAAATGTTATGTTAAGTATACATAATGTGGAGATAACAGTTCAGGAGATGTTTTCTGGAGTTACCGATTTTTTGCTTATTGGCTTAATTGGTATCAAAAGGGATTATCCTGAATCAATAAAACTGAAAATTAATAATAAGGAATGGTACGATGGCTCACAAAAAAGGTGGTGGTAGTTCTAAAAACGGTCGAGATTCTCAATCTAAACGACTTGGTATAAAAAAATTCGGCGGCGAAACTGTAAAAGCTGGTGAAATTATTTTAAGACAACGAGGAACTAGGATTTATCCTGGTGAAAATGTTGGTCTAGGTAGAGATTATACTCTTTTTGCTAAAGAAGCAGGAAAAGTTGTTTTTGGAACTAAGAAAAACAAAAAAAATGTCTCTATAGCTTTAGAGGCTTAAGGAAACTATAATTGCGTGGCTTTATAGACGAAACTCGGATTGAAGTTTTTTCAGGAAACGGAGGTCCGGGTGCAGTATCTTTTAGACGTGAAAAATACGTCGAAAAAGGTGGTCCCGATGGGGGCGATGGTGGAAAAGGTGGAAGTGTAACCTTCCAAGTTCGTAGGAACTTAAAAACCTTTTCTCACTTAAATTCCAGACACACATTTAAAGCAAAAAATGGTGGACAAGGAAGTGGTAAAAAATGTCATGGAGCAAATGGTGCAGATGTATTATTACAGGTGCCTCCAGGTACAATTGTTCGTGACTATAAATCAAAAGAAATCATAATCGACTTTTCTGATATTGAGGAAAAAGAGTTTGTTTTATTAGAAGGTGGTAGAGGGGGTCAAGGTAATTGGCACTTTAGAACTGCTCGTAGACAACTTCCTAGATTTGCTCAGCCAGGAGAAGAAGGGGATTATCAAGAATTACTTTTAGAATTAAATATGATAGCAGATTTAGGATTTGTTGGATTTCCAAATGCTGGAAAATCAAGTTTACTAAAAATGTTAACTAATGCTGATCCAAAAGTTGCTTCTTATGCTTTTACAACTAAAATTCCAAACTTAGGTGTATTAAGAATACATGATAAGGATGTTATATTAGCTGATATACCAGGTATTATTGAAGGTGCCCACAGTGGAACAGGTTTAGGAATACGTTTTTTAAAACATATTGCAAGAACTGCAGCTTTAGTATTTATGGTAGATTTAAGTGATCCTGATTATCTGGGACATTATGAGAAGCTTTTATTTGAAGTTGGAGAATTTCAAGCAGATTTGTTAGATAAACCAAGACTTTTACTTGCTACTAAAATTGATGTAGAAGGAACAGAAGAAAATTTACAAGAGCTTTGTAAAAAATACCCTGATCTTGATATTACTGCAATTTCTGTGTTTGCAAGAACTGGAATTGAAGATATCACTGTGAAATTCTTTGAATTAGCCCACAAATGAGATTAGCAATATTAGGTGGAACTTTTAATCCACCTCATTTGGGGCATCTTTTTTTTGCCAATGAAGTCAGAGAACTTCTAAAATATGATAAAATTATTTTTGTACCTTCTGCTATTTCAGCACATAAAATTAATGATAAAAGTATTAAAGATTCTCATAGATTAAATATGATTAAATTAGCTGTTGAAGATTTTTCTTGGGCAAGTGTATCTGATTGTGATATTATCCGGGGTGGAATTACTAGAACTGTTGATACTATTCATGATATTTCATTAATCTTCAACTTAAAACACAAACCTGGATTTATAATTGGAGCTGATCTTGTTAAAGGATTTTCAAATTGGAGAGATCCTGAGATAATAGCAGATAAATCTGATTTAATTGTTGGAAAAAGAGATTCAGAAGACGTTTCATTGAAATATAAACATTTCACTGTAAATAATAAAATATTTCCATTATCTTCAACAGAGATAAGAAATAGAGTATTGGAAGGTAAAAGTATAAACTTTTTACTACCAGAGAAAGTGATTAAATATATTGAAAAAAATGAATTATATAAATAATTTATCTTTAATTGATAATTATCTTCAGAATAATTTAAGTCAGAAGAGATACAATCATTCAACTGAAGTTGCAAAAATGTCAAAAGAGATTTCAATGTTATTTAATATAGATTCTAAAAAATCTTTTTTTGCCGGTTTATGTCACGATATTGCTAGGGAATTTAAAATTTCATTTTTAAAAGAGGAAATATTAAAACATTCAGGATTTTCAAAAGATTTTTATTTATTACCCCAATTATTTCATGGTCCCGTTGGAGCTTCTTTTTTAACACAAAAATTTGATATAGTGGACCCAGAAATTTTAGAGGCAGTTTGTTACCACTCTATTGGTCATTCTGGTATAGGGTATATTGCAAAAGTTGTTTTTGTAGCAGATTATATATCAAGAGATAGAACTCATATTGATAATAATTTTAGAAATTATATTTTAAATCTTGATTTAGATAATATGATTATTAAGGTTGTTGATAAGAGTAAAGAGTATTTACTTATAAAAGGAAAAACTATTTTAACTGAAACTGAAACTATGTATAATCATATTATGAGGTGGCCGAGTGAAAAAGAAACATGAATTTGATAAAAGCCTTCTTATATTATTTGCTATTATATTAATTACAACTATAACTGCTCTTTTTTTGTATTTAAATGTACGAGTCGATCGTATATCACAAATAATTAAGGATCATGGTGTTTTAAAAGTACTAATAACAGTGGTTGAAGATGAAAAACCATTGATAACTCAAGTTCTATTGATAAATACAGATACAAATAAAGGTGCATTAATAGATATACCAGGAAATACGGGATCAATCATAGAGTCTCAACAAAGATTTTCAAGAGTTGATTCAATATATAGTGATCAAGGAATAGATGCTTATAGGAGTAAAATTGGTAATATATTATCAATAGATATACCTTTTCATATAAATCTTGATGTAGCTGATTTTTCTCAAACTATTGACTTCCTTGATGGATTAGATCTCTTTGTTTCAAAATCTATAGAGACAATATCTGATAGTTTTTATATTCCTTCAGGAAGTGTTGTTTTAGAAGGTGATAAGGTTTTACAATATCTTAACCTAAATATAGAAGGTGAACATAAAACTGCTAAAGTTAGTAGAAGGCATAAGATAATTCAAAGTTATTTAGCTCAATTAAAGATTTATTCAGATAAAATAACTAAAGAAAATATTTTACTTGAAATGTCATCTAGATTAACTACAAATCTAGATCTAGCAGCATTAGAAAAACTTTTTGATTTATTTGGTATTTTAGAAGTTGATAGACTAGTTTTTCAAGGAGTTTTGGGAGAAAATAAAATTGTAAGTGATGATGAGTTAATTTTTCCTTACAATAAAGAGAATTTAATTAAAGTTATAGTTAAACGAATATTAATTAATTTAAGTAATCCTGAAGTAATTAGTGATGAAAAATTAAATTTTAATATTCAAGTATTAAATGGTACTAGTATACCAGGTTTAGCCTCAAGAGCTTCAATATATTTGAGTAGCTTTGGTTATACAATGTCCGATCCTGGAAATGCATCAAAAGGTTCAGACGAATATGAATATACAAGTATACTAATTAGAAAAGGCAACAAAGAAGCTGCCGAAAGCATTGGAGAGTTAATTAATTGTGATGATATTTATTCCAATATTGAAGAAGGGATAGATGATACAATTGATTTTACAATAATATTAGGAAAGGATTTTGATGGAAAACGTTGTAAAGATTAAAAATGATGTACTCTTATTAGCAGAAGAGATAGATGGATTAAAAGGGTTAGATACACTTGCTATAGATTTAGGAAACGATTGTAGTTGGACAGGTTACTTTATAATTAGTACTTGTAGTAGTAGTGCACACCTTAGAGGTGTAGTTGATCAAATAAGACAAAAAGTTCATACACTTAATTATAATATTAAACAAAATAGAAAAAATCCTGGTAACCAAGGTTGGGTTTTGCTAGATTGTGGTGATTTTGTAATTCACTTGATGACAGAAGAATCTAGATTATTTTATAACTTAGAGGATAGATGGGATAGAGCAGAAAAAATTTATTCATCATCAATACTATCATAGTCATCAGCTTCTGATTGATCGACATATTTATAGTTGTCTACATTCCCTGAATCATCTGATTCAGGGATATCACTCTCTAAATCATCATCAAAGTCTTCATATTCATCTACAATAGTTTCATCTAAACCGATACCATCATCTAATAAATTGAAGGTATCATCTACTTCTTCATAATGATCATCTTCTGTATTACTGTCTAATACAATAATAGAAGAAAAAAAGATCTCTTTTTGACTAATTGAAAAACCTGCAAACATAGTAATCCTCACTAAAGAAAAGCTATATTGAATATATTTATAATGTATGTGTATTGTCAATATGAATATGGCAATTAACTAATATTTATTCCAATAAATACTTTGAATTGACCAAAATGATCTTTTATATAAAAAGTTTCTGTTGTGTCAAAATCTGAAATGCTCGCAAATATAGAACTACCTACAATTATAGAAGGTGGGGTAATATTGCAATCCAAGTCAATCTCAGAGAGATGAATTGTTGTTCTACCACATATTTGATTAACAATTTCACTAAAAGTTGATTTGTGAAAGTCGCCAAAATCATTTTCTATATCTTCCATACCTACATATTCAGCAAGAATCTTTACAAAATTATTTGCACTATTTAAATCAGATTCTAACATTAGATACCCACTAACATCACCAGTTAAGCCAATTGTTACCAAGACGGAATAATCTACTTCAGTACTAATGAGATCAACTGTTGCCTCATGGAAACCTGTTTCATTCATTATTTCATGTATAGATGTACTAAAACATTTGATTGCATTTTCAGAAATTTTACTCATATATGAATTATAGGAAGTATATATTTAGTTGTCAAATGTATAATAATATATTTATAAGTGTTACGGATTATTTAATTTATAATATTATATAGTAATATCAAAAATATAGTTCATTACATTTAATTGTTATATTATTTAATAATGTATAATGTAGTATCACATTAAAATTACCTTTAAACACTAGAATTGAGGTTCTGGAGACTACGGTTAAATATTTTTGTATTATATTGTTATTAAACTTTTGTCATAGTTTAAAGCTTTAATTTGGATTTTTAATTAACGCTATGATATTTTCAATAAACTTTATCTATTACAAAACCTATTAAAGTTAAAGTATGAATGATTATTTATTAAATTAGTTTATATACATATTATTATCTAAGAAATATAATAATAATATGAATATAGAATATAGAATAAAATCACCTTGTAAAATCAATTTACATTTAGAAGTACATAATAAGAGGGATGATGGGTTTCATAATCTAACATCTATTTTTCAATTAATTTCTTTAGAAGATGAAATTTGTGTCAAAAAAAACAGTAATAATGAAGTGAATATTTTTGGTGATTTTGACTGTAAAAAAGAAGATAATTTAATATATAAAGCTGTAATACTTTTTTTTGAAACAGGCAATATCTCTGGTGGATTAGATTTTTATGTTAAGAAGAATGTACCTAGTGGAGGTGGTATTGGAGGTGGTAGTAGCAATTGTGCTGCAACACTGAAACTATTAGATTATATATTTCCCGGAAAAGTTACTACGAAACAGTTGTCTACAATTGCGTTAAGTTTAGGCAGTGATGTTCCATTCTTTTTGGGTTCAGGATCTGCATTAGTTAGAGGTAGAGGTGAGATCATTAAATCTATTGATACTATATCAGATTATTCATTAATAATAATAAATCCATCAATACATATTTCTACTTCTAAAGCTTTTAAATTATTGTCTCAATCTTGTAAATTAGAGGATGAAAATAGAGATAATACTGATAAAATATTAAGTTTATATAATTCCGGATATAAATATTTCTCTGAATTTAAAAATAGTTTTGAAATAGCGTTGCAATCAGATTATACTTTCGTAAATGATATAAAGAATTCTTTGTTAAGTTGTGGAGCTGTTCATGCAGGACTTTCTGGAAGCGGTAGCACTATGTTTGGTGTTTTTAAAGATATCGAAGGTGCTAGAAAAGCAAAGGATTTATTCGCTGGGTATAAAACATATAAGTTTTATATAGTTAAACCATTAGTAGATTATCCTAAAGTTAAGGAATTCATCTTCTAGTAGGTATGCTACAGGAGGAACACCGTGGAGATTACAGATATCCGAATTAGAAAAGTTGATGCAGAAGGTAAATTGAAAGCATATGTAACAGTGACCTTCGATGAATCGTTTGTTGTCCATAACGTAAAGGTTATCGAGGGTGAAAATGGTGTTTTTATTGCTATGCCAAGTAGAAAGACACGAAAGGGTGAATTTAAAGATGTTGCGCATCCAATTAATACAGAATTTAGAAATAAGATGCAGCAACAAATCTTAGAATCTTATCATAATCCCGAACTCTATGGGGAGCATGAAGAGTATTAAGTTTTTTTGCATGAAAAGTATTGACGGTGCACCTTAAAAATGATTATTATTCAATTCGTAAAACTGTTGACCATCGTTGAACTTTAGTAGCATATTATTTTTTATGCATTCATTATGTTGGATCAAAATGGTTAATATTTATTAAAATAAGGAGATAGATATGGAAAAAAGAACCTTATCTGTTGTTAAGAGAACAAGTATTGGTAAACATGCACTTAAAGCTGTTAGAAAAGATGGTTTAATACCAGCTGTAATGTATGGTCATTCTGAAAATGTATTATTTTCTGTAGATGCTCGAGAATTTGGTAATAAATTTAAAGTTATTTCTGAAAATACAATTATAGACCTTAAAGATGGTAAAAAAGCTTATCAAGTTTTAATTAAAGACTTTCAGGAAAATGTATTAAAAGGTGAAATTATTCACATTGACTTCTATGAAGTTGAAAAAGGTAAAACACTACATACTGCAGTTCCTATACATGCTGAAGGTACAGCTGAAGGTGTTCGTCTTGGTGGAAGTTTAAATATTGTAATTCATGAATTACAAGTTGAATGTCTTCCAAAAGATATACCTGAATTATTCACTGTTAATATTGATGCACTTCAAATTGGTGATTCACTACATGTAAGTGACATTGCTAAAGTTAAAGGTGTTAAAATACTTTCTAGTCCTGATCAAGTTATTGTAAATGTTGCAAAAGCCGTTGGTGCTCTTGAAACAGAAGAAGAAGTTGAAGAAGAAACTCCTATAGAAGAGTAATGTTGACTTTCTTAATAATTGGTCTCGGTAATCCTGGATTTAAATATTCAGGAACTAGGCATAATGCTGGCTTTGATGTTGTTAATAAAATGGCATCAAAGTTTAGTGTTAATTTCAAAAAACCATTATTTAAAAATTACTACATAGCTAAAATTCGTCATGAAAACAATCTTTTTATTTTAATAAAACCAAATACTTTTATGAATAGATCTGGAGAAGTTATACCTGGTTTGTTGTATAAATATAAACTAACCCATAATAATCTTATTGTTGTAGTTGATAATCTTGATATAAATAAAGGTTATCTTAAATTTAAATTAAAAGGTTCTGATGGGGGACATAATGGCTTAAAGTCAATTTATGATTATATTGGTACAAATGAGTATAAAAGACTCTTTGTTGGTATAGGCAGACCTACCGATGGTGAGTCTATAATTGAATACGTTCTTTCAAAGATGGAAGACAGTGCTATCTTTGATGCTATTGATAGGTCAGTTCAAGGTTTATTGAAATTACCCACAGATAGAATTGATCAGATAATGAATTATCTAAACAGAAGAAAACTTGATTAATAATATAATAAATTATTTAGAAAATAACTCAATTAATAACAAGAAAATAATTGTTGCAGTTTCTGGTGGACCAGATTCAATTTGCTTACTTTATTTATTATTTAATGTAAAAGAAAAGTTCAACATAAATATTGAAGCTGCTTATGTTAGTCATGGTATTAGGTCAAATGAAGAAAACTTAGAAGACTATAAACTTATACAAAAACACTGTGATTTATTAAATATTAAACTTCATATTCAAAATATACCATATGGTGAAATACAACAAACTGCTAAATCACTTAAAAAAAGCATTGAAGTAGTAGCGAGAGATATACGTTACAGTTTTTTCAAAACATTAACTAAGCATAACGATTTAATAGCGGTTGGTCATAATAGAGATGATCAGATAGAAACACAACTGATGAGAATATTTCAAGGTAGTTCTATCGATGGCTTGTTGGGAATTAAACATAGCAGAGACAATATTATTAGACCTTTAATAAATGTAGATAAATCAAAAATTTTACAATATTTAGATGAAAATAAAATTGCGTATTTAATTGATAAATCTAATTTAGAATTAGACTATTTAAGAAATAAGATTCGAATCTCTTTAATACCACAAATAAAAGAAATTTTCCCAGGGTATAAAAAAGGATTAGAAAATTTTTCATTAGAATTAAAAAGATATAAAGATGTTGTTGATGATATTTACACACCTTTAGTATGGTTTAAGAAGAATTCTTGTTTTGAAACTAACTTTAGTCAATTTGAAAAATTACCATTTATTAAAAGAAAAGATGAAGTATATAAAATTTTTAATATAAGTTACCTAGGAGAGTATAAGTCATTAAGACTTCCTAAAAGGTTTCTATTATCGTTAAATAAAAGTTCTTTTAAAGATAATGAAATAATCTTAGAAGGGCATGGCATTCGTTTATTTCGTGCATCCGATAAATTAATTTGGACTACTAATTTAAGAAATAAGTTTTTTTTTAATATGATAATCTCTGAAATTAAAAATTATAGAAATAGTTTATTAGATATAAATATTTCCTATGAGAATATTGGATTATTCATTCCCAATATAACACTACCATTTACTATTCGAAATATAAAAGAAGGTTATCCTGAGATTAATATAATTAAAAAGTTTGGAGTAATGTTACATAATTATAATAAAATTATCATTGTAGAGAAAGAGAATCATGTTTATGCTATCATATATAATGGTGCTCTGATTTATTGTAAAGAAACTGGGGATTCAGGGCTATATATAAATTTAAACTGAGGTATATATGCAAAAATACTCTATAATTTTAATTTATTTATTAACAATAACATTTAACTTATCATCCATAGAATCTGGAGATAATAAAATTGCTAAAGATCTCTTCAAAGTCTATGGTTCGAATATTGATTTAGATCAGATCGATAAAGTTTTAGAATTTGATAATAACTTTACTCCTGCCTTGATTAAAAAGGCTTTATTGTTAGACGAAAATAACTATAATTTATTAGAAGTTAAAAAAATATTAGAATCAACAGATTTAACAAATTTTAGCAGTAAACTACATTATATATCTATTTTATATAGGATTAAAAAATATAAAGAAGTACTGCAATTTACTAAAAATATAAATATCAATAATTTAAACGATTCAAATACTTTATATTATATTGCTGATAGTTATTTTAGAGTTTTAGATTCAGATAAAACATTAGAGATTATAGATAAGTCTTTGCATATTTTCCCAGATGATCAGAGATTTTATGAACTTTTATACTTAATTCAAAAAGATATAACAATATTGACAAAAATCTTATATGGAAATAATCCCTTACAGTCATTTTTACGGATATTAAGTAGAATAGATGATGTTTTTCATTATCAAGTGGTTAATAATTTAATTAAAAAAGAGTTAAAAATGTTAACCTCAGATATTTTATTAACTTACATTGGTAATTACGAAGTTGTTGAGACAATAATGAAGTCTTATAATTGGATTATTCCAAATGGAACATACAGATTTGATAATGACGCAGATACTTTTATAGAAACCATTATCACATTTAGTAATGGAAATGTAATATATAAAAGTACGGATACAAATAGAGACAATATATATGATTACAAATGTTTATATAGTGATGGATTACCCCAAAATATAACCTTTGGCGAAAATAATTTAACTTATTCTAATTATCCATTTGTAGATAAGATAACAATGGGTGAACAAAATAGGACAGTTTTTTATTTTTATGAGAATTTTAATAGATTAGAGCTTGGTAGCTCAATATCTAATCAAACAATACAAATTTTTAATTTACTATTATCAACTGGAAAAATAGTAAAAATTGAAAGTTATAATAATGATGAGTTAAGTTCTTTAACGCTATATCGAAATACAAATACTGCAATGAAATTTACAAAACCAAGTGATTATGGTTTTGATAACTGTGTGTTATTAGTAGATGATATTCCTGTAGCTGGGCTTAAAGATCTCGATTCAGATGGTATTTATGACTTAAGTGAAAAATATCTAGAAGGTGAATTGATTAGTGTCGGTTATAGTAAAAATGGAGATAATACAAAAATTTCATATATAGAAAGTTTCATAGATTCAAAAGAGACGTATTCCAATGAATCATTTGATTTTAATTGGTGGAAGAAGTGAAAAATATTATAATTATTATGTTTATATTAAATATATTAAGTTGCGTAACTCAACAAGAAAGAAAAGATACTACATTAGAAGAAGTAATCGTAGCAGAGATAAATAGTAATTTCGAAAATAAGGAATATTTTAAAGTATTTCAACTAATGACCTATTATAAATCCAGGGATATGGATAAACAATATTTTATTGATTCAGATAAAAAATTAAAACAAATATTGCCTGAGTTACTAGACGATTATCATAGTGAACAAAATTGGGATAACTTTTTTTTAACATATAAAAATCTAATTTCCCTAAATTTTGAATTAAATAATTATAACATTAATAATATCTTATATGACTATTTGGTTAAATATACTCCAAATAAGCTTTATAAATCTGGAGTTCTTCTCGCTGAAGAAAAATTAAATTATTCATTATTGAAAGATCATCAATTAATAACTTTAAAAGACTTGTATATTGAAATATCCCCTGAAGATGACTTCTTAAAACTTAAAGATGAGTTCACTAATAGAAATTTGGAGTGGAAATCAAGTTTACAAAAAGACAATTATTTAGACGGTGTAATAACTATATTTGTAAATAAAGGAGTCACTTTTAATGATGGTGTTGGAAGTAGGGATATCGTCGTTGGTAGTGGTTTTTTTATTGATAAAAAAGGTTATGCTATTACTAACTATCATGTAATTGAATCTTTAGTTGATCCTGAATATGAAGGTAGTAATCATCTTTATGTTAAGTTAAATGGTCTAGTGGAGAAAATTCCTGCTAAAGTAATCGGATGGGATCCAATTCTAGATCTTGCACTAATTAAGGTTTCATCTATTCCCAAATACTCATATTCATTTTCAAATATAAAAGAACAAAACGTTGGTGAAAAAGTTCTAGCGGTTGGTTCTCCTGGTGGTTTAGGAAGTACAGTTACTTCAGGTATCGTATCAGCTACAGATAGAACTTTATTAGAAATAGGTTCCGTGATTCAAATTGATAGTCCTATAAATCCAGGTAATAGCGGAGGACCACTTATTGATTCTGATAATAGAGTTACTAATATTGTATTTGCAGGTATAGAAGATTTTGAAGGTGTAAATTTTGCTATACCAGTAAAATATTTAAAAGAAAATTTGAAAGAATTATATATTGGTGGAAAAGTTAAACATGTCTGGTTAGGGGCAGGAGCAATTAAAAGGAAAAAGAAACTAGAAATTGTTTATATAAAACCAGAAAGTCCAGCGTTCTTTTTGGGATTAGAAAAAGGTGATATATTAGAAAATATTAATGGTATAAAATTCTCAACAATAATTGAAGTTCAAGATTATCTTATGAAGTTTAGTCCATATGAAATTATAGATTTAAAATATAGTAGAGATGGTGAGCTATTCGAAAAGCAAATTTGTTTAGAAGAAAGACCTGATGTAATCATGAATAGCATTATTGATGGTGACGCATCTGATCACCTTTATACTCCACTTTTTGGTATGGATATTAAATACACTGGGAAAATATTATGGAATAAAGAATACCTTATTCAAGATGTAATACCTGGGTCTATTGCAGATGAATTAGATCTGTCGATTGGTGATATTATACAGATTAATGATTGGGAATATAATGAAGAATATCAAGTTGTAATAATCAAAATAGTTTTACAAACTAAAAGTGAAGGGTTTTGGAAAAAATCTATTCAAATTTCAGCCCCAATTAGTGTAAATTTCTTTATATAAAGAGTTCATAGATTTATTGATGAAAAGTACCCCTTACTATATAGTATGAGTATGAAAGACGAACAAGACTTAATAAGAAATTTCTGTATCATTGCACACATTGATCACGGAAAATCAACATTAGCTGATAGATTTATAGAAAAATCTCAAATTATCTCTTCAAGAGAATTTCAGAGTCAGTTATTAGATTCAATGGATATTGAAAGAGAACGTGGAATAACAATAAAATCTCAAGCTGTTACTATTCCGTTTAAAAGTAAAGATGGAAATACATATAAACTTAATCTGGTAGATACACCAGGGCATGTAGATTTCTCATATGAAGTTTCTAGAGCAATTTCATCCTGTGAAGGAGCACTATTATTAGTAGATGCCACTCAGGGTGTAGAAGCACAAACTTTATCTAATATGTATATGGCTGTGGAACAAGATTTAGAGATTCTACCAGTTGTTAACAAAATGGATCTACCAAGTGCTGATATCGACCGTATTCAAGAGCAAATAGACCATGATCTAGGATTAGATCCTGATCTAATTTTTCCAGTGTCTGCAAAGATGGGTACAGGTGTTGAAGAACTACTTGAAGGTATTATTGAATGGATACCACATCCTAAAGGAAATATTGATGCCCCATTTAAGGCTAATATTTTTGATTCTCATTATGACACATATAAAGGTGTAATAATGCACGTTAGGGTATTTGATGGTGAACTAAAACTTGGGGAAGATATTCAACTGTTTTCTACTGGTAAAGTTCATAAAGTTGAAGAATTAGGTTATTTTAGAATTGTTCGAGATGCTCAAAAATCTTTGAAGGCTGGTGAAGTTGGATATATTATTTCTGGTATAAAAGATATTAGTGAAGTTAAAGTAGGTGATACTGTTACAACTTCCGCTAACCCATGCTTAGTCCCTCTAGAAGGGTTTAGGGATACTAAACCTGTAGTCTTTTCATCTATTTATCCTGTGGATGCAGATCAGTACGAAGACTTACACGCTGCTATAGATAAACTTAGACTAAACGATGCTTCTCTGGTATATGAGAAAGATTCATCTGCAGCATTAGGTCTTGGTTTTAGATGTGGTTTTTTAGGATTGTTACATTTAGAAGTAATACAAGAACGACTTGAAAGAGAGTTTGGACTTAATATTGTATTAACTTCACCATCTGTTAGATATAGAATAACACCAAAATCAGGGGATACATATTTCTTAGATAATCCTACAGAATTTCCTGATCCAGGAGTAATTGAAAAAGCAGAAGAACCATATATAAAAGCCATAATAATTACACCTGCAGATTATCTAGGTAATATAATGAACTTATGTACCCTAAAACGAGGTGTTCAAACAGAAATGGAATACCTTGATGAAAAAAGAGTTGAAATTAAATATGATATGCCTTTAGCAGAAATATTGTTTGATTTTTATGATAGGTTAAAATCTGTTTCAAGAGGATATGCTTCATTTGATTACGAAGAAGATGATTTCCAAGAGACTGACCTAGTTAAGTTAGATATATTATTAAATGGTGATGTTGTTGATGCACTTTCACAACTTGTATTTAAAGGTAGTGCGTATGATAAAGCAAGAAATGTATGTAAGCGGTTAAAAGGTGAAATTAGTAGACATCAATTTAAAATTCCTATTCAAGGTGCTATAGGTAGTAGTATTATTGCCCGGGAAACCATCCCAGCCTTGAGAAAAGATGTTACATCAAAATGTTATGGTGGAGACATCTCTAGAAAGAAGAAATTATTAGAGAAACAAAAAGAGGGTAAGAAGCGTATGAAGATGGTTGGACGAGTAGAATTACCTCAAAATGCCTTTTTATCTGTACTAAGAACTGATGAAGAGTAGATAAAAAATTTTCTTATTGATTAATATATATATAAAGTATATATTAAGTTATATTATTTATTAAGGAACGAACATAATGGAAACAGGAACAGTAAAATGGTTTAACTCTACTAAAGGTTATGGTTTTATTACTCAGTCAAATGGAACTGATTTATTTGTACACACTAGTGGAATTAACGGTTATATTGATGAAGGTGATACTGTAGAATTTGAGATTGGTGAAGGTCAGAAAGGACCATGCGCAATCAATGTAAAAAAAGTTTAATTTAGATTATACAGTTTTTTATATTTTACGTATTAAGGAAGATCTTATGATCTTCCTTTTTTTATTTATAACCTTCCCGACAAAAGGAGGGAAGGTACCATCCGACCACAGGAGGAAATGTCCCCTTATAGACAAAAGGAGGAAATGTTCCTTCTATAGACAAAAGGAGGAAATGTTCCTTCTATAGACAAAAGGAGGAAATGTTCCTTCTATTTACGTTTACTTTTTAATATGGCAATTTTATTAAAAGTTTCTCTTATATTCACATCATCAATTTTATTTCTATCTGTGAGATCTTGAAGATCATCTATATATTTATCTTCTAAATTATACATATCGACTTCTAGTTGACCCGACTCTAAATGTTTTGTTAAACCATCTTGGTCATTTTGGTAATCCAATAATGAAAAGGCTAAATTATTACAAAGATACCATCTGACATCATTTGATTCTATTGAGTATTCTTCCATAAGTTGTTTTATATTCATGGTTGTATTATACACATATTTTTTTTAATTTCTATTGCTATAAACAATGCATCAGGTTAAAGTTTAATCATGAATATTATTAACAATTATAAAGATTTATATACTAATAAACAATCACTGCTTATATTTGATTTAGAGACAACTGGTTTAAGTCCTATAAACGATAGGATCATAGAAATTGGTGCAATAAGAGTTGAGAATAATAAAGTTACTCAAAGTTTATCTATTTTAGTTAATCCCGGTATTCCAGTTCCTTATTATTCTACAAAAGTTAATGGTATAACTGATGATATGTTAGATGGTGCTATTACTGATACTGAAGGTGTAGAAAAGTTTTTAGAGATGACAAAAAATTGTTATATTGTTGCTCATAATGTATCATTTGATGTTGGTTTTATTAATTCCTATCTTATTAGAATGGGGAAAAAAGAGCTAACTAATAAACTCGTAGATACTGTGAGACTCGCTAGAAAAGCATTTCCTGGAAGAAAAAAATATTCTCTTGGGATAATTGCAAATGATCTAGGTATAAAAGTCTTAGATGCACATAGAGCTGAGGATGATACTAGGGTTTGTTACGAGTTATATAAAAAATCAATGGATCAACTTATACATACGGAGAATAATTAATGGCAATAACAATATATACTGATGGTGGCTGTACTGGTAATCCTGGTCCTGGTGGCTGGGGAAGTGTAATCATAATTGATGGTAAAGAAATAGAGCTTTCTGGTGGAGCTTCAGAAACTACAAATAATAAAATGGAGCTTACAGCTGTCATAAAAGCATTAGAATATATTGGTAAAGAGTTTTCATTTAAAGAAGAATTAAGTATCTATACTGATTCTCAGTATGTGAAAAATGGAATTACTAGCTGGATAATTAATTGGGAAAAAAATGGATGGAAAACTGCAGCTAAAAAACCTGTTAAAAATAAAGAGTTTTGGATTGAACTCAGAACTTTAACTAAGCTTGCGAATATAAAATGGTTTTGGGTAAAAGGTCACTCAGGTGATAAGTATAATGAGCTATGTGATGAATTAGTTGCAATAGAAAGAGCAAAATATAATTAATTTATAAAATTAAAATAAATATACTATAATTATTACGATGAGGTTAAAGAATGGCAAATAAATATATTTCTTTAAAAGCACTAGATTCTCTGGATACAGAAGTTCTAAATATAATTGTTTCTGAACCCTGTAGGATTCTCTGTAAAAATTTTGATACAGAGCAGCATGAAGCACAATCTCTTAATCTTATGCATAAAAAGAAACCTTTTTTTTGGAGAAATAAAGAATCAAAATGGAATTATTATATACTTGAATCAGATCTAGATAAATATCTAACAGGTCAGGATTTAGATGATGCTAAAGAAGCTTTTCAAGGCTTTAATGATGACTATTATGAAATGGTTAAAATGTCTGATGAGAAGCGTATAGAATCGTTACAAACAAATAAGTCTAAATTAAAAGAATTAGAACTTCTTAGAGAAAAAGATAATGAGGTTTTGGGTGAAGCATTAGTTCATGGAACAACTGATACACTGATGTTAAATAAAGCCATTTTTGATGATTTAATGCATTTAACCCCAGAAAAGGCAAAAATAAAATCTAAACTTGCTGTTGATGAAACTTCTGAAATCGTAAAAATTGCTTCAAATCTATTATCTGATTATGCTGGAGATTTTTCAATATTTTCTAAAATTATTGAAGAATCAAATGGAAGTACTGTTAAACATATGACCAGAGTTTTTGTAATGACACTATCTTTTTTTAAATATTATAACAATATAATAAATTCTGGATATGCTTCTAAAATAAGAGCTTCTTTTAAAGAAAAATATCGGCCCAAGTATGAAACTCTTTTACCTAATGTAAATTATAATTTAGTAACATTAGAGAAAGTTTTTAAAGGTGGAATGCGTGCTATACCTGAGTTAGAAACAAATGCCATTGGTGTAGGTTTTTTACTTCATGATATTGGTAAACAAGTTGACCTAGAATATTTTGAAGGTTCCGAAGGATATGTTAAGGAGAGGATTCAAGCTCATGTTTCAAATGGTTTTAATGAACTTTTAAAACGAACTGTTTATCCTCCAGTTGTTTCCGCTGTTGCAGGATTTCATCATGAATATTATGGTCATAAATCTGGATATGGGCCATTAAGAGATTTTATATCAAAAAGGTTTCCTAACGGTATCGAGCCTGAGCATTGTATCTCATATTCACTTCATGAAGTTTATAATGGTGAAGCCATGTGTTTTTTTCCAGCAAAAATGTTAGAACTTGTTGATGTCTACGATGCACTAACAGATCCTGGAAGAAAATATCGTGATCCATGTAAACCACCTGAAGCTATTAAATTTATACGAGAACATTTTTTAAAAGATGAAATCAAACTAGATCCAATCTTATTTGATATTTTTGAACTTTATTTAAAAGATGCTGGTGAAGTATAATTGCGAATTTGGATTGATGCTGATTCTTGTCCCATAAAAATACGTGACATTATTTCTAAAGCTGCAATGAGATTAGGTGTAGAAGCCATATATGTTGCAAATAGAGAAATACCTGTAATGGAACATGATTTTATTAAAAAAGTTATAACTCCTCAGATTGATCAAAGTGCTGACATATATATTGTTGATAATATAGATAAAAACGATATTGTTATTACAAGGGATATTCCATTAGCTAACGATCTAGTTGATAGTGGTTTAGTTGTTTTAAATGATCGTGGAGTAATTTACACCATTGAAAATATAAAAGAGAGATTGTCTGTCCGTGATTTTATGCAAGAAGCTAGAGAGCTTGGAATTGGGTTTGAGAAAACAACACGTTTTGGTCCAAAGGATATCCAAAACTTTGCAAATGCTTTTGATAAAGTTCTTAGAAATAAACTTAAATAATTTTTTTCAACTTTTAACTGCTTCCGATAATATATATTCTGTCTACTTGGGATTTGCTCTAAATATGATAGAACGAGTTTAAAGCAAATTATAACTCTTCTATTGCAGATAAAGCATGTTTTTTTACATTCTTATTTTTATCTGTATCATATAGAGCTTGTATTTGCTCTTTATGTTCTGAATAGTTATTAAGTCGAATACCCTGTATTGCATATATTTTATAAATATAATTTTCATGATCTAACATTTTTTTATATAAATCAGTAGCATATTTATATTCACGTTTAGAAAGAAACTTTAATGTCGCATCTAAAATTGGCTTTCTTTTTTCTTTATTTTTTTCATTATAAAATTCTTCAATAGTTGGAAAAATCCAATCAACATTATGCTCAATCAATTTATCTATAGCTATTACTTTTTCTATATCTTTATAGGATTTCTCTGTATATACTTCTTTTAAAAATTCACGACACTCATTACTATTAATATCGCCAATTGTAATAAAAGCTTGTTTCTTAATTTTTTGCTCAGGATCATTTAATGCTTTATATTTTAATATATGAAAAGCTTTTACTACTTTTCTTTCAGCTAATGATTTGCAAGCAGCAAATCTAATTTGCCAATTATTATCTTTAAGTGATGTTATTAATATATCATCCATTTCTGGACCAGCAAATTTACCTAATGCCTCTAATGCACTTTTTCTCAGTAAGTAATTTTTTTGATCACCTAGACATCTTTTTAAAACTGGAATAGCTTCTGGGTCAGCTATTTCTCCTAAACTAAAACAGACTGCATTCCTCACAGTTGTTTCTTCGTCTGTATCATCTGCTATTGGAATTAATTGTTCTAAAGCTTTAGAAGACTTTATTTTACCTAATGTTTTAATAACTTCTAAATAAATATTATCATCAGTGCCATCATCGTCTAACATTTCTAAAAGCTTATCTTCTAATTTAATTAATTTATTTTCACCAATTAATTTAAGAGCTGCAACTAATATAGTACTACTCTCATTCTCTAAAATATCTGGAACACGTTTTATAGCTTCTTTTGATTTTATTTTACTTAAATATTTAATAGCTGTAGATGCATATAAATTGTCATATTCATCTTCATATTCGATTGCATCGTAAATTTTGATTGTATCAGATTCACCGTTTGGAATATCCATCAGTATGAAGTACTCTAATATTGATACTTTTATAGACTCATCAAATGCATTTTCTAACACCTCTGTTAATTCATCATCATAACCTGATATTTCATCTTTAGTTAAAGTTGCAATTAATTCTTTAACTTCAGAATCAATTCCATACTTTAGAGTATCACTTCTCTCATTATCAATAGATTTAATTTTTTCTTTATCATTAGTTTTATCATCAACGGTTGCTGAAAATATATTCATTCCAATTAAACATAAAATTAAGAGAAGTAACTTTCTCATTTAAACCCCTTTATAACGTTTTAAAAAACTAGACTTATATTGATCAAAGTTTCCAATTTTTATTGAATATCTTATCTCAGACATCATTTTTGCTAAGAAATAAAGATTGTGCTCTGTTACTAACATCGGTCCTAATATCTCTTTAGCTTTAATTAAATGTCTTAAATAGGATCTAGAATATTGTTTGCATACGGGACAATCACACTCTGGATCCAATGGTAAAAGAGATAAACTATGTTTTGCATTTTTTAAATTAATTAGCCCTTCTCGTGTAAATAAAGTACCATTTCTAGCAATTCTTGTTGGATATACACAATCAAATATATCTATACCACTTTCTACAGAAGCTAGAATATAATCTGGAGTACCAATACCCATTACATACCGTGGTTTCTCAGGTGGTAAAAATTCAGCAGTATAGGCCAAGTAGTCATGGAATTCTTCTGGGGTCTCCCCTACTGATAGACCTCCGATAGCTATACCAGGAGTATCTAATTCTAATAACTCAAAGGCACTTTGTTTTCTTAATTCTTTGTAAAAGTTTCCCTGGATAATTGCAAAAAGTTTACCATCATATCCTTCAATTCGATTATTCCATCTCTCTGTTCCACGCTTAGCCCATCTGGTTGTAAGTTCTAGTGCTTCTTTAGCTTCTTTTTGTCCAATTCCTGGTGGAGTACAAACATCTAACATCATTAAAATATCACTTCTAAAAATTTCTTGTTTCTCAATTACATTTTCAGGCGTAAACATATGTGCTGAACCATCAATATGGGATTTAAATTTTACACCTTCCTCTGAAAATTTTCTCAGTTCAGATAATGAAAATGCTTGAAAACCTCCAGAATCCGTTAGAATATTTCTATCCCAAGTAGTAAAATCATGTAAACTACCGGCATTTTTTATAACTTCTAAACCCGGTCTTAAATATAGATGATATGTATTACCTAATATTAGTTCATATCCCATTTCTTTAAGTGATTTGTGACTAACTGCTTTAACTGCACCATTTGTTCCAACAGGCATAAATGCAGGAGTTTTAACATCTCCATGTGGTAAATGCATAATTCCATTTCTTGCATTTGTATTTTTGTCTCTTTCTAATTGTGTAAACATAAAGTTCCTTTTAGGTTTTAGCATTATAAAATTGTACTAAACCGATTATTGAAAAAAGTATAAATGGAGCCCATGCTCCCATTAAAGGTGGTATATATTCAATTCTTAATGATAATTCTACTGTCATCAATTGAAAAACATAATAACATACTGATATAGACAATGACGATAGTAAACTCATAAGAAGAACATTCTTTTTAAATTTACCACCTAAAGCGCAGGATAAAAAAGCAACTATAAGTGGTGTTAATGTCATGGAATATCTTTTTAAATATTCCATATAATCTTCTAATGCTCGTTGTGTTTTTCCTGTAGATTCTAATAACTCAATCCATTTTTTTGAATCTTTTAGATTCATTTCTGAAATATCTTTTACAGGGTCTTTAAAGCTTTCTGGGCTAAGGTTTATCTTATCATCTTTATAATTAGTGTATTCTTTTACTGTATAAAATTTTTCTTCTGGTTGTTTCTTATATACTGTTGCATTTGTAAATTCCCAGCTATCATTGTTCCAAATAGCAGATTTACTATCAATTCTTCTAATAAAATTGTTATCAACATCTCTTTCTAAAATAATAATGTCAGATAACGACTGATTTTTATCATTATAATATTTAATATAATAGATTATACTTCGATCCCTATTTGTTAATGCAACATTATTATTATCAAAAGATTTTACTCGACTAAGTGCTCTATCTTGAAAATCATTTTTTTTACTATAGGTCGATATAACGACTTTTTCATCAAAATAAAACCCAAAAATACTTAAAAACAGTCCGATGAGAATAAGTGGATATACAAACCTTAACAATTTTATTCCAGAAGCAAAAATTGCGATTAATTCATTATTTGAATATAAATTTCCCATAGTATATGATATTGAAAATAGCAGTGCCATAGGTAGTGATATATTTATAGCCTTAGGTATATAAAAAAATACTATTTGTAATATAATTAATAGAGGAACTTCTTCATTTATATATTGTGAGATATTCACAAATAGGTCTATTACTTCTAATAACAGTACAAAAAAAGATAATGCACCAAAAAAAATTGGTATAAAAAGACGTAATAACATAGAGTGTAAATATCTCATTTTTTAAACCTTATAGGTATAATAATAGCTGTAATAGCTAATACAAAAATATTTGGTATAGCAATGATTAATAGAGTGTATTCTATCGCTTTATAGGCATAAATTTTTGTACCCATTAATAGTGACCAGTAGACTATAGTGATAAATAAACCAATACCAAATCCCATCATACGACCACTTCTTTTTGTGGTTAAACCTAGTGGGAATGCTAATAATAAAAAACTAAAACATGACATTGGAATTAGTATTTTTTGATATAACGCAATTTGCCAACTTAATAATTCTCTTGTTTTTGATCTAGGATTTGTTTTTCTATTATAATCCTTAATTAACCTGTTTAATTTATTTAAATTATTCTGAGATATATTATTAGATATTTGTGTATAATATTCTTGTTTTATCTGGTGGTAAATTATAATTGCATCATTTTTATCAATATTTTGCTTTGATAAAAGATCTGTTTTTATTCTATATATACCTTTAAGAATATCTATGCTACGCATTTCATCAGGTGTTATAGAATTATTTGTTGTTTGTAAGTCATCAAACAGTATATTGTATTTCATTGTATCACTTGTAAAAAATTCAAAATCATCTTTATTTGAATCATCAGCTGATAATGAGAAAACATTTTTAAGAGACAGTGTTAATAATCCTGTTTGCAACTCACCATCAAAAATATTTGCTTTTTCAGACATAATTATACGATTTAAACCATCTTCATTTCGATCTATAATTACAATATCTTCAATTCCTGTATCAGGATTAACATCTCCATTTATAATGACTCGATCTTTATATATTTTTGTGGAAAATGGTTTTAATATTAAATCAGGATTACGTTGTATTAATTCTCTTCGTAATTTTTTTGATTTTGAATTTCCAAGAGGTTGTAAATAGTCATTTATTACAAAAGATGTTAAAGATAAAAATATGCCAATAATTATAATAGGAATATATATTTGAAAATATGACATTCCTGAAGATAAACATGCTAGAATTTCATTATCAAATGAAAGCTTACCGATTGCCATTAAAGCTCCTACTAAAACACCAAATGGAAAAGAGAGAGCAATTACTATTGGAAGTGAATACCATACAATTTTTAAAACATCTATAAATGGCATTTCTTTTAGCATTTTAGCCATTATAAATAGAATTTGATTTACAAAAAACACAAAGAAAAAGAATAGGAAACTTATTAAAAATGAGAATAATATCTCTTTTATTAAATATCTACTAATTATAGAGTTTTTAATCATTTTAAGTTATTAGTCTCCTGTATAATTAACCCTTTTTTTATATTACCTGTTATTAAATAATTTTCAAATGAAGCTGTTGAAGTTACATTGTTTGTTATTAATATAGATTCTATTGTTTCAAAATATATTTTGTTATTCACTTCGATATTAACTCCAAAACCTATAAATGAAACGACTGAAATATTTTTATCTAAGAATATAAATGATACACCTTCTTTAGGGTAAAGTCTATCAATTGAGTTGTTTTCTATATGCCATTTTATTAATCCTTGAGTTGCTGTGCCAATCCATAATTGGTTATTTTTGAATGCTAATTTGACTATGTTTTTATTAAAAAGTTGTAGGGGATAAGAAATTCTAGATGTTATTTTTTTATTGTTAATTTGGTATTCATATAAACCATTATCCATAGAACCAATATAGAGTAGATCATCTTTTATTAATAGTGATGAAATATAATTAATATTAGGTGGTAGAGCATTAAAAATATCGCGATTTATATTATATTCCCATAAACCATAACCTAAAGTAGATATGATGATTTTACTGTTTTTTATTACCATATCTGAAGTTCTTTCAATATCTGGTGGTAATTGTATAATTTTAATAAAATCATCAGATTTTCTTATTTTAATAACTCTATTTGTTTGTAAAACAAAAATATCTGTTTTAGTAGTAAGTATTTTTTTAATTGAAAAATCTATAATAGTATAATTATCTTCTAAAAAACTAGTTGTTTCCCCTGTGTACATATTGTAACGAAGAAGGGCTCCACCTAACTTGCCTATCCATAAATCACTTTTATCTAATGTTATAGTTGAAATTGAACCTTGTGTAACATTTATTATATTATTATCAGTAATTAATTCTATATTTTTATTATCAACTTTAGAATCTATTACAACTTCAATCTTATTGTTTATTGGAATCTCAATATAGTATGGGAGTATTGATGTATTATTATTTACAGTTGTACATGATAATACAACTGATGTAAGAAGTAGATAACTAAATGCCCGTCGAACCAAATCCACCTTGGCCTCTATCTGTAACTTTTAATTTTAATTCTTTAACAAAATTTCCTCTAATGACTGGAGCAATAATTATCTGTGCAATTCTATCACCATCTTTAATAATAAAATCTTCATCATTTAGATTTATTAAAATAATTCTAATCTCACCACGATAATCTGAATCAATTGTACCTGGACTATTTAATACTGTTATACCATATTTTGCAGCTAAACCTGATCGTGGTCTAACTTGTGCTTCATACCCATCAGGAATTTCTAAATATACACCTGTAGGAACAACTACGCGCTGTAATGGTTTTATAATTATATCTTTTTCAATCTCAGCCTTAATGTCAGCACCTGCAGCATGTTTGGTCTGATATGAAGGTGCATTATGTGTGTATTTAATATCAATCTCTTCCATTTTTTATTCCTACCTAAAAAAAAGGCAGCTTTTCAGCTGCCTATAATATTTATCTTCTTGGTCTATCACCATTTGGTCTTGGTGGTCGACTTGGAGTTCTTTGCGGTTTCCAATCAGGATTATCAGCATCAACAATACTTAAGTTTAATCGACCCATTCGGTCAACCTCAATAAGTCTTACTTTAACTTCTTGTCCTTCTTTTAATGCATCAGAAACTTTTTGTACTCTATCTTTTGCAATTTTAGAGATGTGACAAAGACCTTCTTTACCAGGCAATATTTCGATAAAAGCACCAAAATCTGTTAATCTTGTTACTTTACCAGTATAAATATTTCCTGCTTCAGGATCTTCAATCATTCCTCTAATATCAGCTTCACATGCTTCTGCTTGGGCAGATGTAGCAGCGAAGATTGATAATAATCCACTTTCTTCAATATTTACTTTAGCAGTATACTTTTCAGAAAGACCTTTAATGTTTTTTCCACCAGGTCCAATTATCATACCAATTTTATCAGTTGGTACTTTGAAGCTTATAGTTTTTGGAACATTTTCAGGAATATTATCAGTTGGTTC
This sequence comes from Spirochaetaceae bacterium, assembly GCA_051531975.1. GTDB lineage: Bacteria > Spirochaetota > Spirochaetia > DSM-2461 > DSM-2461 > Thiospirochaeta. The sequence goes on from JAOPTT010000006.1 coordinate 363,193, forward strand.
TGATATTACAGTGTTCATTCTTTCTAATATATGTTTTCGACCGGCATTTGCTTGATTTAAAGCAACTGTCATAATCTCTTTACTTATTCCAGAAATTTTAATATCCATTTGGAAAGCTGTAATACCTTTTTCAGTACCTGCAACTTTAAAGTCCATATCACCCATGTGATCTTCTTCACCTAGGATATCGGAAAGAACGACAAAGTCATCACCTTCTTTAATAAGACCCATTGCTATACCAGCTACTGGACTCTTAATTGGAACTCCTGCAGCTAACATACATAATGAACCACTACATATTGTAGCTTGAGAAGATGAACCATTAGATTCTAAAATCTCAGATACAATTCTAATAGTATATGGATAATCTGCTTTTGTAGGTAATACAGGATGTAATGCTCTAAAAGCTAAGTGACCGTGTCCAATTTCTCTTCTACCAGTCATTAGTCTTCCAACTTCACCTACTGAATATGGAGGGAAGTTATAATGAAGCATGAATCTTTCTCTATTATCACCATCAATGTTATCTAATATTTGCTCATCTAATGCTGAACCAAGTGTTACAACACCTAAAGATTGAGTTTCTCCTCTAGTAAATAGAGCAGAACCGTGAGCTTTAGCTAAAACACCAATTTCAGAAGTAATTGATCTAATTGTATCAGGCGCTCTTCCATCACATCTTAGTTTCTTATCAATTACTGATTTTCTTAGAATAGTTTTTTCAATGTTGTTAAAAAGCTTACTAAAAAGTGATTTTGTTTCATCTGTAATATTATCAGCAAATTTCTCTGCAGCTGCAACTTTTACTTCTTTTAAAGCTGCTAATCGCTCAAACTTACCTTTTACAAAACAAGCTTCTTCGATTAAAGGATATAGATGTTTTTCAATTTCATCTGCATTTTCTAACACTAAATCAGACTCGTAGAAACCTAATTTCTCTTTTCCACATGCATCTTGGAACTCTTGCATAAATACTAAGAATCCTTTTAAGAATTCTTCAGCTTTATCAATAGCTCCTAACATTTGGTCTTCAGAAACTTCGTCTCCACCACCTTCTACCATACAGATACCGTCATTAGTTGAACCAACAACGATATCTAATACAGAATCAGCAATCTGTTGAAATGTAGGATTGATAACATATTCTTCACCAAGTAAAGCAACTCTAACAGCAGCTACTGGACCATTAAAAGGGATATCAGAAATCATAACTGCTGCAAAAGCACCAATCATACCTAAAATATCTGGAGGATTAATTTTATCAGTTGATACTACCATTGGTACTACCTGAAGTTCTCTACTAAAAGCTTTATAAAATAGAGGTCTCATTGGTCTATCAATAAGTCTAGATACTAAGATCTCTTTATCTTTAGGTCTAGCTTCTCTTTTTAAGAATCCACCAGGTATTTTACCAGCAGCATAGTATCTTTCATTATACTCTACTGTTATAGGAACAAAGTCTAATCCCAATTTTGGTTCTGAAGAACAACATGCTGTGGCTAATACTTCACTTCCACCCATACGAACGATAACTGCACCGTTCGCTTGTTTTGCCATTCTTCCAGTTTCAAGAATAAGCTCTTGCCCATTAATTTCAAATTTTGCTGTGTACATTTTCAGTCCTTATATTTTTATCTTCTTAGACCTAGTTTCGCTATTAATTCTCTGTACGCTTCTAGGTTTGTTCTTTTTAAGTATTTTTGTAATCTTTTTCTTTGTCCAATCATTTTTAATAAACCAGTTCTTGAATGGTGGTCTTTTTTGTGATCTGCGAAGTGATTTTGTAAATCCTTAATTCTTGCTGTTAATAAAGCTATTTGAACCTCAGTTGATCCTGTGTTCTTAGCTTCTCCACCGTACTCAGCGATGATCTGTTGTTTTTGGTCTTTTGTAAGCATTTTATGCTCCCTTTAAAATTATATTCTGACACTCTTTTATATAAACCGGATAGAGCAAAGTAACACCTTCCAATAACCAGTAAGAAAAGAATGTAATTTTTATATTAATCCACTCTATTTTAATTGTATTTAGTTAAAAGTCAATATGTCTGATTATAGATATGCAAAGGTATTAACAGAGTAACTATAATAGGATATATTATTTTGACAAAGGAGCTTATATGCAACAATACAAGAAAGATTTTATTCATTTTATGATTGAAGCCGGTGTACTTATTTTTGGTGATTTTACTACAAAAAGTGGAAGAAAAACACCCTTTTTTATAAATGCTGGAAATTATAAAACCGGTGAACATCTAGAAAAACTTGGTGATTATTATGCACAAGCAATTAATGAAAATTTCCCTGAAAATTTTAATATTTTATATGGACCTGCATATAAAGGTATTCCTTTAGCTGTAACAACTGCTATTTCATTAAATAGAACTCAAAATAGAAATGTTTCTTTTTGCTCTAATAGAAAGGAAGTTAAAGATCATGGTGATACAGGGATCTTATTAGGCAGTAAAATAAAAGATGGTGATAAACTACTTATTATTGAGGATGTAACAACTGCAGGTACTTCAATCTATGAAAATATGCCAATTATTAAGGCTCAAGGTAATGTTGATGTTATTGGATTAATAATCTCTGTAGATAGAATGGAAAAAGGTCTAGGTGAACAATCTGCATTTGTAGAACTTAAAGATAAATTTGGTTTTAAACCTTGTGCTATTGTTACAATGGAAGAAGTAACTAACTACCTATATAACAGAGAAATTGATGGAAAAATAATAATTGACGATGTAATGAAGTCTCGTATTGCTGAATATTATAAACTTTATGGTGCAACAAAATAAGAATCATAATAGTGACGGAAATATATTCGTCACTATTAATTCGGTTTAATAACTTTTATGTAGAAATAATGTGGTTCTTGAGTTTTTTATCTCTAAAATACTTATAGAAATCTATATTTTCAGTGAGTTCTGGGTGAAATGTTGTTACTAATATTCTATTATATTCAGCAGCAACAACTTCTCCATCATACATAGACAATATATCAACTTTCTTATCTACTTCTTTTATTTTAGGTGCTCTAATAAACTTAACTCTACATATTTTATTTTGAAATTTTATATCAGTTATAAAGCTATTAGAATGGCTTCCATAACCGTTTCTTTGAACTTTAATATCTATTAGTTTTAAATGATTAGCTAATAAAATTAAACCTGCACATGTACCCCATATAAACAATCCTTTATGATATTGATTAATAATAGCTCTATCTAAACCTTTAATTTTTAATATTTTAGCTAATGTGGTGCTTTCGCCTCCAGGAATTATAAGTCTAGAGATACCTTCTAGGTCTTGGGGGTCATTTACTAATCTGACTATATCACCCTGGGTTTCTATAACTGTAGAGTGTTCAAGGACTGAACCCTGAAGTGCCAAAACACCAATAATCATTACCAGCCCCTTTTGGCAAATGTTGTTTTTACTTCAGAAGCCACAGTTGAATCCATACAATTACCTAGATCTTCAGAAACTTTTGCTAATAATTTAGGGTCATTAAAATATGCAACAGCTTCAACAATAGCTTTAGCTCTTTTTGCTGGATTATCAGATTTAAAAATACCTGAACCTACAAATACTCCATCGCAGCCTAGTTGCATCATTAGTGCTGCATCAGCAGGAGTTGCAATTCCACCAGCTGCAAAATTAACAACAGGTAGTGTCCCCTTTTCTTTTATGCTTTTTACAAGTTCAAATGGTGCTTTAAAATCCCTTGCCAAGGTCATTAACTGCTCATTCGTAGAAGATATTACCTTTTGAATATCAGAGGTCATCTGTCTCATATGCCTAACAGCCTCTACTACATCCCCGGTACCTGCTTCACCTTTTGTTCTAATCATTGAAGCACCTTCTCCAATTCTTCTTAATGCCTCACCAAGATCTCTTGCTCCACAAACAAAAGGAATTTTAAAATCAGTTTTATTTATATGATATTCTTCATCTGCGTAAGTTAAGACTTCACTTTCATCAACAAAATCTATTTCAATTGCTTCTAATATTTGTGCTTCAACAAAATGACCAATACGTACTTTAGCCATAACAGGAATTGTAACTGCATTTTGAATATCCCTAATCATTTTTGGATCAGACATTCTAGAAACGCCACCTTCTTTTCTAATGTCAGAAGGCACTCTCTCTAACGCCATTACAGCTACAGCCCCGGCTTCTTGGGCAATTATTGCTTGTTCAGGATTGATCACGTCCATAATCACACCACCTTTAAGCATTTTTGCAAGATCTTTATTTATTTCTACTCTTTCATTCATATTTTCTCCTTCAATTTACAACTCGACAATAAGTTGTGTCTTGGTAATAGGTCAATATTTACCAGTACAATAGTTTATATATTGCAGATTGTTACCAATTAAAGCATAATTGTATCGTAACAATTGGAGAGATTATGAATAGCACAGATTTTTTTATAGATAAAACAAATGGCCCTCTTTATATACAATTATATGAAAACATCAGATCTAAAATATTAAAAAAGGATCTTTTAGATGGTGAAAAATTACCTACTATAAGGTCCTTGGCAATGGAACTTAAAGTAAATAATATTACTATTATTAATGCATACAAAAAACTTGAAGAAAATAATTTAGTAGAAAAAAAAGTAGGTAGTGGTTGTTTCGTAAAAAAAAGATCCCTGAGTTTCTCTACAAATATTATGGATCTTACTGGAACTGATTCTAATATTGATAATTTCCCATTACAAGACTTAAAAGATTCCATCAATTATGTTTTAAATAATGATGGATTAGATGTTTTTAAATATGAGGATTCAAGAGGGAATTTTGAACTTAAACTTTGTCTAACTGAATATTTTAAGAAATATAATATTGATACAACACCAGAACTTATTCAGATTGTTTCAGGGGGGCAGCAGGCTCTTGATATCATATCAAAATCTCTCATTGTATATGGAGAGACTGTTTTTACTGAAACCCCAACATATAAAGGGGCAATTGATAGTTTTAAAAGCCGTGAAGCAAGAATTATAGATATTAATCTTGATGAAGATGGTATAAATATAAATGAGTTGGAAGCTAAACTACAAATACGAAAACCATCATTAATTTATATCATGCCATTTAATCAGAAACCTACTGGGATAACCTATTCCCTAAAGAAGAAAAAAAAGTTAATAGAACTAGCACACAGATACAATTTTTATATTATAGAAGATGATATGGGCAGTGAAATAGAGTTTAATAGAGAAGATTCATCAACTCTAAAGAGTCTAGATATATACGATCGAGTAATATACATAAAAAGTTTTACTCCTTTATTTATGCCTGGATTAAGGCTTGGTTGTTTAGTTGCCCCCAAAACTATTTACAATAAACTATTAAATTCTAAATTATCTACAGATATTTCTACTTCTGGACTTTTACAAAGAGCTTTCACGCATTATTTAACTAACTTTGATTGGCAAGATTATTACAATAATCTCTCAAATGAATTGATGAAAAAGATAGATTTTGTAACAAACATTTTAAATCATGAGTTCTTAGATCTACTTGATTTTAATAATAATTCTATATCCACTAGTTTCTGGTTTAAATTAAAACTTGGAGATGGGGAAAAATTAGCTGAAATTTGTAACACTAATAACTTAAGGATAATTCCTGGTGCATATATGGGTGTCGATTATACAAATTATTTTCGGATAAATTTAAATAGTATCCCCTACAAAAATATAAAAAAGGCTATGAATGTTTTAAAAAAATCTATAACTGATTTATATTTAATAAAAAGAGAATCAAAAAATGACTTTTATTAGTAATTATTTGATAAAAATGTGTCAAATCTATATTTAATAATAATAATTACTAATAAAAAATCAAAAATATATTGTTAAAGATTAATATAAACATATATAATTGATTAAGAGGTTTAAAAAATATGGTAGAAATATTAAGTAGAATACAGTTTGCGTTTGCTATTGGTTTTCATTTTTTGTTTGTTCCACTGAGCATTGGTTTAATTTTTTTAGTTTGTATATATGAATTTTATCATTTAAAAACAAAAAATATTAAATACAAACATCTTTCTGAATTTTATGGAGATATGTTTGTAATTAATTATGCTTTTGGAATTGTTACAGGCTTTACTATGAGTTTGCAGTTTGGTACTAATTGGTCTGCATATTCGATGTATATGGGAGATGTATTTGGTGCTCCATTGGTTATTGAAGCAATTATTGCATTCTTTTTAGAATCAACATTTACAGGTTTATGGATATTTAAAAAGAATAAAATGTCTGGAAGGCTTAGATTTATAACTGTTTTACTAATTTTTATAGGTACTAACTTCTCAGCATTATGGATTATAACAGCAAATGGTTTTATGCAAAATCCGGTGGGTTATAAGATCGCCATTGATGGAAGTAGAATTTTAGTTGATAACTTCCGAGAGATAATATTTAATCCTTATGCTTGGTATATGTTAATACATAATAACTTATCTGCTATTTTACTTGGTGCTTATTTTGTCTTAGGTATTGGAGCATACAAGTATCTAAAATTAGATAAAGAAAGTGATGAAGCTAAAACTTTTGAAATGGGATTTAGGCCAGCGAATAAAATTTTAGTAGTTTCTGCTATTTTAATGCCTATAGTTGGTTATTCTTATTTTAACTATATAGTACCAATTCAGCCTTTAAAAATTGATGCTGTAAGTGGTGGAAATCCTTTTGTTACAATTGCATTCGCTTTAATGGTTGGTTTAGGTACATTGTTTATTTTATATTCAATTTATACTTTGGTTTTCTTTAAAAAGTATATGAAATCGCCAACTATGCAAAAGTTCTATTTATGGACATTTTTTCTCCCATACATTGCAATACTTTCTGGATGGGTAGTAGCGGAAGTTGGAAGACAACCATATGTTGTTTATGGTCTTATGTTAACTAAAGATGCTGTAAGTACGGTTCCAGTTATGCAGGTATGGTTTTCTTTAATAACTATATTTGTTATGTATTTTATTTTAGCAGTGGGATGCATTTATCTACTTATTAAAAGAGTTAAAGCTCCTTTAATTAAAGAGGAGACAGTATGAGTCACGAATTATTAGCAAATCTTTGGTATTATTTATTAGTATTAGTTTGGAGTATTTACATTAGTCAGGAACTTTTTGTAACTGGTGTTAGTATGTTAAGTATTAATTATAAAGTTGAAGATAAATCTTTCAAATTGATTAATGAATGTGTTGGAACTTTCTGGGATGGAATTCAAGTTTGGTTAATTGTTGCTATTGGTGGCTTGTTTGCAACCTTCCCTACAGCATATGGTTTAACTCTACAAGCTCTCTATATCCCATTTTATCTACTCTTAGTCGCTATTATATTTAGAGGAACATCCATTGAACTTATTTATAAATCTGATGATCCATTATGGCGGAAAGCTCTAAGTAAAATTTGGGTTATATCAAGTTTTCTTCTAATTTTTATAGAAGGTGTTTATCTGGTTAACTTATTTATAGGTTTACCAATAAAAAACCAGCTAATGACAGAGAATTTTCTCACTATTTTTTCTAGAGCCACGTTATTAGGTGGACTTTTATTTACATTAACAGCTCTTTCTATGGGTTATACGTGGATAAAGTTAACCCTAGGAAAGGATTTTAAAACACCATCTAAAAAATCAATTTTATGGATAAGTGGTGCTATGGTTTTTGTTTGTACATTATTGTTTTTATCTTTAACAAATGAACATATAGTATTTGAATCAGGTCTATTTGCTGAATTACCAGTTTTATGGATATTACCAATATCAGCAATGTTATTATTTTTGTTACAGTTTATTTTTCATTTATTTGAAAAATATGTTGTTGTATTTATTACAACTATTCTAGGAATATCATTAGTACTTTTTACAGGTTTTAGTGCTTCTTTCCCATATATTTTACCATCAAATATTGATCCATCTGAAGGTATTAAAATAATAGATGCCGCTGCTTCTGTTCATGCATTAGAAATTATTACAATTGTAGCTGCTATTTTCTTACCAGTTGTTATTGGTTATCAGACATGGAAGTATGTAAAATTTGGGAGAAAATTTTAGATGAAAGTTATTACAAATAAATTACCTTTAAAACATATTTATGGTGATCTTGATAGTATGGTTTTAGATTTTGTTCGTATTCTTTATGTATTAGCAGGTTTATCAATTATATTTAATTCAATTTACGATGTTGCTTTTGGTATTAAAGCAGTATTAATTATATTAGTAAGTATAATTGTATCTAGAGAGACAGAGATTTTCTTTTTAACTCAAAAATCTGATGTACCTAGAGCTGAAGCTAAAGAAGCAATTAAAATTACAAAACCTGAAGTTACAGGGATAATCTTTGCACTTCTACTACCTGTAGGTACACCAATATTTGTTGTTATTGTTGGTGCATTCATAAGTATTTTTGTTGGTAAGATGATTTTTGGTGGATATTCATTTAATGTATTTAACCCAGCGATTATTGGTAGACTTTTTGTAGGTATTGCATGGCCAGCTCTAGTAACTATTAATTTTCCTAATATTATGGATAACTACTTATTAGGCCTAATTTTTAATAAGGATTATTCTATAGAATTATTATCTCCACTTATGATGTTACAAGAAAATGGAATAGTTTCATTATTAAATATGAATACTATTAGCTCATTATTATTCAAACCAAATTTTGGTATGATGTTTTCTTTACCTAGTATAGTTTATCTTTTATTGATAGTTCACTTTACCGTTGGTAAGAAAATTGATATGAAACCAATTTTATTTTCAATTTTGGCTTCTGTTATAGTTCTCGGAGTAATATCTATTGGTTTTAATCTAGGCATATATTATGTTTTATTTCACTTTTTAACTGGTGGGTTTTTATTTGTAACTCTTTTTATGATGACGGATCCATTTACTAAACCATTTAATAGTATTGGAGTATTGTATTATTCAGTAATTTTTGTTTTTACTTTTACTTTAATAAGGTTTTTGGGAAAAGGCGCTGATGGTGTATTAAATGCTCTGTTATTTTCTAATCTTTTTGTTCCTTTATTAAATAAAAAAACTAAAGGGTTTGTATTTGGTTTAAATAAAAAAAGTATATTAGCAGTTGTAATTATGCTTCTAGTTCTTTTGGGTACTGGATTATTCATTAATTCAATTCTAGGTTATAGAATTGAAGTTGGAGAAGTTATGGTGAATGCATATGTTAAAAGTTAGTTTAAAATATGGTGGGATTTTATTTATAACTGCAGTGATTTGTGCTTTTTGTGTTTCAGCAGTTTTTGTTATAGTTGAACCAATTATTATTGAAAGAACTATGGATAAAGTTAGAGAAAATTTAAATTATATTTTTTCTGGAACTAGTTTTGAATATAAAGATGTTTCTGGTGAATTTAATGCTTTAGATATTAAAAATGCAGATGCACTTTATAATGTTTCTTTAGAGAATGGAACTACTAATTATGTTTATGAAATGAGTCCTGAGGGGCGAAATGATGAGATCCTGTTTTTAATTGCTTATGATAAAGATGGTAATGTTGTAAAAATACAATATGTTCAGATGCGTGAAACTAGAGGACGTGGAGATAAGATAACTAAAGATAACTATTTAGATAAAATATATAATCAAAATGCGTCTGATATGGATGTTGATATGATAACAGGTGCTACATATTCTTCAGGTGCCATGAAACAAAGTATTGAAGATAGTTCAAACCACTTAATTAGTGAGGTTTTAAAATGAAAAATTACGGTAAAGATTTATATCGTGGAATAGTGAAAGAGAACCCTACTTTTGTTCTATTTTTAGGAATGTGTCCTACTCTTGCATTAACAAATAACTTAACTAATGCAGTTGGAATGGGTTTGAGTGTTGTGGTTGTTTTAGCTATTACAAATACGATGATATCTCTTATTAGAAAAATAATTCCGGATGATATTCGTATCCCAGTTTATATCACAGTCATTGCATCTGTAGTAACTATCTTAGGTATGTTAATGGAGGCTTATTTACCAGCTTTATTTGAGAGTCTAGGAATCTACTTACCTCTTATTGTTGTTAACTGTATCATTTTAGGTAGAGCTGAAGCATTTGCATCTCAAAATCCTGTTATGGATTCATTTATAGATGGAATATCAAGTGGATTAGGTTTTTTACTTGGTCTCTCAACGTTAGCTTTTTTTAGAGAACTAATTGGTTCCGGTGCTGTTGAACTTCTTAAATTTAGATTAATAGATGCAAATCATGCACCAGTTATCTTTATAGAATCATCAGGTGCTTTCTTAATGTTTGGTTTAATAGCGTGGATGATTAATACTATTAAAATAAATAAAGAAAAAGAAGCAAAAAGGGTTAAAGCTGAGTTCATAAAGCAAAAGATGGCAGAAGCAAAACTGAAAAAAGAACAATTTGAAAATGATAAATTGAAAAAGGCAGATGAAAATGAATAGTGTAGTACAATTAGTAACAATAGCATTTAGTGCTTTTTTAATTCAAAACATAATACTTACTCAGTTTTTAGGTCTATGTTCATTTTTTGGAGTTGGAAATAAGGAAGAGTCTGCTTTAGGAATGGGACTTGCTGTTACATTTGTAATAACACTTTCTTCTATTGCAACTTATGCTCTGTATATATTTGTTTTAGTACCGTTTAAACTCGAATTTCTTTCAACAATATCCTTTATCTTAGTTGTAAGTGGTCTTGTTCAATTTGTAGAAATGGTCATAAAAAAATATGTTCCTGGTCTATATAAAAGTTTGGGAGTATACCTTCCTTTAATCACAACAAATTGTGCAGTTCTTGGTGTTGCACTGTTAAATATAGATAAAATAAATCCTGATGCGACTATGGGAATGAATTTTCTGATGATGTTGTTATTTAGTTTTTTTACAGCATCTGGCTATGCTTTTGTAATCTACCTGTTTTCATTAATAAGAGAACAAATTGCTAAGACTCCAATTCATCCTGGGCTTAAAGGTGTACCTATTGCTTTAATTACTGCATTTGTAATGGCTATGGGGTTTAATGGCTTTGTAGGAATGTTTTAATGAGAATTATAGTTGCTGCCTTAGTTGTATTAGCTCTTATTAGTTTTTATCTAATTATGTGGAAACTAAATAAGAAACAAAAGTTACCGGATGGAATTGAAGAGTCATTAAAGACATGCGATTCATGTGGTGAAAATGGGTGTGGACTACATCCTAATCAGAGAGGTAAAAATAATGAATAGCATAATTATAAATGCAGTAGTGGTAATTGGAGTTGTAGGTTTAATAATAGGCCTACTACTTGGAGTTGCGTCAATAATATTTGCAGTTAAAGTAGATGAACGTGTTAAAGCTGTTTACGATTTACTACCCCATTTTAACTGTGGTTCTTGTGGATTTCCTGGATGTGCAGGAATGGCTCAAGGATTAGTAAATTCAGAGGTTCCAATTAGTAATTGTAAACCTTCTAAACCAGATGGTAAGCAGAAGATCAAAGAAGTATTAGATTCGTATGGTATAGAAAATAGATTATCATAAAATTAGTATATTATTAGTAACAGCACTTAATTATTTAAGTGCTGTTTTTATTTATAATCAAAATTCGTAGTATTAAATAATTCATTTTTTATAGATTTTAATTTATATATAAAAATTTATCTTTTAATTCTTTATTTTTATATCGATATATATTATACTATTAGCATTAGGGAGCAAAAGTATGAAAAATATTAAAAAAAGATTTAATGACTATTTAGAAAGACTAATTGTAATCAACGAAAGAGAATTTGGACATGGAAGTTTGTCTTTATTAACTTTTAATAAAATTAATAAAAGATCAGGTAAGCTTAATTCTTTTTATAAACATCTATTTTAAAGTCACATTCAATATTCCACTCTTTCTGACTAATAAGGGTCTCAAAATTATTTTTTGATATTTTCCAACCAAATGGGGTCATATCTAAAAGATTTTGAACCATTTGGCCATCTCTTATATTCATTGTGTAGTGGAGGCTTTCTGAGTTTAATAATTTCAATGTTTTTGACTCGTCATTCTTTGTTGAAAGATTTAGAACCTCTTTGTAAATAATTTCTCTTAATTGGTATAAGTGTCTATTTCCAGGTGTTACCGTTATTAGATATCCATCTTTCTTAATAACTCTGTTTAGTTCTGTATCTGAAGATGGAGCGTAGATTCTATATAACAGATCTATACTATTATCTGCGACAGGCATTTCAAAAGCACTAGCAACACAGAAATTAACATCTTTATATCTCTTAGAGCCATAACGGACAGCAACTTTGGATATATCTAAGGCTGAAATTATATAAGAGTTTGGTAATTGGTCTGCTAAAATTCCTGTATAATAACCTTCACCACAACCTAAATCAAAAATATTAGGATTTTGTCTGTCTTTTAAAAGATCTATTATTAAATCTGTAATCTTTTCTACTAGAGGTTTGTAGTTATTTGATTCAAGGAATGATCTTCTTGCAAGTGTCATTTTACTATTATCACCAGGATCTTTTGTTTTTTTTGAGTTTATAGGCATAAGATTTACATAACCCTCTTTTGCCTTATCAAAACAATGTCTATTTATGCAAAGATAAGATCTGTCTACTATCTCTAATTTTTTTTTACAATTAGGGCATATAAATAGACTCACTCTGATATACCGTATAGTGTTATTTTATTCTCTTTTCCTCTAAGTTCCTGATCATTATACTCTTCTACTTTGATATTTTGAGGGATAGATATACTTTTATATAACTCTTCAGATATTAGAAAAGACTCGTTTAGTTTTCCACATTGACTTTCTATTCTTGCAGTTGTATTTAAAACATCACCCATGTAAGAGATCTCTTTTTTTAAGTTACCTATTTCTCCTGTAACAACAATACCACCGTGTATACCGGCTTTAAACTCAGGGAATATTCCATATTTTTTTAGATAATAATTTTTTCTTTTTCCTACTGACTTTTTTATTTGAAAGAAACAACTTAAACAACTGGCATTTTTTATCCCTTTGTTAAAGTTCCAGCAGATAATTGCCTCATCACCAACATATTTATATATTTCACCCTTTGAATACAGAACCGGAGCCGATAGGTCAAAAAAGAAATCATTTATAAATGACATGAATTTTAGGTGACCAAGTTTTTCTGCAATAGTTGTTGATGATTTAACATCTATGAACATGAATATTTTCTTTTCTTCTCTTGGGGTTCTATATCTACCAAATATGATTTTCATTAATACTCCTTTACCAAGAAGTGAGTTAATCATGATTAAAGATATGAAAAGAAACGTTAATAATATAGAAAATCTAAAACCTCTAAAAAATGCTGATTCATTTATAATATCAGAGAATGACATTCCATTAACAATAGAGTTTGTAGTTAATACAACTATAAAAATTGATGAGTAAGATATAACTTTAATGAACAGTAGAGGAAGAAATTTTAGCTTGGAAGTTGAGTTGTCCAGTATTGTCACTTCAAGAATATTAATTGAAGATCCTATAACAAGCCCAGTCAATCCTCCAGATACTAAAGTTAATAAACTCAAGTTTTCAAAAAAATTATAAATGGTGAAGGATAAACCTCCAATAAAAGATGATATTCCTACAATTATAATCATTTTTATTCTATGTTTTGTAATTTCATTTATTACCATTGTAGTCCTTTAAAAAATATGAATGATTTGCATTAAATATAGGAGGTGTCCTATTCAGGATCTCTTTAATATAAATATTTGATTTAAATTCTTTTTTAAAAAAGTTTCTAACATCTTTTCTATTCCAACCTTTTGGGTGGTTAAAACCGGAATATAAACTTAAGTCCGCATCTGAAAACTTATATGTCTCTTGCTCTCTAGCTATATCGCTATCTATTGGAAGATTAAAAATAGCCATATTTAAGTATGTTACATATTTATGATACTTAATAATAAAGTTCATAGTTTTTTTTGCAGATAAATAATCTTCTGTTGGAGTTCCAAATAGCAGATAGATAAATGTCTCTATACCGGCCTCTTTAAGGTTTTCTAGAATTATTATTACATCTTCAAGGTGAATACCTTTATTCATGTTATCAAGAACGTTTTGATCCCCAGACTCTAATCCAAGTTTTAACATGTAACAGCCCTTTGTTTTTAATAGCTTACAGAAGTTTTTATCTTTTAAATGAGAGTAAAACTTAGTAAAACCGTACCAGGGTATTTTATTCTCTGATTGTGAAATTGCATTCAGTACAGATGGATTAATTTCGTTATCAAGAAAATGAAATAGGGCTGGATTATATCTACGTGTTAGGTAATCCATTTCCTCTAAAACATGTGGTGTCTTTTTAGATATAAACGGGTTATCCTCTGCTTTTTCAGGGCAGAACGTACATTTTTTCCAACTGCAACCTAATGAGCCGCTAATAGGTATGATCTTCCCAGGGCTGAAATAACTATAATCATCTGTAAAATCATAATCAGGCTTCAATGATTGTAGTTTATTTTTATCTGGGATCACATTAAGATACTCTAATAGTTGAATCTCTCCAGGACCTATCATTATTTTATCAATAATACCGGAAAATGGATCAAGCCAGTGGGGAGATTTTGCCCATGAAGTTATTAAACCACCACCTAAAACTATTTTGATATTTGAGTAGTTATCTTTTAAATATCCGATTAGTGCAAATGTAGATACTGCCTGATTCAGATATTGAAGTGATATACCAATTGTATCTGTTGGGTTTGTTTCTAAAATCTGTGGGATTCTTTTTGTATAATAATCATAAAAAGGATTTTTTTTATATTCTCTTGCTGCTTTTATCAGGTCATTGCTTTTTAAGGCATCAAAGTCTCTGCTAATATAATTGGCTAGAGTTATAGATGTATTGCTATTCAGGGTATCGTTTAAACCTTTAGTTAATTCGTTAATAACTTTTATATAAGTATCAAAGTTTTTATAACCATCTTTTGACTGAATTAAGTCTCTGTTATGTTCTTTTTTAGGGTGTTTTTCGAAATACCTATTTAAAAGAAATTCCTGACCTTCGTAGTTCATGTCTACGATTTTATATGGGATATTGTGTGCTTTTAAAGCACCACCTAAAATAGGTAAGCCACCTGGGGGTTCACATGCTTTAGCCACCGGTGGGAATATTAATAACATGACTTCAATATATCGTATGGGTAAAAAAAAAGCTACCGGGATTAACCGATAGCTCTGTTATTATTCTTAATTAAATCTATTAAAGAATTGCCTTCATAGCAGTCATGTAACCTCTTAGTTTATCACCTACAATTTCTACAGGATGATTTCTAATAGATTTGTTAACTTCAATTAATTTAACATTATCAACACCAGTATCTGTAGTTGTTAAACCTTTACCACAAACGTCAGTATTAATTTTAGACATAAAATCTTTTAATAATGGCTCACAAGCATTTGCAAATAGGTAACAACCATACTCAGCAGTATCAGAAATAACGACATTCATTTCGTATAATTTCTTTCTAGCAATTGTATTAGCTATTAGCGGAGTTTCGTGTAGTGATTCATAATATGCAGACTCTGCTATAATTCCAGAGTTCGTCATAGCTTCAAATGCTAATTCAACACCAGCTTTAACCATAGCAACCATAAGAATACCGTTATCGTAGTATTCTTGTTCACTAATTTCGATATCTCCACAAGTAGACTTTTCAAATGCTGTCTCACCAGTTGCTTTTCTCCAACCCAGTAAGTTTTTATCATCATTTGCCCAGTCTTCCATCATTGTTTTTGAGAACTCACCACCGATAATATCATCCATGTGTTTATTGTATAGATCTCTCATAATATCTTTTAACTCTACTGATAAGTCATAAGCTTTAATTTTTGCAGGATTAGAAAGTCTATCCATCATGTTAGTTATACCACCATGTTTTAAACCTTCTGTAATTGTTTCCCAACCGTATTGAATAAACTTTGAAACATATCCTTGGTCCATTCCGTCAGCTATCATTTTGTTGTAACAAAGAATAGAACCAACTTGTAACATACCACATAAAATAGTTTGCTCACCCATTAAGTCAGATTTAACCTCGGCAACAAATGATGATTCTAAACAACCAGCTCTGTCCCCTCCAGTTCCGGAAGCATATGCTTTTGCAATATCCCACCCCTCACCTTTTGGATCATTTTCTCTGTGTACTGCAATTAATGTTGGAACACCAAAACCACGTTTATACTCTTCACGAACCTCAGTTCCTGGAGATTTAGGTGCAACCATAATAACTGTTATATCTTTTCTTATTTGCATTCCCTCTTCAACAACGTTAAAACCGTGTGAATATGCTAATGCTGAATCTTTTTTCATGTGTGGCATAACAGCAGTAACTACTTTAGAGTGCTGTTTATCTGGAGTAAGGTTAATTACTAAATCAGCTGTTGGTAACATTTCTTCATAAGTTCCAACTTTAAATCCATTTTCTGAAGCATTTAAAAAGGATTGTCTTTTTTCTGATATAGCTGCTGCTCTTAGTGTATATGAAACATCTAAACCACTATCTCTAAGGTTTAAACCCTGATTTAGGCCCTGAGCACCACACCCAACAATTACAATTTTTTTACCTTTTAGCTTTTCAACACCGTTGAATTCTGATCTATCCATGAAACGACACTTTCCTAGTTCGTTTAACTGTAATCTTAATGGTAATGTATTAAAATAATTCATAATATAATCTCCTAATAAATAATATAATATTATACTTTACAAAGTGACTCAAGAAGAAATTGCTGTTTGGATGGTGTTATATTTGAAAGACATAGTTCCATTTATCGCAATAACATATTATGATTATCCCTAAAATTGGAATATTTAAAATAGAGGTATAGATGAAAATAGCTGTTCTGGCTGATATTCATGGAAACTTACAAGCGTTAGAAGTTGTATTAACCCATGCAAAAGAACATAAAGTAGACAAATATATTATTGCTGGAGATATGATTACAGACTGCCCATCAAACAATACTGTTTTAAAAAAAATGATGATGTTGGACGCATATATTATTAAAGGTAATAGAGAAGATTATATATTAAATGAAATAAATTCAGACAAAAATGAATGGATTGGACTGAAACAGATGGAGTCGGTTTTATGGGCTAAAAATCAATTAAAAAAAATTCATTTAGATTGGATTAAATCTTTACCTGATAATTTAAGTATTTCATTTAAAAATATGGATTCTATTTTACTTGTACACGGCTCTCCTGATAATCAGTTTGAACTTCTATATCCACATAATTTGGAAAGATTAACTGAGATTGCAAATAATATTCAAGAGCAAGTATTGATTTGTGGGCACTCACACACCCCATGGGAAAGTCGAATCAATAATAAACTAATTTTAAATCCTGGTTCTGTTGGTGTAGCATTTAATAAAAATGTAGCTGCTGATTATGGAATAATAGAATGGGATGAAAACAGATGGAATGTAGAACACTATTCTATACCATACGATATAAAGAGCCTAGAAAATGACTTTTTATCTAATAATACTAACCACTTTATATGGAGTAGACTAATAATTCAAAGTATAAAAGATGGAAAAAATAGAAATATTGAATTCATAAAATTGGTCCAAGAAATTATGGATAATCAAGGTCTTAAACAAGGTAAATATTTTCCAAATGACATTTGGGAAGAAGCTATAAACAAATGGGAGGACATATATCCCCCCACTTAAGTTATTTAACTGCTACTTGTGCTTGATCAAATTTAACTAATACTTCTTCTGAAGGTTTTTTAGTTAGAAGACTAACAATTATAATTATTATAAAAGAAATTATAAAACCTGGCAGAAGTTCATAGAAGTATTCACCATCTATTTTAATGAAGTTTTTAACAATAAAAATAATGGCTGCTCCAGATATTATACCTGCAAATGCACCCCATTTTGTTGTTCTCCTCCAACATACAGAGAGTATTATTAGTGGACCAAATGCAGCTCCAAAACCACCCCATGCATACCCAACCATTGATAGGATAGAACCTGAGTCTTTTAATGCAATTAGAAATGCCAATAAAGCAAACCCTACTACACCAAAACGACTAATCCAACTTTTTCTTTTTTCATCAAGTTTCGCTATTGCTGGAATATCTTCTGTTAAACTAGAGGTCAGAACTAATAATTGGGAATCAGCTGTAGACATTACTGCTGCTAAAACTGCTGCAAGAACAAAACCAGAGAATACTGGATGAAATAGAGCTGTAGTTAATGCTAAAAATATTCTTTCTGAATTCTCAGAAACACCATCTAATGGGGTTATACCGTTATATCCAATACCTATAATACCAATGATTGTTGATAAAATAAGACAGATAACCATCCAGCTAATACCAATTCTTCTAGCTTTTGGAACTGATTTAACATCTTTAATACCTATAAATCTAGACAGTATATGTGGTTGACCAAAATATCCAAAACCCCATGCCATTAAAGAAGCACCAGTTATAAAAGTTGTTGTAAATTTAAAAGCAGAAGCATTTGAAGCTAATATCATATCTGTACTTCCACTTATTGCGACATAACCTAATATTGCTGTAAATACTAAAGCAGTTAACATTAAAAGACCTTGAATTAAGTCTGTCCAACAAACTGCCATATAACCACCTAAAAATGTATATGAAACAACAACTAAAGTTGTAATTATTAAAGCTGTATTTTCTGACGCTTTAAAAGTATATGAAAATAGTAATGTACCACCTTTTAATCCAGATGCTACATAAAGTGTAAAAAAAGCTAAAATAACAATAGTTGAAATTATTTTTAACAGACCTGATCTGTCTTCAAAACGATTTGATATATATGTTGGTAGAGTAATTGCATCTAGTTTTTCAGTTAAGAATCTTAGTCTACCAGCTACAATTAACCAGTTAAGATATGCTCCAATAACAAGTCCAAGGGATATCCATATACCTTCAACTAAACCGCTTGCATAAACTGCTCCAGGAAGACCTAATAATAGCCAACTAGACATATCTGATGCTCCGGCACTAATTGCTGTAACAGCTGGCCCTAAAGTTCTACCACCTATAATAAAATCATTGTTGTTTTTGGTTTTTTTTAAGGATACATACCCAATTAGTAGCATAAATGCTAGGTATAATCCAAACTCCACATAGTATAATATCATATTTACTCTCCTAAAAAATTAGATAATAAATTATATATTTTTGTGAAAAATTACACAACTATGTATAAACTTTTTATTATTTGTGTGTTTTTATGAAAATATTATATTATTTTGTATAATATTAAAATCTTACATGAAAGTAACGTTTATTTGTAAAATAGAGCAAATTTTAATAGAAAACACATATATGTAGTTATAAAAATCGATAATAGCAAATTAAACAACATAAAAGTAGCTATATTAATCATAAGTGTTATTTGACTCGTTGGTTCAAATGGGGTAATATCTTTTTGTATATTTATACAAGGAGTAAATTATGAAAAAAAATATTTTGGTAGCGCTATTTTGTCTTGCTGCAATAGTGTCTGTACAGGCAAAAGGTACAAATGAAGTAGAAGTTTCATCACTTAATTTGATGAAAGCAGACACATTAACTATTGGTGTCGAAATTGGTTACCCACCTTTCGAAGATTTTGCAAAAGATGGTGTTACACCTATGGGTTACGATATTGACTTCGCTAAAGCACTTGGTGAAAAATTAGGAAAAGAGATAGTATTTATCAATACAGCATGGGACGGTATCTTTCAAGGTATTGGTGTTAATTATGATGTAGCAATTTCTGCAATTACTATTACAGAAGAGAGAAAAGATACAATGGATTTTTCTAGTCCTTATATCGATAATTATCAAGCAATTGTTCTTAGAGCTGATTCTGATATAACAATTGATAGTTTTTTAGATCTTGAAGGTTTTGCAATGGCAGTTCAAAAAGAGACTACTTCGGATATTCTTATTTCTGATTACCTTTCTACAGGTTCATTAACTGGTACACTTGCACAAAATGAAAAAGTTATTACTTGTTTTACACAACTTGAAAACAAAGAGATTGATGTTGCAATTGTTGACTCAACTGTTGCTACTGCTCAGGTTGGTAAATATCCAGATAAATTCAAAATAGCATTTCTTGATACTAATGAAGCGGAACAATTTGGTGTTGCAATAAAAAAAGGAAACACTGAATTACAAACTGCTATCGATACAGCTATTGCTGAGTTAAAAGCAGAAGGTTTCTTTACTGAGATCATTGAATACTGGTTTGGTTCGTAAGATTAACCATGAAAGATTTCCTAAAAAAACTAATTAACATTAGAGAATGGGAACAATCTGCAAAAACAACTGCCAAAGTTATTATGGCAGTTGCTTTTGTTTTATTTGTTCTTTCAATTATAAATGTATCCCAGTCAGATATGACACAAAGTGCTTCTGAGCATATAATAGAAACTATCGAAAAAGAAAAAGATAGTTCAAGAAAACGGGTATCTATAACATATAATGATTTTAAATTTATAAGTTATATGTCTTTTTCTTCATCTGGAGCTAAACCTTTTAATGAAGCATATGTAGGCTTTGCAGGTAAAATTTTTGAAGCTAATAATGGTTTTGGTAAGTTTACTGGTCAGATGGTTAACTACACCTATCGAATGCTTGGAATTAAACAAAACCTTTTACACGGTGTAAAACTAACACTGTTATTAACTACACTATCTATTCTTATAGGTTTTGTATTTAGTATATTTCTTGCTTTAGGTAAGATTTCAACCAACAAAATAGTTAGTGCTATTAGTAAGGCATATATATTTTTCTTCCGTGGAACACCACTACTAATACAATTATTTGTTATTTACTTTTCAATACCAAGTATATTTGGCTTTTCATGGAGAGGTCTATTTGATGTTACTGATCCTGAAGCTGTATATAAAGGAGCTTTTTTAGCTGCTTTAATAGCATTTACACTAAATGCAGCAGCTTATTGTGCAGAGATCGTTCGAGGAGCTATACAGTCTATAGATAAAGGACAACATGAGGCTTCAAAAACTCTTGGTCTTGGTTATGTACAAACAATGACCCACATCATTCTACCCCAAGCAACCCGTAGAATGATACCACCACTTTGTAATGAGTTTATTATGATGATTAAGGATGTTTCTCTTGTTTTTGCAATTTCTTTAATGGATATAACTACTATTTCTAAAACAATTATGACTAGTGAAGGAAGTTATTTGGTATTCCTGCCTGCCCTTATTATTTATTTAATTGTAACCGGAATATTTACTTGGTTATTTGGTATGTTAGAAGAGAGGTTATCAGTCTATGAATAAAGATAATAAGAAAAACAAATATGAGTATCTAATAAGAACAGAGAAGTTATGTAAATCTTTTGGTCCACTAGAGGTTTTAAAAGATGTAGACCTTTCTGTTAAAAAGGGAGAAGTAATATGTATTATTGGTCCCTCTGGTGCTGGTAAATCAACATATTTACGATCTTTAATACACCTAGAAGAGATTACTAGTGGTAAAATATTTATTGAAGATGAACTTTTTTTAGATAGAAAACATAATAAAACTATACATAGAGCCCCACAAGATCAGCAAAAAGCTATGCTTCTTGAAATGGGTATGGTGTTTCAATCTTTTAACCTATTTCCTCATAAAACGGTTCTTCAAAATGTTATTATGGCTCCACAGCTTATTCGTAAAAAATCACGTTTAGAAGCTGAGGCAGCTGGTAGTAAACTTATAGAGCGTGTTGGATTATCTGATAAGCTTGATGTTTATCCTAGTAAATTATCTGGAGGTCAAAAGCAACGTGTAGCAATTGCCCGTGCTCTAGCTATGGAACCTGAGATTATGTTATTTGATGAACCAACTAGTGCACTTGATCCTGAACTTGTAGGTGAAGTTTTACTAGTAATGAAAGATTTAGCTAAACAAGGTATGACTATGATCTGTGTAACCCATGAAATGGGATTTGCAAGAGAAGTAGCTGATCGTGTTGTATTTATGTCGGATGGAATGATTTTAGAAGAAGCAAGTCCAACTGTATTATTTGAAAACCCCAAACATGAAAAGACAAAAAACTTTCTTAAAAATGTGTTATAAAATTAATTGTACATCAGACTTTAGAATTGTTTAACTGATGTACAATAATTTGGATGAAACAATTATTCAATATGACTCTAATTGATAAGTCTCTTTAATGAATCACTAGAAATTACTCCTGAGATTTTATTAAAATACCATTTGTTTTTTACCTTAGTAATTATAATTGTTGATGGAATTGTTTCTACTTCAAAATATTCTGATAGCAAATTTTTATTATCTAGATAGATTGGGAAATTTATATTGTATGAATCTATAAATCCCTTTATATCAGCTTTTTCTGTATTTATTAAGTTAACTCCATAAAAATTTACATTTTTACCTTCCTCAGCATAAAAGCTTATCAAGTCTGGTATTTCAGCTTTACATGGAGGGCACCATGTAGCCCAAAAGTTTATGATAATTGGTTTACTTTCATCAAAATTTACGGAGGTAATTTCATTCTTCATATTTAGTATTGTTAATTCGCTGACTTCTAGTCTGTTTTTATCAGAAATTGAAGAGGGTTCAATATTATTAAAAATAATCAATATTGTAATAAAAAGAACAACAACAATACTAGCAAATGAAATCAATTTTATATCTTCTCTATTCTTTAGAACTAATATGGTAAGATAAATAAGAGCACCTATGATTCCAGCAATCTCACCATAAATACCACCACTCATAAAAAGAAATGATGAGGGATCATCTATTATTGTTTTAAAATTAGAAATTATAGGAGTTAGTTTCCAAATTATAAATGTTAGAAAGATAATATTTGATATTTTATTAATTATAAAACTTCTCTCTTTTTTATCTTTTAAATAAAATTGTAAAAAAATAACAGTTAGTAAAAAGGGTAATAAACTTGAAAAGAGAATTATAGGAACGTTTAGCCTTCCCAACGAAATAACCATATTTTATTGCCTCTTTCTACATTATACATAATTTAATGTCCTCAAACTATGGTAAATATAATTAATTGTATTACAATTACCTCATAAGGGGATATCAATGAAAGCTTTAGTAAAAAAAAGTCCTGGCGTAGGAATAAGTTTAGAAAATGTACCTATACCAGAAATAGGTATTAATGATGTTCTAATTAAAATTTTGAAAACATCGATTTGTGGTACAGATGTTCATATATATAATTGGGATAGTTGGGCACAAAAAACTATTAAAACTCCTATGGTAATAGGTCATGAATTTGTTGGATCAATCGAAAAAATTGGTAGTAATGTTCATGATGTTCAAATTGGAGAGATAGTTAGTGGCGAAGGTCATGTTGTTTGTGGTGTATGTCGAAACTGTCGAGCTGGTAGAAGACATCTATGTAACTCTCCAAAAGGTATAGGAGTAAATAGAAATGGTGCATTTGCCGAGTATCTTGCAATACCAGTCTCTAATATATGGCATTGTAATCCAAAAATTGATATAGAGCTATTTAGTTGTTTTGACCCTTTAGGAAATGCAACCCACGCAGCTCTGTCATTTGATTTAGTTGGAGAAGATGTTCTAATAACTGGAGCTGGACCTATTGGACTAATGGCTATTGGAATTGCAAAAAAAATAGGTGCTAGACATGTTGTCATATCAGATGTTAATCCATATAGATTAGAATTAGCAAAGAAGATGGGTGCTTCAGCTACAATTGATGTTAGAACACAGAGTATTGAAGATGTAAAAAAAGAGTTAGGTATTCATGAAGGTTTTGATGTTGGTTTGGAAATGTCAGGCTCCCCTATTGCCTTTAAAGACATGATTAAGAATATGTGTCATGGTGGTAAAGTTTCCATGCTTGGAATATTACCAGAAACAGCTATAGATTTTGAACAAGTAATATTTAACGGTTTAACTTTAAAAGGTATTTATGGTAGAGAAATGTTTGAAACCTGGTATAAAATGTCTATGCTTATTGAAGGAGGGCTAGATATTAGTCCTATTATTACACATAGATTTCATTATACAGATTATCAAAAAGGTTTTGATGTAATGAGATCTGGAAATTCTGGGAAAGTTATATTAGATTGGACATAAGGAGTTTATTAAATGTATAAAGATATAAAAAAATATATTGAAAATGAAATAAAAGAAATTAAATTAAATGGCATGTATAAAGATGAAAGAGTTTTAGCAAGTCCACAAGACGCTAATATAGTATTAGAAAATGGGAATAAAGTATTAAACTTTTGTTCAAATAATTATTTGGGTCTAGCTAATCATCCAGAAATAATTAAAGCAGCTAAGGATAGTTACGACTTGTCAGGATATGGATTATCGTCTGTTCGATTTATTTGCGGTACACAGAAAGAGCATAAAATTTTAGAATCTAAAATATCAAACTTCCTAGAAACAGAAGATACTATACTGTATAGCTCGTGTTTTGATGCAAATACAGGACTGTTTGAAACTTTATTATCTGCCCAAGATGCAATAATTAGTGATAGCTTAAATCATGCTAGTATTATAGATGGCGTTAGGTTATGTAAGGCAAAACGATTTAGATATAAAAATTCAGATATGGCTGATCTTGAAAAAAAACTTATTGAGAGTCAAGATTGTAGGTTTAGAATGATAGCTACCGATGGAGTTTTTTCAATGGATGGTTATATTGCTAGAGTAGATCAGATTTGTGATTTAGCAGAAAAATATGATGCTATAGTTATGGTTGATGATTCCCACTCAGTTGGAGTTTTAGGTGATAGAGGCCGAGGAACTGCTGAATACTGGGGTGTTATGGATAGAGTGGATATTGTTACAGGAACGCTTGGTAAAGCTCTTGGTGGTGCTAGTGGTGGATATACTAGTGGACGCAAGGAAGTGATCGAGTTATTAAGACAAAGATCTAGACCTTATCTGTTTTCTAATAGTTTAGCTCCTGCAATAGTAAATACTTCTATAAAAGTATTTGATATATTATCAAAAACAACAAAGTACCACGATAAGCTTATGGAAAATTGTAGATATTTCAGGAAAGGTATTTCACAAATTGGTTTAAATGTTCTTTATGGAGAACACCCTATAATTCCAGTTATGTTAGGGGATGCAATTATAGCAAAAAGATTTTCTGAAGAATTATTAACTCGAGGTATATATGTTATAGGATTTAGTTATCCTGTAGTGCCAAAAGGTGAAGCTCGAATTAGAGTTCAAATTTCAGCAACACATAACATCGAGGATTTAGATTATACATTAAGTATGTTTAAAGAAGTTAAAGAGCTTTTAGAACTTTAATTAAACCAATATATTTATCAAGGATTATGCCATGAAGATTTGATTCAGAGATTCTAACCTTCACGGCATCATTATATTTATAAAAAAAGCCTTCAGAATATCTGAAGGCTTTATATGTTATTTAATGTGTTTATTTAACTGATTTTTTACCGTTAAAAGTTGCAGTCTCATGCATAGTAAAAGAATCCATCATTTCTTGAGTTTTAAAGTAAATATCACCATCAACAGTAGATGATTTATCTAATTTAAATCCCATAGCTTCAACATAAACATCACCCTTAAAAGTTCCACCTGTGATTCTAAAGTTCTCACTTCGAACAATCATTTTAGGTGCAGTAAGTGTAAACTGAGCAGTTATTTTATGATCCTCATCTTGAGCATATAAAGCAAGTTTTCGATCAATTTTTTCTTTGTGAACAAACTCACCTTCAACAACAAAGTCTTTAGAAACTTCTACATCTTTAAGTGTAGCAGCTAACCAGAAACCTTTATCTGACATAGCTTTTGCTAATGATTTTCCGTTATTAACAATAGATGCTGTTGTTAAAGCATCTGTCTCGTTTTGACCATTAGCAAAAAGGCTAGAAACACAAGTAAGCATTGCAATTAATAATAATAATTGCTTTAAATTTTTTTTCATAAATTATTCTCCTTTATTAATGAAAACTAAATACATTATAATATATAATTATATAAAAACAAATATAAAAATAATAATTCCTACTAATTTTATGTGATAAGTAGTTACATAGTAAAACTAATGACGCATTAAATAGTTAATAAAACAAAATTTCATTCAGATAAAGCATATGTTTATCATTTTAATAAAGTCTTTCTAATAACTTTGGAACAATATCAAGTAGTTCTCTTTTAGCACTACTTTCTGGTAACCGATTAATAACAGTTATTGATCGGTTATTATATCTTATAGCTAATGTTCTAGTTTTATCTATAGCACCACTTTTTTTAATTAACTCAATAATATTATTAACATTATCTTTAGTAATACCTTTTTTGAAAAGATCATTAATTTCTTGTTTATATTTAGAATCATCTCTTAATGCAAATATTACAGGCATACTGTAATAGCCTCTTAATAAATCAGATTTCAAATTCTTTCCTACAGTAATTTCATCACCAGTAAAGTCTAATAAATCATCCACAATTTGAAATGACATACCTAATTGATAACCTGCATGTGCTAATCGCTTAATTGTTTTTTTATTAGACTTAGTTATATATGCTCCAGCACTTAAAGCAATTGCAAATAGTGCTGCAGTTTTACCAGAAACAATTCTAAGATACCCCATAGGAGTTATATTTGTATCATATTTATGACTATACTGAGATATTTCACCTAAACAAATTCTACTCACTACTTTAGCCAATGCTACAGCTAAATCCTTAGGAATTTGAAGCTCTGTTAAAAGTAAAAAACATTTGCTTAAAAGATAATCACCCATATATATAGCATAATCTTTTGAATATTTAGATTGTATCGACTCTTGACCTCTACGTTTATCTGCATCATCAATTACATCATCATGTAATAATGTTGCAACGTGTAGAGTCTCTAGAGCCGTTGCTAGTTCAATTAA
This sequence comes from Spirochaetaceae bacterium, assembly GCA_051531975.1. GTDB lineage: Bacteria > Spirochaetota > Spirochaetia > DSM-2461 > DSM-2461 > Thiospirochaeta. The sequence goes on from JAOPTT010000006.1 coordinate 390,117, forward strand.
ATCAGAGCTTTTATCTTTTTCTTTACCAAAATGGCTACCTATTAGAAGCATAGCAGGTCTTAACATTTTACCACTGCTTAATAATAGATAATCTAAAGAACCGTTAAGGTAATTATTACCAGATTTTAGATTATTAGCCATATTGGTTTTAACTTCTTTTAATTGGTTTTGAATAAGTTCATTTGTAAACCATTTAGACATTTCACCACCATTTTTATCAGTCAGTATATAGATACCACTTTTTAACAAATTTTAATTTTCTCCATCTTTTACTTAAGAATGGTAGTACATAATAATCTAAACCAAATGTTGATCCACTTCCGCCAATTGTTGCAATACCAGCAGCTATAAACCATAACATTTCTGGAGGTGCCATTCCTGAAACCCAAATCATTCCACCCATGATTACAGAACCTATTGATGCTACAGCAGAAAATAGACCACCAAGTAGACATAGTCCAATTATCATTTCAGCAATTATCATAATTCCTTGGAAAATTGCGGCCAAAGCTGTAAATTCACCATTGTAATAATAAAATACAAGACCCATAGACCACTCTACAATCTCTGTAATAAAATATGGTACTGGAAGAGGTTCTGCCCAAACAACACCCTCTTCTAATAAAGATGCTCCTGCTGTTGCAAGCCTTGAAGGTAATAAAAATACATGACTAGGATCTTCTATCATTCTTAGAAATTTTTGCCAACCTTCTAAGAACCACATACCACCTAAAAACATTCGAAGTGGAACTAACCAAAAGTTAGGAGATCGTTTTGCAAAATATCCACCTAAGAAACTTCTACGGTCTTCAACATGGAAAAACTCATGCATCCAGTAAGTCCATAATTTATGGAATCCTGCTACTTGCATAAAATATACAAAGTTTACAAAGTGTTTAACAAACATAGCAAGAAATCCAGAAAGTACATATTGGTGTTTTTTTGTATTTACTTGAGCAACACCATAACGACCACCTATACATACCATTGCACCATGGAATTCAGGTTTATATGATTTTAAGTCACCTTCATTAATTGTAGATATAATATTTTTTGATACCGTAGTTGCTGAATGTTCTGCATTTTCTACCATTTGAGGAACTGGACGTTCTTCTCCTTCAGGAATATAGAATACATTATCTCCAACAATAAAAACGTCTTCTTTGCCTTTAGCTCTTAAAAATTCATCGGTTTGAACTCTATTTCGACCTAGTTTTTCAATATTTTTATCATCTATAGCGTTCATAATATCTGAACCTTCTACACCGGCAGCCCAAATTACTGTATTGGAATCAATTTTACCTGCTCCACTAATCTCAATATAGTCAGGTTCTACACCTTCTATTGTAGAGTTCAACATTATTTCAACTTTCATTTTTAATAATCTTTTAGTTGTTTTATCAATTAATCGATCATCAAAATTAGGTAATACTTTTGGTAATAAATCAGCTACAATTAATCTTACTTCTTTTTCTGGTATTGTAAATGTATGACATAGTCTCTCACGCCATTCAGCAAGTTCACCAATCATTTCGATTCCTGTAAAACCACAACCAATAACAACAAATGTTAAAAGTCTTTTACGAACAAATGGATCTGTTTCAACACTTGCTTTTCCAAAAACTTCCCACATATGATGTTTTATTTTTACAGCATCCTCATAGGACCATAATGTAAAAGCATTTTCTTCTGCACCTTTAGTACCATAAAATGTAGGTTTAGATCCTGTTCCTAAGACTAGATAGTCGTATTTAGTACATGTAACTTTTCCATCTAATACCTTTCTATCAAAATCAATAGAATGAATATCGTCTAATATAACGTCTACATTTCTACCAGCAAATACTTTGTCGAAATTTATTCGTACAGCATCTTCTGGTATTCTACCTGCAGCAACTTCGTGTAGTTCAGTTAACATTGTATGGTAATTATTTTTATCTATAAGAGTTATTTTTACTTTTTTAGGGTCCTTAAATTTCTTAGCTAATTTTTTTGCAGTAAGGATTCCACCATAACCACCACCAAGAACAACAATATGTTTTGCTTGATCCATTCTATAATCTCCTTTATTTTACATTAAGTTTAAATGACGAATCAGTTAACTTAAAATCATTTTTTATCTTTTCTGAAATATATATATCTTTATTTTTTGTGACATATATTAATGATACTCCACCTATTTCTTCTGCTAACTTAAATCCCTTATCAATATCCATTGAAAAGAAAATAGTAGATAAAGCATCAGCATCCATACTTGATTTGGTTATTACAGATATAGAGGATATATCAGTAATAACTGGGTATCCAGTTTTAGTATCAAATATATGATGATATCTCTGACCATCTAATTCAAAAAACCTTTCATAATCTCCACTTGAAACAACAGTACTATCTTTTAAACTTATTATTCCAATATAACTATTTCTTTCATCAAAGGGATCCTGAATACCTACATTAAATGGTTTATTACCTTTTTTTTCTCCTAAAACTAATATGTTTCCACCAATATTAATTATGGCACTTGTTACACCATTAGATTCTAATAAAAGTTTTAATTGATCTGCTGCATAGCCTTTCGCAATACCACCTAAATCAAGAGACATTCCTAAAGGTATAAAAACTGTGTCTTTATCTAGTATAATTTTTTTATAATCAATCATTGGTAAAACTTCATTTATTTGCTTTTGATCTGGAACCACTGTTCCACCTTTACCAATATTCCATAATTTCACTAATGGTTCAATTGATATATCAAAAATACCCTCAGATAATTCACCATAAAAAATACCTTTAGTTATAACATTCATGGTATCGGTAGATATTTGAACCTTTTTCACTCCTGCATTTATATTAATAAGAGATATATCACTACTTTCTATAGAAGTTGACATATTCTTTTCAAATTCATCTAATAACTCAAAACATTCTTTTAATAAATCTTTTGAGCCATGATCTTTTATACTAATAGATACCACTGTACCTAATACAAAATAACTTTCTTCATATGAATCATTTTTACTACAACTAGAAAAAAAAATTGCAATTATGAATAAATATATAATATTTTTTTTCATGCTTCATAATATACTTAATTATATTGGATGTCACTATTATAATCCTACAAATTGAGTCTGATATAAATAGAGATTTCATCTATCAATCTTTCTTTAATAAATTCATCAATTGATGATAATTTTTACTCTAATTACAATTTTTTATTACATTATTATTAACAAAGTAATTTGATCAAAAACTCTTGATTTATCATTCAGGGAAAAGTTATGTTATAAAAGCTTATGAAAATATTTTTATTAACACACTTAAAAGAATTATCCAGAAAAACAGGAACAGGTAAAATTGCTAAATCAATATTAAATAATTCATGCAATATTATTTTATGGAAAAGAAAAGAACCACCTTCAGAAATAATAGATCTCGATCCTAATAATACAGTACTTGTTTATCCAGGAGATGAGGATGAATGTGAAAATATCGAAAACATTACAAATTTCATATTACTTGATGGTACATGGCAGGAATCAAATAAGATATATAATAAAAGCCCCTATTTAAAAAACTTTAAATCTATAAAATTAGATAGTTCAATCATTTCAGAATATGCTCTTCGACGGAACCAAAAAGGTTTTGGTCTTTGTACTATTGAATCAATAATTGAAATATATAAATTAAAAGAAGATCAAAAAGTAGTTTTAGAACTTAAAGAAGCCTTTTATACATTCAATAAAAACTAATAATTTTATGACTATTTTAACCAAAATGGTAATTTACTATTAAGATTAACGAAAGGGGTGTAAATCTGTGCTCTCCACTTTTCATTTGTTAATCTATCATCTATAGGATGTTGAAATTCATAATAACTAAATGTATATCCAGTTGCTATTCTTTTACCACCATGCTCATCATTTAATGCTACAAACATCCTTTTAGGCAAACCTGTTCCTATTTCCAGTACTTTGCCCTCGTCTAACTGTGTGAATACATCGGCTATTATTGGCATTTCTGATTGTTCACCGATTTTAGATGAAATTATATCAGCTAATATATTGGGCACTTCAGAAATATAATCATTTTGATTATTAGAAATTGGAGAATTAGTTAACTCTAGATTAACAATTTCAGTTAAGTTTGTTACCACCTCTTGTAATCTAGAAAATTTAATAATATATATTGGATTTGATTCTATCAATATTGAATAGTTATGGATTTCAGTTATTAAAATATTTAATGTTTTAAAGAACTCTATGTTGGGTTCCACAAAATGAATAGGTCTTGGATAAAGGATCGTATCAAAGGTTAATAGCTCTTCTGGTTCAAAGCTTGTTAATGACATTACTTGTTTTACATATAAGATTGTATCATGCCTTAATTCTGCCCATGAGCCGTGAGCTGATAACAATGATTTTTTATTCCATCTACCTTTCTCTGTAAAATAGAAAGAGGAGTTCTGCTCAAATTGAGTTAGTTGTTTTATCAGTTCTAAATTTCTACTGTAATATGATTTAGACCATAATAGGTCCGATGAATCTGTATATTTTAATAGTTCATCGGAAATTATACTTTTATATTCTTCCCAGTATATTTTATCCTTTGAACTTTGTGTTAATAGATTAAAAGCAGTTTTGCTACCAAATGCAGCCATAATATCTAAACCGCTAACCCAAGATCTACCACTTAATTTTGGTACTGATAATTTTGAATGAATATCTGAATCAATTGTAAATCTTGAACCAAACAATCTAAAATTATTAGATTTACCTTTAAAAGTATCCGATTTCAGGAAATCTACAATCTTTATATCATCTAGTATTTCTTTTGGTAATAGATTCAAAGTGTCATAAAAACTAAGATCTGCAGACTCCCCTATTAAATATGTTATTGGATCAAATAATGATTTCCATAAATTATGTAATTCATCACTTTCTATTAACATATTATTTAAAACGATGGCCATTTTAGTATTTAAAATATCTAGATCTGTTGGGACTTTATTCTTTTCTACCTTTAAAGTCATGTTTGTCTGTGCAAACCAAACCATAGTTAAAAAATATGCTTTTAGTTCATCACTTTTTGTATAATGTCCTCTTGGAATATATTTTGAATAATCCTGGTTATACTTTAAAACTGGGGATAATTGTGGTTTTGCATGGTTTATAATAAGATTGTACTCTTCTATTATTTCCCTAGATTCATTTTTTAATAGATCATTATTAACATTATCCTCTGAACTATAGTTTAGTAATAATTTAGGAATATTAAAATAATTTAACATATATTGGCTTAATTCAGATTCAAGTTCTAAGTTTGATATTGAATCTATAAATCTATCTATAAATATTTCTAATTTTGGAATCATGTTAATTTCTTCTGATTGTAAAAAGTTATTAAATAAAATGTGCTGGGTATGAGTTAATAGATCAGTTGTTAAAAAAATTGAATTATCTCTTTGTTTACTATCTTTTTGATAAATGGAAACCATATCATCTGGACTTGTAGCTGTTATTTCATATTCTGATGGTTGAATAGTTTGAAATATTATTCTATTAAGTTCAATATCTTGTTGTTGTAATTGGTTTAATATGTAATTTCCATTATATGGGGTAAAAAAACTACTCTTTATATCTTTTGTATAATTGAATGATGTTTTAGTTGCTTTTTTAAGGTCATCATAAAATATTAAATTTGCCCCCCATACTAAACCTTTAATTTTGTTATAGTTGGTAACATAAAAATAGTTAGTATCTTTTTTAAACTGAAAATGATCATTCCATATCTCGCCTTCAATACGCACTTCAGATTCTATAGGTATAATAGTTCCAATAGGAATGTCTGAAATATGTTTTAATTTTTTTAGATCTGAGTTTGAATATAAATCAATTTCATCATATAAACTAACACCATTATTTGCTACAACGGCATATTTAATTGCTACTAGTTTAGATTCTTCTATATTTTTAAATACTAAATCATCATATTTTGATTCACCTATATTGAGATCAAAAATTAATTCAGGTTTTATTACTTCTTTAGGCTTCTCTTCTAAAATAGCAATAGCCTTTTCTTCTATCACTTCATCAGATAAAATATTGATATCAACTATATCTTTTATTAATTCATCATTTTTATTACAAGAAACAATTATTATGCATAATAATATTACTACGATTATTTTTTTCATGTTGTATTTAATCATATTTTACAATAATTGGTGAATAGATTTTATGTGTTTTATTATTAATTTCAACTTTAAAACATAGTTCATAACGCCCTACTTTTTGTGGAATTTTAAAATGTGTATTTAATCCTTCTTTAGTTTGTAATATTTTATTTTTTGAATCCAAAATAAACCAATTGGCATTTTCCCAAGATGATGCTGAAATTACTGCATTAGTTTCTATTCTATCAAAACTATTTAAATCTTCAAAATAACTAGGGACATCTATTGTTATAATGTTATCAATATTCTCTGCAATAAGTATTCTACTAATTCCTTTTTGAAATTCTATATAGTCATCTTCAATATATTTCTTCTTTAATATTTTATATGAATTATATGATTCTATAACTTCCCAAGTAAAATCAACTTCAATTTTTGAATCAACTATAATAAACATATTTATATCTGATTCTGCTCTCATACTGATAGTGTCTTTATTAAAACCGAGAATTTCTATAGCACCCTGGAGATAATTAGGTAACTGTGGACTTTTAACTTTACTAAAAGATATGTTTTTTGAGTCAGTATTTATATTAGAAATAAATTGTTTAATACCTATAACATTTAAGGTATAGGTTTTCCAAACACCAAAATCACCTGATGTTGAAATACCTCTATATTGTATAGTGTGTAATCCTTTCTGAAGTTCTATAACATTTTTATATGTATTAATAATATTATTAGTAAAACTATACTCAATTTTGATTAAATCAATATTACTACTTTCTAGACTTAATGTATTATCTACTTCATTAAATTTAACAACAATAGTTTCAGTAAGATCCATATCATAGTCACCAATATTAATAATACAGTTCTTCACTACTCCTATATTACCTGCATTATCTATTGATCGAAAACTTACTAAATAAGATCCTAGAGTTGAAAACAAAATTTCACTTTTATATGTTATATATTCAGATCCATTAATAGAGTACTCCATTTTGTTTATACCGGATATTTTATCAGTACCACTTAAGTTTAATAATGTCCTGTTATCTTGAATGTTAATATTATATTCTATCACAGGAAGTTCAAAATCAACTTTAACATTTAGTAACCTTACATCCTCAATTAATCCCATAGTGTCTTTTGATCTATATAATATATTATGACTACCATTTAATAAAATTATAGGCTTAGTTATTTCTTCCCAAATACTTTTTTTGTTTATGCTAACTGAAGATTTTGATTCTATATCTTTACTTGTAAATGTTACTTCAGGAATTGATTTGTAATAATCATTTAATCCATCTGGTAGTTCTGGATATATATCGTAAGTTGTATTTGGTTTATATATATTATTTCTACCTGAGTAACATTCAACTTCACCACTGTTATTTAATGCATAAATATTTTTATCATTTGATATAATAGAAATAAAGTTACCACTGCTATTCCATATCTTATTTAGTGTATATAAATTCCAAGAATTTAAACCATAACTATCAATTGTAAAAAGTTTGTCCGATGTTAAAATAAGTTCAGAAATCTCCATGTTTGTATATAATTGTGTTTCATCTAAACGATTCACAAGTAATAACTGACTACTGTTATATATAACTAAAAACTTATCATTTATTACAATTTTACCATTTGTGATTCCAGAATCAAATTCTTTAATAATGTTGTTGTCTCTGTATTCAATATATTTACCATCAAAATTTAGAGTTGATTTAATATCATTATATTCTGTTTCAAAAGAACTACTTTTGTTAATATTTACCAAACTATCTGATGTTATTACATATTCAAAAGTGTCTAATGAAAATTTTATATAATTATTTTCTGATTCTAATAGAATGAAGTTTCGAATGCTAGAATAACGTTTTATCTTAGGTATTTCCGTTAATAATTCACCGTTTTTAATATTGTATATTCTAAAGATACCATCTGATAAAGAGAATATATAATTTGAGGATAATATTGGATTACTAAAATGTCCAACCGACCTAAGTTTTACAATGCCATTATATTTATTTATGCAATACAATATATCATCTGATATTGAATAAACAAAATCTCCTGATGAAAGTAAAAGTTCACTATTATTATTAGATTCAGATACCCACTTCAGATTATATTCTGCAGGTGAAATAGTATTACTATATCGATTGTTATTTATTGGACCTTCTCTTTGATACCACCCATCATCATCAATAATTATAGTTAATGTTGAAATTAAAAATTTATTAAATATGTCGTTAACTCGAATGGAAAAATTGAATGTTCCAATTTCTTTTGGGATACCAAATACATTCCCAGTTAAAGAATCTAATTGCAGACCTTCTGGTAGATAACTATTATTAAATAATTCAAATAGAATAATTTCATTTTCACTGTTTACAATTATTTTATCATTATATAAATTTTTCAGCTTTCCATTTTTTAACTTATTACTTTCTAACTTAAGCTGTTTTCCAACAGTAATATTTAAAGTCTTTTCTTTTATTAAAAAACCATCATTACCACTTAATATTACTTTATAATTTCCAGGCTTTATGTCGGGTCCAACTGAAATACTCAATAGAGTTGAGCCATTTAGTTTTACACGCTTATTTAAAACTGTGACACTAATGCCGATATTATCATTTATAATATTTATATCAACACTGTTAGAGTATCCACTAATGTATAGTTTACCTTTGATAGTTTCATTAGGTAATAAATAAAAATTATTTTGAAAAGCATATAGATTAAAATTTTCAGTTATATAAGTATATTTTATACTATTAGATACGTTTTCTAATGTTTGAACTTTAACAATACCATCGACCTCATTAGTTCCAGCACTAAAAGTTAAAGTGTCATTTTTATAGTTTAAAACATCACACTCTTTATTATCCATATAAACTCTAGATTGTGGATTAAAACCAAATCCATAAATTATATTATCGTAAATAGTACTAATATGGGGTTTTACAATGTTTTTAACTACTTCCACAAAATACTCAACATCTATTTCATTTACTTTTAATTTTATTGAATATACATCAGGAATAGTATTTTCTGGTATGTATATTTTTGTTGAAATAATATCTCCATCTATACTATTTGTAACTATCCAATTAATTGGAGAATTTTCTATTGATATGTTAATTTCATCATTAAAACGGTTAATTCTATTAATTCTACTATAAAACCAAGAAAAGTTTTTTGGGTTTACTTTAGTTTTATATTTTAAATGTTCAAGTTTAATACTAGGTTTAATAAGTTCAACATCTTTTATTGTATATAGCGCATCAGAGTTTAATATTTTCAATTCTCCACTGTTTTGTTTGGACAACTTAGGAGCATAAATTTTTAAAGTTTTACTATTTGTATAATTAACAATACATAAAGTATCATCGATATAAGCTTTAGTACTTTTAGTAAATCCTGAACCTTTAACAAAAATAGTCGTATTATCATCTATATGCCAAGTTTTAGGGCTGAAGTTTGTAACAATAGGACTAGGTTCTTTAACAATAATTTCCAATTTAAAACTTCTGAATACATCCACATTATTTACATTTTTTATGATACCACTAATATAATAAATTCCTGGTAATACATCTGTTTTAGATTGATTAAATAATAGATCTATTTGGTAAGAACCTTCTTCTTTAAGACTTAATCTTTTATGTTTTATATTTAAGTCTAAAAATGATGGAGAACCGGATATTATTACTTCTGTGTAATCGTCTGTTAAATTAGTAGTTTCAGGTATAACATCAATATACAAAGTTGAATTATCTCCAATTGTTAATTCATGCTCCTGGTACTTTATTAAAAAGTTATTATCTGGATTATATACCTTACTTTCTATTTCAAGTAAAACTACATTTGAAACAGGTCCAAATTCATTTTCAACGTTATATGGAATAATGGAAAACTCATAGATATCTCCAGGATTCAGTGTTGATAAAGATAATGATGTTAAATAACCTAAATCTATGGACTCTATAATATCTGTTGTTAAGTTATTTATTGTTAAATAGAAACCCTTAGATCTGTTAGGATAATTATCTGAAAAAGAGATATTTACATATTGTTCATCTCTGTTAATTACTAAATCATCTATTGCTTCTAATTCATTAAAATTATTATTAAGGATTATTGATCCAGAGATATGTTTATAGAATTCTGGGTTTATTCCATCGTTTAGACCAACATATAGATAATACTCATTATTTGATAAAATTGTTAAGTTGGTTTTAATATCAAATTCACCTGATTCATTTAATATTACATCCCCTATTTTTAAACCTGTAAATGAACCTATTTTAGAAGAAGCATATACTGTAATTATAGGTTTAGACTCTGTATAAATTTTGACCTTACCTGAAACAGTATAATTAGTATTTAATTCCTGGTGTTTATCTAGAACTGTTAATATATCCAATTCGGGATTTTTATTAATTCCAACTGCTTTTATACTATAGAGACTCTCTTTTTTAAGATTGTCTACTTCTAATCTCCAGTTACCAGGAGCTGGGTCTTTTACTGCTAAGAGAATTTTATTCGATAGTCTTTCTATTATTATATTGTCATCACCTTCTCTGAAAACTTCACCGGTAGGACTAACTACGGAAATATGTGGATCTCCTTCAGTATATTCAAGGCAAAATATGATTCGTTTATTAACTCTATTACTTCTTTTTTGAATTCTATTAAAAGTTCTATATACCAAACGATTACTATTTGGTTCACTTGAGTCTAATAGTGTATACTCTTCAACATCACCTACATCAAAATATCCATCGGAACCTATAAAGAATCCAACACTACCTAAAATATTAAGTTCTATATAACCCTTAAAACCTTGTCTATCATCATTAAAATCACCAACTTCTATTCCAAGACGACCAAGTGACATAGGATCCTCAGGAAAGCCAAATAGAATGTCTTGTACTGATACATCAACATAAGCTTCACCACAAAATCTTGTTTTATCATCTTCATCAAATAGATGAGCTCTTATTGTTCCTTCTAAATAAATTTTATTAAAAAAGTCAATTTCTAACCCTGCGATCAACTCTAAACCGTAACTCTTAGTATAGATCGCTGTTGAATATGCAGTAAATAGCCCATCTAAATATTCAAGTTCACCTTTTAGTGCAAAATCCAAATTAGTAGTATTTAACCAAAAGTCAGATTTACCAGTAACTGTTTTTTCTACATTAGTAATAGTTACACCTAATTCTATTCTCATTCCACTAGTAAACTTATCTCTTATATATTCTTCTAAATCATCACCAGGGGGTCCAAATGCTAAACCACCTCTTAAACCGGTTAATAAAAGACCTGTAGTACCTAAAGGTAGACCTCCAATATCCGCTTCAAACCCAAAATAAGCATACTTAAGACCTATTGGATAATCAGGATTTGAAATATTGACAAGGGATATTTTTGCTTCAACTTCACCTATACTTGCAACAAAAACTTTACCTGAAGCACTAATCTCATAATCATCACCCGAAATAGCTAACAATGCACTCATATCTTTAAAAGTTAGTGCCCCTGTATTAATATCAGGAAGCTCAAACTCTCCTCCTGATATACTTAGACCATTTGAATCTATCTTAACATCATTTAATACAATAGAAGCAGAACCTAATGCAACTGGTAAAACTAACTCAGACTTTGAACATGAAATTTGGTTATTATCTGAATCAATTTCAGGGGAATATAGAGATATTTTACAACCTAATAAATCAATATCAAGCTTTTCAACATTAACATCTCCGTAGAATTTCCCTGTATTGTCTATCCCACCGTCAGTTATATCAATTTTTTGATTTCCTAATGATGAAGGTAGAGTAATAATACCTTTTGTAAATGAAAGTCCATCCTTATCAAAGCTAATATTATTAATGACACACTTCATATCAGCATACTCAATTTCTAACTCTTCTAAGGTAATCTCTGATTCAATGATTTCTCCATCCCAGTCTATAAATATATAACCTCTAGTTTTGGTATTGCCTAATACTCCAACAAACCCATCCTCGATGGTTAAAGTTCCTTGAGCTGCAATACCTCGACTATCTACAGATAAGTCCTCTAGTTCCAATGTTAGGCCATCTACAACCTCATATTTAAATAGCTCTCCGGAAGTTAAGCCTATGTTCATGGAAGTAAAACCATTATTTGCTGAATAAACGATATCTCCACTTAATTTTGAATTAGTTAATTCAGAAGGCAGATTAGTATCTACTAATTGCAAATCACCACTAATGTTAAATAGTAGATCATTATCAATATCTGTTAATACACTAAGTTCACCATTAGTTAGGTGTAGTTTTTCAAAGATAATGGTATCTATATCAGATCGACTTATATCAACATCTATAGTTCCGTCAGAGTGTATTGTGAAATTATTTATTAATAATTCAGTATCCCCAAAAGATTCAGGTAATATAATACTTCCACTAATAGTAGTTTTAATATCATTATTATCAGGAGCAAGTAGTGATATTGTTCCATTTTTAAGTTTATATCCGGGGAATATTTCAAACTGTTCTGTTAAGGAATAGGTTAAATCGCAACTTTCAAATCCACCAAAACTATTTATAGTTAACTCATTAGTAATTATCTTCGAACCTTGTAATTTTTCAATTGAGAAATTTTCATCAAATTCTATAACAGCACTGTTCAGTGAAAAGCTAATACTTTCTAAAATATTATTAGAATTAATAGATTCAATATTTGGTGTTATTGATATATTTGAACCTGATTTTAGTATTAAATTATCTACTAATTGTTTGTCTTCAGTGATTGTTAATTCTGAATCAAAAACTAAAATATTACCTAAGGAATCAAATTGACCATTTACTGAGAAGATCTCTCCACCAATTCCTGGAAATGTTTCTGGTAAAATAATATTCCCACCAAGAGTAAAGTTTATTGGTGTATCTTCTACGTAATTAATACTAAATACAAAGTCTGATATTGTTGAATCTAATACTCTTTTTTCTGATGATTCATACATTGCATTTAATGATTTAATTTTATTATTAGTGAGGTTATATTTAAATTCAGATATTACTAAAGTATCTGCTTGCATATCTTCTATAAGAAAAGTATTACCTAGGACTAAAACTCCACTCAGATCAAAATCAATATCATCCTCAGTAATAGAAGTCCTAATATTTCCACTAAAAAGTAACTCTTTATTAGCTGTTAAAGATAAGTTCTCTCCCTCAAAAGTTGCATCTAACTCTTTAATTCTATAATCGTTATTAATTTGAAGTTTATGCACAGTGATAACTGGTGGGCTATCTTCACCATTAAATAGACCTGTTAATGGAAATATACCTCCAAATGTAAATCCCTCAGTTTCAGAGTATGAACCTGTTGTTATTGTAAAATTGTAATTTTCAATATCAACTTCAATATTATTAAAAAAGATCTCCTCTATTGAAAACTCTTTTGATGAAAAATCTAAACTTAAATTTTTAAAACCAGTACTCTCAACCGAAATGTTATCTAACCAATCTGTTGGAAAATATATTAAACCCTGACCTATATTTATACCATCATTATCAATATTTATATCTGATATTGTGGTTACCCATCCATCTGCAATTTCAACTTCTATATCTTCTAGTTGTAGCTCAAAAATTATTTCTTTTGTATTCATATTATAATTAAATTTATTTATATCAACATAAAAATCCCTAAGTTCTTCAACAAAAAAGTCACTAGGAAATTGTACAGATCCTTCTATTTCTAAATTATTTTCATTTATAATCAGATTATTTATATATAAATCTAAACCAAAAATATTTAATGGTTCTGAATTTGAATAAACAATATTAAAAGCTCCACTACTAAAAATTTCTATATTATTGAAACTTATAATTTCTCCACCAAAGATATCTCCATCAGGTAGTTTTATTGTTGAATTACTAATTTTAATTGATTCTGAAGTTAATTTTATAGTTTTAAAATCAAATGCCATATCAAATATAGTCAAACTAAGATTATTAATAGTTGTATTTGATGTAAAAGAGATTTTGTCATTATCTTTAGTTAATTTAATGTCATCCAAATAAATTGTTGTATCACTGAAATCTTCTGGTAAAATAACATTTCCAGATAATGTAATGCCATCAGATTCAAAAGAGATACTATCAATATCCATATTCCAACCTGCTATTGATATGTTTTTACTTTGCTTAATGTTTCCTGAATATATCTCTTCTCCTAATTTATTTAATAATACATTTTCGATTTTAATACTGTTTTCTGCATCAATTTCTACAATACCACTTTGAATATAAATACCTTCATCAGTAAAAAAATAATCAATAATACTTATTGAAATACCATTGTTATAAATTGTAATAGGTACAGTAATAGTTTTACTTAAAACTATCCATGATGATGTTATTTCAAATGGTGAATTACTAAAATTAACTACTTTATCTGGATTTAGGTTTTCTGGAAGATATATAGAACCAGTGGAAAACATTTTTTCATTGTCAAAATATATTGTATCGGACTGTACTTTAAATCCATTATTACTAGTAAATACAACCTTAGAGTTACTATAAAGTTCTGATAATAGTTCACCTTTATTATTAAAGTTTATATCGTTAAATTGAATGTCAAAATTTTGACTTCTATTAAATATCGATATGTTATCAAAGATTAACTCATCGTTGATTATATTTATTCCCTTAGTTATAGCATTAAATCCATAGACAGTAATTTCTGATTCCATTGAAGTAAAGTTAGATAAAATTATATCTCCATTATATTTCATGTTAAATTCATGTAATTTTATCTGTTGTTTATCACCTAATAAAATTATCTCAATTTCAGTATCACCACTTATTCCTAAATCAGTTATTTTAGGTTTATAAATATTAAAGTTCCAATTATTGTGGGAATAATTTATTGAATTTTCTAATATGGTATATGTTGTGTTTATTTGATCTGATTCAAGATCCATAATATTTAGTGCATTATTTGGGGAACCTTCTGGTAATAATATTTTACTTTCAGGAATAACCAGTATTCCATTATTATAATATATTTCAGAAAATTGTAGATCGAAACCACTTCGTAGTTTTAGTTTTGATATATTTTCATCAACATATCCAAACTGTATAAATCCAACATCTAGCTGTTCATCAATTCTCATATTCGAATTAAAAATATCAATTTCTATGTTATTAAAAAACTTGGATAGATTTACCGATAGTTTTTTTGCCACTAGGTTATTATCTGTTAGGACAATCTCTTTAATTTTGTATATTTCATTATCAGAATAGTTAATAGTGAGTTCATCAAAACTATAACCATCTTGTATTATGTTCTCTAATGTAAAACTTATTACCGTATTATATATTTTTGATGTAAGACCCTGTTGAAATGATGATAGATCAATATCGCAATTTTCTAATAAAAATCCCTTATTCGTTATTTTTATATTGTGCTTTTTTGCATATAAAAAGAATCCACTTTTTGATTGATATGTTATATCGTTATCAATATTTCCCTGTGCATTTGGGCTAATGCCATTCCCATTAATTTGAAGATTATTAAAATATGATCTATTTTCATTAGAAATTATTTCTCCACTAGCCTGTATATGGTTATCATCAAATGTTAACTTGTTTATATAAAAACTAATTTCATTATTATGTTTTATATAAAATGGTGTTATGTCATCTGGATTATTTATTACGACCCCATTTCTTGAGATAATCAGATTTTTTAAATATACATTTATAGAGTTTCCATTTTCATCAACAGCTGTCTTCTCATCTTCAAATAAAAGTTCTGCATCTTTAATATGTAAATTATCAGCGACTAATTCAGAATCTAAAACTTTTAATTTTACTTCTTCTGGACCCCATTTTAATAATAATTCATCATCAATTTTAGATGATATAAAAGACCCATCATGTGTTAATAATGAATTAGATATATTAATTGTTGAAATATTATCTATAAAACTAGTAATATTCAGGTTTTCATAATTTATAAAGTCGGTAATTGCTGCTGTTATTAATAATCTACTATTAAACAATTTAAAGATTGAAACGTTATTTAATATCCAAGATTTATTTATATTAACTTTTGAATTTATTGTTACTGGAGTTGATACTTCATATATTGAACTATTAATAATGGGATTTATTGATGAACTTAAATGTATATTTTCAAATAGTAATTTAAGTTCATCATTCTCTGTTGTAAACTTTATAAATCTATTTATTAAATTAACACCTAATAAGGAATCGATATATAATCCACTATAAAAATCTTCTTCCATGGATGACTTAATATTAAACCCGTTAATATCTATATCACTATAGGCATCAAAATTTTCACCATAATCAAATGTTTGGTTAAACTTTAAGTTAGTAAGTTCTAAGTTATTAATTTTATTGATATAACCTGGAACTACAATTGAAGCTGCTGATTTTTCATTTGAATTAAAGTGTTGTTCACCATAAACTTTGAATCCATCAATGTTATATATGAAATCAACATAATCTAATTCATTATCATTTATATCATTATTAAATGTGAAACTCTGACTACTGATATTTTGTAGTACTGGGATAGTATCTGTAAAAGTCGATATTGAAACTTTGTATTTCTTATTTAGAACTAAACCATCAATATTATAACTTCTAATTTTTTTATCTAGTAATATTGAGTAAAATTTATCTTCTTGGTTTATTATTATCTTTTGTGACTCTATATTTCCTATAACATCCCAAGTAATTATGGATGACAATGTATCAAGATCTTTTTCGATATCAGTTATATTTATTATTGGTAAAGATCTATTATATTTTAATTTAAATAGATCTTCAGTCTGTTTATCCCCATAATCAGTAGCTATAACCTTTACATATTTGTCACCAATTATCTCATCCTTGGTTAAAGCTAATCGTATAAAACAACTATTTCCAACTCTTGTTATTAAAACATTACCTTCAATAAATGTATTGTTATCGTTACTAATATAATATTCATATTTTTTTACACCTGTCATATCTGTAGGTTTTTGCCAGTTTAATTCTATCTCTCCATGAGAATATTCTTGATCTGAGTCTGGATGTGTTTGTGATTGAATTAATAAGTTTTGAGGTGGTGTCGTATCAATTCTAAATTTATGATCTAACGAAAACTCACTCTGTTGTTTACTATTTGTTAAAGCTCTAACTTTTAAAAAGTAATACTCATCAGTTAAGTTATCTTTTAAACTATTTAAATTTAATAATGTTATTCCTCCATCAAAATTAGTTATTTCACTATCTATTATTAACTGTTCTGGTGCCAATATACCTTTATATAATTGATATCTATATTTATTAACAAAGGCTAAGGAATTATTAGAGTTATCAGGAGATATCTTAAAGGTAATATTATTCAAAGTCGTAACATCAGTAATATAATTTGCCTTTAGATATCCAGTTACCTTTGGTGGCAATATAGTTTTATTATTAATTCTGATAGTTTTATAGGTATAATTTTCTGATCTATTACCAGCATCATCAAATAAATAGACATATAGATAATAAAGTCCTCCTCCATCTTTAAAATCTAATACTGAATTATTGTTATATTTTGTATAATTATCTTTGTTATAATTCATATTAGATGGTAAAAGTTTTGTAAGGAAATATTCGTATCTTGGTATATCAATATCTTTTGAACTGTTTGTGAGAACTAGTTGTAAATTATTAGATGCTGTTATGCTATCTTCTAGAAGTGATGTTTCACCATTATTATTTTCAAACAGTGATATCTCTACTGTTTGAATGTCTGGGGATATTCTATCAATAATAAACTGCTTAACAAAATCTGTTGAAAATCCAACCTTGTCTGTCAATCTTACTGTTACATTAAACTTCCCATCGGGGATATCAGCAGAAAGAAAAATAGGTTCTGAAATTATTAATTTATTAAATTCATCATCTGTTTTATATTCTAATTTATCCTCATTCAGTTCTAATCTATCTACACCTATAAACGTTATTGAACTATTGGCTTTAGTATCTTCTAAATTATTATTAAATTTTAAATCAATAAAGTTTATTACTGGTATTGTTGTATCCTTAATAAAATTAAATGATCTGATTGTTTTGTTTTCAACTTTATCAAAAGCTGCAATATTTATTGTATTTACCCCATCTACAATATTATGATCTGATAGTTTTATTGGGCCTATTATTTGCCTAAAGTCTTCAATGTTAAATGAAAACTTAATCTTTGATAAATGTAAATCGGTAGCTATTAAACTACTATCTTTTAATGTGATATATTCTGTAATAAATATTTCATCTCCTAAAATTGGGTTTTCAGTTATAATTTTTGGGGCTATTGAATCTATATTAACTATCTGATTTTTTGTTATTTTATTTCCAACAGAATCTGTGGCTGTTATCTGAACTTCATTTATTCCATTATTAAAAATATCTAAAACATATTCATTATTTATATTTTTAACATATGTGACTTCTTTATTATTAATAAGACAAATAACATCATTTACTAATATATTGTCAGAGACATTAAACTTATAATAATAATGACTATATAATTTTATTGGCGTTGTAATTTCGTCTATTGTTGGTCTTACATTATCAATTTTTATCTCTTTTGTAACATTTAAAATATTACCAGAAGTATCTTTAATATTTAATTCAACTTCAAAAATACCACTTTCTGAAAACTTTATTAAAAATTTATTATTATCTATTTGAGTCGGTTTTTTTAAAATTTTATTTATATAAATATCATGGTTATCAATTTTTATATTGTCAGAAATAGTGTATATATAGTCAAAAGTTTTATGGTAAGAATCGGTAATATTATCTATAAGAGCGGGAGGTGTATTATCAATAAATATTTGTTCATTTATAGTACTTCTATTTCCAGAATAATCTTTTGAAAAGATTTCTATAAAATTTATTCCTTCGTAATTTATTAAAACTGAATAGCTATTTAACCCATTATAAATTGGTATAACTTCAATTCCATTTTGTAAAACTTTGACAATACTAATCTTATTATTATCAGTAATAGTAAACTCATAATTAAACTGTTTATAATAACCTAATGGTTTGGTTTTAACTTCAATATTTGGTGGAGTATTATCTAATCTAATTGTTTGGTTGAAACTATTTTTATTCCCAGCCATATCTTCAATATTAACTAAAATTTCATTATCGCCATCGACATATACATTATTTAATTTATTATTTAACAGTACAGAATAAATATCGCCTATAATACTAGGAATAACCGGCATATTGTTTACGTATATTATGTTTTTTAATATTTGATTATTATCAGATATTTTATATTTAAACTCATAAAACACCTGACTTTCATCTGAATTATCTAATATTTCAATTAAGGGTTGTACAGTATCTATGTTTTCAACTTTATACATTATAACACCGGAGTTAAGCCCAACACCATTAACAGCTCTAAAATATATATCTTTGTTTTCTGATATATTTATCTTATAACCTTCAAACCAATTTACACTGTCATAACTATATTCTGTTAGGACTATTCCAGATTCCAGGTCTCTTGATTTTGCTGTAATTACTACAGATTTATTTGTCCAATTTTCATTACTGCTAATAACCTCAATTGTAGGAACTGAATTATCTATATTTGAGACTGAGTGATTAACGTAGGTAGTTAAACCAGATCCATTCCTAGTTTTAAAATAGACTATTTTATTTTCCGTAATAACCGGAGATCCAGTTTTCCATTTATCCTTAGAATGATATCTATATAGTGTTTTTACAATACCGGACTCTATATCTGATGTAACTGCTGTAAGTATTACAGGTTCTGATGTATTCTCTATAATATTTTGTTTTATAGTTAATGATGGAGATGTATTATCGATAGTAAATTCTTTGTTATATACTGTTCTGTTTGAAACTTGGTCTAAGGCATGAACTGTTATTTTATAATCACCGTTACGTTCATTAGTAGTTAAACTATTAATATATTGTGCGAGTTTAAGTTTATAATTATCGTCTTCTGTTATGGATACTTTTGTACAATTATTATAACCAACTATTAAATTAGCTGCACTAATATTATTTAAGTATTTAACTTGTCCTTTAAGATTTGTAAACTCAACTTTATAAAACAGTTCTTTAAGACTTGTACCAAGATCAGGACAGCTACTTGTATAATTTGCAGTATCATTTATTGAAACCTCTAAATTAGGTGTTGAGTTAAAATATTTTGATGAACCAATATTATCAGTTATTGCTGGTTTAATATTATCTTTATAAACCTTAAGTGTTCCAGATTTTTCAATGTTAAAATATTCATGCTTTATTTTATAGTTAAGATCTGTTGTAGTACTACAGTAAAAGTAATGTTTAAAACTACCCGTAGAGTAAGGAAATGGAACACCCTTTTTTCTAGACCTACTATATCCATCAACATATACTCTGTAGTGTCCACCAGTAACACTAAACTTCACTAATATCTTAACATTATCTTTAAAATATAAATCATCACCAATAGCTTCAATACTATGACTGTTTATTTTATCAGAAAATGTATATTGAATACTAATAGACATAATGATTAAAAGAATAACAATCTTCTTATTCATAGGAAGTTCTCCCATGAACTAATTGATAAATATTGTTCCTTTTGATTAATGTATAATCTTTGTAAAATACCGGAATGATTTCACTTTCAAATAGATAAAATTCTTTACCTGTAAAAAATACATCTGTTCCTTCAAAATTATGAAGATAAAAGTTTCCTATAAGTTTAAAATTGATATCTAATTCAGAAAACAGATGGCTTGTTATAATTTTAGTTTTATCTAGATTTGAATATAACTCTACTTCAACACTGTTATTACTTTTCTTTAAACTATAGAAATTATTTATAACCTTAATTTCAACAGGTAAAACATCTCTGATAATATAATCTGTTACTGAATAAGAAAACTCATCATAGTTGATATTTATAATTTTGTTATCTATAAAAAAAGCCTCTTTTTCACCTTCAATAATCTGCAAAAAATCATTTACAGAAAACTCTTTAACTTCAGTTATTTTTATATATTTAATCTGATTCTTAATAATTTTTACTAGATAAGCTTCATTATTTATATTGTTTTCAACAATCATAATACCGATGTGTTCAACATATGTTGGATGAATCCTAGATATAAAAAAATCTTTTATATAATGACCTTCAATTGGAAATTTATTTATTGTAGAGAACTTTTGATTAATAAAATTATTATCAAAATAGACAGAGTATATAGAATTTGAATTATTAAAAATAACTTGAGCATTTTCACCAATATCTGAAATAACTAATAAGTTATCAATTGGACCAGAACTATCAATAGGTATAACTAAATCATCTCTAATAATTAGATTATCATTTTTTATACTAATTACATTAATTGAATATTCATCTTCTTTTATACCTATAAAAAAGACCATATCCCTATTCCTAGAAAAATGTATAACTTCAACTTCAGTTATAGAATCAAACTGATGATAGTTAAAATCAAGGTAATAGTCTAAAAACTGTTCAGAATTTTTTAGTTTTTGTTTAATAATTAGATTGTTATCTTCAATACCAAAAAAATAGTCAGACCCACTTTCAGATGAAATCATAACACTATCTGTAATGTTATTAATATCTAATAAATTGTATCTATTTTCAAAATTATTATCTAAAGAAAACAGACTAATCAAACAAACTTTAAATAAAATTAGTACAACTATTCTTCTCATCTTGGCCTACCTATAAATCTCTATAACTTACACATAGGCTGTTAATATCTATTAATTCAAATCCAGATTAGACTGACAAATATAATTCTAGATTAATGAGATGTTTAATTTTTATTCTTGAAAAAAAGTTTTAATCTACTAAACTGTAATTAGGGGAAAATATGAAAGAAGTTAAATTTGTACACTCGATGATACCTGCCATTCAAAATATATCATCATTTAAGTTTTTATCAGAAACCGAAATGATAGATATGATTAGTAAAAGTTCTATTCTAATGTATGGTGAACATGAAAAGATTATTAACCAGGATGATGTAGACCAAAACCTTTTTGCAGTTATTAAAGGGTGTGTAAAAGTTACTGTAGAAGAGAATGATAAGGAAGCATATATATGTACCCTAGGTAAAGCAGAGATATTTGGGGAAGCTGGAATGTTTATGAATGTTAAAAGATCCGCCAATGTTATCGCTGCTGAAGATTCAATAATATTAAAAATTGATAGACATAGTATGTTAACGTTCATCAAGAATAACCCAAGTGCTGGGAATAAAATATTTATGGTCATGATCCATGGACTTCTAAGTAAATTAAAAGAAGCAAATAGAGAATTAGCCTACGAAAGAAAAGAAGATATTGACCAGAATGATGTAGACGATTTAGTTGCAAATTTATTAAATAACAAGGAATAATATAACTAAAAAGATACTTCCTCCTCTATAATTAAAAAGCCCAAACCGTAAAACTTCTAAAGACACTTTCATTTACCATAACCTGTAAACTTCCAAAACTATTACACTCATAATCCCTCACCTGCAGCTACCACAACACCCTGCAAGCGAGTCCACATAGGGTGTTACCCTTGTCCCAAGGGTCAGGCTATCCACTTAAACTCCTCACCAAGCAAGCTTGCCTCCGGGGTAACGTTTCTATCCTTAACACAAAAGGTGGGACTTAAAGAATAGTAAGTATTAAGGGATTGATTTAATTCAAACTGGTTTAAAGAGTACTTATGTCAATAAACATAAACAAATGTATTAGGAATATTAGTAATTAATGATTGTACAAATTGTAACAGATAACTACTAAAACCTTAAGTAAGGTCTTTTTAGAGTACATATCTTGCGCAAATATAACTAAAGATATGTATACGTAAGATGGTTTGTAGAGTTAATATTTTAATTATCTAGATTACATTATCGTTATTAAAATAATAATCTGTTAGTAGAATAAGATATATGAAAAACTAGTGATTTGGTATGTTATATTTATAAAGGGTACAGCCTAAGGACATCAGTGTCACCTTATATTATTTTATTTAAATCTACTCAGTTAACTATTATTTTGATTATTTTAATTGAGCATCATACTTTATAATATAATAGTATAAATTAAATAGAAAACAATATATTATTGCTTATTTGGAGGTACTAATGCTTGAAGAAGAGGTTATGATATCTGAAATTACTGCTAATGTTATTATTTCACAATTAGAAGTTATGAAAACTTGGTTAAGTGGTAATATTAAAGATTTTTGGGTTAAAAATTTGCAAAGTTTTAATAGATATTTAACTAAAACATATGAAAAAAATAAAATGACGAAAACCCTTTTGTATAAAGATAAAGCTGTTAATATAAGTGACATTTATATTAATATCGATTTATCTATAAAAAATAAATCAAAAGTAATAAAAGACACAGAAGTTTTAGATAAAATAGAAGCAGGAAAAAAAATCCTAATCACAGCAAGCGCAGGTTCAGGTAAATCCTTCTTTGCAAAATTTCTTTTCCTGTCATGTATCGCACGTAAAAATATAATTCCAATCATGATTGAGCTTAGAAATGTAGTAGATTTGTGTGAATCAATAATTAGTATTATTACAACTGAACTACAGGATGGTGGAATAAAAATAAGTCTATCTCAAACAGAAGAACTAGTTAACACTTGTAAATTCTTAATAATACTTGATGGTTATGATGAGGTTCCTGCAAAACAACTAGAAACATTAAATTCAAATATTATGCAGTTTACTTCTAGAAATACTTCTTGTCCTTTAATAATTACTAGTCGACCTGATGAACGATTAGAATATTTTAGTCTATTTGAAATATATAAAATAAAACCTCTAAATTTAGATCAAGCGGTAAAGTTAATAAACAAAATTGA
The DNA here is from genome assembly GCA_051531975.1 of Spirochaetaceae bacterium. GTDB lineage: Bacteria > Spirochaetota > Spirochaetia > DSM-2461 > DSM-2461 > Thiospirochaeta. The sequence goes on from JAOPTT010000006.1 coordinate 414,271, forward strand.
TTATCATGAAGACGTTAAACAAAAATTCTTATTAAAGTTAAAATCGGGTAAATTTAACAAACAAAGTGATTTTATTAGTAATCCATTATTATTATCAATTTTACTAATGACATTTGAAGAGTTTGCTGATGTACCAGACAAAATGCATATTTTTTATGAAGATGCATTTGATACTTTATATTATAGGCATGATGTATCAAAAGGAATGTTTCGTAGAGAAGTAAGATCAAAACTAGCTATAGATGATTTTAAAAGTATTCTTTCTTGTATATCATCATCTGGATATGTACGTGGAAAACTAAATTATTCAAATACAGAACTAATAGAATATATACGAAAAGCTAAAAAAATAACTGGGATTAACAATTTAAGTCCCGAAAAATATAAATTTGACTTATTAACAACAGTTTCACTATTTATACAAGATGGATTGAGATATACGTATAGCCATAGAACCTTTCAAGAATACTTTGCTGCATTATTTATAATTAACTTTTCATTTGAGAATAAAATAAAATTGTACTATAAATATATTGAAAGAGGTTCATGGGATAGTGCCTTATTATTAGCTTTTGAAATGAATAGAGACACTGTAGAAACAGAATTTATATTACCAGAACTTGAAAAAGTATTAAATAAATATGAAAGTGACCCTCTTGGATTATTGGAACATTGGTTTATTAATATATCTTTTAAATGGATTAAATTAGAAAATGGAAAATATAAGCAAAGTTATCGTATTGTGCCACGTAAAACAAATTATGGATTCACATTATTTATTGAAGAAGCATATCCAAAAGATAAAATTAAGGGTGCACTTTCATACCATAGATTACTTACAAAAAAAAGATTTAAAGTTATTTTCCCAAACTATAAAGACAACAGATTTATATCATTTAGAAATCTCAAAGAAATTGATAAAAAAATATTAAAAGATACTGGAATATTAGAATCTACAATTTATAGAATAGAACATATGAAATTAGTATTGAAACATATAAAACAAAGACATAAACATCGATCTATTAGTAATATTGAGAATTGGTTGTAAATTAATAAGTTAGAATCAAGTAAGATCTAATGTGATAATTAAAATATAAATCGGGTAGCCAGAGGTTTCTCTCCTCAAGCCCCCACACCACCATTCTATTACCCACAAATCTGACAACTATTATTCTTTTGACTCTTGTTTCAAAATGGCAATGTTTACTATTTGTAAATCATTGATTATATTCTGAATCTTGGCATAATTAGCCACCATCTTCCTAACTTCTATTAGTTGTTTACGAGGTATATAGACTGTATGAGTTTTTGATTAATATCTTTGTAGGTCAACCGATATGCTTTACTTTTAGATTTTACAGAGCAAATGCATCCAGCTCTGTTACATGTAGAGCAGACACTTGTAATTGAACCTCTAAGAAAATCCGAACATCCTTCAATTTTACCCAACAGTGATTTTCGTTTTTTTGACAGTTTAATCATTACTAATCCTTACTTTATAGGCAGACGTTTTATATACTTATATTTAGTAAGATTCAACTACTATTCAGGAGGGGATAAATGAGCTGGTCTGACGATGATTTTAAAGAGATCGATCTAGGTGACAAAAGATTGAATGCAATAATAATCAGGTTATGTGATACTCTCTCCGAATTACCAGAGAGTCCAATAAACCAGGCATGTGTAGATTAGACTGAGACAAAGGCTACTTATCGTTTATTTCATAACGAAAATGTTGATGCAGACCAAATTATGGCTACTCACCGAAATAAAACTGTAGAAAGGGCAAGTAAACTAAGTACTGTTCTTGTTATTCAGGATACTAGCTATCTTATTTACACCAGTAATACAAAGACAATAGGATTAGGGACAATATCACTGAAGAAGGGAGAGAATATCGATAAAATATATTCTCAAGGTCTAGTTATGCATACATGCCTTGCCTTAACTACTTCAGGGACTCCTTTGAGGCTAATCGATCAGAACATATTTGCTCGACAACTACGTCCAGAAAATCAGCGTCGATCAATGGGAGGAAAGTACATTCAAGATGTTTTACCAGTTGAAAGAAAGGAAAGTTTTCGTTGGATAAAAGCTTTACAGAAAACGATGAAAACTTCTATTGGTGAGAAGACTGTAACTGTATGTGACAGAGAATGTGATTTTTATGATTTTTTAAAGCAGCAAAAAACTATTGATACATCAGTTTTGGTACGTGCATTTCAAAATAGGACAATTAATCGGAGCAGTAGATATGCCCAATAAGGTGTACCGAAACTGTGGGCTTTTATGGAATCTCAACCAGATGCAGGATCATACACTGTAGATATTACTGCAAGAAAGAAGAATAGATACTGCAAAGGTCGAATGGCAAGGAGTGCAGAAATGCCTGGTATGTTTGCTCCATTTAGAATGAATCCCCACGAAATAATCCCAAGCATAATTCCGAACTACTTCCCGATATCATGATATATGCAATTCATGTACTAGAACAGAACCCGCCTGAAGGAGAAAAACCCATAGAATGGATGTTACTTACAAACATACCTGTGACTACCTTGGAAGAGGCATCCGAAAAGGTTCGCTGGTACTGTTTGCGATGGCGAATAGAGATGTTTTTCAAATTTTAAAAAATCTGGATTTCATGTAGAGGCATACAGATTGGGAACTGCAAACCGTTTAATTCGTTATCTAACAGTCATGAGTATTGTAGCATGGAGATTGTTCATGATCACATTGATCGCACGAACTGATCCTTTAATACCATGTTCGGTATTTCTTTCAGATAGCAAGTGGACGGTATTGGTCCTCAAAGTATTTCGTAATAATATTCTTCCAAAGGAACCACCGACTGTTGCAGATGCTGTTAAATCAATAGCCATGCTCGGAGGATATCTGGACAGAAAGAACGATGCTCCACCAGGAATGTTTGTGTTATGGCGAGTTTGGAAGAGATTGATAGATCTAACTGAAGGCTGGAACTTAGCATGTAGAATTAATACTTGTGGGTAATAGAATGATCACACCACCCTGCAAGCGGGTCCGCACAGGGTGGTACTTTTTCATTCCTACTATCTTTAATACCAACAAAAAATACCAGTACAATTATTCTTTTCATCTTGGCTTACTATAAATCTCTATAAAACCCTATCCACTTAAATTCCTCAATAATAAAGCTTGAATCACGGGTACTGTTACTATCATTAAAATAAAAGAAGGGACTTCAATGATATTAAGTATTCAGGGATGTATTCAATTCTATCTGGTTTAAAAGAGTACATACCTTGCGTAAATATAACTAAAGATATGTATACGTAAGATGGTTTGTAGAGTTAATATTTTAATTATCTAGATTACATTATCATTATTAAAATAATAATCTGTTAGTATAATAATATATATGTAAAACTAGTGATTTGGTATGTTAAATGTACAAAAAAATTAAAATTACGTGAACAAAAGTTTTATCTGATATCATGTGCGAAATTAAAAGACGAATATTCTGTAGGGAGCATATTTTGAATAAAGAAAATACAATTAAAAAAATAAAAGAATTTTTTTTAACAGAATTAGTTAAGTTAAATCGGGATGAAGATAGAATTAAATTATATGATAAAATAATCAAGTTAGCGAAAGATGCTGAATTAGAATCTTATACGCTCTGTTTTGAAGGTTTCAAAGCCCATTTAAAAAAGGAATATGATAAAGGTATAGAATTTTTTATTCAAACAGTAGCTATTGATGAAACATTTTTATATCCATACATTGGTCTGGGAAATATATATTTCGATAAAGAAAGTTATGATGAAGCAATCAATAATTATAATAAAGCAATAAATATAGATAACACAAATGCTACACCAAAGTATAACCTAGGACTAATATATACTGAAAAACAAGAATATAACGAAGCGATTAAATACTTCAAAGAATCAATAGATATTGATAATACAAATATATATCAATGGAATGATCTTGGTAATGCATATCTAAATATAGAAGACTATACTGAAGCAATTATATGCTATAAGAATTCAATTAAACTAGATGATAAATTCCCATATCCATGGTATGGATTAGGGAATGTGTATTTAGATTTAAATAATTATAAAGAGTCAATTATATCATTTATGAAAGCAATAGAACTCAATGACAAATTTTCAGATTCATGGTTTGGTGCTGGAAATGTATATTTTAAAACAAAGCTATATGAGGAATCAATTGAGTATTTTGAAAAGGCAATTGAACTTGATGATAAAGATATATATAAAAATCAAAAAACAAATGAATTATTAGAAAAAATTAGAATTTCAACAAAATCAGCAGCTTCTGTTAAAAGTATATCTGAAAATGGTAATAGAATTGGAAGAATACTTGAAAAAACAGCCAATATATTTAAATATTCAGAAAATAAGAAAAGTGAGTTCTTAGATTTTATTCAAGAAGAAAAAATTAAATCGACTGATTCAGAATATAATCTAGAGGTTCTACGTCGCTGGAACTCCTATACTCCTATAGTAGCTAATGACTACCATATTAGTAAAGGAGGAGGTTATTTCATAAAAGCTGGCGGGTATGGTATTGTTATTGACCCTGGTTTTAACTTCATAGATAATTTTAAGGGAGCAGGTCATAATTTTAATGAAATTGATGTGGTTATTATATCTCATGCTCACAATGACCATACTGCAGATTTGGAATCAATTCTGACTCTTTTATATAAATATAATGATAATATAAAAAAATCGGATGATCCACTAAAAGAGGATACAATCTACAGAATCATTGAAAAAAAACAAATAGAAAATAAAGAAGATATAAATAAAGAAATAAGACCTAAGGATATAGAAGATGAGTTCGATAAATCAGGGAGACGCAAGATAATTAATATTTTTATGCCTCAGAGTGTATTTAAAAAACATGGAGGTTTGTTTGATCTATTTGAAAGAGCCGACTATCGACCTCGGATTATAGAAAAAGGTAGAACAGGTATTGAGCTGCTCCCTGATTGTCCTTTAAAAATGGATGTACTGACAGCAAAACACTATGATATTTTATCTGATTATTCATCGGTGGGTATGGTTTTATATACTGATAATAGCGCTATTGTTTATACAGGAGACACTGGTTGGAGTAATGATATTGAAAAAGAATACAAGGATATTGCTGAAAGTATAAAAGACAAAAAATCTGTTCTTATTGCACATTTAGGTGGATTTAAAGAATATGAGAATGAATATGCAAAATATGTCTTGGAAGAAGATTTTTGTAAACAAGAAAAATCATATTATAAAAATCACCTAGGTAGAATTGGCGTTGCCAAAGTTGCTGAGATTATAAAACCAACTTTATGTCTAATTTCAGAATTTGGAGAAGAATTTAAAGGACGTCGTCAGGAGATAGCAGAAATCTACAATGATGCATTTAATATTAAAGATAATACTGAAGATAATATTAATATAAAATTCCTACCAGCAGATATTGGACTTATATACCATCTTGAGGATAGTATTACAGATAAAAAAGACAAGGTTAAAGCTATACAAAATATAGATATTGATAATTACAAAACTCCTTTAGTAGAAGATAATTATGCATTTGTAGATAAGGACAAGATTGAAACTATTCTATTAAGAGATGACTATTCACTTCATTATTACCATAAAGATTTGGTAAAACCAGAAGAGCTTATCCAGATACTACAAAAAGAATATAGAGATAGTATTAAATAATATTTGTAATGAATTAAAAGTTATTATATCTTATAATAAACTAGTGTTAATAATTAACATTTATTTATGTTAAAAAAGGAGGTAAAGAGTATGGTTTATATAAAGCCCGAAGTTTTGGCAAAAAGTACTATATATATGGCAGAATGCCGTCCAAATAGTAAGCCAAGTGGAAGACCTTGTAACCCACCAGGTCCAGGTGGAAGATAAAAATTTACGGTGACGATTGTAATTTAAATAAACAGTCGTTACCAACTTACTATGGAGACAATAATGTTTTTCAAACTAAAATCTAATGTTATGTTTAGAAATTATGAATCCTTTGGATATATAACAGATAATAGGAATTTTGGATATAAACTAGAAAATACCGAAGATAATAATATTGGAGACAAAATTATTTCTCAAAGTGGATCGTTATTTTATTCAGTATTAGATAAAAAACCACAATCGTTAGATGAATTAACAGCAAAAATTTATCGCTGCTTTAAAGATATTGACTTTGGAATTATATTGAATGATTCTAAAGAATTTTATTTTATGCTTGAACGTGATGGATTTATTATTTCAGGTGAGACACAAGATGAATGTATAAAAAAAGATATCAAATTTTCTTACAAAAAATTAAAACCAGAAATATTAAGAAATGTTTCGAAATTGATTGAAGTACAACAAGAAAAATTAACACAGGATTTTTTTGAGGAGTATTTTAAAGGAAAACCTCAACTTACAAGTATTCATATGGAAATAATAAGTAAATGCAATGAAAGATGTATACACTGTTATATCCCTCATGATAAGAAAGTAAATGTTATGGAATCTGATTTATTTTATGATATACTAGAACAATGTAAGAAAATGAAGCTATTACATATAACTATCACTGGTGGAGAACCAATGATGCATAAGAATTTCTGTAATTTCTTAAGAAAATGTAATGAATATGGTTTCTCAGTTAATGTTCTAAGTAATTTAACATTACTTAATGAAGAAATAATTACAGAAATTAAGCAAAATCCTCTTTTAGGTGTTCAAGTATCACTATATTCAATGGATTCAAGTATTCATGATGAAATAACACAAGTGACAGGAAGTTTTGAAAAAACAACAAAATCAATTTTGAAACTCATAGAAAATGATATTCCTCTACAAATAAGCTGTCCTATCTTAAAACAAAATAAAAACTGTTATGATAATGTTAGAATGTGGGCACAAAAACATAAAATTCATGTCGGAGCTGATTTTGTTATATTTGGAAAGTATGATAATAATACAGAAAACCTGAGTAACCGTTTATCAATTGATGAAATAGGAGAAGTAATAACTGAAATATCAAATAAAGATATAAATTATTTAGATCAATTAAAAAAAGAAGCTGAAGAAAAAAAAGATATATCAGCTAACGATAAAGTATGTAGTATTTGTCATTCTTCATTATGTATCTCAGAGAATGGGATTGCGTACCCATGTGCAGGTTGGCAAGGTTATATTTTAGGTAATTTAAATGAAACCTCACTTAATGAGATTTGGACTAATTCAAATAAAATCGAATATTTAAGGGGTTTATGTAAAAACGATTTTCATAAATGCCTAAAATGCTCAGACAAAGAATATTGTACTATGTGTATGGTGAGAAATGCAAATGAACATCCAAATGGTGATCCATTAGTTGTTAATGATTTTTTCTGTAATATAGCTAAACTAAATAAAAAAATAGTACTAGAAAGAAATATACTCATTTAAATAATTCTCATAGAATTGGAATAACCCTTAGTATTGACTCAACTATAAATGTCAAGCCATTTTATGTTTCCTACAACGCGGTTCGTTCAGTGACCTCTTTATAGTCGATTTCAATCCATTGTTTCTACAAAGCAAAGTCATAATTGACAATATAGGGTATTATTTAAAAATTATAGGATTATGCAATAGCAAGAGATTCTTGTAAATAATATTTAATATAAAGCTTTATAGCTCTAAATTTTTCTTAGTAAGTATACATGTACAAACTCCTTAAAGTACAGATTTTTGTCCGCATCTCCATATGGGGAAAAGCATTTTCCATTTCCAAAGTTTACAGGGTAGTATGAATAACCTGGAAACGGCAAGTCCTTTTACTCACCTAATATAAAAAAATAATCCTCCTTCCTTTGTATCATGCTATAAGAATCTCCACTAAGGGAGAAAACTCTAGCATGGTGTAAAAGTTGATCTAACATGGCCGTTGTCATTATCTCATCATCCATAATTTCAGACCACTGATCGAATCCTGTATTTGATGTAATAATAATCAATGTTGTGGATATAAATCAGGTCTCCAGAGCTTTATCCTATGAAACTGTTGATTTAGCAACTAACAGGGTAAATTGAATATTTATATCCAAGTGCATAATTCTGTAATTTCCCAAATATAACTTTAGTTATGTATACGATTGTTGGATTATACAAGTAATATAAATGAATACTAAATATATAACAATCTAGAATATAAAAAGGCATACGATAAACTAGGGATATAATTTAGGTGAATTATATTTGGGAATTGATTTATATGGTAATGGTTATGTAACACACACAAATTTTGTTTTAATAGTTTTCTGTGAGTTGCCTTTCCAGATTGATATGTAGAAAACATCAGAAATTATATTTATTGGAGTTAAAATGGTTGAAGGAATTATTTATGTTGTTGTAGGTATACTAGTAGGATCTGTGATTGGTTGGTTATCATGCAAATTAATACAGAGTAAATTATATTCTAATAAAACAAGCAATGATCTTAATAAAATTCTAGTATTAGAAAAGGAATTATCAACTAACCAGGCTAATTTAATTACAACAAAAGAAGCTCTAGATGATCAAATAAAGATTACTAGTGAAAAGCAGATTGAAATTGATTTAATAAAAGAAGATATCGCAGAAATAAGAACTAAAATAACACAAATGAATGCTGAAAAAGAATACTCAGATAAAAAGTTGAAAGATAATATAAAAGTAAATGAACAACTTGACCAAGAGTATAAATCCAATATTGAGATAATAAATAATGCTAATATTATAATCTCAACGAAAGATGGAGAAAATAAAGCATTAAGTTTAGAAATAGAAAATTTAAAAGCTTATTTATTTGATAAAAAGAATGAGATTACAGAGATAAAAAATGAAATTAAAGAGATTACTAATTCTGCTAATATTCAAAATATTGATCTTGCAGCATCCCTAGCTGAAAATAGTTCGTTAAATGATAAACTCAAGAATCAAAAAAAAGAAATTGAAGAAATTGGAACAAAATTTAAACTAGAATTTGAAAATATTGCTTCTAAGATTCTAGAGACAAATACAGAAAAGTTTACAGAGATAAACAAAACTAATATTAAGGGAATACTAGATCCCCTTTCCACAAATTTAGAACAGTTCAAAAATAAAATTAATGAAACTTACGATAAAGAATCGAAAGAGCGATTTTCATTAGGTGAAAAAGTAAAAGAATTAGCTAGTTTAAATAAGATAATCAGTGAAGAAGCAAAAAATCTTACAAACGCACTAAAAGGTGACTCGAAAACTCAAGGACGTTGGGGTGAAATGATTTTAGAAAGTATTTTAGAACGTTCAGGTCTAACCAAGGATCAAGAATATTTTGTAGAATATCAGCTAGAAGATTCGGAAGGTAATCCCTTAAAGTCTGAATCTGAAAATAAAAAAATGCGTCCAGATGTGGTTATAAAATACCCAGATAATAGATGTATTATAATTGATTCAAAGGTTTCACTAAATTCTTTTGTAAGATATATGTCTTCCGATAATTTAGAAGAGCAAAAGAAAGAACTAGATGACCATATAAAAGCTGTAAAAACCCATATTATTTCATTGAGTAAAAAGGGTTATGATGATTATGACCAATCATTAGATTTTGTAATGATGTTTATTCCAAATGAACCTGCATATATGGCTGCACTTAAAGGTGATCCTGATTTGTGGAATTTTGCTTATGATAAAAGAATCCTACTAATAAACCCTACAAATCTAATAATATCATTAAAACTAATAGTTGATTTATGGAAGAGAGAATATCAAAATAAGAACGCACAAGACATAGCTGAAAGAGGTGCAAAACTTTACGATAAGTTTGTTGGTTTTTTAACTAACTTTTCAAATATTGAAAAATATTTAGATAAATCTAAGGAGGCATATAACTCCTCCTTAAAACAATTAAATACAGGTAACGATAATTTAATAATTCAAACTACAAAATTAAAAAATCTAGGAATAAAAAACAAAAAATCACTACCAGAAAATTTTATACAAAAAAACGATCAAAATATGTTGATTGATAATAAACAAAATTAATTAGGGGTTATATGAAATATATATTACAAGCTAAAAGTAGCTCAGGGAAACCATACAAAGTAGAGATTGGTGAAAGTAATGGTTTAATGACTGCTAAGTGCAGTTGTCCTGCTGGTGTATGGGGAAAGTTATGTAAACATAAAATGAACCTATTAAAAGGTGATCAGACATTTTTATTTGATATTTCAGAACTAGATACACTAAAAGAAGTTGAAGTAAAAGTTAGAAATAGTTCCTTGTATGATTTAATTGAAAAAGTTGATATTTCGACTAAGTGCGTGAAAATAATAGAAGCAAAGAAGAAAAAAGATCAAAAGAAACTATTAGATAAAATGACAACAAGTAATATTGAACTAGAACTTGATACATTTAAATTAGCGTATTCAGATATTGCTGAATTAGAGATAGAACTTGCTTTTAATAAATATGTTGTTTCACGTTATAAATCAGATGTTGAGACTAAATTTAAAGTAGGTTTTTAATTTATTGGAATAGAGGATTATAATATGATGGATTTGAATAATAAAATTGATATTGAAAAATATAAAGAAATACAGAGACGATATACTGAAAAAGTTACAGTTATAGTTAATAAGGGTAAAGAAAAAGAAAGACATGAAGTTGTGACAGATTTACCAGAACCTAGTTTCAAGGAATGGAAAGTATCAGTTATTAACAATGATGGTTTAGGTAATATTTTAATAAGTAAGTGTGTATATGGGGAATCACGCTCTACAATAAAAAAGAAGTTATATTCATCAGAGTCATGGACTATTCTTTGTGATTGCCGTAATAAGGGTGAATTTGGTTTGTTTTGTAACCATAAGAAGGAAATTGCTCAGTTAAATTTTAATAACATAATAGGTTGGAATCCAGTTATACAAAAATATGTGGATAGTTGTAAGAATGATATAGTAGATAAAAATCTTATATACTTACCAACTGATATTACAGAACCTTATATCAGATATTTAAAAATGAATAAGTTAATAGGCGATGTGAAGACCGAGGAAAAAAGCAAAATCATTTTAGACATTGGTTTACTTGGGTTTACTAGTCTACCTCAATTTAAAAACTTTATATTATACTTCTCTCTCAATAAATCATTAAATAAAGAGAGTGATATTAAAATAGAACCAGCTGATATCCATCAGTATATAAAATCACCAAAATTTAATAACTTCATCGATTTAAAACAATTTGTTGATATGAGATTAGGACAAACTATAAGGTTTAACATACTTAATGAAAAGTTAGAGAAATTAGAAAATAAATTGGGTGTAAATATAGAAGAATTCGAGACAATTAAAGAAATTAAATTAGATTTTTGGAACTTCGGAGATGATATTAATAAGCACTATATTTAAGATTAGAAATATATACTAAAGAGGTAGCAATGAGTTATATCATCATCATAGAAGCGTTAGTTATACTAATATTATTTGTTTTATTAGTAGTAACATTGATTGGTAAGTTTAAGATCAAAAAGAAATATTCACCTATTATTGATATGGAAAAAGAAGTCAATAAAAGGTTAAAAGAAAAAAAATATGCTGAAATGGAAATTGAAGATCTTAGAACATCATATAAAGAGAAAAGAATAATATATGATCAATTAGTACAAGAAGCAGCAATATATAATGAACAAATTGAATTAGCAGAGTTAGGTTTTTATTCTCCACAATACTCTTATGATACATCTGAAAAAATTAAAGATACCATTGATAATGTAAAAAATAAACAAAAGTTAATGATAAAAGATAAAAGTGCTATTTATTGTAATACAGAGTGGACTGTAGAAGGTAGTAAAGCTAAAGGTAGAACAATGACTAATAGAAATATTAGGATGACAGCTAGAGCTTTCAATAACGAATGTGATTCAGCCATTTCCAGTACGAAATGGAATAACGTATCAAGAATGGTTTCTAGAATTGAAAAAGCTTTTAGTGCAATTAACAAACTTAACGATTCCAATAAAATATATATTTCACCTGAATATTTATCTCTAAAGTTGGAGGAGCTAACCCTAACTCACGAATATAAAGAAAAAAAACAAGAAGAGAAAGAAGAACAAGCAGAATTAAAACGTCAAATGAAAGAAGAAGCTAAAATAGTTAAAGAAGCTGAGATAGCTGAAAAAGAGCTCTTAAAACAAGAAGAACTATTAAATAAAATAAGAAGAGAAGTAGAAGATGCTACAGGTGACAAATTAAATCAACTGCAAAAACAAATTAACGATTATGAAGACGAAATAGAAAAGAACAAACGAAAAATATCATTAGCTCAACAAACTAAAAGAGGTGTAGTTTATATAATTTCAAATATTGGATCATTTGGAGATAATATATATAAGATTGGAATGACTAGAAGAGAGGATCCAATGGAAAGAGTAAAGGAATTAAGCAGTGCTAGTGTTCCTTTTTCATTTGATATTCATGCTAAAATTAAGTCGGAAGATGCTCCAGCGTTAGAAAAATCACTACATAAGATATTTAAAGATAAACGAGTCAATTTAGTAAATAATCGTAAAGAATTTTTCAATGTTAACTTTGATAAAATCAGAAAAGAAGTTGATCAATTAGAGCTTAATGCAGAAATATTTGAAACAATTGAAGCTAGGGAATATCGTGAAACCCAGGCATTACGTAAGGAAAAAGTATTAATTGAAAATGAGAAGAATACTGTAGAACTACCACAAAGCATCTAAAAAGGCAGGGATTTGCTAGGAGAAATTATTATATTATTTAACAATGGGGGAATCAATTGCCATACGACTTAACTAAAAGATTAGTAATTGGGTTATCATCAAGTGCGCTTTTTGATCTACAGGATGCTGATTATATCTTTAGAACTAAAGGTGAAGAAAGCTATAGAGAGTACCAATTTACAAATAAAAATATCCCACTAAGTAAAGGTGTTGCTTTTCCTTTTATTAGAAGATTATTGCAATTAAATAAGTTAAGGCCAGATGATCCTCTGGTTGAAGTTATACTTATGTCTAGAAATGACCCTGATACAGGACTAAGAGTAATGAACTCAATAGAGCATTATGGCTTGGGTATTACTAGGGCTATTTTTACACAAGGAAGATCTCCTAAAAAATTCATACCAGCTTTTGATATAGAACTATTTTTATCTTCTAGTTCCACTGATGTAAATGAAGCTACTCTCGCAGGTTACCCTGCAGGTCAAATATTAACAAACTCAACGATAAATATAGTAGATGATGAAGTTGATAAAGAATTAAGAATTGCATTCGACTTTGATGGTGTTATTGCTGATGATGAATCTGAAAAAGTTTTAAAAGAACATAATAATCTTAATGAATTTCATGAACATGAAATATTGAATAATGATAAATCACATAATCCAGGTCCATTAAAAAAATTTTTAGAAAGGATTTCCTATATACAGAAATTGGAACTTGAAAAGAAAAAGGTAGATTCTTCATATATTCCAATGTTAAGGATTTCAATAGTGACAGCTAGAAATGCACCCTCACATAAGAGAGTTATTCAAACAATGAGAGATTGGAATATAATGATAAATGAAGCTTATTTTATGGGTGGTATTGCTAAAAACAATGTTCTTGAAGTACTTAGACCTCATATTTATTTTGATGACCAAAAATTACATTTAGATCCAAGTTCTAAAGTCTTTACTTCAGTACACATCCCTTTTGGGGTTACAAATTCAAAATTATAAAAATGAAATTAAAAAGAAATTAACAAAGGAAAAAACAACAGAATGAAAAAGGTATTGTATCTAGTAATTATAGCAGTTAGTTTATTTGGATTTTCATGTTCAAGTAAGAAAGAAGTAATATCACAGGACATGGTTGTGATAACTGATGTTATGGGTAGAGAAGTTTCTATTCCTGTTCGTCCAGAGCGTATAGTAATTGGAGATCATTATTGGGAGACCTTTATGGTTGGTGGTGACGATGTATTTGATAACGTTGTAGGCTGGAGTGCAACAACTTGGGTAAAGTGGAGGAACAGTATCTATAAAGAGTTTGCTAAGGCTGTTCCTCGTTTATATGAATTAGTAGATGTAGGACTTACATTTAATCAGACATTTGATATTGAAAAGTTTTTATCGTTAGATCCAGATTTATTAATCCTTCCTGTATATCAATATGAACCACTAGATGCAGGTATAAAAGAAGCTATAACTTTTGCAGGTGTTCCAATTGTATTAATAGATTTTTCAGCAGGAACTAAAGAACTTCACAACAGAAGCATCGATATCTTAGGGCAAATATTTAATCAAAATGAAAGAGCAACAGAGATAAATAGTATTTATAATAAGTATCTAGGTATTATTGAAACAAGATTATCAGAGTTAACAGAACAACCTACAGTTTATCTTGAAAAAGGTTCAAAAGGACCTGCAATATTTGACGAAACATGGGGAAGTTCAAACTGGGCGCCAGTACTAACAAGAGCTGGTGGTTTTAATATCTCCCAAAAAATAATCAAAGGTGTTGGAAATGCTGATAACGAATTTATGTTAACAGAAAACCCAGATTTTATATTTTTTACAGGATCCACATGGCCAACAAAAACCGAAGCTATTCAATTAGGTTTTAATATTAACAAAGCTGATACTAAAAAAACTGCTATGCGATATGTAGATGAAAGAGAAGGATGGAATCAATTAAATGCTATACAAAATAAAAATGTATATGTAATGCATCATGGATTCATAAGATCTGTATTGGATTTTCTACCATCAATTTATATAGCTGAAAAGATTCATCCAGAACTGTTTACAGACTTAAATGCAGAAGAGATAGCTATGCAATTCTTTAATGACTATTTACCAGTTGATTTTCATGGATCTTGGCTCTGCTCATTATATGAATAAAAATATAAGGTTTTTAACTATAATTTCAATATTAATTGTAACACTTTTAGTCTTTTCATTCATTGTTCTCTTTATGGGGATAAATTTTGAGAATCAAAAAGTAGCAGCAATAATATTCGGAATACGTAAAAAACAGTTATTAGGGGCTATCTCTATTGGAGGTGGCTTAGCTATAGCTGGTACAGTACTTCAAACCTACTTCAATAATAGTTTAGCATCCCCTCATACATTAGGAATTATCTCATTATCAGGTGTTGGTGCCGCCCTATCTATTGTATTTGGATTATCTACAGTTTATCAGTTTGGTTTTGCATTAGGTGGTGCCCTACTCTTATTTATTTTGATCTCATATTCTAAAATGAAACACTCTAATATTATCTTTATAGGTATTTTTTTAAACTTTGTAGGAGATAGTCTTATAATGTGGATAAAATATTTATTTGCGAAAATTGAAGATTACGCATCAATTGACTATTGGTTCTGGGGAAGTTTAGAAAAGATAACATCTAAGTCACAATGGTGGCTGCTCATATTAATAATACCAATATTAGTGATCATATTTAAATCATCAAATTTTCTAGATCTGATATCCCAGGGAATTGAACATCAGAAAAATATCAGTTTTGATAGAAAAAGATTTAATATACATGAGAGAGTATTAATTTTAATGACTGCAATAATAGTTGCAATCTCAACAATAACAACAGGTAAAATAGGTTTTATCGGATTAATGGCACCTCATATAGCTAAAAAAATTGGATATGGGTTTGAGCATAAAAAATTACTTATAATCTCTCTGTTAGTTGGAGCAAATATTCTAACAATTAGTCTATTTTTACAAATACTACTTAAAAACATAGAGCTAGGAAAGTTTCCAATAGGTCTACTACTATCAATCCCAGGTATTATTACATTCTTTTATATATTAAGAGGTAATAACAGGTGATCTACATAGATGAAATAAATATTAATTACAAAGAAAAAAAACTACTAACAAATACAAGTCTAAAATTAGACAATGGAATATTTTACTGTTTTATTGGTAGAAATGGATCTGGTAAAACTTCACTATTCAACTATTTTAAAAAAAATTATTCTAACAAGTTTAATATTAGGATGCTAAAGCAGAATCAGAACATTGAATCTTCATATGGAATATCTCTATGGGATTTTTTAAAATCATATTGTATCTTTGAACGTATATTGGAATGGGAACAGCTTATCATTAAATATTTAACAAAGTTTGATCTATATGATAAAAGATTTCAATTAATTGATAGCTTAAGTGGTGGAGAAAAACAGAGAATGTTCTTGGCTCAAATACTTTTAGGTGAATCTGAACTGATACTCTTAGATGAATCTTTCTCCAACTTAGATATTGGACATAAAATTGAATATTACGGTTTATTCAAAGAAGAAGCAAAGTGTCGTGACATACCTATAATACTAATTGAACACGATTTAAGGTTTGCATTGGAATTTTCAAAGAACATACTTTTTTGTCATACAAAAGGACAATCACTAGAAGCTTATTTATCAGATTCAACAGAGTTGCCTATGATTATTAAACAGGAGTTTGGAATATCAATTTCATCAGAAAACAGATATCTTTTGTTAGATAAAAATATATAACATCTAAATACACAAAAAGTAATTGTTAAAATCAAATCCACCCAATAGAACCAAGATCACCAAATGAGCTTGGTTCTACGAGATCTTTGGGAATTTGTCATCTATTATTCAGGTGTAGTATAAATATTTCTGACAACTCAAAATCCTATCCCAACTACTCCATCACTTGCTTCTTATTATGTCTTTTACAATCCGATATGGTTTAACTCAAGATTAACCCCACAGACTAAATCATTAACTAATAAAAGCAGATGAATCTTTGAAATGAATCCCAAATACAACTATCTAATTGAACCAATTAGTTCATATAATATAGAAATAAAATATGATTATTAGACAATTAGATTTATGTATTCTTTCAATATATTGGATTTATAGATATTAAGGGGATGCCTAGATCACGTAACTGCTTTAATAAACCATGTAGTGCTACCTGATCTTTTACATCCCCTGATAATACCGTTTCATCTTTATTATCTAGCTTCATAGCCATTCCATAAAACCTATCAGAACAGCTAATATTTAGGTGACCTTTAACTTTTATCTGATAATTCATAAATCCCAAGCCATATAAACCATACAATTTGTATCATTCCAAAAATAATAGCTGTAATAGCTGCTAAAGGAGGTATCGTAGAAAGAACTCCTGCACAACCGACAATTATTCCTATTATATTAAGAGCTTTTGGTAATTTTTTTATTTTAAGGGCAGCTATACTAACCAGAAGAATCCATAAACCTCCAACTATTTCATTTCCACCTCCAATTCCATCTGCAATAGATTCTATGGCGAGCCAAACTGTTCCTGCCTGTTCGGGGTTTTCAGAATAAAGATTAATAACTGTTTCCATTCCAATATTATGGATCATACCAGCAGCAATAACTAAAGTACTCCAAATGAGTCCTAAACTAGTTGCTATTAGCATAATAACTTGTGATCCCTCTTTTAGACGATTATAAAGAGCAAGTGATAGAATAATCATAAACACACCAAAAAAAACATAAATAATTAAATTCAGTATATAAATGGTTGTCTGGTTATCAATAAAAAAAGCTACTTTTTTTACAGAGCTGTCAATTCCTGAATAGTCTAATAGGAAAATAAAGAATAACATTCCAATTATGTATGCAGCCCCTTCATATAGTGCGGCAATCCCACCCAATTTTTTTAAATTTTTCATAATAAATCTCCTTGATATATATAAAATATAAGTCAGGTCAAGAGATATTTATAGACACTAAAGTGTTGTTTTTTATTTGAGGATTTTAAGTTCTCTAGCTCTGCTTATGGCTAGAGTCCTAGTTTTTACACCAAGTTTTCCATAAATTCTTCTATTATGGCCCTTAACTGTATCCAGAGCAAGAAATAGTTTATCGCAGATTTCTCTGTTGGATAATCCTTTTGAAAGGAGATTAAGAACCTCAATCTCTCTTTTACTTAAAGACTCAACTAGGGTTTGATTTTCTATATCAAATAATGGAAGTATTTTACTTATAAATGAGTTTGTTATTCCAACTGTTTCAGCTTCTAACAATAAATCGTACATCATTTTACCTTCATCGATAAATATTCGAATGAAATTTTCTGTTTCTGCTAATTTAAATACCTTCTGGAGAGTATCAAAAGCAGTTTGTTTATCCCCGTTTATATAATGAGCAACTGTTTGAAGAATCTGAATATTCAAACTATGTTTTTCATTCTTTAATATTTCCAAAACTTCTAATGGTTTATGTGCTGCAAGTAGAACCCTTGCTTTAGAAATTGGAAGGTTGTGCTCCCTAGCAATTTGTAAAGCAGATTCGAGATCACCTTGTTTTATATTTAATTCTACCATCATCTCTATTAGATCTGGAATTCTGTGAGTATAATTATCCTGATATACGGTGTCTTTTACAACTTTTAGCATTATTGAAGCTTCATCTAGATCACCTGTCACTATTTTTAAACGGATTGAAAATAGGTCGGCAATGATAAAACGGTCAATAACTTTTTCAAATTTTCGTGCTAGATTAACACCTCTTTCACAATATTCATTGGCTTTTTCTAAGTTGTTCCACAGATAGTGAATTCTTGCCAAACCTAAATAAACATCACATAAAACTGGTAATGGTTGTTTACCTACCTGTTTAAGCACATTGTTATATGTTTCTGCTGCCTTATGAAGTCTGTTCTCCATTTCCTGTATAAAACCAAGACCAGCTTCTGATAATATTGCAAAAAGATAATTTCCAGATGTATTACCAATTGATATAGCTGTATTATAACTCTTTTCTGCATTTCTATAATCACACTTAATTTCATAAGACTGTGCTAATGTCCAGTTTGATACAGTCCTAGAAGACATATTTTTAGGGTGTAGGTATTTAAGAGCCTTTAATGATTGTATATAAATAGTTTCATCATCATATGTAGTAACTGCTAATATCGCCCTTAAAGAGGCTATACGGCCTATTAGATCTTTAACATCATCTGTAATAATGTCTCCAATAGCCTGCTCTGCAGCCTGTAATTTTTCTTCAATACCTGTAATTATTCCAATTCCAATTAAGGCCGATGCATATGTTATCCAGAGTAGAGGTTTTTCATCCTTAACTTTAGTGGGAAGAGACTGTAACCAATCTATAATAAGTTTAACCGTCCTCTGATCGTGCCGGGGTATTCCATTCCCTTCAAGAAGATATATTGTTCTGTCTATATCCCCGGCTATTGTGGATTGTTTAAATGACTCGATATAAAATCCATTCTCTTCGTACCACAAACTGGCTCTAATATGTAACTCATTAGAAACTATTTTACTCTTTATTAATCGATGTTTAAGAAGTTCTGCAAAAAGATGATGATATCTATACCACTCTCTTTCATTATCCAATGGGATAATAAACATATTTAACTGTTCAAGTTTTTCTAACATATCCTGCCCAGAAGTTGTGTGGTTCAGAATTATCCCATCACACAGTGATCCACACATACGATCAAGTATAGAAGTTTGAAGAAGAAAAGTTAAAACCTCATCATTTTGCAAATTCAATACCTCTTCTATAAGATAATCGAGGACAAAGTTGTGGCTTGCACCAAATGTCTCAATGAAATTAGAAGAGTTATCTTTTCCCTCTATGGATATAGCTGCCAGTTGTAGGCCGGTGATCCAACCTTCTGTTTTACTTTCCAATATTGAAATATCACTCTGTATAAGATTTAGTTTCATAACCTTATTTAGAAAATCTGTGGTTTCTAAAGCAGTAAATCGCAAATCAGAAGCCCTAAGTTCTATCATTTTCCCAGTTGCTCTTAATTTTGCTAGTTGTAAATTAGGATCTTCCCTTGAAACAATAGTAAGGTGCATTTTATTAGGCATATTTTTTAATAAATAGTTAATAATATTATCAATTTCTTTGGAATCCACAACATGATAATCATCTAGAATAAAGATAAAGTCTTCAGTTATTAGTGCTATTTCATTTATAATCTTAGACAGAGATATATCAGTTTCCGGAGGATCTGGTGATTGAAGTTCCATTAACAGTTCCAATCCTATATCTTTATATACTCTGTTTATTCCGCAGACAAAATAAGTCAAAAATACCAGAGGGTCACTGTGTTCTTCGTCTAACGATAACCACATTACAGGTCGGTTTAACCCCGAAACCCATTCACTAACTATAGTAGTTTTTCCAAATCCTGCAGAAGCAGAAATTAGAATAAACTTAGCTTGTTGTCCATCATTCAGTTTCTTAATTAAATGAGGTCTTGGAATAGTTTTTGACTGAAAAGGAGGTATATACAGCTTTGTAGTTAAGATAGGTATGGGCATTTGTTTCATTATACTCCTGTTTCTGCTTTCATTCACATAAAATATACTAATATTAAAGTATAAATTTTATGTAACATCAAAACAACACTTTAGTGTCTAAGTATAGAAGGACACAGAGTATATAATTAGAAATATATAACATTATAGGAGATTTTAATGATAAAAAAGACATTGTTGGTTTTGCTGATATTAACAGCTTCAACTATTTTTTCTAATAATATTGCAGTTTTAAATAGAGCAATGGACAAGATAAGTATTGATGATAATAAGTTTAGTTTTGAATT
The DNA here is from genome assembly GCA_051531975.1 of Spirochaetaceae bacterium. Taxonomy (GTDB): domain Bacteria; phylum Spirochaetota; class Spirochaetia; order DSM-2461; family DSM-2461; genus Thiospirochaeta. The sequence goes on from JAOPTT010000006.1 coordinate 434,944, forward strand.
AACTACAAAGACAATAGAGGATGATAAAACAGATATTATTACTGTATCTTTTAATCCCCAGGATAATCCACAATACCAACTTCTTTTGAAGAATGGTGAAAAACCAACACAAAAAGAGATTAAAGCTTATTATAAAGAACTTGAAGAAGAAGATGAATCCGGAATGGATGGCATGTTTGGTGATGATAACTATGTTTTTATTTCTGAGGAAGATGGAATAATGCAATATAGTTTTGATACAGTGCTTGATTTCATGCCTGGAAAAGCTTCAAAGATGACAGGTCTTATATGGGTCGATGAAAAACTAGAAATAATCACAAAAATAAAGTTAATAAATGAAGAGAAAATGAAAATAGCTTTAGGTATATCATTGTCAGAGTTTGTTTTAGAATTTAGTTTTGAACCATTTAATAATGAGTTATGTGTAATGACAAGTACAAATATGGATATGAAGGGAAAAGCTGTCTTATTTGATTTTGAAATGAGATCCATAAGTCGAATGTATAATTACGCTTTAGTTAACTGATGGATTATCTGGTTTTTAGCTATTATGAATTCCTAATATGATTTTAAAATTTATTTGCTTTGTTTTTAGCTCTTTTTGTGATAAAAATTATTTAATAAAAGGAATAAAAATGAAAAAATCTATTTTTTTAGTATTACTAATTTCAATATCAATTAATGCTTATTCAGAAATTCTGAAGATACATTTTTCTAATGAAGAGTTTGCTGAGAATACATATGTTATTAGATATAATCCAGATGATCAGAAATTAGTAGAACCATTACAATTGGAGTCACATAGGTATAACTATTGCATCGAAGATAAAGATAAACAATATGTCATAAAATACATATTGTTTTCTGAAACCCCTGAAATTGAAAAGCATGATATTGAGTTTACAGTTTTATCATCAACAGTGTTATTTAATATTCATGGTACTGATGAGTTCGAAAGTAATTCTACAATGTTCAAAGCTGAAGATGTAAAAAATGAATTTAACGCTGACAAAGGTTTTACTAATTTTGCATATGATATTAAGTCAGATTATGCTGGTGAATATAAATTTATTATGACAAATTTTTTATATAAAAAAGGTCTTGGTATTATGTGCCAAACTATTCAGTTTAATGATATGGAATTTGCTAAGACAGAGAAATTCTTTGAAATTTTCCATGGTTTTAATTTCTACTAACAAGAATATATTAGCTATGTCAATTTACCTTGTTACTAAGCTAAATTTACGATTACTTAGTATTGTTCAAAAGATAATTAATTATAATAATGTAGACTACAAGTAGGAGTTTCTATGTATACTGAATACCAAAATAAAGAAATTAAAAAAATGAATATGATTCTTAACTTTACTTGGATTGGGAGCTTTATAGTTAACTTCTTTTATTTCAATATTGTATCAAACAGGACAGATATAAATAGCCAATTTAATATTGAAATTTTTAAGGAGGATATTGTTATCATTTACTTAATAATTATCTTAATTTCTCTGTTTATCTCATTAACTCTTTATAAAAGGTTATTCAGTGATAAACATTTTATAGATTCCAAATTTTCAAAATTACTTCAGAGCTATCAACAAAATTCAGATAGGATTGTAACAAATTCAGAAACTAAAATTAAAGTTGACCTAACTGTCATCTATACAAGTTATACGATCTGTTTAGGACTAATACATTCAGCATCATTATACGGACTTGTTTCATCAATAAATTTAGAAACTCCGTATCCATTTTATCTGTTTATCTTGATATCATTAACAGGTACAGTTTTATTAAAACCAAAATTAAAAAATCTTATTGAACTAGTAGGTTAATCTTACACACTCACCTACTAGACAAAATAAATCGATAGAATCGAGTTGGGCTTTCTCGCATTTCTTGCTTGTGATAAATAACAATAACCTGATAATATTAAAAACTTATTAACATTTTTTAATGTATTTATAAATGGAGAAACTATGAAAAAATTATTCTTAATATCACTACTATTAATATTTACAACCTTATATTCAAATAACTCTGATCAAGAGAAATATCAGAAACTTCTTCAAAGTAATAAGATGGATGAACTGTTTACTCACCTACAAGAATGGGATAAAAATAGTGAAAAAGATGTAGAATTATATATCGCTTACTTTAATTATTATCTGAGACTTGGACAATCATCTAAAACAATTATAGGACCTCTTGGAGAAGGAGGTTATGGTTTATATGAAAAGCAATTTTATGATAAAAAACCGACTGAAGTAGCCTTACATTATCTTGATGAAGCTTTAGTATTCGCTCCAAATAGGTTAGATATTCACTTTGGTAAGTCAAATATATTAGCTCAAACTTATCAGTATGAGAAACTAAGGGATTCAATACTTATTTATCTTAATTATTCTAAAGATATTAAAAGTGATTGGTTATGGGCGAATAATAATAGTTTCAAAAAACATGGTTGGAATGTTGAGGACGCAATGATAAGTTCTACAACTGATTATATAAATTATATGTTTGAGTATTTTGATAATAGTAAAATCTATATCAAAGATATAGTTGAAGCTTATTTGGATATATATCCTCAAAATATTACAGGATTAAATGTTGCAGCTCGATATTATGACCTTAATGATGATATTACAACTAAGATAATGTTATTAGAAAAAGCGTATAAAATAGATCCATCAGATTATATTATTATTGGAAATTTAGCATATACGTTTGAAAATATAAAAGATTATGACAACGCGAGATTTTATTATAATCTGATGTCTGAAATTGATAATGAAAGTTCGAAAAAATATGCAACAGATGGATTAAAAAGAATAGAGAATAAATAATAATTGTAGGTAGTTAAATGCTTTACCCCAAAGATTGTCTAGACTAAGAATAACATACCATTATATAGATATTAGTATTTAGATGTTTTATATTAGTTATATGAAAAATATATCAATATTTATAATTCTAATGGTTTCAAATAGTCTCTTTTCTGATAACTTACCTACTTCATTTCCTGTTAAAGGTTATTATAGGATTACTTTAGCATACGGTAATCAAAAAGAACCTTTTACAGGTAAGAAGTTTTTTCATGATTCAATAGATATCGCTGCTTATCGAGGAGCTGTTATTTTAGCAAGTGGAGATGGAGTTGTAGAAGAAATTGGAGTTAATACTAAATATCTTGGTAATTATATTCTAATCAATCACAACAATGGTTTTAAAACTAGATATGACCATCTAGAGGATGTTTTAGTAATAAAGAATCAGGAAGTGAATAAAAAAGAAGTTATTGGAACAATGGGTAGTTCTGGAAGATCAACTGGACCACATCTAGGTTATTCTGTTGTAAATAATACTATTCCAATTAACCCAGAGTTTTTATGGAGTATAAAATTTAATAATGATATAAATATAATATTTGATAACATAGCAGAACTAGAAGGATCCCAAAATCTATATAGTGATTATATAATTGAAAATGATGATATTTTTATATTTAAAGATTCCAATATTATAGATGTTGAAGAAATATTATCAAATAATGTAGATCCAAATAAAATGGGTATTATAGTCCATAAAAATAAGATTGGTGATATTACTTCTATAGAATTACAAAATGATCTGTATATGACTAATAGAAATATACAGATAGGTAGTTCAATTCTTGAAGTTTTACAAAATTATGGGAAATCATATTTTATTAAATCGGTAGAAAATCGTAGTAATGACTTTTTATTAAGATCAGCTGGTTTTAATTATATTAAAGATGATTGCAAGATAACTTCTATGTCCTACATCATAAAAGAAGCTATAACAGTTGATGATTATGAGTTAAGACTAAACTTCATTTTTGAAAACTCTAGAGTTCAACAGATTCATTATTATAAATATGTAAATTGAATATAGATATAATATTGATTTTAATGATGAGTATATGAAGAAGCTTGAATCTGATGGAAGTTATTATTAGAAATATTTTTACTCTTATTAGATGATATCTAGAACATTGATTAATAATAAAATAGTAACCATATCTATTCTGATATGGTAAAGTATAAAAGAGGTTAAATATGATAAAAAAGAACTTTGTTTTTATATTTGTTTTAATGATAATTACTACAGATTTAATATTTTCTGGAGACTTTTTAAGAGTAAATTATAAAAAGCAATCGTTAGCATATAATGAATCAAAATATTTCACGATTGAAATAGAAAATCAATTTACAGAATCTATCGAGGACATTTCAATTATCGTACTAGATGATGATGTATTTAAAGTTGAAATATTAGATGAAAATGATTTTTCACTATTCCCTAAAGAAGATTATACCGTTGGAATAAATATCGTTTCAGAAAAGAAAACATTATTTACTGAAAGTAGATCTATACTACTTGAAATAGAGACAGATAAAAAAAATATACAAAAAAGAGTCTATATAAATATTATTGCTGCTCCATACATTTGGCCAATTTGGGGAATACTGCTAGGGACAATAATGATCATGGTAATAATATTTGTTTACCGTAAATTAGAAAAAGGAGAAAGCCGTGATTGAAAAGGTACATGAACATATATTAGAGGAACTAAAAATTAATGCACGAGCAGATACACATTTTATTCTAGCAGCCATTACTCTTAACTTAATAACACTAGCAATCAATTCGTCCATATCAGGAACTGAGTTTAAAAATGTAATAACCATGATAATTTTTTCCTTTTTAACAATAGTAATAAGTATTATAGCTGAGATTGGATTAATTAAAGGTCGCCAAGCAAGTCGTAAATTATTAATTGGTTTAATTGATATATACAAAGATAATGATGTATCTAAATACTACAACGTAACATTATTAGATCATTATAAATCGAGATATAATTTATTTATTATTATAATATTATTTACAGGAATAATTTCAGTTATTGTACCATTTATAAATATTAACTAAATAAAACAGCTTGATGGATGTTAGTAAATTTATAAATTAGTAGAAATCGGACCTCATCATCTTCTTGATATGTTAAGAGATTATGCATATAAGGACTCTACCTATCAATAGACAAACTTCTCCCTGATTTTTTACTTCTGTTATTTAAGTCTGCACAATTTTTTGATCAATAAATTAAAATATATTCTAAATCTCATCAGGTTTCAATCTCTACTTTTTTGATGTTTATGATATAATTAAAGTATGAACAAAATAATTATTAAAATATTGTTTATAATGTTTATATCAACCAATCCACTATTTACCGAAGAATTAAATATTGTTATACCATTTGAAAAGAGTACTACATTATATAAAAGGACAATGGTTTTATTTAAAGAAATTGAAAACCTCACTGAAGGTATTGAATTTAAATTTACTAATATCCCTTTCCTTCGCGCAAAAAGTCAACTTATAGCAGGTGATATTGATGGGGACTTTCCAAGATTCCGTAATGTTTATGAACCTTATAAGAATGTTATTATTATTGACCATCCTATACTAAATGCAGATTTTCACGGTTTTCATAAAAAAGAGCTTAATTATAGTGGAATTGAGTCTCTAAAGAACATCAGAGTAGTAATACTTAGAGGAAATGTTATTATGAAAAAATTTATTGATGATAATGACCTTGAATCAATTTATGTTGATCAATCATCCCAAGGTATTAAAATGATAATTCATGGAAGAGCTGATTTTTTTATAACAAGTAAACAAACATACTATGCCCTTTCAGATTCAGACAGGTATGAAAATTCAATTAAAATTTCTGGACCTCTTTTTTCAGAAGGTTTATACCTTTTTTTAAATTCAAAACATTTAAAATATGTATCTGAACTTGAGAAAGCTATTAAACAATTATCTGACTCAGGTCGTATTAAGCAGATCTATTCATTAAACTAAAATATAATATTTCCACGATTCTTGATAATTATATATTAAATATCTATTGATATAGTTTGCTCATTTTTAACCTATCAATCAGAGTGGAAGATAACTAAAAGTTCCTTGATTTATTATTTAACTTTTTTATTCTTATAGATACTCCAACTACTAATAGATATAAAAGCAGTGAAAACAGAAAGATTCCAGCTCTATAATAGATAAGCAATAAATCTCTATCTGTTTCAACAATATCAATTTCTATATGTGTTGATTGTTCTGCATCAATATAACCTGTAAAAAAGAAATTTATTGAGATCATTTCACTTATTTTAAGCTGCTCCTCTATCTCTTTAATATAACTATAACCATCTAGCTTATAGTCTGGTTTAAAAGGTTCATCAAAATATTCAATATATAACTGCTCTTTGTCCATTTCAAAACTATCGTCTGTAGTTGAAGGGTAGAATTTAATATAATTATTTGTATAAATGGCTTCAGTAATTGTTGAGCTTAATTGATTTTTTATAACATCTACCTGATTCTCAATAAATGTATCAAGGTCTGTTTCTGCCTGGGGTATATCTACCCATAGCTCATTGTTTAAGTATCCATTCCACTGATTTAGAGCATCTAAAAAATTATCATCTTCTAAAAATAATAAGAAGTCACTTTTATGGAATTCTTTAGAGAAAGAGAAGTTCATTTCATCCATATAGTAATATTTTAGTGTATTAAACATTAGAGTACCTTGTAACTCTTTTAACTTTTGTAATCGATAATATATTTGAGCCAAATCTAATTCAATACCGTTATTATCTGGTAGTAAGACTCTATAACTCTGGACCATATCGTTAACTATAATAGAATCTATATTCTTGACCTGTATATACTGCCCTTTGGTAAAACTTTTTGTAAGTAATGACTCATAGCTATCTTCAACAATACTTTCTGAACTTATACTATAAACTGCTAGTAATTTATTTAATGACCAACCTCCTTCATATACCAATCCCGAAAGAAATAGGTTAAAAAAGAGAAAAATTGAAAGCATAACCCACTTCCCTCTCTTTTTTATATTTGAACCATCAATACTGTTATATCCCATATTAAGTGCTATTACACTTCCAGCATAACTCTCATATCCCTCTATAGAAACTTTATCGCCATCCTTCACCCTCCAATTCTTTGGTAAAGTAATTGAATATTCTCCCATATGAACAATGTTTGAAGTAGTAAATTTTTCAGCTGTACCTTCAAGTTTTAAGATCTTACCATTGTTCTTCTTATTAGAAGATTTTAAGAAAGTTAAAGTTGCAAGTAGTAGGAAAAATAGAGATATATACCATGCATATATAGTGATATCTAACATCTGTATATATATTTCTCTATCTAAATTTAGTGATAAGTTTATGAGAGATCCTGTTATAAAAAGTGATGATAAAAACCTTATATTAAACGATACGTACTGAGTCTCATTCTTTGTTAAATCTCTTATAACAGTTGTAACATTGATATCTTCATTTTCTTCATCTTCATAATCATCATCTTCTTCTAATGTGGAATAATCTTCTTGGACATCTTTTTTAGTACTTTTATCTTTATTTTTAAGATGCTGGATAGCACCGTTAAATGACCCAGTTTTTTTATATGCTTTAGCAAAAGATATTAAAACAACAATAAATATAAATAATATGATCTCTAACATTCTGAATTTCTCCGATTAAATGATTTTGACATGTTATATAAATATAGAACCTATACTAAGACATTACAACAAAGTGTTCATCATCAATTTTACAAAAATTACTGTATCAAACTGATTCATATCATTAGGATACCCAATTCACACTAATTTTTAAAGGTGACTAAATGTGATATAGACTGTACCATTTATAAATATTAACTTAATGGATGTTAACAAAAATGAATAATACAGTAAAAATCAGACCTCATCATCTTCTTGATATGTTAAGAGATTATGGTAATAAAGTAGTACATCACACTCACCCATTTGGTGCTTCTGTAAAAGAGGTTACCAATATAGTAATGAGTTCAACAGAATCATTTGTGATGGTTCCAAGAGTTGATTCTATCTGTGAAACTTGTAGCATGTTAGAAGATGAAATCTGCCAGGCTAAGATAAGAGAAGATCTTTTAATGAGTGAATATAACGATGACCTAGATGATAAACTGTTTCAAGTTATGAAGCTTAAACCATTTATGAAGTTAACATTGCTAGATTTTACACTAATTATTGATGGAATGCTTGATACAATACTGGAGCAGTTTACAAGCCCTGATAATAATAAAGGACTTAGATATATTGGTACAAAAAAAGCTATTAGTGATATCTTATATAATAATTAAAATATAAGTCTTGGACCTACTCTATATTTTTTGAATGAAAATAAGGTTTGCATGCTTCTAATAATTCTATTCTTCTATAAATACCTACTTTTTTGAATATATTATTAAAGTGTTGCTTAATTGAAGGAACAGAAACATTAAAGTGGAAAGCTAGTTCTTTATTGGTAGAGTTCTTTTCACAGAAGTACTCTATAAGACTATATTCTCTAATTGTAAAATCAAAGTCATCAAGATTAATACTGTTGCTATAATATAGTTTTATTTTATCATCATTATTTTTTAGCTCTTCTGATAATTCTAACATCTGTTGTTTTAGATCAATCTTTTGTTGGTTTAGAAATACTATTTCAGATTTTAATTTTTTATCATTTTGAATAATTTTAAAAAATTCATCCTTAAATAATATAAATAAAAACAGTATAAAAAAACATAGAAAAATGAAAACACTTAAAAGATCAGTTTCTGATAGGGATTTATCTCTTAAAATTGAAATTTCAATAATAGAAAAAATATAAATTATAGTTAACAACGATTTTATAATAATTTTTCTCTTAAAAAAGTTATATTTATAAAGAAGTAATGTCATTATTATATATAAGTTTAATCCATAAAATGAATTATATAATACTAATATTGCAGCTGTAGAATAAAGCAGTAGTGGTACTATGTGGAATATTTTAATTATATAATATGTCTTATTAAAAGTTAGGATAAAAAATACAACAAAGAATATTACAGGATAGACAGTAATTGAACTAATTATTTCAATAAAACTCATTTTTCTTGTAATAATCCCTGCAACTATATTTAAACATATAGTTAAAATACCAATTATAATATATAGAAGAGAAATTCTTTGTTGTATTTTATATTTTGAAACTATATTGCCCAAGGTTCTTCTGTAGCTCCATCAGTATCTAATATTTTATCCATTTCAGTACATATTATACTGTTATTCTCTTTGATTATATCTGCTTTTATAGTCTCATAATTCCAAATTGAACTACTTAGAGGATTGTACTTGTTAGTGATTCTATCTACATCTAAATCTCTTTTATAGTCCGATACCATTGCTAAGATTAGTAAGTTCATACCTTTTTGAATAATGTTTTTATCACCACCATCAAAATGGTTAATAACATCTAACCTCTTTTCTAGATATTCATTGTCTGAAAAATTGTGAATAAATAACTCTTTCCCTGAAGTTGCAGCTATTAAAAAAGCACTCATGTTCATCACTGCAGTTCTTGATGGATTATTACTGTTTGCTAAAAAAGGAATCATTCCAATTAATTTAAATATTTTATTTTTTAATAATTTATTTTCTACCTTTGCTGAGTAATTGAATTGCTTAGTTACAATGTTTACTAATTCAATCCATTTATCCTCTAATACTACATTTGAAATCTGATTGTTGTTAATTTTACATGTATTTTCTTTTGTCATCTAATAATCTCCTAAAAAAATACTACCATAGCAATTTAAATAATAGTATATAAAACGTATGATGAATTTTCATCATTCTCCATAACTTGTTTTGTGGTATTAAGTTATGAACAACATAACTTTGGTTATGTTACCATTAGAATGTATTTTTAGTCCATTAAAGCTTAATTATAACTTAAGATATGTAGAACGATAATGAAAACAAGTATATTTAAACGTAAAAATATATACAAGGTTTTAGTAATAATGTCTAAGAAAACTTTTGGTATAAGTTCACATCAAATCTTATTAATTATCATGATAATGATCGTTAGCACTATTGAAGGTGAAGAGAAAGTTAAACTAGAAAGTGGTAAGACAGCTATTCTATATGATGATAAGACTTGGGCTATTATGGATTTTAACGACTTAAGTATTAATGATCTAAATAGTAAAAATAAGTCTAAATTACGTAAGAATATAGAAGCTACTGAATCTGAAATTGTAATTGCGTGTGAAATGTTTGAACAGGGTTGGCTCTATACTATGCCTACTCCTAAAAGTTCTAAAGCTGTATGGGAAATCAGACGGTAGAAGCCACCTATAACATAATCCGTTTGCTCTATTATTTATTTATCTTACTCTCTAGATCAATGTATGAAAAGAGCTTTTATATTCGATCTTTCCAATATTCTGGATCTCTATGAAGATGCATAACTCCCAAAATTAATAATTCATCTTCTGTATGAGAATAAATTACACCATATGGAAATCTATTTGTTCGTGCTCTTCTAGTATTAAGGGATAAATTTGCCCATGCTTCTGGAAAATCTAGAATTCTCTTTATTGTACGTTTTACTTCATTTGCAAACTCGAACCCTAGACCTTCACTCTGTTCATTAAAATATGAAACAGCATCATTTAATTCAAGCTCTGAAACTCTTAAAAAGTTTACTTTCATATTAAATATCTAACGATGAAAATACATCTTCCATTGAGACTTTTTCAATAAGACCATTCTTGGAAGCTTCTAATCTGTTTTCAGCTTCTACAGCCCACTTAGCATCTATATCTGCCCTACCTTTGTAGTTAAAGCTGGATAAAAGTAGCTCTACTAATTGTGCTTTATCTAGCGGTGATAAGTTAACAGCTTCTTTATACAGTTCATCTCTTGAAATTACCATAACAACCTCTTTTGGTTTAATCTTATCAGAATAAAAATACATAGTCAAAAACGAACTACCTAATTTCTTTCCTTTCTAAATATCATCCTATTTTAAATACTCTTTTCTGTCTTTTAATTTCTTTAACTGTTATGGCCAAGAAATTAAGACACAAATGTTGCTTCCATTAATCTTATAAAGAATTCTTGGGTAAGTCCTGTTGGGTCATACCATCTGGTATTGTAGTAATATAAGCCTATTTACTGATCCCAGAATATTCAATCGCCTACTTTCTTATGTCTAAATATTTTAGTATATTTTTATTTCAAGAGTTTCTCAGGGTTGATGTATTGTCCTTCAAGAGAAATTCTATACTCCAAATAAGATGAAACATTATCATCACTTTTAGCTAAAGATCCTATTATATCTCCTTGTTTCACAAAATCCTCTACTTTAAAAGTTGTACCAGAAACATTTATATATTCAGTTATAACCCCCCATTCATGTTTTATAACTATTTTTTGATTAATAATACTAATAATTGTACCAGAAGATGTAGAATAAACTTCGGCTCCTATATTATTTATTATTCTCACTCCTGATTTATTAATTTTATTTCCATAATCAATTCTTTTTAATTTTTCATTATTTCTAAATGGACTAATTATTGGAAATTTTTCTAAATTAACTTTCTCGTCCGAAACAATATGATCTAAAAAAATACTTAAACTAAATGTAGATTCTTCTAGTAGATCATCTGTGTATATGTTATTAAGATATTCGTCCATGATTACAGAATGTAATTTTTTCATGTTAAGTTCTTTGCTTGCATTCAATTCTTTAGGATTTAAAGTGTCAGTAAAAGCATTTACTGGAAACAAAAAAATAGAGACAATTAGGAATGTATATATTAAATATGAACTAAACTTCGTAATCCTACTCTGTTTGGATATCTTATTATCTACTATTTCTAATATTCTCTTTTTTATACTCAATTTATTCCTCCACTTAGCATCTAGTATATTTTTATTGTATTTGAAATTATTTGTAAATGATAATAATGCCATACCATATTCATTTTTATTAATCGGATCATTTCCCAACGTATGCATATCAGTTTGTAGAATCTCTTCTAGTGATAACTGTATAATCAGCATCATTTACAACCTGATCTAAGATACCTTTTAAATGTTTTCTAGTTTCTGAAAAGTTTACTACTCACTAAACAGCGTTCATTTTTATATCACCCTCAACATATCTATGTATTAATCCAGATATTAGGGTTTGATAAGGTATTCCCATTTCCATTGCTTTTTTTTGAATACCGTTATAATCATGTTCATATAATCTGATTGTTATACTTTTATTTTTTTTGAAAGTATTCTTCGCTGTTTGCTGGAAATAATCTAACTCTTTTTCTGTTGGTGTTCTTAAATCAAGTTCATCATTATCTATAGCATCAATAATCATCTGTTCTTCTTCATCAAATTTCATTTTCTTACTCCTTCTCCTTCTCTGTACTATATTCTCTTGTTGCTTTTCTACTAGGGATTATTGTTTTAAGGAATATATAATCCTCATCCTCAACAAAAGGAACAATATAAATATAACCTTCAATTATTACATAAAAAAGTTTCTGATTAGTATATAGTTCTTTGTTTGAATGATCTGTAATCTTCCAAACATCTCTTCTCTTAATATGAAAACAAACCTTTTCAAATGATATATCACGTTCACTCTTTAGAAACTCATTTTTTTCAGGATTCCATTCAAATCTCATATCTTAATTGTACATCGATTGTACATACATATCAATTTCTCCAATTCTGGATATAGCTTAATTTCTTTTATATGGTATTTTTTTATGAAACTTTTAATTTCTTAATCATTATTTCTATGTATTAATTCTTATATTCTGAATCAATACAAATCATAGCACTAAAGATTACATATGAATAAAGTGAGAATATATTTAATATTTATAATTCTAATTTGTAATTTCTTCATCTTTTCAGAAGAGAAACAAATATTAGAGTTTAACAATAAACCTATAACAGATGTTTTAATGGTATTAGCTGATTTGAGTGAAAAAAATATTATTGTAGATAATACCGTTGGTGGGAACTGTAGTTATTATTTTACTACTACTGATTTAGATGAAGCATTAAAATTGTTTTTAACAAGTCAGAATTTATATATGTTTGAAATTGATGGAGCACTGTTAGTCTCTAAAATATTTAGTATAAATGATGGGGAACTTATTAGTCTGAATTGCACCGATGTGGATATTAAGCAGGTATTAGATCGATTAACAGCTGACACTGGAATTACTATATTGTACGATAACTTACCTAGGACAAATATAAATCTAAACATTAAAAAATTAACACTTAAAGTTGTATTAGAAATTATTATTAAGAAGTTTACTGATTATAATATTGAAGAAGCTAAAGACTACTTTTATATTAAAAAGAATGTATCATCTAATAAAAAAGATGTCATAAATAAGACAAATGGAATAATTGTTAATAACTTAGGGTTTTATTCAGTGAACTTAAAGAAAGTACGATTTTCTGCTGTTATTGGGGAGTTTTTTAGTAAAGAAGATATTGAGTACTCTATACAAGGTAGAAACGATAATATAATTGATCGGTTAGAATATAAGGATAAAACATTTGATGAAATGTTAAACCTTCTGCTTGAAAGTGGAAGCTGCGATTATGTTAAATCAAATGACATATATTACATCTTTGATATTAATAAAAATGAAATAGCAAACAGACATATAGAGACACAGATTATTAAATTAAACAGTATAAATGTGAAAGAACTACTTAAACTAATGCCTGGAAGCTTTATGAGTAACAATGTATTAAAGGTAGATGAAGTTACAAATTCAGTTATTGTTTATGGTACTGAGATTAAAATAGCCCCTATCGTATCCTTTATTAAACTAGTGGATAAAGATCGACATAAAAAACCATACTGGATACAAATGAGTTTTGTTTCTGCAGAACTGTTTAAAAATATGTTGTTAAAAAGTTATTCTGGAACCTCTATAGTTAATGTTGATAAAAACTCATTTTTAATAGTATTAACAGCAAAAGAATATAATGAAGTATTAGAATTAAAAGAGATTATTGATATTCCTGTGAAACGTTTTAAAGTTACACTCAAATATATTACAACACAGGAACTACTAGATAATCTACCTAAATCTGCTATGGCTGAACAGATAGTAAAAACACCAATCTCTTCAGTATTCTTTTATTATGGGCAGAAAGAAGCATACAAAGCTTTCATGGTGGATCTTAATTTTATAGATAAACCTAAACCTCAGATCAAATATAAGATATTAGTACTTCAAAATACAATTGGAGATGGTGTTAGCTATGATTTTGGTATGACATCCCACAGTGAAGAGAATGGTGATATAACACTGCCTGAAGATGAATGGAGCTCATTCTCTGGAAGCTTGGGAAGTTTATTAGGACTTAACTTTAACCTTATATCAGCCCTAGGACCACTTTTTAGTTTTGAATTAAATGCATCTATAAATAATAACAGATCTAAAATATTAGTTGATACAACACTGCAAGGTCTTTCTGGAAGTAAAGTTTCATTTAGAAATACAACTACAAGTCGTTTTTATCAATCTAGTACCAATTCAGATGGTGAAACTGAACAGACTGGAGCGACCCAAGAAGTCTCCTGGGGTATCATTTTAGATATCGAAGGTTGGACAAGTGGAGATGGTATGGTAACTGTTAAAGTTCAATCTACATTATCCGATGAAACTACAGTTTCAGGAGACAGTTCTGGGATACCATCAACTTCAGAAAAAATTGTTAATACTGAGGTTAGAACACCAGAAGGTATTCCAGTTGTTATTGGTGGATTAATTAGTAGTAAAATTGAAGTATCAGAAGATAAAACCCCAATTTTAGGTGATATTCCTCTATTAGGAAGACTCTTTAGGAAAACTGTAAAAAGGGAAACTGAGTCTGAGTTTGTAATCTATCTATTACCTTATGTAGAAGATTCAGAAGAAGTAAACTTAGAAGCAAAATTTGAAAGAGCTTATACGGAGTTTATTAATTAGATGGTAGAAGTAAGTCTAGAGTATTATAAAGAGGAACTTAAAACTGTAAAACAGTATCCTATTCAATATATACAAAACAGTAACGTTATAAAGTTATCTGAGGATGATGAAAATATTATATTAGGAATTTTAGAAACTACTGAACACCATATAATTGAGCAACTACAGGAGCTACATAAAAATAAACAGATAAAAACATTTTATATTAATTCAAGTGAATTAACTTCCTTCATTTCTAAATCCGGTAGTAATTTAGGTGGTGATGTAACTATACATTCTACAGAAAATGATCTTAACCGATTAGCAAACGATGCCCCAATTATAAACCTAGTTAACTCAATTATAATAGATGGAATAAACAAAGGTGCATCAGATATTCATATAGAGTGTTACAAAGATGAAGTAGCACTTAGATATAGAATAGATGGTGTTTTAATAGAATCAGATAAAATAAATAGGACACTATTTACTGCCATAAGTTCTAGAATAAAGATAATGTCAAATCTTAATATAATGGAGAGACGATTACCCCAGGATGGCCGTTGCAGTGTAACTTTAGAAGCGAACCCAGTTGATCTGCGTATATCAATTATTCCTCTATCAAATGGTGAGTCTATTGTATTAAGACTGTTTGTTAAAAAGAGCAAACTATTAACATTAGAGGACTTAGGTTTTACTCTGGGCAATATAGATATATTAAATAAGGTTAGTAATCTACCCCACGGTCTGATATTAATTACAGGGCCTACAGGTTCAGGAAAAACTACAACTTTAAATGCTCTACTGCAAAGAATAAACTCGGCAGAGAAAAAGATCATAACTATAGAAGACCCTGTAGAATACTCAATACCTGGTGTTAACCAAATTCAAGTTAATCAAGATATAGATCTGAGTTTTAGTGCAATTTTACGTCGTGTATTACGACAGGATCCAGATGTAATAATGATAGGTGAAATTCGGGATAAAGAGACAGCTGATCTTGTAATTAGAGCAGCTTTGACAGGACATTTAGTTCTCTCCACACTTCATACAAACGATGCAACATCATCTTTATCTAGGTTAAAGGATATGGGAATTCCAGATTACCTTTTAACTTCTGTATTAAAAGCTACTTTTGCTCAAAGACTTGTTCGAACATTGTGCCCTGAGTGTAAAAAACTTGACTCCGATGGTAGTTTTATTTCAGTTGGTTGTAATCGATGTTTTCATACTGGATTTAAAGGTCGAATTGCAATTTCTGAGGGTTTTGTTGTTGATAGTAAACTTGAGAACTTAATTTTAGATGGTGCAAAACCTTACCAAATATCAGAGTATTTAACAAAAAATGGAATGCAGAGTTTATATAATTCAGGTTTAAATAGTGCAAAACAAGGTCTAACTACAATTAAAGAGATAAACAGGGTATTATCGTGTTAACTTATAAATGTCGTGTAGTAAATGAATTAGGCCAGATAGCTGAAGTTTTTATACAAGCTTCAGATAACACCCAGTTAAAAGAAGTTGTAAATAATAGACATCTGACTCTATTATCTAGTAATAAAAGTGCATCAAACGGATTAAAAATTAAAAAGAATGATCTATTAACATTTACACAAACTCTTAGTCTATTACTAAGCTCAAACCTCTCATTAAAAGATTCTATATCAGTATCAATTTCAACCTTTAAAGAGAAAAAATTGATATCCTTATGTCAAACTATTTTAAACGAACTAAATAAAGGTAATAGCTTTTGTAAAATATTAAAAGAAAACACCGTAGGTATTCCATCCCTGTATTTAGGTCTTATTGGGGTCGGAGAAAAAACTGGGACGCTTAAAAGTGTACTTTTACAGCTAGATAAATATTTAGAACGAAATAAAAAGTTTCAAGATAAATTAATTGGAGCACTTATATACCCATGTATCATTATCTTAATGACAATTATATTTAGTATTGTTTTTGTACTCTTTATATTACCAAAGTTTAACCAGATGTTTTTAACCTTAGGTGGTAGTGTTGCAGATGTATTAGAAAATAGAGGCGCAATTTTAAGTAATATTATGATTCTTTCGAGCTCTATATTTATAATATTATCTATAATTATATTTTATTTTGAAAAATTAGGAAAAGTTGATTACAAAAAAGTAGCTATGTTCCATAGATTTTATTTTAAAATACCAATATTTGGAAAGTTATTATTAGAAAATGAAACACTTAATCTCATTTTTGCACTTTCAGTATTAACCGATAGCTCTCTGAATATAGAAGAATCATTAGAATATGGAAAAAATGTACTAAATAATTGCCAACTTAAAACAGAGGTTGATGAAATAAAAGAGGATATAGTTAGTGGAATAACTATGTCTGAAGCTTTTAATAACAGAACATTTCCATTTAAAATTTCTGCATTTGTAAAAGTTGGTGAGAAGACTGGAGATATTAGTAAAATATTTAACCAGTTAACAAGTTATTATTTAAAAGAGACAGATAAAAAATTAGATAGATTTATGACTATTATCGATCCTTTGTTTACACTATTAATTGGTGCAGCTCTTTTTTCAATTATTTTACTGTTTATATTACCAGTATTAACTAAAATGGGTGATCTACTGTGATAGATTCAATAAAAAGTATATTAATGGATTTTTCAGGAATTAAAAATAGTGAAATCCCTATCTATATAGAAAGTCAATTAATTAAATATTACCCTGAGCCTAAAAGTTTAGTTTACGACTACATATTAACTAAGCGTGGTAACAGTAAAAAGGCATTGGTAAGTTATGTTCTTAAAAATAGTTTAATTAAAACAGATATTAAAGAACTTTATCACCCTCACCTTCTTTTTACTAAATTACTTAAAAGAGATGGTTTTTATTTTATTATTTATGGTGACAACTTATTAGAAGTTGAAATATCTTTAGGTCTTTTTAAAACAGTAAAACAATCAAAATTAAGAACATTAGATTTACAAAAGATTGATACTAAACATATAGTAATTTCAGATAATATTAATTACGGTAAATGTTCTACTTTTAAACCCAAAAAGTTGTTAAAATTAGAACAGCTATATAAACGTTGTAAAGCCGATCTATTTACTAAAAAAAAAATTCAAATTACAAAAAAGTTATATATTTATTACCTATTATTATATTATTACTAGTAGCCATTAAAGCTTTAAATATTTATGAAACTCAAAACCGGTTATTATCAGAATTAGAACAACAGTATAACCAGCTAGTAATTATTAACAAACAAAGTAGTGAAATTGAACAAAGATATATAAAGTTACAAAACGATCTTAATATAATTCAATCCCAAGTAATTCCAGACTTATATACAATCTTTTTTGAATTAAATAGATACGGTTCAAACTTTAAAGTTCCAGATTTGACATATACAAGTGGAGTTATTCGATTTAATGCATTATCAACAAATAGTATTACACTAGTAAAAAAGTTAAATGAATCAGGTTATCTATCTTTAATACAAAACTCAACAATAAATAAAAACGATTATGAATGGGTCAATATAAGTGGAGATGTATTATGCCCATAGAGAGAAAAATACTGATTTTTATCTTAATTTCAATAATTCTCCTGTTTAGTGGTTACCTGATTTATGATGGCTATATTAAAAGTTATTTTGATACATCAGATAAAATTGAAAAATATAAGATTTTAATAGATAAAGTATCTGAACCTAACAATGAAATAACTGAATTGCAAATAGAAGAGTTAACCACTTTAATAGAAAGATATAACGGTATGTTTTTTTATGAGGCTGATAGAGAGATAACTAATTTAACTCCACATATTAAACAAGTGATTATAGACAGTGGTATGGATATCTCACAATATCAAGGTTTAGGAAACTCTGTGCAATTCTCTATAAAGGGTAATAAAACATCACTTGCAAATTTCTTATATATTCTTTATTCAGAATCTAGAATATACGATATACCTCTACTAAATATTAGAATGATTAATAACTACGAATTTCAGGGAATAATTGAAATATCAAGACCAGAATTAAAAGCTGAACCAAATGCAAAGTATTACAAAGAATTTCCTAGATTAGAAATTGAATCAATACCTTATATATCAGACCTTTTTAATTTTTTAGGAACTAGTTTATTTGAAGCGACCTCCACCGATATACCAGTAGTTATGAAAATTGAAGTCAAAAAAGTAAAAAATAAGACAACCAATAAGTTTAGTTTTATTGGTTGCCTCAAAAAAAATGGAGAAACCATCACAATGTTTAAAGAGAGTAAAAACGGAAGGATATTTCGTTTTAAAGAGTTAGAAACCATATCTGAATGGACTTACCTAGGTTTAGAAAGTGATACATATATGTTTAGTAAAGATAAAATTATATACGAGGTAACACCATGAAAAAATTATTGTTTATGATATTAGTAACAGCACTATTTAGTTGTAAAACGACACAAGTTCCAACCCCAGGTATTTCAACATCTTTGTTAGGTGTAGTATTTGATAATAAAAGTAATGCTGTACAAAATGCTAAACTCTCTTTTACAACACCAGCCGATGTTGAGTTCCTAATTACAGTTAATAGTGACATCGATGGTAAATTTTTAATCCCTGAATTGGATTTTGGAGAGTATGACGTTGTAATCAGTGCTAAGAACTGTAAACCAACAACAACGGTTGTAGATCACTTTGATATCGAAAATGTTCTAATTGTTAAAATATATACATTTGATGACCTTTTAATTGATTTTGAAAAAAACATTAACAATAAAAATCTAGATGTTGCAAAAATTAAAATGCAGCAATTAGATGAAATTAATTCAGAGGATATTTACCTAAATTATATTAGATCTACATATTACATAAAAATAGAAGAATATGTAAAAGCTGAAAATATACTTATTAAGCTGCTTACTAAAACTGAAAATAGCCCATATGTGAACCTACTATTAGCAGACATATACCAACATTATTTAATAGATACCGATAAATCAATTTTTCATTTAGAACAATTTTTAAACAATAAATACAGATTAAAAGAGACAAATAGATTAGAGGAGTTAAAAAGTGCTATTTAAAATATTTAAACAAGATGATGGTTGGACATTTATTGAGACAATAATTGGTATCGCAATTGTACTTTTATTAACAACTGGTGTTGGTGTTGTTGCAATAAAACAGATGGGCAAAGCCAATGTAACAGCTGCAACAAGTCAGATAGGTAACTTTAAATTAGCCTTAGAAATGTATAGACAGGATTGCACGAGATACCCTACTGAGGAACAAGGTTTACAATCCTTATGGGAAGAACCTATATTAAGTCCTATTCCTAAAAACTGGGATGGACCTTATATTGATAAAAAGATTCCTTTAGATCCATGGGATAATAGTTTTAAATACTTTGTTCCTGGAACTAATGGACTGCCATTTACAATTACTAGTTTAGGTGCAGATAGTGCCTCTGGTGGAATTAAATTAAACAAAGATATTAATTCCTATGACTAAAAAAGATGAAGGTTTTATATTAGTTGATACTATTATTGCACTATTAATTTTAAGTATCTCACTAACATCTGTTTACGGTCTAATTATTAAAACAATAGATTTTGAACTTAAACTTACGGACAAAGTTGAACTAATAATTGATACCATAGAAGATTATGATGAAAGCCTTAAAAATATTATATAACGATAAAGGATATACATTTATTGAGGTCTTTATAACTGTATTAATTGTAAGTCTAATTAGTACAGTTTTATATACTAATAGTAATCAGATTTTAACCTCTCTTAATAAAGGTACACATAATTTAAAAAGAAGTTATGACCTTCTAAATTTGCGTCATACACTATTTTTTGAAGCACAGAATATAATGACGCCATGGTTTTATACGGAACACTCTATAGTCCAAGAACAAGGTTTTATAGAAGTTTTTTATTATATGGGATTACCAGATTATTCTATAAAAATTAGTTCCTCAGAAAGTGGTACTTTTATATATATAAATGACAATATAATTTATGAATCTAAGTATTTAGTTGGAAGTTTTACAATAACTGAATCGGCTATAAAGTTTGTTTCAGAGGATATAGAGTTTAGCTTTGTTTTAGGAGTAATACTTGCGTAGTTCTGTTATAGCTTTTATTTTTATTATATCAATTTCAGCAATAATTACGGTTTATAGTTCAAATGTTTTAACTTTATCTAAAGGTATAAATAAATTATCAGGTAAAATAGATAGGTCATTAACAAACCTTGATATTATAGAACAGATAACTGAAGTTTTAAATTCAGAGACAGATAAAAGTTACGAGTTAATAGTTCGTGAGCTAAATGAATTAAATAATTCAGATAGAATAATTACAATTAAAGATATATCATCGAAATTAAATCCTAACTTTGTTGATTTTACTCTTTTCAAACAGACTGGATTAAAAAGTAAATTAGCAGATAATATTACATGGTTAACACTGCAACAATACAGGGATGATAATGGTTTTATCTCAGATTTAACACCATATAATCAATTTCTTAAAAACCATGATGAAGATATATTTACTCTATACAATATACCTAACTTAAATAATGCATCGGACATATCTCTAAAAAATTATTATTATCATTTTACCCAGGATGAATATAAAGCTACACAATTTAAAGAACATATTGTTTCTAAACGATTAAAACAATTATTAGTTGATGACCAAAATATAAATAAGTTTTTTTTTCTATTTGATAAAGATTTTAAAGATAGAGTTACAATCATTCCAACTTGGAATGTTAATTTTTTAACTGATGATCTATTAACAGTAATTATAAGTAAAAAATATGGTGGAACTAATATTGAATATTTTAATAATAAATTAGGTACAATAAAAACACTTCGTAAATCTGAATATATAACTTCTGCAAAATTAAAAAGAATACTAGAATTAAAAGACAATCAGAAAAGTATATTGACCTACGTAGGTGATAAAACAACATTTTGGGAAGTTAATATTACTGACAATGTTAAAAAATCTGAAACTAAAATAGTTTTTGGTCTTTATTTAGAACAATATAGAGTCGTTTCTTTAAAAGTTGAACTACTATGATCAGTGTTCTTATTTTAGTGTCCATTTATCTAGTTTTTTATGATATGAAATATCAAAGAGTTCCAAACTTAGTTAACCTGTTATTGTTTTTATCAGTTATAATTTATAAGTTAATAACTACGAGTGATCTTATTACAAGTTTAATAAGTGGTTTTATAGCTTTTATTACATTTCTATTTGTATATTTTGTAAGTGGTAAAAAATTAGGAATGGGAGACTGTAAATATACAGCAATAATAGCTATCTTTTTTGGATACCTCTTTTGGTTACAAAGTATAGTTTACTGCTCAATTTTAGCCTTATTAATTTCAGGAATACTTATTATTTTTAAAAAGATTAATAGAAATACTAAATTACCTTTTATGCCGTTTTTAGTTAGTGGGTGGTTGTTGAACTTTTATTTTATTTTCCATCCCACATATAAATTTTTAAATCTATCTGGTCTTTATGGTTAAAAACAATACCTTCATTTTCTAGTAACTCTTTTTGCATTAAATATCCTTCTGAATCTTTAATGGAAATTGTTCCTTTACTATTTATAACTCTAAACCAAGGTAAATTTAACCTTTTAGTTTGTGAATTAAGAAGCCATGATACTTGTCTAGCAGCCCCTGGGTGCCCAGCTAAGGCAGCTACAGCACCATATGATAAAACTTTTCCATTAGGGATATTTAGTATTGTATTAACTATTTTCTCTGACAGTTCTGTCATCTAACTCTTTCCTTAATTCTGCAGCTTTCTTATCTTCTTTATACTGAAAAACAAACAAAGTTATTGCTCCAAAAGTTATAGATAAATCTGCTACATTTAACACACCTGTTCTTAATGGACCTATTCCAAAAAGTAGAAAATCTGTTACAGCACCAAGATGTACTATTCTGTCGTAAACATTTCCAATTCCACCACCAATAATACATGCTATGGCTACAGATTGATTAAAGGAGACATTTTTTCCAAAAATCAGATATAAAATTGCGACCACAATTGCTACAGTTGGAAAAAATACTAATACTATTGTCTTCCAAGGTTGTCCTAAATCAGAAAACATACTTAAAAAGGCGCCATCATTTTCTGCGTATACTAATATAAAAAAATCACCAATAACATTAATCATTCCCTGACCTTGAATGAAAATCCTTGCAAGTATTTTTGTTATTTGATCTGCTGCTAAGTTAATAATTATGACTAATGATAATATTATATTTCTTTTAATTTTTTCTGTCATCTATACCTCTGATTCAAATTATATATTTAGTTTTTCAAGATGTCTATCTCTACCCTACGGTTTCGACTACGACCCTCTTTAGTATCGTTTGTATCAACTGGCCTACTTCCACCTAAACCTATAACTTCAATACTATTTTTATCTAGATAATCCATCTCTAATAGATACTCGGCTACTGCTCTAGCCCTTCGAGTTGAAAGATTTGTTAAATATTTAGGATCATTTTCTCCAAAAAGAGCTGTGTGGCCAATGATACGAATATTAATATCATCTATCTCTTTTAAAGCTGAACCAATGTTATCTAAATGATTTTTTACACTATCTTTAAGAATATCTGATTCAGGATCAAACAACATAGAGTTAAACGTAATTTTTAGATAATCTTCTTCCTCATCTACAGTAGTCTGTGGAGTAATCTCTAAAGTTTCTTTTAAAGCTAACATGCGTTTTGATCTTAGATCATTTTTAGGCCAACTTTTAGATTCGGTTCTACCATTAAATGTATAAAGATCGCCTGTTGAAGTTGTAAACTCAATAAAAAAGTCATCATCAACTGAGTGTGGTCTTCCTTTTTCTATATCCCATAACAGAGTTTGTTTTGATCCACCAGATATTTTAAGTGGATAAAAGTCCCCCCATTCTATATACGGTTTTACTTTTTCAAAAATATTGTAGCTCATTTTAATAATTGCCATCTCCTGGCCGTCAACTAACTTATTACCATGATAGGTATAAAATACTCTAAACTCTGTTTTAATATAATCCTCTATACCAAATCCATTTTTCAGATCAAAATATTCTATTGCCATTCCAGTCCAACTCTCTCCAATTTTAACATCTCTATTAGGAAAAAGTGGAATATTTTGAACTGCAGGGAAAATAAGATTATCAATTGGATCTATATAACCATCTGAATACTGAATTATAGTACCTTTGGTAGTTTGATGATTAGTGTAAAAACCAGAAGTCAAACCTTTGGATTCTTGAAATACATCCTGGGTGACATTAAGTTCTGCACTATCGTTATATGTATCATTAATTTCTACTCTATATTTGTTTTGAATTACACTACTTAATTGTATCTTTCTATTTAATTTAACATTTTGATAAACAATAGATTCAATTCTATAACTCTCAGAAAAATTGTATTTGAATTCGATGGAGTATAATTGAATTGTTATAAAATAGAATAATAGTATATAAAGGTTTCTCATCTATTACTAACAAATAGATATTTGGATCTACCATCAACGTTATTAATCATGGCTATAAACTCTTTATCTTGTGTAAAAAGTGCGATATCACCATTTTCAAACTTAGGTGAACTGTTTATAAAGAAGTCACTTTTAATCTGTTTTCCTGTACATATCTCGGTCGCTCCAGCTTCAGTAACATAGGATACTTGTCGTCCAAGATTAGTAATTAGTTCATAAGGAGTTGTTAAATTTAAATTCGTGAACTCTTCACCTGTTACAGCTTTATCTATTTGAAATGGTCCAACAACAGATCTACTTAATTTTACAACATATGCTAGGGAATTAGTTAATTCTCCAAGATCTCTAGCAATTGAACGTATATAAGTTCCTTTACTGCAAGAAATTTCTACTTCTAAATCTTTACCATCCCAATTAATAATATTAAAACTATTAATTGTAATATCTCTTGGAGGAATTTTAACCTCTTTTCCTTTTAATTTAAGCTGATAAGCTCTTTGACCATCTATATGTACAGCTGAAAAATCAGGAGGTATTTGAGAAATTGTTCCAGTAAATTGATTATTTATAACTTCTTTAATTTTTAAAATATCTGGGATAGGTTTTTCATCTAAAAAATCACCTTCAGGATCCAAGGTAGTAGTAGTAGTACCAAATCTGAATGTTGCTTGGTAAGTTTTATCCATACCTGTTATGTAGGGAGCAAACTTTGTCATCTTTCCAGTTAATATTACTAATAACCCGGAAGCAAACTTATCTAAAGTTCCTGTATGACCAACTTTTTTTGTGTTTAGTTTTCGTTTTAAAATACCAAGAGCCCGAAAGGATGTAATTCCCTCGGGCTTCTTTAGTAGAATCATACCATCATTATTCATCAACCTGGGCAATCTCATCAATAATTTTATTTACTTCAAAACCTTGCTCAATAGCATCGTCAAAAATAAACTCTAATTTTGGTATGGTTCTCATATGTAATTTTTTACCAAGTCTTCCTTGGATAAACCCACAGGCACGGTTTAAACCACCAACTGCCTGTTTAGCTTTACCATGACTCTCGAAAGAAGAAACATAAAGTTTAGCATGTGATAGATCTTTTGAAACTATCACACGGGAGATAGAAACTAGTGTATTAACATTTGGGTTTTTAATAATACCCTTCATGATCATTGTACTAATCTCATCTCTTATTAAACTTTCTACTCGGCGAATTCTAACATCACTCACGTTATTTGCTATCTCCTAACTTTCGAGCTATCTCTCTGATTTCGATAACTTCTAAAGTATCACCAACTTGTACATCGGTAAATGAATCAAGACCAACACCACACTCAAATCCTTTTTTAACCTCTTTAACATCATCTTTAAATCGTTTAAGAGATCCAACAGGACCACTATGTGTCATAACTTCTTCTCGATAAAGGTTAATTGTGCTTCCACGTTTAATAAAACCATCAGTAACATAACAACCAGCAACAAAACCAAGTTTAGGTACTTTAAATACCTCTCTGATTTCAACAGAACCAACTATTTCCTCTTTAAGTTCAGGAGCAAGCATACCTTCCATTGCGTTTCTAATGTCTTCTACTGCATCGTAGATAATATTATATTTTTTGATCTCAACTTTTTCTTGGTCAGCAATAAATTGTGCTTTTGCTGTAGGTCTAACATGGAAACCAACAATAATTGCACTAGATGCTGCTGCAAACATTACATTATTTTCAGTAATAGCACCTGTAGATGCTTCAATAACGTTTAGTCTAATTTCTGGTGTACTTAATTTTTCTAATGAAGCAGTTAAAGCCTCAACAGATCCATGAACATCACCTCTAATAATAACCTTAAGTTCCTGAACAGTACCGTCAGATATAGAGTCAAATAGGTTATCAAGTGTAATCTTTTTAACGTTCTTAGCACTCTCCACTTTTTTAAGCTCTAATCGTTTCTCTCCAAATTGTCTAGAAACTTTTTCACTCTCAGTTACCTGGAATGGGTCACCTGAATCAGGAACACCAGACATACCGATAACCTCAACTGGAGTTGAAGGAAGAGCTTCTTTTACTCTATTTCCTCTATCATCAAACATTGCTCTAATTTTACCTGAGTAAACACCTGCAATAAATGGATCTCCAACTCTTAAAGTACCACGTTGAACTAATATTGTAGAAACAACACCTCGTCCCTGATCAACTTTAGATTCAATAACTTTACCTTCAGCTTTACAGTCGTAGTTTGCTGTTAGTTCTAACATCTCTGCTTCTAACATAACAGCATCTAATAGTTCATCAATTCCTTCACCTTTAAGTGCTGAAATATGTATGAACTGGTTTGAACCACCCCAATCTTCTGACATTATCTCAAGTTCAGCTAACTGTTGCTTAACTTTTTCAGGGTTAGCGTCAGGTAAATCACACTTATTTACAGCAACAATAATTGGACATTTAGCCTCTTTTGCATGTAAAACAGCTTCTCTAGTCTGTGGCATAACACCATCGTTAGCAGCTACAACTAAAATAACAATATCTGTTACCTGTGCACCACGAGCTCTCATTAATGTAAAAGCTTCATGACCAGGAGTATCTAAGAATGCAATTCTACCTTTAGACGTTTCAGTTGTATATGCACCGATATGCTGGGTAATTCCACCTGATTCTCCATCTGCAACAGTTGCGTTTCTTATGGTATCTAATAACTTAGTTTTACCATGGTCAACATGACCCATAACTGTAACTATTGGTGCTCTATGTCTAAGGTCTGCACCTTCGTCAGTATCACCTTCAATAATTGTTTCGTCGTATAATGATACAATTTTAACCTCACAACCATACTCCTGAGCTAACAATGAAGCAGTTTCAGAGTCTATTTGTTGGTTAATTGTAACCATCATACCCATACCCATTAATTTTCCGATTAAATCAGATGCTTTTAAGTTCATCTTTCGTGCTAATTCAGAAACAGTAATAACTTCCATTATGTCAATTGACTTAGGAATTGGGTTTGTATTGTTAACAGTCTTTTTAACGTAGTTATATGCTTTTTCAGCATTAGCTCGTTTTTTCTTGTCGTATGAAGTTTTCTTTTTAGCTTTAAAGAACTTTTTAGGTCCCGCAGCATTTTTAGTAATTGGTGCAGCTTCTTTTTCTGGAGGTCTTCCACCACCGCCACCTGGTCTACCTTGGTATCCACCGCCACCACCTGGTCTGCCTTGGTATCCACCACCGCCACCTGGTCTGCCTTGGTATCCACCGCCGCCACCTGGTCTGCCTTGGTATCCACCACCGCCACCTGGTCGACCTTGGTATCCACCTTGTCCTGGAGGTCTATTTCCTTGATAACCACCCTGTCCTGGAGGTCTATTTCCTTGGTAACCACCTTGTCCTGGAGGTCTATTTCCTTGATAACCACCCTGTCCTGGAGGTCTATTCCCTTGGTATCCACCTTGTCCTGGAGGTCTGTTACCTTGATAACCACCACCACCTTGTCCTTGGG
>JAOPTT010000006.1:462976-728314 GCA_051531975.1 Spirochaetaceae bacterium
TGTTACCTTGATATCCACCACCTTGACCTTGGGGTCTATTTCCTTGGTATCCACCTTGACCTTGAGGTCTATTACCTTGGTATCCACCACCTGTATCTGTTCTTCTTTCAAAGCTACCAGATTGTCTAGGTCCAGCAGGTTTATTTGGTGTAAACGAACCGGCCTGTCTTGGGGTTGTTGGTTTTGTTGGTGTGAAAGATCCAGACGTTTTTTTTGTCTTGTCACTTTCAGTTTGATCACCACTTTTGGCTTTTACAACAACTTTATGGTGTGGTTTAGTAGAGGGACTTTTCCTACGGACAACAACAACCTTCTTTTTCTCAGTTTTGCTTACGGAGGGAGTTTCACTCTTGTGCTTTATTATTTCTGCATGTTTTTTTTCTTTATTATCGTCACTCATAAATATTATCTACTATTCTCCATCTTCTTCGTCTTCTACTTCAAAACTTAAGCCAACTCCACATTTTGGACAGGCTTCCATATCTAAAGTAATAGGTTCTCCACATTCAGGGCATTCGAATTCTTCTTCAAATTCCTCTTCTGGGATCTCCTCATTCTCTGTATATTCTTCATCAACAATTTCTACATTGTCTCGTATAATACCTTCAAGAATCTCTGTATCTTTTTCTGAAAGACCAGGCAGATTAAGAAGTTCTGTATGGTTAGCAGCAACTAAAGTCTCTATAAGTTCAATATTATTCTGATGTAAAACATCAATAAGTTTCTGAGTTATACCAGGTAGTTCTGCAATGTGAATTATTTCATCAGCTTCATCACTAAATAGTGCATGAGCTGCATCATTAGCCTCAATTGAAATATCCATATCAGCAAATTGCTCTGGAGTCTTAACATCAATACTCCAATCTACTAATCTGTTAGCTAATCGAACATTTAAACCCTGCTTACCAATTGCTAGTGATAACTGATCATCTTCAACAATAGCTAAAGCTGATTTTTTCTCTTTATCAACAATATAAACATTAGATACTCTAGCTGGAGATAAAGCATTCTTAATATATGTAGCAGGATTACTCTCATGCTTAACAATATCAATCTTTTCACCTTCAAGTTCTTTTACAATAGCTTGAATACGAATACCTTTTAAACCAACACATGCTCCAACAGCATCTACATCGTCTCTTAGAGAAGAAACAGCAAACTTTGTTCTATAACCCGGCTCTCTAACAATCTTATGAACCTTTACAGTACCATCATAAATTTCAGGAACTTCAAGCTCAAAAATATTTTGTACAAACTCAGAATGAGTTCTAGTTAATACTATTTGTAGACCACCTCGCTCACGATTTACTTCATAAACTAAAGCTTTAATCCTGTCTCCTGGTCTGTAAATCTCTCTTGGTGATTGGTATCTTTTTGGAAGAATACCTTCTGATCTACCTAAATCAACAAAAATGTTTCCATTTTTCTCTCTCTGGTAATAACCAATTATCATTTCACCAACTTTATCCTTGTATTCAGAATATAGAGAGTCCTTTTGAATATCTCGTAAATCTTGCTTAGCTTTTTGCTTTGCAGATTGTACTGCAACTCTATCAAAACTAGACTTATCTACTGGAATTAGAAGGTCGTCACCCAGTTCACTTTCGCTATTATAGGTTAACGCATCCTCTAGAGTCATCTCTTCCATAGGAAATAGAACTTTTTCCATTACCTTTTTCTGAGCAAAAATCTCTACATCTGTTCTGTCTTCATTAAACTTAACAACAGCATTGTCACAATGACCGTGTTTCCTTTTATAAGCTGCAAGTAGAAAATTTTCTACTGTTTTTAATACAAGCTCTTCGGAAATACCTTTCTCCTGTTGTAGTTGTTTAATAGCTTCTGCAAAATCAGAAACCATTGATGCACCTCCTTCCTAGTAATCTAGTTTACATTTTTGTATATCGTCGATTTTAATTTCGATCATATCATTTTTACTTTTTATGGTAACAATTCCGTCTTCCGACTTTATTAGTTCACCTTTTATATAGTCATCGTCATCAAAAGTTAATATTTTAACTTTATTCCCAACAAAAATTGTATATTCTTCTGGGTTTTTAAAAACCCTTGTTATTCCTGGAGAAGCGATTTCTAAATAGAAGTCAAAATCTTCAGCTAACATCTCTAATCTAGGAAATAGTACTTTATGTATCGCACCACAATCATCTAAACTAACTCCACTTTTTCCATAAATAATAACACCAGATTTTAGCTTATTACCACTAAGTCTCTGAATATTAAAATCTACTAAAGAAAAGCCACTTTTTTCTACGATTTTCTTAGAAGCATCTCTTAAAATATTGTCTATACTGTCAGACATTAATTTCCTCCGGCCATAAAAAAAGAGTCTCCAAAGGGACTCTTTAAGCTCCAAAAATAATAATTTGTTTTAATATAAAGTTTAATAGGGAAAATGTCAATCTCGGGACAGTGTTATAGAATAGATTCTACTACCATAAACACTAATTTTTTTTGCACAAGCATTAATTGTTGCGCCAGTAGTAAAAACATCATCAAATAATACAATATCTGATTCAATAATCAATTTTGGTGATTTCAAATAAAAACTACTATATAAGTTTTTAATTCGGGATTCTCTATCTAATTTTTTTTGTGTTTTACTATAATGTTTTCTTAACAAATACTGTATGTTGATTCCATTTTTTACTAATTCTTTACATATTGAATCTAGTTGATATCCATTTTTTAATTTTCGTTTTAATCTAGATGTTGGTACAGGACATAAAATAGGATTATTAAAATTATTTTTAATATAATCAGATATTAAATCTGAATAATATATAGCAAAATTTTTATCTTTTTTAAATTTAAATTGTGATAAAATTTCTTTTGGAAGACCACTGTAGCTAAAAAATGAATAATTAGAATTATATACAATTGCCTTTTCTCTACATGCTGGACAAATCTTTACAAAAGTTGAAGTTGGAATCCCACAAAACGTACATAATAATTTTTTATTTAATGTTTTTGGAAAACAGCTAGTACATAGAGGATATTTATTATCAGAAATTTCTCCACATTTGAAACAGTATTTTTTAAACATGTAAACTATTTAGATATATTTTTTATAATATTTCAGATTTTAACTCTTTCTGCCACTTAGAAACAAAATTAAGTGCTTCTAATGGTGTAGTATTATTAAAATCGATACCTTTAATTGCATTTAAAATATACTCTTCAGATGGAAAAAGTTCTTGGGAATATAAAGATTTTTTAGCAGCTTTTTTAGGTACTTCTTTTAGTTGTGTATTGTCGTCACTAATATGTTCTAGAAGAGAATTTGCTCTATCTATAACCTGTTCTGGAACACCAGCAATTTTTGCAACATGAATACCATATGAGTTATTTGAAGCACCATTAATAACTTTTTTTAAAAACAATATATCCTTGCCAGTCTCTTTTACAGCCATAGACAAGTTAAACATATTTGCCTCTTTTAGCTCTGTTAATTCATGATAGTGAGTTGCAAAGAGTGTTTTTGCTTGTATGTTTTCTAATATATATTCACAAATGGCCCATGCAATTGATAAGCCATCGTTTGTGCTTGTACCACGACCAACTTCATCCATTATGATTAAAGATTTTTTTGTGGCGGATCTTAAAATATTTGCAGTTTCATTCATTTCGACTAGAAAAGTTGATTCACCTCTAGCTAGATTATCGCTTGCACCTACTCTGCAAAAAATTCTATCTACTACCGATATTTTGGCACTATCTGCTGGTACAAATGATCCTGTCTGAGCCATTAAGACAATTAAAGCAACTTGCCTTAAATATGTAGATTTACCAGCCATATTAGGTCCAGTAATTAACGCAAAATTTCTCTTCTTACAGTTTATTAAAATATCATTAGATATAAATTCCCCCTGTGGTAGATGGGCTTCAACAACAGGATGCCTTCCATTAACAATATCAAGTTCACCACTATTGTTTAAATCTGGTCTTATATAACCATGAACAGTGGCTGAGTATGTAAAAGACTGGAGAGTATCTAGATCTCCTAAATTAATAGATAAGTCCATTAAAAACTCTATTTTTGATTTAACGTTATCTCTTATATCTAAAAATAATTTTTTTTCGAGTTCTACAAGTTTTGAATGAGCACTATTAATCTCTACTTCAAAGCTATTTAATTTTTCTGTAGTAAAACGTTCACCATTTACTAATGATTGACGCCTAATATAATTATCAGGTACTTGAGCTACATTTGATTTAGATACATCAAAAAAATAACCCAGAATCTTATTATATTTAATTTTTAAATTATTAATACCAGTTTTTTGTTTCTCTTCTGTTAGATATTCTTCTAATATAGATTTACTATGATTCTTCATATTTCTATATCTATCTATTTCACTATTAAATCCATCTTTAATCAAATTACCTTCAGTTAACAGTATTGAAGGTTCATCATGAATGGCTTCTTCTATAACACTAAAAATCAATTCTATTTCTATACGTTGATTACTGTCGTTAAATAGAGAAAAATCGTCCCACTCATCTAAGGTTAGATCTATTTCTAAAGATTCCTTTAAAGAATTCTTAATAGCAATTAAATCTTTCCCATGAGCTTTATCCATAGCTACCCTAGATGACAACCGCTCTATATCTAAGATTTTATTTAATTTCTCTCTTAATGATGAAAGAAGTGATTGTGAAATGTAAAGATATTCAACCTTATCTTGTCTCTGTTTAATCTCTTTTAAATCCTTTAAAGGATGTGTTAGCCATCTTCTAATGTTTCTTCCACCCATTGGTGATTGTGTAAAATCTAAAACATCTAATAGAGTATAATTTTTTGTATTATCCTGAAGGTTCCTAACAATTTCTAGATTTTTTTGAGTTGATTCATCTAAGTTAAGATAATCGGAATCTGTATAAAATTTCAGTGTCCTTAAATGTGGTAACATAGATTTGGATTTTTCTGAAATATATTCTAGTATAACTCCAGGAGCCAATAATGATATATCAAACTCAGTAAATCCAAAACCTTTTAAAGTATTTACTTCAAATTGCTGCTTTAATCTCTCAACGGAAGTATCAAGTTGAAAGGACCATTCTGGATATCTATTTAAAACATAGGTTCCAGAACTTAATATTTGCTCTAATATCCTGTCTTCTAAAAGAGTCTCTTGAATTATGATTTCTTTAGGGAATACTCTGGCAATCTCTTTACGTAATTTATCTCCACGCTCTGCCCAATCAAAGCTAGTAGTTTTAAATTCTCCAGTAGAAAGATCAACATATGAGAAAGATAGTCCTTTTTCAGAACCTCCAAAAGCAGCCAAATAATTATTACTTGCAGAATCCAAGAATTTCTCATCTACAATTGTTCCAGGAGTAATAATTTCAACTACTTCCCTTGTTGCTATACCTTTACCACCTACAGGCATAGCAGTCTGTTCACATATGGCTATTTTTTGTCCCTGGGATAAAAGCCTTCCAATATAGTTAGGAGCAGAATGATATGGTATTCCACACATCTGTATTCCGCCTCTTTTTGTTAAAGTTATATTAAGCATTTTACTGACTTCTACAGCATCCTGATTAAACATTTCATAAAAATCTCCTAACCTAAAAAAAAGAACTGATCCTTTATTTTCTGCTTTGAGTTTATTGTATTGAATCATCATTGGTGTATCATTAGAAGCCATTACTATTATTTCTCCGATTTAGGTGGGTGTAGTACTCTATCAGACTTTTCTTCGAATGGTTTGTAATATATTGCAATATGCCCAATTATTCTTACTAACGATGAGTCAGTAAACTCTTCTAATTCAATTGAGATATCTCTTTTAAGTTCCCTATTACTACTAAATTTAACTTTTACAAGTTCATTATGTTTAAATGCTTCATTTGTAGCTTTTCCGATGCCTTCTGTTAATCCATCTTTTCCAACATAGACTACAGGTTTTATTTTATGTGAGTTCTTTGTTAGATAGTTTCTCTGGGAGCTTGTTAGTTTTATCATTGATCCTCCATGATACAATTATTATTACTTAAATTAACCTAAATCCTATAAAAATAATAGTATCCAGTGTAAAATCAAGACATGAATTTAATACTTTTTAAAGATGATGAAACTTTAGGCTTTTTAGATGCCTCAGACTACAGAACTATACATATAAATAAAATTATCAAAAGTTGTATTGGTGATACTTTAGATATAGGTGTTATTGGTGGAAAAAAAGGAAAAATGACTATAAAATCGATTTCAACTAAAGGAATAGATTTTGAATATAAGTTAACAGCTGATTCCCCAGGTTTATATCCAATAACATTAATAATTGGGACTCCAAGACCTCCTGTGGCTAAAAGACTTTTAAAAGATCTCTCAACATCAGGGGTAGAGAAAATAATAATGTGTGCAACAGATTTAGGTGAAAAAACATATCTAACAAGTAAACTCTGGAGAGAAGAACAGTATATAAACTATGTAATAGATGGTGGAATACAAGGAGAATCAACAATTATCCCTGAGGTTGATAAATTTTATTCACTTAAAAAAGCAATAGATTCAATCCCTGATGGCTATGATAGGCTAGCAATGGATAATATAAGCCCTGATCTAACCCTTTCTTCATATAAGCCAATTAATGATAAAGTTGTAATTTGTATTGGTGGCGAACGTGGTTTTTCTGATAGAGAGAGAGAACTACTAAAAGATTCAGGTTATAGTATATTTAAAATTGGTGACCGAATATTAAGAACAGAGACAGCTTGTCACCATGTTCTAGGTAGTATTTTAACCATTAAAGGTCTAATTTAAAAGTTACTATAAGTGGATTATGATCGCTATTTTTTGTTTTTAAAACATAGGGTTCTTTTTCAACTTTTAGATTTCTATAATATATATGATCTAAAGGATGGATAAACATAAATTTCTTAACATGTTTTTGATGTTCTAATGGAAAGTTTACTTTTTTTAGACCAATATTTGTTAAAATTATATCAAGTATTTTAGTTCTTTTTTTATTCCATGTATTAAAATCACCACTTAAAATTACTGGACCACTGAAAGATTTTATAGTCGATTCTAGTTGTTGGACCTGGCTTATAAACTTCCAAAACCCTACAAAATTAATTGCATGTATATTAATAACTAATAAAGTTTTGTTATCTATGGAATATGTTGTGGATAAAAATATTTTTGGTATCTTGATAAAAGGTTCATAAGCATGTGAATGTATAACATTTACACTATTATAGTTACTCAAACTTGCAGATAATACACCAGAATGATGGTTTTTAAAAAGATCTATAAAATTTGGAGCAAAAACAAATCCATAATGTTCAAAATTAAGTAAATACTCTAATCCTTTCTTAAATTGACACTCTTGTAATAAGATTATAGAGGGTTCATATTCTTCGATTAAGTTTTTAAACTCATCTTGCCACTTATTGTGACTGTTTCTTTTTTGAATATTCCAGTTTAATAATTTTATAGTATTAGATAATTGTATATTTGACTCTGTGTGATTCTCAATGAAATAGCTAGTTTTTTTAAACCTTTTTTTCATAATAAATCCTAGTTATAAAGTATAAGGGCTTCTCTTATTAATAATAGGAGAAGCCCATACAATTGTCAAAAAAATGACTATGATTCTTTTTTATTTTTAGCCTGTTTTCTAGCATTAGCTGTAAGTAATTTTTTTCGAAGTCTGATTGATTTTGGTGTAACCTCTACCATTTCGTCTTCTAAAATAATATTTATAGCTCTCTCTAAACTCATTGGAGTTACAGGAGTTAATACTACAGCATCATCTTTACCAGATGCTCTAACATTTGATAACTGCTTTGCTTTACAAGGGTTAATTGTTAAATCATGTTCTTTATTTCGAACACCAATAATCATACCTTCATATATTGGAGCACCAGCTTCAATATACATTGTACCCCTTGGTTCTAAGTGGAACAGAGCGTAAGGAACAGCGTTTCCAGGTCTATCAGCAACTAATGACCCTGTAAGTCTTGCTGGAATTGCACCTTTATACTCTTCAAATCCTGCAGATATTGAGTTCATAATACCAGAACCCTTAGTATCAGTTAAAAATTCATCTCTATAACCAATTAAAGATCTAGAAGGTACTAAGAAATCAATCTTACATCTTCCACCATGTTCAGTTATGAAGTTAGACATTATACCTTTTTTCTTTGATATTTTCTCAATTACAATACCTGAATGTACTTCTTCACAGTCAACACTTAAATGCTCCATTGGCTCCATTAGTTTTCCATCTTTTTTATGACAGATAACTTCTGGTCTACCAACACAAAGCTCAAAACCTTCACGTCTCATCTCTTCGATAATAATAGCCATTTGAAGTTCACCACGACCTTTAACTATCCAACCGTCACCGTCTTCTGCAGGTGCAACTTGAATTGCAACATTATTTAATGTCTCTTTTTCTAGTCTAGCCTGTATTTTACTACCTTGTACAAGTTTACCCTCTTTTCCAACTAATGGAGAAGTATTAATTGTAAACCTCATAGATACAGTAGGCTCTTCAACCTCTAATCTTGGTAAAGCTTCAGGACCATTTTCTGCACAGATAGTATCACCAATAGAAACCCCGGTCACTCCGGATAATACAACAATATCACCTGGTTGAGCTTCAGCTACGTCTTCGTATCCAATCCCTTTATACACTTGAAGTTTTGATACTTTAAGTGGAGTGCGGTCACCATTTTTATCGATGCAA
This sequence comes from Spirochaetaceae bacterium, assembly GCA_051531975.1. Lineage (GTDB taxonomy): Bacteria > Spirochaetota > Spirochaetia > DSM-2461 > DSM-2461 > Thiospirochaeta. The sequence goes on from JAOPTT010000006.1 coordinate 471,700, forward strand.
ATTAATTTGTCTTTTACACCAACTGTTCCATTATGGATCTTACCAATTGCTAATCGACCTAAAAAGTCTGAATAACTTAGGTCACAAACTAACATTTGAAATGGTATATTAATATTATGTGTTGGTCCTGGAATCTCTTCTACAATAGAATCAAAAAGTACATTTAAGTTTGTATCAGTATCTTCTAAGTTTTTCTTAGCAATACCGTCTCTACCAACTGCATATATTACAGGGAACTCTAACTGCTCATCTGTTGCATCTAAATCAATTAACAAATCGTTAACTTCATCAAATACAGCTAATGGTCTAGCATCATGTCTATCAATTTTATTAATTAAAACTGTTAAATGTAGTCCTAGTCTTAAAGCTTTGTCTAAAACAAATCTTGTTTGAGGTAAAGGTCCCTCCGATGCATCTACAAGTAATATTACACCATCAACCATAGATAAAGCTCTTTCAACTTCTCCACCAAAGTCGGCATGTCCTGGTGTATCTAATATATTTATTTTAATACCTTTCCAATCTACTTCACAGTTTTTGGCAGATATTGTAATACCTCTTTCCTTTTCAAGATCCTGGCTATCCATTAATCTTTCTTCTACGGATGCCCCTTCTCTAAAAGTTCCAGCCTGTTTAAACATTGCATCTACAAGTGTAGTTTTACCATGATCAACATGGGCTATTATAGCGATATTTCTTATCTTTTCATTCTGTCTTATTGGCACGGTTTTTTCCTTATGTCAAATACTAATTTCTATTAAGTATGGAAGATACTCTTATTAAGGTATAATTACAATAGTAAAGAAAACTGATAGACAACATTTTATGAATTAAATTAGACTGTTAATTGAAATGCAGATAAAGTAATACAAGATAGTGTCGGGTATGCAATTAAATTACAAACTTTTCTACTAAAATCGAGTGTAGATATCTCATCTGTTCACCCTCCTATATTAAATAACACTTATTTTTTTGTTGGTAAAAACCAAGAATTTCTTGAAAAATTAGAAGAGATTCTACGTGTTCTCGCTAGGTTTACTAACATTATGAGAGCACCTCACGTTATAGTTTTTAATAATAAATCATAAATTTCATATTTAAACGTTGACATATAATAAATCTGTGATAAGTTTAGATGGTACCGTTACCGGAAACGTTACCGAGAACGGTACCAAAATGTGATAAAGGAGATACAGTTGAAGAATGTAAATATTAAAGATGTTGCTAAAGCTGCTGGAGTTGCTGTAAGTACTGTATCAAGAGTTTTAAATAATCACACAGATGTAAAAGAAGAGACTAAACAACGTGTTTTAGAAATAATTAAAAAATTAAACTATGTTCCAAATACAAACGCTAGAAACTTAAAAAGAGTTGTTACAAATAGTATAGGAATCTTTGTTCTAGGTGAATATAACCCATTTTTTGGGGATTTGGTTGAATCATTAGAGAGTGAAATCTCAAATAATGGCTACTCAGCAGTAGTTCACTTTCATCATAATGATAGAGATTCAGTAGAATCTGCGGTGCAATTTATAGTAGAGAAAAAGCTTATTGGTTTAATATATTTAGGTGGAATTGTTTCAAAAGATAAACAGGGCTATTTAGAGAATTTAGACGCTCCTGTAGTATTTACATCTGCGATTATTGATGAAGATGTTAACAGAGGACTGTTTTCAAGTGTAATTATAGATGAATACGAAGCAGTTAATACTCTTATAACACACTTAATAGAGTGTGGGCATAAAAAAATAGGTATAATAACTGCCGAGAGAACGGGAAAGTGTGCTTCTGAACGTCGTTTTGAAGCATATAAAAGTATTCTTAGTTTAAATGGTTTAAATTATTCTGAAGATTTTATAGAGAGAGGAAATTATTCTATAAAGTCGGGGTACGATGCAATGAATAACCTATTAAAAAAGGATTGTGGATTAACTGCCGTATTTGCAGTAAGTGATATGATGGCAATAGGAGCCGCAAAAGCAGTTTTTGATGCTGGTCTGTCAGTTCCAGAAGATATATCAATTGTTGGTTTTGATGGTTTACAGTACGGAAAGTATTTTAATCCATCTTTAACTACTATAAAACAGCCTGGTAAAGAGTTTGGTAAAAAGAGTTGTGAAATTCTTTTTAACTTAATTAAAGATAGGAATATGGTTCAACACATAGTTTTAGATACAGAGCTTGTAGTTCGTGAATCGTGTAAAAACTTATTTAGACTGTAACCCTTAGGGTTTATATATAGAAGTAAATGTATATAAATTTAAAGTTAATATTGCAGAATAATTAAAAAAAATATTTGACAAGTATGAAAACGCTTGCATAATATAATATAGGGTTAGGATGGTGCTTACATTAAAATGTATTGTGCAGAAATAACCCGAAATTTACTAATGAATGATTTGTGAAATGAGTTTACTTACATTCTGGAAAAAAAAGGAGAACAAAATGAAAAAATTGCTATTAGTTTTAATGGTATGCTTGACAGCGGCATTTACTTTTGCCACTGGAAACAAAGAGGCTGCTGAACCAGCAGAGACTGTGGTTGTAGAACCTGTGGCTGCAGAGCCTGTAGAGTTAACAATGAGTTATTACAAGCAGGAGATTACTGAAACTCTACCTAAACTTTTAGATGCATTTAATGCTGCTTACCCGGACATTACAATTGTAACAGAGATTAATCCTAATGATGGTGGAGCAGCAAATGCTGCAAGAGCTGCAGCTGGAAATCTTCCTGATATTATGCAGCAACCAGGTTGGACTGCAATAATTGAAAATGCAAAAAACGGTTATGTTCTTGATCTAAGTAATCAACCAATTATGAGCCAGGTTATCGATGCTTCTATGCCTGCAGTAACATATAAAGGTAAACAATGGGCAGTTCCAATGGACTTTGCCGGAATTGGTATTATCTACAATACAGATATATTTAAAGAGTATGGGTTAGAGGCTCCAACAACTTACCTTGAACTTCAGCAGGTTTCTGCAACTTTAACTGAGAATGGTGTTACCCCTTTTGCAGGTCTATTAAAAGAGAACTGGTCAATCGGTCATTTTATCTCTTTATTACACGGATCTATGTTAGCTGCTAGTGTTGGTGCTGATGGTGTTGCAGAATTCGCAGCAGAAATGAATGCTGGAGCTGAAAGCTATGGTGACGTTGTTGATACTGCAAAAATGTTTAAAATCATCGACTGGTATGTTGCAAATATGGATGAAACAGCATTTGAAATGAACTGGGATGAGCAACAGGCTGCATTTGCTGGTGAAGAAGCTGCAATGATGGTTCAGGGATTATGGTCATACGGTGCTGCTGTAGGTACAAATCCTGACTTAAATTGTGGATTTATTCCATTCCCATGGTCTAACAAAGCTAATGAAAATAAATTCTTTGCAGATGTAGACTCTACATTTACTGTATCTGCTCAGTCTACTCCTGAAAAACAGGAAGCAGCTCTTAAGTTTGTAAACTGGTTAAACTCCCCGGCCGCTGTTAAAATATGGACTGAAGATATTAAACTTACTTCAACTTTCAAAGGTGCTGACTTAAGTGCTATGCAGAAACCATTCCAGGACCTTATGGAAAGTTCAGCAACTGGTGCTTACCCTTGGGAATTTGGATTAGCTCCAACTCCTACATGGGAGCAGGCAATGAAAAACGGTGCACATAGTTATGTGTTTGGTGTAATGACTGCTGATGAAGTTGTTGCTGATATTAACAAATCCTGGACAGAAAACTACCAGGACTAATAAAATCTAATACAAGGAACGCTCCAATTTGGAGCGTTCTATTTTCTAAAAAAAAGCAAGGAGTTTTTTATGGTTACTACCAGGGCTAAAAAATGGAGTACCTATGCAATTTTTGTACTTCCGGCTCTTATTTTATATACTATGTTCGCAATTATCCCTTTAATAATGGGAGGGTGGCTTTCAACAACTAACTGGGATGGGGTTAGTCCCTGGGTACCTGTACAGATCCCTATTGAACAATTTGAAAATGAAATAATTCCTAAAATGAGTTCGTCTCAAAGGGAGTTTGTAAATAGTTATTATATTAAAGATGAAAGTCAGGGAACTTACAGGAAACAGGTGTCTTCTGATCACAATCTTAAAGGTTTAAGAAAATATAAAATGATGGCTACTTTTACAAGTGCAGGTTATGTAAATAAAAACTTTAAATTTGTAGGTTTAAATAACTATAAATCAGTTTTCTCTGCAGAGAGTGATCCAACATTCTGGCCAAGTAAATATCAGGTTAAAAGATTTAAGGCAGGTTATCCTCTTACTAAAGCTTCAGAAATTGAGGTAAAAGATTATGAGAAGAATCTACTACAAAATATATCTAATGCAGATGATCAAGATATAATTATAAGTTTGTATAATAAAGTAGGAGATAATTATGTCCTTGATATGGCTAAATTTCCTAGAAAAGGTCAAAAATTTACAATTGCTGGTGAGCTTATTGAGTTACCTGATGTAGGTGATGATTGGGAAGGTTTTCTCGATATGGTAGAAGAAGCTGCTTTAAATAATGAGAAAATGAATTTGGATGACATAGTGTTAAAAACTATAACTTCAGCAACTGATGGAACATTAAGTGAAAGCTCAGATATAGCTCTTAGAGTTGGTGCTAAGGAAGTTTACGATTCAGCATCATTAAAGAGAGTTTTAAGTGAGAACTGGTATACCAACGGTCAGAGAATGGGAGTTTTAGTATTTACTATTTTCTTCTCGTTTTTCTTTGTTCTCTTTTCAAATGTAATTGCTCTTTTAATTGCTCTTGCTCTGGATCAGGAGTTAAAACGACGAAACCTGTTAAGATCTATGTTTTTTATACCAAACGTACTTTCAATGGTTGTTGTAGCATTTATATGGCAACTTGTATTCAGTCATATATTCCCGATGATCACAGGAGTGAATAGATGGCTTTCAAATCCTGATTTAGCACCGTGGATAACTATTATAGTAGCTTCATGGCAGGCTATGGGTTTTTATATGATAGTATACCTTGCAGGTCTACAAAGTGTTCCTGGGGAAATTTTAGAATCTGCAGCAATTGATGGTGCCAGCGGTTGGAAGAAATTTTACTATATAGTAATGCCAATGCTTGTTCCTGCAATTACAATTGCTCTGTTTATGAGTATCTCCGGATCATTAAAAACATTTGATATTATATTTGCATTATTCCCTTCTACTACAAGAAATATGGGGGTTGAGAATATAACAATAAATATCTACCGAAATGCCTTTGTTGATAGGCAGGCTGGAATGGCGACAGCTAAAGCTATCCTGTTAATGATCTCTATAGGTATTGTGACCTTTATTCAGCTTAATTATACTAAGAAAAAGGAGGTGGAACTATAATGGATAATAATATTGAAAAGAACCAGGTTGCTGGATTATTACGTAGACGTAGAATACTTCTTATTCTTGAAATTATAATGGGAATTCTCGCATTAATTTATATATACCCAGTTGTATTTGTATTTATCAATGCTTTTAAGTTTGATGCTGAAATAACTACAAATCCTATAGGATTGCCTTCCCAGCTTACTCTGGATAACTTTAGAAGAGTTTTAACAGCTTCCGGGGATGGTGTAACCTTTTTCAAGGCATTAATTAACACTTTATTTATATCTGTAAGTAGTGTTCTTGGTATTATTTTAATAAGCTCTACAGCTGCATGGGCAATGGTTAGAAACCCAGGAAAAGTTGCAAACATCACATTCTCGTTTTTTGTACTGTTTTTAATTATTCCATTTCAGATAATTATGGTTCCTCTTGTTGTACAGGCATCAGATATGAGTTCCATGAATCTAGTAGGTCTTGTATTCATGTATTTAGGTCTGGGAGCTCCAATTGGGATATTCTTTTTCCATGGATTTATTAAAGGTGTTCCTTTATCACTAGAGGAGTCTGCATCTATTGATGGTGCAAGCCCGGCAAGAGTTTTCTTTCAGATAGTGTTCCCTATGCTTACTTCAATTACAGTAACTGTTGCAATAATGGATATTATCTGGATCTGGAACGACTTCTTACTACCTTTTATTATTCTTAAAAAAGGTACTCTGGTTCTATTCCAGTTCTCTAACTTTACTGGAACTTTCTCGACCGATTATGGTGGTCAGACTGCTTCCCTTGTATTAACAGCAACTCCTGTTGTTGTTCTATTCTTATCTATGCAGAAGTATTATATTAAAGGTATTGCTGCAGGTGCGGTTAAAGGTTAATAGCTAGAAATTAACATAAAAAAACAGTCTATTTTTATAGGCTGTTTTTTTATGTTATTAGACTAAGAGTTGAGTTTGTTTTATATTCTTTTTTATAATGATTCAGAGAGATGTACTGGATAATTTTTCTATAATACTTGAAGTTTATGGATCATTTTCGTGGAATGGTAATAAAGATAAGTTTAAACTTGAAATAGTTGGGAAATTGAGTCAAATTATATTATAAATATTAATAGAGGCATTAGAAGTATTACTGGTGAATAAAGGATGTCAGATAATGTTGCAATAAAATTTATAGCGGAGTGATATAATGGGTAGAGATCTTTTAAGAGGCGAATCTGTATATAGTGTATTTATACGAAACCATTCAGCAAGTGGGAATATTCAGGGAGTAATTGAGGATCTAGATCGAATCAAAGATCTTGGGGTAACAATATTGTGGATTTTACCCCACTATCCTATAGGGAAAACAGATAAAAAAGGTGATTTAGGTTCTCCATATGCAATATCTGATTATCTATCTGTTAATCCAGATATTGGTGGGATTCATGATTTTAAAGAGTTAGTAAGCAAATGTCATGAAATTGGATTAAAAATAATTATTGATATTGTATTTAACCACACTTCACCAGATTCTATATTATTTAATGAGCATCCTGAATGGTTTTTAAAATCTGATAATAATCATAATTTTTCTAAAATTCCTGGCTGGTCAGATGTAATAGATTTAGATTTCACTAATAATTATTTAAGAAAGTATTTAATTGATGTATTACATTATTGGGCAGATTTAGGTATAGATGGATTTAGATGTGATATAGCTGCAGTAATTCCATTAACATTTTGGAAAATGGCTAAAGATACACTCAATAGTGATCATAAAGAGTTAATTTGGATAGGTGTTAGTGCAGATAAAGAATTTATTTCGTTTATTAGACATAATAGGTTCCAATGTCATTCCGATTCAGAATTGTACAATGTATTTGATATTTTATTTGACTACGATATCCAAAGTACTTTAAACGGATATATTAACAAAAAAGTTTCATTTGAAACATTTATAAAAGAGAGACGAAATCAAGAAGTAGTCTACCCTGCCGATTATTTAAAATTACGGTTTATTGAAAACCATGATACGCCTTTAAGAGCTGCAACATTAATTAAAGATAAGTACCACCTAATAAACTGGAAATCATTTTCTATGTTTGAAAAAGGTATACCTTTAATTAATGCAGGTGAAGAATATATGTTAGAGAAAAAAGTAGATATGTTCTCTTCAGATAAAATAAAGTTGAATAATGAAGACTTAAGTTTTTTTGATTTAATTAAAAGGTTATTAAAGATAGAACACATGCATATTGTAACAAATGGTATTTATACAATTAATCCCTTAGCTCTAGATTGTGTTCATATAAGATACAGATACGATGGAGAAACATTACACGGAATATTTAATTTTGGTTTAAAAGACAGATGTATTGAGTTAGAGGTCTTAAAAGGAAATTATTTAAATATTGTCAACGATAAAGATTTTGATATATTAGAAGAGTCATTAGATCTAAACGAAGCTCCTTTTATCTTTAAATCTATTCCTTAATGAAATTTTTGATTATAGTAACGTATGAATATATTAAAACAATTATGGATTATTATTTTAATTTATCTTCTTGGTGAATTAACTGCTTTTTATATACCATCACCTCTCCCTGGAAATGTAATAGGATTTATATTTCTATTTTTATCACTAAAATTTGGTTTTATAAAAGAAGAGAGCGTAAAAGATGTAATTAATTTCTTTTTAAAAAACTTAGCTATACTTTTTATACCTGGAGGTGTTGGGATATTAAAAGTAATGCATCTGTTTAATGGTAATATAATAAAAATAGCTCTGATTCTAATTATCTCAACTATTTTATCACTTCTTGCTACAGCCTGGACAGTAATATTGATAGGGAGGATTAAAAAATGAATTATGTTTTTATGACCTTAACATTTTATATTTTTTATTCATGGATACAAAAAAAAGCTAAGATTGCAATATTGAATCCAGTATTACTTTCCATTATATCAATAATAATTATACTAAAAATAACAGGCATAAGTTACCAAGAATACAGTAGTGGTGGCCGTGTCATATCACTATTTCTAGGACCAGCAACTGTTGCATTAGCACTGCCTTTATATAAAAACTGGGATATTCTAAAAGAAAGAGGTATTAGTCTGGTTTTAGGAGTTTTGATTGGTTCATTAGTAGCGATATTATCTGTTTGGGGTTTATCTAATTTATTTAAAATTGATTCTGAAATAATACTTAGCCTACTACCTAAAAGTATTACTACACCTATTGGTATGGAAGTTTCAAGAAAGATTGGAGGAATACCAGCGTTAACGGTTTCTGTTATAGTTTTAACAGGAGTTTTAGGTAATATGTTAGGTCCAGTTATTTTTAGAATATTTAAAATAGAAGACCCAGTTGCAGTTGGTGCCGCATTTGGTACAGCTTCCCATGCTATTGGAACATCTAAAGCTATTGAAATCGGTGAAGTTGAAGGAGCAATAAGCGGTGTGTCAATAGGCCTTGCTGGTCTAATTACATCACTACTTATTCCCCTACTACTACTAATATTAAATGTGTAACTACTCTTTAACGGATCCAGCAGTAATATCTTTTACCCATTGTAGTGAACCATTAACATCATCCTCTTTAGTCCACAACTCAATATAAACACTTTCACAGTTACATATTTAAGAATCTTGCTCTTCAACATTATCTTCATCTAATAGGTCTAATATTTCTTTAAAATCAATTTTACTATCAGAGCTTAAGTCTTTAACAAGTGACCATAAAACATGACTAATTTTGTATACTTGTAGATCCTGTGCTCTATCTTTAAAGTATTCTTGATCTGTTAATACATCACCTTTACCACCAATGATTTTGAAAATAATATTACCAGCTGTACTTTTAGCAATCTCTATTTGACCATTTCCATTTTGCAATAAAAAAACACCTGCATATGATGTTTTTTCCCATATAAGCTCACCTCGTTCTGTTCTAATAACAAGATCATTCATAAGTTTTATATTTTCTATTTTATCCATAATAACTCCAATTTATATTATTTAAACATTTTTGATGCTGTGGTAGCCTGTTCTTTAGATTCATAAATACTTAAATCTGAACCTAAAACCCATCCTTCAACATCATCTAATACTGTATAAAACCAGAATAGGTCACCATCTTCAGCCAATGTTGTTGTCTCAGATGACTTTAAAATCTTAACAATATCACCTTGCCTAAATGCTGAACTAATAACTTCTCCTATATCTGCACTTTTACGCACTCTGACATATGGGTCTTTTACTACACCCCAACTACTATTACTACTTACAACAGAAGTTTCAGGGAGTACTATATCTATCTGAAATCCTTCTTCTTTACAACTGAAAATAGTAAAGAATAGAAAAAATACAATAATATACTTATAATTTATCATTTTCCATCCTTTAACTTCTGTATTTCATCCCGCAGTGTTGCTGCTTCTTCAAACTCCATACGTTTAGCATGTTCCATCATCTCATTTTCTAATGCTTTAATTAATCGCTTTTTCTGTTTTGGATCTAGTAAATTAGTGGAATCTTTAAGAACCTTAATATTAGCTTTTTCAGCTTCAGTTCTTTTATCAATTTCTCTTTCTAATATATCTTTTATTGCTTTTTTAATTGTTGTAGGAGTTATACCATGTTTTTTGTTATATTTATCTTGAATTTCTCTTCTACGTTTAGTTTCAGATATAGCTTCTGTCATTGCATTAGATTCTCTATCAGCGTACATTATCACGTAACCTTCTGAGTTTCTAGCAGCTCTACCTATAGTTTGAACTAGTGCTGTAGTTGATCTCAAAAAACCAATTTTATCAGCATCCATAATAGCGATAAGAGAAACTTCTGGTAAGTCTAAACCCTCTCTTAAAAGATTTATTCCAACTAGTACATCAAAAGTTCCCTCTCTAAGTTCTTTTAGAATTTCTACTCGTTCAAATGTTTTAATATCAGAATGTAAATATTTGACCTTTAGATCTAATGAACAAAGATATTCAGTCATGTCCTCAGCCATTTTTTTTGTTAAAGTAGTAATTAATACTCTTTCGTTCTTTTTTAATCTGTCATTGATCTCTTTATACAGATCTTCAATTTGACCCTCTGTAGGTCTTATATCAATAATTGGATCTAATAGTCCAGTTGGCCTTATTAGTTGTTCTACCACTCTAGATGATAGATTAAGTTCTCTATCAGTAGGTGTTGCTGAAACAAATAATTTTTGTGGTGTTATTTTATCAAACTCAGCATATTGTAAAGGTCTATTATCTAAAGCTGAGGGAAGTCTAAAACCATAATTAACTAAATTGGTTTTTCTTGACTTATCGCCTTCATACATTGCTCCAATTTGTGAAATTGTAACGTGAGATTCATCAATCATTGTTAAAAAATCACCATTAAAATAGTCTATTAAAACTGCTGGACGTTCTCCAGCTGGTCGATTTGATAATATTCGTGAATAATTTTCAATACCAGAACAGTATCCCATCTCTCTCATCATATCTATATCATAATTAGTTCTAGTTTCTAATCTTTGAGCTTCAACTAATTTATTCTGTGCCTCAAACTCTGCTACTTGTTTTTTCTTCTCAGCTTCAATTACATCTAATGCACTTAATACTTCATGTTCTTCTAAAACAAAATGCTTAGCTGGATATATTTCACATGAATCAATATCGTCTAATACTTTTCCAGTTAAAGGGTGTATTTTTTTAATAGAAGAAACTTCATCCCAATCATATTCAATTCGATATGCGACGTCTTTTAAATATGCAGGATATATTTCTAAAACATCACCTTTAATCCTAAAAGACCCTCTATCTGGAGTATAATTATTTCGATCATATTGTAACGTAATTAATTGCCTAGCATAGTCATCTATATTTTTGGGGTTATCTTTTGATACTTGTAATCTCATATCAAAAAAAGCTTTAGGATTTCCTAAACCATAAATACAAGAAACTGTAGCTATAACGATCACATCTCTTCTCTCCATTAGGGATGCTGCTGTTGATAATCTTAGTCTATCAACTTCATCATTAATTGAGGAATCTTTTTCTATATATAGATCTTTTGAAGGAACATATGCTTCAGGCTGATAATAGTCATAATAAGAAACAAAATATTCAACAGCATTTTCTGGGAAAAATTCTGAAAATTCTCTATATAATTGTGCTGCTAAAGTTTTGTTATGAGATATTATAAGTGTTGGTTTTTGGATTCTTTCAATTATTTTGGCCATACTGAATGTTTTTCCAGATCCAGTAACTCCTTTTAAAGTAAGATACTTTTCTCCATTTTCTAGCCCTTCTGATAACTGTTCTATTGCATTTCCTTGGTCTCCTGATGGAGAAAAAGGAGATACGACTTTGAATTTTGCCATTTACTTCTTCCGTGATGATAATTTAATCTTTGTACGTATCAGTTTGTTACCTCTGATATATTCAAGATTAACAGATTCTCCCGGTTTTGTATCCTCTAAAGCAGTAAATAAATCTGAAATAGTTTCAAGTTTATAGTCATTTATTGAAACAATAATGTCTCCACCTAAATATTTTACACTATTTTGGTATCTAATTGCATTATTTTTATTTCCGCCCTTTAAACCTACTTTTTTTGCATTTCCACCATTAGTAACTGATGAGACTAAAATACCTTTTGTTGTCTTTAAATTTGAATATCTTACTAGAGCTGGTGTTAATTGAATTGGATCTATATCAATCCAGCCTCTTCTAACTTCTCCAAATGTTATTATTTCGCTAACAGAACGTTTTGCCGTATCTATTGGTAATGCAAATCCAATACCATCGGAACCACCACTTTTAGAATAGATCATAGTATTTACACCGATCATTTTACCCGTAGAGTCGATAAGTGGACCACCAGAGTTTCCAGGATTGATTGAAGCGTCTGTTTGAATCATATCTTGCATTAAAAATCCAGATCCATTATTTAATGGTCTACCTGTACCAGATATAACACCTGTAGTAAGTGTTCTATCAAAACCAAAAGGATTTCCTATAGCTAATACTTTCTGACCAATTCCGAGATCATCGGATATTCCAAATGGAATTGTTGTTAGATCTTTTCCTTCTGGCTTAATTTTGATAACAGTTAAATCATTTTCAATATCAGTCCCAACGACCATTCCTTCATATTCTGTCCCGTCATATAATGTTACAAAAACTTTATATACATTTTCTACAATATGATGATTAGTTAAAATATATCCATCATTATTTATAATTGTACCAGAACCTGTCCCACTATCTTTAGGAACAACTTCAAACATCCAATTATAGGATAATGTTTTTGTAGTAATATTAACTACAGCTCTGTTTACCCTTTTATAAATAGCCATAGTATTTAATTCATCTGCAGAAAGCTCACTTTGATGTGCAATTGTTTTTACAGTTCCTTCACGGTCTCTAAAATCAAAATCTGATATAGATAACTCATATGTTTCTGGATTTATTGCGGGACTAAATTTTTCTCTATTTTCAATAATCCCAGATAATAGAATTAAAAACAACAAAATTAAAACTGAAACAATACAACTTTTAAATATTTTTACTGGTAATATCAAAATCACTCCTAAGATAGAATAATAGTTTTACATATGTTAAATTAAAGTATGGAAATTCTATTAACAACGCTTAATGCTCGTTACTCTCATACTTCAATAGCTCTAAGATATTTATATGCAAACTTAAATGAGTTAAAAGAGATAACTCAGATAAAAGAGTTCACAATCAACGATAATATCCACGAAATAGCGGAGAAAATCCTTAGATCAACACCTTCTATAATAGGTATCGGCGTATATATATGGAATTCATTAGAAGTTTATAAATTAATTACTATAATAAAACAGATATCACCTAAAACTATAATCATACTAGGTGGACCAGAAGTAAGTTATACACCACACAGAGTAGACTTTACAGCTGCAGATTATATTATTGAGGGTGAAGGTGAGGTTAGTTTATATAATTTACTAAAAGATATATTAAGCGGTATATCCCATGAAAAAACAACTATTAAAGGTATTTCTCCATCGTTAGAGTCTTTACAATTGCCATATAAATATTACACAGACAGTGATATAAAAAACAGAGTGATTTATGTTGAAGCTTCTAGAGGGTGTCCATTTACCTGTGAATTCTGTTTAAGTTCAATAGATAAAATTGTTAGAAATTTTAATATAGAGTTATTATTAGTTGAATTTCAAAATCTTTGGGATAGAGGTGCTCGTAATTTTAAATTTATTGATAGAACATTTAATTTAAATGTAAATAAAACAATTTTAATCTTGGATTTTTTCTTAAATAAAGTTGAAGATTATTCATTACATTTTGAAGTTATTCCAGAATACTTTCCTACAGAATTAAGAACAAAGATAGCAAGTTTTAAACCTGGGACGATACAATTAGAAGTTGGTATTCAGACATTAAATCCTGAGATTGCAAATAGAATTAATAGAAATATGAATTTTAAAAAAATCAGTGAGAATCTACAATTTCTACAAAACAGTACAAATAGCCATCTTCATGTAGATCTAATTATTGGCTTACCAGGTGAAACTATAAAAAGCTTTGCTGATAATTTAAACAAACTTGGATCTTTAACCAATTGTGAAATTCAACTTGGAGTATTAAAAAAACTTTCAGGAACTACTATTGATAGACACGATACAAAATTTGGGATGACATATCAAAAACAACCACCTTATGAAATCTTAGAAAATGATCTTATTCCATTTTTTGAGATGCAAGAATTAAAACGTTTTGCTAGATATTGGGATATTGTATATAACAGTGGTAATTTCAAATTGACAGTTAATTTAATATGGCCAGATGGGGATATATTTACTGGATTCTCAGAATTCACAAAGTGGTTATACAAAACTAGTGAAACAACCTATCAAATAAGTCTAAATAGGATATCTGAATATATTTTTACATTTTTAACTGAAATAAAAAATTATGATAAAATTGTTGTTGCTGACTCAATAGTATTAGATATTAGCAAAATAAGCGGTAGAAAGTTACCATCCTTTTTGAGAGAACATGCTTCGTTTATACCAAAAACAAAAATAAAATCAGCTACTAATATTGGTAAAAGGCAAAAGAGACATATAGACTAATCATTTTTTTTAAGAAATTCATCCTCTAAACCATAATCATGAATTTTTCGATGAAGTGTTTTTCTTCCAATTCCAAGGATTTCTGAAGCCCTACTTTTATTTGAATTTTCTGACCTTAAAGTTTCCGATATGATAATTTTTTCTGCTTCAGCCATGGTGGAACCAATCGGTATTGTAATACTGTTATGATCAGACCCGTCTTTTATAGTAGCTGGTATATCCTGTAAATAAATAGTATCACCAGAACAAAATACTACAGCACTCTCAATTGTGTTTCTTAGTTCTCTTATATTACCAGGCCACTGATACTGTGAAAGCACCCTTAAGGCCTTCTTATCGATTACTGATACTGTTTTGTTATTTTCTTCAGAGAACTCCTTAATGAAGCTATTTACTAATAATGGAATATCTTCTTTTCGTTCTCTTAAGGGTGGTATATGTATATTTACAACATTTAATCTATAATATAAGTCTTCTCTAAAATTTCCATTTTTAATCTCTTTAAGAAGGTCTTTATTTGTAGCAGTGACAACTCTTACATCTATATCGATAGAAGCTTCAGCACCTACCCTTTCAAATGTTCTTTCCTGTAAAACTCTTAACAGTTTAATTTGTGTAGAAGGATTAATTTCACCAATTTCATCAAGAAATATTGTACCTTTGTGTGCTAATTCGAAACGACCTTTTTTGGTTGTTGTAGCACCTGTAAATGCTCCCTTCTCATGACCAAAAAGCTCACTTTCTAATAGTGACTCAGAAAGTGCTGCACAATGAACATTAACCAAGGATTCATTTGATCTAGATGAAAGACTATGTAATGCATTTGCTACAACTTCTTTTCCGACACCACTCTCTCCAGTAATAATAACTGAAGCTTTACTATCTGCAACTTGGTTGATAAGTTCTACAAGCTTGATCATTGCGGAACTTTTACCTATAAACTTCGATATTTTAGTTTTGTTTTCTAACTTTTTAACTTCTTTCTGTAGTTCTCTATGTTCGTTAACTAATTTTCTTCTATTTAATGCTCTATTAACTAAAAGTGTAAGATGATCCAAATTAATTGGTTTTGTTATAAAGTCATATGCCCCGTCTCTCATTGCAACAACTGCATTTTCTACAGTTCCATGACCAGTTAAAATAATAACTGGTATGGTGGGATATTTATTTGAAATCTTTTTAAGTAGTTCAGAGCCGGACATTTTAGGCATTTTAAGATCTGATATAACTAGATCTATATTAGTTTTTGTTAAAAGATTAAGAGCACTTTCTCCATCTTCAGCTATATATGTATTAAACCCATCAATCTCTAATGATGTTGAGAGACCTTCTCTAATATTTTTTTCATCATCAACTATTAGTATATTAAAACTCATACCTACACCTTAATTTAGAAGTAATTTTTCTTTATCAATGATACCTGGAAAAAGGAAATTAAATATTGTACCTTCGTCTTTTTTAGAAGTAACAGTGATATCACCTTTATGCTCTTTTATTATTTTGTAAACTAAAGTTAATCCTAAACCAGATCCAGTATCTTTTGTAGTAAAATGTGGTTCGAATATTTTATCCTGTATCTCTTGACTCATGCCATGTCCTGAATCACATATTGAGACTAGTACCATGCTATTTTTCTCTTCGGTTTTAATTCTTAAAATTCCACCACCTAACATAGCCTGAATTGCATTTTTAATTATATTTAAAAAAGCTTGTTTGATAAATTTTGAATCCATATAGATTTGTGGAATATCATTATTCAGTTCTAATTCAACTTTTATATTGGATTCTTCTAGTTCGTACTTTGTAAAATCTATTAGTTCGTTTATAACACTATTAATATTATTTTCAGAAAGTTCTACATCCATCGGTCTTACTGCAAACAGGTAATCGACAACTATACTATTTAATCTTTCAACTTCATCACTAATTATGCTTAGATATTTTTTAAAATTATCTTTATTAAAATCATTTTTATTTAATAATTTTTCCATAATCTGAATGTGAATACTCATAGATCCTAAAGGGTTTTTGATTTCATGGGCAACACCAGCTGCCATAGTAGTTAATGATGCTAAACTCTCTGCCCTTTTAAGTTTTATCTCTTTCTCTTTGATCTCGGTTACATCGTCAACTATAAGAACATTCCCATAAATTTTACCTTTACTAGCTAAAGGAACAATGGATACAGATAATATTAATGCTGCAAGACTTTTATCTAATATAAATATTTTATCATGAACTGTATTATGTTCGTATAAGTTTTCTTTTACAAAATGATATAGATCATCATTATCAATAATAGACCACACTAGAAGCTCGGAATGATCCCCATGCCTTAGAGGTAGAAGTCTATCAATAGCTTTATTAGAATAAACTACACGATCTTCCTGATCTGATACAAGTATACCTTGTGTTAACGAACCCATTACCATTTCATTTAATATAAGTTCATCTTTTAAAGATGTTAAAAAAGACTCTAATTGACTTTTATTCATCTTAGGAATTCTATTAATAGCTCTTTCTAGAAACTTACGCATTAAATATACCTTTTATTTCATAAAAAAGTGTTTCTAATAATAACATTGGACTCTGATTAAAATGTACCTGTTTAATAATTTTATCTTTAATATACTTATTAATTGATTCTAATTGACTGAGTGATAATCTTTGTTGATTTTCAGTATAAAAGATATCTCTTAACTTATTAGTAAAAACTTCTAAAAATTTATTGAAATATTCTGTTTCTATTTTCGTTTCCAAAGCATCATTAAAAGATGATTTATCATCAAAACTACTATTTAAATATGTCTCGACCATAATATTAAAACTATCACCACTATAATTAGAGAATGAGAAAAAATAATCCTTTATTGTTAAACTAATATTATCATGCTTAAACAGTTTATTTAAAATTAATGTCTGCTCTTCAATGTTTCTTTCTCTAAATCCATATGCTCTAACCCTTGATAAAATCGTAGGAAGAACAGTACTTTTTTTCTCGGATATTAGAATAAAATATGTATCTGCTGGTGGCTCTTCTAAAATCTTTAGTAGAGCATTTCTAGAACTATCTAACATCAATTCAGCTCTTTCTAATATAACTACTTTTTTACTACCATTTGCACTTCTTCTGACCCAACTTGATAATTTACGAATTTGGCTAATAGGTATATTCCCTTTGGGTAATTCATTAGATAATTTTTGACATTCAGCTGTTATTTTTTTTATACTACTTATTAGTTTTTTTTCTGTAGGTAGTTTTTGAGTAGGATCAACTAAGTATATAACTTCTTCAATTTTATTTAATGCTGTTATGGCTTTTTTATATTTATTATCTTCTCGATCCCATAAATCTTCATTAAATCGTTTAATTAATTTCCTGACATTTCTTGTAAACATGAATTGTGATGATATACTTTGTTCCTTTATTAGAAATTCACCTGATTGAGATATTTCTTGCATAGAATATCTAGAACCAGTTAATAAAGTATATGGATGTTGAAGTGTTAAGTTTTGATTACAACTTTTACATTTACAACCCCATGTTCCGTCAAATTCACAGTTTAAAACTCTAGCTAGTTCTAAAGCGGCTGTTAATTTACCTGAAAATTCATCACCGTAAAAAAGTAAAGATTGAGGAAGAGTTTTTGCATTAATTTCATTAGTCAAAGTTGAAACTATTTGTTGTTGAAATAGAAGATTTTCAAACACTATTTTTTATCCGAACCTATTTTATCTAATATCTCTTTTGCAGTGGGTATTTTATTATCTAATACATCTTCAATTTCATCTTTTATTTTATCTGCATCAGGAACATCAATATCAAATTCATTTAAATATTCTTCTGCTTCTGGAATAATTTTTTCTAATCTAGGTAATACTTCAACTATTTTTGAACCAATTATACTATCTTCAAATATAGGTTCAGGATCAAAGAGCGGTTGAACAGTTAATAAGTATGTAATACCTATACAAATTATTAAACCTTGAATTAATCCAAAACTAAATCCTAAAATTTTATCTAATCCTTCTGTACCAAGTTGTTCTAAACTATCTTTTAAAAGTTTATTTATAATAACTGAAAACAGGATTATTCCTACAAATATTAGAATAAAGGCTAATAAAACATTCCAATCATGTTTACCTATAAACTCAGAAAGTTTTACTGCTAATTTATCACTTTGAGAGTACGCAACAAAAAGTCCTAAAATAACACCCAAAATAGTAACTACCTGGGAAAAGAACCCTTTTTTTAGACCTGTAAATCCTACAACCAACATTATAACAATAAATATAATATCAATAATTTGAAAACTCATAAAAACTCCTTAATAATGTTACAGATTACTTCTGCACAATTTTTCTTCTCTATTTTAGAAATATTAAACTCAATTTCTTTTCTATTTATAGAAAAATAGTCATCAATGGTTTTTATTAATTCATTTTTGTTAACTTGCTCATCTTTTAGAACTAACGCTAAACCTTGTTTCTTAAAATAATTTGCATTTAATACTTGATCACCTCTACTCCCACCTGTTAGTGGAATAAACAGTGAGGGTGTACCAACAGTTATAGATTCCCAAATTGCACTTGCTCCCGATCTACTTATAATAAGATCGGCAGCTTTTATTATATCTGCCATAGAATTGTTTATAAAGGATACCGTTTTATAACTTTCTTCATCTATTTCTAAATAATTTTTATCCCCCATCTGATGATAAATATTATATTTGTCTTTTAATTCTGATGCACAATCCAATATGACGTCATTAATCTCTTTTGCACCTAAACTTCCTCCAAGGATTAAAATGATAGGTTTATTTGTAGAGAAATCCATAATATCTAAGCCATTTTGTTTGTTTGTATTAAAAAAATCTTCTCTAACTGGATTTCCTGTTACAATAATTTTATCATGTAATGATTTGTTAAAATAATCTTTTGTCTCAACATATGGAATAAATATTTTATTTACAAACTTTGAATTGATTTTTGTAGCAAGTCCAGGTGAGAAATCTGACTCATGTGTAACGGATTTTATTTTTAATAAACGTCCAACTATTATTGGAGGTACACTAACATAACCACCTTTAGAAAATATAAAATCAGGTTTAGCTGATAAAAGAATAAAAAATGATTTAATAAAACCTGCAAATATTTTAAATATATCGATGAAGTTTAACAGCGAAAAATACCTTCTAAGTTTACCACAAGGTATCGAGTAAAATTTTATTTGTTTATCACTTATTATTTTATATTCAATTCCTTTTTTAGAACCAATCCAAGAAACTTTATAACCATCTTCTATTAATGAATCTATAATGGATAATACCGGGTAAACATGACCACCAGTACCACCACCAGTAAATATTATGTGTTTTTTCATGATTATAGATTATCATTATTGTGTGTCAAAATGCAACATTTATAAATAAAAAAGACCATACATTAGTATGGTCTTTTTATGAGCGAAGAGGGACTTGAACCCCCGACATTCTGCTTGTAAGGCAGACGCTCTCCCAACTGAGCTATTCGCCCATCTATTTATAGTCTGATGAAGACTTTATTGAGCGAAGAGGGACTTGAACCCCCGACATTCTGCTTGTAAGGCAGACGCTCTCCCAACTGAGCTATTCGCCCATCTGTTTATAGTCCGATGAAGACTTTATTGAGCGAAGAGGGACTTGAACCCCCGACATTCTGCTTGTAAGGCAGACGCTCTCCCAACTGAGCTATTCGCCCGCTAAGTTACAATACTTGCGACTAACGAAACGTAAATTACCATAACTAGGATAAAATGGTCAATAGTTTATCAAAAAAAAGTCAAATCTATCTGTTATTTCCCCTTCTTTATTAACATTATATATAAATAAGTTTTCTTTTAAAGGTTTTACTCTAAGAACAAAACTTTTTTCCACAAAACTAAGATTTAAAATGTCAAAATTCCCCTTGAAAATTGGTTCTTCTAAATATTGACCACTTAAGATTACTACTCCATTATTTTTTAATATAGATATAGAATCTAAATTACCATCAGAAAAGTTAACTACAGAGACATTTGTATTATTATATTCTTCTATGGCATATCCAACCCACTTCCAATTTTTATCTAAAAGAACTGAATTATGGATATCACTTTTAACCCAGCTATGAAATAACTCTATTGTAGTAACGGAATATCCTATAACTTCCCCAAATGTTAAAGCTGTAGATCCACTACTAACAGCCCTATCAGAAACTTGGGAATTATTTAAACCTAAATGAGATATAAAACCATTTTGAATTAAATAATCTAAATGATTTACTGAGGCTCTTTCTAGATTTTTTGATAAAGTAACCTTCTCAATATTATGTTTCACACGATATTCATTAATCAAAAGTAGTAATTCATTACTATAAATCAGAGAGCTATTTAATAAAAATATTAGAATTACAACTTTGGAAAACTTAATTGTTTACCACCTAAAATATGAGCATGAAGGTATTCTACTTCTTGTCCGCCCTCTACTCCATTATTAAATATAACTCTATAACCTTTTTCTAAACCTAGCTCTTTAGCAACTAAAGCTACTCTTTGTATAAATTCTCCAGTTAAAGATATATCTTGATTCTCGAATTCACTAAATCTCTCAATCTTAACTTTTGGAATTACTAAAACATGGACAGGAGCAATTGGATTTATATCTTTAAAAGCATAAACCTTTTCATCTTCGTATACCTTTGTTGATGGTATCTCATTTCTCAAAATTTTATCAAATATTGTATCTATCATATGTCCATTATAAAAGTGTTAGAAATATTTGTACAGAGTGTATTAATTAACCATAACAATTATGTTATTATTTTTTCATTATGACTGATAAAACAATGAGAAATATAGGTATAATGGCACATATTGATGCCGGAAAAACAACTACGACTGAGCGTATACTCTATTATACAGGAAAAAATCACCGTATTGGTGAAGTTGATAATGGTAATGCTACTATGGACTGGATGGAGCAAGAGCAGGATCGTGGAATTACAATAGTATCTGCTGCAACAACATGTTATTGGTTAGAACATCAAATAAATATTATTGATACTCCAGGACATGTTGACTTCACTGCAGAGGTAGAAAGGTCTTTAAGAGTATTAGATGGAGCTGTTGGAGTTTTTTGCGCTGTTGGTGGTGTAGAACCTCAATCAGAGACAGTTTGGCATCAGGCTGACAAATATAATGTTCCAAGAATAGCATATGTTAATAAAATGGACAGAATTGGGGCAGATTTTTATAATGTAATATCTGATATAAAAAATAGATTAAAAGCAACAGCTGTTCCTGTTCAAATACCAATGGGTGAAGAGTCTTCATACTGTGGTAATATTGATTTAATCACGATGGAAGAGTTAACTTGGGATTCTGAAAGTGATGGTTCAATAATTATTAGAGGACCAATAAAAGAAGAATGGATAGAGAAATCAAATGAGTGGAGAGAAAACCTACTTGATGAACTTTCTAGTTTTTCAGATGAAATGACTGAGTTATATCTTGAAGGTGAAGATGTTCCGATGGAATTAATACGAAAGGTATTAAGAGAAAATACTATAAATAGGTCAATAGTACCTGTTTTTGTTGGTTCTTCACTAAAAAATAAGGGTGTACAACCAGTTTTAGATGGTGTTATTGATTTTTTACCATCACCTGAAGAGCTTCCTCCTGTATTGGCTCATCATGTAAAAAAAGATACCGATATTGAGATTCCTAGATCAGAAAATGGTGATCTAGCAGGTCTAGTATTTAAAATACAGCAGGATAAAGATGCTGGTGCACTGTGTTTTATTAGAATTTATTCTGGAATCCTTAAAACAGGAACTGCAGTTTTTAATGTTAATAAAAAGAAGAAAGAGCGAATTGGAAGAATCTTAAGAATGAGTGCTAACTCTTCTGAGCAAATTTCTACAGTAGAAGCTGGAGATATTGCAGTTGTTGTAGGAATGAAATTTGCTCAAACAGGAGATACCATTTGTTCTGAAGGTGTACAAGTTTTACTTGAAAAAATGGATTTCCCAGAGCCTGTTATATCAGTTGCAATTGAGCCTAAAACTGTAAGTGATCAAGAAAAAATGAATAACGCTCTTGAGAATTTAAGACGAGAGGATCCAACATTTAAAGTACATGAAGATATAGAAACAGGGCAACTTGTAATCTCAGGAATGGGTGAGCTTCACTTAGATGTTCTTGTAACGAGAGTGCTTAAAGAGTATAAAGTTGCAGCAAATGTTGGAACACCACAAGTTTCTTATCGTGAAACTATAACGGCCCCAGTTACCCATAATGAAATTTTTGAAAAGACATTAGGTGGCAAAGATAATTTTGCAGATATTACATTAAAATTAGAACCTCGAGATAGAGGAGAAGGTAATGTTTTTATATGTGATCTAAAGAAAACCGTTTTACCTGTTAATTTTCAAGAAGCTGTAAGACGTGGTGTTGAAGCAGCATTTGGAGCAGGTAGTTTAATGGGCTATCCTACTGTAGATATTAAAGTAACACTTGAAAAAGTAAATTACGACGAATTAACTGCAACTGAAAATGCATATGAAGCAGCTGGTTCTATAGGATTTGATAGTGGATTTAGAAAAGCAAAACCTGTACTTTTAGAACCACATATGAATTTAGATGTATTATGTCCCCCTGATTATGTTGGAGATGTTATAAGTGGTCTATCTAAAAGAGGTGGAATTGTAAGTAGTATGGAAAGCAAACCTGCTCACGAACATGTAAAAGCTCAAGCACCATTAATTAAAATGTTTGGATATACAACAACACTTCGAAGTCAAACACAGGGCCGAGGTACCTTTGCCATGGAATTTAGCCATTATGCACCTAAAGTTTAATTATAAATAAAAATCCATAAGAGTCATCACTTGGCTCTTATAACTATTACCAAATATATTAAGGTGGTTCAGAATGTGATAGAGCTTATATAAATTCTCTCGCTTCTGCCACCCTTTTTTTAATGGATTAATCTCGTTATAGGAATTATAGAATTCCATACTAAATCCACCAAACAGTTTAGTCATAGCAAGTTCCATCTCTCTATGACCATAATAAACAGCAGGATCAATTATAACTGGTTGGTTTTCATTATTACAAATAACATTTCCTCCCCATAAATCACCATGTATTAAACTTGGTTCCTCATGGGATCCATCTAATATATCAGGAATAAGAACTCTTAATAATTTATATTTTTCATGAATAAAACTATATGCTTTTTTGTTTAACAGAGAAACTTGATAATCTAATCTGTTTTTAATATAAAAAGTGTCCCAACATTCATCATATGAATTTATTTGTGGTGTCTCACCTATATAGTTATTTTCGTAAAAGCCAAACTTACTCGAATTATTTAGATGTAATTTACCGATACTAATCCCTAATTTAGTCTGAAAGTCTAATTTTTGTTTTGCTTGTTTTATATATTTTAAAACAAGACAATTCTCTGTAACTTTTTTGATTTCAGGGACTAAAACATATTTACCAATCTCTTTTAATCCATTTGCTTCATTTTGTGATATTCCAACTTTTTTATATGTTTTAATAAAATAATCATTTTTCTCTGTAAGAACTCTATAACTACTACCTATACATCCACCTGAAATGGGTAGTATATTAGATATTTTTTCATTAATTAAAGATTCAAAGTTTATCATTAGATTTTAAGTACTCTAAAAGCCCTAGGCAACTCTCTTCAAGAATTGTAATTACATTATCAAAACCATCAGGGCCTCCATAATATGGATCAGGGACGTCAGTATTAGAATAGTTTGTAGAGAAACTTGTCATCATCATTATCTTATCAGAATAATCACCATCGATATCAATATTTTTTACATCAGTAAAATTACTTTGATCCATAACAATAATCAGATCAAAATCATTAAAATCCTTATGTACAAACCTTCTTGATAAAGAAGTGAGTTGATACCCTCTTTTATACGCATGTTGTCTCATTCTTGAATCAGAACGCTCACCTACATGGTATGCTGATGTTCCAGCTGAATCGATATAGATATCATTTTGTAGATTATGATCTATAATAAGTTTTTTAAAAATTCCCTCTGCTGAAGGACTCCTACAAATATTACCTAGACAAACAAATACAATTTTAAACATATAATCCCCTATATTTATTATTCTACATATTATTCAATAAATCTATAATAGTATTACTAAAAGTTTATATTTTGAATATTGAAACTTAGTTTGTTAAGATGTATTTTTATTAAAACTATATTAAGGATAAAAAATGCTAAAATCTAATGAATATTTTGATGGTAAAGTTAAATCTATTGGAATGAAAACTGAAAAAGGGCCAGCCACTATCGGTGTAATGGAAAAAGGTGAATATGAATTCTCAACTACAAAGAATGAAATTATGGATGTCATCTCTGGTAGATTAAAAGTTAAGTTACAGGGAAAAAAAGAATTTAATACAATTTTAAAAGGCAAATCATTTAAAGTTAATGAAAACACTACATTTCAAGTTATTGCTGAAGTAGAAACTGCATACATCTGTTATTATAGTTAATTTAATTGTTAATAGCGTTATATATGGAAAGTGCAACAAGATTGGCATTCTCCATATTTTTATTTTTAAAGAAAGCTTCTAGTAAATTTACTGCAAGTTCATCTTGTTCAAGATAAAATGCACAAACAGCAGACAAATATTGTAATTCCTTGGGTAACAGATGAACAACACTGGAATCCGGCTCACTATAATGTAAAAACATAAAGGCTTTATACAAAGCCCCTTGAAAGTCCTCCATAACCATTAAACAGTATGTATAATAGATATAATAATCTTCCACATCAAAATCAGAATAATCAGGATCATCAATTTTAGCAAAAATATTAATTACTTGCTGATATTCTCTATTATTTAATTCAATTAGTGCCTGTTTATACAGTGATATTTCTTGGTTATTAGTTAATTTATTATCTCCAACTAAATTTATAATTTTATCAATAGATTTAAAAAACATATTTAAATGTTCAATGCTTGTAATTCTTCTATCAGTTAGAAAAGTTGAAATATCACTAAATCTTAGGGGCGATATAGAATAAAAAGAATCGCCTATCATTATATCTACCCAAGTTTCTCTTCCAGTTATAATTAATGAGTCTAAATATAATAAATTTCCAATTTCAGCTTTAGCATAACCCCCAATTTGTGAATCAAACAGTTCTGCATCACCTGTAACATTTAATATTACACCTTTATCCTCTCTACAATAAATAGAAATTGAAAATGATATTAGAGATAATAGAATTAATAATCGAACAAAATGAGAGATCATATAACAACAATAATACACAGAAAATGTTTTTTCAAATAAAAAGTATTAATTATTTTTAATATATGTTTCAATTTGTATATAATTAAATTGAAACATATGTATTAATGCCAAAAGAAAATATAGTTCATATAAATAAAAAGATGCCTAGGCACCTTTTTATTATTTTAATACACCTTTTATTCTTCTAACACCAGCAGAAGATGATTGCTCTTTTTTTATTTTAAATGTTCCAAGAGAACCTGTATTTTCCATATGAGGACCACCACATACTTCTAAACTAAAATCCCCCATCTGGTAAACTTTAACTTGCTCTCCGTACTTACTAGAGAAAAGAGCCATTGCACCTCTCTCTTTTGCTTGTTCAACAGTCATAGTTTCCATGGAAATTTTATGATTATCAGAAATTGCTTTATTAACCATATCTTCTACAGATTTTATCTGCTCTGGAGTCATTTTTTCAGGATGACTAAAATCAAACCGTAAACGTTCAGATGTGATATTACTACCTTTTTGATTGACATGATCACCAAGAATAACTTTTAGAGCTTTATGAAGCAGATGTGTTGCAGTGTGATATTTTGTGGACATTTCAGAATCATCAGCTAATCCACCTTTAAATATTTTGTCGGCACCTTTTTTTGACATCTCTTTATGTTTTAGAAATGCTTTATCAAAACCATCCCTATCAACTGTCATACCCTCTTCCTTAGCTAACTCTTCAGTTAATTCTAAAGGGAATCCATATGTATCAAAGAGATTAAATGCTACCCTACCTGGGATTATCATTTTAGGGTTTCTTTTTAAGTTTGGCAGTAGTTTTGCAAATTCAGCTTCACCTTTTTTTAGTGTTAAACCAAATTTATCCTCCTCAGCTTCGAAAACTGAGAATATAAATGATTTTTTCTCTAATAATTCAGGATACTGGTCTTTATACATTTCTATTACCATATCTGAAGGTTTAGAAATAAACTTGCCCTCTAATCCAAGTTTTTTTCCATGTCTAATTGCTCGTCTAAGTAGTCTTCTAAGAATATAACCTTGCCCTACATTAGAAGGTTGCACACCTTTCTCGTCTCCAATAATAAAAGTTGATGTTCTTATATGATCACAAATAATTCTAATTGACATATCAGTTTCTTCATCTGTTCCATATGTTTTTCCACTTAGATCTTCTATTAA
Organism: Spirochaetaceae bacterium; assembly: GCA_051531975.1. Lineage (GTDB taxonomy): Bacteria > Spirochaetota > Spirochaetia > DSM-2461 > DSM-2461 > Thiospirochaeta. Next base: position 498,694 of record JAOPTT010000006.1, read on the forward strand.
TTTTATTAAAGGTTGGAAAAGAACAGTTTCATAGACAGATTTTTTTCCTTGTAACATAGTAATGGTTCTTTCAACACCCATTCCAGTATCAACACAAGCTCGTTCCATAGGGACAAAAGAACCATCTTCTTGCTTGTTATATTGCATAAATACGTTATTCCAAATTTCAAAATATTTACCACAACTACAACCTGGTATACATTCACTTGAACATGCATCAATACCAGTATCAATAAACATTTCTGTATCAGGACCACAAGGACCAGTAGCTCCAGCAGGACCCCACCAGTTATCACTTTTGGGTAGTTTATATATTTTATTATCAGGTATACCTAGCTCTTTCCAATACCCTATAGATTCATCATCACAGGGTGCATCATCATCGCCCTTAAAAACTGTTACTGATAACTTATCAATATCTATTCCAATAACATCTTTTAAGAAGTGGTAACTCATATTTATTGCTTCTTTTTTAAAATAGTCTCCTAATGACCAGTTACCTAACATCTCAAAAAAAGTTAAATGTGTAGCATCACCAACATCATCAATGTCACCTGTTCTAATACATTTTTGAACATTAGTTAATCTTTTACCTGAAGGGTGTTCTTCTCCTAAAATAAAAGGTACTAGAGGGTGCATTCCAGCAGTAGTGAAAAGAACTGTTGGATCGTTCTCTGGGATTAATGATTTACCAGAGATCTCTTTGTGGTTGTTAGAGACAAAAAACTCAATATATTTTCTTTTTAATTCCTGTATATTCATGAAAAATATAATACAATAAATAATAGTTTTTTATCAATAGATCCAATCATCATCACCAAGGATTCTGAGTTCTCCAGATTCTTCTTTATTTCTAATTAAATTTATAAAATCTTTAGTCATGCGATCAGCATCACTTTTTTTAACAAGTCCAAGGATTTCCATTTCAGCTTCTACTAAAAGCCTTCGACCTTCAGACATAGCACCCCAGATTCGCCCTTGAATATCCTTTGATTCACCTTTAATCAAAAAAACTAAATCTTGGTCTGTAATTTCTTGAATTATTTTTTGAAAATCAATAGGTTCAATATTATAAATTATATCAATCGTATATAACCTGTCTCTAATGGTTTCTCCTAAATCAGGATCAGAACTTTCAATATGTTGTAATATATTGTCTTCAGATGATCTATCCATATGTTTTAGAATATCTGCTAATGCCCCTCTACCATCTAATTCCACACTATCTGTATTTCCCATCTTAATAATTTTTTCAGTTAAACTTTCAGAAATGATACTAATTACTTGTGGGCTTACTTGTTTTAATTTTGACATTCTTAAAACAATTTCTTTTTGTTGATCTGGTGGTAACGATTCAATTATAGGGGAAGAATATATTGGAGATAAATGATGTAAAACTATAGTTAAGACTGAAACACTCTCTTTTCGTAATACCATCATTCTTTGAGTGAAATCTAAATCATTTAAAAATGCAAACGGTTTATCAGCACTATCAGGAACAGCTTTATATAATAGTTCATTACCTTTATCCTGGCCAAATGCTGAAATTAAAATACTTCTAGCAGTTTCAACCCCACCTTGGTTTCTATTATATGCAGTACTATCTTTACCAAACTCTTGTAAAAGTAGATACGCCTCACTTTTACCAACTCTATCAATCTTGGTGATTTCCATTGATACTTTTTCAATTTCATTTGGTGGCAAGTGTGATATAACTTTCGAAGCTTCATCTGTACCTAAAATCAAAAGTAATTTTGCAACTTTTGTATATTTATTTTCTTCTTTTGTAGTTTTTATTAAACCTTGTTTAGGTTGTGGGGTTTTATGGATTACAGGTGTTTCTAAAGGATCAGTTTTAACTAGTGATCCTGTAGAAACTGATTTATATGCCTGAATACCTCTTTTATACTGATTCATATGTTATAGTACCTACTAGTTTAATTTATTTACAATAGTTATTGACTAAATTACAAGATTTTAATATAAATATATTCGTAAATGCCGCTGTAGCTCAGTCGGTAGAGCAGGGGACTGAAAATCCCTGTGTCAAGAGTTCAAGTCTCTTTGGTGGCATCAAGAGTTAAAAGATCTAATCTTTTAACTCTTTTTTTATGTACTTTATAATTGCAGGAGTAAGTCTCTTAACAGTTTCTTCGATGAGTTCCCTGGAATTATCAATAGAATAATCTTGCACTTCAACCTGAGGAACGATAGGATCTCCCATACCAACAAGTCCCATTAAAAGAGAATCAGTACCACTAGAACTACCTGAAGAATGATTTGCTGCTGCTTTTAATAGGCTAGTTAACTCACTTTCATCAGGATTAATAATTAAATCACCTTCATCATTTTTATAATTCTCAGCTTCTTGTTGTAATAAAAAATCATCACCTGCATCAAAAGAGTCAATAATTAACTGTATAATCTGCATATCTTTAGCAAATACAAAACCCATATAAAATATAATTACTGTTAAAATAACTAAAAGAGTTGTTAATAACGACAACATAATACTATTTAAATAATCAGTAATTTGACCCTGTTCCATTATTATTCCAGTTATTGGAAGTATTAAATTATCAATAGGTGAATATACGCCCTCTTCTATCTGCATAATAAGATAAGTATCTAATTCACTGCTTATTAGATCAGATATAATAGAATAGTCAGTAATCTTTTGTCCTTCCCTAGAAAAGAGTATAGAGTCATTTGTATAAAACAATATATCTTTTCGATTTTTAACTAACGTTAGGATTTCTCCATTGGCTGCAATATAATCAGATTCCAAAATTCTAGATTCTTGCATCTGTAGACTACTTGTTGCTTTATTATCTATAACGATAATCCCTACAACAAATATCATTACTATTGTGACACCAATTTTCATAATTCTATCTTGGATCCAAATAGAGTCTGATTTCATCTTTTTTAAGAAACTAAAAACTCTTAAAAATCTAAGTATTCTTATTATTTTAAAGAAACGTCCAACCTTAATAATCTTAAAAACTGCAAATAGTGGTGTATTATCTAAGAAGAAAAATATTCCTGGGAGACTGGCTAAAAAGTCCACCCAACCATAACCTTTAGTTAGATATAATATAGGTTTATAGCTGATTATTCTTAATGCAAAATCAAAAACGAATATTACCGAAATAATTTTATTAGGTAATAAGACATAGGCTTTCAGAAAAGTATATTCACAAAACAGACCTATTATAGATATTATTATAAGAAAAGGATTAATTATATCTAAAATTTTTACAATATTTTTAAAATTATCTCTAGGATGTATAACCATTTGACTCTCCGCTAAATCTAAGATCTATAATCATTTTGAAAGATATCTTTTACAGATATCAAATCTTTTTTATTTGACATAAAACGCTTTATTGCATTTTGAACTTCTAAGGACTCACTTTTATATGAAGATATTTTTCTAGAAGCAATACTTATAGCATTTTGAACTAATAATTGTCTTCTATTATCTGCACTATATAACTTTTCTAGTTTCAACCTTTGTTCTAAAGGACTATTGTGATATTTAGCTGAAATTTCAAATATTTGAGCAGCTAATATAACAGAAAAAGTATGAGCAAAAAGCATAGCAACATAATAAACACTTCGAACACGACCAATTCTATCAGTTATAAATGCTTCTAAATTAGAGCTTAGATTAAGATTACTTGTTTGGGCTGTAGTAGAACCATGAAATAAAATATAGAAGCCCATATATGTAAATATTTCTTGAGCATCATCCCCTCTTTGACTAATAAAAAAAGTCATGAAATCTGTCAGAAAGTCAATAAATTTCTTATTGTTTCTACCTAGACAGAGTGCTAATACTTGTGGATTAATACGTCTTTTTTTAATTGCATCGGTAATTATTGATGAAACAGCATCTTCATTAATACTTTTACCATTAATTTTTTTAATATTATGAGCATTTAGGTTAAATGCCTTTACTGCTAATTGGTATAGTTCAGTTGGATAATCGATATCTTCATTAACTATACTATTAGATGTGTTATTTGTTGAAGAATTACTAAGCTGATTTATCTTTATAAGATTGTAATATAGCAGTACATCATTAGAACTTAACCCAATAGATTCTTTTATTAATGTATCCATTATATGTTTCTGTTTTATACTATCAAGTTTAACTAAATCTAATCCTTCTAAGTGGGATCTAAAAATATCTTTATTAATCAAAATTTTCTCTTCTGGTAAAAATGAAGAGAGCTGTTCTTCCGTTGTTATATCTCTACTAAAACCTCGACTTAATAACATTGGTTGACTTATATCTGCATTATTATTCCCACTCTCTCTACATTTATTGTTCCAAATATCTTGAAATAATTTATATGAACTTTTGCTGTCACCTGGAAGAATTGTTGCAATTTTTTTAAATAATTGTTCAGCGCTTATCTTTTCACTTAATATAGAGTCAGTTAAATAACTTCCTAATTGGACAATATCTTTCTTATCCATTAAGCTTTTAATAAAATTCTGAATTCACAGAATTTCCCTACTGAAGATTTAATATTTAGTTTACCACCTGCATTATCTACATAATTTTTTATCACATTCATACCTACCCCTTGCCCTGCGAGATTATCAATATCATCTACTGTTGAAAACCCAGGGTTAAATATTAACTTAACTGCATCAGAAGACTTTAATTTTCTTGCTATTTCTACTGTTATTATATCTTTTTTTATAGCAGATTTAACAATTTTATTAAGATTTAAGCCTCTTCCATCATCTCTATAGATAAATTCTAATACATTTTCCTTCTTTTTTAAAGAAATAAATATCTTTCCAGTAGGTTCTTTACCTTTTGAAAATCTTTCTTCAACATCTTCTATACCATGAGCAACAGAATTTCTAACAAATTGGTTTATAGAATCTTTGAATAATCTCCTATATTTTTCTGGAATTAATTTATTATCATATTGTGTTACATCTAGCTCTAACTCTCTATTATATTCAACACCTAGTCGAACTAAAGATTTTTTTAATGACTCTTCAAAAATATATTTTTTATTTTTTATCTCTCCGCCAGCTTGTCCTTTGAAAGCAATAATTTTTTCAATTAAAACATTAATTCCATCTAAATCATGTTTTAAATCTGCTAAATTAACTGTTAGTTTTAAAAGTTCACGCCATGTTGGTTTAGTATTACGTAATTCTTTAATATAGTCTTCAAAATCTTTTAGTTTATTTGCAATAGTTTTTAACCCTAATAACATAGCGTTACCTTTAATACTATGAACAGATGCAAAAATATGGTTTATCAATTTACTGGTTTCATTAGTTTCAACTTTAAGGAAATCGTTTATTATACTTATTTCATCATGAGAATCTTTTAAAAATTCTTCCATTAGCTCTGGGTTAACATGGATTATTTGGAATAAACTTTCCATATTTTTTAAACTTTCATTTTCCTCTCTTGTTAACCGTTCTTCTAATAATACTTGAGTTGTAACATCTTTAAAAAGACCTAATATCTGTATCTCTCCATTTTTTAATAATATTCTTTCAAAATTGAATTCTAACCAAACTTGTGATTTCTCTGCATTTTCACCATCGAAGTTCATTAATACTTTTTCAATTGGGTTAATTGAAGTTAAAAGTGTTGGATTAACTGTTTTATTATAAAACAATTCTAGATAATCTTTAGTTGCAATATAATCCCTTTGTGGGAGTTTACCTTTAATCAATTCCATAAAAGAATGGGATACAGTTGTTGATCCAAAAAGATTATTAAAATATGTTGATCGTTCATCTGCTAAATTTAGATTTTCATCCAATAAAAATATACCCTGTTTAACATTATTTAATATCATAGTAGTTTGTCGTCTTTTAGCTACGAGGTTATCTGAAGTTTGCTCTAATTTATTAAATGCTTGAATACGTATTAATTCAAACGCAACAGTAAAAAGAGTTACTCCAATATATGCTCCGATAGCCCTACCACCCATTGCGACATTAACAGGGAGAGCTTCTAAACCAGTAATTTTAAATATAAGGAAATATGCTAGAATTCCAAAAATGAGGGTTAAAATGGATCCATGGATAATTCCAAGAAAAAATATCGATACTAACGGGAATAACATGATCCAAAAATAACCAGCTTTTTCTGATCCACTAGTGAATATCAACAACGCAAACAGTGTAAAAGCAATATAACTTACATAAGTAGTACCTATTATTAGTTTTTTTGTTATGCCTACTAAAATTATAGAAATAGTTATTGTTATGGCTGTGATCCCTGTGAAAATTGAAATCAGGTAGGATTCCTCTATTATATCAACGACTGTAAAAGTTATTAAAATGATAACACTTATTAACGAAATACTACTTAAAACGGCACTTCGAGATCTTTCTTTTAAACCAGAATTTTCGGTACAACCAATATATAAAAATGATAAAAATGGATTCTTTTTCACTTATGTTACATCCTTTAATTACTTTATGATATTTTCTAAACCTACTGATACATAAAAAATCCCCTCAGAGAGTTCAAAAGGAATTGTTATTATTGGAATATTACTTGAGGGCCATGCTATTTTATGTGATGTCCCTTGCACAATTGATGGAAGAGAAATAACTAGTCTAAATTGTTCTAAACCTTTCTTAGCATTTCCTGCAATAATATTAACAACTTCTCCTGTAGAATCAATTACATCATCATCAATATCTAGTATATCATAACCAACTAACTTCTGGGTTAACATAATAATTAGTTCTTTTGGAAAACTTAATGTTATGACACCTTTAGTCTCTCCTGCAATTCCAATAACTGCCGAAAGATCCCATCCTAAATCCTCTTCTTTACTAAATAGAAATGGATTTTTCATTATTGGTGTTTCATTATAAAATTCTTTAAAAATATTAATTGTAGCCTCAATAAAAGGTTCAATGTATTTTGTATCCATGAGCTGTCCTACCTTATAGTATCTAATACCTGTGTTATTTTATTTACTAAATTACCTTCGCCTAATGGCTTTATTAAATAGTCGTTAACTCCTGCTTTAACAGCTTCTATTACATTATATTTTGCTGCTTCAGAAGTGATCATGATTATAGGAAGTTTAGAATATTTTGCCATTGCTCTAAGTTCTTTTACAAGATCAAGACCATTTAAGTGTGGCATATTCCAATCAACAAGTAAGATGTCTATTATTTCTCTTTCTAATATATTAAAAGCGTCTATTCCATTAGATGCTTCTACAAATTCAAAAGAATAAGATTTGCTTTGTAATAGTGTATTTTTTACAATACTACGCATTATCCGGGAATCATCAACAACTAATACTCTCATAATTATATTTTCCTATTAATATGATTTTTTAAAATACTAGCATATAAAATTAATAACGGTCAAATAGTTCTTTCTATTTCATCTAATAACTTTTCAAGTCTAGTATCTGAAACTTTGACTGGAAGTTTTATATTCCCAGCAAATATAGATACACGATATTCCTCTAACATGGTTTTATATTGAATAAGCAGATCTAATTTATCTATTGAAGCTGCAGGTGATAGATTGGACATAATATAGTCATATTCATCGTGAAACCATTTAATGTCCTTTTGCCTCTCTAAATCTTTAATTAAATTCAGAGATCCTTTATTAATTCTATCGTTTAATCCTTTTAGATATCTTAATAAACTAGTAAAAGAAATACTTGAAACTATAAAATCTTTAGGCATTAATCTTTCTAATTCGAAGTTTACATCTTCTAAAAACAGTTTTCCTCTTTTTATTAGATTTTTTGATACCCTAGAAAGGCTTTCTCTTACAAGTTTATATTCTGTAAATACTTCAGAGATATCATCATTTAAGTCATTTGCTTTATTTAATAGTAAAGGAGATAATTCTTCAATAAAATTATTAAATTCAACTTTATTACGTATTTCAATATTAATGTTATTTTTTATTAATCTATAAAAGAACTGAAAATAATAAATTTTCTCTCCATCAAAATAGTTAGTTAAAAACCTATTTTCTGCTGTTAATTGAACTTCTGATTTAATTGCTTTTATTTGCTTATTTAAACTATTTAATACTAATAATGCGGTGCCATCTTTATGTATTCTTTTAGCTTCTTTTTCTCGATCGAATAACAATAATGACGTTGTCTCTTCTACAATTTTTAACCCAGGATAATATTGTATACCTTTAATGATAATACTTTTCTCAATTGGTTCGTTAAAATCCCATTTTGTAATATTCGTTCTTTCATAATTTTCTTTAGCTTTTTTTATCTTTTTAATATTATGAAGTCTATTAGAATAATCATCATATAATATTTCACCATCTCTACTAGATTTAATTTCCTTACCTCTTGTATCTAATATTGCGATTCGAACTCTTAAGTGTTCAGGTAATTTTGTATCATCCCATGTATTAACAGGAATATTAAATCTCCAGTTCTGATAAATATAATTACTTAATTGAGTATGAAGGCTTGAAGAAGTTATCTCCATGTTTTTGATTATATCCTCTGCAGTACTATTAATAGGAATGAGTTTTTTTCTATATTCTTTTGGTAATCCTTTTATTAAAGCAGTAATTCTCTCTTTTAAAAGGCCTGGTACAGCCATCTCTAGTCGTTCTTTAGGAACATCCATAGCTACAGTAGCTGGAACTTTTATAGTAACTCCATCTAACTCTTTACCAGGATCAAAATGATAATCAATTTTAAAGGTAGATTCACCTATGGTATAGGTATCAGGAAATTCATTTAATCCTCCAGGAATTTCTGAATAAAGATCTTCCTCTTTCATTCTAAGGAATTTATCTCCACCTTGTTTTCTAATTAGAGATGTTAACTCGTTTAAAGAAGAGACATTTTGAATTCTAGAGTCATAAAAATTATCTATAGAACTTTGATCTACTAGTATGTTTCTTTGTCTTAATTTATCTTCCATTTTTGATATTTTTTCGATTAAAGTTAGGTTAAAATCTAAAAAACCATACTCTTTTCTCTGTTTTGGTGTTAGTTCACCTTCAACAAGGCATGATTTGATAAATATTTTTGTAGATTCTTGTTTATTATATTGTCCATAGGATACGTCTCGATTATAAACAATAGGTAATCCAAAAAGAGATACCCTTTCTAATGCCCTAACCTCACCTAACTCAACACTATAATAGGGTGCTGAGTAACTTTTTTTACATAGATTTTCACCTAACCTCTCAAGCCACTCTACATCAATATTACCTACAGTTCTTAAAAACAGTCTACTAGTTTTAACTTGTTCATATGAGCAAACCCACTCTCCTGATGAGTTGAAAATACCAGACCCTGGATAAATCATACCCTCTCGATCTTTAGTTAACCTGTAAAAATTTTTCTCTTTTTTTAATGCTATGGTACTTAAATACCCTGCTAATATTGACCTATGGATTCTTCCATAATTATTATTTAGTTCTTTATTTGTCCAGTCTTCTTTAGGTAATGTTGTCTGTTTTATATTGTTTTCTTTGTTTTGTACTAAAAGCTGTCTATAAATATCACTCCACTCTCTCATTCTTTTATACGATATAAAATTTGTTTTACACCATTTTTTAATTTTTCCATTAGTACTGCTTTTTTGTTTCTTCTGTAACTGGTATTCATTCCAAATATTTAAAAGAGTTAAAAAGTCTGATTCAGGATGTTTAAATTTTGCCTGTCTCTCATCTGCTAGCCCTGATTGTTCTTTTGGTCTATTTCTTGGGTCATGCACGGATACTACTGCAGCTAATGCTGTTATTTCTTCAACACAACCCTCTATTTTTGCTTCTAATATCATTCTAGAGTCTCTTGGATCAATTGGATATTTCGACATTATTAAACCATATTGAGTCAAATGCCACAGATCTTTTACTTTTTTTATTGCTCCTAGCTCAATTAAAAGATCATATCCATCTTTAATTCCTGAGTTTGAAGGAGAATCTATAAATGGAAAGTTTTTTACATCATTTAATTTTAATGCAATCATTCTCATGATAACTTCGGCTAAATTGGTTCGTTGAATTTCTGGCGGAGTAAACAGTGATCTTTTATTAAAATCAGCTTCTGAATATAAACGAATACAGATACCATTTTCTATTCTACCACAACGTCCTTTTCTCTGGTCAGCACTACTACGAGATATTGGGGATACAGGTAAACCCATTGTTCTTGTTTGTGGAGAGTACTGAGAAATTCTTGCAACACCAGAGTCAACAACATATTTAATACCTGGAATAGTCAAAGATGTTTCTGCTATATTTGTAGATACTATAACCTTACGACTATTTGTTTGTTTAAATACAGCTCTTTGTTCACTTTGAGTTAATCTAGCATACAGTGGTAGCAGTTCTACTTTACCATTATATCTTTTAGTTAACTGATCGATACAGTCTCTAATATCCTGCTCAGTTGGTAAAAATGTTAAAATATCTCCACTATTTGTACTATCTAATAAATCAGAGGTTGCATTAGCAGTTCTTTCACCAAAACTTAATTCTAAATCCTCTTTCTCTTCTTCTTTGTAAATAACTTCAACAGGATATGTTCTTCCAGTTACTTCAATAACAGGAGCATCATTAAATGCCTTTGAAAATTTCTCCGTATCAATTGTTGCGGAAGTTATAATAATTTTAAGATCTTTTCTTTTTTTTATTAAGTCTCGTAAGATACCAATAATAAAATCGATATTAAGACTTCTTTCATGTGCTTCATCTATAATGATACAGTCATAGTTATTTAAAAATCTATCACCCTGAGTTTCTGCTAATAACATTCCGTCTGTTAAAACTTTTATATATCCGTCTTTAGAAAATTCTTCTCCAAATCTAATTTTATATCCAACATCTTTTCCAAGTGGAGTTTTTAACTCCTCAGCAAGTCTAGTTGCAACAGATATGGCAGCTATTCTTCTAGGTTGTGTACAAGCGATAATACCACTCTCTCCACAACCTGCCTCAAGGCAAAATTTTGGTATCTGAGTTGTTTTTCCTGATCCAGTCTGACCAGAAATAATTACAACCTGGTTTGTTCTAATTGTTTTTACAATTTCATCTCTTCTTTTTGTTACTGGTAGATCATTATTGTAATACAATTTAGGTTTTTTATTTACTCTGGATATTCTTAAATCTATTGACTTTTGAATTCTTTTATCTAGTTCTAAAAGTTTTAATTCATTAGGATTTTTTTCAAGTTTTTTAAGATCTCTGAATAGATAATACCAATCCCTTTTATATACTTTATTAAGTTTATTATAAACTTTGTTATTGTTATTCATAAAATACATTATGACAAAGTTAAAAGGAATTGACTAGTAATTATATTTTATATTTTTGTTCATTAATATGTTCTAGATTTTTTTATATCTTTTTAAAAGAATTAAAACAGGTATACCAATTAAAGCACATAATCCAAAAATCTGATATGTGAAATCAATTGAGTACATATCTGATATCTTTCCAGCTATAATTAACATAATTGATGTTATACCAAAGTTTAGAGTTATAAAAATACCATTTGCCGTTGTTGGAAACTTAAAACCTCTGCTTTGTATTAGTGTGTATATTGCAGGCATAGATGCAAATGAGAAGAAACCTATTAAAATTAACATTGGGTATAGTGGTAAACTTGGTATTGTTACAAAAAGAACAATAAACAATGTTGCTCCAGATAATACAATATACAATATTTTTTTTGGACCAATTTTATCAATAATGAAACCAACTACGACTACTCCTAAAACAGTAGAAGCCTGAACTATTGAAAGTGCGGCATTAGAAGTTAATAAAGACTCTCCTTTACTTTGTAAATAAAGTGGTAAAAAACTTTTCATTATTGTAGAAATTAATGATTTCTGAATTGATATACCAATAATAATTAAAAAAACACCTCTTCCTTCTTTTATTGTTTCAATTATAGATCCCTTCTTTTTTTCTTTTGCAGTCAATGATACATCGATTTTATTAAATGCAAAATAAAAGCCAAGGGATACTAACATTGAGATAGGTATTAAATAGTACATATTTTTAATACCAATAGTAGCAATTATTAATACGATTATCATTGGTCCTAAGGTTCTAGCAGCTTCTCCACCAATTTGAAACGATGTCATTGCAGCGCCAATACGATTTGGTGCTGATCTTTTTAGTAAAGTTGGAGCAGGTACATGAAAACCTGCAGCACTTAATCCTGAGATAAAAACTAGTAATAATATCATATAATAATTAGGAGCTATTCCTAATAAGGTAATTGCAATTGAAGTGATTAATGGACAAAATATAACAAACCATTTTGGATTATGTTTTTCTGCAAATCCTGCAATATTTGCGCTTAATAAAGATGGTATCCTTACAGCAATTAATATCCACCCTGTTTGAAGATAATCCAGTTCAAAGGTTTGTTTTAAGACTGGCATAAGTGGTGTAACAAAAGCTGTAAAAATATCATGCCAAAAATGCCCAAAAGAGACTAAACCAATAATGGATATAGCCCTTAATTTATCTCGATTCATAAATGTCCAGTTAAAACCTTGTTACCTGTTTCTGTTATTAAAACCATATGTTCACACCGTGATGAAAGTTTTCCATCCCGGGTTTTTGTTACCCAGTTTCGATCTGTGATAGCTCGTCGACCTTGATTAATCATCGGCTCAATACAAAATATCATTCCAGGCTTTAAAACTTCACCAACTCCAGGTGTACCATGATTAGTAACTGAAGGAGATTCATGCATATCTAAACCTATGAAGTGACCACTGTATTCGCGAACAACAGTATAGCCATTTGATTCAGCATGACTTTGTATTGCATAACCTACATCACCTAATGTATTTCCTGGAATTGCTGCTTTAATGCCATTAAACAGACATTCCTCGGTAGTATCAATTAACTTTTGTGCATCTTTAGATATTTTACCTACCCCAATAGTTCTAGAACAATCTGAATAATAACCATTTCTTTCTATAACTAAATCAATATCAACAATATCTCCCTCTAACAGTTCCCTATCGTTAGGGATACCATGGGTTACATATTCATTAACAGATATACAACTTACACATGGGAAGCCATAATAACCTTTACATGGGCCACTTACACCCATTTTATTCATCTCTTCTTCTATTAATCTATCTAATTCCAATGTTGTAATACCTGGTTTAACCCAAGACAGACTTTTGTTAATTAAATCTGTAATAAGTTCTGCCATTATTGAAATTTCTTTTATCTCTTTAGTTGTTTTAATCATCGCCATAATATAAAACTACAACAAAGTTATATCTTAGTCTATAACCTAGGAATCAAGACTTAGTGTTTGTGCTTTTGCCATTAATCTAATTATTAAATTATCAAAGCTTCTAGTTAATCTCATCTGCTTATATATTGATCGAAGTTCCTTGTTTGCAATACTCTGTGTTATACCACCAATTTTGTATAACTTAATAACTCTTTGTTGTTGTAAATGCAGTGTTGCATACCATTTTATTACAAAATATTCAGTACTTTTTAATATGTCTCTAATCATTAGTGACTCCTTCTGCAAACAATTTAACAAAGCGATGCGAAGGGTTGGTTCGTTATAAATATTCTTTTAAATCTTTTTTTATTTCATCTTCTAATGTTTTAGGTTCTACCACAATTATTTTTGGTAACCAATATTTAATTAAACCTTTAATCTCATCTATAGAGTTAACTTTTAATTTTACAGTTAAAGAATTGTCAGAATTTGTAATTACACTGTCTCTGTCTGAAATTATATTTCGATCTAAAAAATATTCAGCAAAATCAGATTTTATTTTTAAGACAATATTAACTTTATCCTCTCTAAACCATGGACTTGGATTATCTTCTATATCCTTTAAAAGTTTATCATCGATAATAAAGTGATTAATATCTCGTCTAACCTTTTTCATTTTATGAACACAATAACTTTTTACAACACCATCACTTTTTGCAAGTAAATACCATATCCCACTGTTATTTAGTAGTTTATATGGCTCAGAGACTAATTGTTTATTATTATAACTAAATTTGATTAATAATGAGTTAATGATTACATAATTAATCTCTTTAAAATCAGATGCTTTTGGAATACAACTTTTATTAACACTTGATTTAACTAATATTGTATCTCTAATTCTATTTCGTAATACATCATCAAGATCTGGATAAAGATCGATTATACCAGATAGTTGACTAAAATCTTTAATATCTTTAGGTGTAATATTACCTAGATAACCAGGTACAAGTCTATAAATACCATTTCCAAGAGGTTCTATAATTTTAGGATCTAACCTCTCATTTAGATCTTTTTGAATAGTTCTTTCTGATACAGAAAACTCAATTGCTAGATCTTTTACATTTATTGATAATCCTGTATTTAGTTTCTGTAGAATCTCTGCTAAACGGTTTGCTAATAAAACTGCTTTTTCACTCATTTTTTAATATTATCACTGTTTTTCTATTTATCAAACAAACTGATTCAATTATTATGCTTAGATGATTAATTTAAAAGAAATAATACAAAATAAAAAAGCACTTTTATTCATGATAATAACAATGTCTTTACCAGCAATAATGGAAATGTTTCTAAACACTATGTTAGGTGTGGCAGATACAATAATGATAAGTAGATTTATAGGAAAAGAAGCACTTGCTTCAGTCGGATTTGCGAACCAAATAGTTTATACATTGATATTTATATTTTCTGCATTTAATACTGGTGCTGTAGCATTAATATCCCGAGCTTTAGGAGAAAAAAACTATAAAAAACTTGAAGCCATAGCGGAGCAAAATATTACTCTGAACTTAATAATCGGTATAATTATTTTAGCTTTAGGATATATTTTTAGTAATTCTATTTTTAAAATTTTTGATATTTCAGATAAAGTATATAACGATGCTATTAGTTATTTTAAAATAATAATGATCGGTTTTGTACCAATGTTTTTATGCTTTTCATTTGCCGCGACATTAAGAGGTTCTGGAAATACTGTAACTCCCATGGTAATTACAGGTGTATCAAATATTATTAATATTATTGGTAATTTTGTTCTAATATTAGGTATTGGTCCATTTCCAGAACTTGGGATTGAAGGTGCTGCTTGGTCAACTTCTGGATCAAGAATGATTGCACTTCTTTTATATGTTTTTGTTATATATATTAAAAAAAGTAACATTCGATTAAAAATGAAATTTTTCTTTAATAAAGATATATTAAAACCATTATGGAAAATAAGTCTTCCAGGTGGTATTGAACAAGCTTTAATGCATATATCATTTGTTGTTATGGCTGTTATTGTATCTAAACTTGATACTGTTGCTGAAGCTACATTTAGAATATTAATTCAGATAGAATCTCTATCATTTATGCCAGCAGTTGGAATGTCTATAGCTACTGCTACATTAGTAGGAAAATCTCTTGGTGAACAGGATCCAGACAAAGCATCTGAAGTAGGTTTTCTTTCTGCAGGAATGGGTGTTTTCTGGGGCATATTTATAGGTACTATATTTATAATTTTCCCTAACCAGATTATTGGAATTTTTACAAAAGATTCTGTCGTTATAAATACTGGAGCTCCTGTAATGTTATTTATGGGGCTAAACCAGATGTGGTTAACGTTTACAATTGTAATTTCAGGAGCACTTAGAGGTGCTGGAGATACAAAGTATGTAATGACTAATACATTATTAAGATTATGGATTATTTTTATACCCCTATCATTTCTATTTGTAAATATATTGAATTTGGGGATAGTTGGTGTTTGGTATGCAGAAATAGCTTCTTTTTTCTTTTTTGCAGCTCTTCTATTTTTTAGATTTAAAAGTAGAAAATGGGTAAAAGAATTAGTTTAATTTTAAAGTCTGGTAGTTGAATATTTTTCTATCTATCACTACCTGTTTAATAAAAATATTAAGTTTAGAATTTTGTAAAATATCTTCTAACCCATTTGTTAATATTAAGAATTTTAATTTATCATCAATATCTGTTGTTGGGAGACTTTTTTTACGATTAAAGTTTTTTTTCTCATCTGTTAGATATATTTTTAATTTTTTATAAGCTTTTTCTAACCTGACAGTTTCCATTCCACGCCAGCTATATAGTTGAATCATATGCTCTAATAATATAATTATTTCACAGTAGAGAGGCATCGTTCCTCTATAATAATAGTGTGGCGGAAGTGTATTTATATCTTTTAACAGTGGCGATATAGAGTTAAAGAAACCTTCAGTATAACTATTAATTGGCATCCCTGATTGTTTCTGATCTCTATATAATTTGTTATATAATTGTAATTTTTCAGGATAATATTTTTCAATTGTATTTAAATAGAATTCTTTCTGTCTTCCAGGCCTAAGTGTAACTGGAAATGGCATAATATAATCAACTTTTAAATCCATTAAAGTAGTTATAAGTTTTTCTATCCCTTTATAATCATCTGAAATCCCAGGTAACAATGGCTGCATATAAATACCTACATTACACCCTTCATCTTTAAATATCTTAACAGTCTCTAATCTCTCTTCTACAGTTGAGGCGTTTGGCTCCATATTAGATCGAGTGGTCTCATCTAGTGTATTTATAGACATCTGTAGAGTAAATCCACCCTTTTGATTAACTTTTTTCCAATTATCCAGATCTCTTAATACAAGTTTTGATTTAGTTAATACGGAGACATGAAATCCATATTCTGTAAACAGTTCACTACACCTTCCAGTTAAGTTATAATGTTTCTCTGCTTCTTGATATATATCGCTAATTCCTGAAGATAGATGAAATGGTGCATTTTCTCGTACTTTTGGCAGTGCTTCATGTAATAGATCAGGGATATTAACTCTTGCTTTTATATCTTTAGAAAAATCACCTTCCAAATGATATTTTTCTGCTCTACCATCACAATAACTACAGTCATGTGAACACCCCATATAAGGTGAAAAAGCATACATGTTTCCAAACATAGACCCTGCAAAATAACTTTTACTAAAAGCTTTTTTTACTTTTATCTCAGTTAAACCCATCTTTTAAGAAATTCCTTTCTAGATAATATTTTAGCACCTAACTTCTTTTTATATTCCATATATGGATGACCTAAATTCCAAAATTCTATGCCTTTAGACTCTAGCTCCCTTGCTAATAGTACAAGTTGAAAAGTTCCCCAATTATTAAACTCTTTATTATAAAAACCAGTTAGACTAGTAAATGTTTTACCTATATAATAACCAACTTCTCCAGATGTAATAACATCCCCATGGTATAATAGAATTGTTGAAATTTGAAAGTTATCTTTAGCTAAGGTATATTCTTTTAATTTATATAATAGAGATATATAACTATCTGTAAACCAACACTCATCTCCATGATAAAGTTTTAACAGAGGTATAAATGTATCAAGATCAAGTTTTTGCTCTAACTTATAATTTTTGTTGTATAATTTATTAGTTTTTTTGCTTATATGAAGATTTTTGAAATCTAATACAGCATATGCTTCTTGTATTTCTGGTAATAGAATATCTCCAATTCCTTTATAATTAACACTTGTTGAAATAAAACCTTTAATAGCTAATAATATATAAAGTTCAGGAGTAAAGTTATCGGTCCAATAATATCTGTTTTCTAAATCGTTATATATTCGATCTATCTCATGATTAATTTTTGAAATAGTTATAAATTCAATTTCATTTGACACTAATAAACCTCAATAATTAATTTTATATTATTTCCCATGACTTTTAAAGAGACATAAATTATACTTTACATGATTTAAAGGACTAACATTGAAACATATAACTACTTTTTTATTTATTTTCATCTCTTTTTTTTTAACATCATGCCAGCAAATAGTTACAAGGAATAATGTATTAAATGGTCAAGTAGATTTATCTATGATTAGCTCCACAGATAGTGAATTATCTAGATTAAATGGTTATTGGTATTATTGGCCAGATGAACTCTTGGATTATCAGGATGTTAAAAATCAGATCGATTCAGGATATAATAATTATAGTTATTATCCCTTAGTCTGGCAAAAACTTAAAACATTTGATAAATATGAAGCTTTACAAAAAACTGGAACCCTAGCAATAGAATTATCTCTACCTTATGATATTGCTACTTGGGCTGTAAGAATCCCAAATGCAAACTCTGCAACAACACTGTTTTTTAATGAGCAAATAATATCCAAAACTGGGAATACTTCAGAAACAATTGACAACTTTATTCCAAGTAATAAACTTAAAATTGGGAATATAACATCACCTAATGAAAAAAATATATTAATTGTTCATGTATCAAATTTTTCAACTCCTTATACTGGTACATGGGATAGTCTAATCATTGGGAATCAAGATGATATCAACAACAAAAGAGTTTTGGATATAATATTAACCTGCTTGATAAGTGGTGCCCTTTTTTATATGGGTCTATATCATTTATCTCTACATCTACTTAGAAGAGATGATAAAAGTACATTATGGTTTGGGTTTATTTGTCTTTTAATGGGCATAAGAAACATGATTATGGGTGAAAGAATCATACTAGAATTATTACCAGACAGTTGGTTCTGGTGGAGATTTGGTTTTAACCTAGAACATTTGTCTGCTCATATGGTGTTACCCTTATTCTTTCTGTTTTTCAATGATATTTTTCCTAATCAGATACATAAGATTTCTGTTAAAATAGTTTCTTTTGTTGCAATTTTGTGGGCAATATTACAACTATTTACACCTATAATGTTTCATCAAAGGTTTCTTTCTTGGTATGAATATTTCTTATTTTTGAGTGCCTTATATATGTTGAGTGTAATTATTAGGGCTTTTATTGCTAAAGAAGATGGATCTTTAATTACAATAACTGGTCTTACAATTCTAATTTTAACAACAATTAACGATGTATTATTATCTAATGGTATTTTACAAAGTTTTTATATGTCTTCAGTTGGAGTTTTTGTCTATACATTTAGTCAAAGCTTCTTTTTATCAAAAAGGTTTGCAAAACTATTTAATATAATTGCTAGGTTCACTAAAGATCTACAAGAATTAAATAACTCCCTTGAACGATTTATTCCACATAGAATGTTAGAATTTTTAGGAAAAAAAAGTATCGTTGATATTAAGTTAGGTGACTATTCAAAACAAGAGATGTCTGTATTTTTCTTAGATATAAGAGATTTTACAACTTTCTCAGAAACAATGAGCCCTCAGGATAACTTTAAATTTATTAACTCATTTTTAAAGAGGTTTGGACCAATAATTAGACAATGTGGTGGATTTGTTGATAAATATATTGGTGATGGTATTATGGCGCTTTTCCCTGATTCACCTGATAGTGCTTTTAATGCAGCTCTTTTAATTAGAGAAGAGTTAGTTAGTTTTAATATCGAAAGAGAGAGTTATGGACATATACCAATAGCTCTTGGTATTGGTATAAACACTGGAGAACTAATGCTAGGAACGATCGGGGAAAATCAGCGTATGGATTCAACTGTTATATCTGATGCAGTTAATACAGCTAGTAGATTGGAAAGTTTAACAAAAGAGTTAAATATTGATATTCTGGTTTCTGAAACTTCAATGAATAAACTAATAGATAAAAATCTATTTAAACTTTCCCATGCTGGTAACCAACATGTAAAAGGAAAGTCTGAACAGATTAATATCTATACTTTAAATAGATTATAGTCAGCCTATTCAGTAAAACCTGATACTAAAAATAGTAGTGGTGAATTCCAATATATAGTAATTTCATTTGTTGAATAACTAGGCTCTAGATCAAGATAACATTTTGCAGGAGCTTTTTTTGCAAGTTTCATTTTTGCAAAAGGATCTTGTAAACTCCTATTTGGTCCCCCTGCTAACATACCTGGAACTACTTTACCAACAAAAGTTGATGGTCTATGATGTGGAAATTTCATGGAGACATCACCAAAACCTGATACAAAACTAATACCTAATGAGTTAATACCTAATAGATAATTCAAGTGATCTAAAGCTTGTTCTTTATATAGTTCGTTACCAGTAAGTCTATTTGCAAGTAATAATATAATTCCATTATCTGCAACTATTTCGTTACTTCCCCATTGATAATTAGTTCCTAACGAAATTCCAAAACCATCTTCTAGACTTTTAGAGCTTATTTTATCAGCTTTTTTAATAAATTCTTGTCTTAATTCTTCAGAAAAATTATCATCTTTCACATCAGAATCAGTAAAGATATATGATATTACTCCATATGTACCCATATCAGCCCATCCTAAACCACTCCATGGTTCACCTTCAAAACTCTCTTTTGCATATGAGTGAAACATAGGATTTTCTGTAGCCAAAAAAAGTTCAACTGAAGCCCAAAACTTTTCATCTTTATCAATAAAATCGCCATACTCTCCTGTTGTAATACCTTCAGGGTTTTTAAAACCGGGGTATAGTTCATGCTCATCTAACCATGCCCAAGCTTTTAAAGCAGCTTCTAGAGCGATTTCTGAATAAACTGGATCTATCTCCCTATATAATCTAGAAGACATTGCCATAACTGCAGCAAAATCTCCTGTCGCTGTTGATGAAATAGGAGATATTATTAATTTATCTGAGTTTTTATCTGGCATTATGTTATCGATAAACTTTTTAGTCGTTACCTTATGATAAACACCACCAGTTTCTGGATCTTGCATTTTTAATAGCCAGTCTAATTCATATCTAATTTCATTATATAACTCAGGAGTTTCTGTATAAAATATAGATGTTAACATTAAATCTGTTACTGCTTTTATACCAGGGCTGGTATATCTTCCATAATCCCCTGCATCATGCCAACCACCTGTAACATCAACTTTTGTATCAGTATTATATACTGTAGCAAGATCAGTATGACAAGCAGAATGTGTCCAATCATGGGTAATATTTTCATCTAGATCAAAACCACAACGCTGATAATAAAACATTTCAAAAATAGATTTTTTTAATGGGTTGAAAATATCAGATTTAATTTCAAAAGATACAGAACTACCAATTTCAGGTACTTCAATAATATATTGTCCCTCTTTTACAAAAGCGGTAAAATCCCCAGTTACTACTTTATCTTTTGATGCTGGATCATCTATGAAATCACCAAATAAGCCTTCATAAACTGTCTCATTAGTAGTTGCATCTTTTAAATAAAAAGATTTAACATCACTATTTACTCTAACAATTTTACTACTATTAGTTAAATAACCTACTTGATTAACTGAAACATATGTTTTTACAATTTCAACTTTTTCTTCAATTGTATTATTATCTGTTGTTATAGATAGATTATCAACTTTTACTGTATGAGCTGGTAGATCTCCATCTTCGAAATATCCTATATTATAACACAATTTTGCAAACTCATCTGTATCTTTTTCCATAACAAAATCAAATGTAAAAGTTTGCATATCTGGAGTTAACTGAATGTTTTCTTCTAAATATGCTGTATAAGGAGCGAAATCTAATTGAATTCTAATCTGAGCTTCTTTTGGTATTGTAGAAGCCATGTCTACCTGAAAAGTATAACTGTGACCTTTGATAAATGTTAAACCTGCATAATGAGCTTGTATATGCCATTCTTCGGTTCCAACATTGTCTATATTATAATGAATTTGACCTTCATTTACTTCAAACGAACCCTCGCCAGGGGATTTTACAAACAGTCCCCACCCCTCAGAACCATTACTTAAATCACCATTTTCAATTAAATTCACCAATTCACCATCATTACTACTTTTGACTGATATACAACTTGATATAAAAGCTATAACAGAAATAATAAATAAAAATTTCTTCATACACTATCCTTGTTTAATAATTATATTAGTTTCCGTAAACAACTAATATAATTATTATTGTAGTGTTTTTTTAATTAGTCAAGAAATTATAAATTAATATATTTAAGTATTTCATTTTTATGTTCATCATTTTTTAAACAGTCAAAATACATTGTAGGTCGATTATTAGTCTTTATTTCAATTAAAGATTGACTAAAAAACCGCCAAAAACCTTTTGGTGCTTCTTCTAAAATATATTCATCACCACTGTTTTTAATAGCATTTAATGCATCTTGTTCACGAACTTCTCTGATACTTTTAAGTTCTTCGGCTTTTACACCAAATTCTAATTTACTATAATTTGATTTCTTATTCATTGTTAAAATTGATGGCGCTGGGGCAAAATCTTCGAAATATAAAATCTTATTGATAATATAAAACAGACCACTTGTTCCTATCTGTTTATTTCCTTTCGAATTACCTACATATTTTGCAAAAGAAGAGTATATAATTTTTCCATCATATCTCTCTTCACGCTCTTTAATAAACTTCTTTCTTTCTTCATCCATATAAGAATAATATGCTTTTAATATAAATTTTAAAAGAGATTACATATTTGTTTTTGCTTTATCTAAGTGAACAGAAAATGCACGCATTAAATGAACAAGTTTATTAAGTTTATCTGAACAATCTTCAAGCTCTTTAGCTAATTCAGGGTTTGTGTTTTTAAAATAGATTACATTGTTAAGAATATTGGGTTTCATAGCAATAATATCAACGTTAATCGCAGTAATAAAGGCATTCATTTTAATTGCACTTTCAAATAATGCTTGAATTATACCATCTGCTTCGTTGTTTACAAACTTGATTGCATCTTGTGCTTTTAATTTAGTTTTACTATCTAAAATACTATTTTTAATAATTTTTAAATATGGATCAACCTTTGAAAATGAAGGAATAGTTAAATCTTCTTCAAATTTCTTAATATCTTCAGATACCTGATTTAATGATTCAAAATATCCATTAAATATG
Source organism: Spirochaetaceae bacterium (assembly GCA_051531975.1). Classification (GTDB taxonomy): domain Bacteria; phylum Spirochaetota; class Spirochaetia; order DSM-2461; family DSM-2461; genus Thiospirochaeta. Next base: position 521,500 of record JAOPTT010000006.1, read on the forward strand.
TTTTGCTTCTCTTTATGCATATACTCTGCGTTAACTTGAAATAATTTTAATGATTTTGAAATTTGATTATCAAAATAATATACGTAAAAACTTTTGATAATCCTTATTGTTTCGATATATTTAAAAATTGGTAAACCGGCATCAAAAAATAAATTGCTATTTTCATCAGAATATACCTGACAAGTTAATAACTCTAAATCTTCAAATAGTTGATAAATTCTGGAATTTAGAACTTTATTTTTTTCCTGTTGTAAATATCTCTGCCTATCAACTCTAAACTTATCTATTATTGGCTGATAAACATCTATTGGAAATGTATTTTCATATACTTTTACTGGTGGTTTGTTATTAAAATCTTTACTTATTAAGCATAAAAGATCTTCAAGAAAACTATTTGTTAATATATTATCAAAAATATTATATAGACGTAAAATATCTTTAGTTAAATGCTCATAAGTATATGATTCCGCTGCTTCAGAATAACTTAAAGAAATAGTCATTATTGGGTCTACGACAATTCTTTCAAACTCAACAATTGCTCCAGATAAAAAATATAGGTCTAAAATAGATGCTTGTATACTCTCCCCACTTACTGGATATGTTTCTCCATTACTTTTGAATTGAAACTGGTTAATAAGATTATCATAATTAAAAAGGACTAAATCTGCTAAGACCATATTTTTATTTAAATATTTATTACAGATTTTAAAATCTTTATGTTTAAATGATTTCATTCTCTCTTTAAAAGTAGAATCAACGGTTTTAATACCACCAGAACCATGACCAGTCAATTGTGTTATAATATTTTTTAATTCTAGATCTTCTAATGTATAATTTACTTTTTCTAAAATATTGGATACTACAGCTTTTTCGAAGTTCTCCTCATGTTCTTCTCCTCCATTTAGATTGTTTTGATATACAGGTCGAAGTCTTTTAGAAATATCTGCCATGTCTTCAATTATTTTTAAAAATTCTAATTTAAATGAATCTGAAATAGGATCATACAGATCTCTTTTATGCTTCCTAATTGTAATTATAGCTCTTTTAATACTTCTTTTATTATCTTGATCTTGTCCCATAATAGGTCCGTAAGCTAATATGAAATTTTTTAATTTATCTACTAAGCTCATGAAAAAGACTTCCTTTTTGTTGCTTTATTCAGTTTATCTACAACTAATTTCAACTTTTCTAAAATTAGTTTTCTATCTAATGGTTTTACAATGTAATCTTTAGCTCCACTATTAATTAATTCTAAAACTATTTCTGTATCACTTTCAGATGTAACCATAATGACATGAACAGATGGATATTTTTTTTTCAACTGTTTTAATACAGCCATACCATCCATTTTTGGCATAATATAATCCAACAAAACTAAATGAGGAAGTTCATTCTCTATCATGAAAATACCTTCAGCTCCATCTTCAGCTTCGCCAATAACTTCAAAACCAGTTGATTTTAATATTTGACTCATAATTCTTCTATCAATAAATGTATCATCAATAACTACTACTTTAACAGTACGTCCATTTTTAAGAACACCAATAGGTGTCATTGGTTTACTAGAAACTAATTTATCACTATTATTACCCATAGTATTAATAATATTAGATTATTTAACTATTGACTACTAATTATTTAAATAAGAATTTATTAATTCTAAAACATATAATTAAGTAATACTGAATTAAGGCTATATTTAAATGAGAATAACTAGAAAACTAACACTTATATCATTATTTTTTTCGATATCAATATCTTTAATATCTACATATAAATTAAAAAATGATCTATATACCAATAAATTACATTTGCAAACAGAAATTCTTCAAAAAGAGCTTTTTCATGTAGAAGCTATGATGTTAAATTTTAAAAATGAAATCCAAAAAGATATTTTGTTATTACTTACTGAACCTACAGTTATTATAAATGAAAAGAAACTATACACATCATATTTGAATGCGGCTTCCGATGAATTTGTATATAATCCTTCAATAGAAGAAAATAGTATAATTACAACTTTTAATAGATATTCAGAGAATAATCCTCAAGTCGATTATATCTATTTAGGTTTAGAAGATAGTTCTTATGTTATGAATGTTCCAATTATGGATCAATTTTCAGATGCATCAACTAGGTTTAATTATGACCCTAGAACTAGACCATGGTATAAAAATGCAAAAAATAGTCCTGAAAAGCTTATATTAACTAAATTTTATCATGCACCACAAAATAAAGTTTATTTTATAACTGCTACTTATGGGATTACACAAGACAATGTTTATTTAGGAGCTATTGGTTTAGATATAAATGTAGATAATCTAATAAATTATCTACAGGGTGTTGGTATCAGACAAGTTGGTGCTTTTGGAATTATATTTAAAGATTCAACATTATTAATTGAAGATAATGATAATATACTGATTAATGATATTGATAAAAGTAGCTCCTCATTATTATCAGATTTAACTTACAACAATCAAAAGGGTTTTGGAAGTTTAGAAGATTCTTATATCTTTGCATTAAAGTCAGAAAAGCTACCCCATGTATATTTTTTCAAAGTTCCGAAGAGCAATATTGAGGAAAGTATATTAAGTTTTGTAATTAATTTTGTCATAATATTTGTTTTAACAATTCTTCTACTTAGTATGTTATATTTTATTTCTGTCCATATATTTGTTACAAAACCTATTTTAGCATTAACTAATGAAGCAATTAATTATAAAAAAAGTGGTACTTTTAATGATAACAATCTAAAAAAATCAACTGATGAAATCGGAAGTTTAACAAATACTTTCTCATTAATGTTTCATGAAATTAAGGATCATAGAGAGAATCTTGAAAATTTAGTCCAAGATAGAACCATAGAATTAAAAAAACTAACTAGAGTTGTAGAACAGAGTCCAACAACAATTCTAATCACCGATCAAGATAGTTATATAGAATATGTAAATCCATATTTTACTGAAATAACAGGTTATACTCCTGAAGAGGTTATTGGAAAAAAGCCGAATTTTTTTAGTGCTAATGTTAACCCAAAATTGAATTTTAAAGATCTTCAAGAAATTTGTTTATCTGGAAAAGTATGGAATGGTGAATTTCTTAATAAGAAAAAAAATGGAGAATTATACTGGGAACATGCATCTATATCTGCTTTAAAAGTAGAAAATGATAAAAAAGTTCACTTTATCTCTGTTAAAACTGATATAACTGAGCAAAAAAAATATGAGACTGAGTTAGCATTAGCAAAAGAAAAAGCTGAAACTGCTGTAAAGATAAAATCAGATTTTTTAGCTAATATGAGCCATGAAATAAGAACGCCAATGAATGCTGTCATTGGTTTAAATAACCTAATTTTAAGAAGTGAATTAAATGATAAACAGAGAGATTTTTCTAATAAAATTGAAAAATCAGCCTCAAATTTATTAGGGATTATTAATGATATATTGGATTTTTCAAAAGTAGAAGCTGGAAAACTTAGTATTGAAGATGTTGAATTTTCTTTAGATGTACTCTTAGATGATATAGTAACAATTGTAGCAGAAAAAGCTCATATAAAAGGTTTAGAACTTATAATTCATAATAAAAACACACCTAATAATCTAATTGGTGATCCTTTAAGGCTACAGCAAGTAATTATCAATTTAGTTAGTAATGCAATTAAGTTCACATCCCAGGGTGAAATTACTATAACATTATGTTGTGAGGTTATTGATGATAAGAACTCAATTTTACATTGCAGTGTTAAAGATACTGGGATTGGACTAAGTGCGAAACAATTAGCAACTCTTTTTAATGCATTTTCTCAAGGAGATACATCAACAACTAGAGAATATGGAGGCACCGGATTAGGTCTAATAATATCTAAAAAATTAGTAACAATGATGGGAGGGAGTATTAATGTTGAAAGTAAAATAAATATTGGTTCTAACTTTTACTTTAATATCAATCTAAAATTACCTTCAGAAAAAGATGAAAAACTTTGTTATCCACAAAAAACATTAAATAAACAAATAATCATAATTGATAATAATTATAGTAATAGAATGCTTTTATCAAATTATTTTATTGATAATTTTTTTCATGTAATAAATAAAGCTACACTAGAAGATTTAGATGAAGATATTATAAATAACATTGATGATAATACATACATCTTTGTGGATCATATTGCTCTTCTTAGTTTAAATAAAGTTATTCCAAAATATGCTCATATTATATTAATGACTAAAATGTGGGATGTCAATGTAGCTAAATTCTTAGAAAATTTTAAAAGCATTCACTATATAAACAAGCCTATTTTAGAACATCAATTATTTAAAAGCATAATTAATAAATTTAGATTTCCCGATATCCCTCTACAAAATATAGTTGAGTCAAAAAGCTATTCAAAAAACTTAATAAATATTAAAGGATCTAATATTCTACTTGTTGATGATAATGAAATAAATACGGAAATTGCGAAAGAGTTATTATTATCTGAAGATTTTAATATTGATATTGCAACAAATGGTTTAGAAGCTGTTAAGTTGGCGGCAGTTAAAGAGTATCAAATAATTTTTATGGATTTACAAATGCCTGTAATGGATGGTTTCCAGGCTACGAAACAGATAAGACAATTTAAGGACTATTATGAATTACCAATAGTTGCTTTAACAGCGGATGTATTAAGTAGTGTAGAACAAGATGCGATGGACTGCGGAATGAATGATTTTTTAACAAAGCCTTTAAAAGAAAAAGAACTGTTTAAATCATTGATAAAGTGGATAAAACCAAAAAATAATGAATCTCGTTACCTGTTTACTGGAATGGCAGAAGCACTTGATCGTGTAAATAATAATGATGAGTTATATAATAAACTTTTAAATACTTTTTTTTCTAAGCACCATAATGACATTGTTGATATAACTCAATATATTGATAGTGACAATTTTGAACAAGCTGAAAACTTAGCCCACTCGTTAAAAGGTATTGTTGGTAATATAGGCTTTAATGATTTATCGATATTTGTTACTGAGTTAGTTGAAGAAATACGTTCTGATATTCCGATAAAACAAAACATTTATAATCTTATTGAAAAGATTTTTTATAAACAATTTGAACTTAAAAAGATATTAAAACCAAGATTGGAAAATAAAGCAAAAAAGTTGGAAGAAACGAATAATGAAGATTATATTGAAATAGAGATGTTAAAAATTATTGATAATTTAAAAAAATCATTAGAAGAATATGATATAAAATCTAAAGATTATATATTACAACTTAAACCTCTATTTAGTAATAGAGGACAAACTGAATTTTATTTAGACTTATTTGAAAATATTTCAGCATATAATTTTGAAGAAGCATTAAGTTTATTAAAGAAGGAGTATTAATTTAAATGTTAACAAACCTAGATTCAACAATATTAATTGTTGATGATATAGTTGAAAATCTAGATGTATTATCTGGAATATTAGGCAAAAAATATAATTTAAAAGCTGCAACTAGTGGTGAAATGGCTTTAAAAATAATAAAGCTACATAAAATTGATCTTATTTTACTAGATATTATGATGCCAGGTTTAGATGGTTTCGAAGTTTGTAAAAAGATAAAATCTGATATTGATACTAAAGACATTCCTGTAATATTTGTTTCTGCAAAAGGTGAGCAAGCTGATGAAACAATGGGATTTTCACTTGGTGCTGTAGACTATATAACTAAACCAATAAATGCTTCAATACTACTCGCCCGTACAAAAACACACTTAATGTTGGCAGATAAAACAGAATATCTTAACCATAGAGTTAAAGAAAGAACAAAGGAATTAGAAACCACCCGCCTTGAGCTTATTAAGTGTTTAAGTCGAGCTGGTGAATTTAAAGATAATGATACAGGTCTTCATGTATATAGAATGAGTAAATATAGTCAACTAATTGCACTAGAGTATGGTTCAACAGATGAAGAAGCTGAATTAATATTACACGCATCACCTATGCATGATGTTGGTAAAATTGGAATTGCAGATGATATTCTTTTAAAACCAGGTAAATTAGATAAAGATGAGTGGAAAAGTATGAAATTACATCCGCAATATGGTTCAGAAATAATTGGGAATCATAATTCAAAAATAATTAAAGCTGCAAAATTATCATCATTAACTCATCATGAAAAGTGGGATGGAACTGGGTATCCGAACAATTTAATTGGAAAAAAGATACCATTTATTGGTAGAGTTGTTGCAATTGCTGATGTTTTTGATGCATTAACAAGTCAACGTCCATATAAAGAAGCATGGAAAATAGATGATGCAGTTGATTTAATAAATAAAGAATCAGGGAAACACTTTGATCCAGAGCTTGTAGAAGCTTTTAATAGAGTATTACCTCAGATTATTGATATAAAAGAGAATTTCAAAGAGACCTATTAATATTACTATATTTTAGACTATACATTTATTCTATTTAATGTTAATTTTCCACTTCGAAAGTGGATTTCCGGTCATAAACGTATTATTTTACAGTTTAACTCGCCTTGACTGGAGCATTTTAATGCAGGCTGGTTCAGGAGACAAGAATGACATTTGACAAACTCGGTTTAAAACCGGAGTTACTTAAGGCAGTAGAATCTAAGGGATACAAAACTGCAACAGCAATACAAAGTGGATCAATTCCAGCAATTTTAGAAGGAAAAGACCTACTAGGTGGAGCCCAAACAGGTACAGGGAAAACAGCAGCATTTGCCCTACCTATTTTAGATAGATTAAGTGAATATGATATAAAAACTAAACACCCTAGAGCCCTGGTATTAACTCCCACAAGAGAATTAGCAGCCCAAGTTGCAGAAAGTTTTATTCATTATGGTAAAAACTTAAAATTAAAAACTACTGTTATATTTGGTGGAGTAAAAATAAACCCACAAATTGCAACTCTAAAAAATGGTGTTGATATAATTGTAGCGACACCAGGAAGACTTTTAGATCATATGAGTCAGGGAACAATTAATTTAAATAAAATTGAAGTTTTAGTATTAGATGAAGCTGATAGAATGTTAGATATGGGTTTTATTAGAGATATTAAAAAAATAACAGCTAAACTCCCTAAAAAACGACAAAACTTAATGTTTTCAGCTACCTATGGTGGGGATATTAGAAAATTAGCAGAGGAACTTTTAAATGAGCCTGTTTCTGTTGAAGTAACAAAAAGAAATAGTGCAGCGGATAAAGTAACTCAAATTGTTCACAAAATTGATAAAGGACAAAAAAGACATCTGTTACAACATCTGATTAAAACTGAAAATTGGTACCAAGTATTAGTATTTGTTAGAACTAAACATGGGGCTAATAGATTAGCAAAAGCTTTAGATAAAGAAGGTATTCCTTCCGCAGCTATTCATGGTGATAAAAGCCAAGGTGCCAGAACTCGAGCATTGAATGATTTTAAAAAAGGTGATCTTCAAGCATTGATTGCAACAGATGTTGCAGCTAGAGGACTTCATTTAGATGATCTATCCTACGTAGTAAATTATGATTTACCACAAGTTTCAGAAGATTATGTTCATAGAATTGGTCGTACCGGTAGAGCTGGTAAAACTGGTATTGCTATATCCTTAGTTTGTGCCGAAGAACATTCTCAATTAAAACAAATTGAAAAAATGCTTAAGAAAAATATTGAAGTGATTGGCGTAAAAGGTTTTAAACCAGTCAAAACTGAAAGAAATTCAGCACCAAAAAATAAAAAGGTACCTGATCCTTTTAAATATAATCCTAAAGCACCAAAACGAAAAAGTAGTAATTTTAATAGAAGAAAAAACTCTTAACTATTTTTATTTATACCACAGGATGATCTTAAACATAAATTAGTGGCTAAGATGATCTCCTGTGGTCCAGTTTTTCTTTCTTCTATTAAGTCGTGTAATAGTAGACCAGCATTTTGGCCAATACCAAAAGCATTTTGTGAAATTGTTGTAAGATCTAATACAGAAGACATTGGAAGATCATCAAATCCTAAAATAGATATATCTTCTGGAATAGAAAGACCAGAAGATATAGCTGCTTTATAAGCACCATAGGCCATTACATCACCAGAAGTAAATATTGCACTAAAAGTTCTATTTAGAAGTAACTTTTTAACACCTTCAGCTGTAGTAATCATATCGTAATCACCAGAAATTAGATTATTCTGATTAAATATAATTCCTTTCTCTTCAAATGCCTTAATAAATCCATTGTATCCATCTTGATCAACACAACTATCATTTATATTTAATACTGTATCCCTATCACCTGTTATGTATAATACATCTTTATGACCTAAACTTAAAAGATAATTTGCAGCGTTATAAGCACCTGTATATGTTTCTGAACCAACAAAACAAATTCCTTTAATGTCAACTTTTCTACCAAGACATACAATAGGTAATTCTATTGATTCTAATCTAAGTTCTTGCTTACATTTTGTATGGGTTGGTATATAAATTAATCCAGTGACACCTATTTTAATTAGAGAATCAACACATTCCATAGATTTATCTGGATCATTTCGTGAATCCATTATCGATACTTTATATCCAAAATTATAAAATGTATTTTGGATTTCCTTTATAAGGTTAGCAGAGTATGGATTCTCAATATTTGGGACAACTATTCCAACATGTTGACTTATAGAACTTCGATCTCTGTTTTTAGTAGGTCGAATATAACCTAATTCTTCTATGGCACTATTAACTCTGAAGCTTACATCAGCACTAACACCATCAAATCCATTTATAACTCTTGATACTGTAGCGGTTGAAACTTCTGCTCGTTTTGCGACATCATCTATAACTATTTTTTTTCTTGATAAATCTTTCATTAACTACATATTACGGTATTATGATAATATTTTCAAGAAATTTATCTGTAATCAACTACCTTCTCTCCGAAAGTTACAATATTTTACATAATTTTACATTTTATTACAGAAAACATTTTACAACGAATAAATAATAGACTATTATATTAATAAGACCTATAACATAAATAAGGAGTTGTTATGAGAATTGTAGATATTATTCAAAAGAAACGTGATGGAGAGATATTAGATAATAATGAAATTTCTTTTTTATTAGATGAATATTTAGAGGGTAATGTTCCAGATTATCAAATGTCGGCATTTTTAATGGCTGTTTATTATAAAGGCATGGAAAAAGTAGAACTTAAAACATTTACTGAAAAGATGATGAATTCAGGAGATATTATAGATTTTGATGGGGTTAATAAAGTTCTTATAGATAAACATAGTACTGGAGGTGTTGGTGATAAAACAACAATTGCACTAGCTCCCCTATTTGCAAGTTTTGATATTGGTACAGCAAAATTATCAGGTCGTGGTTTGGGCCATACTGGTGGAACTATTGATAAGTTTGAAGCAATCAAAGGTTTTAGCTTCCCTCAAACAAAAGAAGAACTAGTCGATTTAGTAAATAAATGTGGAACTGGAATAATGGGATATTCTGATAAAATTGTTCCTTTAGATAAAAAACTATATGCACTGCGTGATGTAACTGCAACTGTATCTAGTATTCCATTAATTGCGGCTTCTATTATGAGTAAAAAATTAGCTGTTCACGCAGACGGTATTATATTAGATGTAAAAACTGGTAGTGGCGCTTTTATGAAAGATCTAAAACAAGCTCAAGAGTTAGCAAAAACAATGAGAGATATTGGTGAATCAATGGATCGCAAAGTTGTTACATGTATAACTGATATGGATCAGCCGTTAGGTTTTGCAGTAGGTAATTCTTTAGAAATTATTGAGGCTATTGAAACAATTAAAGGTAATGGACCAAAAGAGTTTTCTTATTTAGTTGAAACTTTAGCAGCTATAGGATTGCAGTTAAAAGGTGATGTTAAAGATCTTGAAAAAGGTCGAGAGATGGTTAGAGATGTTATAAAAAGTGGTAAACCTGTACAGATGTTAAAAGATTTTATTGAAGCTGCTGGTGGTGATCCAAATGTTGTGGATGATTATAGTATATTACCTACAGCTAAAAGCAGTATTGTCGTTATGTCTACCTCTGCTGGTTTTGTTAACAAAATCGAAGCTGAAACTGTTGGTAAAGCGGCAATGGTACTTGGAGCTGGAAGAGCAACAAAAGAAGATATAATTGATCATGCCGTAGGTATTGTATTAAATAAAAAAATTGGAGATGTGGTAAAAATAGACGAAGAGATTGGTACTATTTATTACAATGATGATACAAACCTTGAGGACTCTATTAACATGCTGTTAGGAGCTTATACAATTGAAGAGACAAAAGGAGATGTTAACGATATTGTAATTGAAATAAAATCAGTTAATATCTAAACCATTATGGATAATATAAAGAAGGTTGAATTACATTTACATTTAGATGGCTCTCTAAGAATTGAAACAGTTAAAGAACTTGGTGTAAATTTAGGTCTGTTTTCAGAAAATTATTCTACACAAGAAATTAAAAATAAACTCTGCATTAATAAAGATGATAAAACATTAGTAGATTATTTAGAAAAATTTAATCTTCCAATTCAAATCCTTCAAACTAAAGACTCACTAGAGAGAGTTGCCTATGAGATTGTAGAGGATTTATCATTAGAAAATACGATATATGCTGAAATAAGAGTAGCTCCTATTCAGCATATGAAAGAAGGGCTAACAGGTGATGATATTGTGGAAGCGATTTTAAAAGGGTTTAACAAAGCTTCTAGTAAATATCCTATAACTGTTAATCTTCTGCTATGTGCTATGAGACATCTACCTGCTAAGGATAATGAATTTTTACTAACATTAGCTGATAAATATAAAAAATTAGGTGTTGTTGGATTAGATTTAGCTGGTGATGAAGCTGGATATTCTGTTGATTTATTTAGAGACTTTTTTAACAAAGCCAAAAAAATAGGAATACCATTTACTATACATGCTGGAGAAGCTAGTGGAACTGAAAGCATTGTTAAAGCAATAGAAATAGGGGCAAAAAGATTAGGGCATGGCATTCGAGCTTATGAGGATGAAGATGTTATGGATCTTATTAAAAAAAGAGACATTTGTCTGGAGTGTTGCCCTAAAAGCAATCTTGATACAAATGCCATAAAAGATTTTAATGAATATCCTATAATTAAATATTTAAATGTTGGCATAGCAGCTACATTAAATAGTGATAATAGAACAGTATCTGATACTAATTACGATAAGGAACTACTATTATTAAACAGGTATTTAACTATAAACACAGACGATATTAAAAATTTTAATATAAATGCAATTAACCATGCATTTATATCAGAAGATAAAAAAGAACAGCTGTTAAATCAGCTAAATTAGGAGATAAAATGGAATTAAACAAATACATAGACCACACAGTATTAAAAGCAACAACTACAACTGGGGACATAAAAAATTTATGTGCAGAAGCTAAAGAATATAACTTTTTTTCAGTATGTGTTAATGGATGTTATGTTGAACTTGCTAAAAATGAATTAAAAGGTAGTGATGTAAAAATTGCTGCAGTAATTGGATTTCCTTTAGGTGCAATGTCTAAAGAATCAAAGGTATTTGAGGCAAGCAGATCTATTAAAACTGGAGCCAATGAAATTGATATGGTACTAAATGTTGGATTCATGAAATCTAATATGTTTACTGAAATTGAAGATGAAATTCGAGAAATTAAACAGGCAATTGGATCTAATGTTTTAAAAGTTATTTTAGAAACATGTTATTTAACAAAAGATGAGATCAGAAAAGCTTGTGAATTATCTGTTGCTGCAGGTGCTGATTTTGTAAAAACTTCAACAGGTTTTGGTACAGGCGGAGCTACTTATGAAGATGTTGAAATAATGCAATCAATCGTAAAAGGAAAAGCCCAAATAAAAGCTTCTGGTGGAGTACGGGATCTAGAAACTGCTACAAAATATATTGAAATGGGTGTTACTAGACTTGGAACAAGTTCTGGTGTTCAGCTAATGACTACAGGGAAAGCTGTTGAAGGTCAATATTAAGGAGAAAATTATGACAAGTGTAGAACGTGTAACACTTATAGTTTTAGATAGTGCAGGTGTTGGAGAACTTCCAGATGCTAAAGATTTTGGAGATGTAGGTTCTAATACTTTTGCACATATAGCTGATAGTACCGGTGGTTTAAATCTTCCAAATATGGAAAAACTAGGTCTTGGTAATATCACACCGATAAAAGGTGTTAAACCTTTAGAAAATTCATCTGGAGCATATGGAAAAGCTGATGAAAAATCTAAAGGTAAGGACACCACTGTTGGACATTGGGAACTTGCTGGTCTTGTAAAAGATACTCCATTTCCATCATATCCAAATGGTTTTAGTAAAGAAGTATTAGATGAACTTACAAAAAGAACTGGTCGTAGTTGTTTATGTAATAAACCATATTCAGGAACAACAGTATTAGATGATTATGGAAAGGAACAAAATGAAACAGGTAGTTGGATTATTTATACATCTGCTGACCCGGTACTTCAAATTGCTGCCCATGAAGATTCGATACCTTTAAAAGAGTTATATAAAGCTTGTGAAATTGCTTTAGAGATTTGTAACGAAAAATCCCCAGTTGCAAGAGTAATTGCTAGACCATATCTAGGAGAAGATGGCAACTACACTAGAACTACAAATAGACATGATTATGCAATTAGTCCTGATGGCCCAACAGTTTTAGATAGAATCAAAGCTGGGAATAAAGATGTTATAGCTATTGGTAAAATAAGCGATATTTTTTGTGGCCAAGGAATAACTGATACTAGAGGTACAAATAAAAGTAATAAAGATGGAATTTTAAAAACTATCGCTGCTTTAAAAGAGGATACAAAAGGTCTGATTTTTACAAATCTTGTGGACTTTGACATGTTATATGGTCATAGAAGAGATCCTCTTGGATATAAAAATGCACTAGAAGAGTTTGATTCTTATCTACCTGAAATAATAGAAAATATGAAAGAATCAGAAATCTTAATACTTACAGCTGATCATGGTTGTGATCCTACTTATCCTGGATCAGATCATACAAGAGAATATATACCTGTTCTTGTTGCTGGAAAAGGACTAAATCCTACAAATTTAGGAACAAGAGAATCTTTTACTGACATCGCTTCCACAATTGAAGAGTTATTACTTGGAAATAAAATGCCTGGAAGTTTTGCTGGAGAGATTTAATAAAGGAGTCGTTTATGACAAAAGATAAAATCTTAGAACTTATTTCTAAAGCAAAAGCAGTTAGAGATATGGCATATACACCCTACTCTAACTTTAAAGTTGGTGCTGCAGTTATTGATGATAAAGGTAATTTACATGTTGGTGCGAATGTTGAAAATGGCTCTTATGGCTTAACAAACTGTGCAGAACGAACTGCTATATTTTCTGCTGTTACAAGTGGAATGAAAAGTATTTCAGCAATTGCAATCATAGCAGATACTACTGATCCAGTTAGTCCTTGTGGTGCGTGCAGACAAGTTGTTAGTGAATTTTCTGACAATAATACTGTTGTAATATTAGCAAATTTAAAAATGGACTATGTGGTTATGAATATTGATGAAATATTACCATATAGATTTAAATTATAAGGAGAATTTTTTTGGATTTTTTTGGAATAAACTTTTTAGAACTTTTTGGATATTTAGGCTCATTTGTAGTACTTGTATCACTTACAATGAGTTCTATAGTCAAGCTTAGATGGATAAACCTTCTAGGTGCTACTATGTTTACAATTTATGCACTTATGATTGGTGCATACCCTGCAATTTTTATGAATGCAGGTATAATAGTAATTGATATTTACTACCTAATCAAACTTTACAAACTACAACATCAAACTACATTTTGTTAATAGATGCTAATAATAAGGCTACTCATTTTGAGTAGTTTTTTTTTGGTCAAATCGAAAGTCAGATGTAACAAAATGTAATCCATTGAATTAAATGACACTTTATTACATTTTTCATTTGACGTATTACATATTCAAATGTAAGATTACAGCATTAGAGAGAAAGGAAGGAAAACGAATGAAATTATTTAAACTTTTAATTATTGGATTAGTAACAATGCTTGTTGCTGTTTCATGTTCAAAAGAAGAAACAAAAGTGACTACAACAAAAATTGGTATGGTTACAGATGCTGGAACAATAGATGATAAATCTTTTAACCAAGGAACATGGGAAGGAATATTAGAAGCAGAAAAAGAGTTAAAAATCCAACCAAAATATCTTAAACCAGCTGGAACAACTGAAGCTGATTATTTAAAAGAGATTGGAAACCTTAACGATGCAGGTTACAAATTCATTGTTACTCCTGGATTCAAATTTGAAACAACAATATTTATTGCTCAAACTAAATACCCAGATACAAAGTTTGTAATTTTAGATGGTTCTCCCCACGCTGGAGACTACAACAATGTTGTGGGACCAAATACTGTCGCTATATTTTTTGCAGAGCACGAAGCTGGTTTCTTAGCTGGTTTTGCAGCAGCAGTAGAATTGCAAGAAGGTGATTTTGGATTTATTGGTGGGATGGAAATACCTCCAGTACAAAAATTTAACTGGGGATTCCAACAAGGTGTAGCATATGCAAATAAAGAGTATGGAACATCTATCACTTTAAAACCAGAAAATATCTTATATCAAGGAACATTTCATGATGTAGCAGCTGGTCAACAGTTAGCAGCTCAAATGTTTGATAGAGATGTAGATGCTATATTCTGTGCAGCTGGAGGAGTTGGTGTTGGTGCTATTAACGAAGCAAAAGCTAGAGCTTCCCAAGGAGCTAAAACATGGATAATTGGTGTAGATGTTGACCAATATACAGATGGTATATACAAAGATGAAACTTCTGTAATTTTAACATCAGCTGTTAAAAAAATCGATGTTGCAACATTTAAAATGATTGATGCAGACTTAAGTGATGAATTTCCAGGTGGAAAAACACTTCTTTTTGATTCTCTAAATAATGGTGTAGGAATTCCTATATTAAATCCTAACCTTTCAATTGAGACAGAAGTTAAAGCTAAAGAGATCTTTGGTATGTTAAAAGCTGGATTACTTGCAGTTTCAGGCGAACAAGGTGAATTAATTAAATAAATAATATGGGGCATTTAATGCCCCAACAACGGGAGGGACTAAATGGACTATGTAGTTGAAATGTGTAATATAACTAAAGAGTTTCCAGGTATAATTGCAAATGATAATATATCTATAAATCTTAAAAAGGGTGAAATTTTAGCCCTATTAGGTGAAAACGGAGCAGGTAAATCAACACTAATGAGTATACTTTTTGGTTTATATAAAGCCGAAAAGGGTGATATAAAAGTTAATGGTAAAAAAGTAAAAATTAATAACCCAAATCAAGCCGGTGATTTAGGTATTGGTATGGTACATCAACACTTTAAATTAGTTCATAACTTTACAGTTACAGAAAATATTGTTCTAGGGATGGAACCAAAAGGTCTATCATTAAACCTTGATACGGCATCAAAAAGAATTAAAGAGTTATCAGATAAATATAATTTAGATGTAGATCCAAATGCAAAGATTGAAGATGTTTCAGTTGGGATGCAACAGCGAGTTGAAATTCTTAAAATGTTATATAGAAATGCAGAAGTATTAATATTTGATGAACCTACAGCTGTATTAACTCCACAAGAAATAAAAGAATTATTAAAAATAATGAAGAACTTAATAAATGAAGATAAATCAATTATATTAATAACTCATAAATTAAAAGAGATTAAAGAAGCAGCAGACCGTTGTACAGTAATTAGACGTGGTAAAGTAATTCAAACAGTGGAAGTAAAAGATAGCTCTGTATCTGATATGGCAGAGATGATGGTAGGTAGAAAAGTATCATTTAAAATTGATAAAAAAGAAAAACAATTAGGTGAAACAATCCTTGATATAAAAAATATAAATGTCCTAAATAGCAGAAGAGTTTTAGGTCTTAAAGATTTCTCATTATCTGTTAAAAGTGGAGAAATTGTTGGTATTGCAGGAGTTGATGGAAATGGACAAAGTGAACTTATTGAAGCAATTACTGGTTTAAGACCATTAGAAAGTGGACATATTTATCATAAAGGTTCTGATATTTCTAATTATACAATAAATGAAAGATTTAAATCTGGAATATCACATATCCCAGAGGACAGACATAAACATGGTCTGGTCTTAGACTACTCAATTGAAGAAAATATGGTATTAGAAGTTATTTCTGATCAGCCCTTTTCAAAAAATGGTTTCATTAAAAAAGAACCAATAAGAAAACATGCTGAAGAAATAATTACAGATTTTGATGTTAGATCTGGCCAGGGTGCTATTACAAAAACAAGATCTATGTCCGGTGGAAACCAGCAAAAAGCAATTATTGGACGTGAAATAAAGCATAACCCAGATCTTTTAATTGCAGTACAACCAACTAGAGGGTTAGATGTTGGATCAATTGAATATATCCATAAAAGACTAATTGAACAGAGAGACAATGGTAAAGCTGTTATTTTAATTTCATTAGAACTTGATGAGGTTTTAGATCTATCAGATAGAATTGCTGTTGTAAATAGTGGAAATTTAATAGGAATTGTTGATTCCAAAAAAACTAATGAAAACGAAGTTGGATTAATGATGGCTGGAATAAACAAAGGAGAAAACATTGAAAAATAGAAAACTATGGGTTGCTATAATTTCGGTTATTTTAGGTTTACTAGCCGGAGCTATTTTAATGGCACTTATTGGTAATAATCCTTTTGAAGGTTATTTATACCTATTCAAAGGTGGATTAATGAGTGTAGAGAGAGTTGGTAATACACTTGCCACTGCTACACCAATTATTTTAACTGGTCTCTCTGTTGCTTTTGCCTTTAAAACTGGTCTATTTAACATTGGTGCTTCAGGACAAATGTTAATGGGAGGTCTAGCTGCAACAGCAGTAGCTTTAACTGTAACTCTACCTAAACCATTAATGTTACCAATAATTATTTTAGCTTCAATTATAGGTGGTGGATTATGGGGTTTTGTTCCCGGTTATTTAAAAGCTAAGTTTAATGTAAACGAAGTTGTTGCAACAATAATGATGAATTGGATTGCATACTGGACAGTTTATTATACTGTTCCTGCTTATTTCAAAGGTCAATCATTAGAAACTGAATCAAGAATTATTCCTTTTTTTGCATCGTTAAAAGTTAAATGGTTAACAGATCTATTTGATGGTTCTTATATGAATCTAGGTTTTATTCTAGCAATTATTGTGGTTATTGTAATTTCAATTATTTTAAATAGAACTGTAATTGGTTTTCAGATGAAAGCTGCTGGATATAATAGAGATGCTGCAGAATATGCAGGAATGAACGTAAATAAAAACATAATACTTTCTATGGTTATAGCCGGTAGTTTAGCTGGTTTAGCTGGGGCAACTTATTATATAGGTTACTCTTCAAATATTCAGATAGGTATATTACCAACTGCGGGATTTGATGGGATTGCCGTTGCTTTATTGGGAGCAAACAATCCATACGGTGCAATGGCTGGAGCAATTTTCTTTGGATTATTACATTCAGGAAAAGGATTTATGAGCGCCATGACAGATATTCCTCCAGAAATTGGAGATACAATTATTGCAACTATTATATATTTCTCTGCTGTTAGTGTTTTAATTGAGAGATTCTTAATATCAATATCAAAAAAAATTAAGGAGCGAAAATAATGGATGTAATTTTAAACTTATTCCCATATGCTATTGCTTTTACAATACCACTTTTAATTACAAGTTTAGGTGGTCTATTTAGTGAACGAAGTGGAGTTGTAAATATTGGTCTAGAGGGATTAATGATTGTTGGTTCTTTTGCTAGTGCAATTGTTATTAGTAGTGTTCAGGATATATTTCCACCAACTGTAGCTCTTTGGCTAGGATTATTTGCAGCAATGTTATTTGGTGCGTTATTTTCACTATTACATGCATTTGCTAGTGTTAGTTTAAATGCAAATCAGGTAATTAGTGGTACAGCTATAAACATGATAGCTGGAGCATTAACAGTTTTTATAGCAAGAAGTTTTACAGGTAGTGGTAATGTAAGAATTAGAATGGGATTTAGTAGATTTTCTATTCCAGTTTTAAAAGATATACCAATTATTGGTAAAATGTTTTTTACTAATACATATGCTACAACCTGGTTAGTAATTCTAATATTAGTAATATCATGGTTTGTAATATATAAAACAGCATTTGGTTTACGACTTAGAGCCTGTGGTGAACATCCACAAGCTGCTGATGCTGCTGGTATTAAAGTACATGTAATTAGGTATCTAGGAGTTATTATTTCAGGTGCGTTTGCAGGTTTAGGTGGTGGTGTAATACTAGTTACTTACTCTGGAGAATTTAATGGATCTGTTGCTGGTCTAGGATTTTTAGCATTAGCTGCATTAATCTTTGGGCAGTGGAAACCATTAGGAATTGTGGGAGCAACATTCTTTTTTGGTTTTGCGAGTACTATTGCAAATGTATCCCAGGCAGTACCAGCATTAGCAAATATTCCTGGAATAATTTTAAAGGTATTCCCATATGTAATGACATTATTTGCATTAATACTATTTTCAAAAAGTTCCCAAGCTCCAAAAGCAATTGGAGAACCATTTGATTCTGGTAAAAGATAATACTACAATATAATAAGGAGATAAAATGAAAGATTTAGAAAATTTACAAAAAGCTGCGGAATACATACAGCAGAAAGTTACAAATATGCCTACAAGGGCAATTATTCTAGGCTCTGGTCTTGGAGAATTAGCTGAGGATGTAAAAAATCCTGTATATTTAAATTATACTGATATCCCAGGTTTCCCTTCCTCAACTGCACCTGGCCACAAAGGTAGACTTGTTATTGGTGAATTAGAGGGAGAAAACGTACTTTTAATGCAGGGAAGATTTCACTTTTATGAAGGTTATGATATGAGTGTTGTAGTTTTCCCAGTTAGAACTATGAAACTTTTAGGTATAAAAGACTTAATAGTTACAAATGCAGCTGGTGGAGTAAATGAATCATTTAAACCAGGTGATTTAATGTTAATTTCTGATCACCTATCAATGTTTTGTAAAAATCCACTAATGGGGCCTAACTACTCCGATTTTGGACCACGATTTAATGATATGTCAGATCCATATAACAAAAAATCTAGAGCACTAATCCATAATTTAGCAAAAGATTCTGGTCTTGATCTAAAAGAAGGTGTATATGCTTATATGACTGGACCAAGTTATGAAACTCCAGCAGAGATCAAAGCATTAAGAACTTTAGGTGCTGACGCAGTTGGAATGTCCACTGTTCCAGAAGTAACTACAGCTGTTCATGCAGGGATAAATGTATTAGGAATATCATGTATTACGAATATGGCTGCAGGTATATTAGATCAACCACTAGATGGTGATGAAGTTATAGAAACAGGTCAAAAAGTTAAAGTTAAATTCTCTAAACTAATTGTTGATATTTTAAAATCAGACATATTAAGTTAAAAACTTAATTTCACCTTGAATTTCTGCCTAGATCTATTAGAATTCAATAATGGATCTAGGAGAAAATCATGAAGGATAAAGAGAGTGTAATAGATACATTATTAGTAGAATATAAATTAAAAAAATTTAATCTATTAGATATCTTAACAGATATAAAAAGAGAGTTTAAGACTATAAGTCCAGAACTAATTCTTCTATTATCCAAAAAATTAAAAATACCAGCAATAAAAATTGAAGAAGTTCTTACGTTTTATAGTTTTTTAGGTACTGAAAACACTGGAAAATACACTATAAGAGTCTGTAAAACTATCTCATGCATTATTGCTAATAAATCAGAAATACTTAATGTAATAGAAATTGAAACAAATACTAAACTAAACAGTACCTCAGAAGATAATCTATTTACAATAAAAGAGTGTAACTGTCTTGGAATGTGTGACCAGGGACCTGCTATTTTAATAAATAACATTTTATTATCATCAATTAAATCTTATGACATTCCAGTTATAATCACATCATGTAAAAATGGTAATTTTAATGATAAATATGGCCATAGATATGTATCAAATATACATAAAAAATCAGAATTATACAATTTTCTTGAATCTAAAAGTAATTTCAACTATTTAATCTTATCAGCAGAGGAGATAATAAAAAAAATAACTGAATCAGGGCTAAGAGGTCGAGGTGGAGCAGGCTTCCCTACTGGCCTTAAATGGGAAACTACTAAAAAAATAAAATCCGATATTAAATATATAATCTGTAATGCAGATGAAGGAGAACCGGGAACTTTTAAAGATCGTTTCTTACTTGATAAATACCCGGATAAAGTTATTGATGGTTTATTAGCTGGTGCAAAAGCTATTGGAGCTACTGAAGCAGTAATATATTTACGAGCAGAGTATACATATTTATTAGAAAAACTTCAAAAAGCAATAGATGAATATGATTTTAATATCTCAATACATCTTGGTAGTGGTTCCTATGTTTGTGGAGAAGAAACCGCATTAATTGAATCCCTTGAAGGCCACAGAGGAGAAGCTAGAATAAAACCACCTTACCCTACAGAATATGGATTTAGAGGAAAACCTACTGTTGTAAATAATGTAGAAACTCTAGTTGATGTGAGCTTAATTCTTGAACATGGAGTATCATTTTTTAATTCAGTAGGAACAGACAAATCTAAAGGTACTAAGTTTTTTAGTATATCTGGGGATTTAGAAAAACCGGGAATATATGAACTTCCATTTGGAATTACAATCCATGAGTTATTAAATGAACTTAATGTTATAGATGTTCAATCAGTACAGATGGGAGGAGCATCAGGTCTAAATATAGCTCCAAAAGACTTTAAAAATGTTATAGCCTACGAAGCTGTACCTTCTGGTGGTTCAATAATTATTTTTAATAAATATAGAGATATGCTTAAAGTTGCTCAAAATTTCATGGAGTTTTTTGTAGAAGAATCATGTGGACAATGTGTACCCTGCCGAGAAGGTTCTATTAAAATATTAGATGGCATAAATCAGATTATACGGGGTAACGGTTCTAAATTTTATTTAGCTAAACTTATATTATTAGCAAACAACATTATGATCTCTTCTAAGTGTGGCTTAGGTCAGGTATGCGGAAATTCTTTTATATCAATTATAGAAAATAATCGGCAAGAAATTGAATCTAGGTGTAAGGAGTAAATAATGATAAAAGTAGTAATAGATAATAAAGAAATATTAGTGGAGAAAGATACAACAATTTTGGAAGCTGCTAAAATATTAAAAATAAGTATACCAACACTGTGTTATCATAAAGATTTAATTCCATTAGGTTTATGTCGTATATGCTTAGTTGAGATAAAAGGTGTAAAAAACCTAGTTGCTTCATGCTCTTATAAAATAATTTCAGAAATGGAAATATATACATTTTCTGACCGTGTAAGAGAAGCGAGACAAACAATCATAGATTTAATGATTAGCTCCCATGATAACAATTGTACAATATGTGATAGAGCAGATAATTGCGAATTACAGCAACTAGCAGTACAGTACGGTTCTTCAAGCTATCCATACGGAAATACAATTACCGATAACCGAGTTTATAACCTTTCATCATCAATTTCTAGAGACTATAGTAAATGTATTCAGTGCAGAAGATGTATTCAAACATGTGATTTTTTACAAGACATTGGGATATATGGAGTAAAAAACAGAGGATCAGATACCCAAATTAGTACTTTTAATAACAATTCATTAATAGAAACTAAATGTATTAACTGTGGCCAATGCATTAATAGATGTCCAACAGGTGCACTAAAAGAGATCGAATCAATAACCGATGTATGGGAAGCTATAAAAGATCCAAACAAATATGTTGTTATACAAACAGCTCCTGCACCAAGAGCTGCAATAGGAGAATGTTTTAATTATCCACCAGGTAATTCATATACATACCAGCTTAATACTGCATTAAAAAAGATTGGTTTTAATAATGTATTTGATACATGTTTTACTGCAGACTTAACAATAATTGAAGAAGGAACGGAACTTTTAGAAAGGATTAAAAAAGCAGAGAAACTACCCTTATTCACCTCCTGTTCTCCTGGTTGGATTAAATATATTGAGCATAATTACCCAGAATATTTAAATAATCTTTCAACTTCAAAAAGTCCTCATGAAATGTTTGGAGCAATAATAAAAACATATTATGCAAAAAAGAAAAATATTGATCCAAAAAATATTGTGGTTGTTTCTTTAATGCCCTGTACAGCTAAAAAATTTGAAATATTAAGACCAGAAATGGTAGACTCTGGATATCAAGATGTAGATTATGTTTTAACAACTAGAGAGATTGGTAAAATGATAAAACAAGCTGGTTTAGAGTTAAAAGATTTAGGTAAAACATATTTTGATGATCCTTTTGGTGATGAAACAGGGTCAGGGATAATTTTTGCCTCAACTGGAGGTGTTATGGAGTCAGCATTAAGAACTGTTTACCACATAACAACAGGCACACCCTTAGAAGCAGTTACCAACTCCCTAAAAGCTACAACCATAAGAGGTTTTGACGGAGTTAAATATGCTGAGTTTAAAATTGAAACCGTCGCAGATGTTCCACAGTTATTATCTTCCAAAATTGATAACTTTGATTTTTTACTTGGAGCAACACTTAAAGTTGCAGTATGTCATGGAACTAAAAATGCTAAAAAGGTTTTAGATAATATAAAAAATGGTGGCGAATTCAGTAAATGCCATTTTATAGAATTTATGGCCTGTCCTGGAGGTTGTTTAGGAGGAGGAGGACAACCAATTCCAACAAATGATGAAATCAGAAAACAACGAATGTTTGCTGTGTATAATAATGATGAAGAGTCAGAAACAAAACTTTCAAGTTATAACAGTGCTGTATTAGAGATATATTCTCAATTTTTTAATAATCAACCAGGAGGAGAATTAGCACATAAATTATTACATACCCAATATATAGAACGATAGAGCATAAACATTACATAAGTGTAATAAATCTGAAATGTACAAGAAAGGATATAAACATATATTATGTATGTACAATTTAGGAGCACTTATGGAAAATACAATGACAAAAATAGTAGATATAAATGAAATTAATAGCCGAGTAAAAGAGACATCAGCTTGGATTAATAATTTTCGTAAAGAGATGGGAAGAGTTGTTATTGGTCAAAATAGATTAATTGATAGACTTTTAATAGCAATGTTAACTGATGGGCATGTATTATTAGAAGGTGTACCTGGGCTTGCAAAAACCTTAACTCTTAAAACATTAGCAGAATGTATTAATATTGATTTCAAAAGAGTTCAATTTACTCCTGATATGTTACCAGCAGACATTACAGGTACTGAAATATATAACCCTAAAAATTTAGATTTTATTATTAAAAAGGGACCAATTGACGCGAACCTTATATTAGCTGATGAAATTAATAGAGCTCCAGCAAAAGTTCAAAGTGCTCTATTAGAAGCAATGCAAGAGAAACAAGTAACAATTGGAACAGAAACGTTTAAACTACCCCAGCCTTTTTTAGTATTAGCAACACAAAACCCAATAGAACAGGAAGGTACATACCCACTTCCAGAAGCACAACTAGATAGATTTATGCTTAAAGTTGTAATTGATTACCCTACTCCATCTGAGGAGAGAATTATACTTGATATGGGTGGAAGTAACTTACCAGATAGAGTCGATAATGTCGTTGATATAAAAGAATTATTAGAAGCAAAAGATGTTGTTAAAAATATATATATGGATGACAACATAAAAGACTATATAGTCTCAATAGTTTATGCCACTAGAGATCCACAAAAATATAATATAGACATACAAGATTATATTAAAATTGGTGCATCCCCTAGAGCAACATTATGTCTTAGAGATGGAGCTAAAGCATATGCTTATTTACAAGGTAGAGGTTATGTTACTCCAGCAGATATTAAAGCTATTGCTCCAGATATACTTAGACATCGAATTGGAATAACTTTTGAGGCAGAAGCTGAAGAACTAACAAGTCTAGATATATTAAATAAAATACTAGAAACCGTACCGGTACCTTAAACATGGAAAAAAACTTTACAAAAGAAGTTTTAAAAAAAGTAAAAAATCTCGAAATTAAAACTAAGAGTTTAGTTAATGATGCTCTTGCAGGACAATATCACTCTATTTTTAAAGGTCAAGGAATGAACTTTAGTGAGATTAGAGAGTATGTTCACGGTGATGACGTAAAAAATATAGACTGGAATGTAACTGCGAGACAAGGAACCCCTCACATTAAAAAGTACGATGAGGAGAGAGAACGAACAATATTACTCATGGTTGATATTAGTCCTTCAACTCTTTTTGGATCTTCTAATAATAAAAAAGAAGTTATTGCTGAATTAACAAGCGTTTTAGCATTCTCTGCTGATAAAAATAACGACAAAGTTGGTCTGATCTTATTTACTGATCGTATTGAACTGTTTATACCACCAGGTAAAGGAAGAACCCATCTTTTAAGGATAATTAGAGAATTACTTTTTTTTGAACCTGTGGGAAAAGCAACCGATGTCATTAAGGTTTTAGATTTTGTGAATAAAAGCTTTAGTAGAAAAGTTGTTACTTTTTTAATTTCAGATTTAAGTTTAGATACTTTACCGGAAAATTTTAAGAGAAAAATGAAATCTACAGGTAAACACCATGATTTAATAACTATTAGAATTAGAGATAAAAATGAGTTAGATATACCTAATGTAGGAATTATAACATTAGAGGATTTAGAAACAGGTGACATATTAGAAGTTGATACAAGTAGTAAACATACTAGGAAATTATATAAGAAGTTATTAATTCAGAGGGATGAAAAGATTAGTTCGTTGATTAAAGCATGTGGTATAGACTTTTTAGACATAAGAACAGATGAAAACTACATGCCTGCTCTACTAAAGTTTTTTACATTAAGAGAAAGGCGAGGATAAATGGAAGATATTATAGAAATATATGAACCTATATATAGAGAAACAAGTAAAGTACTTCCTATAACTCTTTTGTTTCTATTAATTTTACTTATTGGTATAGGACTGTTTTTTTTGTTTAGGTATATAAAATATAAAAAAAGTATTATTACACCTGAACACAAATATAAAAAATGTTTAGATAGTTTTTTAATACTTCAAAATAATATTGAAAAAAAATCCACCCATGATTTTGCAGATAAAGTTAGTTATTTATATAAGAAATACTTAACAGATCTTTATTCTACAGATTTCAACTCTACAACAGCTGAAGAGATGATAGAAAAGTTACTTCTATTTAATGTAGACAATGTACTAATTAAGGATATGTTTATTAATATTATAGAGCCTTGCCAATTTGGGAAACTACATATAAACATTGATCAAAAAAATATAACCATTAAAAATTGTGTAGATAGTATTACAACGCAATATAACAAAAAGGTAAATATAGATGCTTAAATTTCAAGAACCTCTGTTTTTAATAATAATTCCAATAATTATTGTTATAACTATATTACAACTAAGAAAGAAAAAAAGCAGTGGTATAGGGTTTTCTCAATTAACAATATTAAAATTAGCTGCAAAAAGAAATAAACTAACAAATCTACCCTATCTTCTTAGAACATTAAGCTTAATATTTTTAACTTTATCATTATCTGGACCAATAAAAGAAAACTCAATAGAAGATAATAATGCAAGTGGTATAGATATTATTATTGCACTAGATGTATCAGGTAGTATGGATGGTTTAGACTTCTCTACAAAATTAAAAAAACAAACTAGATTAGATGCTGTTAAAGTTGTTGTTAAAGAATTTATTGAGAGTAGACCAAACGATAGAATTGGTGTTGTTGCCTTTGCAGGAGGACCATACCTTGCAAGTCCATTAACTCTTGATCATGGTTGGTTATTTAAACGATTAGAGCTTTTAAACACAGGTATGATAGAAGGTGGAACTGCCATTGGATCAGCAATTGCTTCTGCATCAAATAGTTTAAACCGAGTTGAAAGTAAATCTAAAATCATCATATTGTTAACTGATGGTGAGAATAATAGCGGAACTATAGAACCAACACAAGCAGCTGAAGCTGCTGCAGCACTAGATATAAAGATCTATACTGTTGGTGCTGGAAAAGAAGGTCAGGCTCCATATGAAGTTAAAGGCTTTTTTGGAAGTGAAATTCAATATGTTGATGTAAAAATAGACGAAGAGATGTTAACAAATGTTGCTACTACCACAGGTGGTACTTATTTTCGAGCTAAAGATATTAAATCATTAAAAGGAGTTTATGATCAGATAAACAAAATGGAAACAACAACTAGAGTTGCAAATAAATCTATTTTATATAAATACTATTTTATGATTCCACTAATTATAGGTTTAGCTTTTTTAATACTAGAAATTATCTTAACTTCCTCAAAATTAAGGAGAGTTTATTAATGGAATTTCAATACCCTTTATTACTACTATTATTACCACTGTTTTTAATCTCATATATACCTGTTTCTATCTGGAAAGAGAAAAAAAATAATAAAAACTTAAAACTGTTTATTGGAAATAATAGTAAAAATTTATTACCAACCATAAATAATAAAATAAAAATCATTAAATATATTCTTCTGTTTTCATCAATAATTTTATTAATTATATCTTTAGCAAGGCCACAAAAAGGTTTCATTTGGCAAGAGGCAACAACTAGTGGAATAGATATTGTAATTGCTATAGATACATCAAAAAGTATGGAAGCAATAGATGTAACCCCAAATAGATTAACTAGAGCTAAAATGGCATTATTAGAACTTAGCAGCCAATTAAATGGCGATAGAATTGCATTAATACCATTTGCAGGTTCATCATTTGTGATGACTCCATTTACTGCTGATTATAATATATTTAATCAAAGTGTATCTTCAATAAATACTCAGATTATACCAAAGGGTGGAACAAATATTAAAAGTGCTATCTCTAGCTCAGAGGAACTGTTTAAAGATAAAAATTCACATAAAATATTAATTCTTGTCACAGATGGTGAAGATTTAGCAAATAAAGGAATAGAAGAAGCTAAAAGAGTTGCAGATTTAGGAGTTCAAATTTTTACAGTTGGGGTTGGGACAAAAGATGGTGAATTAATTCCAGACCCATCTAAAAAAGGACAATATCTTAGAGATAAAAAAGGTAATGTTGTTAAATCAAGGTTAGATGAAAATTCTTTAATTCAAATAGCCAAATCAACTAATGGTGATTATAGACATATTTCTTCAAGTGGAAATGGAATTCTAGAAATTTACCAAGAAAAACTTTATGAACTAGAACAACTCGATAAAAGTGAACAACGTAGTAGAATACCAATAGATTTTTACAGATGGTTTTTACTACCAGCAATCATTTTATTATTATTAGAGTTTTTAATAGTTAATATAAAAACAAAAAAAATAAATAAAAAAACTATATTAACATCGCTATTACTTTTAAACATGACTGGTCTTTTCTCAACTCCTGCTGATGATGCATTTAAAAAAGGGGATATAGATAAAGCTATCTCTTTATATCAGAAGGAGAAAAAAACTCCAGAAACTCTGTACAATCTTGGAACAGCTTATTATATAAAAAATGATTTTGTCTCTGCTGTAACTCAGTACCAGGATGGACTTGAAAAAGCTAATGCAGATTTACAAAGTAGAATTTTATTTAATTTAGGAAATAGTTTATACAGAGTAAGTGAACAAACTGAAGAGATGTCAGAAAAAATTGACCTTTTAAAAGCATCCTTAGAAAGTTACAAAGGCTCTTTAGCTTTAAAAAACAGGGATAAAAAGGTTCAAAAAAACCATGATTTTATAAAAAATATCTTAGATCAAATAGAACAGAATCAAGATGAACAAAAACAAACTGATGAATCTATAACTGAAGAAATGACAAAAGAAGAGGCTGAAGCTCTGTTAAAAGCACTAGAAGGTGAAGAAGTTGACCTGAAATATATATTAAACAGTGACGATAACACATATAGTGGTGAATGGTAAAAGGAAAAAGATGAAAAAATTAACGCTAACAATCATACTTTTAACTATTTTAAATAGTTTATATTCCCAAACGATAGATATTGAAATTCAAAACCCATATATTTCTCTTGGAGAATGGACAACATTAAAAGTTACTGCATCAGGTGATATTAAAAGTATTAACTATAGTGACCCAGTTGGAATGACAATAACTCAGATAGGAAACAACAGTTCTATTAGTACATTTAATGGAAAAAAAACTACAAGTTATATATTAAGCTTTAGAATTAAACCTCTAAAAAAGGGAGAGCTATTAATACCGACATTTTATATCGAAAATTCAAACGATGAAATGATTTCAAGTATTAAAACTAAACTTTACGTTAATGAAAAAAAACAGGATTCTCCAAGTAATCACAACTATTATAGCTCTTTTGAATCTGAATTTGTAAAACTATATATAGATCTACCAGAAAGAAACTTATATGTAGGAGAAGCAGTTCCAGTAAAAATGACCGCATATTTTTCTACAAAATATCAACCTAGAATTGAGAGACACCCATATATGAAGACTGGTTCTTTTTTATTAGATACAGGAGAAAATTATACCAATGATCAACCAGAAGTTCTTATTGATGGAGAAAAATGGATACAAATTGAATGGAACAGCCATTTAACACCACTTAAAGCTGGAGAATTAGATCTTGAGATAGTTTTTGATAGTTACATTGAAATCCCATCAGGGAATTCAGGGTTCTTTTCATCATCAAAAAGGGAAGAATTTAAAACTTCGACAGAACTTCAAACAGTGGATATAAAAACTTTACCTTCGATAAATAAGCCAATTGGATTTACTGGTGCAATTGGAAATTTTTCTATGGATAGTAGTTTAACTCCTTTAGATGCACAAGTTGGGGATCCTTTAACTTTAACTTTTGATATTTATGGTCAAGGTAATTTCCAAAGGATAACTATGCCCCAAATAACTTCAGATTTAATAAACTGGAAATTATATCCTGAAACTTCAACATATAAAGGGTCAAACAAATCAAATTTCATGGGAATAAAAAGTTTTCAACAAATTCTTTCACCTACAAGCATAGACATCAACAGTTCCCCTACTTTGGATTTCTCATATTTTGATCCTGAAAAAGAGAAATACATTATACTAAAAAATGAAATATTACCTCTGAATATTACACCTGGAACTTTTCAGGATAAAGAAATCTCTGAAAAACTTAACGAAAACTTCAAAGAAATGAAGCAAGAGATGAGACATAAAAAAAGTAGTAAAACTACAAATTTCTCATCAATTATTGGTACACCTATATATTCAATATTAACAATAATTTCTTCAATTTTTATATCATTGTCTATTATATTTCAGTTATTATTATACAGGAAAAAAAGGCCTGTGGATAAAACATCAAAAGAGCAAAGGTCATTATTAAGTCAAATAAAGAAATGTGAAAATGAAGAGAATTTTACTCAGGCACTAGAACTATACACAACAATAATTAAGAAATCCATATCATCCAAAAGAAATATAAACTCAGATTCAATAGCTTCTTCAGATTTAAAAAACAATGTATTAAAGAAAGTATTACAAAAATCAGAAGAAATTAAATATTCAAATAAAAGTATAAAATCTACTGAATATATAAAAATCACCGATCAAATTATGGAGCAGTTAAAATGACAAAAAAAATAGTATTGATTATACTGTTTCTAATGACAGCAAAAATTTACTCAAACTCATTCCAAAGAGGAAACTTAGAGTTTACTAATAAAAATTATAGTGTTGCAATTGAATCATATCTTGAAGATATTAAAAAAAATGGAAACAACCAAAATACTCTTTTTAACCTAGGAAATTCTTATATAAAATTAGATAAATATGGGGAAGCCCTATCTGTTTTATATAAAGCAAGACTTTTATATCCTAGAGATGCTAATATAAATTTACTAATTAAAGAGATAGAAGAAGACCTTAACCTCGAGAATCAATTTAAAAGATTCAAAATAATTTCTTTCCGAGAAAACTGGATACTAACACTTATACTTCTAACTTGTTTATCATTTATATTGTTTATAATAAGTTATTTATCTTATACAAAACAACGAAACTTTCTTCTATTTCGACTTAGAAAAGCAGCTATAATTATATTCTTAATTTTATTACTAGTCTCTATTACAGGTAATATCATAGATAACTCAGGAAAAAAAGCTGCTATTGTATTAGTTACATCAGAAATACTTATATCCCCATATGTAGGTAGTGAACAGAGCTATAAAGCAAAAGAAGGTATAAAAGTTACTATAATAGATGAATTTGAAAACTTCTACAGTATAATTGAAGCTGATGGTAAATATGGTTGGATTGAAAAAGATAAGTTAGGTATCTTATGGAAGTAATAACTTTAGGTTCTAAATCTCCTAGAAGATTAGAACTGCTTAAAAGGTTGGATTACAAAGTTGTTGTAAAACCACCAAAGATTAAAGAAGAGATGGATCTAAACTTATCAGTTGAAGAAAATGCAATAAAAATATCTATGGATAAACTTAATTATATTAAAAAACATAACCCAGATGATAAATGGATATTAACTGCCGATACTTTTATCGTTTATAATAATAAAACACTTGGAAAACCTATAGATAGAACAGATGCATTTAATATGCTTAAACTGCTATCTGGAAAAAGACATAAAGTTTTGACAGGTATCTGTATCTACTCAAAGATTCAAAACAAAATATTAACAGATGTAGATGTTACAGAGGTGCATTTTAAAAAAATTACAGATGCTCAAATAAATGATTATTTAAGTTATAACGAGTGGCAAGATGCAGCAGGAAGTTATCAGATACAAAACAGAGGTGAAATTTTAGTACAGTATATAAATGGCTCATTCTCATCAGTTATGGGGTTGCCAATAAGCCGTATTTATGGCATGTTTACAACATTAAATTTTAATAATCCGGTAATCTAATTACTGAGAAAAAAGCGAAGGGTGCTTATTTAAGCAAGGGAGGCCAATTATGGCAGTAGTAACAATGAAAAACCTATTAGAATCAGGTGTTCACTTTGGACATCAGACAAAAAGATGGGAACCAAAAATGAAAAAGTATATCTTTACATCAAGAAACGGTATACATATCATTGATTTACAAAAGACAATCGTAGCTATCAAAGACGCTTACGATGCAGTTAGAAAAGTATCTTTACAAGGTAAATCTGTACTTTTCGTAGGTACAAAAAAACAAGCTCAAGGTGCAATTAAATCAGAAGCAGAGCGTTGTGAAATGTATTACGTGAACCAGAGATGGCCAGGTGGAATGTTAACAAACTTTTCTACAATCAAAAAGTCACTTCATAGACTTAAAAAAATTGAAAAAATGGAAATTGATGGTACATTTGATGCACTTACTAAAAAAGAGGTTTCTAAATTAGTTAAAGAACAAACTAAATTAGAGAGAACTTTAGGTGGAATCAAAGAAATGAAAGATCTTCCTGGTATTCTTTTTGTAGTTGATACAAAAAAAGAAGCTATTGCTGTAGCTGAAGCCAGAAAACTACACATACCTATAGTTGCAGTTGTTGATACTAACTGTAGCCCAGAAGGAATCGACTACCCTATTCCTGGAAACGACGATGCAATTAGAGCAATTAGTTTATTTACTTCTGTAGTAGCAAATGCTGTTATTGAAGCAGAAAACGAAACTGGTTTAAGAGTTATTGAAACTTTACAAGAAGAAGAAGCTGAAGAAAAATTAAGAGCTGAACAAGCTGCTGCTGCAGCTGCTGCTCAACCAGGAGAAGCGTAATGGCAGTATCACCACAAGATGTTAAAAAACTACGTGAAGCTACTGGTGCAGGAATGCTTGATTGTAAAAAAGCATTAATTGCTGTAGATGGTGATTTTAAAGCTGCTGAGAAGCACTTAAAAGAACAAGGTCTTGCAAATGCCGGTAACAGAAGTGATAGAGCAACTAACGAAGGTGGAGTGTTCACTAAAGTTACTGCTGACAAAGCTATTTTAATTCAAATAACTTGTGAAACTGACTTTGTTGCTAAGAATGACAAATTCAAAGAAGCTGGTGAAACTGTATTAAATGCAATTGTTGCTAAAGGTTTTACAGAACCAAACGAAGAGTTATCTGACCTTTTAAAAGAGTATATTGCTATACTAAAAGAAAATATGGTTTTAAAAACTGTAATTGTAATGGACATTGCTTCTGATGAAGTTGTTGTTGATTATGTACACAGTGGTTTAGTAGCTGTATTAACTAAAGTTAAAACTAGTGATATTGCAAATGCTGCAGTTAAAGCTTTTGCTTTTGATTGTGCTTTACATGTTGCAGCTTTCCAACCAATGTACTTTGATAGAACAAAAGTTGATGCTGAATACTTAAAAGAACAAGAAGATATTTTTGTAACACAAACTGCTAACTTAGGTAAGCCTGAAAAAATTGTTGCAGGAATCGTTAAAGGTAAAGTAAACAAGCACCTTGCACAAATTTGTTTTGTTGATCAGAAGTTTGTTAAAAATGACAAGATTTCAGTTGCTGCGGCAGCAAAAGAAGTTGCTAAGGAAGCTGGAATTACAGTTGAATTAGTTGATTATGCTCTTGCAGTTGTAGGTAAATAATATTAATACTTCAGGCTATCATTATTGATAGCCTGTTTTTATAAAAAGGAATAGAAAATGGATAGTATAAACGCTAGTGCTGAACAAAAGATGAAAAAAAGTATTTCTGCACTTAAAAATGAATATAATTCAATCAGAACAGGACGAGCTTCAGCTTCAATTTTTGATAAAATAAAAGTTGATTATTATGGTGCTCCAACACCTTTGAATCAGTTGGCAACTATCAGTATTCCTGAAGCTAGATTAATAGTAATTCAGCCTTTTGATAAAAACTCATTAAATGAAATAGAAAGATCAATTTTTGCCTCAGACTTAGGTTTAACACCTGGAAATGATGGGAAAGTTATTAGAATAAATATTCCACCACTAACTGAAGATCGTAGAAAAGAGTTAGTAAAACAAGCAAAAAGTATTGGTGAGAATGCAAAGATTGGAATAAGAAATATTAGAAGAGATTCTAATGACCTAATTAAGAAGGGTGATTTTTCTGATGATGCTAAGAAAGATGGTCAAGTTGAAATACAAGAAGTAACTGATAAATATATTAAACAAGTTGATGTTGTCTTTAAAGAAAAAGAAAAAGAGATAATGGAAGTTTAATGCAGAAGAGTTCAACTCTTCCATCCCATATAGGTTTTATTATGGATGGTAACGGTCGATGGGCAAAAGAAAAGGGTCTGATAAGAACAAAAGGACACCAAGAAGGCCTTGAGACCGCTAAAAAAATAATCAAATACGCATCTGATATTGGTATAGAATTTGTATCGTTATATGCCTTTTCAACAGAAAACTGGAAAAGGGCTGAAGAAGAAGTATCTTTTTTAATGTTATTAATTAAAAAACATCTTAAAAAAGAGTATAATTTTTATAGAGAAAATCAGATTAAAGTTGTTCATAGTGGCGACTTAGATGGACTTCCTAAAGATGTCCAATATGAGATAACCACAGCTATAAACGATACAAAAGATTTTACAGGTTTAACTGTAAATCTTTTGATTAATTATGGCGGAAGAGATGAAATTACAAGAGCTGTTAATAAAATTTTAAATGATAAAAGTATTAAAAAAATAACTGAAAGTGATATAACTAATAATTTGGACAATCCATTAATTCCAGATGTGGACTTAATGATTAGAAGTAGCGGAGAAGAGAGATTGAGTAACTTTTTACTTTGGCAATGTGCATATTCGGAGTTTTATTATTCTAATGTATTATGGCCAGATTTTTCAGTAGAAGATCTTAATGTTGCTATTGATGCTTATAAAAATAGAAATAGAAAATTTGGTGGTTTAAATGATAAAAAATAATGTAATTCAGCGTGTAGTACTTTTTTGTGGGGCAATCCCAGTAATAATAGCAGCAATATTTTTATTACCACAACAATCACATCTTTTTTTTAACACTGCGGCTATAATAACTAGTTTTATAGCATCTAAAGAACTTATTTCAATGTTTAAATTTAAAGGTATTAAGCTAAACTCTGTGCTACTACCCTATTTAAGTATTCCACTACCATTAGCTTCATATATTATGGTTAGATTTGGTATTAATTACGATCTTTTCTCAATTGTATTAACTTCTCTAATTATATTTATTCTTCTTATTTCAATCTCAACAAAAAAGAGTGAAAATGATTTTTCAAATAATATAACTTTTATTTCTACATCAATGTTTGTGGTAGTTTATCCTAGTTATTTTATATCTTATATAGTTAGATTTTCTGAATTTCAGAGTTCTAGTTTAGTTATCTGTTACTTTATTTTAATTGTTTTCATGAATGATTCAGGTGCATGGTTATTAGGTGTGCTTTTTGGAAAAAATAACAGAGGCGTTGTAAAAGTAAGTATGAATAAAAGTATTATGGGATTTGTTGGTGGTACTATAGGTACATTTCTTTTTATGGGAATAGCTAGAAACTTTATCCCAGAAATATCGTCAATGCCAATTTATATCTACATAATATTATCTGCAATTTTAGCTTTAGTAACAATAACAGGTGATTTAGTTGAATCTGCAATAAAAAGAAGTGCAAAAGTAAAAGACTCAGGTAATGTGATAATGGGTCGAGGTGGACTTTTAGATTCCATTGATTCTTTACTATTAGCTGCACCAATTTTTTATTATATTATTAAAACTTATGCTGAAAAAGGTATGTAATGAAAAAAATATTTCTACTCGGTGCAACAGGTTCAATAGGAAAAAGTACAATTGATATAGTTGATGATTTCCCAGATAAGCTTCAGTTAGTAGGATTATCTGCTCACTATAATGATTTAAAACTATCACAATTAGGATTAAAATATAATATTAATGATTTAGTTTTAACTGGTTCCGAAAGTTCTGATTATTCAAATATATGCGATTTTGGTTTAGATTCATTATTAAAAAAAATTAAAGAAAGTAAAGCTGATATTGTTGTTAATGGAATAGCTGGTTCAAGTGGATTATTACCTTCTATAATGACAATTGAAAGTGGTAAAGACTTAGCGTTAGCAAACAAAGAAACAATGGTTATGGCTGGTCCTATAATTAACGAATTGGCATCAAAACATGAAGTAAAACTACTTCCTGTTGATTCAGAACATTCTGCGATATTTCATCTTTTAGAAAACTGTAAACCAGAAGAACTAGATGAAATTATTTTAACTGCATCAGGTGGAGCATTTAGAGATAAAAGTATAGATGAGCTTAAAAATGTTACTTTACAAGATGCTTTGAAACATCCAACCTGGGATATGGGTGAAAAAATAACTATAGATTCTGCTTCTATGGCTAATAAAGGGTTAGAAGTAATTGAAGCTGCTATGTTATTTGATATAGATATTGATAAAATAAAAGTTTTAATTCATCCTCAAAGCTATATCCATTCGTTAATAAGAAAAAAAGATAACTCCATGTATGCCCAAATTAGTGCTCCTGATATGAAATTACCAATTCAGAATGCAATATTTTACCCTAATATGGAAAGAGTTAGTTCAGCATATTTAGATCTGATCAATAAGGAACTTACATTTTTAGAACCAGATTTAAAAAAATATAAAATGTTAGAATTAGCATATACATCTCTAAAACTTGGAAATGCTTATACCATTGCATATAATGCTGCAAATGAAGTTTTAGTTGAAGCATTTGTTAATAATGAAATAAAGTTTTTAGATATCCCTAATATTACTGAGATAATTTTACAGCAGAATATAACAATTAAACCAACTACTATTGATAATATTATAAAAATTGATACAGATGTAAGAAAAGAAACATTAACTCAAATAAGGAAACATTTTGATAATTAGATACATTTTACCAATATTTGCTCTGAGTATTGTTATAGCAATTCACGAACTTGGACACTTACTAACCGCGAAACTTTTTGGTGTTCATGTGGAAGTTTTTTCAATTGGAATTGGAAAAAAACTTATTACTTACACAAAAAACAAAACTCAATATGCCCTATCTTTAATACCTTTAGGTGGTTATTGTAAACTAAAAGGTGGTGATATCCAGAACCCAATCGAAGATAATGATTCAATGGATAAAACCCATCCACTAAAAAAAATCCTTATCTATTTTGCGGGACCTTTTTTTAACTTTTTACTAACTTTTATAATACTATCAACTGTATATTTATTACCTGTTCATCATATTTTACCTCCAACAGTTCTGCCTGTAACAGAAAAGAATTTACCAGCAGCTGAGGCAGGAATCATCAATGGTGATAAAATATTATCTATCAATAATATTCCAATTAATTCCTTTGATGATATTGCTAAAAATTTAAGTTCAAATAAGTTAGATGTTATAGTTGAACGAGGACAAAATATCATAAACCTTACAGTTTATCCTCAAACAATTGAAGGTAAATCCTTTATAGGTGTTTACCCATATATACCATTAACAATAATAGATACAAATAAAAATTCTATACTAAAACCAAATGATAAAATAATAGCTCTTAATGAAGAAAATGTTGATAATTATTTTTCTCTAATTAATAGATCTAAAGAGTTAGAAAAATTCGATTTAACTATAATTAGGGATAGTTTAATATTAAAAGAAACATTATCTATAAAAGATTTACAAAATATTACTTTTATTAAGAAGTACTCCTATACTCCATTTAAAGCTATTTATCTTGGATTTACTAATACTTTAGATATGTTAAAAAGGATAGCTACACTTCTTTTTGATTTATCTAAATCTGGCCAGGTAACTAAAAACATATCTTCACCTTTAAGATTAGTTTATGATATTGGTAATAGTATTGACAGCATTTATTCTATTAGCAATTTATTGGTAAGTATACAGACCTTTTTAACTATTATTGCATCAATTAGTTTAAGTTTAGGTTTTATTAACTTGTTGCCAATACCCATTTTAGATGGAGGTCAAATATTACTAAATATTATATCTTTATTTAAAGGAAAACCAATTAATAAAAAAATTGTATATGGATATCAAACAGCTGGTTTAATTATTGTATTATTACTTTTTACATTTGGACTAACTAATGATATTTTTTATTTTGGAGACTTATAATGAATAAAAAAATTATTTTAGTATTGCTTTTTTTACCAACTCTCTTATTTGCAAAAAAGGTTATAAATTCTGGTCATCAAACACCTGTAAAATTTATTAAATATTATGAGTTAGAAGATAGTTTTTTTTCCTTGAGCGAGGATGGAACTTTAGTAATTAAAAAGAGCACTGATAAAAAAATATCCAGAAGATTTTTTTTGACTAACAGTAATATTACACAGTTTGTTTTATCAAATAAAAATAATCAACTAGCTATTGTTGAGTCAGATAATTCTACTACTTTCAGATTAACTGTTTGGGATTGGAAAAAAGAAAAAAAACTATATTCAATCAATTTAACTGAGTTTCCTATGTCAATAGGATTTACTGGAGGTGGCAACTACATATTTGTAACTTCAATTTCTTCAAAACCAATAAAAATATACAATGCAAGATCAGGAGCACCTACAACCAATTTAAACAAGACAAATACATTCATTGATTATGTATATGTTGGATCTTCAGAAACATATGCTTTTTTATATTCATCCTCTGGAAAACTAGACATCAGATCTTTTCGTGATTCTAAACTAAATAGATCTGTAGTAACTGAAAAAAACTTAACGAATATTTCAGTTACACCAGATAAGAAATATTTTGTTGCACAAAAAAACAATACTATTTACATAATCGTGAGAAATACTGGAA
Source organism: Spirochaetaceae bacterium (assembly GCA_051531975.1). GTDB lineage: Bacteria > Spirochaetota > Spirochaetia > DSM-2461 > DSM-2461 > Thiospirochaeta. The sequence continues at coordinate 559,381 of JAOPTT010000006.1, forward strand.
TAGTCTACGCAAAAAAAGAAATATCAGATTTGAGTTATTTTACCCAAAATAGTTTTACCGGTGATTTAATCTGCTATATTAATAACCGATATAAAAAATCAATTAGTATCCTACAAATTGTCGCTGGAGATTTTTTTGAATCATCATCTACTGATATATTAGTCAAAAACCCCATAGATAAAATGTGCTTTGCTAATAACTCTATAATATATACTGATATAAAAGGTAATTTAATAAAATACGATCTATGGAGTAAAGAATCTTCAATATTCCTCAACAATGATATTATTGATATTCAGGATATAACAATTATAAACGACACTGCACTATTATCTACAAACGATAAGATTTATAGTTTCAAATCCCCATTTTTTAGTGATAAAATTAAAAATACTCGAAGATTATTAAACTTTACTATAGAACAATTTGATTCACCAATCAAAAATCCAGTTGGCAGTATTAATTATAATAAAAGTCTTATAATCTGGAATGATTCAATAGCTCGCCTAGATTTAGAAACCGGTGAGACTATTTTTAACCACATGCTTACATCAGAAATAGTTGATGTAAAAATTTTAGAAAACCAAATGATATGTTTAGATAAAAATGGATACATTAAGATTATAAATTTAATTACTAACGATGTTACTTTTACTTTTAAATCACCAGGTTTTACTTCCATTTCATTTTATGATAATAATGAAATAATTGGGGGGATTAATAGCTCATTAGGTGGATCACTAATGACTGTTGATACAATAACAAAAGAAACCCAACCAATAAAAACTTCATTAGATGTAGTATTTGAAATTGTGCAAAGTAAAAAGTCATATATCGTTTATTTATTAGGAACAAAAAAATTAAATGGTAATAATATTACAAGGTTTATCGAATATAACCTTTTAACCAAACAAGAACGAATTCTGTTAAAGCAAGATACTGAAGAGTTATATTCAAGTTTTGAAATAGATAATAACGGAAATATATATACAAACTTAAGTAGTAAATCCTTAATAAAGATAAATTCACAAACTAGAAAAATAAAACCATTTGAAACGACAACTAATCAAACTAAAAATATTCTATTTGAGAATGGTGGTATTTTTACTATCAATGAGAATAAGTCTCTTTCTATATGGAATCCTTCTACAGGTAAGAAACTAATAGATTTCTATTTGTTCAAAGACGACGAATGGGTTGCAATATCTAAAGATGGTATTTCAGCTATAGGTTCAAATAATTCTGATAAATATATCAGTTCAAACTAATTATTTTTCTGTATAAACTCTTTATTAAATATATTGGAAACATTTCAGTTCCCCCTCTCTTTTGTGGAGGGGTTAAATTTAATCTTATTTTAGTACTATCTTTAAAATAACCTTCAAAACTTTCAAAACTTTTTAGTTTACCACTAGAATCATTTTTAACTTCAATTCCGGAAACTTTATTTTCCCGAACTAATAAAAACTCAATTTTAGACATATTATGAATCCATGAATAAATCTCTATATTTCCTGAGGAAAAAAGTTCTGTTGCAACATAATTATTACATATACCACTTAATATTGAATTGGATAATAGACCATCTGATAAATATAAAACTTCTGGTATATCTGAAATTGCTCCTAAAAGTCCTACATCAGCGAAATAAGTAATAATTGAGTTTTCATTAAATTTAAAATCTTTCTGCTTTATAATTGGTGAAATATAAATTAAATTTAAATTTTCTAAGCTTGTAAAATATTTTTTAAAAGATTTAAATCGTGTTGATTCTGAAATATCGGATAGCTTAAATTTACGATTATCTCTTACAAGATTAGTATATATTAATTGGATAACTTTTATTAGATTTTTATAATCAGTTGTTTTATAATAATTTGATAAATTTGAATAAATATTTTTAAGTAAATATTTTTGTTCTTGCCTAACTTCATCAAATTTAAGACCTTTTTCTATATATAACTCTATAACACTAGGCATACCACCTACTATTAAATAATGACTGAAATAAAACATAATTTTATTATTAAAGTTAATATCAATATCATTTACATTATTTAGAGTAGCAAATATTTTATATAATTCAATATTTACATTATAGAGGAACTCCTCAAAACTTAATGGAAAAAGTACCAAATATTTAACAGCTAAAGGTTTTGTATCCCCTCGACCTTCTTTAATAAATGAATCAATTATTATGAAATACAATTCAGGGAATTTTATTGATAGCTGATTAATATCAGATAGCTTATCTCTACTACCATTTAAATTATCTATAATAACTAAACTTAATGAGGGTAAATTTATAATCTCTTTTGTTATAAATTCAATATCTGAAGTTGATGAATCTATATACAAATTGAAGTTAAACTCACTATCTCCAAATTCTTTAATTAATGTAGTTTTACCTACCCCTGTTATACCACCCAATATCAAAAACCGACTATTACCACTATTCTTCCATTGTAATAACTGGTTATATGCAAATCTATTCATGATTTAGTTTATAACGGTTTTTAATAGGAAACAACCACCTATTAAAAAGAAGTACTACATTGACCTAACCTATTAAGAAATATTATATTTAATAAACATATTTTTAGGAAATCAATTGCTTGATAGCAAAAATAATAGGAGATAAAATGACCAATCTTTCCCCATTACAAAAGCTTAGATATGAGTATCAACCTAAGCTTCCGACAGTATTAAAAGGTGATGTTAATAACATTGCAGTAGAATTAGGAGCTCCAACAGAGTCAATCGCAGATCAAGCTGAAGTAAAAGACCTTTTCAAGAAAACATATGGTCTTCCAGTTGCAAAATTCGTTGAAGGATCAAATCCAAATGCCGGGAAAAAAATTAATGTAGGTGTTATATTATCTGGTGGACAGGCTCCAGGTGGACATAATGTAATTGCCGGAATCTACGATGGTGTAAAAAACGGAAATAAAGAGTCTAAAGTTTACGGTTTTCAGGGTGGACCTGCTGGAATTATGAAAGGTAATCTTGTAGAGATTACTCCAGCATTTATGGATGAGTATAGAAACACAGGTGGTTTCGATATGATCGGTTCTGGTCGAGACAAACTAGAATCAAGAGAGCATTTTGATATGGCAGAAGCAACATGTAATAAATATGATATTAGTTCTGTAATTATTATTGGTGGTGATGACTCTAATACAAATGGAGCTGTTTTAGCAGAGCATTTTGCAGCTACTAATGCTGGTATTACTGTTGTTGGTTGCCCAAAAACTATTGATGGTGACTTAAAAAATGAGCATATTGAAACTTCTTTTGGTTTTGATACAGCTTGTAAAACATATTCTGAGTTAATTGGTAACATTCAAAGAGATGCTAACTCTGCAAAGAAATATTGGCATTTTATAAAATTAATGGGTCGAAGTGCATCACATATCGGTTTAGAGTGTGCTTTAGAAACTCAACCAAATATCTGTATTATTTCAGAAGAAGTTGAAGCACAAAACAAAACATTAAACCAAGTTGTTGACGATCTAATTAAAACTATAGTTACTAGATCTAATAATGGAGAAAACTTTGGTGTTGCTTTAATACCAGAGGGTTTAATTGAGTTTATTCCAGAAATGAAAGTACTTATTTCTGAACTTAATAACTTATTAGCTATTGAAGCTGATATTTATGCTAAAGTTGAAGGATTTGATAACCAAGTTAAATGGATATTAGAAAAATTAACAAAGGCTGCTGCAGATGTATTTGCAACTCTTCCAAAAGGAATCCAAGGACAATTATTAATGGATAGAGATCCACATGGTAATGTTCAAGTATCTAGAATTGAAACTGAAAAATTATTAATTGAAATGATAAATACAAAATTATCAGCTATGAAAAAAGATGGTAAGTTTAGTGGCTCATTTAGTGGTTTAAACCACTTCTTTGGTTACGAAGGTAGATGTGCATTCCCATCAAACTTCGATGCTGATTACTGTTATTCTTTAGGATACACTGCATTTTTATTAATGAATCAAGGTTTAACTGGTTATATTTCTAATGTTAAAAACCTTGAGAAACCTTCTACAGAATGGGTTGCAGGTGGAGTACCATTAACAATGATGATGAACATGGAACAAAGACATGGTCATATGAAGCCAGTTATCAAAAAAGCATTAGTTGAGTTAGATGGTGGTCCATTTAAAGCATTTAAAGCTGCTAGAGATGAGTGGGCAGTTAAGACTATGTACAAATTCCCAGGTGCTATACAATATTATGGCCCTACAGAAGTATGTGATCTTACTACAGAAACACTAAAATACGAAAAAGCATAAAAATGAAGGCTGCATTTTTATGCAGCCTTTTTTATCTAATATCATGAGATGCGTTTGATGATACAAAACTAACAGCCTCATTAATCTTCTCATCGATATCATCTTGTCTATTATCTGCATTAGCTCTAGAATATAACCCACCATATAATGAAGCACTATAATTAGGTTTTAATCTATTTAAAGCAAAACAAACAATATCAATAATACACTCTTCACATTGGCATATTTTTTCTTCTTTATTACTTAAATTAATCTCTAATGTTTCAATCACTCTATCTTTAATTGTATTTTCAATAATACTAAAATCATAATCTTCTTTAAACGACATCATTTACTCCTATCATCACTATTATAATACATGTTTTGATCTATTATAAATAAAAAATCAGTAATTTGCATTATTTGTTTTTTTTAAAACTATTTATATTTCTAAAATTAAGATATAAAATGTTAATTATGGTAAAAAATTTATATATAATATTTATGTTAATATTGATCCCAATATTTTTAATTTTGACTCCTCCCCTCAAAAAAAATATTACACCTTATCAATCTACTAATAGTCATTTGTTATTACCTCAAAGAAATATAGTTATTGTCACTTTGAGTTTAAAAGAAAACAACTTAATCTTAGATGATATTAGTACAATAAACAAATTGCATGAACTAGCTGATGTATTTAATAATATAAGAGGAATGAATAGGGTTTCTTCAATATTAAATGCTACATTTATTTCATCACATGATGACGAAATTGAAGTGAAACAGTTTATTCCGAAAAATATAAAACAGATTCGATTAACAGATCAAATAAAGGATATCTCTATTTACCCTGAGCTATCCCCATTTGTTAGTAAAAATAGGGATTCGCTACTTTTTTATCTACCTTTTGGTTATTCTGTCTTACCTACAGATATACTTAAATCAATTGAGAACGTTCAATCTAGCTCTGATCTAAAATTTTCTTTTACAGGTAAATCACCGATAATTGCAATTACTGAAAAATTACTCTCTAAAGATATTACAATATTTCTTCCACTACTCTTTCTTTTTGTTTTGATAATTTTTTTGGCATTTAGGTCCGTAAAAGCAATTCTCTCAGCTTGGTTAATAATATTACTTTCAGTTTCGGTCTCATATTGTTTTTTAAAATTTTTAAATATTGAAATTACACCTTTAATATTATTAGTACCAGTATTTGCATTAGGTTTGTTAAGTGATTATATAATCCATTATATTTACCATCTGTTTTATGCTCCAGGATTACAGAATTCGTTTCAAGTTAGAAAAGCTTTATTATATCCATTAAGTTTAACTGCGTTATCAACAATTACAGGTTTTATATCATTAATATATATAAATGCATCTGGCCATATACTTTTAGGTACAATAATTGCACTCTCTGTAATTTTAACATTTATAGGTGTAGTATTATGGTTACCATATTTGAATTTTAAGGCGCCTGACAAAAATATTTTACCCAAATTTTCTTATCTTCAAAATATTTTGTTTAATAAACTATACGCTAAAAAAAATTATCTGTTTATAATACTAATATTAGGTGTAATTTGGGGAATAGTTCAACTTCCAAACCTAAAAATTGAACCATACCCTATAGAACAACTTCCCCAAAACTCTACAATTAGAGAAGCTGAGAATCTAATAAACAGAGATTTTTATGGTGCTCTGCCATTTTTTATTGAGATAGATACAGGAGAAGCTAATAGTTTTTTGAATAAAGATACTTTATTAATTTTAGATGAAATTCATAACTCTTTGGATAAGAACAAAAGTATTGGTAATAGTAATTCTTTATTAACAGTATTAAAAAGAATAAATTATTATTTCTTAGGAGATGAAGAACCTTTACTGCAAAGTACAACCTACGATGAAATATATCCAGCTTTAATTGAAGGGTATTTACTTTATTATACTTCTGGTGTTGATCCTTTAGAGTACGAATCATTTGTTGACCAATCCTACCGATATTTCTCAATTAAAGGGTATGTCAAATATTTAAATGTATCGAATTTAGATAGTTTTAATAAAACTATAGATCAAATTAAAACAACATTACCTCAAAATTGGAAATTGAGTGTGCATGGAGTTTTAGAAGAACTTGAATCTGAAAAGATTGGATTAACAAAAAATTGGATATTCTCTTTTGCATTTGGAAGTTTTTTAATTTTTATGACAGTTTTTATATTTTATAAAAAATTAAAACTTGCATTATTATCATTATTACCAGGTTTCATTAGTATGATCTTATCATTTGGTATAATTAGTATTATGGATATTGCTATTGATTCATTTTCTATTATTTTTGTGGCAATAATTACTGGATTAGTTATAGATTATAGTATACATACATTATCAGCATTAGATAAAGTTAGTGAGATAAGATCTATAAAAGAGGGTTTTAATTACATTAATAGCTATAGTGGTATCCCTATCTTTTTAAGTTTTTTAACATCCTTAGCATCTTTTTCAGTACTTTTTTTATCTTCTTTTAAAGGAGCTAGAAGTTTAGGTATTTTACTTTTTGCATCTTTAATAATTTCATATATACTTAGTTTATATCTATTGCCAATAATTGTTTTACCAACAAAATTAAATAATAAGGAACAATAATGAAAAAAATATATTCCACAATATTATTACTATTAACTATGACACTGTTTGGAAATCAGGTTGACAATATTATTTCCGAGTTTGCTGATGCTATAATGATTCCCAATCTATATGGAGTTTTTACAATTGAATTAATAAGTTCTAATGGAGAAAAAAGAGAGATACAAGCTAAAGCATATCAGAAACAAGTATCAAATAATCAGATGAATAGGTTATTTGTATTTATGTCTCCACCTTCTGTTAGAGATACTGGTTTATTAATTCATTCATTTTATGATAAGGGTGAAAATAAAATGTGGATGTATTTGCCAATTGTAAAAAAAATAAAGAGAATCTCACTATCAACTGCTGGAGGTGGTTATTTTATGGGTAGTGATTTTTCTTATACAGATTTAATAAGTAAAAGTTCAAATAAATATATACAGGAAATGGTTGGTGAAGCTGTAATCGAAGGCCGAGAATGTTATACTATTAAAGAGTATGGAAATACAAAAGAGCAAAAAGAAGCATTAGGTTATGAATATATAATTAATTATTATGGTAAAAAAGATTCTTTTTTATATGGAAGAGATTTTTATGAATTTTCTGGAGATCTTAAAAAAACTTACAGGGTAAAAGAAGTTAAGATTTTTGGTAAATATATATATCCAATTAAAATTGAGATGGTAAACCAACAAACTTATCATAAGTCAATTATTACAGTCGATGAAATTAGTATAGATGAGTTATCTAATAAGTATTTTTCCACAAGATATTTAAAGAAATAGGATACATATGAAGAGAATATATTTAATTTTTATTATGCTATTTATCTCTTATAATCTTTATTCTCAAGAAATAAGAGTAACAACATTTTCAGATCTATTTATTCAGATAGAACCAGAATCAGAATATGAATTGTTAAGGCAGAGAAACTACTTTAGACCTGAGTTTAATGTCGACCTACTTGATGACATTGCTTCCTTCAATATTTCGGGAGAATTTTATTATGATCACTTTGATGATCAGGTAACCCCAGATCCCTTTAATATTTTAAGAGAATTCTACTTTTCTTTCTATTTACCCTTATCGGATATCTTTATTGGACAAAAATACATAACAAAAGGTAAAGCAGATGTATTTAGTCCTTTAAACATCTTTAATGCGTCATACAAAGAACTTCTTAGCCTAGATGATCAATATCAAAGTAAACTGCCAGAAGTTGTCTTAGAGCTTAATTATTATTTAAACGATGATAGTTCTTTGGAATTTATTTACATACCATTTCCAAGAACTGATTACCAAGGTACTGGGGAAATTGATATAACGTTAAATAATATTGATTATCTATTTAATAAAGAGTCTGACCCATATTTAATGGAGGACTCACATTCATTTTTTTTAACATATAATTTATATGGATTCAATTTTGATACACAAATAACTTATGCGAACTATGTTGATGGGAACTACAATTTTTTAATTGACTCAGATACAAATAATATAACAAAAATATATAATCGTGTTCAAACTATTGGTGGATCAGTAAGTACAAGCCTTGGTCCTATAGCATTAACAGAGGAATTAGCATTTAATTTAACAGAAAATTTTGGTGGAGATGATATCGGAATTAAAAACTCAGATATAACTCTAAATACTCAATTAATGCATCCATTGTTTGGTCGTACTTATGCACAAATAAATATTATTTACCAGTATATATTTGACTTCTCTGAAGATGGTGAATTAGAGGCTGCAATCAATGATGTACATCTACAACCTACAGATAATATACTGTTCTTTATTGCCCATTTACATGACAGCTTTTTTAGAGAAAAGCTATATATTGGTCTGAATTTAGGTTTTTTCTTCTCTGATGATATTTATGTTGCACCAAGAATTAATTATTCAGTTTCTGATAATATCACTATCGAAAGTGGTATAAATATGTTTACAGGGTCATATGAAAATAAATTATTAGAAAATAATCTAGGTGGAGATACTCTATTTCTTAGAATCAAGTATCAGTATTGACAATTAGCACTTATGTGTATGACGGACAATTAGCACTTATGTGTATGCCAGACAATTAGCACTTATGTGTATGACAGACAATTAGCACTTATGTGTATGACAGACAATTAGCACTTATGTGTATGACAGACAATTAGCACTTATGTGTATGACAGACAATTAGCACTTATGTGCTAATTGTTATCATAGGCCAGTGGTTCAAACCTGGTATAATGAGGAATGAATGCCATTCTAATAGTTCCTACAGGACCATTTCTCTGCTTTGCAATAATAAGTTCAGTTTCTATTGAATCTGGTGGTCCATCATCGCTATCGATGTGTCTCTCTCTATGTAAAAACATAACCATATCAGCATCCTGCTCAATAGATCCCGACTCTCTTATGTCTGCAAGTCCCGGAGCTTTACCTTCAGACTGTCTACCAACCTGGGATAAAACGATTACTGGGATATCGAGTTCTCTTGCTAGAGCTTTTAAGGATTTACTTATCTCAGATACCTGTTCATGTTTTGGTATTTTATTATTTTCAGATGATATTAAACCTATATAATCAATAAATATAATTTTAACGTCATGTTTTGACTTCATCCTTCTTGCCTGGGCTCGAAGTTCTAAAAGGGTTATGTTTGGAGTATCATCTATATAGAGCGGAGAGTCGTATATTCGTCCAGCGGCATCAGTTAAAAGGTGAAAATCCGAATTTTTTAAGAATCCTGATCTTATTCTCTGAGATTCAATTTTCGCTTCTGCAGCTATAACCCTTTGCATTAATGACTCAGCTGACATCTCTAAAGTAAAAAAGCCTGTAGATATCTTTTGTTTAATAGCGGTATTAGCAGCTAAAGTCAAAGCAAATGCAGTTTTACCGACTGAAGGTCTTGCACCAATTATTACCATTTCCTGATTCTGAAAACCACTTGTCATATCATCCAAAGAGTTAAAACCTGATGGTACACCAGTATATGTATCCTTAGTCTGATACCTCTTCTCTATCGCTTCTACAGTAGCCTGTACAACTTCTTTAGCGTCTTTGTATCTATTTGTCTGTTGTTTATCATTAATATCAAAAATAGCTTTCTCGGCATTTTCAACAATTAATTTAGAATCTTCAGTCTCATCGTGGGCATTTGAAATTATGGAATGTGCTACACTTATTAAATTTCTCCGAACTGCGCATTCAGAAACTATTTTAGCATAATAATTTACATTTGCTGCAGTTGGTACAGAACTTGTTAGTGTAGCAATGTAACCTGGGCCACCAGATTTATCTAGTTCACCTTTAGATGTTAAGTGGTCAACTAATGTAACTAAATCGACAGCACTACCATTACTTGATAGATCAATAATTGCTTGAAATACAATTCTATGTGCATTTTGATAAAAATCCGAGGGTTTAACGTACTCTAATACGTTATCTAATACTTCAGTATTAAAATTTAAGAGCAACGCCCCTATAGAAGCCTTCTCGGCTTCTAAATTATGGGGCGCAGTCTTATCCTTAAGTGAATTAAGGTTCATTATTCAGCAGAATCAGTAGTAGGTTCAACTTCAGCTGGAGCTTCAACAGGAGCTTCAACTTTTTCTTCTTCTACAACTTTTTTTGCTTCTTCAATTGGAGCAACAGTTAATTTTAACTTTGCAGATTCATTTCCGTAAAGTTTAATTTCAATACTGTATGTACCAATTACTTTAATGTTATGTCCAGGAACTTCTACTTTCTTACGTTCAACAGAAATACCTTTCTTTGTTAACTCTTCAACAACTGTTGCATTGTTAACAGAACCAAAAAGTTTACCTTTTTCACCAACAGGCATTTTAATAGTTAACTCTTCTGATTCAATTTTTTCTCTAAGAGAAAGAGCAGCTTTTCTCTTCTCTTCTTTTAATTTCTCAATAGTTCTTTTTCTTTGCTCAAGAACTGTTAAGTTTGCTTTGTTGCATAGTACGGCTAACTTATTTGGAATTAAATAGTTTCTAGCGTAACCATCTGCAACTACTTTAATATCACCTTCTTCACCTAGGTTAAGAACGTCTTTTGATAAAATAATTTTCATAATGATCCCCTAAACTTATTTTCCAGCAAAAGGAAGAACTGCAATAGTTCTTGCTCTTTTGATCTCTCTAGTTAATGCTCTTTGGTGAGATGCACAAGTACCAGTAATTCTTCTTGGTAATATTTTACCATTATCTGATACAAATCTTTTTAAAGATTCAGCATTCTTATAATCCATTGCAGCTTTACCTACACAAAATTTACAAACTTTCTTTCTGAAGAATTTATTTGCTCTTGGACCTTTTGGTGCAAAAGATTTTCTTCCAGAATCGTCGCTTCTTTGCTCATCGCTCATAGTCAACTCCTAATCTTAAAATGGTATATCGTCTTCGAAATTACCATTCCCACCCTGATTTCCGGATGGATAATTTTCGTAGGACGGTTTATTGTTGCTTACACTGTTATTATTGTGATTATTATTTCCAGAATTTTGGTTTCCTTGATTAAAATTACTTTTCTGATTATTACCAGAATAACTTTGACCACCACCTTGCCCAGGACTATTACCACCTAATAACTGAATATTATTACCAAGAACATAAACTTTACTTCTCTTTTGGCCATCTTGTTCCCATCGATCTTGCTTAAGTTCACCAATAACAGCAATTTGCTTACCTTTCAGTAAATACTGATTTAAAGTTTCACCTAATCTACCTAGTAAAGTAACATCAATAAAGTTGGCCTCTTCAACCCATTGATCTCCATCTTTTTTAGTAGAATTAACAGCAAGTGATAATTTAGATATTGCAAAACCACTATTAGTATACTTTAGTTCTGAATCTCTAGTTAGTCGACCTACAATTGTAACACTGTTTATATCTTTAGCCATAACAACCCCTATCCTTGATTTAATCTATTTTTCTGAACGAATAAAAAGATATTTTAATAATTCATCTTTAAGTTTAAATTGTTCATCAAGTATTGCTACTTTTGAACCATCTAACTTAATTAAGAAAAAGTGATAGTGCGATCTATCTTCTTTTTTGATTTGATAAGCTACAGGTCTATCACCCATATCTTCTTCTTTTAAGAATTCTGCACCAGCTTCAGTTAATAAAGCTTTTACAGCTTCTAAACCTTTAGCATAGTTGTCTTCTTTCGTTTTAAAAAGACATACCAATTCATATTTTGTCATCTGTTCCTCCTTGCGGACTTCTATGATTCACTAACAGTGAATAAAGAGGCTACAATAAAATAGCATAGTACAAAATATGAGTCAAGATCCAAAGCGTTTCTTACGATAATTGAAAGATGGAAAACATAACAAATACGCTGATACAGTACGAAGAAAACATCTTTTATTTAAAGTTATCTTTAAATAATATAAAAAAAGCTCAATTACTTAATATAAATAGGGAACTTTTTCAAAACAAAATTAAGCAAGATCTTGCTTTTATTCAAAAGTGTACCAATGTTTTATATGAACATCTACAAAAAAATAGTAAATTTATAACTATGAATGAGCAATTACACTCAATTCAGAGCCTAAAAAAATTATTTAATAGAGAAGTTAACTCTTTAATAAAGTCCGGATTTATTAAAAAGTCAGATTTTATTGAACAGTTAGAAATAAATAATTTTGATATTGAAAAGATTTCTGATAAAATCAGTGAAATTGCTGATGATGTAAACAAGGAAGACTTAACTACAAACGAAGAGTTAAATATTTTATTAATGGATGATATGAATAATGAATAACATAAACTACGAATTATCAAATACTTTACTGAAGTTATTTAATGATGGGGAAATTGGTCAAGAACCTAAAGTTGTTCTTCAAGATCTACCCAATGTTGATAATATAAATATATTTGACTTATCTAATGATATAAATATTGCAATTGATGAAAAACAAGTAAATAACTTTTTTAACAAATTTAATTTACCACCTGATATTTTCATTGAATGTAAATTAAATAACTTCTATTTCAACTCTGAACTGTTAGAAAAAATTGGAATATATTTATATCCTACAATTGCATTTGGTGTATTAAATGGTGGTTCTGCAACAAGTTATGTTGATATTTCAAAAAACAGAGGATTTAATGAAGAATTACATAATAATTTATCAGAAGTATTTAAAGATTTAACTTCTAAATACAAAGGAAAAGCAAAAGGTATTACCCCAGCGTACATTAATCCAGATGGAAGTCCTGGAGTTTCTTTTATGGAATTAAAATTTCGTTCATTATTATTAGAATCGAAAAAGTATAATGATGTAACTGGTCTTGATCCAAAAAATCTTTTCCCTATATTTCAAATGACCTCTTCAATGAATAATGAAGAAATTAATTCTTTTTATGATTCAATTAAAGACAGTCCAATGTTAAAAGAACTAATTAAAGAAACAAATAATAATAATATATCAAATGTATATTCTGGAATTCAGCCATTAATAACTGCTTTTACTCATTCTAGTGTTTCAGATAAGAAAGAAATATTTAAAGATAGTGATGGAGAGAATTTAGCACTACCAGGTGGGCATGGACAGTGTTTTTTAGTTTTAAAACAGATATTTAAAGATTTATTAAAAAAAGGTGTATACTTTATAACACTTGGAAATGTAGATAATATAGGTTATTCAATTGATCCAAAAACACTTGCTTTATTAGCTTTAACTGGTAAACAAGCAACATTTGATTTTTCATATAAGACACAATTTGATGTAAAAGGTGGTATTTTAATAAAAGATCAATTTGGTAAACTAAATTGTGCAGATATTGGTGTTGCAGTTTCTAAAAATGACTTAGAAAAAGCACAAGAAAGTGGAAAACCTATTCTATTTAACTGTGCTACTGGTATGTTTTCTTTGGAATATCTTGTAAATAATTTAGATGATATAATATTAAAGCTTCCTACTAGATTTAGTGATCAAAATAAAGATATAGGATTATACTCCCAAGCTGAACAAGTTACATGGGAGATAATAAGTCTACTAGATGATTTTATGATAATGGCGGTTAACAAATATGACAGATTTTTAGCTTCTAAATTATTATTAGAAAATTTAGTAACAAGTGGTTTTGCTACTAATATAACAAATATAGAACTAAAAAATTGTGCTAAAGAATTAAATAAAGGACTATTAAATATATTAGAAAACAAATTAAATCTAAAAATAATTAATGGTAAATGGGTTTAATTCTTATTTAATAATTGTTTCTAGGGCAAGTTCCATCATTTGAGTAAAAGTTTTTTCTCTTTCTTCACTTGATGTTTCTTCCCAAGTAACTAATGAATCACTTACTGTTAAAATTGTTAAAGCACTAACATTATATTTTGCAGCTAAAGTATATAGAGCCGAAGATTCCATCTCAACAGCTAGAACATTAAAGTTAGCCCACATTTTCCACTCATCAGGATTATCTGTATAAAATGAATCTGAAGAAAGCACATTACCTGCTTTTAAATCAATATCCATTTTTTTTGCTACATCCAAAGCATTAGAAAACAGTTTAAAATCTGCTGTTGGTGCAAAATCCATTCCATTAAATCTATTTTTGTTCATTGATGAATTTGTCGAAGATGCCATTGCTAAAACAATATCTCTTACATGAATATCAGATTGCATAGAACCACAAGAACCTACACGAATAAGTTTCTTAACATCATATTCTTTTATCAATTCATTAACATATATTGATAAAGATGGTAAGCCCATTCCGGTACCCTGTACTGAAATTTTTTCACCCTTATATAGACCAGTATATCCTAGCATTCCCCGTACTTTATTATAACATACAGGGTTTTCTAAATAATTTTTAGCAATAAATTCCGCCCTAAGTGGATCACCTGGAAGTAATATTTTATCAGCTATTGCGCCTTTTTCTGCATTAATATGAATACTCAAATTAAACCTCTTTTATTTCAGTACTCCAAGCACTCTTTCTAAAACTTTTTTTCTATCTAATGGTTTAACAATATAATTTTTTGCACCAATCATTAGAGACTTTTTAACTAAATCTTGCTTACCTAGTGCACTAACCATTACAACTTTAGCATCTTTATCAAATTCAATAATCTTTTCTAATGCAGTAACCCCATCCATTTTAGGCATTGTTATATCCATAGTAACAATATCTACATTTGGATGTAGTTCTTTGTACATTTCTACACCTTCTTCACCATTTCCGGCGGCTCCAATTACCTCAAAACCTTCTGAATTTAATATCTGTGATATCTGTTTTCTTACAAAAACAGAATCATCAACTACTAAAACCTTATATGCTAAACCAGAATCACTTTGACCTTCTGGTTTTCTTTCATTAATTGAAGGCATATCACTATTAGTTTTCATATATACTCCTAGTTTCTCTCTCTAATTGCCACATTAATTTCAATTTTCCCAAGTGTTAATTCCATAGGAACAATTAAAGCTTCCACATCCATATCTGTTACTTGCATATTTTCACCAGTAATAATTGCAGGGGGAGTAAGGTCAAACTTAAAACCTAAATCATATAATTTAGTTACAGCTTGAGCTGTGATCATATTAGCTAATTCAGTTATGGTTGCTTTTCCAAGATCATCTAAGCTTGGAAGAGTCTCTCCATTCATTGCAGATGCTAAATCAACAGCCGTCTGCATACTCATGTCAAATAAAACTCGACCTTCAACATCTCCTGCTAAACCTACTATAGCAGCAACACCCATAACAGGTTGTGTTGTTCTTTTAAGAAATAATTCCCCTCTTTGTACTTCAGTACCAAGCACTTCTTTTAACACATTAAATGCTGCTTCAACAAACGGGTTAATATATTCTACTCTCATGGACTACAATCTCCTTCTAATATCTTGTTATATTGTTTAACACTATTTTTTTATATAAACTCTAATGGATCCAGAACTACTTTCTGTCCAATCTCCAGAATTTGGTAGTTCCTCATTTTCTCCTAATAATAAAACTCCACCAGGTTTCATTTTTTTAGCCACTATTGCAAAGAATTTCATCTGAACATCTTCTGGTAAAAATGATATTAAATCTCTAGCACATATAAACTGATAGCCAGAGAAATGATCTGCATTATTAACATCGTGGTATTCAAATCTAATTGAATCTTTTATTTCATTATTAAAACTATAACCATTTATAGATTCAGAAACAAAATTCCTATATCTATCAGGGATATCGCTTTTACTAAAGTTTAATGCAGGTGCAGATGAAATGCTTAATAAATCTGAATCTCCTGCATGAATTTTAATTTGGGTACTACCATAATGTTCTTTTAACATACAAGCCAATGAATATGTTTCGTATCCTCTACCACAACCAGGATTCCAAATTTGCATAATACCAGAAGATACATTTGGTAACACCTTCTTTATTGCATCTATATAATCTGTTTTCCAGAACTGCCCAGTACAAGGAGAGAAAAATGGTAATAAAAATTCATTTGCAGAAGCTTCAGATTCAAGTTGAAAGTCTTTTCCTTCTGCATTTCTATACTGTTTCCAGATTTTACCTCTATCTTTTAACCACACCATATTCACTGGAGATACATTGAACTTTTTAAAAGTGCTTAACGTATCTTTAAAAAAGCTAATATCAATTGCTTCTTCTTTAGTAGATTTAAATTCTTCTTTAGCATTTAACTGACTTATAGCTTCAATCTGTTTATCAACAGATTCTGGATTAGTAGAAAATATCTTCTCTACATCTAAAATAATGTAAAGTTTTTTATCATTTTCAACTACACCGTGGATATATTCAATATTAACATCGCCAAACAGAGGATGTGATGGCTGTATTCGAGAACTAGATACACCTACAACTCTATCAATACCATCAACGATTACACCTATAAGGTGGCCATATTCTAATTGTAATATGACCATGTTTTCAGATTCATTATCCTGCTTTTCTTCAATCTTAAGTCCAAAAAACAATCTTAAATCTATTATTGAAATTATCTCTCCCCTAAGATTATATACACCACGAACAAAAGGTGCTGTATTTGGAACGAACGTAAATCTATCAGCTTTTGATATACTAGCAACATTCATTATATTTATTCCATAATCTTTTCCAGCTAAAGTGAAAGTAACCATTTTATAATCAATGTTTACAGAGATATCTTTGTCTTCAACTGCTACATTCATCTTCTCATCTTCCATTAATATCAACCTCTACCTAGTATGAGAGCATCTCTTTGTTGTCTCTCCGCTACTTCTTTTTTCATTCCTAATTCTAATAATTGACTTACATCGATAATTAGAGAAACTGTTCCATCACCTAAGATTGTAGCGCCTGCAATGCCTGGAGAACTTGTATAATGGTCATTTAGAGGTTTAATTACAACATCTTCCTCACCTATTAGAGAATCAACCATCAGTCCCATTCTCTTCTCTCCACTACCTACAATTACAACAAACTTATATTCTGTACCACTATCATCTGGTAATCTAAATAGTCGATTTAAACGTAATAATGAAATTACATCTTCTCGAACATTAAATACTTCATAGTTATCAATAAATCTAATTTCATCAGGTTTAATTCTGTGACTTTCAGCAACAGAAGTTATAGGTATCGCAAAAATTTCTTTACCAACCCTTACTAATAAACCTTGTATAATCGCTAATGTTAGCGGTAGTTTAATAGTAAATCTAGATCCTGTACCAAATTCTGACCATACACTTACAGAACCATTTAATTTTTCAATCTTCCTACGAACAACATCAAGTCCAACACCTCTACCAGAGATATCTGTTACAGATTTAGCTGTTGAAAATCCAGGTTCAAAAATTAAATTAAATGCTTCTAGATCAGTTAAATTTTTATTTTCGTGAATTATTCCATTTTTTACAGCCTTAGCCATAACATTTTTTACGTCGATTCCTGCACCATCATCTGCAATTTCAATAACTATCATGTTACCTTCATTTTTGGCTTTTAAAAGTATATGCCCTTCTTCAGACTTACCATTAGCAGCTCGTTCAGATTTAGTTTCAACACCATGGTCAATTGAGTTTCTAACACAGTGCATAAGTGGATCTAATAAATCCTCAATAACTGATTTATCTAGTTCTGTATCTTCACCTTCTATTATTAAAGTAATATTTTTATCAAGTTTTTTTGATAAATCTCTAACAAGTCTAGGGAATCTAGAGAACACTTGTCCAATTGGTACCATTCGCACACGTAGTACACTTTCATGTAAATCACCAGTAGTACGGCCAAGATTAGTAGCAGTACTTCTAAATAAGTTAACAGTACTTTTTAAATTATTTTCAAAATCATCAAAAACACCATTTAGTTTTAAGTACTCTTCTGTTAATGATTTTTTTACTTCTTTACTTGAAGTACCTTCCCTTTGAAATTTATCAAATAGTTCAGGTAAAACATCAAAGAAACGCTTTAATTGATCTTTATAAGTAGATTCACAATTCTGAAAGTTTGTTAGAGAATCAGCAAATTGATTACTTATTTGGTTAAAAGTTGCTTTAGTTATAACAGCCTCACTAACAAGATTTAAAATCTCATCAATTCTTCTACTATCAACTCTTAATATAGAACCTTGAGTTGCAACAGCTTTTTTACCTTTTTTTGTAGATACATCATCTAAAACTTCTTCTTTTGTTTCTAAAGGAACAGAAACTAATGGTGTCTCAATTTCTTTAGCTATCTCTTTTTCTTGAACTACAACAGCTGGTTCTGGCGTCTTTTTAACCTCAGTTGCCGCTGATAAAAGAGTTACACTACTTTCTAAAGTTACATCGGATAGTTCAGATTTTCTCTTAATATCAGATATATTTTCATCTGATGATAAATAATATTTTACATCAGCTACAAAATTATCATCATACAATACATCAAAATCTGGTACAGTTTTTAAAATTTCACCAACTGACTTTAATGCAGTAAAAACTTGTATTCCACCTACACTATTCATAGGGTTTTCAGGATCAAACTTTACATGAACAACATAGACATCTTTTCCATTAGCAGCTTCTTGAAGCTCTAAAACATCGTATTCACTTAGTTCTGAATCATTAATACTATTTTCTACTGTTTCACTTTTTTTCATAATAGGTTCAGCCTTTTGTTTTGGACTATCTCCATTTTTAAATGAATGTAATGTTTTTTCTATAGAAGAAATATCTTCTTGATAAATGTTGCCTTCACTTCTAGCATCTAACATCAATTTAATGACGTCTAAAGAATTTAATAGGCTATCAACAACATTTCCAGTTATGGATATCTGACCGGCTCGTATATCGTCCAGTAGATCTTCAACAATATGGGTAAAAGACGCTAATTCAGCCATCTGTACCGTAGCAGCTCCACCTTTTAAGGTATGTGCAGCTCTAAATATTTCATCTATAGAATCCTTATCCGTTGGATTATTTTCTATAGATAATATATTTTGCTCCAACTGCTCTACTTGCATTTGTGCTTCAATAAAAAAGTCTTTTAATAACTCTTCGTTATTTGGGTCTAAATAATCGCTCATAATATATAATTTTCTTGCAAAAAGAAGTGAAAGTCAAGTTATAAAAACAAACTCTTTAATATGATTGATCTTTTAGTCATAAAAAACTTAAAAAGAATACCCAAAAAATAGGTTTATATACTATAATAAAATTAAGAGGTTTATTTTGAAAAAAATTATTATATTGTTAAACTTTTTTATAACATTTAGTCTGTTCTCTGTTGATTTTGATACATATTTTGCTATGAATAATTTTCATTTTAATGATGATGATGAAATTTCTTCATCTTCTTATGATTTTGATTATGGTGAAATTGTTACTCAAGAAATTTCAGATGGGTTATATTTGGATGCTGGTTTTACTAAAAGTATAATTTCCGATTTCTCAATCTTTACAGATTTTAGAATAAGTAATGATCTATTTGGTTTTAACCTAGGAATATTTACTAACTTTCTAAACGATAGTAGTAAAATAATAACTCCTGGATTAAATTACGGATTAGATTTTAAAATTCCAGGTATTATACTAGTTAATTTAGAACTAAATAATACAATTCCAAATACATCACCTTTAGAATCAGGAGTTAGTATAAATAATTACAATATTAAGCTCGGGTTTTATGCAGGAGAAGCAATAATAAGTATAAATTTAGATTCTTTAAGCAATACAAAAGGAACTATTTTAAGCTCTACATCTAATATAGATAATAAATATTATTTAAATTTAGATCTATTTAATAAATATTCTAAATATAGAATTAGTATAGATTTAGGTTGGAATAGTATAAGTAGAAAAATAGATATATTAACTAATGAATCAGATACATTAGCCAGTGAAACAGAGAGTGATTTAGAAGCTGGTTCTGTGTATTTTAACTCCGACTTCACATTGTTATTTTTAGAAAACTTTGAGATAGATTTTGGATTATTATTACACCTAATTAGATTACCAATCAATGATGTTGATGCATTTGAAAGCGATGAATTTAGTTGGGGATTTAATATTGGAGTAGTATATAAACTTTAAATTATTCCAATACTTTCCTCTTTAAAACAGCAATATAATCTAGTAATTGTTTTGTGATAATTTTTTCAGAATTTACAATATTTTTATTCTCCATATTATTATTTAGCTCTTTAATTAATGTATTTAGTTCTAGTGCATCACTTACTGGTGGATATAAGATTCTACCTGCACAAAAACTTTTCCATCGTTCTAACTCTTTTTGAGATAGTAGTTCAGGATGATTTCTACATATAAAACGCCATAACATTTCAGATATTCTTGAATCATCAAAGTTCAATTTTAAGTCAATGAGGTCTTCCTTTCTAGTATTATGAATTAAAGTAAATTTAGCTTTATCCTCATCTTTAAAAAAGCCACCACTATATATCTGAAAATCTGGATCTTTTATATCTTTTTTATTAGCTGTATCCTTAGTATAAACTTGAATAACTTTTTGAGTTAAATTTTGAACATCCTTAATTATATTAAGATGTTTAAAACATTCTTCAGTATTAATACCTAAACTTACTGATTCTTCTGGTGTTAATGTACCTAAAGGCGCAATTAAAGGGCTTTTATTAATGTGCACACATTTTAAATGGATTCTATTTTGATCAGCATTTAATTTATCAAATGGTAAAAAAAGTCTCTCTTTTATCTGTTCTGAAGTTAGTGCAACCAGATCCATAGGATCATAACGTAAATCATAACAGATAATAGAGTTTTTATTCAAAGGATCTACAGCCAATGGACATAACATCGTAGTACAGCCCATTTCTGATGTATACATTGCTGCTGTATGATAAAATGGTTTCCTTTTGAAAACATCTATATATTTTTTTACACCCTCTTTTTTCCTTAAGGAAAATGCAAAGTTAAAAAACTTTGGCTGAGCTTCATATATTTTTTTTGCTATACCAATGGTTGCTTCGACATCTGATAAAGCATCGTGGGCATTAACATGTTTTATTCCATTAACTTTACTCAACTCTTCTAATTTAAATATTGATTTTCCATGACTATCGTTAACCCAATTGATTCCTGTGGGTCTAAAATCGTGAACACCTCTTACAAGATTAATAATATCCCACCTAGAATTTCCACGACCCCACTCTCTAAGATAAGGGTCTTTAAAATTTCTATAATATAAATTACGTATAAATTCATCATCGAACTGGATGGAGTTATACCCTACAACGCAAGTTCCTGGTACGGAAAATTCTTTATCTATTTGATTAATAAAATCATATTCACTAATACCTTCTTCTATTGTTTTTTGAGGAGTAATTCCCGTAATATAACACGCTACAGGGTCCGGGAGATAATCTGGTGTTATTTTACAGTAAAGAACTAATGGTTCCCCTATTATCTCAAATTTCTGGTTTGTTCTAATACCAGCAAATTGTGCAACCTTATCCCATGCAGGGTTCCTACCAAATGTTTCTAAATCGTACCAATAAAGTGTTTCAGCCATGTAAATATAATATGTAAAAAACTCTTTTTACTAAAGTGCTTTAATTAAATAAAATACTATGTTAATAATTACATATGATAAATTCAAAAAAATGGTTATTAAAAAATATAACTTTACATACTCATGATAATAAAACAGAAGAGTTTTTTAATGGTTTAACCCATTTATTAGGTATTATATTATCCATAATTGGTCTTGTTTTATTATTTTTGAAAGAGACTCAAACAATACACTTTAAGGGTGCTACAATAGTTTATGGATTTACTATGTTGCTGTTATTTAGTGCTTCAACAGCTTATCATTGGCTGAAGGACCCTGTTTTAAAACGAATAGGTAGGATTCTTGACCATTGTAATATTTATTTATTAATTGCAGGAACATATACACCCATCGCGTTTTATGTAGGTGGAAAATTTGGAATTACGATAATTATTGTAGAGTGGTCTTTAACAATTTTAGGTATTCTTTTTACTTTAAGATTCTGGGGTAAATTAAAACCTCTTCATATTGTATTTTATCTATTGATGGGTTGGATGATAGTTTTTATCTGGTCTGATTTCATATTAACGGTACCAAAAGAGTTATCAATTATGATTATTATAGGTGGTCTTTTTTATACACTAGGCGTAATAATATATGCGCTTAAAAAAGTACCTTTTTATCATGCAGTATGGCACCTTTTTGTTGTTGGTGGTGCATCATCAATGTTTTTAGGGATTTATAAATATTTATCATGAAAAAAATCAGATCAAAAGAAGAGTTTAAAAAACTTTTTGAGATATTAAAAGTTTCATATATATCTGAATATATTATTGAATACCCATCTTTGTTAGATATTGATCCATATGAATCAAAATATTATCTGGATAATAAAAATGAATTTGATCAGTTATACGCAACCTATGGAACTAAAATAAGAGATAGATATGTCTCTGATGTCTATGTGGCTCTTACAAAGTCTAAAGGTTATGGTTTATTTACCAATAAAACTATTCAAGTTGATAGTTTTATTGGTGTTTATATTGGAGTTATCAAAGAAGAAGATGAAATGGTAGCTTTTGATGATAGTGGATACGATACAGATTATGCATGGGATTATCCAGATGAGATAGATAACTTCCCTATCCTAGAAATAAATGCTAAATACAGTGGAAATGAATTAAGATTTGTAAATCATGATTTAGAACCAAATATTAGAGTTGAACATACAATTGTTGATAATATGTGGTATATTTTTTTTGTTGCAGATAGAACTATTAATAAAGATGAAGAGTTCAGCATCTCATATGGAGAGGCATATTGGGACACGGACCATAGAACTTTAAATTAATAAAACCAATTGACACTGTCTATTTGAATCTCTTCTATAGATGTTAAGATTCTTACTAAAATGTCATTCATTATATCAAATCCATCATCTGTTAATTTGTAATAATCAGTATTAATAATAAGAGAGCCTTCATTAATTAAATCTTCTGTTATAGGAATACAATCTCCTATATTTTTCTTAAATATTTCATAAAACCTTTTAATATCAACACCTTTTTTTAATCGAAGCCCCATTATTACATAGTCCTCAAAAAAGTTTTTAGGTGATAAAAGTTCTACGTCTTCACCCCATGATTGATCTTTTCCTTTTAAAAAAGTTTTAATTGATTTACTGTTGGTTACTCTTAATAAGTTGTCATTTTCATCTAATAATGTTGAAACTGCTCCAGGACCAATTCCTAAATATGGTTTTAACTCCCAATAATTAATATTGTGAAGACATGGATATTTTTTAGTATAATTTGAAACTTCATAATTATTATATCCAGCTGCTTTTAATAAAGATCTTCCTTCTAGCCATATATCTTCACTTAAATCATCTTCTAAAGCTTCAAGTAATCCCTTAGAGACTTCATCTTCTAATACTGTACCTTCTTCCAAGGACAATGCATAAAATGAAATATGGTCAGGATTATATTCAAGAGCCTTTTTAATATCCATTGTTATCATTTTTTTGTTTTGATAAGGTACCGAAGATATTAGATCTATACTAAATTGCTTAACCCAATATTTTTTAACTAGTAACATAGCTTTTTCAATAATATTTAAGGTAGATTCTCTTCCTAATGTAGATAAAGTTATATTGTTAAAACTTTGAATACCAATACTAAGTCTATTTACTCCAAAGTTATTACAAACATTTATAAATTCTTTAGTGATAGATTCTGGATTAGATTCAATACTGAATTCTTTTAAATTGGGACAAGAAGTATGCAAAAAAGATAATAACCTAGACAATTCAGGTATTGGAAGCATTGATGGAGTTCCTCCACCAATAAAAATAGTCTCTACCAATGGGCTGTTTAACTTTTTATTCCAATATTTGAACTGTTCAATGATCTCAGTTATTACTTTTGGTATTCTTTCAAAATCTATTGTCTCAGAATAAAAATCACAATATTTGCATTTAGAACTACAAAAAGGAATATGAATATAGAGAGAAATTTTAGAAGATTTTAAATTCATTTAATGGCCAATATTTTAATAAAACCCTACCAATAATATGTGATTCATCTATAGCACCAAAGATACGGGAGTCATTTATAGTTTCTCTATTATCTGCTATTAGAAAATACTGACCAGTTTCTATATATACTTCATCTAATTCAGTAGAAAATGGAAAATCTGTTTTCCAAACTTTTGATATATTTTTTTTACTAATATCATAATCAATTTCAGTAAGTTCAAACTCACTTAGAAAAAAGACACCATCAGATGTCTTTATATATACAGTACTATCCTTTATTTTAATAGAATCTCCTGGAATACCAACAACTCTAAGAAGTTCGCCTCGTCCTCTATATTCTTCATTGTCATATAACAATGATCTCTTCTGTAGAGTAAAAATTCTTACTATTGGATCTAAAATGTGTTCAAATAAACCCGCCTGTTTACTATAGTTTGTACTTGTTAAAACTAATTCCCCCCGGCGAAGGTTACTATTAAGATTTTGTTTTAGTACTGAATCAAGATTTTTAGATGGTAATAATATTAACGAGTCCTTTTGATTAAGAGATGGTAACATCGAATCACTATTTACACCAATTGTTAAAGCAATAAAAGATGTGAATAGGGAGTAAAAAACTATTAAAAACAGTATCCGTACAAAGTATGTTCTAAATCTTTTTGTCTGAGATTTTTTATCTCGGTATGATCGATATTTCTTATTTGATGATCTACTCATATTTATTTAACTACTCCGATTCTTTTAATAGGCCAGAAATTAAAACTAGCTTGTCCTAAAACTTCTGATTCCTTAATTGGACCAAAATATCGCCCATCTTTTGAATTATCTCTATTATCTCCCAATGGAAGGATCCAACCCTTAGGAACATAAATACCAGTACTCTGTTTATTAAATTCTTGATAATAGTTTAACATTGAAGGTGATAAATGGGAAAGATATTTATAATTTGATAAAATACTAAAATATTTGTCTTGGTAATAGACTGATGATTTATTGTTTTGATTGTTATAAACACTAGATCTAATATTTTGATCAATTTCAAAATACCTCTCTTTTACCAATAGACGGTTTGTATTATAATTTAATTTAGAAATATCTTTAAAACTACCCTCATGTAGATAATCACTTTCACCTTGTGGTTTTATATAAAGTTCTCCATTTCTAAATTGAACAATATCACCATCAGCTGCTATTGAACGTTTAATTAAGAAATGATGTGCTGGATTACCATCTGAATCTTTATCGATATCTATCATAGATAAAGTTAACATAAAGGTTAGTCTTTGCACTAAATCAAAAACTGGACCCTTTGAGACATATTCAGGATTTTCGAAGATAATGATATCGGTTCTATTGGGTGACTCTATTCCAGTCATTTTTTTTATACCAGGAAGTAATTCTGGTCCATAGATAAATTTATTAACAAATATTCTATCACCAACTAGCAATGTATTTTCCATTGATTTCGAAGGTATGACATAAGCTTGAAACAGATATTGATTTAGTAATAAAACGACTCCAGCAGCCCATATAAATGCACCTACCCAGTCTAATATAGGATGTAATTTTTTTTGTTTCTCACTTTTTATAAAAGAGGATCTTTTTTTATATGTTAATATGTTTTCTGTGAATTTTATTAATCGATTAACCACTATATGCATTCTGATAAAATAACATTAATTAGGATTTATTGACAAGAGATTTCATCATTCATATAATGCGATATGATTTTTAGAAATAAAGAAAAAATTGATGCTTCTCATATAAATATAACATTAAAACCATTTTTAAATATTAAACCTCAAATTTATATTCCAATTATATATTCAGTTATTTTTGCTATAGTATTTTTTACTATAATTATTCTACCCGGAATATTAAAAAATGGTACAGAATTAAATATTACATCAACTCCAGGGAATGCTTCTGTTTATATTGATGATGTTAGGATTGGTTCAACACCATTAAAAGTGTTTGTAGAGAAAGGCAAAAAAACTATACTAATAAAGAAAGATAATTTTATTGATGTTTTAATAGATAAAAAAGTTCGTGGTAAGTTATTTTTCTCTCTATTTAATAAAAAAAGGGAGGATATACATACAAATTTATTATCTAAAAATGGAAAACAAATATTAGAAAATGCATATTTAGAAATGTCACGGTGGAGTTTAATTAATAATAAAGATGTAAAAAATAGATACAGGATACCTTCTTTATTGTCTTTAAGTGTTAAAGATTATTACAGATCAACTGATTTTGATAAAAAAACATTAGATAATTATCTATTATCTTCAATTAAATTAGTTACAAATGAGAACATCTTTAGCGATTATCTTAGAGCAATTATGATTTCTGAATCCGACTATAGACTTCCATCAATATCATCTATTAAAAATAGTATTATTTTTGTTAATAACATTGTTGAAGAGAATCCAAATACTCCTCTTCTATTATATAATGAGATTTTAAAAGATATAAAATCTGATAATAAATATTACAAATTGTTAACTGATAGACACAGAAAAATTATAAATAAAAATGTAATCTCTTTTGAAGATCCAAAGGATGATGTAGATATAGGAAGTATGACTTTTAAATATATCCCAAATTCAAATATCACACCTTATGATGTTAATTTTATTCATAACATAACTGAGGAAAGTTTTTACATATCTGAACTTATGGTCTCTAAGGAAAACTATCTAGATTTTGTATCAAAAAATCCAGAATGGAATACTGAAAATAAAGATTCCTTAGTTTCTGATAAATTAGTTGATAACTATTATCTTAGTTTTGAAAACAGTGAAGAGTATATAACAAATGTTTCTTATTTTGCTGCATTAGCTTGGTGTAAGTGGGCTAACTCATATTATGAAATACCTGAGGGTTGGATTATTAATTTACCAACAGAAAACATGTGGTTTAGTGCAGTATTATACGGTATTAATCTTAATGTTGAGGCTTGGCAGTGGACCGATCAAGGATTTTACCTTTATGATCATTTTTTAACTAATAATAATGGTGTACCTATTACTCCATTTACAGATATAACACCAAGACTTGTAGTTGGTGAAAATAAGTATAATACAAAAGCAGAATCAGGACGAGGTGTACAAGAAGCAAACTGGTGCACTCCATTTTTAAGTTTTAGACCAGTTCTGGTAAAGGAATAGTTATGGCAAAAAAAAAGGAAGCTCCTGGTACGCTAGGAAAAAATAGAAAAGCATTTTTTAATTACAGTATCGAAGAGAGTCTTGAATGTGGAATAGAATTAAAAGGGACAGAAGTTAAATCTTTAAGAGATCACCAATTTGCATTTGTAGATTGTTATTGTGAGATTAAAGATAATCAGCTTTGGCTTTATAAATTAAATATTAATACTTATGGTTTTGGAAACATACATAACCATATAACAGATAGACCTAGAAGACTTCTTGTGCATTCTAAAGAGATAGATAAATTAGAAAGAAAAACAAGGGAGAAAGGTTTTACTCTAATACCCTTAAAATTCTATTTAAAGGGTTCTTTAGTAAAAGTAGAAGTAGGTCTCTGTAAAGGTAAAAAACTCTATGATAAAAGAGATACAATAAAGAATAGAGATATGGATAGAGATCAGAGTCGAAAAAGTAAATTCGATTAAATGAACTAATGAATATGCCTTTAAAATATTCAAATCCAGTACAACATTATATTTAATACTCAGCTATAACTATACTTTAAAGTTTAAAATAACCATTTTATTTTTGGCTTATTTGCTATTACAACCATATCATATTATCATTTAATATGAGGTAATTTAATGAAAATTTTAGTTATTGATGATTCTACTGTAATGAGAAGAATACATATGAATTTATTAAAAGAGATTGGATTTAACAAAAGTGATATTTTAGAAGCGGAAAATGGTGAAGTTGCACTTAAACTAAGTTTAGATAATGATATAAAACTATTTTTACTAGATTGGAATATGCCTAGACTAAATGGTTTGGATTTTACAAAAAATATTCGGTCTTTAGAAAAGTATAAAAAAATTCCAATTATAATGGTTACATCAGAGGCTGCAAAATATCATGTAGTTGAGGCAATAAAAGCAGGTGTAACAAATTATGTAGTAAAACCGATAAAAAGTGATGTCTTAGTTGAAAAGATTAGTAAATATGTAAAAACTGGTAAAATGTAATGAAAGCAAAATTTATTAACCCCTTTATCAGTGCTGCAGAAAAATTATTTATTGAATTTTTAGAATTAGATGTAAAGATTGGAAACCCTTTTTTAATGGATGGTAAAAATGATCTATATGAAGTTTCTGCCATTATTGGTCTAGCTGGCGATACACAAGGTGCAGTAGTATTAAGTTTTCATTCAGATACTGCGATACAAATGATAACACTATTTGCACATCATGATTATAAATATCTAACAAACGAAGTTTTAGATGGTGTTGGAGAATTTGTAAATATAATTGTTGGAAATGCTAAAAAAGATCTTGAAGATTACCGAATTTCAATATCATTACCAGGTGTAGTTACAGGGAAAGACTATAGAATAAAATGGCCTGATGGTGTTCCAATAATAACAATTCCATTTCAATCTGAAATAGGTAATTTTACTTTAAATGTTTCTCTATTGGATGCTATATGAAAATAAATTCTATTCAAATCAAAGTTGCTTCTTTAATAATTCTAATTTTAACAGTATCAATAACCTCTGTATTAATATTTACAACTCAAAATCATAAAAATGAACTTATAAAATCAACAGAGCGAACACTTTCAATAAATACGGGAATTTTAAATACGGTAATTAGAAATATAATGTTGAGTGGTGAAGCTCCAATTGCTACAAAAACTGTTCAAGATCTTAAAACCTTACCATCCTTAACTGAAGTTTCTATATATAGAATTGATGGTACGACAGCTTTTAGTGATTATGAAACTATTGATAAGGTTAATAACTATCAGGATACTATTATGTTTTCTAAAACTAATCGTATAGAAAATATGATGGCAAATAATTCAAATTTTAATGAAGTTTTAAAAAGTAGAACACCTAAACAAAATGAATTAATTGAAACTCAAGAATTAGAGTATTATTTCCCTATTTTAAATTATAAAGAGTGTAGAACATGTCATGGTGATGAAGAATTCATTAGAGGAATTGTCCACTTTAAAATTTCTCTTAAAGGTGTTTATAAGACAATAGCTACTTCTACTAAAATAACAACAATATTATTTATTGCAATTGGTATTCTTATTACTTTTTTACTATATATATCTTTAAAAAAAATAGTTTTAAAACCTATAAAAACAATATCTTATGTTGTAAATGAAGTAGGTTCTGGGAATTTAGAAGAGAGAGTTATATTAGATAATAAAGATGAACTAGGAACCTTAGGGGCTTATATTAATAATATGATTGTAGGTCTTAAAGAAAGAAATTCTCTACTTATAACTAATCGTGTAATAGAAGCAAAAAACAGGGAAAATAAAAAATATCTTGATAATATTCAAGAAGGTTTAGTTCTTTTAGATAAAGAATTTAACATTACAGGAATATATTCACTTTATTTCAAAAAATTGTTTAAAATAGATAATCCTGAGGGTGTATCTATAGAAAAACTAATTTATTCTAATAATGGTTCAACTGAGTTTATTGAATTTCTAGATCTTATAATGAATAGTTTACATGCTGATATGGATATGTTATTAGAAATTAATCCTATAGATAATACATCTGTAGTTTTATTTGATAAAAGTAAAATTATTATTGATGCTTATTTTGCTAGAGTTTTTAACGCAGATGATGAAGTCGAAAATATTATGGTAATTTTTAAAGACCGTACAAAAATAATTCAAGCTGAAGAAGAATTAAAAAAAGAGAAATTGAAAGGTCTAAGTGAGTTGGAGATAATTTCTTCAATGTTAAAATTAGGAAATAAGGACTTTGAGTCTCTAATTACTGATTTAAAATTAATAATTGATAGTATGGAAACTTTTTATGAAAACAATTCTCCTGATAATAAAAATATACTTCTTAGAGACTTACATACCTTAAAAGGTATAGCAAACTACCTTGGATTCAGACAACTCTCAGAATTACTACATACATCGGAGACATCTATAGCTGATAATAATTCAGAGTTTATTAAGAAAACTTCATCTGAATTAAAATCAGAATATGAATTGATTGTGTCTATATATGAAAAATTTCAAAGTTTTATAGAAAACAGTGTTGATAAAGATCCATTAAAAAGATTCTTTAATATATTAACAACAATGATCAATGAAACTTCAAAGAAGTTAGAGAAAGAAGTTAACTTTAAAATAGAAAGTAATATAGATGAATTCCCCTATCTAGAAGAATTAAAAGGTTCAATTATTCATTTACTAAGAAATGCAATTGATCATGGAATTGAAGATACATTTGAAAGAATAGAAAGGGGTAAATCTGGTATTGGGACTATTACTTTGAAACTATTAGAAAATAAAAATAACTATTTAATAGATATTGAAGATGATGGTAATGGTCTTGATTTTAATCTAATACAAAAAAAAGCAATAGAGAAAGGTATAACAAAAAGATTAGATTTGACTCATAATGAATTAACAACAATTCTATTTAAACCAGCCTTTAGTTCAAAAGAAAATATATCCGAAACATCAGGTCGAGGTTTTGGATTAGATGCTGTAAAAGACAGTGTATATAAATTAAAAGGCACTATAAATATTAAAAATAGAAACTTAAATGGAACTACATTTCAAATTAAATTGCCAAAGGGAGATAGCTTATGAAATTAATGATATTTATAACTTTATCATTTACATTATTATCCTGTTCAAATAAAAAAGAGGTTATTCTACCACCAATAAGTCAAGAAAATATATCTGGAACAGTATTGTGGAATCGTATAACAAATGAAACGGACTATAATACCTATTCGTATATGCCAGGACAAGAAGGTCTTAAAAATGGGCAGAGTCCTCATGGAGTTTTACATAAAATATTTGCAAATAAAATCCTTTTAGATGGTTTGCCTGCTAAAAGTGGCACTGTTCCATACGGTTCTATAATAGTAAAAGAAAACTATACATCAGATGAAGAATTAGATAAATTAACTGTTATGGTTAAAGTAAAAGATTATAATCCTGAAGCTGGAGACTGGTTCTGGGCAGCTATAAAACCAAATGGTGAAATACTTGCCGAGGGAACTCCAAAAGGTTGTCTATCATGCCATAGTGGAGTCAAATACAACGATTATATAGTTGTGAAAGATATTAGAGAATAAAATAATCCACAATATATAATCGATCTATTTTATAGTTTAATTTTAGTGGAAGATCTATAACTATGAATAGATCTAAAGTTGTCTTTTCTACCAAATGCAAATATAACTTTATATGTAGAACCAACAGTTAGTTTCTGGTCATATTTATCCTTTGTATTTAATTTTCTAGAGAATTTTATTGTGGTAAATCCATCATTTTCAGAACCTTCTATCCCTATGATATCATTTGTACCTTTTATTGATGTATCTAATTTATGGGATGTTAAACCTGTAGCAAAATGATCCTCTATAACTAGTTTTCCATCTTTAACATAACCAATAATAATATCAGCATCTTTCATCATTTTAGTTGGTTCAAATCCAATTGCTACCCACCCTAATGTTTTTGCTTTAACGGTAAACTCAACTACATCTCCAGTTATTTCCCAAAAAACAGTAATATTATCTTTTTCTAATTTTTTCATCCCTATTTCTTGAGCTAATAAAGAATTTACAAAATGCAAATATAATAAAACAATTAAAACTTTATATAATTTTTTCATAATAATCTCCTATTAATAACTATAATAGTAATGAATATCATTTACCATCTA
The DNA here is from genome assembly GCA_051531975.1 of Spirochaetaceae bacterium. Lineage (GTDB taxonomy): Bacteria > Spirochaetota > Spirochaetia > DSM-2461 > DSM-2461 > Thiospirochaeta. The sequence goes on from JAOPTT010000006.1 coordinate 591,683, forward strand.
TTTCAATTCATTATATGGATGTTTTATAATTATCTATATAATGAAAACATATAAACTGTTTATTTAATTTAACTTAATTGGATTTAATTTAGATAAATTAGTTACCATCTACTACTTTAGTAGTATTGACTATGGGTTACCTTTTAAGTATATTTTGTAGAGTATTCGGGGGTGCCCTGGATTCGACTGGCGGATGTAGTTTAGTAGGCTGCAAGTAGAGCGTCTAACTCTTAAAACTGGTCAAAAATTTTAAATGCTAAAAAAGAAGACGAAGTTATCATCTGTTTAGGTGATAGTGTGTCATTAGCAATAGCAGCATAGTCTGCTACGGTAATTATTAGTCGCTGTTCCTAGGCTTCTATGCACCGTAAGAAATAGGGACTTACCTTTTGTGTCGTTAAGAGCATAAGGGGGAAAATTACATCTTAACTGGATTAGGGAACGGTTGTCACCTCCTGTACCCCTAATTGAGATCTAAACGAGGAGCTAAACTTGTAGAGGTTTATTAAATGCCCGTTAGGACGAGGGTTCGATTCCCTCCACCTCCATGTAAATTGACTTCTGTAAATCGTTATAGTATAATGATTTACAGAAGTCTTTTTTTTACTAAAATTGTAATTGTGAACAGTTTGTGAACAAAACGAATTTCAATGGAGATATATGCTATGGGACGTCCAAAACAACAGTTTTCTCTATACAAGAGAGATAATGGTATCTGGTATTACATGACTTATGATGCTTTTGGGAAAAGAACCACTAAGAAATCTACTGGGCAGACAAATAAAACAGCAGCACATAACTACTGTCTAAGTCTTTTTAAAGATAACTTACTAATTCCAGACTCATCAGTAAAGATTAGTACATATATGGAGAAAAAAAACTTTTATGTATGGGGTAAATGTTCCTACAGTGTAGAAAATGAGTTAACTCAATCATATACCAACCAATGTCTCGCAAGATTTCAAAATCATATACTCCCATACTTAGCCAATATGACATTCGATGATTTAACTTCTAAGACAATAAATCAATGGCAATCTAAACTACTAACAGATAAAGACCTAGCCCCTAAAACAGTTAGAGATACAAGATCTGTTCTCTTTACAATATTAGACTCAGCTAGAGTTGATGGGTATTTAACTAAGGATATAAAATTAGGAATAAAAAAACTCCCTAAAAACAAAAGGAAAGTAAGAGGTATTCTGACTGAACATGAAGTAAGCAAACTATTTGATAAGGCTAATTATCATGAATATTGGGGTGATAACTTTTTATATTACACAGCCTCTTTAGTAGCTTGTTTTACTGGTATGAGACAAGGAGAAATTTTGGCTTTGACTCCAGATAAGATTTTTGAGAATCATATATACGTTTGTCATAGTTATAATAAGTTTGGACTTGGTCCTACTAAAACAAAAGAAACAAGGCAAGTATATATGAACAATATAGTTAAACATCAGCTTATAGAGATAATGCCGGAATCTGGATTTATATTCACATACAATGGAGATTCCCCACTTACCCCTCAAAGACTAACTGAAGCTTTTTATAGAGCTATAGAAAAAATGGGTATCAGTAAAGTTCTGCGAGAGCAAAGAAACATTACATTTCACTCATTCAGACACTTCCTAGTAACCTACCTTAGAGGAAAAGGTGTTACAGATGCTGAAATCACATCAATAACAGGTCAAAAGACCATAAAAATAATTGATGACTACACAAGATTTGATAAACTATCAAATCATAATGTTATTGCAGCATTAGAAGAGATTTAAATATAGTTAAATAAAAATATAAAGTCCCACTTGATATACTTGTAGGGAGTACATTTATATGCCTTTGTCTAGTTTTGTTTCTCTTAGTATAAATCTTTGTGATATAAAGAGTTAGAGTAGATTGGTTTTGTTTCTCTTTGTCAGCTTTTGTACTGTTTTGTATTTCAAAGTGTGTCCATTTCGGTGTCTACAATGAACTTCATTACTTAAAAAACAATATTTAACACTCATTCTACAACTGAATTTATTATATCATAATTCAGAATCTGGTTGTTATTTAATTTTAAGACGACTTTAATATAAACTTACATCCCAATATTAGATTTAATAATTTTTATTACTTAAGAGAGTATTATATAATTGTTATGCTGTGCGGAGTTATATTTTAAATAAAATTAAAAAGTATTTTGGCTTTACCCTCAATAATTTTTATTTAATTGTTATTTTATATTTATATATATAAAATAAAGGAAATCAAATGAGTAAAAACCATGAAGAACATGCACTAAACAATCCCACACCATATGAAGGAAATATTAAAACATCAAATGAAGAACACTCAATTGTTGAAGCAGCAAATAACAACGATTTAAATCCTATCTTAAAAAGATATGGGGACTGGTGTGTAACAAACATGGTATTGAATGTCTTAAAATACAATATACGATAAGTATATCAAGGTTATATGAAGATGATTGAGAAACTCATTTAATAAAAAAACATGGGTTAGAATTTCAGATTTTAGTAATATATTAGTTCACGCTAGAATAATGCATGAAACTGGTATGATTTAATAATTTTTATTATATTAAAGAATAACTTCAAAATTAAGGAGACCTTCAATAGGTAATCATGAATGAAATAAACTTAAAAATACAGATTGAAAAATCATATTATCATTATGAATTATTTTTAGATGAAAAGAATAGAATAATGTTTTTATCTACAAGTAAATGGTCTGGTTATTCTGATACATCAAATAAAATTGAACTTAGAAAACCGGCTATTATTATACCTGAAAAAATGATTAGTATTTTAGATGAAATTAAACTTCCTTATATTGTTGTGAATGAACCTAAGGATTTTTTTATCTGGTTTTTAAGTGGTGGACATGCAATTATTACTGAAGAAATGGTAAGTAAATTTCTTTCTGGTTCTTTAGATCCATCGCCTTCAATACAAGTCGGGAAAGCAGGCTTTAAACCGATGGAAGATCTTACTGAAGCAATTTTTAACAGAGCACCATCAAAAAAGAAACGTATGGAAATATTAGATAGAGATAAACGGAAGTGTCAATACTGTGGAAGAAGCCCAAATAATAATACAGATATTGAACTTCACCTTCATCATATAAAACCATTTGGTATTGGTGGCTTAACACATCCAGATAACTTAATAACTCTATGTCATACCTGTCATAGTGGATTAGAACCACACTATAATTTCAATTTATATGATATATTAGAAAACCAAGATGGTAATAAAAATATCCAAATAAAATATATTGAAAGTATAAAAAAATATAGGGAAGTAGCTAAAGAAATAATTGAAAATGCAAGAAAGTAGTTTTTAATTAAATCGATATTGCAACAATTAAAAACTTTTTAATAGTATACACGTTTGGATAGTTAGCCATTATATTATAATTATCCTACCAGAATACATACTTGATATTTAACTTTTTAATGATTTATTATAAGAGATACAACAATAAAAATATACTAAATATGAGTTGGGATTTAATTATTTATAAAACTTTTTTATTGATGCTATACGAAAATAAAATAACACGAGAATAATCAATCCCACTAACCACAGAGAATATATGACTTTTGAAACTAAAATTGATAATGCAATATAATGCGCACTTTTTAGCATAAAGAAAATTATTAAAAAAATATATATTAAAATATAAATAGGAATATTGTCACTTTTTTTTGTGGAATGTTCTTTAGCTATAGGATTACGGTAAGAGATAATTGAATTAATATTTTTACCAGAAATATAGACATTTTCAATAGGAAGGGAACTGTCAATTTTAGTCGTACCTTTATATAAATCAATAAGAGCATTATCTGCTGAAGATAAAACAAATTCTTTGTCATGTGGGCTATGGCTAGCCATTAGAGGAACTCCAACAAAACTAGTTCCATCTTCTAAACTAACAGAGACCCATCTATTAGAATTAAGGTCAAAGAAGTCATCCCATGGAGTTAATTTTTTTGTTCTATGATTCATATTTAATTTAGAACTAATATAGAAAGGAATCTCAAACCAAGCTGTTAAATAAATAATAAAACTTGTTGTAATCCCTACAACAAAAAAATTTATCAAAGAATAGCCTAAGATATAAAACATATCTACATTAATTTGATCTAAATTAAAATTTGATATAATTCTTTGTATATTCCAACCATATTTTAAAAGTGAATTTAAATGAATCATAATCGATATAACAGATCCACTAATAATTAAAATACTAAATCCAAGAGAAGTTATTGTTTGTTCAAATATTGATACCTTCTCATATTCTTTTATAAGTCTAAGCATTTTAACAATTAAAAAACCTGGGAGAAGAAAAATTATATATAAAACGAAATCCATACTCATCTGTAAAATCTCTTACATTTATTCTTATTTATTTGTTTTTACTGGACTACTATTAGTAGAACTTGTTGGTTGTATTGTAGGTGAACTACTCGGAGTAGTAAAAAGTTGTGGTTTAGGTCCTACAGACTGAGAACTGACTGGATTTAAGTTTACTGACTTACCCCAATTCTCACTACTTGTTATTTTAACTGAAAAATCTCCATTATGTCCCATGACTAACTCCTATAATATTATATAAATAAGATAATAATTAAATTAAAAATTGTCAATTTATACAAAACCTATAAATATATCAATATTTTGTAACTAATTTTTTATTTGAATACTAAAGAAGAAGTACTATAAAATAAACTTTCTTACTATGTGTCATACTATAATATGAGTTGAATTATCACGAATAGCAGTAGTTACGGCTGCTTTTTTCTTACCTTTGATTAGTGCATGAGAAAGATTAGGCGTGAATGGATCTGCTTCTATATCCTCTAAAGGATCATGTATAATCGTTTGCTTCCAAGGGTCAACAACTTCTCCAACACGTTTTGGATTTTTAGGATTTCTGATATCATCACAAATGTTAATAGAAACTATTAAGTTTTTACCTTGTGTAACATGAATGGACAGCTCTGGTTGAGTTTGTATCTTTTTCCAATCACAAGATAATTCTTTATCGTTAAATATGGAAATAGGTAACAATTCCTGATCTTTTGGGAATACTGCAGGATTAACATAACGATATAAAACTTCTTTGTCTGGAATACTACTCATCTATGAAATATCCTCTAAATATACACTGATGGCATCTTTAAATTGATCTATATCTGTCTCAAATTCAGTAAAATTACCATCAAGCTCTAATTCAACTTCTACTGTCTTATTATTATGAAGTTGTAAGTATAAATTCTTACTTTTATTTAATAATTCTATTCCTATACCTCCAGATGGAATTGGACCTATAACTAATTGCGGAATAGAAGGTTTTGATTGTTTTGAAAATAAACTTAATTGGAAGTCTTCTAGAAAACTAACAGCGCTCATGGATATGTCTTCAATTGGCGCTTGCCCTCCTCCTGAAATCCACTCTTCACCAATTTCTACTAAATCTAATATATATTCTTTTCTGCCTTTGATGAGATTTGAAAAAGCAATCTTACTTTTTGAAAAACTTATATATTCATCAAAATCACTAAACTCTTCAAAATATTTTTGCATATCATCTTTTTCTATTTTTACATTTAATCCTTGAATATAATTCTTACACCATGGACTATCTGAGTGGGACATATCAATTAGTTCTTCCTGCATAATAGGTGTAAAAGTTAAAATAAAAGTAGTTAAAAACAGAGTAATTTTCTTTGAAAAATATTCATTATCTGTCTTATCAGGTTTATCTAACGACATATATCCGTTTCTTTTGTATTTGTCCCATATTGTTCTATTAACAGGTCCAAATTGCCAAGCTTGTAATTCTTCAGAAAACAATGGTTCTTTAAACTTTGAAAGATAAAACCCCTGAGCAAAATATAGTAACTTCTGTAATTCTCGATGAGAAATATTAGAATTAGAATTAAAAATTATGAAATCTGCTACGTCTGTAATTTTAACAGTATTCAAAATAACCTCCAATTAATTAACTACTCTCAATAATATAATACAAAAATATCAATATTACACTAATATAATTATATTTATTATTATATGCCCTTGAAATGTTAACAACAGAGTTCAAATTCATAACATAGCAGTTTTTTACTTCTCATACAAAAACGAGGTATAACTGATTATTACAATACGCAACTGTATGATCAAATAAAACATCCCCTTACCCATCATACAGCCTATTATTGGGTGTTCTAAGGATAGTTAGATGACTGAGTACTATAATCCCTAGCCAAATAGGATATATAGCAGTTGTGATAGAATAAAATCAATGTACTCCCTAATCGGGAGTACTACTATAAGTATTTCTATTATCGATTATTAACAATAAAAAGATCTATATTCTTATTATAGTCACCTATTACAAGCTCTGATTCTGTCATTTTAGAATATAATAATTACCTACGTTCTTGTTTCTCTAACCTACTAATTGTATCAAAACATTCCAAAACTTCTTTTGAATTCATGTTATCAATGACAATATGAGCTTTAAAAAGATGAGGATATTTCTTTAGAATAATTTTAAAAAAATCATAATGAACTTTCAGATCTGATTTTAATTCATCAACTTATTTTTTGAGATCTTCTATTCGATATAATTATTAATAATATTTTTAGCACTATATCCTTTTGTTAACGAGTTGAAGATAAGAGGATTGTTAATATCAATACAGTTTTTATATATATAAAAGTATATAAGAATCTAAAGTGAAGTTACAACTTTTAAATTAAAAAAAAGATATGTACTTACAACCAAATCATATTAGATCTAACAAACTAACATAAGAAGTTTTATGCATATATATGTCCCAGTTATGTGAATTAGTTGTTTTAAAGATCTATTTATAATACAAGAACAGATATATGGTACTTACAATATCAAAGATCTTGTTTACATTTGTGTTTACAGTGGGAATTACAGTAGTTGTAACAACTTCAAAAACATCTACAATTTGTTGAGTGCCATGCCCCCGACTTAACTAGAATTATTATGCTTAATATAAGATTTAATTGTAATTCAACCCAATGAAGTTAAAAACTCAATTTGTTCTTTTACAATGTTATTAACAAACTGAGAGCATGTATAAAAAATGCATTGCACTTCTTTATATGTTAAATCAATACCTTCATTAGCTTTGAAGGATTTTGTAAAGTTTTCAATTTTCATGGTAGCTGGATTATCACTACTAACACTAACTACACCACCAACCTCAACTTCAACATTATCTTCGATTTGATATAAACCTATATATAACATTTTTAAATCCAGAGTCTCTAAATCACTGTTATTAATATCCTTTGGTGCAAATACTATTCCATTTCTGTGAGACAAACAATTTCTCACTTTATTTATTGTGATTATTTCATCCTTAAGAAGAAGATCCTTATTAATTTTCTTCTCGATTTCATTAATTAGTCTCGGTAAAGAAAATGATTGCGCTTTCTTATAGATACCTTCCTGACTATTACAAATATCTGTCACAGGTATATCCATCATCCCTTTATATTTATCCGATAAGACTAATAATGTATATGCATTACACATTGTGAGAATAATTCCTTTAATACAATCTTCAGTAGCTTTACATAATAATACATTCTTTAAATGACTATCCAGTTCTACTTTAGTTGCTTCAACCCCCACTTCTAAATGCAAAAAATCTTCACTTGAGTTCTTAAACCTTCCAGAAACTTCATCACTTGATTCAATAAGTCGAATTCCATAATTTACAGTCTGTAATGATTCATTCATCACTTTAGTAAAATTAATTGCTGTGTCATTCGGATTAAAAATTAATTCTATCTTTTCGCTCATACGAATCTCCATATACCAAAATTATGTCACCTGTTCGATATGTTTACCAAATATATATACAGTAAGAATCTCTTGATTATCCTAAACCTCATCCACCAACACCTTATAGTAACTATAAACCATTTAACACTTTATAATTCCCATAGTTATTTCTACTATTAAATACCTATTAAAAGTGTTAGGTTTTATTCCCTCAACTATAATCCTTAGTTACTTAAATATTTGATTCTTTACCACTTATTTTCTCTATTAACCCATCTAATAGTGCGCCAGTGAATCTTTTCATGTTCTCTGGATTTGAAAATAGGTGCATCTGCATAGATGAGAAGGCATCTCCACTATCCATTACTGCATTTTCTACAGCTTTAGGAAAATCCCCTAGAAGTGCTTGGGCTCGACTGTTATTTTTAACTTGAGTCATAACCTGGTTGTTTTCACTCATTTTTTCTACTTGGGTTCTATAGAAGTTCAGTTTATCTTTATCCGTTAAGTTCTCATCTGTAAAGATCTCATTTAGCTTTGTTACAATTACAGAGAGGTAGTCCTCTTTTTTACTTTTACCTTTTCCCGATCCCATCTCTTGTCCTGGGGTTAGGTAACTTGGGTCGTTCTCTTTTAGTTTTATACTCTGTTCTCTAATTTTAGTTAGTCTATAGTGGCTTAAGAAGACTCCATCTATATCGATGTCTTCCTCTTTGTCTATCTCTAGTTTGAGTAGTGGTTGTAGGTTCCTTGCATAGAGACTTAGTTTTTCGTAGTCTCTGTCATTATACTCAACTATCTGGGATATAAACTCGTAGTATCTTACGTATGTCCCTAGGTCTTTTCTAAATATCTCTAGGTCGTCTTTAGCTTTTTTAGCTTCTTTAAAATCTGTCTCACTATTGGCTATTAATATGGCATTCCCTGTCTTTTTTGCCTCAGATAACATCTGTCCAGCTTTCTTATAGCTATCTTTAGCTTCTAGGTATCGTTTACTCCATCTGTCTACAGCTGGTCTTGTCATGTTGGATATTTTAGCGTTACTATTTTTCTGAATAAGGAAGGCTTCACAGAACATATCTACTTCGTGCCACTGGTATATGTCCATTGATTTAAGTTTTTTAAATAAATCGTCTACAAGTCCTGGATCTGAAACGTCACCTAATTCTGCAGTCTGATAATAATCCTGAAATGATAACCTTATATCTTCTGGATCGTTAAAGAAGTCTAAAATGTAGGTTCCACATATTTCTTTCCCTGGGTAGATCCTGTTCAGTCTAGATAGAGTCTGTACACACTCAACACCTCCAAGCTTTTTATCTACGTACATTGCAACTAGTTTTGGTTGATCAAATCCAGTTTGGAATTTATTTGCAACTATCATAACTTGGAAATCATCAGAGTCAAAGGCGGTTCTCATCTCACGTCCCTTTAGTTTTGTATTCATGTTAGATTCTGTATGTTTTGTATCTTCATCATCTTTAAGGGTAACCTCTCCAGAGAAGGCAATCATTGCATGGATTTTATTGTATCCATGCTTTTTAATATATTTATCAAAAGCGATTTTATATCTTACAGCCTCTTTTCTAGATCCTGTAACCACCATGGCTTTTGCCTGCCCGTTAAGTAGGTACATTATGTTATCTTTAAAGTGCTCAATTATTATCTGTACTTTTTGGGATATATTGTAGTCGTGGAGTTTCACCCATTTGTTTAGTTTTACCTGGGCTTTTTTACTCTCTACTAATTTATCGTTCTCTATTTTCATAGCTAAGTTGTACACTACTTTATAGTTGGTGTAGTTTTTTAATACGTCTAATATAAAGCCCTCTTCTATGGCCTGTCTCATGGAGTAGACGTGAAATGCTACCGGTAAGTTATCTTTTTTATTTGGTGGTAGTTCTGGGTTTGGTAAGTTTCCAAATAGTTCTAGTGTTTTTGTTTTAGGTGTTGCTGTAAATGCTAGGTAACTTAGGTTTTTGGATTTTTTCTGAGCTGCTATGGTATTGTCTATTATATCATCGTAGTTTAACTCTTCCTCTCCAGTTCCCTCTGATACTAGTACCTCTTTCATCTTTTTTGCTGTAGATCCTGTCTGGGAGGAGTGGGCTTCGTCTGCAATTATTGCGTATGTTCTCTCTTTTAGATTTACACTGTTCTCTATGGCCCTGAGTACGTGGGGAAAGGTCTGTATAGTTACTATTATTATTGGTTGGGCATTTGTAAGGGCTTCCGCTAATTTCTCAGATTTAGAGCCTATTCCTACTTTGTTATTTATTCTTCCAACTATTCCTTCGGTCTGGGCAAACTGGGTTATGGTGTCCTGTAACTGGTCATCTAATATTGTTCTATCTGTAACTATAATTATCGAGTTAAACTGTTTGTTTCCGTCTTGTTTGTAAAGTGCAGAGAGTTGGTGTGCTGTCCAGGCTATGGAGTTGGATTTTCCAGATCCTGCGCTGTGTTGCACTAGGTATTTTTCCCCAGGTCCATTCTCTTTAGCTGAATTAATTATTTTTGTTACTACGTCCCACTGGTGATACCTTGGAAAGATCATGGTCTCTTTTTTATATTTTTGACCTTCGTAGGTCTCTCTCTCTTCTATCTCTAAGTGTATAAATTTAGCAAGAATGTTTAGGATGTTATCTTTGAGTAGTACTTCATTCCATAGGTAATCTGTTGCGTATCTATCTGCATCCTTAGGAATATCGTTACCCTTCCCTCCATCTTTAGTTCCTCTGTTAAATGGTAGAAAGTAGGTATCATCCCCTGCTAGTTTTGTTGTCATAAATACTTCGTATTGGCTTACTGCAAAGTGTACCAGTGCCCCTCGCTTAAAGGTTAGTAGTGGTTCTGTTTTTTTAGTTACTGGGTCTATTGCAAAGCGTGTTTTTTTATACTGTTTTATTGCATTCTCTATATTTTGTTTAAATTCTGATTTTAATTCCATGGTGATGATAGGTAGCCCATTTACAAATAGTACTAGGTCTATCCGCCAGCTTTTAGCTTTCTTCCCGGTAATCTCCAACTCTTTAGCTGTTGCCCATGGGCTGTAAACTAGTTCAGGGACAACACGTAATATGTTTGAGTTATACATGTCTGTTAACTTTTCATTTAATTCGTTTTCTGGCTTAAACTGGCATAGGGTAAATTTACATCCTCTGTCCTTCAGTTCATTTCTAAGCACCCCTAAAGTTCCATAGGTTCTCATTACTTTAGCCGATGAGTTAGGGTCTACTTTATCTAGTTGAGTTGCTACCTTCTCTAGAAATTTGTTTTCTGTATGAGTAGGATAGAGCTTACAATATTTATCCCACTCTAAGGGCTGAGTAGTTTTAACATAGGCTAGTAGGTCCGAGCTATAGAGGGCTAGTTCTCTGTTATAATCTGAAGGTTTACCAACTTTCCAACCTTTAGCAACTAACTGACTAATCATATCATTCTGAAATACTTCTTCTCTTGCTGAATCACTCATTTTAAATCCTTTTTAAATAAACTTGTAACCTTATAAATCTTTCTAGCTGACCTAGCATCATAAACTTAGAGCATATATTTCAACTATTTTAAACTTTTTCTAACCAAATTAGTCACTTAAATAATTTTAAACAGAAATGATTAAAATTTAACATATTATTTGTAATCCACTATAAATCTCCCAAACGTCTTCATAGAAGTGAATCCCTCCCATCTTTACCAGTAGCAAGCTTACATTCGAGGTCTATGCCTTTTTTTAGTTCAATAATAATTAACTTCATTTATCACCTCACACCAGTCCATTCACTATCCAATTTTACAAACTTTTTGAAAATGGCAGTGTTACCATACTTTTCTTTAATATAAGACTTATTTTCTTTTACCAATTTACTTATTATGCGACTATCTTCTGTAATGTCATTATGATAAGTAATAAAACCTTTTATGAATTGATCATTTTTAACATTATCATGGAAAATTTTTGATATAGATGTTATTAATAGATCGTTATTTTGGGGATGATTTTCGATAGTTTTAATAGGAGATGAATTTTCTACATCAATAATATTATCCACTTCATCATAATTCAAATAAAATTCTATAACATATTTTGTGAACAGATTAAAGGCACGATCTGTAAATGGATACTCCATTTTTCTAAGTTCAGAAAAAAATAAATAAGGCAACTTTATTTTAAATATTATATTTAAATCTTCAACTAATAGAAACTCAACTAAACTATCAATTTCATCAGTATAAGAATCAATAAAATCATTTTCTAGTTCTAGGTATACCTCAATTAGTTTTTGGATACTACCACCAACATCACTATAAAAGTTACCCACAAATTCATCTAAATCATATAATTTATTTATATTACCTAGCTCAAGCCCTACAATATAATCTATAAGTTTCAACAACGTGATTTTTTTTTCAACAATAGTTTCACTTATAAGTTTTCTATATAAAAATTTAAAAATATCTTCTCGCATAAAATCAAAAACTGGATCAGATATAACTTTTTTCAATTCATCAAAACTATACATATTCAAATTTTCAATAATGCAACTTATTTCATGAATCAAAATTGATGCTATAGGGATACTATAACTAGAATAATTATCAAAATAGAGTAATAAACTCTTATTAATATCAATATATTTTCTTCCCCCATAATTAAATAGATCTCTAAATAAGGATTTGAGATTACTATTTGTAAGAATAGCTTTCAAATTTGGATATTCAATGAGTATTTCTGAAGATTCTTTATCGTTTATATAATTACTGTGTAATGCGAGTTTCTTTAACTTTTCTAAATATGTTTCATCTATTAGTATAAAGTCCGGATACTTTAGCATCATAATGGAGGCTATCGCTAATTTTTTATTAGACATTTTTAGTTCATCGAGGTGCTTAAATTCATAACTTGAATCATCCATATTTTTGATAATATTTATACTCATTTCTGTAATTGATTTTTGCTGTAAAAACGCTATATTTAGTCTAGATAAATAGATCTTTATATCCCTAATATTTGACAATGACTCTTTAACTGCAACCGTAATGTCATTAATGTCAGCAATTATTCCCTGCTTATTCAGTATAATACTATTTTCCTCAAATAGTTTATTAAATAACATTGATTTCTCCATTGAATCAAACATAGGAATAGTTCTATCGAATTGGAAAAACTTTTCTAAGTATAGTTTATCCGTACCTATTTTGGAGCATACTTGATCTCTGTCCAAGGCTGATATAAATATTAGGTTGGTTAATCTGCCTGAATTTCTAATAATCTTTAATATTGCTAATAGTTCATCTTTTTCTAATCTATCTAAGTCGTCTATAAAAACTATAATTTTCTTTTTGTAGTCTCTTAAACCACTATCTATAGCGTCGTATATATCATTTTGATTGAGGTTATTTGAGAAGCTGTGTATAAGCCTATTAAATGAGTTTGAATCTGGAAGTAAAACAGAAATATATTTGTGTATAGACCTATTTAGTTGCCTATCAGACGCTACTAAATCAGCTAATAATGAAAAAAATGTCCGTGTAATACTATCTGGAGAGTCACACCGCCAAGGGTAAAACTCCAATATTTCATAATTTGATTTCTTTGATAATAGTTTCTCTTTTATCAAGTTTAAAAAACTTGATTTACCAGAACCCCACTCTCCAGAAATAGAGATGCTTAAACTGTTTTCTGTATGTGTTTCTATAATTGGCATGAAACTTTTTAATAGATACTTAAAGCAGTCTCTTTTATTATCTTTAAGTGTAGTTATTTCACTGTCATTATTAATAATATCAAAACTATCTGTATCAGTATCTGATTTACGAATCCCCACCAATTTTGCAAATAATCCCCACAGAAATAAATGAGTAACAACATAAAAAATTAAAATAGGTAATGGTTTAAATATTGTTGTTAATTCACCTAGGGTAACTGTAAAGACAATAAATACAAACAAGAATATTACATCATGTTTTTTGTGTTTATTTATCCAAATAAAATAGAAGTAGATAAAAACCATTATAGTTATAGGAACAATATATAGAGTAATTAATTCACCATTAGATTCCTCGATGTATTTAACAACAACTTTTAGATTAGCAATTTTTTTATATATGTATTCTGAAAAGCTAATAAAGAGTAATAAAAATATTGTTAGAAATGTATAAAAAGCTACATTTTTATGTGTTTTCATTCTGTTCTCTTCCCATCTCTAACATCGATCTTACCTGTTACTACAGCAGAGATTAGGGAAGTTCTACGTTCTTTTAGAAGATTGATTGCTTTTTTTATTTTTATATCTGCTTTATTAGAAATATTAACAAATTTTTCTATATGTTTAACAATTTCTTGTTGTTCTTCATAGGAAGGGAATACTGCTTTAATAGCACTAATTCTATCAATATTTAAATTGGCTTGAGTACTTTGTGTTGAAGTTTGTTCTAGTGCGGGAAATGCTGCATTTAAACTATATCTTAAATATTCTAAGTCAATATTTGAATTTGGTTTGAATCCGACGATACTATCAGGAGCATATGCTTCAAAACCTAGCACTGCTGTGTCTCCTATATTAGCTGCGATTGTCATGACAAGAGTACCAGCTGGAAACTTCTGACTTACACTAATACCTCTTTCATTTAAAGTTTGTTTGTAAGTTGTAATTTTTTTTCCTGCATTAGCAACATCCCCTGTTTGAATGAATGGGTAGACTCCATTGTAGAATCTTTGATCATTTCTTGGGCGATGACCAAATTTACCTCTATATATTTGAGTTGCATATCTATAGTTTTTTATCCCCCAATGTTCTGGAACTTCTCCCAACCAATCAACTCCTGAATCTTTCATAGGTGTATCTGGATTAAGACCCTTAGTTACAGCATGGCTAATAACAGCCTGTCTTTTCTCTTTAAGGAGTTCAATTAGTTTTTGTTGTTTTCCAATTAGGGTATCAATTTTAGAAGTTTCTATAGTTAAAAAGTCATCAATATTTGATTGTTCTGAGAAATATGGCATAGCATAATCAAAGTTAACAAATGTATCCTGATATAAATGGACAATTGTGCTTCCTATTTTATTATAGTCTACAAAAGTTTTAAATACATCAGATTGTAATAGCCAAAAATAAAACCTACTTATATAATTATTTTTTAAAGGTCGAACTACAAAAACTCCACTATTAAGGGTTGCTTTACCAATAAGGTTATTTACTAATGCAATTTTTCCTATAGTACCATCTTTAGTTAGTAGAAGATCTCCATTTTTTAACTGAATGTAGGGATCTTGTTCATACCTTTCAATGTCACAATGATAACATTCTTTCCACATTATTTCAGGACCTTTAAAATCTGATCCTGTAATTAGATAGGGTCCTTGTTCTGTGAAATCATCTGAATTTAATCCATGCCAACCAACTCTTGCCTTAACATATGTTTCATATTTTACTTTAGTTTTATTCCAATGTGTTGGGAAAAAGCCAATCCACTCAACACAACTATCTTTATAATCAGGATAAGTTTTATATCTACCCATTATGAATGAACCTCTTTTAATAGCTTCATTATCTCTGAACTAATTTGGTCTAATTCAGAATCGATCTCTTCTAATGGTCTTTGTGGTGTATACACATAGAAGTGCCTGTTAAATGGTATCTCGTATCCAACAATTCCAATATCATTATCTTTATCATCTATTTTAGTATCATTTATCCATGCTTCGGTCACATGGGGTAATACTTCTTTTATAAAGTACTCTTCATTTAGTTGGTTTACAGGTTTAGATGGGTCTAATGATACATTTTCATTATCTCTTAAATCTCCATCCTGTTTATATTCTATAATCTGACCATCTACATCAAATAGCCCATACAGAGGATTAGGTTTAGTATTTTTATGAGTCTTTCTAATAACCTTCTCTGCATCTGGGTTCTTCCAAGAAACAGCAGCTGTTATTAACTTCTTCTCTTTAGCATCTAATTTAATACCTGTATTTTTAAGTATTTCTTCATACTTATTCATATCATTAAACTGTTCATAACCTATAGCTTGATTAAGTTCTTTAGCCTTTAAGAGAACATTATTATTATCATCCCAGATTTTACTATCTAATAAGTCTTTAATTTGTTTCTCTTTTAAGGTAGCAAAGTTCGTTTTTATATAAGCTCTAATTTCAATTTCATTCTCTTTATAAATATTGTTAACTTCACCATAGGTTTTATACATCCATTTCATTGGTGCTTCTAATGGTTTATTTGAATAACGTAAAGTTTCTATATTTTCGTCTGAGAATTGGAAAGACTCTCTTAATGGTCTCTCTATAGTTATTCTTCTATAACCAAACTCATAATAGTTGAATATTTTAGATGCAAAAGTTTTAGGATTCGCTTTTTTACTATTCTCAGATTGCCGTCCTCTGTTACTTTTAACATCTTCTGGTTTATCTAATACTTTTGTTTCTACAGCTTCATAGTTTCCAAAACATCTTGTAATCTCTTTTATATCATTCTCATCCATAATGTTTCTTTTAGAACCAAGGGACTTTCTCATTTTACCACAAAGGTTTAGACCATTAATAAGTTGTACTTTACCTTTCTTCTCAGATGTCTTTTTGTTGGATAAGATCCATACATATGTTGCTATACCGGTGTTGTAAAACATATCGTTAGGTAGAGCTACAATAGTTTCAAGTAGATCAGACTCTAATATATATCTTCTTATCTCTGATTCACCAGAACCAGCACCACCTGTAAATAGTGGGGAACCATTAAGAATAATTCCAATTCTACCACCACCTTCAGAAGTATCTCTTAATTTACTTATTAAGTGCATTAAGAATAGTAAGGAACCATCTGATACTCTTGGTAGTCCTGGTCCAAATCTACCAGCAAAACCTTTTAAACTGTTTTCATCTTTAATAGATGCTTCAATCTTTTTCCAATCAACACCAAATGGAGGGTTTGATAACATATAGTCAAACTTATCAGAGTATAATTGATCATCTGAGAGAGTATTTCCTAATTTAATATTTGATACATCCTGACCTTTGATTAACATATCCGCTTTACAGATAGCATAACTTTCAGGGTTAAGTTCCTGACCAAATGCTCTCATTACAGCTTTAGGGTTCAGTTCATAAACATATTCCATCCCAGAGGATAGAAACCCACCTGTACCAGCTGTTGGATCATATATTGTTCTAATTATTCCGGGTTTAGTAAGCGCTTCATCATCTTCCATGAATACAAGTGATGTTGTTAACCTTACTATATCTCTTGGTGTAAAGTGCTCACCTGCAGTCTCATTTGAACTCTCTGCAAACTTTCTGATTAACTCTTCAAAAACAAGACCCATTTCGTAGTTTGAAACAACTTCCGGATGTAGGTCTGTTGATTTAACCTTTTGTACTATTTTATATAGAAGGTTAGCATCATTAAGCTGACCTATAAAATCTGTAAATTTAAAGTGTTCAAATATTTCCCTAGCATCAGCTGAAAAAGATTGAATATATGATTCTAGGTTAGCAGCTATATTAGATTCACCAAGTTTGGAGAGATCCATCTTGGATGTATTAAAAAATGATAGTACACCAGTAGCTCTTAAAAGGAATTTATCCTTTGCTTCTTCTGGTAGTTCCATAGATTTAAGTTTTTCATCCTGTTCAATAACTGCTTCTTTACTATCTTCTAAAACACACTCTAATCTTCTTAGAAGTGTAAAAGGTAAAATTATTCTACCGTACTGACTCTGTTTGAAATCACCTCGTAATATATCGGCGATTGACCATATATATGTTGCTAGATTATTTGTGTTTGACATTACTAATTCCTCTTATTTTTTAAAATGACTTTAATAATCTATTTAAAGATTTAATCTTTTGTATTTCAGCTGTAGAAATACCTCCAGGTCTAAAGTGCATTATTTTATTTCTTATATCCTTGACTTCAATCAAGAGAATATTCAATTGTTTTTTATCTACAGTAGTATTAACTTTCTCCCAGACATGATCAATATTTAGTAGTGTTATATATTCATTGAATGTTAGATCTGAAATATTACTTCTTGCCCTTTTATTTTCTTTATTTAGAGAAAATTCCAATTCACTTGAAGACACATTATTTTCCAATATTTGTCTTAATAGAGTCTCGCATTCCCCAGCTAAAATAAAACCTTGTGATACTTCTATAAATAGAGAACTGATATCACTGGTTGTTAGTATTCCTACAATTCCGTTAGAGTTAGGAGATTTTATTAGGGCATATTCATTTTCATTTACAACTTCAATAGCCTTCATCACTGAATCCCTTGTAGAGATGTAGACAGGACTTTCCATAAAGTCTTTAACCAAAGAGTTTTCGTTAATTTTATTCTGATTTCGTAATAATGATTTCAAAGTGATAACTCCACTTGCGGAACCTTTTACATTTTTCATTACAGGCAATTGTGAAAAGTTGTTAATTATCATCTTAGTTCTTGCTGAGTTTAAAGTTTCTTCACCTTTTATACTTTCTGGTTCATTCCATTCATTTATAAAATAACCAATAGTGAAATTAACATCATCATTACTATGCATTATTTACCTTTCCATTTAATTTATATGAAATTTTCAACTATATATTTTTATTTATTATACACCTATGATTGCAATTTACAATATAAGTTATTCAGATTCAATTTTTATCTTGAAACAAGATTAACTTCAACATTTATAAGATTTATCTTTTCTGTATTATCAATATTCACATATTTAACCCATATGTGCATGAATCAACTAAACTTAAAAAAAACAATTACAAAATACAATTTGTACAGGTTATATGAAGCGAGTCAAAGTCTTTTTTAGGTCGAATTAGTTTCATACTATCCAACGACTTAAAATCATCACAGTTTACACAACGACCAGTCCAATTTGAAAGATCAATCTCCAAGCCTCTATCAGCGGGTAGAATATGTTTACAACCAGTTCTTTGTCGTATAGCATCAACCATCTCAAACCGAGCATCACCTAAACCTTCCCAAAACTCACCTACAATATTCCATTCTGCTTGTACCTCTTTAATTATACCAATAGTTCCCCAGTATCCTAAATGCCAGTCTTTTTGTTTCCAGTTACCATCTGACGGCTGCTGAATATTCAATTCTGTAGAATCTGGTTGACTCATATTAGCCACTAGTAGATCACAATTACCAAGGTGATTTTTTAAATCTGAAGAGTATTCCGAGTCACCTGTATATCCAATTCTAAAAATATTT
Source organism: Spirochaetaceae bacterium (assembly GCA_051531975.1). Classification (GTDB taxonomy): domain Bacteria; phylum Spirochaetota; class Spirochaetia; order DSM-2461; family DSM-2461; genus Thiospirochaeta. Next base: position 610,757 of record JAOPTT010000006.1, read on the forward strand.
TCATCATCTTTACTCTCAATATCTTCAAAACAATCAATAGTAAAACCAATAGACGATTGACAATGTTTCACTTCAAAAAAACAAACCTCAATTGGAATATTTTTTCTATTACATATTCTATGATTATAAGTACGATCAGTTTTTGAATATGCATTAGATGGATCACAATACCACTTTCTTCTATAGTCAGCTTCATCAAGCTTAACGTGGTCAGAAGTTTCTTTATCACAAATCAAAGTATAACCATAATTTTCAGAGGGATATCGTTTATCCATTTCATAGAACAACGTGTCTATACTTTTTAAATCCTGATTATGGTCAGGGTGATTATGGCTAACTAAAACAAGATCAATATCTTTTATATGGAAACCTGCTTCATGAAAGTTCCTCACAAAGTCAAACCCAGGGTCAATAACAACCCCATATCCATTCCACTTAAAAAAATAACCTCCTCCTCTACTATCATTCCCATCAACATTAGGTACAAGACAAACTGATGAACTAGTTTCTCTTAAAATATAAAAACGGCAATCTTTAGATTTTTCTAAAACTTCTTTAGATTTATTCTCATGATACTTTGAATAAATATCCTCTTTTTTTTCTGAAATTTTATTAGCAAGTTGTTTTTCAATACTTATTATTTCAGATACGTCAGATGATACTTTAGAAGATTCTTTTGGTATAACATTTTCTTTTTTCTCAATTTGTTGGTTCAGTAAAGCAGTATCAGATTTACTAAGTTTTTTACCTTTAAGATTTGATATTTGTAGTTGTATAATGTCGGCATTTGATGAGTCATTATACTCTACAAAAAATTTGTATGCCTTTATATAGCTATCTATAGCTTTATCGTTTTCAAGCTTATTCTTAAACACAATCCCCATGCTAATGTATACGGTCCCATATTTTTTGAAATTAGGATCATCAAGAGCTTTCTGGTAATACTCTATAGCTTTATCATAGTCACCCTTATAATTGAAAGCACTACCCAAATTATGTAATACAGATCCAGGATTATCATTACTAGGATCATCAAGAGCTTTCTGGTAATACTCTATAGCTTTATCATAGTCACCCTTTCCACTATAAACATTCCCCATGCCATTAAATTCATCACTAGGAGTATCGTTTTTAGGATCATCAAGCGCTTTCTGGTAGCATTCTATAGCTTTATCATAGTTACCCTTTTTATTATACGAATACCCAATCCAATATAAATCATAACTAAGAGTATCGTTTTTAGGATCATCAAGTGATTTCTGATAATATCTAATAGCTTTATCATAATCTCCCTTTTTACTATAAACATTCCCCATGCTACGTAGATCAATATAAGGTCTATCGTTGCTAGGATGATCAAGAGCTTTCAGGTGATACTCTATAGCTTTATCATAGTCACCCTTTTTACTATACGAATTTCCGATGTTACCTAAAGTAAGATAAGGAGTATCGTTTTTGGGATCATCAAGTACTTTCTGGTAATACTCTATAGCTATATCATCATCACCCTTTTTACTATATACAAACCCCATACCATTAAATTCATCACTAGGAGTATCGTTTTTAGGATCATCAAGTGCTTTCTGGAAGCATTCTATAGCTTTATCATAGTCACCCTTACTACTAAAAGCAAACCCCATAGGACTCAACACATAACTTGGCCTATGGTTGTTAGGATCATCAAGAGCTTTCTGGTAAAACTCTATAGCTTTATCGTAATCACCCTTCTCATCATATGCATACCCCATACTACGTAATGCAATATAAGGACTATCGTTACTTGTATCATCAAGAACTTTCTGGAAATATGCTATAGCCTCATCATAATCACTCACATTAATGCAAGCATACCCCATGCCATATAATTCTTGACTAGGATTACTATTGTGAGGATCATCAATCGCTTTCTGGTAGTACTCTATAGCTTTATCGTAGTCACCTTTTTCACTATACGAATACCCCATGAAACGTAATGCAATATTAGGATTATAGTTCTTAGGATCATCAAGTTCTTTCTGATAATATTTAATAGATTCATCATAATTTTTATCATTAGATTCTATTGATTTTATTAAAAAAAAAGCAAACTCTTTATTAATTAAATTAGGTTCTTCAAGAACAGAGTAAATTATATCTTTAGCTCTTGAAGGATCACTACTTTCAAGTTCCCCTGCTTCCGCCAGTTTCTTATCTACGATATATCCTGTTTCCTCAGATAATGCTATTACTTCTTTCCAAAGTTTATTTGCCTTGACAGAATCATGGCCTATTATCTGAGTAGCTCTAGCTTCTAAAACAAGTTTTTTATATTGAGTTTTATATGTATTACTATCCATTCAACTAGTCCTTTAAATATCGATTTCTCTCATAGGCAAACTAGAATCAGGTATTTTACTAATTGTTTTCTTTCCAGGACTTTTAGTTCCTTTTATGTGCTTTGCATTAATCATTTTCATCAGATACCCCATATCTTTGATATTTTTGTCAGTAGCAAAACTAAATCTATATTCGTAGTGTAAAGTTCTCATGAGATCATAAATATAAAATGAATTTTTATCTACTTTTGTTATATAATCTTGTAAAACTTTTTTCCAATTTAGAGGACGCTTTTTTGCTATTAGTAGTATAATATAATGAGCTCTGGTATAATTTTTTTCTGCTAATAAATGGTCTATTAGTAATGGACCAATTTTTTGTGAAAATAAATCATCTTCATACCATCCAATAATATTTGAAGGTATCTCTATAAGCATGGCTCTTATTCTTTCTTCTCTAGTTTTACCAAAATCACCAACAGCAATAAATTTGATGTCATCAAATGATGCAAATCCTTTATCAGCAAGTAAAGGTAATAATACTTGTAAAATATGCCCTACTTGTATCATTCCACCTGTTATAGATTTAAGAATATCCTCTTTTAAATTTGGATCAGAATAATCACTATTTCTCAGTGCTTTTGATGCAGCTGTCATAGTCATCATCATATTGTGTAATGTATCACTATGTAGTATGTTTTTAATTTCTTGATCATAGGGTTTTTGAGCATCATAATATTTATCGGCATATCGATCTTTTATTGAATTGGGAAGATTAGAAGATGAAACGTTATCTACTATTTCTACTTCCATTTGTTTTAACGCTTCTGGACTTGGTTTCCACTCTATGTATTGATAAGGATCAAAAGATTCAGGAAGGTTACATTTTGTTTTAACAGCATCACGAGTTGAATTTAAATCTTCCATTAAAACTACTAAAGCATCATCTCTTCTCCTATCTATACCTGTATAAAACTCTATAACTTCAGGGAAATTAACATATATCTTTTTATCAAATATAAATAATGCAAAATCTTTATCCTGGTGCATTCGTAATGCTAAAAAATAATGAATCCAATAGGAAAATCTAAAACAAAAATTACCTTCAAATATAACAAATATATGATTATTAAATAATATTTCGAATATCATATCTATATCTAAACTCATTTTTCTTTTCTGACAAAAATTATTTATTGTTTGTATAAATTGCTTCTTTGTAAAAAAATATGAATCAGATCGAAGTAACGTTTCACAGAAATATCCTAATACAAATTCACAGTCTTTCATGTCAGGCTGTATCTTATATGTTGGTAAAACTTCTGTATTAAATAATATGTAAAGTACTCTACTAAGGATTTCCGTTCTATTAACAGGGCTTTCTTCAAATTTTATTTCTGAAGCTTTTAAAATTGTTATACAATTTAGAGGCGTTCTGTGAATATTTAAAGTCTCTAAATCTGAAACGATTCTAGATGTAACAGCATCTTCATCGCCAATATGTGTACAATTATTATACCCATTAACAACGCATCTAATATTTTCTCGAGATAATGACATTAGATATAGACTTTCAAAAGATCTTTCATATTGATTCCCAGAGTTAAATAAACTAAAATTTGCTATTGTATTTAATACAATTACAGGAATTTCTTTATATGTATTTGCTAGAGTATCTAGAAGTCTTTTAGATCCTTTATCTCCAGAATTCCAAGAATCAAGAATAATACAACTAATATCTTCTCCTTCAAAACCAATTATATCTAATTCTTTCCGTACTTTTCTTTTTATATTTGCTTCTGATGGTTTTAGAGATCTTGAATCTAAAAACAACCATAATTTACCTTCATTAAGTTCCCATGCAATTTTTGATAAATATCTTCCAAGACAAGTTAACCCAAACTGAGGTGGGGCATTTATAATAAGAGATCTAGGATTAGCAATTATATCTTCAGGAGTAATTTTTTTTGAATCGGATTTTTTTTCGTCCAATTCACTTACATTTGATAAACTAGGTGTAACCCAAACTGGTGTTTGTGTTGAATATAAAGATAAAGATTCTTCAAATTGATTTTTTAAATATTTACTAATTATTGCATTAGTTATTTCTATGCTATGAGTATATGAACTCTTTATATTTCCAATCTGTTTTATATTTAATGTTCCATCATCAGAAGATGAAAAATCAACTCCACTTACAAAGTTGTAACCTTTAGACCATTGGCGGTAAATAATTTTATCAATAATAGTATCATCAGAAATTTTAATAATGGAATAACCAAGTTTATCACTTTTATCAGTAAATAAAGGTGGTGCTGAAAGTCTTATTAATTGATTGTCTTCTGATATATGATGAAAAAATGATTGATCATGAGCATGCCCAGATAGAAGTAAACAATAACTGTTCTTTAGAATAATTTCTAACTCTCTCCGAGACCATTCTGTAAGCCAGTCTAAAGGATGATGTAATACAAATATCTTTAATTTAGACTTTGATTCTTGCATCCAAATTTGAATATCTCTAGTATTAATACTTAGTCTTCCTTGATCAGCCATATTCGCTTTAGCATGCTTCAACCCACCAATACTAAGAAAAGAAGAATTTATACAATATAAACCTATTGCATCACTTAGATCCCAACCCGAACCCGAAAAAGATTTTAGTGATAAACCAAAATTAGCAAATTCACTTTCAAATGCCTTGTAATTGTTTAGTTTAAGTTTAAAAACATCTGAAGGATTATTACAATAATCATTAAAATCTGTTTCAGATAAATATTGTGATATAATACCTTCATGGTCTGCCTTCTTAGAAGATATATGTTTGGTAGATAAATCATGATTCCCTGGAACACATATTCTAAAGTTTTTATTTATTCCTAAATTGGAAAGTTTAGAATCAAATAGATTTATAAATTGATTATATGCATCTATATCATCTCCACTTTGTACAATATCTCCTGAAATAATTATATATTTATCTACTTTATCAAACTCTTTTAATTGTTTTTTAAGATCATCAAAAAATGAATTGAATACTAGTCCATGCTGTTCTTCCCAGTTTGTTTTATAGTGTATATCTGAGATATGAATAAATAATTTTTCTTTCATACAAAAGCACCTTTTTAATAAATATAATCACTCATACAAAATTATATTCATTGAGTTTTAATTTTTTATCGATCTTATTTGTTTAAAAATCAAGATCTTTGTAAAGAACACTTCTGACCAAATAAAATAGTTTAATTAACAAAGTTTAATTAACAAAGTTTTATCGATGAATTAAACCTTCTGATAGTTATTAATTTAATCTTTTTTGAAGTTTATCTAAATATTATATATACTTTTATTAACTAAAAATCAGCTCTTATGAAAAGCCAAGAACATAATTAACACTAATATTTTATATTAACTTATATAGCCTATTTAAAAACAAAATCGGACCAAAATGTAACTTTTATATAACTTTCTATACGTATAACTTTATTTTTTTATTAAGTAATGTTATCTATCACTGCTAAAAGGAGAGGTCATTGCATAAAGTCTGCATTATAGATAACAAATCAGAGTTACCTGCTTATAGAGTTAGAGAATATTTAGATAATTTATACATTGATTGCTTTATATCAAACAGAAGTAGTGATGGGAATATTGATATAAAACTATTTGTTAGTGATAAAGATGAAGTATTAGCTAGGACTCTTCTTGAAACGGCTGATTTCATAAAGGTTAAGGATGGTTGTCCTATGTGTGGTGCATCTAATGATATAGTTGGATCTAACATAATATATAAATTGTTTCATATAAAAAGAAAACATAGTAATTCTTGTCGATATTGTAGATTTAAATGGTAATAATGTATTAAGTTTTTCTCCTAATATCTGAATTATACACTTTCAACCTATATCAGGCTAAAACCAAACAGATTATGAATACTTAACAAATCTTTTCTACTTGGAGTTAAATCTCCGTTTTCCCAGCTCTTAATAACTTCTACAGGTCTTTTTAGGTTTCTAGCAAGTAAGTCTTGTGACAGTCCGTTTTTCAGCCTTATTTCTTTAATACTAATACTTCTTCTTACTGCCATAATCCCTCCCTGTAAAATTGTTGCTATATGATATTATATGGGGTTACTAATGTCGATAAGATTGCATATCATATTTAGGAAATTTTTATAAAGTAAGTTTTTTATCTTTTGGGAATATTTCTATTTATCAAATAGTACCTTCAACTAATTTTTCTTACGCACCCAATGAGAATCAATAGAAACCCTTGAAGCTTTCCAGCCTGGACATAGGTCGGCAACATCTAATAAAGTATTATCAATATTTATTACTTCTTGCATTCCTAAAACTCTTCCATCTTTTTCGTCATCAGTTGTACCACAAAAAAATCCCCATGAATGATCATCAATATAATGAATAACTGACAATATTGGAAAACCATCTTCTAAAACCTGTTTTGTAGTTATAGCTGCTGAATTTTGGGGTTGATCAAATTTCCATTCTAACATTAATTTCTATCCTTCAATGTATTATATCATCCACCACAAGTTCCACAAGCTTTACCTACTTCACTATCTGTAAATATCCATTCTTGACCCATATGTATATGAAAGAATATAATACATCTCCCAGGGAGGGAGATGTACTTTTTTACTTTTATTAATTTCTGCTGTAATCAAAAGAATAAAAACACAGACTATCATCAATTAAGCGGTGATCCATCTGTTTACACATTCAGCAGATGGGTCCTTTATGTGTTATGTAGAAATGATTTTTATATATATCTTAAAACAAGCGATTTATTCCATAAGAAAATTCAATTGTTTTATAAATTTAAATCATAGAAACTAATTTTTCCATATCAATCAGTTCTATAGAAGGTTTAACTTTTTCAGCAAAATCAATGGCTGTTCTAGTAAAACCAGAATAACTGACGAATAAGCCACAATCAGCATTATTAGAATATAAAGCTCCAAGAAATTTCTGTAATTGACTTATAGAAACTTTATTGTTTATTGAATATTTTTTTACTTCTACTAATGTTTTATAGTAGCTTTTATAATTGTGCAATAAAAAATCATAACCATAATTATCAATACCAGAACTTCGAAGTATGTTTTGGTATTTCTGTTGAAAGATTCTATAAATAATACCTTCAAATTCTCTTCCATTCAAATCATCTATTAAGTTTATATTGTTATAGTAGTTAAGAAAATAATCCTTATAATTATTTAACATCTTTGATTTTGTCTCATTTTTCTTTATATGAATATTCTCTATGAAGTTGATTATTTTTGATTTGACATCGTAATTTAAATATTCCGATTCAATTAAATTTATTAATCTTAAATTTGGTATTAATTTTTCATGATAATCTGTTACTAATAGAATTACCTTATTCTTACCAAGAGCATAACCAATTTCAAAAATTACATTTGGATCATTCTCATAAAGGAAAGCTATTACAATATCAGATTGGTTAATATTTTCAATCGTATTATTTTCTGTACTGATATTTGAATCAATTTGATTATTGTAGTTAATGTCATAATTAAAGTTATCCAATTCAGATTTCAAGTCATACATATATTCTAAATGATTTGTGGACATTGATATATAGATCTTTTTCTTCATGATAATCTCCCTAAAGCTCTTGTAATTGACCAAAAATTATACAGTTCATCTAGTAATAACTCCTTATCTTCAGAACTATCGGTACCATAATTTGTATAAGTATCCAAAGTTAAAGTGCATGAATTATATTTTCGCTCTAAGATTTTTTTTATTTTTATATCTAAATTTGCAATTAACGATTCAGATGATTCAATCTTTGTTTTATCGACTTCCAAATAAGATCGCTTGATATTAATATTCCAACCATTACAGGTACTATGAGTCCATTGACCAGATACAACTTTAAAAACTTTTCCATCTTGCAATATTGAATCAATAAAATGTTGGACTATCTCTGCAAACTCAGTTTGACTCCACACCACAGCACCTAATTCTTGTTTTGATAATCTATCCATATCATATATAAAAAGCATACCATCATCATTTAATCTTATAAATGATTCAAAAATTAAAGTTGCTAAAGATTCAGAATCTACTTCATGTATAACATTTGTAAGAGATATCAAATCGAATTTTTCCTGGGGTTGAAGAACACTATGAAAATTCTTTAATTCACCTGTAATAATATCTGATTTGTGTAACTCTAAAGATTCAATTTTCTTTCTAACTAATTGTAAATAATCATCTCGAACGTCGTATCCAGAGTAACTGATTTTCTTTGTATATATTGGATCTATGTTATTGTCCAAATTGGATATTATTTGTCCTTTTCCACATGCTAAGTCTAACCAATTATAAGTTGTAATCCTTGGATCTTGTAATGTATCCTGAATTAGAGTGAGTATAGCTTGGTGTTGGGGAAACTGCCTTTCCTTATCTAACACTGCTGAAGAATCATTGATTGGCATTATTTTTTCCTTTATTAAAACGGTATGGATAACATATTAAATCTCTTCTTGTAATAATTCATCAACTTTTTATATTTTTCTACAGCAAAAGAATAAACACAAACTATCATCAATTCTGGGTGAAATCTATCTGTTTACAGCTGGAGTCCTTATATGTGTTAGATGTTTTCTTCATTTTCACATAATTCATCATTAATTTTAATTGTAATAATGATAATTAAAGTCAAAAAAATAATATAATTTAATTTATGTTTATCAGAATCCTGATCAGAATGGGAATAAGATCCATGAGAATACATGTTTCTTAACTCTAAGGAATTACTAAATTCTTTTTTATTTAAATAATAATTAAAATATTGTTGCTCATCTTGTGAAAATAAACTACTTTCATATCTTAGAAAACCTGACTCAATCATTTCATTAATTTTTGTTTTCCATCTTTCTGTACAGTTTAAATAATTAATTACATCATAATTATATAAATCACGAATTATTATTATTTTAACAGCATCTGGTAAAATTATTTGATCATCTTCTGTAAATGATATATAGCCATATCCTTTCAACCACTCTAAATCCTGTTTAACATGTTCACCATAGTCATGTATATATATAGGTCTTTTAGTTAGTATGTCGAAAAAAGATTTATACTGATGTGTATCATTTTCTAAATAATGAAGAACACATTGATCTGAAAAAAAATAGTAACATATTCTACTAAAATCTTTTACATTTGGATATATATATTTCTTTTCAAATAGACTTTTACATTCTTTAAAAAGCAATGGATTAGAAAATAGTTCAAATAATTCTAAATCAATCTCCTGATCCTCTATATATAGATTATATTTTTTTAAAATCCCCTCAATTTCTGGTGCTATATCTTTACATTTCTGTAAGTAGGTTAAATTCTTTTTAGGTAAATGAGTTGTAATATTCTGTATATTAAAATTTTCTACTACATATTCAGAATAAAACCATTCTATAACATCTTCTAATTCAATATCATATGAGTTTAATAAATCATAATAAGTATATAATTGAATATGTGCAGTCATTTCTTTTTGTTGAAATTCCCAACCAATTTTATAGTGATTTTTTGATCTAATTGTAAATAAATCTTCTATTGGTTTTATATCATTTTTATTACTTGTTAAAGTGGTTCTCATTTGATTGTCAACAAAGCAAAATAAATGTATGAAATTATTCAAAATCGTTGCATTATCAAGATTCTCTTTCAACCAGTTTAAACTGTAGCTAAGTTTTAGTACTTTATCTTCTAATTTTATTTCTACTTCATTCTTTTGATTAGGATCGAGAATTAAGGAAACACCTGTTTTTATTCCCGTATTATTTTCAAAAAATATCTTAGTCTCAGATTCTATTTTTTTCTTGATTTTTAATCTGATTTTATCAGTTAGATTAATCATTGGATAAGAATTCATATGTAGAAGTAATTTAAGGTAATTTAAATTTGGTCTATAACTATCTACAAACTTAACGACCATATCATTTACTTCATCCCTAGTTAGGGATTTAGGTAGAAATAAAGGTTTTGTATATATATCATTTATTTCTAGTATTTTCACTAATAATATTATATTGTGAGGTTTTTGTATAAAGTATTGTTTAATGGGTGAATCATAACTATTTACAAGTTTCTTTTCTCTAAGTAATTCACTAACTTCTGGTTGAGATTCCATTATGAAATCACTAAATTGATCACTTTTAATTTTTTTTGGTAGATTATATTCTGAAAAGAAAGTCCAAAAATCCTCTTTTAGACTTTCTTCAACATTATCATATATTACAGAAAGATTAAGATCAGATGTGATGTTTCTCAGATATGTATTTATTGTTGCTATTATTTTTTTTATTTTAGTAGAACACCATCTGTCTATAATTCCTGCTTTTACATATCTATGAATATTATATAATTCCAGGATATCATTTATTGTAATATTGCTATCTTCAATGTTTTGATTATTAATTATTTTATCAGAATTATTTAAATGATAAGATCTGGCTAAATCATTTTCAGCTAGAAACTTTATTCTTGTCTTTGTCATAATTAATTACTCCTTAATTCCATAATAACTATTGAAACAAATGCAATCAATAAAAATTTAATTAAACTAATGTTTTGAAATACATCAAACATATTATTTGAATAATTTTCTATATATCATTTTGAATTACCCTTTCCGCAATACATTGTTATATATAACCAATGCAATTTACATATAAGTGTAATATACTTATGCAGCTATTTTAAATAAAGAAAACTTATCTACTAATTACTCTAAAATTTTATTACTTTTTATTTCATCTTTATAAGCATATCTGAAATTGATTGGTGGTGGTGTGTTTTTGCACATGTATAATACTTCATTTATATCAAGGAAATTATCTGCAAACATATCTAAATCAATCTGATCTGTTCTATGTGAGAAAATTATTTTTTTTCTGAGAGCTTTTGCATATCCAATCTCTATGCTTACCATTCTTCCTATGTGTTTGTCAGGAGCTAAAATATAAATAATTTCTGAAGATCTAATTTTTGAAAAATGATTATTCTGCAATTCTTTCCTAATTTCTGTCGTCATACCTGAATCAGGAATTTTAAAATCTAGATTAGGGAAAAGTGCAACTATTTGATTCTGTTTGAAGAGACCCATTAGCTCGCGCATTTTAGATGCATTTTTCATACTAGAACATATTGTTATTTTCATTCATTCTCCATTCTGTAAAAACAATAACACCTAACTCTATCAATTACACAATACTACTTTATTGCTCTCAATATTCTATGATATTCTTTATTAACAGTAAAATACTTTTTCTAATATTTTTTATGGTTATTATCAATTTTACCACCATATCTGGTGGCATTTAACATATGACATCACTGGTATTCTTTATAACAATATAAATTACCTTTTAATTCTAACGCACTATATTTCAACAAATACAGTTTACATAACAGTGTAGGATTCACATATGGAGAAAATATACTTATACAGCTATTTACCAATATAGGACTTATAGGTGTAAGCAGGACTATAAACACCTAATGATCACTTTATTACTTACATTAATATTCTCAGTTGCCTATTGAAGGGTGGTGGGGGGGCTAGAGGGAAGTAACCTCTGGCTAGTCGATTTATATGGTGACCTCTATTTTATTTAGCAACATTAACACTTCCTAATTATCATTATGATCAGTCTATGTAATATTTATTCAACTACTATATTCTAATTTTAATCTAAATTTTACATATCTGATATTTCTATAGCTTTCTTTTGTTGTTCAAAATTTATTTCATTTGAGTTTTTTAAGTTTAAATTAATGAATTTAGGGAATTGAGCAATTGTGAGCAGTGTTACCACAAGTGTTAATCCAATTACAGCATACTGTATTTTAATATTTATTTTTTGATATTGCTCATTAATTCTATTATTAAGTATTACACTATCTTTATTAGCTAATTTTTTTATTTGATTCAATTTTTTATCTATTAGTACTGTAATTCTTTCTTTATATAATCCAACTTTTTCTGACAATAAATTATAATCTAATAAATTATATTCTAGTTCATTGAGAAATATACCATTTTTACATGACCATTCTTTATCTTTAGACCAATTATTGAAGAAATAATCTAAATCTGAGCTTATTTTTAATACTTCATTATTTATCTTAAATAGTCTTTTTCTTTCTCTTCTTTTGTTTTCATCAATTTGGAATAGCTCATTTTCAATTTGATAAATACCATTACTATTTATATCTATTATATTTTGATATAATTCTAACCTTAATATATCTTTCTGGTTTGCATTTAAATCATCTGAAGTAAATAGACGTAGTATTTTCCCTTCTTTATCTCCAAATCTAAATAAATATTTTGAATAATCTTCCTTGAACCATTTATCTAACATAGGATAACTTGAAGTATGGAAAATTGATAAATAATCATCACCTCTCCTATCAATATGAATATTATTAATTCTTGAGTAGTCATTTTTTATATCAACAAAAGAATATTCTTCGAGTATTGGTCTATTGTAGTGTGTTTTAGCTAACACACCTAGAAAGTTACTTGTAATAAACGATTCTATTTCAGCATAAAGTTTGTAATTTAATCTCTCTATTTTATCTCTTTTAATATTTTCACCTGGAATTGTACGAAGTTTCCGTTTGAATAAACTTATATTTTTATTTTTGGGTGTTATTATTTCAACTTCATTATTTATTAAAGGAGCAGAATATTGAAATATTAGATATTTAAAATAATCAGAAGGGATAAAAGTAAAATATAAAAATATTTTTGAGTTGTCTAGAACTTCTAACTTTAAAGATACTGAATCTAAGTAGTCTGTAGTTTCTTTTAAAAGCAATTCAAATCCATATAGTGTAAAAAATGTTCTTCCTGAGTTATTTTGAATTTTATATATAATATTTTCTATTTCATCATCATAATCACGATATAAGTCTGTACCAATATTATTTGTTATTAATTCTGATAATACTTCTAACATCTCCTTAAATTTATTTATATCTATTAGATTATATACTTCTAGAGTTGTAAAACATTTTGGTGATATAGATTGGTTTATTTTTTTATTATTTAAACTCGTCTCAGAAATTACATTATTTCTAATTCTATTTATCCATTTTAAATAATGAATATGACTATTTAAAAAATTATTTTTAGAGAGTGTAAGCATTACTTTTTCAGGTATTGTCATTAAATAACTTTCTCCTAAATAATAAAGTTTAAAATATAATAATTTAATTTTGAACTATAGTATATATTTACTGATATTCTATTAATCACTTTCATGTTATATATATAACATAAGATTTCATAACCCTTCTGATAAGTATAGATTCATTATCCTTAATTTTCGACTAATCAGCTCCATTATATCCAAGGCATCTAATTCTATTAACTCACGACAAATACCGATTGTACATATACCAAAAGTTATATTTTTGGCTATTTATTGGCTAAAAACAGTCTTAATTCAAAAAAAGAAGAGTAATTACTCCCTTCTTTAATATTTTAATCCTCCTCTGGTAACATAACCGTTATCACAGGTACAGCAGCAGTATCTTCTGGACCAATAATAGATTTTATCTTAACTGTCTTTGATCCAACTTTACCTGTAAAAACACATTGAGATACAGTGTCACTTTTAAGTATCTTACTTGTATAATGAAGTTGTATTAAGATATCCCAAATCCTCCTGAAACTACTTTTAATTTTTTAACCAACCTTATAATCAGGGAGTAAATATATCCAGATGAAATCTACTATTTTCAATATTTACTTCGTGTTTAGTTTATGCAAAACCTCTTTCTCCATATCTAGAATTGGTAATTCAAGGTAGGATATTTTATTTGTATTGTAGTTATAGTAAGCTTGATAAAAACTAAATTCTTTTCTATTATCTGCCAAACATTTCTTTTTTATTACTTCAATCATCTTCAATTTATCTTCTTTTAATGTTTTAATTCCAAATATTATACCGTCTAATTGATTAAAGTCATATCTATGTAATCGGTCACTATTAACATTACTATTCCAATAGTCATTTATAACTAATCTATATTCGTCTTCATTGCTCCAATCAGGATCTTTTCTTGTTGATATTTCTTTTAGTAATTGCTTAAATCTTTCACTCCAAAGATCTTTGTCATTTTGATATTCTTCTAAGTATTCATGTTTCTTTCCTTTATCATTTGTGTACCAGATCTCCGATGATAATTCTGGAGTAAGTAGTTTAAACGAAAATTTAAAGAAATCAATTTCCTTTAGTCCAATTTCATAATTAATTTTGTGGAGTTCCATATCCATAAAGTCAGATATTTTTACATTTCTTTCTTGATGGTGATTCACCGATAAAAAAAGTCTATCGTCTATTTTTTTAGGTTTAAATTTTAGACAAACACCTTTGTGTGATTCACCATAATATCCCCATAAAGATGGACTATCACACTTATTCATAAAACAGGAAATATTAAAATCAGGAGTAGAATATTTTTCTAATGCGTCAATATATTGTGAAGGGAAATCCAATTTCAAAAAAACTAATTCTTTATTATATTTATGGTTATTTATAGAATGAAAATTATTTTGATATTCGTAAATTTGATTTATCATTGAATACATATATTTTCTATTATGATGGTTCAAAAGATTATTTTTTTCATATTCTAAAGATTTTGTTATTTCTTCCAAATTAAACCTTTCTACAAGACGATCAAAACCCAAAGACTCTTTAAGTATAGATTCTTCAGGGAATTCTACATCAATTATTGCCTTACACACTATTGGGTGAAATAATCTAAAGTAAGATATTAATTCATCTCTTCTAATTCTGTTATTTTGAGTAGATAAAAATTCTAAAAGTTTACAGGTTATAGGATTTTTAAAAAAATTATTCTCAATTATTTTTAATAGATTTAAAGGTCTATGCTTATGTCTGTTTTGTGATGTTGGAATACAAATTTCGAACAATTCTGTACGATTCAAATCAAGTAGATAAGAAGTTAGTTTTTCTTCAAGAATTGTAATATAGTTTTTTAGTAAATTTTCCCATAAGAATATATCTCCATTCCAAATAAAATCAATATATCCTTCCATTGGATCATTTTGATCAATAGTAGATGCAAAATATATTTCAGACTTTTCCAATTCTCCTCTATCTAGTAAGTTTTTAATACTTCTAAATCTATACACTATAAACCTCTATAAACCGAATTATACTGAATGATATAAAAGATAATTCAGTATAATTGTTAGATTATGTAAAAGATACTTAAAGGTCAAACAGTTTTATATTTATAAGTAGAACACTAAAGTAAGCATTGAAATTTATTTTAATTATATAAAAAAGAGAGCCACACCTCTCTCTTCCCTCTAATCCTCTTCAGGTAACATAACCGTTATCACAGGTTCAGCAGTATCTCCTGGTCCTATTAAAGATTTAATCTTAACTGTCTTTGATCCATCTTTAGTAGCAAACACTACATTTACAAATACAGTATTACCATTAGCACCTTTACTAGCTAAATGTAAATGCATCAATACATCCCAGATCCTCCCGGAACTACTCTGTCCCATCCTTTTACTATATTCATCTGGTTCTATCCAATTAGCGTATAAAGTATGAGTTACAGCAACAGGAACTTTAAAACCTGCTTCTTTTGCCATAACAGATATATCTAATAAAAATCCATCAGCTATAGCCATCTCTCTTGTATATACAGATATAGGTTCTCCAAATATTTCTCTCATTGATTCACTCATTTTTTTATCCTTATTTAGGTAAAATAGTTAATTACCCCTGAGATTTCTCCCAAGGATATATAATTATTCTTTTGTTATTTAGTCACTATCTTTTACAAGTTCTAAACGCTTTATCTCAGTCTCTACTTTACTTGCTAAAGTGTATGTTCTAGACTCTAATTTTTCTTGATGACTCCAATATGTCGTATTAGGTATCTGATTTAGAACTTCTAAACAATCCCGAAGTATTTCAATTGTTTCTTTCATAAAACACCCCTCATTCTGTATGTCTCGAAGAAATTCCATCATCAAGGACATCCATAGCTTTCTGAATAGAGTCCTTTAGGTTTCTACTCTCTATAGCTATGTCATGAACTACATCTATAATCTTCACTTTCTCCAGCCACTTTACATATTGAGGTAAGTTCTTTTTAGTTATATCCAGATCAGTCTCAGCCTTAAACAGCATACGAAGTTTATCTTTTCCTATATCCATAACATCCCCCACTACGAAGCAGTCTTAGCAACTTCTTCTTTAATAACAGAATGATCAATTACATACTTATAAGCTTTCTCTGCTTTTGATGTAGCCGAAGTAAACAACCTGCTATTCTCTTTTATCTTTTTCAACCAGTACCCAATGTAAGCTGAGTTATTATCAACAACATCTTTAATGATCCCAGCATCATAAGACAGATAAGCACTTCCAATCTCAGCAATTAACTCTTCAACAGATCTAAACTCAATGTTGTCCTCTATAGTTAACCTATCGAGCCTAGAACTATGACCAGTAGAATGGATCAACTCATGAAACCACGTAGAATAGAACTCTTCCACAGTCTCAAATTGACCTTTTGGAGGTAGTTTAATTAGGTCAGCCTTGGGATAGTAAAGGGGGTTATAGGAGACACCTGTCGAAACATCAGGCATTTCACTATAGTTTCTAAGGATTTCCTCAGCTCTTTCAAGTGGAACAAACTCTCTCTGTTCTAACTCTAAAGAGTTTAATATTATTTGCTCTTTAGTAGTCAGCTTAATATCTTCACACTGATCCAAATGAAAGACCGTATAGTACCGTAGAATAAAGTAAGGCTTTTTATCCTCATCTTCTTCATTATCAATTCTCTTGAAGAATACTACTGGGAATCCTTTCTCACCTTTCTTGATATATCCACCTCTAGCATCAGCTTGCTTGTAGGTTAGAAAATATGGAGAAGTATCATATTGCATCGCAAGGCAACTCAAGAGTATCTGGTTAATACCACTGTAAACCCTACCACTAGATAAGCTCATAGGTGGAAGTCCTTGTTGAGACTTCCACAGTTTCTGCCAAGGAATAACACCTTCTTTAAGTTTATCTGTAATAATTTTATTCACCATGTCATACACACTCATTTTTCAGACCTCCATCCATTAACTTTTGTGCATACTCTTTTAGGTAAGATCCATCGGGCAGGATTTCACTAACAGCTAAAAGCCTCTCTTTAAATGGGAAGAAATTACTCATCTCAACATCAATATCAGCACCCCAGTCATCAAGCTTTTTTTGGATAAGTAATGCATCAATCTGGAGATAATTTTTACCATCTTCAGATTTAGAACCACCTTTTCCCCTACCCGGAACCTTGAAGTCATCCTTAACTTTATTGACTACTTCAACCTTCTTATCAGACTTCCCGGAACCTTGTTTCTCCTTATCCAGTAAAGACTTATACGCACCATTAATAGTCAACATTCCTGCTCTAATAGACTCCTTAGTCTTATCAGATCCTCTGTTTATTACAGTGATGTATTTCTGGGCAGTACCAATAGAGACTGATAATATTTCAGCTAACTCGTTCTTTTTTCTACCACTCTTTTTTACACCGTGACCAACGTTGTTCACATAGGTTTCTGAAAACTGGAATCTATCTGCATCTGTTAGATTTCTTCTCTTGAACTGAAGCCCGTATGCATATCGAAGAGCAGAATCAACATCTTCAAAATTTTCATAGATTACAACGACATCTTTTATACCTGCTTTCTTAGCAGCTTCACATCGAGTATGTCCATCTATTAACATGTTTGTTTCTGTCCAGATAATTACTGGTTGAGAAACATCAAATCCATTTACTTTCATGTCCTCTGTAATTGATTTAAGTGTCTCTGGATTAATTGGGAACAGATCTACAAATGGCGTACCCTTTTTGATATCCTTTAATTTTATTGTCTCGTAACCATTACTTTTAATTTTGAGTGGCTTCTTAACTTTTGAAGACGGTTTTATCCTGTCTTTTAATTTAGTTATAGCATTCACAATAATGCCCCCTGTTTGAGATATTTAATTTTTGTGCTTTGATTTATTGTTGGGTAGAACTACCCGGAACTGTTAAACGACTTTAACTTCAATGCTGGCAAGTGTACCTAAGACATGTTCATTCATCTCAATAACCTTGTTGCCAGTTGTATCATTAACTATCTGATCAATAATCCATTGGAAGTGAGTATTACTAAAAAGATCCTTACTCTTTTTCATTAACTTTTGAAGTTCATGATGGGCATCACTCTCTATAGGAAATAGAGGTTTTGTAGAATCATGAACAACGTTGTTCACAGGTCTTTGTAACTTTGGTTCCTGGATATCTTCTACACCCTCAGATAACCAGTCCTTCATAGCTTTACCAAAATCTTCTCCAGGCTTCTCTATAATAGCGTCTTGAAACTTCCCTGTTCTATCTTTAATTACTTCACCAATATGATCCGTAGATAATTGCATAAGAAGGTCAAACTCATACTCAATACCTTTACCCTGGGACGGTGCAAGACTGACTCGAACAGGTTTTGTTTTTCCATTTTGAACCTCTGTTGTCCACTCAGTCTTGCAGCGCATAGTTGAGATGATGTGTCCATCAAAGTTGAGAATTGCATTAACTAAAGCTTTCTGTTTTGGTGTACCTTCACTCCATGCACTCCAAGTGTTACCTCGATATTTTGCTCTAGCTATACGATCTACTTCCTCTAGTAGTTCTTGCCAACCGTGAGATAAGGAATCTATAATTAAGTTGTCATAGTTCCGGGCCTCCCTTATTAGCTTGATATAGTTCTCTATTGATGGTTTAGGTAACTCACATACATCAAAACTGAACCTGTCAGCATACTTACTGGCTGATCCCTTCTCACTATCAATAACAGCTATTGAACCACCCATACCCGTAGCTATTCGTAATGCTGTAAATGTCTTACCACCACCTGATGGACCAAACAGTGCTAACCTTAATTTGCTTTGTTTCTTAGATGCTCTTTTAAACATATTTGTCTCCCTTATTATTTAGTTGATTCAATACTTCTTTCCGAATTTTCTGTAAAACTGTAATAATTGTTTTTTGAAATTATGATGTGATCTATAACTTTAATTCCTATTAGCTCACCTGCATCAACTAGTCTTTGAGTTACTGCTTTGTCTTCTGGACTTGGATCTGTATTACCGCTTGGGTGATTGTGAACTAGTATTACGGATGCAGCATTATCTAAAATTGCTTGCTTGAAAACTTCTCTAGGGTGTATTAACGTTCTATTTAGGATTCCTATTGAAATTAATCTGACTCCTATAACTTGATGTGAACCATCTAAGGTTGCTACTATGAAATGTTCTTTCTCTAAACATCTATACCTTTTAAGACATGGTAATAAGTCTGTTGGATAGGAAATTTTAACTTCAAACTTCTCTGTTCTCTCACTAATAATTTGATATTTCATTCAAACACTCCTCTGTTTATAAATAAAATAAGCAGGCAACGACCTGCTTTAACTTGTGATTTTTGTTCTTTATTTAAATTGGCTTATATGGCCATACTTCATCTTTGGATAGAGTAGCCAACTTGTTATCTGCAAAACTAAAATATCCATCATCTTCTACAATTAAATGATCTAAAACTTCTATCTCTAATTGACTACCCTTCATTACCATATCTTCAATAATTTGAATGTCTTCAGCTGTTGGTATAGTCATTTCTGGATTACGGCTTTGTGCTGTAACGATAGTTTTACTACTAGATTTTTGTGCAAGTTTAAATATTTTTTGTGTTAGTTCCGGGTAGAACTTTTTAAAATCAAGAATGTGTATTTTTATTAAATAACAAGAGGCATCTAATAGTATGACAAAGATTTTATCTTTATGAAGATTGATACACTCAGTAACTAAATCAAAAACTTCCCGTGAATGACCAATTCTTAAATCTTCTTTAATCCGGCGCTCCATTATTATTTGATATTTCATTTAACCTTCTCCTTCTGGTTATAAATAAAATAGGCAGACCGGATGGCCTGCCTATTTTATTTATGCTTTTGTTCTTGTTTAAACTTCCCTGTATGACCAATCATCGTATTTAGCCATACCTGCAAGTTTGCTTTCTGCATAGCTAAAATATTTATCTTTTGATATGAATAAATGATCTAAAACCTTAATATTTATTAAAACACCAGCTTTAACAAATGATTCAATAACTTCTATATTGCCACTATGAATATTCATACTTTTATACTTACGACTATTGGCAGTTATGATATATTTACAGTTATCTAAAATTGCTAATCTGCATATTTTGGGTACTAGTTCCGGGTTATCTTTTTTTACGTCTAAGATGTGTAGCTTTTGGATAAAACAGTCTTTATCTAGGATCAAAACAAACAGATTCTTTTTCTCAGTATCTATAAAGCTCCTTATTACTTTTAAGACATCCTTAACATGATTGATCTGGATACTGGGATAACTCTCACTATCAATAATTACTGGGTAGTTCATTGTTACCCTCCTTACTAGATTTTAATTTATTCTTCTTGTACACCTTGATAGACTTCAGTGTACTTTCCATCTTCGTAATGCAAGATATTCCACAGCATCGTAGCTATGTTGCTACTAAGAATCTCTTGGATTGCTTTGTTATAACCCAAATCCAGTCTCTGACTTTTGGGTTTAATGTTGTAAGCAACTGATATATAAGCTGCTTCATCAAGAATAGAAATTATTGATAAACGACTTAGTACAGACTCAAAACTTTTTAGACCTTTTATTGGGAATAAATGTAAGTTGTATAGTTGGAACTGATCATTCATTGTTGCTAAGAACAGCGTGTCTATTTCTCGGATTATTAGACTGTTGATAATCTTATCGAAATAGTATGAGCTATATAATTTACTATCTATTTTTGGTTGTAGATGGTTTATGATTCTAAATCCCATAGATCCTCCTTCTAGGTTATAAATAGAAAGAGCAGGCGGTTAAGCCTGCTCAAGATACTCTTCCGGTCTTCTATCCGGTTAGGCCATACGGCCTCAATTTTCCTACAGATTGAACTTACTATCTGATAATAATTTTAATAATATCGATAATAATATCTGGTACTGAATTCCCTGAGTCATCTGGTTTTGAAATAATCCATCTTCTCATTTAAGGTTCCTCCTTATTATGGGATCACCTAAATAATATATAAGATGAAGTGGGACTGATGCGATTTTAGAGTAGAGGTTTGTAACATAGATAATTAGCTGGATGTTATATCCCTACTATCTGTGAAGCCTATTGAGATATTTTTGGTGAAATACTATTCTAAATAGCTATCCTGTCTTTTCATTAATACATACTGCTTTTGTATTGCGATCTTTTCATTTACAGTTAAGCGAGACCATTTCTCCTTGTATGTCTTAGGATTATTTATAATCTTATTTACGGCACTTCTTCCATACATAGGAGATCTACCATTGAAAAAAGCAGGTATTCCAAAGTCAGGAAGTTGCCATTTTATCAACGAGCCTTGAGAGGCATAACCCCATTTAGAAGCTATCTTACTTTTATTTAAAAACTCAGGTGCTATTGTGTATCTACGATGTTCTTCTAACTCATTTCTTATCTCTAGTTTTAGTTCGCTAAGAAACTTTTTTAAATAGTCTGGGATCTTGTCATTTTCCATATGTACCTCTCGGATTCATTTATTATGATTGCTATTATATCGTATCAATAACCTCTTTCACTTATATATTATTTACCTGAATACATTGCGTATTAAGGAGAACAAAAATGAATAGTTTAAACTCGATTTTATTAGAAGGTACTCTAATAGAAGATCCTGATGAATCAAGCACAGATAATGATGCTATGGTATGCTCATTTTCAATTATGGCCAATAGATCCTATAAGAAGGAAAAAGATCTAATTCAAGAAGAATCATACTTCCCAATAGAAGTATATTCTAATATCGCTGAAGCGTGTCTTAAACATTTACACAAAGGTAGAGGTGTCAGAGTTGTTGGAAGACTGAAACAGGACAGATGGTTGGATGAAAATGAAAACCAACTCTCCCAAATAAAGATTATCGCTGAACATGTGGAATTTAAGCCTATTGTGGTTCCGGGAGATCAGGTTTTGGATAAGGCTGTTTAATCAGTTTGATTCATTGCGTATTATGGTTCACTGCGAAGAGGTGGATCATTTTTTTTAGTTTTGGATTGTTTCTACTAGTAAGAGATTAAAAACGTATTTCCTATAATGAGAATCATATCGACTTTTAATTTTTGCTTTCTCCAAAAAAGCAAACTCTTTTCCATTTAGAAACTTCATATATATAAATATTCCTAAACGCTACTAACATGTCCATATTACTTTTTTTTAAGAAACTCAAATATCTATGAACTTATCAAAGTTTTATTTGAACTTAAAATCTTGACAACTGAAATCATATATCTTATATTTTAATTATTGGATGAGAAGCTTGCTATTTAATAATAGCGTCCCTATTTCGTGCGATACGAAAGACCCCACGTCCAAATATAAATCTAAAGGGGGTCAGGATTCCATGAGAAAACTCAGGAAACCTTTTGACTATGATATTAATTAATCCAGAAAATTCTTACAGTAACAACATTGCAGGAAAAGTAGGTCCTGTAATTAATAAAAGTTATCTTTCAACTGATGTATGTAATTGGTTAACAAATCTTTTATCATCATTTTATGAAGACAATCTCGATGAAGCTATGATTATTGCTAATTTTAACAACATTCTTGGTGGAGATAATACTATACCAGAAAATTATAAATTATTCCTATTGTTTTGTGCAGTTAAGGGACTGATAAAATCTCCCAATCATCCTTTTTCTGAAAATGAACATTTGGCTAACAACATCTTCCAATATTTGAATGAATCATACAATACTGATTTCAACTCATTTGCATACACCCTCATTATTGAGGAAAGAAAAAGAAAAAATGAAAATCGTCTACCTATTTTTATCAATTCCTTGAACATTGCAATCTATCTTTATAGTCAAAAACTAATTGATTATAGAAATTTTATCAAATTAGAGAACATCTCAAATACATTCTATAAATTATGTAGTCACAGGAACTACTGGACTTTTGAGGATTTTACAATTGATACAGATATATATGACCAGTTACTAGATTGGGGATTTTGGTTACGTGTACTTAGAGAAGTTTTACCAGAAGATGAATTTAATAGAGTCTATGATGTAGTTGATTTGACTTTCCTAAATAATTACCTGATAAATGAACAGGGGAACACTCTTTTCCATTATACTGAAGCTTACATATCAAATGTTTTGAATGTTGCTGACTACCAGGTAGATAGACATTTAATTGATCCTGAATATATATGGTTATTCAAGAAGCAAATTAAGTATTTTAATATTTTACATGACCAGTTTAATAGAATTAAATTTAATAATGATAACCTAAGGGTTTTACTAAAAGTTTCTCATATTGCATATAGAAGCAACCCACAACAACTTCCAGAAGAAATTAAAAAAGAACTACTATTTCAAAGTAAAAAAAATATTGGTAATTATCGGTCTATGTTAAAAGATGCGAATACAACAGCAGTAAGTTATAAAACGAACATGGATACAGTTAATGAAGCTATAAATTTCATCGCATATTTTGAATCTCCTTCAAAGGCAGTTATCCAACTAATTCAACTTCTACGCAATTTTGAAGGTATTTCTATAAATGATGACTTAACTTTTGAATATATCAAACAGTTTGACATGCCTTTCGCCATGCCCTTTAATTCCCAACAATTTTATGATCAAGAACCACCACAAAATAACAATTGGATTATTAGTAAAATAGAATGGATAATTACTACCTTTTTTGAGTTCAATGATTCCGATATAGATCAAGCAAGAAAAGAGTTAACAAAATTTTTCGGTAGCAGGCTAAAAACAAATAAAAAAACAAAATCTCCAAGGGACAAAGACTTTATTGAGCCTGATTCAATATGGAGAGTAGTATATGTTTGCTGTATAAGAGCACTTCACTGTAATCCTGGAGGAAAATTCCATCAGATTCTATACTTTTCCTGTAATCATGATTCTAGTGAAGATGTAAGAACTGAGGCAAGTAAGGCTTATAAAGAAATTAGACATAATAATCCTCTACCATCAGATATGGAACGAGTATTAACACTTAGAAGAGTTTTCTGGTATCTAAGACAAGCATATAATGTTTCTTTATTAGGAATCGATAAACTTGATACCAGAGGTGCACAACGTACCTACTCAAAGGAGGTAGAACGATGTAAAGCACGGATGAAGAAATAAGCATTAACAATGGCTTGAGAATCCAATATTCTCCAACCTCTTTCTGAGGGCCATAGAAACAAACCTATAGAAAACCAATGAAATTAGGAGCGTTTGTTATGTTTGGAAATAACACAACTCACAAAATACATATCACTTATACAAATCACGCAAAAGAAAGAATAGTTCAGAGAGGAATTTCATCTCAAGCTATTGAATTAACAAGAAAGTACGGTACAGAAACAATGACAGATATATCAAAAATAGTCACTGTTGATTATGGAGCCTGCTCTATTGCAGAAGAAGATGGAATTGATTTATACCCATATTTTTCAACGACAATTGTAGTCTCAATGGATAATGTTCTTAAGACTGCATATTACCATAATATATAAGATCTTTATTTGGTGGAGAGTGCTTCACTCCCACCATTTTTTATCATGCTTTATTAGAACTTCTCACCCCACACCACAAATTATAAATTAAAATTGAATTTATATTAATCCTTTCTCTATAAAAGATGTAAGGAGAACAAAAATGACAGAGAAAGAATTATTATTTGAATTACAGTGTTATAAGATGGCTTTTAATCCCGGTTGTGATATCCATAATCAATCCATTAAAGAACTTGCGGAGTTTATTACGCTACAGGCTGAGATAAGAACATCAGATAGTACAATAGAATTTAAGACGGCACCTGTTTTGGAATTCTTTGATGACATAATTATAGATGATATGAGAGAAAATATTCTAAGGATGAATGAAATTATTACTACATGAGGTATTCTGAGAGGATCTTGGATATTTTAATGTATCTATATTATGCCAGTAAGACTGTTTATATCAATGTGGCCTTTGCTCGTAAAGATAATCAAAGACAGCTAAGATGAAAGCTATTCTTAGCCTAGGAAATACGGCTGATCCTGTGTTTGTCTTTTTTCTTAATGTACCTCCATTTTTCATGGAGTATAAATCAGATTTGGAATTCTACAAGGTGGAGTTAATTACCGCTTACCTAGTAATAAATATATTTATAAATTATTCAAAATAATTTTCGTTAAGAATATCATTTATTTCATCTATAAAAGGAAAGTCAGACGAAGAGAACTCATTTATAAATGATTTTAATTGTTGTGTTAGTATTTCAATTATTTTATTTTCACTTTTGATTAATAACAAAGATCTAGCGAATGCCAACGTAAACAAAAAACGTGAAAAAGTTTTCCTACATTCATAATGATGATAAAATATGTCCTCTATTGAGTTATAGTATTCATTTGAAAATTCAATACAATTCATATAAGATTTAGTGACATATAACCAACTTATTGCTGTTAGATATTTCTTACTTCTTTTATCAGAAGAGTAATAGACTTCCTTATTATTAAAAATAGTAAAAGCTTTTTTCATCTCCTTCTGATCATTATCAGATAAAGATTTAAATAAAGAATATTCACCTTTTAGTTGATAATATTCAGTATCAATCATTGACTCACCTATTAAATACTCCCTTGAATTATATATTTCTTCAATATTGTTAAGTATTGACTTAGCGTCACGAAAATTATTTTTCCATATTTGGATTCGACATAGTGATTGTAAAGGCATTAAATAATAGCGATCATTATTTCGTTTTAATTCATTATAAATTATTAATGATTTTTTTATATGCTTTTCTGCTAACTCCAATTTACCAATTTCTACATAATGATAACCTAGATTATTATGGTATCTTGCAATAGAAAATAAATCATTGCTAATTATTGCACTATTTAGAGCTTTCGTCTTATAGAGTTCTGCCTCAGAATATTTAGCTAATGATCCAAGACTACCCCCAATATTATCTGAAATATTCATTGAAACCCTATAATATTGGTCATTCCGTTTATTCTTATTTACTTTATTAAGAATTCTATAAGCATCTTTTTTTAATTTTAAAGCAGCTTCATGTCCTTTTAATAAACCAATAGTATAGGCGTATCTGGAAATATACGACGCTTTTAAAGGATCAGAGTCTTTCATATGTTTTAGTACTAGTTTATACCCAATTTTTTTATATTTTAAAGATACTTCATAGTTCTTTGCTGCTCCATAAACAGCTCCTAATTCATACAAAAATAAAATCTGATAAGTTATATAATCGTATTTCTCAGTAAGTCCAACAGCAAATTCAAACTTCATTATTATTGGTTCTATATTAGAAAAAGAGTCATAAGCAGCAGTTGAGTTTTCTATAATATAAATAATTTTATCCACTAAATCAGGGTTTGAAATTAATTCTTTATTTATTATATCTTTATAATATTCTATAAAATACATAATATAGTTGTGATTTAATAAATAAATCTCGCTCTTAATCCACTGAGTTAATGATTCATAATTGATATCGTTAGAAATTCGTAGGTAGTCTAAAAATATTCTTTTTTTATCATTAAAAAATGTATTATCAAAAGCAGATAAAAAAATATTGTGACAGTTATACTCAGCATTGTCTCCTAATGTGTTTTGCTTAAGTATACCAATACGGATTAGGGAGTGTATAACTTCATCAATATTGACTAGTAAATTAGTATGTTTTTTAATACATTTTAAGATCTCATATTTGATATTACCACCTGTAGTGAATAATATAATAACTAGTATAATATATCCATTATTCAAAATATCAATATTTGATGAAATCTGTGTTATATGCATGACTAAGTCATGAATTGTTGTATATCCATCATTTTCTAGTGAAAATGATGGTGGTAAACTTGGTAATGTAGCAAAACTATCATCAATGATAGTTTTTAATAAATCATTACCAGTTGTAATATAATATTCTTCTATTGTTTTTGAATAATAACTAATTAACTTAGGATGAGAACCTAATTTATTTATCAATAAATCTAAATAATATTCATTGTTTAGTACTTTATGATATTCTAATGCATTTGAATAAAATAATTGTCTAGCCTCTAACTTTGAAATACTTTCAATACTATAATAATAAACATTATTATTAGGAACATTACCAAACCATTGTCTAGATGTTAAAATGACTTTCCATACATCTCTATTTAGTCCCATGATTATGTCAGGGGGGAATTTAGAATTAGAACTAATATTATCTATAATAAGAAGATTTGGTCCAGGTGTTCTTGAGTTTAGAAAATCTAATATATCAGTTGTTGTTTCTAATCTATATGAAGAAAACCTACTAAGATACTGAGAAAGAGTAGTTAAAATATCTGTACCTTGTATATCAACATATATACGATGTACAAAATACTCTTTTTTCCCATAATAAATTAGACCTGCTAATGTTGTTTTACCCCAACCCCCAATTCCTTGTAGGAATAGGATATGATACTTATTAAATTTTTTAAAAAGCAGACTCACAATTTCTTTTCGTTGAAGCTCTGATAGGTTATTCCCAGAAATCGGACGCTCTCCTAATTCATTTATATTATATCCATATTTTTCTACACCAACTTTGAATCGCATTACGTTATCTCTAAGTTTTCCAACAGGAATAATTTTACTATCAAACCATGTCCTAATATAATTCCAGTCTTTAACATCAAAAATATCTATTAAAATTCTTCTCATGTTTCTTGGTGGATAAAAATCATCAGACTGAGATGGTTTATGTGTATCCGAATTACTATCAATTTGGTTATAGTACCACAGGATAAAATCATGTATTATTTGAGAACTTCTATTTCTATTTTTAATTAACTTCATAATAGTATTATATACATTTATTTAATATTTACCAAAATCCCCAAAAAATCCCTAAAGTTGATACTTTACACCTATTAATATCGTTCATACAATAATTATATATTGTAGAAAATATTATAAATGGAGATTTTAATGAAAAAGATTAGTGTATTTTTTATGTTAGCAATTTTGCTCATATCGTGCAAAAATTCTACTGATGATGAAATGAATGGATTCCGTGAACTTGCAGATAACGAACAATTAATTACAGCAACTGCTGTAATATCTAAGTCAGATGTACCTCAAAACCTAGATATTTTAATCATAGCAACAGGAACAACATTCTCTTCAGTAGATAGCGGTTATACCTTAATGACCTATGAGGATATTCTAGAATTCCCAGGTACTGAATTGCAGCTGTATTATAGTTCTGTCTTCACTTATAGAGATTATTCTCGGGTGCTAGAGGCAGAAAGTGGAAATCTAATAGCTTCTCTCGGTCTGGTTAGGGTTATTGATGAGTTACCAACTCCAATATTTGGGTCTGATCCTGGTGTAAAATATTCTGTGCAAATAAATGGAATAACTTTTAGTTGTATTGATGACGTGATTTGGACTGATGAAGGTCTATAAAGTTAGCCTGATAGATGACATCACGGCATCTGTCTTTAATTTTATTCGTATCATTGCAATGTATTATCTACTTTTTACAACTAGACTAGGATTTATCGACAATTAATTACAGTAAAGGAAAGAATTATGAAAAAAATAAAATCATGGAGTTTTTTAATGGCACTTATATTCGTATGTTCAACTTTATCTTATTCCCATCAGAATGATGGTTATCTGATGGAATATGAAAGAACAGTTGAAACTTATTTGGGTGATACTATTTCTGAAAGCCTTGTTTTCAAAACTAATAATAGGCTCTTATATATAGCATCTGAGGGATACATATATCAGGGTACATTTCGAATTTTAGATTTAAAGTTGATAGATGGTTCTTATGCTCATCAACTACGTATGCATTTTACACTGGGATATCAAAATAAGAAAGAAGCAGAGAATCTTACTCTTAGAGGTGAAGAAATGAAGCTTGATGTTAATATGCATATAGATTTAAAACCAGATAATAGTATTTTTTATTTAAACATGAAGGGTATTGGTTATTATAATGATCCATATTTTGCATGCTTTAATGATATGAGATTCTCTGATGTGAAATTCAATTTGAAGCATAAATATGATCAGGGATTAAATTTGTATAATTAAATAGAAAAAAGATAATATACATCTTTAATTTTCATTCTGAAATTGTAAAAAGAATGTATCTTTGGGCACTTGTAAAACATAAGGAGTTTGATAATTAGGGACTACAGGTATTCGCTAGTCATAGGGAGTAAATATAACAAACAGTACATAACTTTTTTATTAAGTACATATATAATTCTACCACTTAAATTTACAATACCTACAATAATTATTATGTTTCTTCTTCAAATTAAAAAACTTATGAATGATACTAGATCCAGTTTTATATTTTGCTTTACCACACATAGGACAACCATCCTTAACTTTAATAAAATCAGCAGTTTCAAGAAGAGACCTAGCTAATATTTCATCTTCATCACTAACGAATAATTTAATATCAATATTTCCATTACGACTGCTATTTGAAATAAAGCAATCAAGATTCAAAGAATCAAAATATTCTCTAACTCTAAAAGCAGGAAAATCTGATTCATTATCTATAATGCAAACTTTTTGCAATTACTCACCCCTTTTTGATATGTATATTTAACATTACATAATTAGTAAAAGAAGTTATACATATAGGAAGTTATATAAAAGTTACATTTTGACAGGTATTGATGAAAATTAAGAATCATTATAGCAAACTGCAGATTCTGAATTTATGCTTGCTATACTTTTGATTCATTATTTTTATTATTTTTGAATTCTCCTACAAATAACTGATATCTATATAAATTGTAAGGAGATTTAATATGACTGAAAAAGAACTAGTTTTAGAGTTACATGCCTACAAAGAAGTAATTAATCCAGATTGTGATATCTATAATCCAACATTAAAGGAAATTGCAGAGTTTATGAATATCTGGTCTGATATGCAATTATATGATGGAAGTATTACTAAAGAAGCTCAACCGATAATAGATTCAATGTGCATACTTACACCAAAAGAGATCAAAGATGAACTTGTATCAATTAGAAGAGGTTTTATTAAATTAGATAGATAGAAAGAACTCTATTACTGGTTTACGAATTAATAGTATATTTTTTTGATAATTAAATTGCTAAATTGAGCTTATTAAACTTTTGCATTCTTCTTGATAATCCTGAAATATATAGCATATGTTGCAAAACAGAAAACTATACTTAACAGTAGATTTACAATAATAGTTCTCATTGGGATCGCAGTATTTTTGATTATTAATTTCATTATTATTCCAGCCATTCCTTGAACTGCTCCATAAGAAGACCCAAAGAACATAATTTTCAATGCAAATAAAAGTGATCTAACACTTCTGTCTCTAGATTTCATACCTATAGAACTTAGTTTTATATTAAAAACAGTATAGATATCATGGTTCTTTATAATCCATCTTTTAAAAAGCTTTTTAGTAATTAAGTAGGCAATGATAAATTGACTTACCATAATTAAGGGATAAAATATTGGGCTTTCAAACATTGATGCAATCTCCTGGTTAAAAATATTTACTTAAAAGAGGCTGATTCACCCACCACAAGTTTTACAAGCAGTACCTGTTTCTTCATTTGTTAAGTATCCTTTCTTAGTTTTCTCATAATACCTGCAACTGGAATTGTGTCTTGTGTCAGATGATGAGTTTATCCAATACGTTGTTTCAGATATAACTTCTTTAACTTCCTGGGCTTTATCAACTTTATTTGATGCTCTGTACCCTTTAAATGACCATAAACTGACATCTAAACTACTTTCTAAAGTATTCTCTATACTATCATCAAGAAGAGGATAAAAGTCTATTCCAGTAAGCCCTTCTACGTCATCAATAGTTACAGCATACTCTATTAAAGATCTTGAACTCTTCTCATTTGGTAATATAAAACCTATAGCTTTAACTTGATCCCCAGTATAGTCGAGTATAACTTTGTAGTAATACTCTGGTACAGCAACTTCATTAGTACCAATTCTAGGATAATTATTCTTTGTTAATACGGGTCCAGTTACAATATAGATGGCTTCATTTTCTACTGCCCATGTTCTTACATAACTTTCAAGTTTTGACCATATACCCCTATTGAACCCTGGATCTTGAGGACTCATATTTGACATATAGAATGAATCAGACATAGATGAGGAAGACATCTTCATATCAGCTGCAGGTGCTAAATGTCCCCTATCATACCCAGATCCTTTATAATCTAAAAGACTAGCTGAACCAGTTGATATACTAGAATCAGCTTTGAATGAATCTTTTCTAGCTGTAGAGCCTAAAACTTCTTCTCTTGTTAGTTCATAAGCGACCCAATTAGCTTGTTCAAACTTCTCGTTGTAACTTAATGTGTAATTGTCTCTTTCTATGACCCTACCATCGTTTGCAGGGATCTCAATATTTTGTGAATATAGTGCTCCTTGCAGAATAATTAATATAAATAATAGTTTCATTTTCATGGGTTAAGTTTACTCAATTATATTGATTTGGTCTAATTGAAGTTTAAATCATTATCTTATGTAATAAGAACCCGGAAATCACAGTATTAAACTATGCAATATTTGGGTGGGTTAAGAATGTTATTATATTTTACCGTAAGTCATTTCTTTTCTATGAAAGTAGTTCCTCAACAGTTATATATAAGGCAGAGGCAATTGCACTTAGATCGCTATCGGTAGGAGTTTCTTCATTAAAATCTTCAACTGAATATCTAAAAGTATAATCAAAAAGATTCAATCTTTCTCCAAAATCGTTATCTGAAAGCCCTGCTACTGATTGATATTTGGCAATGTTTTTTTCTAACTTTTTTAAATTCATAATTTGTTCCTTAGTTAATTATATATAATATGAAGCCACTAATCAAACTTATTAAAGTCTGTTACCTTCTCAAAGTACTCCAACATTTCATAGATCCTCTTAGTCTCTTCCATTGCAGATTGTTTATTCCTATTTTTTGCAACGACGTACCATTTTTTTAGAGTCTCTTTAGCAGATATGACATCTTTACGTTTAGGTTTCTTACTCATAAATAGAGGTTTAAGGTATTTTGTTTAAATAGTAAACAGATAAATAATAGTAGTTTTAAACAATTACTGGATTAATTGAATATCTACGTCCTAAATTACTAATCGATGATAGAGGCTAAAAACTAGAATATCTATCAAGATTACAGCATAATCTAAACAAGTCTATTTAAAGCATTTATTAGTACTAATGATCACCATTACAAAGTAAGGTCATTCTACTTATTTTTTATGCAGTATCTTTTTTATTAATTCAATTATTATTACTGGAATCATAAATATCATACAACAAATAGATGCAGGTAATAGAAACATATTCAGTTCTTTGGTTAT
This sequence comes from Spirochaetaceae bacterium, assembly GCA_051531975.1. Taxonomy (GTDB): domain Bacteria; phylum Spirochaetota; class Spirochaetia; order DSM-2461; family DSM-2461; genus Thiospirochaeta. The sequence goes on from JAOPTT010000006.1 coordinate 643,700, forward strand.
AGATTGTATTAGTTCCATGATCTGATCCTCCAAGATCTTGCTAGTGACTAGATTTTAACTTGATAAGAACTAATCTGTACACATAACTAAAGTTATGTATTAACCTATAAAGTCATTTATTTTAGTATTTGCTTGGGATTTATGAGTTATACGATAATTCTAAAAAGGGGTATTTTACAACAGAATATGATGGGAAAGAACATAAGACTTTGTGAGGGTTATTTAATTCTATATCCTTGATTTTAACTCGTTGATATCTATCTTGATTCTCTTTAAAAGCTCTTCTGAAAACTTAGAAATAGTATCATTATCGTGCTTATCTGGATCTATTAATAACTGATAAGTCTCTATCTCTAAAGCTGTTGATAATTTTAGCAGCGTCTGTAAACTAGGCTGTCGACGTCCTAACTCAATTTCTGCGACATAAGATGTTGAGATATCACTACGCTCTGCTAACTCTTGCTGGGTATAGTTCTTGTTTGTTCTATAATATTTAACATTTACTTTTAGATAATCAATTATAGGTTCCATCATATTTTAAATTCTATGTGTAAAAACCATGCTTGACAATTCACGTAAAGTACGCAAAACTTACACTAATAGTGACAATTAAGAGGTTTTATAGCGGTATTTATCAATAATTGCTGTTTTTATGATGAATATGCTATCTGGTATAAATCAATACTTGTATCGGAAAAATCACCTCTTTTATATCATTACGGAGATATATTTAATTACTGAATAGAAACCCTCCAAGTTTTATGTTAATTAAAAAGAGGTATTTAAAGTGAAGGTTAGAGCATGTCTAGAACAGAATACAATCAATAGTAAAAGACTAATGATGATACTTCTTATTTTTGCAATTTTATCATGTAAAACCACTGAAGATAGTAATACAGTTACAACTCTAGATGAAATAATCTTAAAATCAGCTAAAGAGTTAGCATCAATCACACCTGAAAAGACCCTAGGTATTAGCGACATATATTTACTAGGAACTAAGCAGTCATCTAACTTCTCAATTTTCCTAGCTAACAAATTATCTACTAAGCTTTTCAAACTAGGTTTCTCTATTGCGGATAGGGATCATCTTAAGCAATTAGAATCAGAATGGAAGTTTCAAAGTAGTTTTTCAAATGAAGAAACAACTGTAGAGATTGCAAAGTTAAATGGAATATCAGCAATAATTGTAGGTAACTATTCTATAGCTAATAATCTAGTAGATGTACAACTAAAACTAATAGATACTCAGACAGGATTGTTACTTGGTATATCTGAGTTTAGTCTACCAATTCATTTAGTATCACAATACCTTAACGATACACCTTCTGAACTGCATGAAGTGACTACTCCTGATACACAAAATTCTAAACAAAAAAATCCTAGTATGGTTAAGATTAGACAAAAAACAGAGAATACTCCTAGCCAGGAACCACAAGTTAAAAACTCTTTCTTACCTGGTCATCAGAGCATATTTAGAATAGATGAACAGCTAAGTTTTAACTTAATTTATGTCCCTGCTTTAAGTTCAATACCTGAGTTTTATCCTTACAGAAATACCAAAAATTATAATGCGGAATCTACTCCCATTAGAAAAATCGAGAACCCAAAACCTGTTTGGATAGGTGAGACAGAAGTGACTATAGAATTATGGAATCTAGTTACTGGATGGGCAGTTGATAATGGTTATAGTTTTTCAGTAAATAAGCATAGAGATACTTGGTTAAGTAGAAATCCACAATTCCCTGTAAGTATTATAACTTGGAGGGATGCAATGTTATTTTGTAATGCACTAACTGAGTATACAAATTCTACATCAATTTCAGATTCTCCACTTATTCCAGTTTACTATACAGACCCTAATTTTAGTAATCCAATTAGAAGAGTTGATGCCAGTAAAACAATAGCTTTCTACCCAACAAATAGCCCTTCAGGAACTCAAGATGATCCTTATGTAGATAAAGATGCGAATGGTTTTAGATTACCTACAATTGTGGAATGGACTATTGCATCTAGATATAAAGGTGATTTTGACAAAGATGGAGCAATTACTAGTCCAGGAGAATTCTATCTTGATAATGTTGTATCAGGTTCATCAACTTCTGATCCTGATGATAAAAAACAATATGCTATCGCATACGAAAGAATAAAAATTTTTCCTGTAGCCTCAAAACAACCAAATGGATTGGGTTTCTATGATATATCAGGGAATATATCAGAATGGTGCTACAACTGGACTGGAAATCGTAATAAGGGACAATACGATGCTGTAGGTAAATGGAAGTACCTAATGGGATTATCTAATGATAGCTATGGCGGAATCTACAAATTGAATATGTTGTCTCAAGTATTTCCAGATAAACCTGTTCCGTATTATTACTCATCAACTTCAGGATTTCGTATAGCACGGAATGTTGAATAAATAAAATATTTTTAAATATATAGGAGAAGAAATGGAAATTAGTAGAGAAACAGTTGTTAGTCCGGGTATTAAGCTTGGATATGTTGGGGCATTACTAGGTATGATTCAAACATTCCTAGAAGTCTTCCAAGGATATATTGGCATAGGTACATTTTTAGGAATATTCATTGTTACAATAATTCTAGCACCGTTATTAGGTATTGTAGGTCAATTTATAAGAACAATTATAGACCCTCTTGTACCTGATTTAATCTTTGATACATTTTGGAAAATTGTTTTCCTTAAATTCTTGTTAGGTTACGGATTCCCAATAATTGGTGGAATAGTAGGATCAGGAATAGCATTGATGTTATTTACAGCATAAATGATCAAACAAAAAGTATTAGTGAGTAATGTTTTAAAAGGAGTAAAAAATGATTAAAAAAATATTAGTGGTAATGATATTTGCACTGTTTGTTAGTTGTTCAAGCAAAGTTATAGTAATTGAAGATGGATATTTAGATTTTATTGTAAGAGATACATTAGGCAAACAAAATGGTGACTTAACTAAAGAAGATCTATTAAAAATAGAGAGCTTAGAACTTAAAGAAATAAATGTTAAAAACCTAACAGCTATTGAATATATGAAGAACTTAACTGAATTAAAAATAAGTAATACTGATGTAACTGATCTTAAATCTTTATCTAATTTAAAGAACTTAAAAAAGTTAGAAATATATCATGATAATATTACTGATTTAGAACCATTATCTAATTTAAGGAATTTAGAAGAATTATATGTATGTGATCTTAATATTGAGATCAGTAATATAGAACCTATTTCTAAATTATCTAAATTAAGGGTATTAGTTATGGATGATAATTCATTTGATGATATAGATTTAATTTCGAGTCTATCTGGTTTACCTAATTTAAGGATTTTAAGTTTGCGTAATAATGACATTAGTGATCTAGAACCATTATCAAGTATTACTCAACTAGAAGATTTATATATTGATGATAATGATATAGAAGATATTGAAACGTTATCAAAATTATCGAATTTGGTATATTTGAATATCAGTGAAAATTTTATTGAAAACATAGGATCATTATCTAGCTTAACTAATTTAGAATATTTGCACTTGAATGATAATGATATAGAAGATATTGAATCACTTTCTGTATTGGTTAATCTAAAAAAATTATCACTGGGAGATAACTATATCAGTGATATAGAGCCATTATCAATTTTATCAAATTTAATATTTTTAAACTTAACATTTAATGATATAGAAAATGTTGAGGCTCTTTCTAATTTAATGACTCTGGAAGAATTGTATATTAGTGATAATATTATTAGTGATTTTAGTCCATTACAAAATTTAACAAATACAAAAATTCAATAATAAAAGCGAATTATTTAAGAACTGAAATATAATTTTTCCGTTCTTTTAAACAGGCATAAATGCACAGGAATTAATCAGTTATAGCTTATATAGATAAGTTCATAATGAACTAAAAATTTAATGTTAAAAAAGGTGATGTATAGATGAAAGAAATAAAATTATTAACTATTCTACTTTGTGTTTTTATTGGAACGACAGGGTTGTTTTCAGAAGATTTAAGTGATAAAATCCTAATAAATAAAGTTAGAGAAGAACCTATTTACTCAGGAGCAGACCGAACATATGGTTCTGATCTTGAAGGCGAAAAAGGATTCTCTAGATACGAATGGGTAGTAAAACAAGATGAAGACGGACGTAAAATAGTTAGGTTTATAGGGGAATATAATCCTGAAATATTCTTTGGACTGCTGAATGTGTATGATGAATACAATCAAAAACCTAAAGGTTACGAATACTACACTTTAGGTAGTCGAATATCAGATTCTTCTGACAAAGTTCAAGTATCAGGTCCAGACAAAGAATTCTTTAGTCGTTTAAGCGAATCTTACAAGTATGAAACCCACTATTCAACTGAATGTAGTGCTGATTTGAAAGAAAATCCATTATGGACTCCTGAGAGAAATGGTTTTAATATTGAAGAAGACTTGACTACAGAATTGTATATTACATATTTTTGGAGATTTAACAAATACAAAAAATTCGATGTTAATTTATTTTCTATCGAAGAGTGGTATCTAAAAGCAAAAAAAAGTAATTCTCCAACATTGCCATACTATGAACTTCTCTATAATGAAGACTTTAAAGGTTTTATAGAAGAATTCAAAAAAGGAATTAATGATATATATTATATCCCAAATCCTAAATCGTCAGAAGCACTATATGTTCAAGACTTTCAGTATACATTAAATCAAAAAGGGTTTAAAGATTTAATAAAATATCAGATTATATATCCAAAATTTAACCAGTTTCCTGAAAAGAGTATAAAAGTAGGAGTACGTGGAGTCGATAGATATCAATATTTTTATCGCTAATTATTTGTCTTTGAAATAGTGGAAGTCTTTATGCTGACCATAAATAAGTTATGAATTAAAATATAGTTATATTAGAGCGGGACAACCCGCTCTAATCCCAGAGTTATTTAGTACGTTCACTATGAGTATAAGTATAAGTACATGTCCACTCCTCTCTCCTAATTATTTTACCATAATTAAGAACGAAGAGAGCTTATACTTCAGATATTAATTCTTCATATAGATCAAAATCACTAATACACTTTTGTTCCATTGAGGTGATCAATATCTTTGCACAGTTCTCCATGTGCTCTAGTAGCACAGAAGCAACTGCTTCTTCATCAGGATATGTATTGTTATCATAAACAAGAAGTTTATCAATTGAAGGTTTTAGTGATCCGTCTTTAAAAGTATTATCATAAAATTTTAATATTTTATTTAATAAATCTATAACTTGTTTATTACTATATAGATCATAATCAGTTGAATTGATCTCGTTAGTTAGTACTATATTTCCTTGATGATCAATATTATAGAAATCATAAATATTAAAATTATCGTCGGCCATATCTGGAAATGTAGCAATTGAATATATGAACTCTGTAATAGCAACCCCTAAATACTCATAATTTACTATTTTGTTATTTATGAAAAGAGAGGTATGTAAGCTACAAATAGTTTCAGGGTACAAAAACATCGTTAAATGAGGATGATATTTCACAAAGCTTAAACCTAAAAAATCATGCTCACCAGTTCGAAGTATAGGCCCTTGAGTATCTAATTCAAGAATCATGTTTCCATGATGTTCATTATGATAAATATTATTCATTTCTTCTTTCAACTTATAAATCAACTCTATCTCTTTTTTAGATTGAGTTTCGTGCGTATAAAATTGAACTCTATATACAGATGGATAGTTATATTTATAATAAAACTCATAAATATGTCCCTCAAAATTGAAGGTAAATTTATTCATATGATTTGATGAATAAACTACTTCACAGTTACTATCTTTGTTGAACCTAGAAATACTTTTTTTAACTAAATAACTCAAACCACAATATTCAATATCATAATCCATTCCAATAACGATACAAAAACCTTTTTCCATTCTCAATCTCCTTACAAGTAACTATTTATTTCTTGTTTTAATAAACTTTAATTCAATATAAATCAACAAATGTTATTAGTCAATGACAATTGCTTCTTTCTTAAAACATTTACCAATAGAAATTCTTAACTGTTAATGATTGACTATTTTAGGAACACAATATAATATGCAAATATGAATGATGATGATTTATTTGACTTTCAAGACATTAGTTATTTGTGCTTAAGCAATAAAAATGTTTCTCAAATCTTAGGAGTATCCGAAACAACATTTAGCCGATGGAAAAGAGGAAAATCTAGGATTGAAGATCCTAAATATATCTTTGGTCTTAAAATGATTAGTCAGATCAGCTCAAAGCTAAATATTGTAGGCTCAAAAAACGATAAATTTTATGAATATTATTTTGCGAATATATTAAGATATAGATTTAATATGGATCATCTTTTTAAACATCCTGTATTCCCACCAGTAAGTAGTGTGTTTTTTGCTCTAGAGTTTTTACAAATACTAGATAGATATAATATCAAACTTGGTAATCTTTCATTTGGAAAAAATACCGATTACATTAGTTATTTAACGAATAAAGAAGGTAACCAATATGTAAGAAACAACAAGATTTACTACTTTGAAAATAGTATAAGCTATTCAGAAAGAAAAGAAATTGTATCAGGACTTGAATCGAACACAGAATCAATTATATATCATATAAATAAAAATAACGAAGTAATTTATTCTTGCCCTTCTGAAACCTTTGTTAAAAATGTGGATCAGAGCCATATTATAAATGACATAATATTTGCTCATATTGCTAACTTTTTAATTAATATGGAAGATTCTGAGTTTATTCTAGAACTATTAAATTCCATTACCGAAATTGATAATTTCGGTCTATTATATTTATACAACCACTATGCTTCCTTGGAAAAATATTGGAATTCTAAAGAAGATAAGGAAAATTAAAGTTAATAATATTATGTTTTCAAATAAAATGTTTTTTCATGGAGAAAACTTAATATATTAAAAATAAAAGGAGGTAAATAATAATTTTTATGTAATACATGGATTTAATATTTTTATTAGTCCATTGCTTCTATCTTGAATATTTTTATTCAGGATTTTAAATATGATTAAGATGAAAATCTAATCTATTTATTAATTATACAATCAAACTCGTAACTTTTGAGTTACAAATGATAACCATAGCTTGAATGCTATGTATATGACACATGTAACTTTGAGTTACAAATGATAACCATAGCTTGAATGCTATGTATACGACACATGTAACTTTTGAGTTACAAATTACAACCATAGCTTGAATGCTATGCATACGACACACTGTAACCTTTGAGTTACAAAATAGATGGATATCTGTATTAAATTATTCTATTTATGCAGACATGTATGTGCAAAACATACTTATATTTTAATTTATTATGTGGAATGTGATAAAACATTAAAGTTTTATCAAAACTGGTAGTTTACTAGTTTTTAAAATTAAATGGTTGTTATGGTGTGCGTGTTAATGGTTTTTGTGTTGTATAATCGTTCTTTTCAAAAGAAATAATCTTATACAGTAAATAAAATCTCTCGTCATATCCGTAAAAAGGATAGATTTATGAACTTAATTAATGTAACTGAAGCGGCTGAGATGCTAAGGCTAAGCAAATATACAATTTATAAGTATTCCTCCCAAGGTATACTACCAAAAGTAAAAATTGGTAATAGAGTATCTTTTAGATCAACAGATCTGGAAGAGTTTATTGAAAAGCATCGAGTAACTTGTACACAGTATAGCAAGGGAGGGAAGTAATGAATTTCATTAAGTTGGTAGCGTATCTTTATACACTTATCAAAACTAGTATCCACTTCCTATTGGTAGAATATGCTGATGGGGAAAAAACACCTCAACTATCTTCTGACAATAGTTATATTGCAAATACAATATTCATAATGAATAAGGTGGTTCTAGTATGAGTGATATGATTGAAAGAAACGTCAAATCTAGAGAAGACTTTATTCCTAAAGCTGAACCAGTAGAAAAAATTAATATGAAGCTATTTAGAAATACTTTATTTGATAAGTTGAATGGGAAAGTTCCATATATTATTGTTGATGATAAAATACATGGTAGAGTTCCACACTACATCGATAGTCATCAAGCTATCGAAGATAAAGAAATGGATAAGCTAAACAAGTTAGTGAGTGATGTTGTTGATGAGGCAATGAGTACTTATCAAGACTTAAATCTTGAAAAGAGTGTCATTAAAAAGATAGAAAACAGCTTATCATTTGAAGAAGATCTAAAAAAAAGTTTAGCGAGAAAATTAATAAGTGCTATGCCAGTCTATAAAGAAGAGGACTGTTATTCTAAGACTAAAATCCTTGCACAAAATGGACCGATAGATATAACTACTGGTGAGTTTGTTGATGTCTCAGAGAACGAGATCTTTTTAAGTATTATGGATGCATCTTACATTCCTGCTCATAATACGATTCCTGATATTATATGGAAGTATTTAAAAAGAGTTTTAGGAGAAACTACTTGGAATGGGGAGATTCTTTATGCATCAGATAAACGAGTTAATAGCTTTATAAATATACTTGCTTATATGATGACCGCAAGTACCTCTCTTAAGAAAATGGTGTTCATTCTGGGCCCAACAGGAACCGGAAAGTCTACTTTTATGAATTTCTTTTCTGATATGTTAAGCTCATATGCAGGTACATTATCTGCAGCTGCGTTAACACATAAACCTGGTCGAGATCCAGAATCCCAACCAGGATTTATTATGGTAAGAAATACACATACAGCAATAGGGGCTGAACCCGGTAAAAAGTACGTTTTTGCAGATGACATACTAAAGGTTGTTACGGGAAGAGATAAACTTAGTTTAAGAAAGGTAGGAGGTAATAATATTACATTTACACCTTTATTTACTATTTGCTTTACAGCTAACTTTTTTCCTAAGTTACCTGATATCCAAGATGAAGGAATGTGGTCGAGATTTTTAATTTGTGATTTTAAAAATCAATTTAAAGATGATGAGGTAGATACATTATTCTCCGAAAAACTGAATGAACCAGATGTTAAAAATAAGTTCTTCTCAAGCTTAGTGAAAAGAGCTTCACAGTTTTATCAAAATGGTGAAAAACTAGAAATTGATGAAAGTTTCTATAAAAACTTAGATTTCTATAAATTTCATCAAAGAGGTTCTTTTGAAAACTTTTTTGATGGTTGTTGCTATGTTACTGGGCATAATTATGAGGTTACTAAAGCTAATGATATTTATGAGAGATACATTAGTTTTTGTAACACTCATGACATAGAACATATGAGGAAAGCTAATTTCTTCAAAGAACTAAAACATGTTGCTGATATTACTCAAGGTATTGAGAAAGTAAAAAGTAATCAGGTTCCATCATCATATCGTGGTATTCAAGTTGATCAGGTCTGCTGTTATCAGTATCAACAATTTGTTGCTATGCACAAAAATGATTCTGATTTAGAACCTTTATGGTATGGTGGTTCTACCCAAAATGTAAATTTAAACAACCAATCAATAGGACACACACGTTCAGATCAGCAATTCAAAGAAGTGTTTAACAGAAAAAGATACGATTGATAGCTTCTCTCTAGCCCTCAGGGCTAGAGGATGAGCATTCTATAGAAAAAAATTGTCTGGTAGAGATTTTGATAAAATATGAATACCAAACAGTTATTAAGATAACACCTGATTATGCCAGATCTAAAACGATAGGAGAAAATAAAATGACAGATGCTGAAATAATGCAAGATATAAATAAACATATGAAAGATAAAGGAATCACACGATCTGAGCTAAAAAATGAGGACTATGGCGAATTCGAGAAAAGATATGCTCTGAGTAAAGCTAGGAAATCATATCTCAAGAAAATCCTAATTGAAGGAACAAATGCCGATATTGATGATCTATTTACTGGTAAAAGAAGTATACATAGCGTCATGAAGCACCTTGAGAAGCCTAAGAAGTTAAATGCTTTTACTAAAATAAAAGAGCATTTTGGTAGAAAACGTAGTTGTAATGCGATTATTACAACTAAGGATTTAGCTCTAGTCAAGTTCCATGAACCAAGAATTACTACAACTAAAGGTCTGGTTCTAGTAAAAGAGCATACTAACAGTGAAGCAATCAAACTATTACTAAAAAGGTTTCAGAATAGTACTAACCAGAACTCCAAGGAAATACTGATATATGCGGAGATATTCTATGATCTTCAAATTAATAGACTAATAACTCTTTTGGAATACAAAGAGTACATAGCTATTCTGAAAGAGAAGATTAATTCTATCCAGTTTAACTATCCAAAAGACAAAACTTCATTTCATAACAAATTTGAGAAGTTTAAACTTGTTGTACGTTTAGATTCTCAAGAAGATCGCTACAGTATATTCCAGATGATGAAACTGAAGTGACAAATACAACAGTACATGTAAATGCTCTATAAGTGCATTAGATGTGATTTGTAAACGATTTGCAGTAATTTGTTTTCGTTTGCAAATCAATTTGAGATGCTTCTAGCCCTTCTAATTGCTATGGAAATGTTAGATATAAGAGTCAGCTAAGTATTAGCACAACACTAGACTTTAAGTGCTCTTATTCACCCCTTTTACACCCCAAAAAAGGAGATTTGAATGAAATTCAATCTAAATAACAAACCAAAAATCAGGAAAAAGAAACACGAAGATATTTCACTGAAAACTTTTAGAGAATGTGTGACAAAATTAATTCATAAAAAGAGATTTGTTAAATCTAGCTTAGATAATCCAAGGATTAAAATGGAGATAGATAAAATGAAGAGGCTACGTGAAGCCTTAATAAAGGAAGCTATCGCTGATAGAGACTATACAACTACATTTCCTCTATCAGAAGAGGAAGAAATGGAATTAATCAAAGAAGCTTTTAGTATGTAAAGTTTTCTGTGTAACTGTCAATACAACGATTAGTAACCTAATAATCGATGGAAAGACCTGTTAATAGCAGGTCTTTCTATTTTATAAGACATATATTAGTGAACTATAAAAAATCTATCTATACCACCAATAGTAGGTTTTTATACATACCTCTGGATATATTCAAGATTTTAACCTTATTAAGCAGTCTTATATCCAGAGGTTACTTAGTATATTGTTTCGTCTACTAGGGATACTAGTTCCCTAAGAAAAACCTTATATAACAACCTAGTGGAACTCTTAATTATTAGGTTTATCTATAGAAAGATTCCAATTACAGCTTTTCTCAATCTTAGCAATGTTTTCAATCATTTTAAATAGGAAATCAGAAGTTACAGTTTCACTGCAACAATCATCAAAATATCTACCACTTCTAATATTACCTACATTGATTTTGAATAAATAGGTGTAAAGTTCGGATATCAATCCAATTGTTTCATAAGGGACACAATAGTATAGCTTATCAATAACCTTAAGTTTATAATTATCGATACCATCAGAGTCTATATAGAAACACTCAAATAGATCAGTAGGACTCCTAACATCTAATCCTTTATATTGGATATAGTGTATTAAAAAGTCACTACATATACTAATAGCTAAATTGATCATATAGTTTCTTTTATTGTGCGTAAGGAGAGTATCGTAGTATTTAATACATCTTTGATTAAGTAGCTTTATCCCTGTAGGTATTAAGTCGATCAACTTCTTTTTAGTTAGAACAAAACTTTCATTGTTATATAAAGGTACTTCTTTAACCTTTTTACTAATATCCATCATTTTTAAACAGATTGATCTAGATAGTTTATGATCAGGACCAGTTGCGAAGTATAGAGTAACTTTATCGTTACTTTTAAAGCTGATACTTATTAGAGCTTCCCTATTATGAATCTTTAACTTGTAGTTAGCTTGAGAACCATTGTTTAGTTCTGTTTTGACATAGCTAGCACTCCTATCAAAACCTTTAAGTGCTCTATTCAAGATACTATCTATATCCTTCTTGTTAATATCGACATCTGTATATGATGTCTTCTTCTTGTTCCTACTATTGCTCATAGTCCACTCTCCTATTTACAACATGTATATAGGATTTATAACTATAATTTGTGAACAAATACACTTACCCACTAATACAATACATCTAATATCTATAACTCTATACTACTAATCTATACAAAGGTATTATTAGCTTGAATGTGTATTCATTCTTATTTTTAGAATTATCATTACTTTTATATTTACTACACATTCAAGCACATACTTGGTATAAGACTTATAATCATAATAGTTTCTATATAGTTGTTATAATACGTACACTAACGAGTTACTGCATCATTAAGGAGTAACTACTATACGATAAGGTATAGTTACTCCTTAATGATGCAGAATAGAGGAAATAGAACTATATCTTTATTTTTATATTTCTTGTTTTATTTATTCTTTTTATTAAAGTTCTATTACCTCTATTCTTGTACGTATTAATTAATAGAGTCCATTTTTTTATTGATTATGTAAACCTTCCTAAAGATGATACAGTTTCTATGTACCACAAACTGATTCAACCATTATTTTATATAAATATGGATACTACACTCTCGATGCACCACACCCGGATTCAACCATTATCTTGTATAGATATGGGTGCAAAGCCTTGAACGAGCCAGAATCTATTATATGAAAATATTTACTTTTCAAATATTTCCTACTGTACTTAACAAGCATAGGTTTAATTTTCTTCTTAAACTCTGTTAAATTATAGTTAAGGTCTCCCAGGGACATTTCTTTGAATTCCCTTTTTCGTAACAAATATTCAAATCTATATAAATGTTCATCACACTTAAAACCAAAATAACGAAGCTTTTTAGTTCTATCATATATTTTAGCAAAGGATTTGTATTTCTCATGATTTTCAGGATTTCTATCATAAATATAAGTACTTTTTTCAGAATCATCTTTCAGCTTTCTATCCTTACTGTATATTGTCATTCCCAATTTATGAAAAAGAACATATCTAAATGGCCCATGAAATGGTACTGTATGAAAAAGGTACATGTTAGCTGGAAAATCGAATGCATATTCAAACTCAAAAACTGTTACATCTTTAACAAATTCTTCCCAATCCAAATCGCTTTTGAATAAAGGCTCATCTTGTTTCATATTTTCATCAATTGTATTCTTTATACAATCCAGTAGTCTGTACTCATAATCAAAGATATCATCGTGAAACACTACGTGAAAGTACTTCTCACAATATTTTAAACAAGTAATATAGCTTTTGGTATCCCTATATTTTCGTGAAGCTTCCACAATTAAGTTAATATACTTTATAGGAATTCTTAAAGTAATCTTATCTACAGATTCATACTTATTAATTTTACAATTATTATCAACATACTTAGGTAAACTATCTTTTCCCATAGTTAACTCCTTCTTTTTATATGTTTCTGCTTTATATATAAGAATAATAAGTGAGTGCAGAATTTTGCATTAGGGACATAGATTAAAAGAAGCTATTATTTCTATTAAGATTAATTTTATTTACCGTGAACGATAATTATAGTATCATTTTATTATTAAAAATAGATTTAAAGGTAGTTAAAATGCAACTAGGTTTTACAGGATTAAAAGAGAAACATAGAGCAAGTAGAGATAACTGGACTTCAACTAATGCTCAAACAACTGGATTGAAAGTACACTGTGCCTTAGTTGGTTAAAATCAGCAGAAGAGTGACTACTAACACTGAAATAGGTCATATCTATCAATGGATACCTTTTAACTCTTTATATTGTCAATAAAGTATACCTAATAGATGTGACTATTCTATTCGACTGAATAAGATACTATTTCGTCTGAACTCAATTGAAAGACTATATAGCTATCATTTTGTAATTATCACTGAACTTATGCACAATTACATAATCCTGCAAATCACACAACGCAATTTCATTAAAATCAATATAATTAAAATCGTTAAGAAAACCTTTCTTATTGGTAGTTTCAACAAATAGCGATATAAAACTTTTACTAGTTAAGTTATCTTTATTTAATTTTAAACATATTTTTAGGAATAGGTTTATATCATGGAATTTAGTATCTTTTATCGAATTTATTTTTAAACCTTTTAACAGCAATGTATAATACTCCATCAGTGAGTTATCTACCTGCTCTAGCTGCTTTTTCCCTAGTCCACGGTATCTACCATACACATCATTTAGAGAATCTTCTTTATTGATAATACTAATTATTTCATTCTCTTTTGTACTATTCAAAACTGTAACAATATTATTGATCCTAGTTGGACCAATCTTTATTTCTAGTACCGAACAAGTATTTATCACATCAGTACCATCAATGTTCTTATTAAGTGATTTTAAGTGTTCTACTACAAGTGAATCATTAGTTAGAGTCTGTTCTCTAGTTTTACCCATAATAGAAAGCTATATAAAAAAAGGTTTTGTGTAAATAATGACTACCCTCTTTTGACAGTAATAAGATATTTACATATTAAGTTCTCAATTTATGTATTCTCAATAATATAATGTACATTGAAACAATATGGAATTAAGATGTAGGATCTAACGCTATAGCTATCTATGTGATCTTTAGATATCAATATACAGAAATAATTAACCATTTAACCTATAGATATACTCTTGTACTTTAGAGTTATGCAGTAGCACTGTTTATTGATGCTAAAAGGTAGAATTATCCTTCAATATTAACGATCTGATATTACAGTATATAACCAAATATTGATTCCCGGGAAACAGTTATATATTATCAGTCAGTCCTTTAGTTGGAATGATATTTATACATCTTAACTTGATGTGATTCCAGCTATACATAATTTCAATACAATGTGTTCATCAGATAGATCTAGAGGAACTATTTTGACTTTGTAATTAATATCTACGACTACAGGAGTTAGTGTTAACCAGGGAGTCTTATATCTACACCTCTAAATCAAAAATAGCACTCTGAGGGGCTAACACTAAACGTGGAGATGTAGTATTAAAATCAAAAAAATCGACAATTTGATTGGTGCCGTATCACGGTTTTAATGTGGAGATATTTCTATTCTTAAATTGTCGTCGACTTGTCGTTATGGTATGGTGTAAGTCACTTTGTATGGTTTAAGTAGCGAAAGATTTCCATAATAAGAATAAGCAGGGCTCATTCCCCTGTTTCTCATTATTTATATAGTAACCTCTACCAGTTCCAATTCATATTTTCCATGTATTTTTTTAGTTTCTAAAAAGGTTATATCATCATTTCTATCTGATAATTTGCCTATAATATGTTTTTTTAAATCATATGGAACTTTTAAACCAAAAATTATTTGGCCTATACTTCCTTCAATTAAGTATACTTTTTTTGTTGGAATATTATGAAGTGGTAATATAATCCTATATTCCTCTTCATAGCTCCATAAAGAAGACTTAGAATAAAGAATGTCTTTAACCTTACCTGAGTTATCTTTAAAGGGATTTAAAATATGTGGAACTAGATCATTTTTGGGATAATAAATAGCTTTTGCAATTAGACTTCCATTATCTAACTCATGATTCTTTTTATTATGGACGGATGTGTTTGTTTTTACATTAATAGCTATGAGATCTTTTCTTACTTCTGACTTAATCCCTACGCAGATTCCAGTATGATTATATGCATAATGTGACCACATTAGAATATTCTTAGGGTCTTTCGATAAACATAAAACTCTAAAACCATCTGTTACCGCGGTTATGTTTTTTATAAATTTATCATAATTAAACGCCCCAATTCCAACTAGTTTAACACCATACTTTTCTTCATAGGGACTATTTTCAAAATACTCTATAGCTTCACTGGGTTTATAATGGGATTCAAAAACAAATTGAGAGTCGAAAGGATCATTAAAATCATTTGGATTAGAAAAATATAATTCTCCTTTAGTTATCAATGCATCAGTGAACTCATTAACTTTATAGTTGTTATCTTTATCTGTGGTAAATAATGGTCGATATTTATATAGATATTGGTCACTCAAAAAAACTCCTTTATTAAATTGCTAGTTTCAATATTTACAACATCTTTAAGTATTTCTTATATACCCAACCGGAAACCGTGATTTCGTTTATATAATCAAAGAATGTTACATATATCCACTTTCCTTTTCTTTTTTCTAATAACACTTTTTGATTTGGGTGTAAAACTGTGATGATTTCATTTTTAGTCGAAGGTTTAGACCGTATGTTTACAGTTCTTGTCACAATGTAAAAAGTTGCATCTTGATTTACTACACTATAGTAATCAACCATAAAATCAACTATCTTTGATTGAGATTTTTCAATCAAGGATAATTTTTCGAAATTGACTTCTTGATTAGTATCGATCTTCTCTTCAAGTATCACTTGATTACTATCAATTTTATCTTCAAGTTCGGTACTTTCATATTGGCTGTATATAAAAAATAAAATACTTAAAATTAAGCTAGTAATAGCAATAAATCCTTCTAAACTTACAATAGTGGGTTTGTTATTGGTTATATGCTTAATTATATTTTGTTGAAATTGTTCAAGCCGAACTTCAATATCATCAGTAGAAGTACTTGATGGATCTAATATTTCAGCATTAGAAAAAGTTTCTTCCAAATTACTTTCTTCATATAAATCAGAATTTGCTACAAACTGAGTAACAAAGTCAAATGTGTTAAACATGTTTCTATGAGTCTTAAGTTCATCTGAAATATGAGAAGTATCAAACATTGCCTTCTGGGCTTCAAAAGCAGCAGTTATATAAGAAGTATCAAACATAGCCTTCTGGGCTTCAAAAGCAGCAGTTATATAAGAAGTATCAAACATTGCCTTCTGGGCTTCAAAAGCAGCAGTTATATGAGATGTATCAAAAATATTCATCTGAGTCTTAAGTGCTTTAGTGATAAAAGAAGTATCAAAAATATTCATCTGAACCTTAAGTGCTTTAGTGATATAAGAAGTATCAAACATAGCCTT
Organism: Spirochaetaceae bacterium; assembly: GCA_051531975.1. Classification (GTDB taxonomy): domain Bacteria; phylum Spirochaetota; class Spirochaetia; order DSM-2461; family DSM-2461; genus Thiospirochaeta. The sequence goes on from JAOPTT010000006.1 coordinate 660,618, forward strand.
CTGGGCTTCAAAAGCAGCAGTTATATGAGATGTATCAAACATAGTTTTTTGTGCGTCAATGACATTAAAAATATTACTATATTGATTAACATTTATTTTACTTGCTAATTTTGAAATTTGATCAATATTCATTATTTACCTCAATTAGATTTTAACACCTAAACTAATTGATTATCAATAACATATATATTAAATCTATTTACAATCAATTTACGTATCCATTAGATATTTAGGTTAATTAAGCTAATACAATGTTAAGATGTAGGTTCTAATTATATAGCGATCTGTAGATATTGATCATTTGATCTGGACATAAATCTATAAACTGCAAAGTTAAGCAGTTACATAATTTATTGATGCTTAGATATAGGTAAAAACCGCAATGTGAATGATCTAATATTATAATACATACCTAAATATTAATTCCCGGTAAACAGCAATATCTTAACAGTCAGTTCAGCTATATTTGGTTGATATTTATAATCTTATCCTGATGTGGTTCTACTATACATATTATCAACACGGAGTGATGTACAAATACTTCTATAATTACTATTATTTCATTACAAAGATAATAAAAATGTAAGATATTAGAAGTAAATACTCTATTCTTTTTGTAGAGTAATTTATATATATTGCAGAAAACTTTTTTTTTCGTAAAACTAATCAAATAATAGTGCTATTTTTTCTTCGTTCTCTTGTCTGAAAATATCATCAAGAATCTCTTGTCCATCAATTATATCATCAGGATCATTTTCTTCAAAAGTTATGACATCACTCTTTTGTTCATTATATACAATATTGATTATTTTTTTAGAAGTAAGTACTTTAAAATTTCTATCAAGTGGTTCCTTAATCATTTTCTCGAGAATATCGATTAAATTTTTACAATTATCAGCTTTTATACCACTTAGCATTTTATCGATACCAGTTTTAAATTTGTTAATTTCAGTGCTAATATTATGGCAAGCTATTGAATATATTTGTGAATCACCAGCTGTAGACAATATAGCATTATTCATTTCAAATATACTTTTTTCCATTTGAGTTCTAATAATGGAAACTGTTTGTTCAATAAGGCTTTCACTGAATTCTCCAGTAAGATCACTTTCTATTCCAGTTTGTAATGGTTTAAGATCTTCAATTATCATGAGCCTTAATAATGTTGTAGTTTTGATTATTGTTTGTGACACATTTTCAAGATCGTTTAATTCACTAAAAGCTTTACAAGAAACAATCCATCTATAAATAGGATTTATCCTTTGAAGATAATAAACATAGGCACATCTACTTTCTATAGATATTTGATTCAGCTGTTTCTTATTAAGTTCAGGATTCTTAAATATAATCTGTAGTTTATTTTTTTCTGACAACGAGAGACCCCTATAAAAGCAATGATTAGGTTAATATTAACATTATGATAAAACTTTTATAAGAAAAATGAATACTTATTTATATTTTTCTTTAAAGAACTTCAAAATAAAATTAACGATAACTTTGAATCAAAAGAAATATAAATTGTTTTAATTTTCGTAAGAGATTTTATTTTCTTAGCAATATGAACTTTCTGTATCCGATATATATATTTATAATCATCCATATAAGTCACTATTATCATATCTGTTAAATTACACTGATAAAATTTAATTATGTCTTCGGAAGTAATTATAAAAATACTAATTACAAATATTTTTGAATGAAAATGAATGCCGTCACACTTTTTAATTTTATCCATATCAAACTCAGTACGATAATTATTTACTTTGATATGTAGTACATTAAAAATATATTACTGGTTTTTATAACATTTAATATTATATAATATAATCACTTATTGGAGCTTATAATGAAATATATTAAAAATGACAAATTAATAAATGATAAACTTAGTAAGGGTTTTGTTTATTTTATACAACGTATGGATGAACTCTTATTTAATTACTCACTCGCCACTTATAAACCTATGGCACTTAATACTCCATCATTATGCGTAGAAGCTTTAAGAACAATTAAGGAAATAAAAAATAATAATATAAATGAAAAGAATATTGTACATATTCTTGATGAATTAAATGAAGTTTTAAAAGGTGATACTGCAGCAAAAAAACTTATATTGGCAGATGCCAATTTCTATACAAACTTTAACGAAAGCATAATTTTAGAAGATCTATCAGATAGGTTATCACTATTAGAACGAAGTCTAGATAGAGATAGATATACTAATAAAATAATAGAATTACTTTTAATAGCAATATCTAATAGTAATATAAGTGATATTGATCATCTATCAAAAAACTTGATTACAGTTTATGAAAACCGAGGTGTAAGTAAAAGGTTTCTTTATCAAGAATTCTATTCATTTTTCTTTACTGGAGACGAAATTGATAATGATTCATTTGCTAATGAGTTTTTTGAAAGATTAAAACCTATTGGGCATTTATTTTCAGTCTATTTTAAAGTTAGCAATGAGATTTTGAAATTTAAGGATTCATTTAAATACTTCAAAATTAATGTTGTGGATGAATCAGATGAAAAGCTAGATCCTTTATTAAAAGAAAAATTATCAAATGTAATATTCAATCCTAAAAACGGATATTGTCTAATAAAAATTGATAAAATAAGAAGTTTTGATCCATTTACAGCTCGAGAGCAAGCAGAGAGAGAGTTAGAAACATTAAAGAATACATCACAATTGTATTATCACAATACGAGCTTCTATTGGACAAGAAAATCGATTGCTGTTCAAGATTGCTGTTCTTCAAAAATAATTATTGTTAATAGGAATATTAATCCTATGATCAGTGACACTATTTTCTCTCCTTCAGATGTTGTTAAGAAAACAAATTGGGTATTTAAAAATATTTCTTTACAAGGAGAAAGTTTTTACAAATTTAATAGAGCTATAGAATTACATAGTAATTCTGTTCACAATTTACAGACTGAAAATCAACTAGTAAACCTCTGGACAATCTTTGAAACTATAGTACCCACTCGAGACAACACAGCAAAGGTTAACAATATCATAAATGAAGTTATACCTATAATACTTTTCAAATATTATTCTAAAATACTCGATAATCTATATAAAGATTTGAAAAGATGGAATAAAAGTACACTGCACTCTATCATAAGTACGATCACTGAAAATGGTTCAAACTTGGAAAAAATGGTAATCTTTTTATGTGATACAAAATATGATACTAAGTTGCAACAATTATATAGTGATCTAGATGATTTTCATCTTTTAAGGAGTAGAATATTTAAAATAAGAGAATTTCTATTAGATAAAAATAAACTATTGAAAAATTTAAATAGGCATGAAAAAAATGTAGTATGGCAGATCCACAGAATATATCGTACTAGAAACCTTATTGTACATTCGGGTGTTAAGGCAACTTATATTAATACTTTGATTTCAAATACTCATGACTATATTGATCAGATAATATTTGAAATTATTAACTTGTCTACTTCAAGCTACCATGTCTATACTTTAAAACAAAGCTTTGGAATATCTAAATTAAAATACAAAGATTTGATAAAAACGATTGAAGGATCAAAATCATATAAGAGCTATTTTAAAAAATTAATATAGAGAATTACCAAATGCATCATTTTCAATAAAGAAACCTCAATTACTGGAATTTCCATCATTTGCAGTATAAGAGACAAATTTAATCTCAAATACTAGCTATCTAAAAGTAATGAAATGAAAAATTCTGGTTAGTGATAGTAATGATGTCCAAACTTAGCCATAGCTATCAGATTATTTAACATAAAAATGTAACGACCATAAACACCTAATTATATAGATAACCTAAAATATTCATCTGGTGTGACCAAAACCCAAAACTGTAATCAAAAAAAATAGATAAGTGTAAAAAGGTTCTTGGAAAGTTCGTTTCGCTAAACACGGATATATTGACCTATGATCTGATGCTGTTGGAAATCACAGGATTATGCAGTTGGAACCTACAATTGATATTATTAAAATATCCCGGTGTTATTTAGTATACAGCCAAACTCATATTTGATAATTACTTTATTACCATCAACTGGACTAACAACAGTGCCAATGAGATAAATCTAAATATCAGATAAGCATTATTCAAGGTTGGTCAAAGATTATTTTTTGATGTGGATAAACTATTAAACATAATTATAGATCTCTGTAGCTATTATCTAAGTAGGTACAGTATAAGAAATAAGAATCACTCGAGGTGGAGGGTTATTTTAATTGTGAACAAAATTGTGAACAAAAAAAATACAAAACTGTACAAAAGCAGACAAACCCATATAAATCAAAATGTTTTAAATCCTTTTAATATATAAAGTTATACAAAACAGTACAAAGCTATACAAATAATGATATCAGGTTCGATTCCCTCCACCTCCAAAAACAAGACTCTTGTAATTCTATATACAGAAAAGAATTACAAGAGTTTTTCTTTTGATACATATTCAAATGTAGCCAATACTGTAGCCAATACCTAAATAAAGATGGACTGAAACTGTATTTTAAGCAGTCTAGAGGCTAAAAAAAGTATAGGATTCTCAGTTCAACCCTCCACCTCTGAATTAATATAATTTATATTCTGCTATTTTGTGATCTGCAAATTCAAAAAGTTATAATTTAGTAGAAATAAGTTATTTACACCTAAACCCACATTCTTTATTTATGTTGTTATTATTTAATCCCATAAAATTGATTGGAGTATTGGGAAACTCTATTAATAGATTATTAAACTTATTAATAAATTCATCATACTCATCTAATGGTTTTATAAGTTCACCTATTATATCCAATATTATGATTATTTTTTTTCTTTGCTTAGTGCTATATATTCTTTGCATATTTTTAGTAATTGAAGGTTTTATTGTGAGTGATGAATTCCAAAGCCTACCGTGATGGGCACAAATATTTCTTATTGTAGTAATCGATTGAACCCAGGACTCTAATAAAAATGGTTTAACTCTGAAATAATTTGCTATATTTTTTTTTACATCCTTATTTTCTAATGATTTATATATTTTTGACCAGCTCCCAAAAGATATTACCTCAATTAACATCCATGATGCAGGTATTTTGGGTTCAGTATATTTATCTATGTAATTTTTTATAAAAATCTCATTGCTTCTTTTAATTTCTCTCCCAATATCTAAAATAAATTTTTCATGATCAAACTGTGCATTTACATGTTTTTTTGATAATGGCCAATGAGAATCTTTACTGTTTAATGACATATGTAAATTTAGTTGAGTCCGAAATGCTACTTCTATATGGGTAATTGCATCAAATAATATAGTTCTTAACTTATCATCAAAATTATACAGATCAACTACATTTTTAAAATCTGTATTTTTTTTATATTTATGGGTTCTCTTCCTATCTTCAAAAATTTCATAGTGTAAAGCATATCCAACAAATCTATAATAGCTTACTTTATTTAGAAACTTCGTTGCAAAATCTCTATTGGAGATTACCATACCTCTAGACTCTAATATATTAAGTTGTTCTTCAATGTTTGTTGGAGGTGAATTATATTTGATAGATATCCCCCTGTTTCATTGGTTATAAAAAAGAAGACCCGTTCTGGTCCGCATCGTAGAGAGGCGTAACGGGTACTGTTAATTTAATCTTAATATGGAGTGTTAAAAATAACAACTGCTTTATATAGATATTTACTCACTATTCATGAAATTTTAATGTCAGAATTAATACAACCTTCACTAATTGCACAATCTCTCTTAAATACTACTCATGTAGCCAATATTGTAGCCAAAACCCATACAAACTGGTGCAAAACAGTACTAAACCATACAAAGTCTATGACGTTTAAGTTGCGACTCTATATAAAGTTATACAAAAGAAAGCAAAACGATACAAAACATATTGGAGGTTTCGATTCCCTCCACCTTCATTTCATGCTTATGTAAATCATTATATCGGATATGAATAATCCATTTGTATATGTCCCTGCATAAACTTTAGTATCACTAACAAACAGGCAGTCCACATCATTTGTACCAAGTTGTGCAGTTTCGAAGGAATTTGTGGATATATTGTAAATACTTAAACCCTGAAGTGTACCGATAAAAATATAATTGCCAGAGCCAGTAATATTATTAATCTGGTTATTTGTTAGACCGTCATCCGTAGTAAGGTTGTCCAATTTGTGCCACCATCGTTTGAATAAAGCAGACCATTGGAGGAAGTTCCAACGTATATATTCTGCCCAGATGCATAAACACATGTGGTAGTCACATTGGAAATAGATGTTCCTGTATATGATGTTATATCAAAAGTTTTGGAAAACGAAACATTAGGTAGGTCGGAAGTGAAAGTAATATAGATATCATCAGAAACAGTATTTTTACTGTCTGTAACTTCTATTAATAAATCTTTTTCCCATAACCAACTAGGATTTCCATTAGGTACATATCCATCAATGTAGGACAGAACATGCTTTCCATTCCCATCTACTCCATATGACTTAGGAACCCAATCTAAACCCTTTTTATTAACATGCAGAAGCAGATTGTGGATTGTATCTGAAGCTTCAGTTACATCTTTATAAATTAAATTATCCTTTTTAAGAGGTTTATTCATATTTCCACCCTCTAATACTTCGTATTCACTTTAATCCATTTTATCTCCTATTGTAATTAGTATTTAACCAAAGTGATGTATTGAGTAAGTATTTTCATTTGCAAACAGTTTACCAGTATTACTATCTTTAGCTGAAAAAACATCAGACTGAAATATATTTATATCATGATCTAAAACTTGATATGTGTTAGTGTCCTTCCAGCCAAAATATAATAACGTTATTTCTGATACCAATACTGAGTTTGGAACGTCGTTATATCTACCATCTTTTAACAAAAAATCTTTTTCATCATATTCTTTTAATAGCCTGCCAATCCATGGATGATTTTTTATTGCACCAATTATTCCAGTACCTAGTAGTTTATTACCTTCATATCCAGCAAAAGCTTTAAAGTTCAATAAATCATCAAATGATTTAAGTACTTCAACATCGGTATCAAAATAAATTCCTCCCAATTTATTCAAAACATATAGCCTAACATAGTCAGTTACATAAGCATATTTTTTAGCATCATATGCCTCCGAAACAAATTTATTTGATCTGATATCAAAGTTTTCTTCATTCCATAAAACAAGTTCATATTCAGGTAAGTATTTCTTCCAGGATTTTATGCTTTCTTTTGCTTCACTCGATAATTCTCCATTACCAAACCAACAATAATGTATTTTTTTAGATATTGACATATTTTAACTCCTTCCATATCAATTTTAGTTTGTAATATTGTTTAACCATTAAATAGTTCAGTTGCACATCATCTTTTACGTAATTTTCACTGAGAATTTTATTTTCCTTTATATAATCTTCTTAATATTATTTTTTAACCGGAAGTGTGTATAGCCAGTAAAAAGTATGAAGAGAACTACCCATACTATCGTACCAGAAAAACCTGTTTCTATACCAAACTCAGTTCCTGTTATATTGCTAGAAATAGTTGACTCAGTAATAGCCCCATATAGAGTTGGTCCAATAGTTTTCCCTGAAATATTAAAAAAGCCTTCAACAACAAAATCATATGCAAAATGCAAAGATATAGGCAAAATTAAGGACTGTGTTTTGTAATATAAAAAACTAAACAACATACCTGCTACTAAAATATTTAAAAATAGCACCAATGGATTACCCTGATTCGAATTTGATACAAAAAAATGTACTAAAGAAAATATTGATGCAGAGATCAAGCATGCATTAAATGGCTTTTTAAGTATTTGTTCTAAGCGTTTTTGAAAGAACCCTCTAAAAAGGACCTCTTCTCCAACTACTGCAGCCAAACTTGTTACAAAAGCTAGAGCAACAGGGTGTATTAGATGCTGTGGCGAAAAACGATCAAGCATCCAACCAGAAACTAACAGACATTTATTCATGGTAAAAACAAGATATGCACTTGTCAGCACAAGAAATGTCCCTAAAAGTCCAACTAAAGAATCCTGAATTATAAACTTATGATCACCAAGAGCGTGAACTTTAAAGTTTTCATTTCTTGCATATCGGAAATATATAGATACAAATACAATTATGACTCCAATAGAAAAAATCCTAGGTAAAAATCCAGAGAATTCCTCAAATAGTCCAAGTCGAACTAGTGCAAATCTAGTAATAAAAGAGACAATAACTATAGAAAGTTGAGTCCCTATAAAATTACTATAAGCCAGATTATATGAAGAAGAATGTTTTTAAGTTTATTAAGCATTTTATTCCTTTTGAAAAATTTAAATCTTACTGTATATAACACGCAAATACTGTGTAAATGTTACTTAAAATTATTACCAGTATTCAGGTTTATTTATAGCATCAACACAGAATGAATTATCAGTAATAGATTGGATTTTATCACTTACCAAAGACTGTGCTAACCAACCTTCTGGATACTCAAGTTTTAAAGGAGCTTTCACAATTTTTTCAGATATTTTATTGTACCCAACTTTTGAGTAAAAATTAATATCACCATAAGTAAAAACCTGTTCTACATAATTTCCTTTTAAATCCTTGTGACCAAAATTAATCAATTTTTGACCTATTCCTTTTTTTTGATAATCTGAATGGATAGCCACTGGAGCTAATAAAAATGTATTAATTTTACACTCTTCAAACTTCAACCTGGAAAAGAGAATACAGCCTATAATTTTTTTATCATCAATAGCGATATAAACATGTAGATCATTTTTATCTGTTTTAGTCATTAATTCAAAAGCTAAGTTTCCTATTAACATTCCTTCTTCAACACCTTCAGAATCTGAAAATGTCTTGATAAATAACTCTTGTATTTTCTCTATGTTTTCTGATTTATAATTTGAAAATTCCATTCGATATCCTTCTTATATTATTTAATTATTGAAAATGATAACTTATACTCATTCCATGAAGATCTACTTTTGTGAAAAGATCCAGTCTGCTACCTTTTTATTAACAATGTCTGGATTTTCCCATAAAGGGAATCCCCCTGCATTAGGAATAATAATACTTTCAACCATTTCATTTTTATCTAATAAGTTCCTCATTCCATGAAATTCAGTCATATCGTAATTACCATTATATGCTAATATCGGTAATTTTAATTTTTTTAATTGATTAATGATATCCATAGTATCTTTAGTTTTTTTTTCAGATAACCAAGGTTTCCCACTAAATGATTGAAGAATTTTAAGATGATCTTCTGATCTTGTTTCTTTTGGGTTACGTCGCATATATTTTTGGGTTACGTCGCATATATTCAAACCATTCCGAATGTGTAAACCAATTATTAATAGCCTCATCAATTCCTTTCTCAAAAATTATAGACCTGGCTCTATTTATATTTTTATTAAATCCAGGAATTACGACACCCTCGAATATAAACAGTCTTATACTGAATACTTTTTTTAAATATAAATTAAGACCAATTGCTGTACTTGTATGAGTCCCCCAATATATGAAATCATCAATTATTAGATATTTTAATAATTCTATAATATCTTCAGTGTATTCTTCTATTCCAAATGGACCATCATGTTCTGAATTACCATGCCCTCTTAGATCTAATGTTAAGCAGTTGAAACTATCCCTAAAAAACTCAATTTGTTTGTTAAATATGGCCAGATTCTGTGTAAAACCGTGTACAAACACAATTGTCTGTTTTTGGTTATTATTTTCAAAATTATAATTTATCAATGAGTCCTCATAAATGTAAAGTTTACATTTTACTTCTTTAATATTAGATATTTTATTACTATTTTTTAATAAGGAAAACCATTTTTTATTGGTTTAAATAGTATATGCATAATAAGATCTTATATATCTTCTTAAAACAGTATCATTTTTGGATTGATTCACATTTGATATTTGGTTGTCCATGCAACAATTGACATATCCTGTAATAAGGGCTAATTTAGTTATACAGACAACTAAAAAGGTTTATAAATGATAAAAGTAAATGATTCAATATATTTTAATATTTCACGGGTGGCTCTTTTACTAAGGAGAGATTTTCTGCAAAATCTTAAAGAATTTAATATTACTCCTGAGCAGTGGTCAATAATGGCTTTTCTTAATGAAAAACAAAAGCCAATATCACAAAAGTCGATAGTAGAACATTTACTAAAAGATAAACATGCTGTTTCAAAAATGATTAATAAAATGGTAAAAAAAGAGTGGATAATAAAAGAAGCTGATATTAATGATAGCCGAGTAACACTGATATCTTTGACTAAAAAGGGAACTGAAGATATGCATACAATTGGAAATGTTCTATCCAAGTCTCAGCATAATAGAGAATATAATATGTTTCCTAATGAAGAGAAGAAGATGATTCTTAACTTTTTAAAACAAATTAGGATATTTTTTAATGATATAAAGGAGTAATTATGAATCCACTAAAAACAGTACAGGATCTAGATCCGGAATTAACTAAGATAATGGAAGATTCCAGATTATTGGCATTTACGGAAGGATCATTAGATTTAAAAACTAAATATCTAATTGGTTTGTCCATAGATGCAACGAAAGGTACTCCTGAGGGAGTTAGAAGTTTAGCAATACAGGCATTAAAAAACGGAGCAACAAAAGATGAAATCAAAGAAGTAATAAGAATTGTATATCTAATTAATGGTGTTAGCAGCATGTATCCAGTATCAATTGGTCTCAAAGATTTAATATAGGAATATTTTAAATAATTATTAACTAATTAAATTTCTAAAAAAAATGTTTCCAAGGGTAACATAATCCCTGGGAACACATCTATATCAATTTGAGAACTGGTAGAATAATTACAGAATTCGATTATGTTTAATAACATTTTTATAATACTCTGCACTCAATTTAGGAGTTCTTTTTTGATTTTCAAAATTAACATAAACCAGACCAAAACGTTTGGTATACCCTTCAGCCCATTCAAAATTATCTAAAAAGCTCCAAACAAAATATCCTTTTAATGGATACCCTTCTTCTATTGCCCTTGATGCACCTATAAAATGATTACGAAGATAAAAAATACGGTCTGTATCTAAAACCTCTCCATCTTTATTTAGTTTATCATTACAGGCACTACCACTTTCTGTAACATATATACTTTTAACATCCCATAGCTCATTAACATAGCGTGTACTCCAGTAGATAGTTTCAGGACCAACCTTAATCCATGGAAGATCCATTGAAGGATGCGATGGTGCAAAGTCAACAACATTATACCCTTTAGCAGAATTCTTATCTGCTCTTATATAGGTTGGATAATACATATTGATGCCTAAGTAATCTATAGGAGCATTTATTAACTTCATCTCATCCAGTGTATAATCAGGAGCATTATCCCCTTCTTCTTCAAGATACTTTTTAGAATATGAACCCTCTAGAAGAGGAGAAAGGAATGATCCATTTATATCATGAAAAGCTTGTTTGGCAGCAGCAATATGCTCTTCTGTTTCAAAAATTGGAACACAATTATATGGATTATCAGAAAGTCCAACCTTAATATCACCTTTTGCATTTTCCCGTAGTGCTTTAAGAGCATAGCCATGCCCCAAAAGTCCATTATGAAAAACCTGGTTTACTTTAGCTCTTGAGAGTGTTTTACCAGGAGCAAAGACTCCATCTCGATAACCTAACTCTGCAATGCATATATAATCATTTAGTGTATAATAATTTTTTAGTCTATCTGATAACCGTTCAGATATGATACCAGCATAGTCACCAAAATATTTTGATGTCTCTTTTGATTCCCATCCACCATATTGATCTTCTAATACCTGTGGCAGATCCCAATGAAATAGTGTTGCACAGGGTTCTATGTTAGCTTCCAGAAGAGAATCTACAAGGCGGCTATAATAATCTATTCCCTTTTCATTAAATTCTCCTTTCCCATTGGGAAAGACTCGGGGCCAAGATATAGAGAATCTATAAGATTTTAATCCCATATTCTTCATTAAAACAATATCATCTTTGTAGAGATTATATTGATCACAGCTTATATCACCATTATGATCACTTTTAATTTTCCCTGGTATATGAGAGAAAGTATCCCAGATAGATTTACCCCTACCATCAATATTAACAGCACCCTCAACTTGATATGCTGACGTAGAACATCCCCATAAAAAATCTTTTGGCATTTTATATGACTTACTCATATAGACTCCTATTTAGTATTGTAATCATAGATTTTTATTATTTAGATGTAAATATTAAATGGATCATAATTTATTTACTGCCATCGATATTCATTATCAATGAGTTATACTGTCCAATTTAAGAAATATATATAAGTGATTAATATGAAACTTTATACTTTTGTTTATCGAGCCATTGATGTCCATATACAATAAAACCTTCTCTACCATTGAATCTATCAACCCCAAAAATTGAGCCTTGATTTTTATCTAAAAATCGGAGCTTTAATATAAGCTGTTCATCTTTCCTTTTAAGATTTATTAATTTAATATGATTTTGAAGTACTTCATGAAAAACTATTGGATTAGTCTTTTCTGATTTTTAGTGTTTAAGATATCTTAATAATTACCTAAAACGGATTTAATATTGTTGTTCATAATATAGTCCAGGGTTTCAATTGAAAACTCAGCTCTTGTTATCATAAACAATAAGTCTAGACATCAACATTTCCTAAAAAATTTATTTGAAATTAATTAATTGGAATAAAGATATCAATTTCAGATTTACTACTATTCCAATTAAAACGATTATCATATCTTTCATAATGTACCATAGGTCTATCTAAGTTTAGCTTAAAACTATTTTTTGGCAATATGTCTTTATATATATCAAAATATGTAAATTTTAACTTATTCATGTCTCCACAATGAACAAACTTAACGTATTTATTTTTAGGTATAACATATTGCTTTAAATTTACAGAATCTATAATTGGTACTGAAGGCATATAAAAATAACTATTATTCTTTTTGAATGTTAATCCGTATTTTTCCCAATTATGATCAATACGCCTTTTTATAGTATTAAACATACTATTAACTTTTTCCCAATGGTTAGATATGATTCTTTGATTTTCTGTTTGAGACTTAGTAAGTAAAACAGGTAAACCTTCTACTTCTTTTTTATCTATTTCTAATATTTCCCAATTCATTTACTAAAGTTCCTACCAACTGATAATAAAACAATCGTTTATTTTAATCAAATTCACCAATTATCAGCCCACTGTTATGTGCAATATAGACAGTTTCTCCATCACAAAACACTCCATTTGCTGAAATATTTGGGAACGACGTATACCTGTCTACTTCAACATCTTGCCAATTTAATCCATCATCGGCCGAAATCTACAGTTTCCCACCATATTTAACACATACCAAGTATGTTCCATCATTGGCAAACCCCATTATTGAACCACCACCAAGAGTATAATAGTCATCAACAAAAGTCTCTCCTGAATCTGTAGATCTAGAATAGTAGGTGTCGATAGCTGCAACAACAGTACTTCCTGAAACATATAATAATTTCATATCTGGAGTATAATCCGAATAAGCAACTACTAAAGTGTCAGCATTTGAATAATCCAGGTTTAAAGTGGTTAAAATATGATCACCAGCAACATACAAGGTTGATGTATAAATAATTAATCGTATAAGAACTTTGGTATAGATTTTTACAATCACCTTTAATTATCTAAGGGATTTCATCCCTTTATTAGTTTGAAATTCACCACAATATATCTATCTTGTTTATCTCTGACTATTAATATATAGAAATCTTTAATCTAATTGACCAGCCACTATAAAGACTATAAAGACTATAAAATTAGAGTATGATTAAGAAATCTTTTGAAGAGAAAGTTGAATTTATTAAAAAGAGTAGACTTAAAAATTACAAAGAGAGTTTAAGGCTTGAAGGTCTAAATCCCTCTGTTCACCTCCATGGAAAAACTCGAGCAGAGATAATATCATATTATACACACAAGAAATGAAATCTATAAAGTATGGTACTGATGAAGATCCATATAGCTATAAAGATACTGACATATTAATTAATAAACTGGATATAAGATCTAATATCACATTAGAAAATATTGAAGAAGAGATTTCTACCTTAGCTGTAGGTGAAATTGATTTTGCAACTCCTCCCTATAATTCTAAATATTGGCAGAACATTCATGAAATACTATTTAAGGACTTATATAATTGGGCTGGAGAGTTTCGAACAGTTCATATTACTAAAGGTTCAACAGTCTTTTCAATCCTCTATATATAGATCAGGAGTTAAATAGGATTTTTACTGACTTAAGTAGAAATAAATATTTTGTAGATTTACCAGTTGCACTATTAGTTACGAACATAGCATAATTATATATTGAGTTGAATATAATTCATCCTTTTAGAGAAGGGAATGGACGTTCTCAGCGCATATTATTTGATCATATGTTAGCAAACTGTGGATATAAAATTGATTGGGGTAAAATATCAAAAGATCACTGGTTAGAAGCTAATATTTGCAGAGTAGACCTTAACTACAAGCCAATAGAAAATATTATGTCGGATTGTTTAGTAGAGTTTTAATTATTTGGTGTATAAAATTACATTTCTAATTTCCTAGGGAGTTAATTATCCTAGCTCTATCCACAAACCCCTAACATATACTTCTAATGAAACCAAAACAAATGCATTTAATGTTCTAGTTGCTATCACATTCAATTTGTAAACTCCTAATAATATTATGCAATATGAATATCAACAATAATATATCAATTTGCGATATTATTTCTAATTATTTTATTAAATCTTTCTATTTCTTAGTGTCCTTATGTTATCTCTTTTGTGTGACCAAAACTGTGACCAATTGAAATACAAAGCCGTACTAAACCATACAAAGCGATACAAAGAGTCGACGACCTAAGTTACTAAAGGGTATAAAGTTATACAAAGAGAGACAAAACCGTACAAATAAAAGACGAGGATTCGATTCCCTCCACCTCCAAAAACTAGACTCTTGTAATTCTATATATACAAAAGAATTACAAGAGTTTTTCTTTTTATAAATATTTCAATGTAGCCAGTATGTAGCCAATACGAATAGAAAATGGTCGTTGAAACAGCATTTAAAGCACTCTAGAAGCTTAAAAAAGTACAATATTCCCAGTGTAACCCTCCACCTCTTGCTATGTAAAAGCAGTTAGTATATTAACTGCCTACAGAATCTATCTATGATGGACCATATTGTCTAGACTAAATGTCAGCCACAAATCTTAATTTGTTTTTCTTTATTATATAAATTATAAAAATATGCTTCATCTGGTGTTCTTTTCCTAAGGGAATTATGTGGTCTTCTTAAGTTGTATTTATCAATATATCTATTAATTCCTTGAATCGCTTCTATTGGATTTTCATAATCTTTTAAATAAACTTCTCCATATTTTAATGTTTTCCAGAATCTTTCGATTGTGATACTTTCTGATTCAGAAGTATCTGGGAAAAATAATCCTAAACAGCGGAATATAATTTTTACAATACTGATAGGCATATCTCTAAATACAACATCAAACATTAGGATAGCCATTGGAGTTCCTTGATTAGATATAAACATCATATATAACTAGCTAATAAAAACTTCCTATAACATATAAAATTTAGAATTGTAATAAAGCATTATCCACTATATTATAAGTATATGAATCAGGATAAAAAATTAGAAAAAATCAAGGACATAATAGTCGAAACTGTACATCCAGATAAAATTATACTTTTTGGATCACGAGCCAATGGTACAAATAAAGACGACAGTGACTATGATATCTTTATACTAAAAAATGGTATTACTAATGAAAGAACCATAATTGGTGATGTCAATGTTGCCCTATTTAGGAATCATATTATTGATGATATTGATATTGTCGCAGCTAATCCTGAAAAATTTGAAAAACACAAAAACAATGACTATTTAGTTTATAAAGATATTTATAACCAGGGAATAACTATTTATGGATAAGAGCATTGATCCAAAAGAATGGTTGAACAGAGCTTATGGTTGTTTGCTAAGGGCGAGAAAACCTATTGAAGAAGGTATGTACTATGAAGACTTCTGCTATGACTGCCAGCAAGCAGCTGAAAAAGCTCTTAAAGCCCTAATCGTTAGATTAGGTCTAGATCTACATAGAACCCACTCTTTTAGAAAACTTCTTAACGAATTAACAAAAAGAATAATTATTCCTGAATCAATATTTGATGTTCTTAAAATTGAAGTATATGCAGTAACAACAAGGTACCCAGATGATTTTATTGAAGTATCTGAAAATGAATATAGAGAAGCATTAGAAATTGCTCAAAGAGTATATGACTGGACTTCAGAAAATATAAAATAAACTTCTATAAAATCTTACCTTTAGATGAATATAACCATTATTATTGTTTAAACCTTGTATTAGATAAATACTAAAAAGTTACGAATTCCGTAAATTTACTAAATTCGAATCACTTCAGGTGTAGAGTTACGTTTCATTGTAACCAAAATTGGATAGCCACAACCACTCTATTGTTCATTATGATGCAGTATTGTTTCCTAGAAAGCGAAAGTACTATGTAATCTTGTCAAATGTAGCCAATATTGTAGCCAAAACCCAGACAAACTGATACAAAACAGTACTAAACTATACAAAGTCTAAGACATCTAAGTTACTAATCTGTATAAAGTTATACAAAATAAAGCAAAGCGATACGAAAGCTATTGGAGGTTTCGATTCCCTCCACCTCCATTTTAAGACTTATATAAATCTTTTATTGAAGTGATTAGCGTTGGAATTGTTCTTGAAACAGTTGTCCAAATTATTTCATAATCAACAACATCATAACCATGAATTAATCGATCCCTCATACCAGCCATAGCTTTCCATGGAATACTTTTATTTGATTCTCTAAAATCATCAGGGATTCGCTTACTAGCTTCACCAATAATCTCCAAACATCTTATTACTGCAAATTGAGTTTTTTCATCGTATTTGAACTCATCTTTTGATAGTCCCTTTATAAACTCTTGGGTTAATTCCATAGATTTTAAAATATCGTTAAGATAGACCTTAAAATCTTTTTTCACAGATATTGAACCTCAGATAATATAGATTCATTAATTATAGGTTTGAGTGAAGATTTTAGGACGAGATCAACTGTAGTATTTAGATCTTCAGTAAGTTCCTGCTCTAATGTAATAAGATCAAAAAGATCCATTTTCGAGGGCCTAGACAAATCAATGAGTATATCAACATCACTGTTAGCATTTTCTTCACCTCTTACATAAGATCCAAAGATACCTATTTCACTAATACCTGATTCTAGTAATCTCTTTTTCTTTTTAAGAAGTGTATCTTTGATGATGTTTAAGTCTGTCATATATCCCTCTTACTAATATTATACTACTGCTAATTTTATTTAAATAGAAGTAATTAAAATTTTACTTGTCTATTCAAACCTAATATTGAATTATCTACTGCAGATGTCATTAGTGCACATACTGTAAATGTAGCCAATATTGTAGCCAAAACCAATTCAAAATGGTACAAAACAGTACTAAACTATACAAAGTCTATGGCTTCTAAATTACGACTCTATATAAAGTTATACAAAATAAAGCAAAGACATACGAAAGATATTGGAGGTTTCGATTCCCTCCACCTCTAAAGATGTACTTTTTTTATTTAAACAATCTAAGTAGCCAAAACAAATTCAAAGGCATACAAAACCGTACTAAGCGATACAAAAATAAAGGCACCTACCCCTACACAGTATATAAAGTCATACAAAACCATATTAAGGTAGCTAATATATCTAAAGCTGAATACCCATGCTATATGTTGATATAGTTTTTATACGTCTTTATATGCTTTTACAAGTTGTTCCATAGCACTTCTACCATCACCAAAAAACATTAAAGTATTATCTGCAATGAATAGTGGATTAGGAATGCCGGCAAAACCAGGTCTTAAACTTCTTTTTATAACTATAACTGTTTTAGCACTATCAACATTTAAAATAGGCATACCTGATATCGGATTATTCTCTTCACGGGATATTGGATTTACAACATCATTCGCTCCAAGAACAATTACTACATCCATATCTTTAAATCTTGGATTAATAATATCAAGCTCCAGTAATTTGTCGTAAGAAATATTCTCTTCTGCAAGTAGAACATTCATATGACCAGGCATCCGTCCTGCTACGGGGTGAATGCCAAATACAACATTAACACCTCTTTTCTCAAGATCTTCTGAAAGGATACGAACCATACCCTGAGCGTGGGCTACTGCCATACCATACCCAGGAACAAATGCAACATTTCTTGCTGATTCTAAAAGCATAGCAATCTCTTCGGCTGATGTCGATTTTGTTTTACCACTATATATGTCCCCTTCATCCACCTGTTTGATAATTGCACCAATTCCTCCAAAAAGAACATTAGAAAGAGATCTATTCATAGCTTTACACATTATTCTCGTCAAAATAATACCCGATGCTCCTACTAGTGCTCCAGCGATTATAAGAACATGATTTGAAAGTACAAAACCAGTAGCTGTAGCAGCTAAACCTGAGTAAGAATTTAGAAGTGCTATAACTATTGGCATATCTGCACCACCAATTGCAATTACAAGAAAAATACCTAATAGCCCTGCTATTGCTACTAAAACCCAATAATATATTGTTTGATCAGGTTTCTTAATTATAAGAACTCCAACAATTATAGACATTAGAAACAGTAGTATTTTTACAGACTGTTCAAGTTTGTATCTAACTGGTTTATCACTTACTATTCCTTGAAGTTTTCCAAAAGCGATAAAACTTCCTGTAAAAGTAACAGAACCTATTAATCCAGATATTACAACAGAAATTAATAATAAATTGGATGGATTCATACCTGGAAGAGAATACTCAATTAAAACAGCACCAGCAACTAGAAGTGAAGCTCCTCCACCTAATCCATTAAATAGACCAACCATTTGTGGCATAGCTGTCATTTTAATTTTTACAGCTGAAATAACTCCAATAACCGAGCCAATTAGTATCCCTAATATAATCAGGTCGTAGCTAATAATCTGTCTGTTCAACAAAGTAATTATTATAGCCAATAACATTCCAACTGCACCCAAAAAGTTTCCACGTACAGCACTTTTGGGATGAGATAATCCCTTTAATCCCAAAATAAACAGTGTTGCTGATAGTAGATAAATAAAGTTCACAAACGCGGGTGATATCATTTTTTACCCCTTCCAAATTTCTTTAACATTCTATGGGTAACTACAAAACCTCCAACTACATTTATAGTTGCAAATATTACTGCTATAAGTCCTAGTACTGTTGTTAAAGTAGTTATCTGACTACCGGTTGATAAAATTGCACCAATTAATGATATACCTGATATTGCATTTGAACCGGACATAAGGGGTGTATGCAGGATTGGGGATATTTTTGTGATAACCTCAAAACCTACAAAAATTGCCAAAACAAATATTATTAAAAGAACAACAAAATTTTCCATGTTACCTCCACTCACCCTCTCTGCATATTAATGTTTTCTCTATAATTTCATCTTCCATATTCATGTTTAATTCACCATCTTTAATTAGAAGATGTATAAAATTTGATATGTTTTTTGAATATAACTGACTGGAGTGGTTTGCAACTTCTGAAGGTAGATTAGTGCTTCCGATAATTTTTACGCCATCTATGTCTTTTATTTTATTTGGTTCTGTTAATTCACAATTACCTCCCCCCTCTGCTGCTAGATCTATAATTAGACTCCCTTGAGACATACTGTGTACCATATCGGCTGTTATTAGAATCGGAGCTTTTTTACCTGGAATAAGTGCTGTTGTAATAACGACATCAGATGCTTTTATAGATGCTGCTAAGAGCTCCCTTTGTTTATCATAAAACTCTTTATCCATCTCTTTTGCATAACCACCTTTATCCTCTGATCCCCCGGTCTCTAGATCAAGTTCAAGGAATTTAGCCCCAAGACTTTCAACCTGCTCTTTTGCAGCCGGTCTTATGTCATAACCTGTAATTAGTGCTCCAAGTCTATGGGTTGTAGCTATGGCCTGCAGTCCTGCAACTCCAGCACCTATAACCAATATTTTAGACGGAGTAATAGTACCTGCCGCTGTCATCATCATCGGGAATATTTTATGAAGACTATCTGCTGCGATTATAGCTGCTTTATATCCTGAAATTGAGGCCATTGAGGATAGAACATCCATGCTCTGGGCTCTTGATATCCTTGGAATCAGTTCAAGCGCAAAGACATTGAGTTTTTTCTCTTTTAGTAAATTTTTAAACTCTTTCATATTATATGGATTCATAAGACCAATTACTGTGGCCTTATTTCTTATGATATTTATATCTTTTTTTCCCTCTATAGGATTTGAAGCACCAGCACGAACCATTATTAGTATATCGGATTTATTAAATATCTCTTCGCGGCTCTCTGTAATAGTGGCCCCTTTCAAACTGTATAGTTCATCTTTAAACCCTGCGTTTAAACCGGCACCACTTTCGATTAGAACGGAAGAGCCTGCTTTAATGAGTCCTGCAACATGTGCTGGAACCAGTGCAACTCTATTTTCATTTGGGAAACTTTCTTTTGGAATACCAATAATCATAATCTGATCCTCCCAGTTAAATTGTAATCTGGTGAATCTAAAATGCAATGTTTTTTATTCTGATACTCGTTTGACGCACCATTATACTCATAAGTAACTTCAATTTAGTTTGACACTCAAGATACTTAAATTCAAAATAATTACTAATTATATTTTGAGAATCAAGATAAATAAGAAGTTCACGTGGTAGTAAAAAATTTATATAAGTCTAAATATTAATTAAAAATTTTATATATTAGGTGTGAATATTATTTTGAATATTAAATTAAGTCATCAATTAAGATAATTAACTTTGGTATTGATCGGGTAACAGTCGTCTATATTATCTCATAATCAATAACATCATAACCGTAAGTTAGTCTATATCTCATCCCAGCCATTTATATCCAAGGTATAAAACTGTTCAATAAATTAAAGCCTATGTTAATTCTTTTCTCGAGCTAACATGGGCTTTAATCTTTATGACAGCTTATTACTTTCTTTTATACCCTTGTAGGAATAACATGGGTTTGCGGAAAATTCAGCTGACTTCCTGCTAAAATCTGAGATACAAATGTTATATCCAAATCAAGAGTTATTTTTAGAACATCTTCAATTGTTTCAACAAGTGAAAATTTTAACTGTTCACGAATTTCTTCTGGAATATCGTTTATATCCTCTTTATTGTCTTTAGGAAGAAGAACATGTTTTATTCCAGCTCTATGGGCTGCAAGAACCTTTTCTTTTAATCCACCTATTGGTAGAACATCTCCGCTTAGGGTTAATTCACCTGTCATAGCAATATCAGAGGAAACATTTTGACCTGTCAACAATGAAACAAGTGATGTGAACAGTGTAATACCTGCTGAAGGTCCATCTTTTGGTGTTGCACCGGATGGGACATGAATATGAATATCATTCTCGTCAAAATTAAAAGTTCCGGTAAGATGGAATAGTCTTGAACGAATTAAACTTGAAGAAATTATGGCAGATTCTTTCATTACATCACCAAGCTGTCCTGTTAGGATCAGATTACCCTTTCCTTTCATCACAGCTGTTTCAATAAATAGAATTTCACCACCAACCGGTGTCCATGCAAGACCAGTAACAATTCCAGGTAGATTTTTATCCTTAATCCTATCATGCCTGATCTTTTCTTTTCCAAGAATATCGGTAATATTTTCAGTATTTACATCATATGGTTTCCCTGTATCATTAGAAACTAACTCTACGCTTGAATATCTTACTATTTGAGTAATTTTCTTCTTTAAACCTCTGACCCCTGCTTCTCTTGTGTATTTGTCAATTATGATATTAATTACATCATCTGATATTGTAATTTTATTGTCTACAATACCGTGTTCTTCATAAACTGCTGGAACTAGGTGGTTCTTTGCTATGTGAAACTTCTCATTATTTGTATAACTTGATATTTCAATAACTTCCATTCTATCAAGAAGTGGAGCAGGTATTGTATTTAGAGAATTTGCAGTAGCAATAAATAGTACATCTGATAAGTCATATGGTACTTCAAGATAGTGATCAGAAAAAGAATTATTCTGTTCTGGATCTAGAACCTCAAGTAGTGCTGAAAATGGACCACCACCATTGGATGTTGAAAGCTTATCAATTTCATCTAGAACAAATACTGGATTCTTTGATTTTGCTTTTTTAATTCCTGAAATGATTCTTCCTGGAAGAGCTCCGATATATGTTCTCCTATGTCCACGAATTTCTGCTTCATCTCTAACACCACCAAGACTTGCTCTTACATATTCACGATTAAGAGCCTTAGCAATACTTTTACCCAGACTGGTTTTACCTGTTCCAGGAGGACCTACTAATAAGATAATAGATCCTTGTTTCTCTTTTTTAAGTTTTAAAACAGCAAGATGCTGTATAATTCGTTCCTTAACTTTATCAAGACCAAAGTGTTCTTCGTTTAAAGTCTTCTTTGCATCTTCAAGATTTATATCAGTCAAATCTTTTGTCTTCCATGGTAACTCTATTAATAAATCTAGATAGTTTTGAATAATAGAAGATTCAGATCCATTTAATCCAACATTTTCAAGTTTTTTTACTTCAGATAAAGCAACCTTTATCACATCAGAAGGCATTCCAGAAACTTCAATTTTATTTCGATACTCTTCAAACTTATCTGCGTTTCCTTCTCCTTCATCAAGTTCTTTTTGTATTGTCTTCATCTGCTCTCTTAATAAATTTGTACGATATTGTTTTGTAGTTTTTTCATTCATTTTTTGAGATAGTTCAATTTGAAGATTAATTCTTTCATCATTTTTATCTAGTATATCTATAAAATTCAAATATTTACTTTTAAGTGTAGCTGATGTTAGTAGTAGTTGTTTATCTTTTAAACTAACATCCATAAATGGTAATAAAGATTCTATTATACGATCTAGATCATGAAGCTTTTCTAAATATAGAATAAACTCTTCGGCACCTTTGAATTTTTTACCTGTATCACGTATATGTTTTTTTATTTTATTCAATAAAACAATTTCTTCGTTTTTAGATAAATCAACTTGGCAATTAAAATCAGAATACGTTGAAAAACACAAATCGCCTTCTAATTCCATATCAATGATATTAACAAGGGATTGTCCCTGAACATCAACAATATATCCATCCTCTAACTTTTTTATTTCATTAATGACTAAAGTAGTCCCTACTTCGTAGAAATCATCCTTCTTTATTCCTTCTAAATTTTTACTTTCCGTAGTTTTTGCTGAAAGTGCTATTGTAGTAATCTCAGAACTACCTTTATACCCATTAAGTATCTGAGCCATTCGACTGTTTACTTTTACTTTAGCTTTTGATCCCGTATAAATTACAGTGTCAAAAACTGGAATTATCATCGCTTTATTTTTGTTATTCATAATGTCCTCCAAATCTAATAAAGTTAGTTAATACTAACCTAACTATATTATTAAAAAAAATTATTTAACTTTACTAAATAATTTTATAAGTGTTTCAATTTCTTCCTTAGTAAGATTATTTAGAATTCTATCGATTACTCTCTCTATAGTTATTCTTTCATACCTTGCTATCATCTTTCCCTGATCCGTTAAAAATATATTTGATATTCTTCCATCATCAGGAGATTTCTCTCTATATACCATATTTAGGTTGATAAACTTATTTATCATCTCAGATATGGTTGGTTTTGAATTATTTGTTAACTCAGCAAGCCGACTGAATGTCATATCATCGTACTTATCTATTATTTTAAGATATTCAATTTGTCTTACTGTAAGTTCACTAGCAGCACATGTTTTTTTTACATTACAAGCACACTCTGATCTTATATTAGATATACTTTCATAAGCTTCTAGTAATAATTCTCTAGTTTCATTCAATTTACAATCCTTATGGTTAGGCCTAACCTAATTATATATAAATATCTGAATATTTAAAAGGTATGTATTTTTTTATTCAACGTCAACAAAAATTGTAAAAAAAATTAAAAAGCAGCAATACTTCTAATATTAGTATTGAATACTGGGGTAATTCAGGGAATACAGGATTTGAAATGGACTGATTAGAGCCTATAATAAAATTAAGATATATTTGCACTCCTATTAATATTCTTTTATAATTAATAATAGGAAGTAACCCTATGAAAACTGATACCTACACAGTACTACCACGAGGTGGATATATAATTGATACGGAACTTGGCTATATTCAATTTGGAGCTCCACCTGAAACAATTAAAGATACTATGATGATGCCAAAAGGTGTTCCAAATATCTTTGTCATTTTGGATAAGATGTTTGACCCAGACAAAGGAATTAGTCTAGCAGAAATAGAGTTCCCTATATATTTTAATTATTTCATTTTACAAAGAAAGACAATTATTATTTGCAAGAAAGATCAAGTCTCACGATTAAAGGAAGTACTTCAAGAGGCTCTTTTTGGTCCTAAAATAATTAATTTAAATATCGATTATGATTTAGAATATAAAGATATGTCAGTACCAGATATAGAAAAAGAGATGAGTCACTTTCGAAATAATCTTAAATTCTCTGATGTCGTTACTGTTGGATTAATTAAAAATGATTCCTGTACTATAGGCAATGTAACTATAAAAAATATGAAAAAAGGATTCCTTGAGGTAAGTGAAAAAGGAAAACTTCTTGCAAAGATTCCTGATGAAATTCAGTATAAACCATCTATTTCTATTGGAGAGAGACTACCAGAGCCCTATGAACCTGATTTATTTAGTATAACCTGTCTAGGTCCGAGTCATGGATTTGATCCTAAAGAGAATACATCAGGTTATATTATTTGGTTAAATCATCATGGGATAATGGTTGATCCACCTGTAAATTCGACAGAATGGTTAAGGGATTCCAATGTTAATCCTCAATTAATTGACAGTATTATTTTGACCCACTGTCACGCTGATCATGATGCAGGAACATTTCAAAAAATTATCGAAGAGAAAAGAATAACAATTTATTCTACTGAAACAGTGATAATGAGTTTTGTACGAAAGTATGCAGCTCTTTCAGGAATGGATGTTTCATATCTAAAAAAACTTTTTACTTTCCATCCAATAAAGATAGGGAAACCAGTATTTATTCACGGTGGGAATTTCGAGATGTTTTATACATTACATTCCATACCCACTCTTGGTTTTAAAATGAAATTCCAAGATCAAACATTTGTATATTCATCTGATCATAATAACGATCCTGAGGTTCATAAAGATCTTTTTGAAAGGGGAATTATCTCTAAAGAGCGTTATGATGAATTTTCCAGTTTCCCCTGGGATTATAAAGTTATCTACCATGAATCAGGAGTCCCTCCTCTTCATACCCCAATAAATTATCTTGACTCCCTACCAGAGGAAGTAAAAAAAAGGATTGTAGTTTATCATATCGCTAAAAAAGATTTTCCTGACGATAGCTCGCTATCTCTTGCAAATTTTGGGATAGAAAATACTCTAGTATTCCCAACAAGTACTCCTTATTATGAAAAGACTTATAAAGTTTTAAATGTTTTGAACCATATAGATTTTTTCCAGGATATGGAAATAAGTAAAGCCCAGGATTTCATATCCATAGTAAATGAAGAAAATTTCAAAAAAGGTGACTTAATTATTGAAAAAGGAACCCCTGGTGATAAGTTCTATATAATATATTCCGGAAATGTTTCTATAGTAGGTACAGAGTTTAAACAGAAGAAGATATATGGGACTTATGAATATTTTGGAGAAGTTGCCTTAATAACAAAAAAAGTACGTACAGCTAATGTTATGGCAGAGACAGATGTAGTTGCATATTCAATAGGAAGAGATGAATTCCTAGATTTTATCGATGGAACAGATTTTAAACAGACTCTTTTAAGGTTAACAAAAATAAGAAGTGCAGATACATGGAATTTACTCTCAAGCAGTCCATTTTTTAAATATTGCTCATCCTATCAAAAGACATGGCTCGAATCAATTTTTATTCCTATAGAAAAAACAGGAATAGGAACGCTTCAAAAAGAGAGTGAAAAAATAAAATATATCTATATAATTAAAAGTGGTGAAGTTCTAGTATCAAAAAATGAAAAAAGTATAACAACTATTAAACGTGGCGACTTTATTGGAATGATGTCACAAGTTTATAAAAACGAAGCTTCAGATTATACATTCTCATATAACTCTAAAGTTGAGTTATATATGATTAAACGAGATGATATTCTTGCTTTTGTTGAAAAAAACCCAGGACTTTTAATGAAGATTAGATACAATTATTAGATAGAATAGTATATGATCCAAAGATCTAATTTATTTTGTATTTTAAACCAACTGACTGGGTTGTCTTTGTTGTACGACTTATTCTTATTATCATTTCAGAACTGAATAAAAAATGATCACTAATGGTCAAGAATCTCAGCAATAACGTGGCTCAATTCATCGACTTTGAAAGGCTTGCGGATAAATCCATTAAGGCCTTGTACTTTCATTGCATTGAGTTTTTCATTATTGGTGTATCCTGAAGTAATCACAACTTTGCAGCCACTATTCATTTCTCTCATCGCCATAAAAGCTTCATACCCATTCATTACAGGCATTATC
The DNA here is from genome assembly GCA_051531975.1 of Spirochaetaceae bacterium. Lineage (GTDB taxonomy): Bacteria > Spirochaetota > Spirochaetia > DSM-2461 > DSM-2461 > Thiospirochaeta. The sequence continues at coordinate 687,376 of JAOPTT010000006.1, forward strand.
ATATCCATCAAGATGAGATCGATCTCTAAGTGGTTAATCTTAAAGAGATCGAATGCCTTCTGACCATTCTCTGCAAGCATGACAGTGTAACCCAGTTCCTCGAGTATAGCCTTGCCTGTGAAGCGAATAAGCTCTTCATCGTCAACAAGGAGTATCATCCCTGAACCCATACGGGAGTTGGTTCGCTTAGGCAAGACCTTTACATGTTCACTGGAACAAGGGAGGAGAAGGTGAAATGTTGTACCCACACTGATTTCGCTATAGACCGTGACAGCCCCGTGATGCTCCTTAACTGCGCCATAGACGGTTGATAGGCCTAACCCTGTTCCTTTACCTTGTTCTTTTGTAGTAAAAAAGGGATCAAAGATCTTATGTAAATTTTCTTGTGATATTCCTAAACCATTATCCATAACTTCTAATTCACAATAATTACCAGGGGTGATATCAAAGGAGCTCATTTCACAATATTTATGGCTCAATTTTTTATTCCGAGTTGATATTTGTATCTCTCCGCCATTGGGCATAGCATGGCTTGCATTGATGCAAAGATTCAGCAACATATTATTTATGCTTGAATTATCTCCAATAATGATAGAGTTAATAGCATACTTTGTAACGATGATCTTGATATTTTTATCTAGGGTACTCGACAAGATCACTTCTGCATCGTCGACTATCTCATTTATATCTATCGCATCATAAGTGAGATTTCCCTTACGACTAAAAGTGAGAAGCTTCTTGATTAAATCTGATGCTCTACTTGAGGCTTGCATAATCATATCAACATATTTTAACCCACGATCATCGAGGTTACGCTTTGGTGATTTCAGAAGAAATGATGAATTAATAATGGCACCTAATATATTGTTAAAGTCGTGAGCTATTCCTCCAGCGAGTTGTCCGATAGCTTCCATCTTTCGAGTATGATTTAAGCTGGCTTGGCTGGTTTTCAATGCAATCTCTGCCTGCTTTCTATCGGTGATATCAATGATACAAACAGGAATATTCTTGAAGTCTTCTAAAGTTTCGGGGATCCTTAATGAGATTATTGCAAATATTTTTTTACCATTTATCGTATGAAACACTGCTTCAGAACGAAATACATCCTCTTCGTTCCAAATTGAGCATAACTCATCGATAAAAATGTTGTTAGCATCTGGACCAAAGGTTTTGCTTATATCTTGAATGAAGAGCTCTTTAGAGCTTGCATCAAAAAGCTTCAATGTCGCATCATTAATCTGGTTCACATTAACTAATTTTATAATTTCCATAAGAATATCCTGATTATCAGTTAGAAATGTTTTTAGATCATCAACACCCTTCTCCCTTAGTTTATCGAGATATAACTTAACACCACTTAGATCTTCGTTCCATATAGAAATTTCTGCATTTTGGAAAATTAACTTAAATTGTCTCTCCCTATCCTGAACCTTCCTTATTAAATTTAAGCTCTGTTCATTCAGTTCGTTGATCGTCTCACCAATGGTTTGAAACTCATCCCCTGTCCTGATGCTGATCCCATCATCTTTAATCTCGACAATACCTTTAATTATAGCCTCTACGGGTTGGGTGATTAAACGTAGGGAGAAAAGAACTACTCCGACGATTGAGATTAGTAAGATGAGGAGGGATGCGCCGATTCCCTTCTTTATATATGTTTCACCTAACTCTATATTTCTTGTATTTTGAGCATGTATACGTGCAAAAACAGAGTAAAGAGCTTGGCCATAGGCTAGTATTATCATCTCTTTAGGCTCTATTCGATAGTGAATACGAACTGGTAAAATGAGTTCATCAGTCTCAGTGAACTGGGTATAGTTATCGATGGAGAATTCTAGTTCATTTGAGATTCTATAATGATCCATTGCTGCTTCGAGTTGCTCTGATGAGAGCAGATCTAACATCTGACTAGGAACGCTACTACCCTCTAGCACTTTTCCATGAAAATCAATGATGAATTGAGATTTACCATCAGCTTCTAGGGTTGATAAAATCTCAAAAGTTGATATATCTCCTTTGATGGATCTTATATCATCAATCTCCTCAAAAAAGATTTGAGCATAGAGATCAGATAATTCTATACCAAACTCTAAAACCTCACTCCTAAAGTTATGGTTAAAGTTATCCTCTGTTTGAGTGAGAATATTAAACCATATAGCCAGAAGTGAGATGAGAACTATGATGAAGAAGATAGATAGAAAGACGCTGATCTTGTATCGAACTTTCATCTATCTGAGGCCTTGCTCTACATATTCTTCGATCTCAATAATTGTGTTCCGAGACTGAATGGCAGATCCTGTATTTATATCCAATCCTGCGAAGCTCCAACGATCTGAAATGACGAGTTGCAGTACCGAAAGATAACCTTGCAAAAAAGGCTGCTGATCTGAGAGTAGATCGATGTAACCAGTTTTGAGCTCAGTCATTAATGAGGGAGATAAGCCAAAACCTACAACGTGAATATAGTCGGGGCCAACACCCGCATCTTTTAATCCTTGTACGGTGGCGCTAATATTAATATCATCGAAGACCAACTTTGCCTCGGGATGCTCACTCATTAGCTCCCTCAAATGATTTGCTTGCCACTGTATCGCCTCTTCTTTGTCATCAAATAAAATTTTCTTTTGATTAATAATCTTCAGACCATACTCATTAAAGACTGCGATGGCTGCAAGGGATCTGTTTTCTCTCATTCCACTTATACTCGTTGAGAAGAAGATTATCTCATCTCCAGGGATTAATTCAAACTGGACAATTGCCGCTCTGGCTAAATTATGTCCTGATTGATAGAGATCTTCTCCTGCATAACCAAATCCATGGTTTTTATAGGTCCGTTGGATCTCTGGTAAGGGAACATTCATAGAGGTAACTATTATGCCTTTACGAATCGCTTCATCAATTAACGTTTTAAAAGCCCCTGTTCCTGGGTGTCCCATAATAGCGATACCATCAGGATTCTTATTGATCGACTCCTTGAACTGAATAAGCATCTTATTTGGCTCCCAATTAGACCACACCAATTCAATGTTTACATCTAGACTCTCTGCAGCAAAGATTACTCCATTTTCAATTCTTTTAGAAAAGCGACTTTCCTCGGAACCTCCTAGGAAAACTATATAATTTGAATTGTTTTTAGGTTTAAACTGAATCACATTAAAGGAAAATAGGAAGATAATACCCACGACAATAATTGTAATTATTATAATGAACAACATATTAGTTTTTTTCATATTATCAACTCCTGTTAGGATAATTATTTACACCTTTTACAAATATTATAATTCAAATTATTGTTTAATTACATTTATTTAATTTTATATTTAAACTATTCTTATTTTATTACCTCAAAATGCTAATTAATAATAGCTTCGACTCGGTTCCTTCCTGACTCTTTTGCACGATAAAGAGCGTCATCAACTAGTTTAATAAATGCATTGGCTTTTAATCCTTTTTTATACTCACCAACCCCAAAACTTGCAGTTTTTTGTTTTACTTGATCAAAATTGTGGGACTCTATTTTTGAACGCATATTCTCTGCAAGAATAGTAGCTCCTTCTAAAACAGTATCAGGAAGTACTATTAGAAACTCCTCTCCGCCCCAACGACCTACAACATCAATCCGTCGTGAATTCGTTTTTAATAAATTTGCTATTTTTGTAAGCACTTGATCACCAACAGTATGTCCAAAGGTATCATTGACATCTTTAAAATAATCGATGTCTACAAGAATTATAGAAAAACTGCTTCCTCTAACTTCCGACTTATAAATTTCATCCTCTATAACAGAGTCTATTCTAAGCCTATTTGCTAATTTTGTTAGGGCATCAGTTCTTGAAAGAATTTTAAGCTGCTCATTTAGTTCCAATAATTCTGCCTGGTCCTTGGTAAGTTTTTGATTAGATTCCTGTAGTTTTCCCATGGTATCTTTCAGTTTTACAGAAATATCAGAAATGGTATCTCCCAAATCGCTGATCTCATCATTATTTTTAATATTAATTTTGTAGTCAAAATCAAGAGATGCTATTGCTTCAGCCTTTTTTTTAATTTTATATATTGGATTTGTTAGGCCATATGAAATGATAATAGTTAGTAAAAGACCAGTCAGAAAGGATATGGCAAGAGTGATTAATATTGCCTGGAAAGCAAGTTCTGCCCCTTGTCTAATCATATCTGTAGGTTTTTCTAACATTATATAATAATCATCTGAAAAAGCTCCAAGTAGAATTATTAGATCCGTACCAGGTGGAGGAGACCCAGCTTCTGGTCTTGATTCTTCTTTTTGACGTTGTGGTGGGGCCTCATTTATATCCATTTTGTGAGCATTATTAAAGATCCTATAATAGTCAAAGGAGTCTAATCCTTTTTTAAGCATAGGGGTTATGTGTCTGAGATGGATTTCAGGTAAGTCATCCATGTGAGAGAGCGCAGGTGAAGTTGATGCCATTATTTCATATTTACTATTAAAAATAGTAACAAAGCCCCCAAGACCTTTCTCCTTCTGAAGAATAAACCTAGTGAAGTCTAAATCTGATTTAAAATCTTTAGCGATATAATTGTAATGATTCTCAAGTCTATCCTTAACATCATTAAGAATAATGGATGGAAAAAGAAACCTTGAAGCTGCAAGAAATAAAACTCCAGTAAATAGAAGTATAAATGCAGTAACCAAAAATAGTTTAAATCTTATATTTATCCGCGTCATGTTACTCTCCAAATGTGTTATATAAATTATTAAAGATATATTTATGGTTTGCCAAATGCCTTAACTCAACCACATTACAAATTATTTTATGGCCTTTTAATATTATAGTTATCCCACCAGATAGCTATGATATTGTGATTGATCACTTCTAAAAGTATATTTGCAAAACTATAATTATGCCAAAATTATCTATTTTTCAATCATATATAATAATAAAATGATTTATTGGCTACTGGTTAATTGAAAATAAAAAATGTTGTATCGAGGTCTTTTATGACTATATTTAATATATGGATAACAATAACGTGTTAATAGTTGAAGATGTGCCTGAAATTGCAAAAATCATCTCAACTAATATTGAAGATCTAGGTTTAAAAACTACTCATATGTCAGATGGTAAAAGTGGCTTATTAGAAGCTCTAAGTGGTAAATATACACTTATTATACTAGACTTAATGTTACCAAAACTTGATGGTATTTCAATCTGCTCAAAAATTAGAGAGAATGACAGTTTAACACCAATCTTAATATTAACAGCAAAAGGTGATGAAATAGATAGGATTCTAGGGCTGGAGCTTGGTGCCGATGATTATATGACAAAACCTTTTAGTGTTAGGGAATTGGTAGCCAGGGTTAAAGCTCTACTTAGACGCTCAAGAACCACTAATAAGTTTGATGAAATGAAAAGTTTAGATGAAATAGAAATAAATGATATTAAAGTAGACTTTAAAAATAGAAAAGTTATATTGAGGGGTTTAGAACTGGAACTAACTGTAAAAGAGTTTGATCTATTATCTCTGTTTATAAAAAATCCTGGTAGGACATTTAGTAGAAAAGATTTATTAGAAAGGATATGGGGTTACCAGTTTGAAGGTTACGAGCATACAGTTAATACTCATATAAATAGACTTAGAAATAAGATTGAGGATGACGCCTCTAATCCCAATTATTTAAAAACTGTTTGGGGTATAGGATATAAATTCAATGATATTTAAATTACACTCTTTTTACTCTAAACTATCTTTTATATTTCTAATTTTAATTTTATTCCTTGGAACTGGAATTTTAGTATTTACTTTTTCAGCTTCTGGACGACTGTTTGATGAGGTTGAGCAGTTATTAAACAAGGAATATGCAGGTAGCATTGCTTTAGAGTTACAACCAATAGTAGAGGATGGATTTTCTGTAGAAAAAATTAAAGGAGCAATTCACTATATGATGGTTTTAAACCCTATGGTTGAAATTTACCTTCTGGATTCTGATGGTTATATATTGGCATTTTTCACAAGTCCGGGGGATAAATTAGTTAGGGATTCTATAAACCTTAAACCGTTAAAACAATTTTTTGGTCCAGATGCACAATTCCCAATATTAGGTGATGATCCAAAATCACTGAATAATAAAAAGCCTTTTTCAGCTGCAAACTTAAAAATGGGAATTGACAGTGGATTTGTATATGTTGTTCTTCGGGGAGAGGATTATGACAGATCCATTAAAGGTATAAGTACAAGTTATTATTTTAAAACAGGTTTAGGTACCGTTCTATTTGCTATATTAATAACCCTTATTCTTGGTTTAATTCTATTTTTTTTATTAACAAAAAGGTTACGTATATTAAATAGTGTGGTTCAAGACTTTAAAAATGGAAATTATAAATCACGTATAAATATAAAAGGTACAGATGAATTGAGTTTTCTTGGTTTGGCATTTAATGATATGGCACAATCTATAGAGAATAATGCTCAGGAAAAAAGTGACTTAATTACCAATATTTCCCATGATTTACGAAGTCCACTAACTTCAATTAGAGGGCATTTAGAGACTATTATCTTAAAAGATAAAAAATTGACTGATGATGAGAGACTGGATTACCTTAATATAAGTCTAAAAAATATATCCAATTTCCAGGGATTGGTAGATAAACTGTTTGAACTTGCAAAACTTGAAAATAATCAGATAAAATTAAACCCAGAAATATTTTCAATTGCCGAATTAACCCAGGATGTTATAATGAAATTACAGCCAGCTGCAGAACATTCAACTATAAAACTAAAGTTGATTAAACCTGATGATTTACTTGTTATATCAGGTGATATTGGAATGATAGAGAGAGTTTTGTCCAATATTGTCGAGAATGCTCTTATTTACACTCCTACTAAAGGGATAGTAGAATTAAGTTTAATTAAAAATTATGAAAATATAGATATAAGGATAAGTGATACCGGATCTGGAATAGATAAAAAGGATCTTCCTAAAATATTTGATCGGTTTTATAGAGGTACAGACAATAAAACTATTGGAACAGGCCTTGGTCTCGCAATTGTAAAAAAAATAATAACTCTACATGGAGGAAATATAACTGTGGAGAGTGTAAAAGATAGAGGAACAACTTTTATAATTTCTCTCCCACTTAAATAAAGTTTATCTATTGTTTTTAGTTTTGTGATACTTTTGTGACATTTGATGTGTAAACTATTATTAAATGGAGGCAGGATATGCTGATTTTAATCATATTTGCATTTTTATCTGGAATTGTTACGATCTTATCCCCCTGTATACTTCCTGTATTACCAATAGTTTTAACAGGTAGTTTTGGTAATAAAAGTAGACCATATGGAATTGTTTTAGGTTTTATTTTAAGTTTTGTTATTTTTTCACTAACACTATCCTGGATTATAAATTTTCTAAACATCCCCGGTGATAGTTTAAGAATATTAGCTATTATATTTATTACTTTTTTTGGTTTAATAATGTTCATTCCATCTTTTAAAGAGAAGTTTGAAATTTTTATTTCAAAAATTACTAGGTCTAAAAGTAATAACAGTTCTAAAAATGGATTTAAAGGTGGTGTTTTTATTGGACTAACCCTTGGAATCGTCTGGACTCCTTGTGTAGGCCCAATTATGGCTTCAGTAATAGCACTAGCAGCTACTCAAACAGTGGATGTAGCATCAGTTTTAATAATCTTGTTTTACTCTATTGGTACTTCGATACCTATGTTTGCTGTGATTCTTGGTGGTAGAACTATAATCAAAAAGATACCTTTTTTAACTAAAAACCCTGTGAAAATTCAACGTGGTTTTGGAATACTTATGATAATAATTGGACTGTCTATTGGTCTTGATCTAGATAGAAAATTCCAATCGGTGGTATTAAAAGTATTCCCAAATTATGGTGCAGGACTCACAGTATTTGAGACTATTGAGCCCGTACAAAAAGCATTAAAATCAATAAATAGAAGTTCCAAATCGGATTTAGGAATTTTATTAGACTCTGTAAATAACCCCAAAAATGCAACATTAGGAAACTACGGATTAGCACCGGAGTTTATAACTAATCCTTTAGGTATAGATCTTCAAAGTCTTAAAGGTAAAGTAGTAATTGTAGATTTCTGGACATATAGCTGCATTAACTGTATTAGGACTATACCCCATTTAAGATCCTGGTATGAGACGTATAAAGATTATGGTCTTGAAATAGTTGGAGTACATACTCCTGAGTTTGCTTTTGAAAGCACTAGAAAAAACGTGAACAAAGCTATAAAGGACTTAGGAATAACATGGCCAGTTATACAGGATAACAATTATAAACAATGGATATCATATAATAATAGATACTGGCCTGCAAAATATATTTTAGACGTTAACGGAGTTATACGTTATTTCCACTTTGGTGAAGATGAATATTCTACTTTGGAGAAAGTAATACGAAAATTACTTTTAGAAGCAGGTATTGATCTATCTTCTAAAGCCAATAAGCAAACTGTATTTAAATTTAAAAGTAAAACACCAGAAATATATCTTGGTTACGGTAGAACCAGTGGATTCAGTTCAAATGAAGAAATATCTGAAAACAGAGAAATTACTTATACTTCCCCAAAAAAATTAAATAATGGGCAGTGGAGTTTAACTGGTAACTGGTTAATAAAAAAAGAGTTTATAGTTCCTAAAAATAGTGGAGAACTTGAACTTAACTTTAGTGCAAAAAACGTATTTATAGTTATAGAACCTGAATCAACTTCAGGTGGAGTCATTGAGGTTCTATTAGATGGTAAAAGGATTCATGAGATACAACCTACAGTGAGTAAATTATACCAACTAGTAGATTTAAAACGAGCAGGTAGTCATAACCTTAAATTGAGAATAAAAGGTGATCTAAGACTATTTGCATTTACATTTGGATAGTTATCCATGGAGGATAATATGAAAAAGTTTTTATTTTTAATAGTTATAGCTTTAATAAATTTATCATTTTTACTATCTGCAAACAGTAACAAAGAGCAGATGATAATAGAAGAAAAGTCAGTCGGAGTAATTCCACCAACAGCTATGGATGGAGTTTATACAAAACCGAGTACAAAAGAGATTATGGAATCCCTAAATGAACTGCAATATCGAGTTACACAAAAGAATGCAACTGAACGTGCCTTTAATAATATGTATTGGGATAATCATAAGGATGGAATATATGTAGATATAGTTTCCGGAGAACCTCTATTTAGTTCAACTGACAAGTTTGAATCTTTTACTGGCTGGCCAAGTTTTACAAAACCATTGGAATCTGGAAATGTAACAGAAATTATAGACTCAAGTTTTGGTATGACAAGGGTTGAAGTTAGAAGTTTATACGCAGATTCACACTTGGGACATCTATTTCCTGATGGTCCACAACCTACAGGAGATAGATACTGTATTAACTCAGCATCTTTACTGTTTATAGCGGTAAAGGATATGGAAAAAGAAGGTTATGGAAACTACTTACATCTATTTAATAAGATGTAAAAAGGAGAAAATTATGAGATTATTAATTTTACTAATGTTTATGAATACTATAATTTTTGCTTCTAGCAACAATGAACTACAAATCGATTTAGAAGAAAAAAATATAGTATTTTCAGAAGAGGATGTTGATACGGCTATTTTTGCTGGAGGATGTTTTTGGGGTGTAGAAGCAGTTTATGAAGCATTAGAAGGTGTTTACATTGTGGAATCTGGATATTCAGGTGGAGCTGCAGATACTGCAAGTTATAATATGGTAGGAACAGGAAAAACAGGCCATGCAGAGGTAGTAAAAATAGTGTATAACCCCGAAATAATAAGTTTTAAACAGTTATTAGATGTGTTTTTTACTGTTGCCCACGATCCCACCCAGTTAAATTATCAGGGCCCGGATAAGGGTACTGAGTATCGTTCAGCTATATTTTATGTTAATGAGAATCAGAAAATGGAATCTGAAAAATATATAAAAGAGCTTAAAAATAACAAAGTTTTTAAACAAGAAATTGTTACAGAGATTACTCCACTTGAAGGTTTTTATATAGCTGAAACTTATCATCAGGATTTCATGAGGTTAAATCCAACTCACCCATATATAGTTTATTGGGATATACCTAAAATAAATCATCTGAAAAATGAATTCCCAGAACTATTATCAAGTAACTAATTATGTATTACCCGGGTGTTCCGGGTAATACTTATATTTAACATTAATTTTCTAGAGTATCTTTTGCTTCATGAAAATCAAAACCTGGGATATGATCCTTCATCTCCTTCATTGGAATTTCTGAACTTATATTATTTGGAATCTCCATCTTTTCATAAAGCTCTTCTAACGAAAGATTCATAGCTATTGCTATATCTAATAGAGTCATATAACCCTTTAGTTCACTGGCATCCACAACCTCTGATGATGAATCTATTGGATTTGGAAGAAGTTTAAATTGTCCAATAAGTGATGATATTCCAATTCCACCAAAATAAATTATTAGCGTTACTACACCAATAGTTAATGGATTAATATTTAACTTACCTTTTGACCCCATTTTATTATTTAGAGCTCCCTCTTTTGGGCAAGCTATGGTACATTCCTGACAATTTATACACTCCATGGATGTAACTTCATCTAGTTTCGCAACTTCTATATTCATAAAACAAGCTTTACTACATAAATCGCAATCTATACATATGTCTTTTTCCCTCTTTATTTTAAAAGGACTAATTTTTGAAATAAGACCTAGGAAACCACCCATTGGGCATAGGTATTTACAAAAAAACCTATCATATAAAAATGAACCTATAAAAGTTATTAATAAAATAATAAACCCAATTGGGAATTCACTCCATACAGCAGAGATACCTTCACCCAAATGACCATATGCGGCCCATGGATCATATGGAGACATCCATAAAGTAGCTGTAGTCCATGCAAAGATAGTTGTTATAGCGAGTATTGGATATTTTAGATATCTTAATGCCTTATCAATTTTTTTAGGCATAACTAACTGTTTTCCCATAACCTTTTTTCCAAGACGGCCAAGGAATTCCTGTATTCCTCCCAATGGACATATCCATGCACAAAAAGTTCTCCGAAATATTATAGCTAATATTATTGATACAACAAAAAGAACTAAGGTACCTGTATAGATTTTACTTAAAAGATCTCCTGTAGTAAAAATTGTATATAAACTTTCAAGCCCTCCATATGGACATAAAGCATGGATTGATGGACTTCCATCTGGACCTCCACCTTTGACCTGATGCATATATGCTTCATAACTTATAAAAATAATAAATGCAGCTAATAAAGATAATCTGATTTTTGTTACTATTTTCGTTTTCATTTGATCTCCTTAATTAACAATACAATTCAATTGTAAAGATCAGGTAAAGATCAGGTAATTTAAAGTTTACTTAATCTTGATTGAAGTAGAAAATATTTTGAATAGACATTATTTTGATACCTCAATAATCAGGTTACCCCTCTTATCTCCAGCTTCTACATATTTATGTGCTTCCGCTATATTTTCAAGTTTAATTACTTTATCTATAAATACTTTTATTATCCCACCTTCAACAAGCCCTTTTATATATTCAAGATCAGAAATTGAGTGATCTGATGTATCAAAATGAATTTTTTTATTACTAAACAGATTAATTAATCGACCTAAAAATTTGTGATAAAATTTTGGATTTGCAATTACATAATTCCCATTATCATATAATATATCTATGGATTTTTTAAATGGACTTTTACCTACTACATCGAAGATAAGATCATATTTATTATCCTCTGCAGTAAAATCCTCATTTGTATAGTCAATAACTCTATCAGCACCTAAAGAAGTTAACATTTCAAATTTACTTTTTTTATCAACGACTGTAACACTAGCACCCTGGTGTTTAGCAATCTGTAGAGCAATAGTTCCAATGCTTCCTCCTGCCCCATTTATTAAAACCTTATCATTTTTATTAATATTAAATTTCTTTAGGTAATGTCTAGCTTCTAACCCACCAATTGATATAACTGCAGCCTCCTGGAATGTTAAACATTGAGGTTTTAAAATAAAACAACCCTTATCTGAAACAGAAACATACTCAGCATAACCACCCATCTTTAGTCCAGTTGCTCCAAACAGTTCATCACCAACCTTAAACTTTGTTACTTTTTTTCCTACTTCTTCTATAACCCCAGATATCTCCTGTCCAAGAATTATGTTTCTTGGTTTAAAAGGTCCAAAAAACATCCGGATCAATAATTTTAAGATGAAGGGAAACTTTAAACTTCGCATTTCACAATCACCAGCATTTACCGATGTATTATATACTTTTATTAATATTTCATTATCTTTAGGTTCTGGTTTTTGTATATTTTGTAATTCCAAAAAATCTGCGCTTCCATATTTATTCCAAATTATTGCTCTCATATTTTTTTCCTTAATTTATCTCATTTATAGTATCACTTTACAATCTAGTGGTATTTTCTCTATTTAACCAGATATTTTAATTTATATTAAATCTAAATCCTAACAATATTGAATATTTCGCATAATAGAAATGTTGTAGATATAAAGATAGTCACCTCTACCAGATATTAAAACTGTTCCTGATAGAGATGATAATTGAGTATAAACAAGAAAATTATCAGATACAGATTAACAAATCTTAATCGTTTTCATACCTGTTAAAACTCCGAATTTTTCAATCTTTGAGCTTATATGACCAGTACCTATTGCGAGGTGATGTGCAGGACCTGCATAACTCCACTGATTCATAAATTCCTCTGCTCCTAAAGAAAATCGATAACGGCTATTTGTATTTCCTATTGCCAGAACTGGCCCGGTAATACATTCCCCTTCTGCTACAAGAAGAAAAAGTCCATCTGAACCCTGAACAATAGCAAGAAGAGTAACAGGACCGGGTTTTACAGACATTTGAATAGAGAGACCTTTCCCAGGTTTTCCATGATATACAGATAACGGTACAAGATCTACAGAACCTTCAGCAATAGCAAAATGTGCAGGACCATCATGTCCTAACATAACTATATCATCATCAAAGTCCATGCCGTAAAACTCGCTGAATGAACCTCCAGCACCAAAACTATCAAGAATCTTCATTGCTTGCGCATTTTTAACTTCACACTCTCCAGCAACTGGAATGTTCCGTCCAGTAAGCAGTGTATTCCCGGCTATAACAGATGTAACAATATCTTCATATTCACTACCTGACTGCCCTTCGTAATAATAAGCCATTGAACCGATATTATTTTCTGTAACCAGACGATCAAGTGCAACAGAAGTTTTTGCTGCTCTAATTACTTCATCTATTTCACACTCTTTAGAAATATTAAAAGTATGCTCAAATTCCTGGATTTTATTATCCACCTGCTCATCTGTAACTTCCCGTCTATACTTTGCCAGTTCACACATTTCAAGTATCTCGATATGAGTTCCTAGAACAGTTGATTGTTGAGCAAGATCTGTATAAACATCAAGCATTCCACCATAATAATGTCCAAGAATTCCTAAACGATTATTTTTCATAATTCGAAATACTTTAGCAGCCTGGACCCATTCCTGAATTGTATTCTCTGTTTTCTTCTGGCCTAGATACCCTGTAACAATTTTATAAGGTATATTACCACGATTAAATATTCCAGCAATTTCAGGTACTGAACACGCCTGACAATTTGCCAACCATTTTCCTGTCATTAGACCACGGTCACCCAGATTATTAAAAGCTTCATAATCAAGTGAAGATTCAGGTTGAACATTTAAAAGTATGACAGGGACTCCCGCTTCCTGAGCTACAGGCAATACCGTTGAAGATAGTGCATAAGTAGTTATATAACAAAAAAGCAGTTCAATTCCGGATTCTCGAAACATGAGCGCTACTTCCTTAGCTTTTTCCGGGCTGTCTACTAAACCTGCAGAAATAACTTCTGATCCATCTATATTAAGTACATTTTCAATTTGTGAGAGATAACCTTTTAGCTCATCTTCCAAGCCTTCAAACTGAGGCCAGTAAGTATTTAGTCCAATACCAAATACTCCTATTTTAACCTTAGCTTTACTCATATTTTAATCTCCTTCTTTGGAGAACCTTTAGAGCTTCGACGTACACGTAAATATTCTTCTATTCTGTCTCGTATTTCAGACATTGAAAAAGCTAAAAGAAGTACAATACCTATTACCACTCGTTGCATATAAGAATCAACTCTGAACAGATTCATGGTTGTATTTAATGAAGCAAAAAAGAGAGCTGCAATAAAAGTATTAATAACACTTCCCTTACCTCCCTTTAAACTCGTTCCACCAAGAACAACAGCTGAAATAACCTCAAACTCATATCCATATTTCATCCCAGGATTTGCAGACCACAGTCTTGAACTCAAAAATACTGCCGCTAGTCCTGTAAAAGCTCCAACTAGAATAAAAGCTCCAATTCTTACACGAGTAACTGGGGTTCCAGAGATAATACTTGCTTTTGTAGAATTTCCAACAGCCAAAATTCGTCTACCAAATATGCTGTAACGAAGAACAAATGTCATAATAACAGCAAGAATAAGAAAAACAATAAATGGAGTAGGAATACCTAATATCTTTCCATTTCCTAGAGATGTAAACCACTTCTCTTGAAACTGTACAGGATTTCCATCGGATATAATAAAAGCTAACGCCCGATATACAAAAAACATTGCCAAAGTCGCAATAAAGGCTGGAATACCCAAAACAGCAGAAAGTGTTCCATTAAGTCCACCTGCCACTGCTCCTAGTAATATAACTATCAGTAGAGTTGGTAATAGACCAACAGTACCAACAATAGAAACTGTAACAATAGACAATAACGCTATTAGTGAACCGACAGACAGATCAAAATCACCTGTCATTATCAGAAAAGTCATACCGATTGCAGCAAAGCCAACAAAGGCTGCTTCACGGGCAATATTCATAAATATTAATGGATTACGAAAGTTACTGTTAAAAATAAGAGCTACCATCCAAAGCAACAGCAGTGCAAAAAGAATACCCTTATCCGCAAAAATATCTTTAATAATAGTTGAACCTTTTTTTTGGTTAATCATCTGTTCCCCCTTTTCCCAAGTTTATTGTTAAGAGCGCTTACACTCAGGGCTGCAATCAGAATCAATCCTGTAACTAGCCTTTGATAAAAATCTGGAACTCCTAAAAGATTTAATCCATTTTTAATAATTCCTAACATAATAGCCGCAACGAGGGTTCCCCAGAGGTTTCCTTTTCCACCTGTCAGTGCAGTTCCACCAAGAATGGTTGCTGTGATAACTTCCAATTCAAAACCCTGCCCAAGCCGGCCATTACCTGTTAATAGTTGAGATGTTAAAATGGTACCTGAGAGCATAGTTGTAACAGAGGTCATTATAAAAATACCTGTTATAACTAGATTCACTGGAATACCCGAAATATGGGCAGCCTCATCTCCAGATCCAATACCACGAACCCAAACTCCAAAACGTGTCCACCGATAAATAACTGAAGCAATAATATATAATCCAAGCATCAACAAAACTGGAACAGGAATAATACCAACCTTACCACCAGAGAAAACTTTAATATCAAGATGACTATAAATAGTAGCATCATGCCCTTGAGTATATAAAAGAGCTAAACCACGGTATATTGTCAGTGTTGCAAGGGTGGCTACAAAGGTCTGAATTTTAAGTTTCGTAATAATAAAACCATTAAACATACCAAGTAGTATTCCAGCTACTAAAAGAATTCCAAGTGAAGGAATAAGCCCATATTTTGGGATATTTAGACCAAGAATACAGGTTGCTAGGGCCATTTGAGATCCTATTGAAAGATCAAATCCCCCTGCAGTTATAGCAAAGGTCATCCCCACACCAGCAATTGCAACCATAGATACCTGAGAAAGTAGATTTAAGATATTCTGTTGTGAAAGAATATTTGGCGTTAATATGGCAAAAATTAGCAGTGTACCTAACGCTAAAATATAGATGCCGTAACGTTCCCATATTTTCATGAGTTCACCTCCGCTGCTCCAGTAGCAATTTTCATTATTCGAGTCTCCTCAATTTCAGCACCATTTAATATCTGGACTATGCTTCCATCCCGTATTACTGCAACCCTGTGACTTAGTGAGATAAGTTCAGGAAGGTCGGAAGATACCAAGATAATAGCGAGACCATCATTTGTAAGTTTATCCATAAGCTCGTATATTTCACTCTTTGTTCCTACGTCAATTCCTCTGGTAGGTTCAAGTAAAATTAAAACTTTACAGCTTCTAGCAAGAGCACGTCCAAGGACTGCTTTTTGCTGATTTCCACCACTTAAGTCACGAATTATTTGGCTTGGATTAGATGATCGTATTTTCATTAAATTTGAATATTTACTATATATTTCCTGTTCTTTTTTGGGAGGAAGAAAAAGACCTCCTAAGAAACCTATTTCAGTTAAAGAGTTTATAGTAAGATTATCTCTTACTCCCATTAAAGGAAATATTCCAGACTCTTTCCGGTCTTCAGTAACATAGGCGATTCCTGCCGCCATAGCATGAGCTGCGCTTTTTAAACGTACCTGTTTACCATCAATTGAAACTGATCCACTATCTATACTCTCAAGGCCATAAAGTGCGCTACAGATCTCTTCTATACCACACCCCATAAGACCACCTAATCCTAATATTTCTCCAGCTTTAACATCAAAGCTTACATTTCTAAAATATGGTTCACGGCTAATATCATTAACCTCAAAGATTTTATCTTTAATATAATTTCCTGGTTTTCTATAAAAGACTTTTACATCTCTTCCAACCATCATTCTAATAATACTGTCCTCATCCAATTCAGATAATGGGGCTGTACCCACTAATTTTCCGTCACGTAGAACAGTAACCCTATCAGATACATCAAAAATTTCTTTCATCCGATGGGATATATACAAGATTGTTTTGCCCTGTTTTTTAAGGCTACTGATAATACTGAAAAGCCTAACAACTTCCGCATCATTCAATGCCGCGGTTGGCTCATCCATAATAATAACTGAAGCATTTAGACTTACAGCCTTGGCTATTTCAGTCATCTGCTTCTCGGCAACACTAAGTGTCCCTACTTCAATTTCAGGATTTAAGGGAAGATCTAAGCGAGTTAATAACTCCCTAGTTTCTTGAATAAGTCTCTTTCGATCTACAAAACCAAACCTTGTTGGTAATCTGTTTGCATATATGTTTTCAGCAACAGATAACTCACTCATTAAATTAAATTCCTGATAAATAACTGCTATACCTTTTGACTGAGAGTCTACTGGATGTTTAAAACGAACTAATGAACCTTCTACTTCCAGTTCTCCCATATCAGGGACATATACCCCGCCAAGAACCTTCATTAGTGTACTTTTCCCAGCCCCATTCTCACCTACTATGGAGTGAGTTTCTCCTACAATGATATCGAGGGAAACATCTGACAAAGCTTTGACCCCAGGGAATGTTTTTGTAATATTTTTTAGCCTAACGGCAAACTTCATACTTACCTCCAAATATAAAAGCCAGCAGTAACTCTAAAAAATAACTGCCGGCTATATTTATTCTATTAAATTAAAACTATTCTACGTTATCTGCTGTAATTAGATTTACAGGAACATAAATTTCTCTATCCGCTTTATTATCATAATCTAAAGCCAAACCCTTTATAGCTTTGTCTGCAAGTAGAACAGTCATCTTACCCATTTCATAAGGAATCTGCTGAACTGTTGCTGCCATAGTACCGGCCTTGAT
This sequence comes from Spirochaetaceae bacterium, assembly GCA_051531975.1. Taxonomy (GTDB): domain Bacteria; phylum Spirochaetota; class Spirochaetia; order DSM-2461; family DSM-2461; genus Thiospirochaeta. The sequence goes on from JAOPTT010000006.1 coordinate 705,124, forward strand.
TGCGTCCATTGCCACACCATCACCATTAAAACCAATAATCATAATATCATTACGTCCTGCATCAACTGCAGCTTGAGCTGCTGCTGCTGCCATAGGATCATTTTCAGCAAATACAGCTTGAATCCCTGGATGTGCAACTAAAATATCTTGCATAATACTGTAACCTTCTTCTGGTTTACTGTGCCCAGAAAGTTCAGATACAACTTTGTAACCTGCATCAGTTACAGCTTTTTTAAATCCTTCACCACGTCGGATAGCATATACAGCTGAAGGTTCAACTTTAATAATAGCTACTTCCATAGAACCATTTGTACCTTTTAATTGATCAATTACAAATTCACCAGCAAGAGCACCACCACCAAAGTTATCAGAAATAACAATAGCGTCATAATTAGAACCACCACCACCAATATCATCTAAAATTACAGGAATTCCAGCTTCATGTGCTGATTCTACAACTGGACCTACAGCCGGAGGTTTAACCGGAGAAACTATTAGAGCATCGATACCTTGAACAATTAGATCCTGACAACCTGAAACCATTAAAGCTTCGTCAGATTTTTGATCATGTAATATAAATTCATAACCTAAACTTTCTGCCATCTCTCTTGTTCCTCTTTCCATTTCCTGAAAGAATCCATACTGCATGTCGTAAACTGAGAACCCTATAGTCATCTTTTTACTTTCATTTTGACTCGCTGCAAATAATGTATTGGCACTAACAACCAATATCATAACAACCACTAACAATTTTTTCATTTTAAGCCTCCTAAGCTAATTAAATTAAGTTTAAGGGTGATTTAACCATAAGACCATGTACAATAAAGGCAACATGATATACATTTTTAACATATGCCAATAGATTTACGGTTTTTCAGGAAATATCTGCACATAAACGATGCAGCTAGAGAATGGGGTCTTTGGTGTACCGATGCAGGTGCAACAGAAATAAATCCTGATGACAACTACCCTAAACTTCCCGATACACATCCAGACTCTTTTTCTAAAGATTTATCTAAAGGTCGTGGTCGTATTATTCAAGAATTTCAACTTATTTATATAACTCAGGGAAAAGGTCATTTTCAATGGATGGCAAATGATGGGAAAGTATCTGAATTAGAAGTCGAAGCTGGCTCTGCATTAATTCTCTATCCAGGAATATGGCACTCTTATGCACCGGATAAGAGTACCGGATGGCATGAGTACTGGGTTGGATTTCAAGGTGAAATACCTGAAAAACTACAGCGAAAAATGTTATTAAATTCAGAGTCTCCACTCTCTTCAATAGGTCTGCATGAAGACCTTATCACTGATTATAAAGAAATTTTCAATCTTATACATGAAGAACCTCCAGCTTTTCAAATGATTATTAGCGGCATTATCTTAAAAATGCTTGGACGTGTAACAAGTCTTAATCAGGGTGGAGGCATGGCCCATGGAGTAGAAAGAGCTGTACGAATGGCAAAGGTTTACTTCGAAGAACATCTTGAAGAAGAGCTTATTATTGAAGACCTCATTGAACATGTGGGTATGAGTTATAGTACTTTTCAACGTTCATTCAAGGAATATACAGGCTTATCTCCTTACCGATATTTTTTACAGTTAAAGATTCACGAAGCTTGTCTACTACTACTTAATCAAGTTCCAGTAAAAGATATTGCATTTAGACTATCCTTTAAGAACCCATATTATTTTTCTAGGCTTTTTAAAAATAAAACCGGCCTCACACCTACTGAATGGCAGCGTGGAGCCCTTCTTTCTCAAGAAAAACCTACCATGGCAATAAATAACCTCTAGACATATGATCATTCTCTTTTTTTGACTAACTAATATAAATATTTTACTACAAAGTGACCTATTCTTAAATTATGTTTAATTATATAGAGAGTTCATCTACTGCATATATAGCAACTTTAAATATTTTGATGAAGGATTATAGAAATAAAATTGATTCTTTATAGGAGAGATATAGAATGAGGAAAACTAATTCTAATCAATCAGGACAAAACAAACATATAAAAAAACAATTGAATCTTACAAATAACGACATGGAAGGATTTTTCAATATTATTCCTTCTATGCTTGCTATCGCCTCAGATGATGGTTATTTAAAAAAAATAAACTCGGAATGGACGAGGATTCTGGGATTTTCAGAAGAGGAACTTTTATCAAAACCACTTTTTGATTTTATTCACCCCGAAGATATTGCTCCAACATTAAAAGAGATTGGAAGACAACAAGCCGGTTTTAGTACTATTAATTTTATCAATAGATATAGGTGTAAAGACGGATCGTACCGGTTCATAGAATGGGAATCTACTCCTGCATCTAATGGATTTCTTTATGCATCTGGACGAGATATTACCGAAAGTAAAAAGGTTGAAGAGGATATAAAAAGAAGAGAAGAACAATATTATGCACTTTCAGAAAATAATCCAGACAATATTATGCGATATGATAAAAAATTACGCCATATTTATGCAAATCAATCTACATTGCATGTATCAGGATTTACTGAAGATGAATATATTGGAAAAACACATAGAGAACTTGGATATCCTGAAGATTTATGTGAATTCTGGGAAGGAATAATCAAAAGAGTCTTTAAAACTGGTGAGAATCATTCAGAAATATTTGAATGGCAGGGGGTAGATAAATTAATGACACTTGAATGGAGATGTATACCAGAATTTGCAACTGATGGATCGGTTGAATCCGTTTTAGCTATTTCCAGAGATGTTACAGAAAGAAAAAATGTGGAGAACCAACTAATTGAAAGCGAAAATAGATTTAGACGTGCTGTTGAAAAAAGTCCATTTCCCATAATGATTCATGCTGAAGATGGTGAGGTCTTATCAATAAGCAATACATGGACAGAATTAAGTGGTTACACTCATGATGATATCCCGACAATAAGTATTTGGACTGAGAAAGCTTATGGTATCCAAAAAAAAATGGTTACCCAGGATATAAATGCTCTTTATGATCTTCAGCACCGTAAATCAGAAGGAGAATATGAAGTAAATTGTTCTGACGGATCCAAAAAGATTTGGGATTTCAGTTCTATCTCATTGGGTAGATTACCAGACAATCGGCGAATAGCGATGAGTATGGCTGCAGATGTTACAGATCGAATAAAAGCAGAGGTAGATAAAGATAAATTACAGCAACAGCTCAATCATAAAAGCAAAATGGACTCGATTGGAGAACTTGCAGGAGGAATGGCACATGATTTTAATAATGTTTTAACTGGAATAATGAGTGCTTCTCAACTACTTAGTTTACCTACAAGTGGACTAAGTGAGAATAACCTTAAATATGTCGGTATGATTTCTCAAGCATCAGTTCGTGCTTCTGAACTTATCAGTAAAATGCTTGCTTTTAGCCGGAAAGGTAAAATAGTAACAACGACTCTAAATATTCATGAGATTCTGAATGATTTAGTTGAAATATTAGAAGGAACGATAGATAAAAAAATTACTCTTTCAGTAGTAAAAGAAGCACCAAATTATAATTTTACAGGTGATCTCTCTGCAATTGAAAGTGCATTTCTAAATTTAGGAATTAATGCCAGTCATGCGATGCCAGATGGAGGGACAATACAATTTAAAACATTTAATACTTTCCTAGATCAGAAATATTGTGATTCAAGTTCTTTTGAGATTAAACCTGGAAATTATTTACGGATAGAAATTAAAGATACAGGTTGCGGAATTCCAAAAGTTAATTTAGATAAAATATTTAATCCTTTTTACTCAACAAAGGAACAGGGTAAAGGCACAGGTCTCGGTTTGTCTGCAGTTTATGGTACGATACAAGATCACGATGGTAGTATCGAGGTTAATAGCGAAGTAGGATTAGGTACAACTTTTAATATTTTACTACCTTGTTCTGAACATTTAATTAAACAAGTGAAGGATATAAAACCAATACTAACTGGAGCTGGAACAATATTACTTGTTGATGATGAAGAACTTAATAGAATCTTGAATCAAGAAATCCTAGAATTACTTGGATACAAAGTTTTACTAGCTAAAGACGGGCTGGAATCAATAGAGATTTTCAGTAAAAAACATTCTGAAATTGATATAGTTCTTATGGATATGATTATGCCGAAAATGAATGGAGCTGAAGCTTTTACAAAAATGAGAACAATAGATGGAAATTGTAAAGTAATTATTACATCAGGTTATATTAAAGATGAGAAGATTGATGAGTTAATAAAATTGGGTTTAGCTGGATTTATTAGTAAACCCTATAAAATTTCTGAAATCAGTCAGCTTTTAGATATCGTTTAGAATAAGTAAAGTTGATTTTAAATTAATAATAATCTTTTAAGGATACCAATCAACGACAATACTCTTAAAAGCTGACATCTTTGTGTTATTTAACAAATTCTCTTTGAATAACAATATATGTTTCATCATTAAATGAGCCTATATCAGAAGCATATTTCAACTTAGGTGCAGTATCCAAGTTATCCAGAATTTCATAAATCTCATCATCCAATCCATAAAATGCAAATTGAATATATTCTCCTCTGATAATTATATTAAAAAAACCTGGAACTTCTGATAATTGTTTCGCAACTGCAATAGGGAAGTTTTCATCGCCATTTAAAATTTCTATATTTCCTGCTAAAAATGAATCAGATGATCTAATACTTTGGGAATCCACAGTGCTTTTATGCACAATATAATTTCCGACATAATCAGTACGTACGGCATAGATACCAAAAGTTTCTTGGGTTTCTTCTATTAACTCATCAAATGACTGCCCACTATCAGAGTTATAAACAAACTGCAGACACCATGGTGGTCCACCGTATGGACGGATAACAAGGGATAAGAAACCTGGGTCTTTTGCCCATGAGTGTGCAATCTCACTGAGTCTCTCAGGACCTAACCTATCTCTTGTCTCATTTTCTGCAAATGCAATTATTCCTGCAGCACCAGTTGCATTATAATCATTAATCGTTTGAGCGTTCAGTAAACTTGTAGATAAAAAAATAAATGTCATAAGTATCAAATATAAAGCTGATTTTTTCATGAGAACTCCTTTAAAGTCTATAGTTTAAATATAGAGAGTAAAAAATTGGTTGTAAATAATAATATATTCAAAATAAATATTTAGTGATTTTCCAATATTTACATTAACAACAGTAATGACTGATAAACTAAATGAGAGGGTTACACTTATTACATTTTGCTGGGTTGAGCTTTTATTTCCAATAAATGTCAGGTATATGGACATTTATGATTGACTTATACCTATTATGAGGTAAAATGTCATTATGGAAGACATTAATGTCACATACAAAGAGAGCCAAACTAAAGCTAAAACAAGACAAACAATCTTATCAAAGAGTCTAAATCTATTTACTTCAAATAGTATAGAGAGTGTATCACTTGTGGAAATAGCCAAAGTCTGTGATATCACAACAAGGAATTTATATAGATATTACCCTTCTAAGGAGTTTCTAGTTATAGATTGTACATATTTTTGTTTTTATAATTCTCAACTTTCTAATTCATTTGAGTTGGATACATCCACGACCGGTTTATATCAGCTAAAGTCAATTATGATTAGTTTAATTAATTTAAAAGAAGACAAAACAGAGGATATTGGTTTTACAAAATACATAATGTATTTTGATATATACATTTCCACCCTCTCTAAAACCCACCCTGCATTTATTAAATATACAAAAGAGTATTTACCATTTATTGAGGAGGAAGATAGATATCCTATTAAATCCGCTTTGATGTGTGGAATTAAAGATGGAACTATTAATATAAAAGAAGAAGAGATTGATCTATATGATACATATATTCTTCAATCCATTTTTAGTCTTTTAATGAGAATAAATATTAAAGAATATGAAAATAAAAAAATTAATGAATCCCTTGTATATAAACACATTGAAATAATTTTAGAACACTTAGGAGTAAACAGTGAAAATTAGCATTAACAATCTATTAAAAGAGTTAACATTGGAAGAGAAGGCAAGTCTTTGCTCAGGAAAAGATTTCTGGCATTTAAAAGGTATAGAAAGGCTTAATATCCCATCTATAATGGTTACTGATGGTCCCCACGGTTTACGAAAACAAGAGGCAAAGGGAGACCATGTAGGGTTAGGAGGAAGTGTAAAAGCTACTTGTTTCCCAACAGCTTCAGCTACTGCCAGTTCCTGGGATATAGATATGATGGAAGAGATGGGTGTGGCACTTGGAGAGGAGTGTCTAGCTGAAGATGTATCTGTTCTTTTAGGCCCTGGAGTTAATATTAAAAGATCCCCACTATGTGGTAGAAATTTTGAATATATATCAGAAGACCCATATGTTACTGGTAAAATGGGAGCAGCCCTAGTTAACGGTATACAGAGCCAAGGGATAGGAACATCACTTAAACATTTTGCTCTTAATAATCAAGAACATAGACGAATGGTTACAGATTCTGTAGTAGATGAGAGAACACTAAGAGAGATCTATCTACCTGGTTTTGAAGAAGTAATTAAAAAAGCTGGGCCCTGGACAGTAATGTGTGCTTATAACAAAATTGAAGGTGAATACTGTAGTGATAATAAGAAATTATTAACTGATATATTAAAAGATGAGTGGGGTCATACTGGTTTAGTAGTTACCGACTGGGGTGCATGTAATGACAGAGTTCAGGGTATTAAAGCCGGGCTTGAATTAGAGATGCCTTCAAGTGGTGGTATAAATGATAAGTTAATTGTGGAAGCTGTTAACAGTGGTAATTTAACAGTACAGGAGCTTGATAAAGTTGTAAGCAGAGTACTGGATCTAATTTTTAAATCTGAAGAAGCAAAAAAACCGGATTTTAATTATGATAAAGATGTACATAATGAACTTGCAAGGAAAGTTGCAGGAAACTCAGCAGTTCTACTAAAAAATAGTAATAACTTTTTACCACTAATTAATACTGAAAATATACTTATTGTGGGAGAGTTTGCCAAAACTCCAAGATATCAGGGTGCTGGAAGTTCATTTATCAATCCACATAAGATAACAAGTTCTCTAGATGAGTTTGATAAACTGGGTATAAAATATGATTACAAACAGGGATATAACATAAGTTCAGATATACCAGATAATAACCTTATTATAGAGGCTGTTAATTCATCAAAAGGAAAAGGTACTGTTATTATATTTGCAGGTTTAACAGATGATTATGAATCAGAAGGCTTTGATAGGATACATATCGATCTTCCTGACAGTCATACTAGTTTAATAAAATCTCTAGCCGAAGTGAATAATAATGTAATTGTTGTATTACAAAATGGTGCTCCAGTTTCTATGCCATGGAAAGATAGCGTCAACTCAATTTTAGAGTGTTACCTTGGGGGACAGGCTGGTGGAGCTGCTGCTGTAGATATACTTTTAGGAAAAGTAAATCCAAGTGGAAAGTTAGCTGAAACGTTTCCTATTAAAATTGAAGATGATCTAGCAACAAACTGGTTTGGAATGGGACCTAAAACTGTGGAGTATCGTGAGAGTATTTATGTTGGATACCGTTATTATGACACTGCAAAAAAAGATGTTTTATTTCCTTTTGGGTATGGTTTAAGTTATACAGAGTTTGAGTATTCTAATCTAAAACTGGACAAAACAGAAATGACTGAAAGTGAAACATTAACAGTTAGTCTAAATGTTAAAAATACCGGTTCACTAGCAGGAAAAGAGATAGTTCAGTTATATGTTAATGATACAAAGAGTATTATATTCAGACCTGAAAAAGAACTTAAAGAATTTACTAAAGTTGATCTTAACCCTGGAGAACAAAAAAATGTAACATTTAAATTAAGTAAAAGGGATTTTGCATATTACAATGTGGATGAAAAAGACTGGGTAATAGAGAGCGGAAACTTTAAAATATTATTAGGAGCATCCAGTAGAGATATTAGGCTAGAAGCTGAGTTAACTGTAAATTCATCATCTGAAATTAAGACACCAGATCTTAGAAATTTAACTCCTGAATATTACAACATTAAAGATATTAAAAATATAAAAGATGGAAGTTTTACACACCTTTTAGGTCGGGAAATCCCAATGCAAAATATGGCAAAGGGGGAACTGTTTAATATAACTTCAACTGTAGGGGATGTAAGCAATACCTTTATTGGTAAAAAACTGTATAAACTAATTCTGAAAAACTTTTTAAAAACATCAGGAAATGAAGAGAAGATTGATCCAACTATGGAAAGAATGATGACAGCCATAATTTTTGACATGCCACTACGAAGTCTTATTTTAATGAGTGGAGGAAAATTCAGTACAAAAGCGATAAATGGTGTAATTCATATGATAAACTCCAGGTATTTAAAGGGTATTATCACTTTGCTTAAACCAGGTAAATAAAAAGATATATAGGTGATAAATATAACTTCTATGAAGCCCGTGTTTATCACCTATATACTCCCAAAGTCTTAGTGAAGAGGCAATTATATAGGCAAGATTGCTATGTTATGGTATTTAATTTAGGTTTTGTAGGGGACAAATTATAGTTAACAGATGTATTAATTTGACTGTTGCATTTGTCCATTATACAATCTATTTATGAAACTTAATCTTTCTTTAAAAAGACAATTCTTTATATTAATTTCAATACAACTACTGTTTGGTTTAATAATACAGTCATATTATTCATTTAACCTTAATAGATTATTGGTTGATAGACAAAAGGAATATGTTCAAAACAGTGAAGATCAAATAGTATCAATTATTAATAATAAGCAAAAGTCAATTAACTACATAGGTGAAACTCTTGTTCTAAATACTCTGCATCAGGAGTTTATCAATGAAAATGATCCCATTAAAAAAGCTGGATTGATTAAACATATAAAAAGAAATTTCTCAGAGATAAGTGAAAGAAACCACGATGTTACTGATATTAAAATACTCTCTTCAGATGGTGATATTCTTGTTGAAAATATTATGGGAACAAGGTTTGTAATGGCTGAGATGTTACAAGAATACTCTTTGGAAAGCATTAGATCAGGACTTGTAACAACATTCTATTACGACGATTATTATTCAATAAACAAAAAAAATAGGATGCACTTTTTTTATATATCTCCAATATATTCAACTACAGAATATACAGGAAAAGCTCTAGGATATATTATTATTGCAGTTTCGATGAGTCATATAAACAACTATCTTAACAAAGGATCAGACTATATAATATCAGATAAAAATGGTGTTATTGGGGCAAGTACAAATCATACCCTTATTAATACAAACGAGTTAAATATTAATGGAAATGAAAAAGCAAAACAGAGAGTAATTGATGTTTTAGATTGGACAATATATAGCAATAACTCATTTACCAATATTAAAACAAATATAACACCAGTAATAAATAACGGTATAATTATATTAGTTGCAGCATTGGTATTTATGGCTCTATCTTCCATAATTATTATGAATAGTATAACCAATCCAATCAAAGATATTATTCTTAGTTTAAGAGACATTGCCAGTAAAAAACATAATAAAATTAAATCTACCAATAGTAATGAAATTGAGATTTTAACAAAAGAAATAAATATTATGTTACATAAAATAGAAGAATCCAATACTGAACTAATCGAAAAAAATGGGTTTTTACTTCTTGAAAAAGTTGAGAAGAAGAGAGCCCAGCTAGAGGCTCTACAGAGTCAAATCAATCCTCATTTTCTATATAATACATTGGAATCAATAAGAATGATGTCATTAACTGATGATAGGAAAGAGATAGCCACAGCAATAAAAATACTTGCAAATCTATTCAGATATACTACAAAAACTGATGTTAAAGAGGTAAGTTTTAAAGAAGAACTAAATCATGTAAAAAATTATACTGAACTGCTTAAGATAAGATATGAAGATAATGTTGTCATTAACTACGAAATAGATGAAACACTATATAAGAATAGAACTCTTAAATTTATCCTGCAACCCATCGTCGAAAATGCTTTTGAACACGGTTTAAAAAATAAAATAGGAACTATTATTATTAGGTTAAAAAAGATCAAGAACTCCGCAGTTTTTAGTGTTATAGATAATGGAAGTGGAATAGATGATAATACTCTAGATTTAATGTCAAAAAGATTAAACAATGAAATAAAACAAACTAACGGTAGTATTGGCCTTTATAATGTAAATAAACGAATTAAACTAAAATACGGTGATAAATATGGTGTTTTTATAAAATCAAATATAGATATAGGAACCACAGTATCAATCTTTTTACCAAATGAGGAAAATGTATGAATATTCTAATAGTTGACGATGAACCCAAAATTAGAAAAGGTCTAAGACATGTTGTTGACTGGTTTGAACACGGAATAAAAATTATAGGTTCAGCATCAAATGGCAGTGAAGCTTTAGAAATAATTAAGAACCCTGATAATAAAGTTGATTTAGTTATTACTGATATAGAAATGCCTATCATGGATGGTATCCAATTATCTAAAGAGATCAAAAATAGTTATCCGGGAATAAAAATTATTATACTCTCAGGTTATGACAACTTTGAATATGCAAAAAAAGCAATGATATACGGAGTTACCGATTATCTATTAAAACCGGTGGATGAAGATGAACTATTAAATACTGTTTTAAAATTAAGAAAGCAGATAGAAGATAAAAATTTTAGTTATCCAGAAGGATTTGTAAAAAAAATAATAGATGATATAGAGAGTTTTAAATCTAAAGAGATAAATGATAATATAGAAGAACTTTATCTTTATTTTAAAAAAGAGAGATATACTTTAAAACAGATTAAAGGTTCATTAAATCTTATGTTTCTTAATATTGAAAATAAAATGCTTCCTGAAGGAGTTTCTTATAAAGATATTTCGAACAATGATGAATTTCAGACTAATAACCTGTCATCTAGCTCACCAGAAGAATCTATGACTCTTTTTCTAAAATGTCTGATTATTATTGCTGAACATAAATCATCAAGTAAATCTTTAACAATAATAAATCAGATAAAAAAATATATTAGAGAGAACCTGGGTTCAGAAATATCACTGAATTCTGTTGCAAGTGAGTTCCTTTTAAATCCTTCATATCTAAGCCAATTATTCAAAAAACATTATAAAGGTGGGTTTTTAACATATATTATCGATCTAAAAATGGAGAAAGCTAAAAAATTATTAAAAGATAAAAACCTCAAAATATCAGAAATTAGTGAAATAATTGGTTATACTGATGTAAAATACTTTAGTAAACTTTTCAAGAACAAAATTGGAATACGTCCATCAGAATATAGGGAGAATTTAAGTTAAGGATTTATTATTCCCAACTGGGTGGCTTTATTATTAACCTCATCTATTGCCATATCCAATCCCTCATCCTGTAGCAGTTTAATCTGTTTTTCCCACTCTTTTATTGGATCATCTGCTATAGATACATTAAGTATGGTATCAAATATAGCATCACCTTTCTCAAATTTTGATTTAGTTGGAGTATTTAAATATTGTATATCCATATTTACAGGACTTAAATACTCTCTGTTTTTTTCATATAAATCCAAGCAACTCTCCATTATATTTTTTTTATATATAGCAAGAGAATATTCATCTACAATCCAGTTACTGATATCCCCACCCCAGGAAGGTAGATCGATAAAAATATTTAATGAAGGGTATTTTTTATTCATGTCTGAACTATCAATAATATTGATAACTCCATCTTCTAATGTAAAGTCTACACCAGGTATTCCATATTTAATGGAATTTTGTCCCTCTTCAGATAACAGGTAATCATATAGACTTAATATTTTCTCCATTTTTTTATCAGATACATTAGAACTGAAAAAACTTGATGACCAGAAATTTTTACCTTCATGGAAAGAGTATCGATATCCTTCTTCATTTTTCCAAATTGGAAGGAACTCAATTACATCTGATAGGTCTGTATCATTATACCGTAACCATAAATCAGATAAACTATATATTACTCTTGGTTTAATCTGGGTAAACAACATTCCTGTTTTCCCCAAACAAAAATTAAATTTACCCTCTTCCCCCGATAAAGATAAAAGCTGTGGATCTAAAAGCTCTTCTTTCCAAAGTCTGTTTAATTCCATTATACCTGTAACCATATTTTTAGAAATATATCCTGGAATCCACTTATTATCTTCAAATTTCCATGTTTTACTGGCTGCTTCAGGCACAGATGATAAAAAAACAGTTGAAGTATACTGTTTATTAGCAAAAGTTATTCCTGTTGTATCGTCAATTCCATTTCCATCAGGATCATTTTCTTTAAAAGCTTTTGCTAGAGAGACGTACTCTTCAAATGTTTCTGGGATGTCTAATCCCAGTTTAACTCTCCAGTCCTTTCTTGAGACAATCCCTCTTTCTGCAGAATTATATGTAGAATCTAGGGCATTAATTCTTGGAAAAAGATATAACTTTCCATAGGTACTAAGGTTCTTAATTCCTTCCTGTTCAGTGATAGATTTAATATATGGATATTTACTTAGATCAGCTGGTAATGACCTGATTTGATTATTATCTATCCAGCTATAATATTCATCTGATAACATAAAACTACCAACAAATATATCAGGAAGTTTATTAGAGGCAGCCCAATAAAGAATTTTTTGATTATATTCAGCCCATGTTAGGTTTTTTGGAACTATATTGATATTAAATTTTTCTTCTATAAATTTCAGGTAATCATCATTGTCACTAGTTAAAAATTTTTCTATTTCCCAAAAAGCCACCGATATATCAATAACCGGTGGCTTTTCTATCTGTGCTATTTTAATCTCCTCTTTAACAGTACAAGAGGAGATTATTAAAAGCATAAGGTTTAATTGTAATATTTTTCTCATTAAATTAATGCTATCAGGGAATTAACCTTAATGCAATATATTATTTAATCCCTAACTCTTTAGCTTTCTGATTTACTTCTTCAATTGCACCATCTAAACCTTCAGCTCTTAACTGATCCATCTGGTTGTTCCATTCAGTTTCAGGATCATCTGAAATCATTGCAACTATAACTGAATCAAATATTAAATCCCCTCGCTCGAATTTAGCCTTATTTGGAGTACTTAAGTATTGAATACCCATATTAACAGGACTTAAACTGTTTTTGCTATCATCATACTGATTGATACAAACATCCATAACATCTTCAGGATACATTGCTAATGAAAATCCATCTTTAACCCAAACGCTCATGTCATTAAACCATACAGGAAGACCTCTAAATATCCCTATTGAAGGATATTTTTTCTCAAGATCAACAGACTTATCGTTAACTGTTACATCGTTACCATTATCTGTCATATCTATACCAGGAATACCAAATTTAAGTATATTTACTCCCTCAGTAGATAATAAGAAGTTATAGATCTCCATGATTTTAGCCATTTTTTCGTCTGATACATGTGCACTAAAATAACTTGATGACCAGAAGTTTTTACCTTCGTGGAAAGCGTATCTTTTACCTTCTTCATTTTTCCATATTGGTAAGAACTCTATTTTATCAGTTAAATCAGAATCATTATATTTTTCCCAAAGTTCTGAAATATCTTTAAGTTTATTAGCTTTAGCACCAGTAAATAACATACCTGTATTACCCTGTGCAAATACCTCATTACCCTCTTTACCATTATATGATAAAACATCACCATCAACTACTCCAGACTTCCAAAGTGTATTAAGTTCTTTAATTCCTTTAACCATATCTTTTGATGCATATCCAGGAATCCATTTACCATCTTCTTTTTTCCATGTTTTACTTGCAGCTTCAGGCACAGTTGAAAGTAGTGCCATTGATACTAACGCTTTAGACCTGAAAGTCATACCAATTGTATCATTTACTCCATTTCCATCTAGATCATTTTCAGTAAAAGCTTTAGCTAATGCTAAATAATCATCAAATGTTTCCGGCTTAGGTATACCAAGTTCCTCTCTCCAGTCTTTTCTGGACATTATTCCTCTTTCTGCAGAGTTATAACTTGAATCAGCAGCGTTTAATCTTGGGAACATATAAAGATCTCCATCGATTTTTAAAGAACTAATAGCTGGTTGATTAACTACTTTATTTAAAACAGGATATGCAGACATATCTGACGGTAGTGCTCGTAGAAGTCCTTCATCAACCCATTGGTAATATACATCCTGAAGCATCATTGCACTTGCAAAAACATCTGGTAGGTCATCTGAAGCACCCCACAATAGTGCCTTTTCATTCCAATCTCCCCATCCAAAGTTTCTTGGTACAATGTTAACATTAAATCTTTCTTCAATATATTTAGTGAATTCATCTTTGTTTGCACTATCTATATATGTACTTATATCCCAATATCCTATTGAAATATCCATCTTTTTCATTTCACCACTTTCTGCTTCTTTATTACCACTTGCATAGGTAGATAAAGCCAATAAAAATACAATAGATAACATTAAAATCTTTTTCATTCTGTTCTCCTTCGTTTCAATAATTAAATTATAGATCCACATATTAAAACTACGGGAGGGATGAACTTTAGATAAAAGGGGGGGTATATTTTACCTGTATTGATCAATAGTTATACTAGAAAACAATACCAGGTCCAAATGTTGGATAAGCAGTATTTATATAGGGATTATTATACTGATCACCATTTTCCCGGGCAAATTTCCACATCTTTTTATAATACTCCTTAACTACAGTTTCATAAGATCCATTTTTACCATCTGCTATAAGATTTTTCATCTCATGGGGATCTTTTTGCAGATCATATAGTTCATCATAATCAAAACCATTAAATACAAATTTGTATTTTTTATCAAAAACAATTCTCTGAATACCGTAAAGTTCATTACCATTTGACTGAGTATATAGCTCTTTTCTCCATGTTACATTTTCTTCTTTAAGAAAGGGAATTAGTGATTGTCCAGCAAAGGAAATTTGTCTTAATGTTCCCTCTTCAGTTGGTATTTTTCCGTGTGGATTAATCTCCTGACTATTAACAGCTTCAAGGAAAGTTGGAGCAAAATCTACAAGTGAAACCATTTCATCTACCTGCCGCCCTGGATTTTTTATACCATTAGGCCAACGCATAACAGCTGGAATATGGTACGCACCTCTAAATGGGGCAAGACCCTTTGTCCACAAACCGTGTTCACCTGCATAGTCACCATGGTCGGAAACAAATAGTACAATAGTATTATCTGTCTGCCCTGTCTTTTCTATAACATCTAGGATTCTACCAAACTGGGCATCAACAAATGAGCAAAATGCATAATATTGATGAAGTGCCTTTTTATGTTCTTCTCTTGGCAGACGTGAATAGATATCCTGTATTCGTCTATAAAACCCCGGTTTATCCTTCATATCATCATCAAAACTAAGTGGTAATTCTATAAGGTCTTGGTCAATTTTATCAAGATATACCTGTGGAACTTCATATGGATCATGGGGCCCTAACAGACCTACATATTGAATCCACGGGTTACTGTTTTCTGAGTTCTTACGATTTAATATAATATCCACGGCTTCTGTTGTTACATCTACATCCCCAAAAGGATTTTTGTTGGTTCCATAATGTGAATATCTTGTATATCCAGGACGTATTATATCTCCAGAATTACGGGCATCATCTTCTTTATCTATCTTACATTGACTATATTTTTTCCAGTTTCGGTGTTTTTCAACCTCCATCTCTTCTAGGGTTAATGTCTCTTTAATAGATTTAAACTGTGCCTGGTTACCCTTAACAGTTCCAACATTCCAACCTCTATCTGCTGGACCATACAAACTGCTTACATGCCATTTACCACAATAATCCATCTGATATCCCTCTTTCCCAAGAATATCTGTAAATAATCCAACATTCTCTTTTGTAGTACGGCTTAAAGCATTAGATACATCAACATTATTCCAGACTCCATGTCTTGTTGGATAAAGTCCTGTAAAAAAACTTGCCCTAGACGGACAGCAATGTGGAGAAGGACAATAAGTATCTGTAAATGTTAAACCATCCTGTCTAAATTTATCTAAATTAGGAGTGGGAATCAGAGGATTAATTAAAGAGTCCCCCCTTTGCTGATCTGTCATAAAAATTAATATATTTGGCCGTTTGGTACTCTCGCTCATGTACTCTCCTTAGTTATTGTTAATCAACAATACTCTTATACCGTATGGCTCAATTTCAAAATGACCTGCTTTTATCAACTTGTTATGATACAAATCTTTCATACTGTATTTGCATTCTAGAGTTATGGTATCTGTATTGTGATTGATCAAATAATATACTTCTTGTTTTTCATCTAAGGTGTGAGTAATCAATTCAATACCTATAGGAAGCATTTTATCATATTCTATAATTATATCTTCGAATAATCCATTTGTAGTAAAAAGATTAAAAAAATAATCGGAATAAAATTCTTCATCAGGAAAAACACTTAAATATGTCAGAGATCCTTTACCTAGAGTTTTTTCACATAATGCAGGAAAATTGTTGTACCAGTTTGAGCTAATTTTTGCTGAAACTTTGGTTTTGTCATCTATATCTTTAACAAGGTCAGAAAAGATAGAAAAGCAGTATGTCTTATTATTCCAATTAAATTTTTCCTTCTCAGTTTGACCCAAAGTGATAAAGTCTGAGATATCAAAACCTAAGACATCTTTTAAAATTGGATGTATTCTATCTGGATAGATTTGTCCATTAATATCTTTATTACCACATAATGGATGCATAATTACTATCCCACCAGTCGAGACAAAATCTAATATTTTTTTAGCAAGAGAATCCGTCATAGCGGATAAAAATGGAATAATTAGAATATTATAATCATTCCAATCTTGATTCCTTCCTGTTAGATCCATATTTATACCAAATCTTTGTATTACACTGTAAATTTTCTTAGTTCTTTCAATGTAGAGGTTTTTTGGACCGTTCCAGGATGAACCTGTTTCCATTATCCATCTTGTTGGAAAATCATATAACATAGCCACAGCACTATTTATAATTGAGTTATCAATTAAATCTTTTAGCTCTGATAATTTACTACCTACCCTTGATACTTCGTCATAAATACGCCGTGGTTTCCCATTATAATCAACAATAGTTCCATGGGATTGTTCAGCACCAAAGACACAACTCTTCCATCTGAAATAAAATATACCCACGGCACCATTTGCAATGACATGCATAGTTGTCTTTTCAATCTCGCCAGGAGCAGGTGTATTATTTTCTGCTCCTGGAATCATATGTGGACCATTTCTTAGTTCATGAACTTGAAATTTACGTTTACCATAACCTCTAGCAGCACATAGACCCATGGATATATTAAGACCCTTAGAACCACCATAAGGAGGGTAATAATTTGTACCGTTAATATCAAGATATTTAGTCATATCAAAATAATCTGTATTAGCATTCCACAGAGGCTGATGATTTGTAGTAACAAATTGTTTCTTCCCTTTGTTTTTTCTCACTTCACCACTCAATAATGCAACTGCTTTATTAGTTGAATCGCTTCTGAATTGTCTCCATGACTGAAGATGTCCAGGACTGTGAAAAGTTTTGGTAATTTGTGGTGATATAATTTCATCAAATGAGTCAAGCCTAAGACCCCAGAAATCCAGACCCCATTCATGATTAAGTATATTAATATTCTCATATCTATTAGTGCAAAAATCTATAAAACCCTTCTGGCAATATTTACAATGACAATCCGGTTCATCACCAAACTCATTATCAAGATGCCATCCGGTTATACTAGGGTGATTGGAATAATATGATGACATTTTATCAGCGAGAAACCCTGCTCTCTCTAAAAGAACTGGATTGTTAATACAAAAAGTATAACGGCTCCCAAAAGTAAGGCTTTCCCCGGATTCAAGTTTTATTAATACTTCTGGATTTTTTTTAACCAACCAATTTGGAGCAGTCCTTAAAGGAGGACATAACAATACATCTATATTTTTTTTCTGTGCAATATCTAAAAAACTATCAAGCCACGAAAAGTCATATTTTCCTTCTGATGGCTCAAAAAGTTTCCACGCAAACTCACCGATTCTAAGACAGTTCACCCCTGCTCTTTCCATCATATCTACATCATAAGTCCATTTACCCTGATCTCTATGTTCTGGGTAATAAGCAGCACCAAATAGCATAAACTCTCCTTAAATTGGTATCTTTGACCTTTCAGCCTTTAACCGAACCAACCATTACTCCCGATGCAAAATATGGTTGAATAAAAGGGTAAACACACATAATGGGAACAATAGTAATTACAACTGCAGCCATCTGCAGTATTTCCGGCATCGTGTCGGTAGTAGAGGACTGTGCAGAAGATGCTGATGTAGATAATGTTGATGCTGCAGAGTTAATTATCTCTCTTAATACTAACTGTAAAGGGAATTTAGCTGCATCGTTTATTAAAAACATTGCAAGCCACCATTCATTCCATCTTCCAACTGCGTAAAATAGTCCAACAGCAGCTATAGTAGCCTTAGATACAGGTAATATTATATGAATTAATATCTGGATATCATTTGCACCATCAAGTATCGCAGACTCTTCCAAACTTGGTGGAACACTTTTAAAATGATTTAACATAATAAACAGTAGGAAAGTATCTATACCTGCTGGAAGTATCATAGCAAAATAGCTATTTATTAAACCCAGATTTTTCATAGTCAGATAAAATGGTATAAGTCCACCGTTAAATAACATTGTAAAAATAATTAACAACATAAAAATCTTTCTACCAGGAAGATTTTTTTTAGACAGAGCATAAGCACCACTTGCTGTTAAAAACATATTAAAAGCTGTTCCAAAAATCACAAGAAAAATAGTGGTAATAAATGCTTTACCTAATCCTGATCTCATAAAAACATGAGAATATGAAGAGAGATCAAAACTTGTTGGTATCAAGTAGAATAGTTGATCATTAACCGCCCTAGGAGTAGCAAATGAACGTATTACAACATTGTAAAATGGGAGAACGATCAATAGACTCAATATTATTAAAATTATTGTTATTGTTATATCCAAACCAGTAACTTTATTATTTGGTTTCATTCTTTTTATTAGTTTCATTTTATTCTCCTTCTTTAAATAAGTGCATTATCACTAACTTTTCCAGCAATTTTATTTGCAGAAAATAGTAATATGCAGTTGATAATAGATTTAAACAGACCTATAGCTGTAGAGGATCCAAAACTTGCACCCTGAAAAAATGTTCGACGGTAGACAAATGTATCAATAATGTCACCTGTTTTATAAACAGCTGGATTATAGAGGTTAATAACCTGCATAAAACCGGCACCTGCTGTATTCATAACATTTCCGATAAAAAGAATTAGAAGAATTGTCACAACAGGTGAAAGAGCAGGCCAGGAAATTATCTGTATCTTTTGAAATCTACTTGCTCCATCGATATCAGCAGCTTCATATAGGGTAGGATCTACACCAGAAAGTGCAGCAAGATAGATAATTGTACCCCAACCCATCTCTTTCCACATATCAGTACCAACAAGAAACATTCTAAAAGTATCAGGATTAATTAATACATGTTGTTTTGGTAATTTAAGAAAAATCAGTATTGAGTTTACTACACCACCACCACCAAACAGATCCAGAACAATACCACTTATTACAACCCATGATAGGAAATGTGGGAAAGTCAAAACTGTCTGTATAAAGTTTTTGAATTTTCTTAATCTTAGCTCATTAATAGCTATTGCAAGAATTATTGGAGCTGGGAAGGAAATAACCAACCGCATTCCAGCTAGAATAACCGTATTTCTGAAAGCACTCCAGAAGTTAGGAAGCCTCAATATCTCTCTGAAATTCTCAAGTCCAATCCAACTACTACCAACAATACCCTTGGCATAACTAAACTTTTTAAATGCTAGAATTACTCCATATATTGGAATATATTTAAAAATTATAAAAAAACATAAAGTTGGAATCAATAATATATATAAATATCTGCTCTTCCAGATCTCTTTTTTTAAAGAACTGTTCATAACTCACCTCCTTGATGATATAATTATTTTATTACTGATATGTGAAATTGGTGAGGGATTGTATTTAGATTCGAGGGGTTATACTTTTTAGTTTTTTAATTAAAAAAAATCCCGGATACATATAAAACTGTCTGTTTTACATGTCCGGGGGTAATTGTTTTAATCAGCTGATATTATTAGTTAATATTATTTTAATGATATAGGACTTTGTTATAAACCCTGAAATTCATCTAACCAGTTCAGGTTTAAAGTATTTCCATCTAAATCTAATGGTAGAAAAACATATGTTGAGTCAAAATAATGATCCTTTTCCCCTTCCCATCTATCTCCTATATATACATAGCTTTGTTTATCACTATTTTTTATTGGTAGAACCCAGGTTGGCTGACTCCTGAACGAATTTTCATTACCAATGTTTTTTAATGGACTCCATTTACCGGTTATACTTTTTGAATATGAATATTTAGTCTGATTAGGGGACCATCCAGTGCAACCAGAAGTTAACATATAATAATAATCTCCACTTTTAAACAGAGCTGGGGCTTCCCTAAACTGACCAGGCCAAAGTGTCCTTACATGTTCATCTATTGATAGGTAGTCATCTGATAATCTATAAATATTCATATCTGCATTATCCCTTGCAGATGAAATAAAATATGCTGTTCCATCAACATCTTTATATAAAGTACAATCCCTGGACATGTGGCCTACAGGATTAAAACTACCTAAATATCTGAATTCAGATGTTATATCATCGCTTACTGCAACTGCACATCTAGCCTCTAAGTAGTCACCTGGTCTCTCCCAGTGCATCCACATAATCCATTGTTTCGTACTGTCGTTATATATAACTTTAGGTCTTTCTATATTACACCCCTCTCCGATATCAGCTTTTTCTCCACTGATTTCCAGAGTAGAATCTGTTCTGACATAATAATCTAAAGTTGGGCTATCTAAAGACAATATACAATTTTCAAACTTCCAATTTATAAGATCGCTTGAAGAGTAACACGAAACTTTATTACGTTCTCTTCTATCTTCCCCTATCCAGTAATATCTACTATTTTCAAAAACAATTTGGCCACCATGAGCATGTAAAATATTTTGTTCATTATCAAGAATTTCTTTTCCATTATTAATCATTATTATCCACCTTTTATTCTAATTTTAAATATTAACATAGGTACTATAAATGATGAGATTGAGAAAATTTAGATATTTGGTATGTATTAATTTAGGTTAATAATTCTATGTTTAGTTAGAATATGGACATGAGACTAAACATAGACCACAATCCGTACCGAACTTTTTCCAACTTTTAAAACACTTTGTATCACTAGTTATATGCCATGGCTCCTCGGTTGAATTATCGATTGCTTCAGAGGGACAGATTTTTGAACATTTTTTACATGTCCTACATACTTTTTTCAGACCAAATGGCTTTGGAGAATCCGCCAACAGAGGTAAGTTTGTAGTCACAGCTCCAAGTCTTATTCTAGCACCGTAATCTTTGTTTATTAATATACCTATTCTACCGATCTCCCCTAGTCCAGCTCGGTATGCTACTGGAACCATGGGTATTGAAGTCTCTCCATCCATATGACAATTTGCATCGTATCCTAGAGCTCTAATATAGTAACTAATCATCATTCCAATTAGAGCAACTCTGCTATAACCCCTTACAACCTCTACTGATTCCTTAGCTCCTGGTGCATTTAAAAGTTGATCTTTATTCATTTCAACTGCAAAAACTATTGAATATGGATTATTCTCTATGACTTCTTTACCATAACTCTCTCCCCGACCTCTATAAGAGTAATAAAGCCTTGGATTCATATCTGCTACACCTGTAATTACAGCGCCATAATCTACAGCAAGTTTTTTAATAACTTCTGTTATTTTTTTAGGATCAACTGTTGTTATTTCTTTTGACTTACTCTGATGAGCCAATGGTCTAATATCTTTTAGAAACTGGAATGTGGAATCTACAAGTTTTTGTGAATAAACATCATCATCAAATTCTCCATTAGAGTGACTTCTTAGTTTTTTATCTATAAGCTCATTTTCTGGTTTACTGCTATAATAATTGTCATATTTTTCTGATCCTTCTTCAAGTTCAAAAATTCTTGAAAACAGAGTATCTCTTTCATCAAATTGTCTCATGTACATTCCTTTAGTGGAGATAATTATGAGTTTTATGTTACTATTTTTCGACAGATACTACAAATAATTTCGAGGGATGAGTCTAAAAAATATTGTTTCAAAGTATGTTTATTATATACATTTCTATATTATGTTAAGGAGTGTAAGGAAATAATATGATTAAAGAAGATAGTTTAGTAGAAATTTATCAGCTTTTTAATAACTCAAAAATTAGAACATACCAACATGGTTATGATAAAATTGGAACCAATTGGTATTATAATAAGAGAAGAGATCCATATAACAGGTTATACATAATTACGACCGGGGAAGGTTATTTGGAAAGTCCGGTTAAAAAAATACCTCTAACAGTAGGAAATGCATATTTTATTCCCAGAGATGTGACATATACTATGGGAACAAAAACCAATATTGGTATGTTTTGGGTGCATTTTGATCTGGAACTTTATCCAGGATTTGATATGGGAGATAGTAAAAACTGTGTGGAAATAATACCCTACCTGATGGATGAAAATGATCCGGTCTGCTCAATAATCTACAGTAGAAATCCTGGGGATATTTTAATTCTAAAAAGCAGAATTTTATATATTTGTGGTCTATTTTTAAACAGCTTTGAAAAGTCCTACGGCAAGGATTACAAATTGATACAAAAATATAAACTGATATTCCCTTATTTCTGGGAAAAAATAGATGCAAATCTACCAATATCAAATCTATCAGATATTATGGGGATGTCATATACAACTTTTTATAGACACTTTAATACGGATTTTGGCTGCTCTCCAAAAGACTTTATGCAAAATAAGGTTATCCAGAAAGCTTCCCATCTTCTTATACACTCTACAAAACCGACAAAAGAGATAGCAGCAAATCTTGGTTTCCATGAGGCTTCATATTTTTCAAAGCTTTTTAAGAAAAGAACTGGGAAATCACCATCTCTCTATAGAAAAGAGTTCCTATATATACCGGAAATTGCTGGGAAAAAGCCGGTTTGGGATACAAACGTCTCAGGAAATGAATAATTATTACAT
>JAOPTT010000007.1:0-24928 GCA_051531975.1 Spirochaetaceae bacterium
TTTACAGAAGGGAATCCAATGAATGGTGTTGTTGAAGATACAATAGCACGATTTGAAGCGGATAATCCTAATGTGAAAATAAATCATGTTACGGCAATTGATAAAGATTACAAAACAAAAATGAAAGTAGCTATGGGATCTAAAACAGAAGGTGATGTTATGTTTACATGGGGTGGAACTATGTCTCTTTTACCAATGGTTGAAGCGGGAAGAGTTGTTGATTTATCTCCATACTTAGATTCAGATCCTGAATGGGCAGCTAGATTTTTACCTAGTGCTATGGCTTTTGCAGAATTTCCTGAATACCCTGGTACATGGGGAGTTCCTGTTTTTGCTGGTGCAAGTCTTGTTAGTATGAACTACCGGAAAGATATTTTTGCTAAGTATAATCTAAAAGAGCCTCAGACATGGGATGAGTTTATTAGCGTTATGGATACTTTGTTAGCTAATGGTATTACACCTCTTGCACTTGGAAACAAAGTTATGTGGCCTGGATCTTTCTGGTTCATGATACTTGTAGACCGAATTGCTGGACCATCTGCATGGGAAAAAGCATCAGTACCTGGTAGAGGTGGTTCATTTACTGATGCTGCTTTTATAGAAGCCGGTGAAATGATTCAGGATCTTGTTGCCAAAGGATATTTTGGAGAAGGTTATAATAGTCGAAACTGGGAAGCTGGTGATACTAGAACTCAGTTATACACTGGTGCTGCAGCAATGGAGTGGATGGGTAGTTGGACATTAGGTCAGTATGCTGTTGAGCAACCTGAAATGGAATTTGGTTTCTTTAACTTTCCAAGTGTTCCGGGTGGTAAAGGTGATGTAAGTAACTCTATTGGAGCTATGGGTGGTCTTGAATTTGTTGTTACTAAAAACTGTGAGAACGTAGACTTAGCTGTAGAATTTCTTAAGTATGCATCAGATGAAATCACTGTAAAGAATCAGGTTGTTAATGCAAATTCTGTAGCACCATTACATGGAGTAGAAAGCTTCTTAGGTGAAAATCCAATAATGCAGGATTTCTTTAGTAAAATTGTTGCTCCTGCAGCAAATGTACAATACTGGTTTCAAGAAGATGTACCAGCAGAAATTAGTCAAACTTATCTTGATGTTGTAAAAGCAATCTTTGGTGGAGCTGATGTTCGGACTGAACTACAGAGACTTGAAGATAAAAAAATACAATACCACAATAGATAAATTGTTATAGGATAGTGTTTTATCTTTGTATAAAGCACTATCTATTTTTTTAAATAAGCGGTGGTTTTAATGAATTCAAATTCTTTACATAAAAAAAATACAGATTACTTTACAAGTTTTCTCTTTATTGTACCTGCATTAACGATCTTTCTTTTATTCTTTTTATCTCCTGTAGTTGTTTCAGGATATTACTCTTTTTTCCGTTGGAATGGAATTGGGGAAATGAGTTTTATAGGATTAAAAAACTGGGTAGAATTAATGGGCGATGTGGTGTTCTGGAAATCTCTTTCACACAACTTACAATTATTATTTACAGCAGTTGTTGTTCAGTTTTGTCTGGGATTATTTTTAGCTTTGTTTATTACTCTAAAAAAGGGTAAAAGGATTAATTTTCTAAAAACTTGTTATTTTATTCCTTTCATTTTATCTACGGTGTTCGTAGGTCTTTTGTGGGGATATATCTTAGCCTGGGATGGAATGCTTAATTCAATTCTTGATCAGTTTCACTTCGGTTGGCTCAAACGAGATTGGCTCGGCGACCCTAAAATATCGTTGCATTCATCAATAATCGCAACATGCTGGAGAAATTATCCATTTTTTATGATTCTTTTCCAGGCTGCTATTGTAGGAATTCCACAAACTCATTTTGAGGTAGCTCAAATCGAAGGAGTATCTAAAGTACAAATGTTATTCTTTGTAATTATACCGGGAATAAAACATACTTTTATGAATGCCGTATTGCTTATAATTCTCGGTTCACTAAAATACTTCGATATTATTTTTGTTATGACGCTTGGAGGTACAAATCACTCGGCAGAACTTATGGCGACATATATGTACAAAAACGCATTTGAAAACTTCAGAATGGGTTATGGTTCTACCATAGCAATGGCGATGTTTATATTCATGATAATAATTGCCACTATCTTTCAAATATTTCGAAAAAGGAGGGATATATAATGATAAAATCTTTAAAAATTGAAAAACCTTCTGATTATTTATTTAAAATTGTTATCTGGTCGTTAGCTCTATTTTGGCTATTTGTTACTATATATCCACTGTTTGTCATGGTTATTAATTCTCTTAAAACCAGGTCGGAATATATGGTTTCAACTATGTGGGCTATGCCCAAAAAAGCAACACTGAATAACTATCTTGTAGTATTTGAATCGGGATTTATGAGAAGTTATTTAAACAGTATTATTGTAACGGTTTGTTCATTAACTATTATGATTTCATTTTCTACTCTTGCTGCTTATGGTTTATCGAAATTGAAATTCCCTGGTAGCAAACAAGTATATGCAATATTCATTGCAGGTATGATGATTCCCATTCATATAACAATAATTCCTATATTTAAACTGACACAGAGTCTTCATCTCTATGATAGTCTTGCTGGTCTAATTGGTCCCTATGTGGCAAGTGCACTACCGATGGCAATCTTTATCCTTAAAGGATTTATAGACGCTGTGCCTAGTGAACTAAATGAGGCTGCAGAGATTGATGGTGCTGATAAGTTTGTAACATTCAGATTGATCATCCTACCGGTTTTAACACCAGCAATTGCAACCGTAATGATATATAATGCGGTCTACTATTGGGGTGAATTTGTTTATGCTCTTGTTTTGACAATGAGCAAAGAAAACAGAACTATTAACCTTGGACTGTGGGCATTTTATGGTGAAAGAGGGGTAGATTTAACCCTAATATTCTCTGCATTGGCTATATGTTCAGTACCGCTAATAATTGTATATGCAATATTTCAAGAGCGGGTTATCAATGGTATGGTCGCTGGAGCTGTAAAAGGTTGATCTAATATAAACAGTCAGGATAAAACTTTAAACTGACTGTTTATACACTAGGAGTCATATGAAAATACGTTCAAAGTTTTTAACTCTCATAATAGGTATAATGATATCCGTTATTGCATCTATCTCAATTCTGGTAATAAACAATCTCCACATTCGTGACATTGATAAAGAAAGATTACTTATGAATGATCTTCTCTTCGCTTATCATGAACTTTCAATTTATAATGAGCAGCTTTACACAAAAGATATAAAAAGAACTATCAATCGTTTTTCAGAATCGGTGGAACGGGCGGATCATCTGATTGACAAAATCAATACACTCAAATATCTCAATCAACTAAATCCATTAATTAGTGAATCTCTAGAGAGTATTTACATCTTGAAAGAAAACCAGCAAAGTCTCTTAAAACAAGTTCTTGATGGGGCTGATCTTCTTATTCGTGATTTTCAAGATATAGGCGGGGCCAATATTAGTTTCATCATGTCCGATCTACCGATCAACCCTTTCATTGTAGATAGACCTGGTTATGAAAAGATTATAGATCATCTCTCCGAAGAAAGAAGTACTATTGAGTCTCTAGGTATTCATTTGGAGGGAAGTATCAATGTAATTATCACTCAGAATCAACTAATTTTAGAGGAGATAGAAAAGACTTCACAACGTAGTCTGACTTCATCGGTGTTAATATCATCTATACTTATTGTTTTTAGCCTGATTGCAGCTGTATTCATTACTTCATCTATCGGAAAATCTATATTTCAGATTAGGCAGGAAGTCTCAAAACTGACCTCGGGTAATCTGACATTGGACTTTAATACAGAAGGAAATGATGAAATTACCGACCTCAAAAAGGATTTAAGTAGATTTCTTGTTAAATTGAATCAGTCAATTACAGAAATAAAAAAAATATCTGTAATCAATTCCTCAATAAAAGAGAGTTTACTGGAATCAACAGAGGAATCATCTGCAGCTACGGGGCAGATAAAATCAAATATTGATTCCATTAACAATCAGCTTCAGCTGTTAGATGATAGTATAAAGCAATCATTATCCTCAATTGAAACAATTGATAATATCATTACTGAAGAAAGTTCTCAGATCTCGAAGCAAATTACAATGGTAGAACAAGCATCAACATCTATTACCCAGATGATCAGCTCTATAAATTGTGTAGTAAAAACGACTGAAATCAATCAGGAAGCAACGGGCTTATTAGTGTCTATTGCCCAATCGGGAGGTCAGCAGATAAATAGTACATCGGTTGTTATAAATGAAGTAAAAGAGTACATTAGTGATATTAATAATATGGCTGATTTTATTCAATCCATTTCTCAGCAGACAAATTTACTCGCCATGAATGCCGCAATTGAAGCAGCTCATGCTGGAGACGCTGGAAAAGGATTCGCTGTTGTTGCCGACGAAATAAGGAAGTTAGCAGAAGCTTCTTCTAGGAGTTCAAAAGATATAAGAAGTACAATTAAGTCTATAATTCTTAAAATTACTGAAGCTGGTGATTCTTCCGACTCAACTATTGTTGCCTTTAAAAGTATTAATGAACAAATACAGAATGTAGAGGAAACACATTCTGGGATTCACCAGAGTATGAAAGAACTGAAAGTTGGAAGCTCAAGCATTCTTGAAGCTATGTTTCATCTTAAGAAGTTTTCAAAGGATGTACAGGAAGGTTCCGAGAATATGAATGGTGCATCCGCTGTAGTAAGTTCCACAATAACTCAGGTTCAAAGGGTCTCTATCGAAACTATGTCAGGTATGAATGAAATGGTTATGGGAATAAATGAAATCCTAGAATCCATGAACCATCTAACAGATATTTCAATGGAAATTCACGGTATCAGCGAAGAACTAAATAATTCGGTCTCATTTTTCAGGACAAAGAGTATCACTGATAATGATCATGATACTTCTCGAGTTTAACAATCTCACAATAATTTAATTAGCTTAACAGTTAATTAAATTATTGGATATTTTTTTCCAATAGAGTTAATACCACTTCTTTGTCACACTTTTTTATTGCGTTTAAAATAGTTCTGTGTTCAGTATAACAATCCATTAAATTATCAAGTCGTGTATATCTAAGCATCATACGGTTTACTATAGTGGTCCATAATTCTAAGAGGTGTTTATCTTCATGTTTCTGTACAATTAATTTGTGAAACTGCAGGTCATAATCTATAATAGAATAAATATCATCACTCTCACAGGCTGAACGAAGATTCTCTACTGTGTGTTCCATATCAATAAAATCTTCATCTGTATATAATTCGAGGTTTTCGACAATGACAAAAAGTTCGATTTGTTTTCTAAATGCAATAATCATTGATAAAACATTTTCTCCAGGATGAGATGCAACTTTTACTCCCACATTTGGTTTTGATATCAAAAATCCACCTTTGGATAAAGATTTTAAGGCGTCTCTAACAGGACCTCTACTGACTTTGTATTTCTTTGACAACTCTATTTCCTTTAAAGCTTCACCTTCAGACAGAGCTCCGGTTATAATTTCCCTTCGAATTTGATTGGCTATTTGTTCAGATATTGTTAGAAATACTTTATTATTGTTCACGAACTACCATCCTTATTTAATACATTATTATTTAAGCATGTTAACAATATATAGTATTTTGTCGATTGTTAACATAGGTGGAATACATTTATTTATATAAATCAGGTAAAATAGAGGTTAAATGGATCAAAAAATTGGAATTATTCGCATTTATGCATTATCAAAGTAAAAAAATCTACAGATTGCATGTAATATATTGTTGACAATCTACAAAAAGAGTGTAGAATATATTTAATAGTCAGAGAAAATAGACTATAATAATGAAAAGGAAGGAATAATATGAAGAAAGCTTTTTTAATGGTTTCTATGATTTTTTTTGGTATCGCTTTATTTGCAGCGGGAAATCAAGAAGAGGAGAAAACAACTGGTGAATTATCTGCAAAGGGGGTATTTCCTGTTATATCAGAACCAATTACAGTTGATATGTTAATAGTCAAAAACCCACTAGTAAAAGATTATAATACAAATGCATTTGTAAACTGGTTTTCAGAAACTACTAATGTGAATTTTACCTTTGATGAAATGACCCACGAAGATGAAGAACAAAAAGTTAACCTTTTACTTGCTGCTCAACAATATCCTGAAGTTATGCTGACATGGGGATTAAATGCTGCACAACTAGCAGAATATGGTGGAAACGGTTCTTTGTTACGATTAAACGAACTAATTGAAGAACATGCACCAAATCTTACAAAACTTTTTAATGATCATCCATGGCTAAAAGCCGGAGTGACTCTTCCTGATGGTGGAATCTATACATTGCCATGGGCTGAAGAAAATTATCAGACAACAATGCACTGGAGAATGTACGTTTATTCTCCTTGGATTGAGAAATGGGGTGGTGAACCTCAGACTACTGAAGAATTCTACCAATTCCTTAAATGGGTTAAAGAAGAAGATCCTAATGGTAACGGAGTAGCTGATGAGGTTCCTCTTAACTCTGCAAGAGGTTGGGGTAGTTCTGATGTTGTAACATTTCTTATGAATTCATTTGTCTATACAGATTATGAAACATATCTTGATCCAAATAATGGTAAACTTGATTTTGCTCCAATATCCGAGGAGTGGAAAGAAGGTCTAAAATATATTGCAAAACTATATTCTGAAGGTTTAATTACTCCTGACGCCTTTACTGCACCTTATGGTGAGCAGCAGGCAATGGGTGAAAGCGATCCCGCTATTCTAGCAGCCGGAACTGCTGGTTGGATGAATGAGATAGCTGTAAATTATGGCGATAGTGGTAGATATATGGAATACAATACTATGCCTCCTTTAGCAGGACCTGACGGTGCTAGGTATGCAGTAGTTGAAACTCCTTTTGTAAGAAATATGCTTGCTATAACTGATAGAAGTAATAATCCTATAGCAATTATTAAAGCTTTTGATATGTGTTATGATCCTGACGTAGTAAAGAAACTCTATTATGGAGTTGAAGGTGACCACTGGAGAAAAGCAGATGCTGGGGAATTAGGACTAAACGGAAAACAGGGTGACTTTATGGTTATTAAACCAAAAGGTGCTGAAGTTCAAAATGATATGGTTTACAACTTATGGCCATCTTTTAGAAGTGCTGATTTTTTTAACGGCATAGTTACAGATAATCACGATACTAATCATGAAGCAAGACTTTTAAGATCAGCTCAGTCTTATGCTCCATATGCAACAAAAGAAGCATTAGGTCCCCTGTTTTTTACAGTTGAAGAGATTGAGACTATGCAGGATGAAACTGAAAATCTTCTTGAATCTGTTAGAAACTGGTCTGCCAGATTTGTTACAGGAACAGATGATATCGACGCTAGTTGGGATGAATATGTGGCTGAACTAGAAGGTTTAGGGTATAAAACATATCTTAAACTCAACCAGGAATCATATAATAGAGCTAGAGGGAAATAATCTCTCTTTCTAATAATAGAATGGTGGTGAGAACAGTATCATCATTCTATTATATTATTTTTTTGAAAATATATTTTGCTTAATGGCGAGGGATGGTTTTTTTTAGAAATGAAAAACTTGAGAAAAATTAACAAATTAGGTATGTTAAAACAGAATTGGCAATTGTATGTCTTAGTTTTATTACCACTTATATTTATCATAATATTCAACTATGTTCCAATTTATGGAGCACAGATAGCATTCAGGCGATTCAGTGCCAGAGCTGGTATTTTGGATAGCAATTGGGTGGGTTTAAAGTATTTTATAAAATTCTTTCAAAGCCCAATGTTTAAGATAACTATGCTCAATACAATTAAGCTTAGTATAATCGAGATGGCTTTGACCTTTCCATTACCAATAATATTGTCCATATTTCTTCATTATATGATGAAGTTAAAATATAAAAGTGTTGTTCAAATGATAACATATGCACCATATTTTATCTCAGAAGTTGTTGTTGTTAGTATTTTATTTGAGTTATTATCGACCCGAACAGGAGCCATTAATAATTTGATTAGGATGTTTGGGGCAGAACCTATAAACTTCCTCGGGAATCCTGAGTATTTTAGAATGGTTTATTCAGTTTCCTCTGTCTGGCAGATTGTTGGATTCAGCTCTATTGTATATCTGTCTGCATTATCAAGTGTCAGTCCAAGTTTACATGACTCTGCAACAATCGATGGTGCAAATAAATTACAGCGAATACTTTATATTGATCTACCATCAATTATGCCAATGATAATGATAATGTTGATTCTACGTGTTGGATATTTCATGAATGTTTCATTTACAAAGGCGTTACTTCTACAAAACCCTCTGAACATATCATCCTCAGAAATTTTGTGGACCTATACTTATAAAATCGGATTTGCAAATGGCTCTCCACAGTTCTCCTATGCTAGTGCCATTGGTTTAGTCGCAAATATAATCAATTTCACTTTACTTCTATTAGTTAATTATGCAAGTAAAAAAACAAGTAAAGTAAGTCTGTTTTGAGGATGTATAGAACCATGAAAAGTTTTAAAGATAAAAAAAAGTTAGATATCGATAAAGTTTTTGATATCTCAAATTACATAATATTAGGTATTGTTCTGGTAGTGACAGCTTATCCACTAATATATATATTGAGCAGCTCCTTTTCAGGTTATGATGCTCTGATGAAAGGAAAAGTTGTTTTGTGGCCTGTAGATTTTTCTATAGAGGGGTACAGGGCTATCTTCAGTGATAACAGTGTAATAGTAAGTTTTTTTAACAGTGTTTTTATTGTTGTCTTTGGTACGATGCTTAATGTCTTTTTGACCATAATATGTGCTTATCCTCTTTCTAGGAAGGATTTCTATGGTAGAAATGTTCTTATGTTTATATTCAGCTTCACTATGTATTTTAATGGAGGGTTGATACCAACATTTATGCTTGTGAAAAATCTTGGATTATATAATACCAGATTAGCTCTGATTCTACCCGGTGCTATAGCCGTATATAATATGATAATTGCAAAAACGTATTTCCAGCACAATATTCCCGATGAATTTTGGGAATCCGCAAAAATAGAGGGTTGTGATGATTTTACATTTATATGGAAAATTGTTGTGCCTGTATCAAGGCCTATAATAGCTGTAATTACTCTCTATTATGCTGCGTATCACTGGAACTCTTGGTTTCAGGCTATGATCTATTTGACAAATGATAGTCTGTATCCACTTCAGTTATACTTGCGAAATATATTAGTGTCATTGACTCAGGCAGCCTCTTCTATGGTTGATGCTGAAAATCAGGCCCATAGAACTAAAATCGTTGAAGTTATGAGATATTCTCTCATTGTCGTAGCAAGTGTACCAATGCTTATAGCTTATCCTTTTGTTCAGAAACACTTTGTTAAAGGGATAATGATGGGAGCCATAAAAGGATAATTATTATGAATAAAAAAGAACAGAGTTATGCAATGGATAGATTTAAGGTAGATGATGGGGATAATCCCTTTTTTACCTTATTTAGATATAGTCCGATTAAAGGTTTAGGTTATGAACCGGGGATAGGTAGACGGGATCCAAGTAATATTATTAAAGTCCAGGAGACGTATTATCTTTGGTACACCAGGATTAGTGGGGAAAAACCTGTAGGTGTTCCAAAGTCTAATGAGGCTAGAAGAGCCTATAAGTGGGATCTGGCAGAAATTTGGTATGCAACATCAAAAGATGGTGTGGATTGGGAAGAGCAGGGTGTCGCTGTAAAAAGAGGTCAAAAAGGTTGTTTTGATGATCGAAGTGTTTTTACTCCTAATATTTTAGTTGCAGAGGGTAAATACTACTTAGTTTATCAAGCTGTTAAGGCACCATATGTTCACAGAACTAAAAATGTAGCTGCTATGGCTGTATCGGATTCTCCAGAAGGTCCATGGACGAAGTTTGATTCACCTGTTTTGAAGCCAGATGATAGTGGTATCTGGTTTGGAGATGAACTGGATGAAGAAGTTGAGTGGACTAAAGTTGAAACTCCAGGTGCCTGGGATAGTATGAAAATTCATGATCCAGGATTCCTTGTAAGAGACGGGAAATACTGGCTCTATTATAAAGGACAGCAGATAGGAAAACATCCCTGGGAATCAAAATGGGGAGTCGCCGTAGCTGATAAGCCAGAAGGACCCTATGTAAAAAGTTTGCTAAATCCTATAACCAACAGTGGTCATGAGATTTGGATGTGGCCTTATAAAGGCGGTGTATGCGCTATGGTTGACTGGGCTGGACCTGAAAAAAATACAATTCAATATTCTGAAGATGGATTAAACTTTGAAGTTGTCTCAGCTGTGGAGAACATTCCACCAGCAGGTGGAGCTTATATTCCAGACCTTTTTACCAATACAAAAGATGGAAAAGGATTCACATGGGGATTATGCCATCACAGTGATGATGAATGGGATTTTTTAGTTCGTTTTGATTGTGACTTAGAACGGGGAAAAGAGAAAGATTTTATTACTGTATATAATGATTATGCAAAAATTAAAGCTGTTTATGCAAATAGAGAACTTTTTTATGCAGAAAATAATTAGATAAAACAGTAAATAAATAATATTATATAATTTTGCAAACTATGTATTGTTAACAATTGACAGTATACGGTTTGTGAATGTAAGTATCACCATAAGATAAACGGAGTTAAATATGGAAAATAAATCCACAATTACTAAATTGAATACACAATACTTTAAAGTTCCATTAAGTGAAGCATTGGTTGATGCGGTTCATGGTACACATACCCATTTTGAACTAATTACGGTTACTATCGTATTGTCGGATGGAACCGAAGGTACTGGATATACATATACAGGCGGGACTGGTGGAAAAGCAATTTATCAGGTTATAGAGCACGATTTAAAACCGTGGATTATTGGAAAAGACGGTAGTCAGATTGAAGGATTATGGGAGGCCATGGGGTGGAAAATCCATTATGTTGGAAGAGGTGGTATAACATCTTTTGCTATTTCTGCTATAGATATTGCACTCTGGGATATCCGAGCAAAAAAAATTAATCAGCCTTTATGGAAACTTGCTGGTGGGGCGGATAATTCATGTAAAGCTTATTATGGCGGAATTGATCTTGATTTCCCGTTGGAAAAATTATTATCAAATATCCAACATCAGCTAAATAATGGTCATAGGGCTATCAAAATAAAACTGGGGAAAGAACATCTATCTGAAGATCTTGAGAGAGTGAAAGCTGTTAGAGAAATGATAGGTCCCGATGTTGTCTTTATGGTTGATGCAAATATGTCTTGGACTGTTGAAAAGGCTATAAAAGCAGTGAAAGAACTGGAAAAATATAATATATTCTGGCTCGAGGAACCAACAATCCCAGATGATTATTACGGAATTGCACAGATTGCAGATTCATCATCCGTTGCCCTTGCTATGGGAGAAAATCTTCATACAATATATGAACATAAACATGCATTACAGTTCAGTAAAATAAGTTTCATACAGCCCGATGCCTCTAATATCGGTGGTATTACTGGTTGGCTTAAAGTTGCAAACTTAGCAGAAGCTTTCAATATTCCAGTCTGTTCTCATGGTATGCAGGAGCTACATGTAAGTCTTCTCTCTGCTGTTCCACACTCGGGATATTTGGAAATACACAGTTTTCCAATAGATCAATATACGGAAAATCCCATCAAAGTTGAATGTGGAAGAGTCAAAGCTCCAGATACACCTGGAACTGGAGTTGTTTTTAATTGGGAAAAACTAAATCCCTTCAAAATTGAGCTATAATAAGATAATTATGGAGTTCAAGGATATACAATTACAGTTGATGGAGGCTGGTTAATTTGATGAAAAAAAAGAATATATTTCCTGCACAATACCCTACAAAAAAACCAACAAATATTGATTTGAGTCCTGCAATGGAGAGAATCTATGATTATTGGGATGCTACAGATGATAGAAATAATGAATTTTTTACAAATTTTAAGTATTCACGTATCACTGGAATTGGAAAAGAAAAATCTGTATCCCGGAGAGATGCTTCTAAGATCTTAAAAAAAGATGATAATTATTATGTCTGGTATACTAGAAGAGAGACCGACTGTCCTCCTGTAGGAATGGATAAATGCACTGATGAATTTCCTGCAGTTGACTGGGACTTGGCTGATATTTATTATGCCACCAGTAAAGATGGATTTGACTGGCAGGAGCAGGGTATTGCCGTTGGTCGTTCACCTAAAGGTGAATATGGAGACAGGTCTGTAACAACTCCAGATATTCTCTATTATAAAGAGAAATATTATCTCTATTATCAATCTTTTACAGGCAGGTTTACACCTGAAAAGGGAGACTATTGTGATGTAAGTATGTCATGGTCTGATTCTATTTGTGGACCATGGATAAAATGTGAAAAATCAGTTGTTGATCTAGGTTCAGAAAATGATTGGGATGGCGGAGCAATACATGATCCTTATCCCCTAGTATATCAGGGTAAAATATGGATGTTTTATAAAGGGCAACCAATAAAAAATGGAAGGGATTGTATGATTAGAGCTCAGGGTGTAGCTATCGCCGAAGACCCACTTGGTCCATATGTTAAACATGACCTAAATCCTCTGTTAAACTCAGGACATGAAACCTGCCTATACCCATATAAACAGGGGATAGCAGCTCTACTTATCTTTGACGGTCCAGAAAAAAATACGGTACAGTTTGCTCCTGATGGTATTAATTTTGAGCCAAAAGCTTCAGTTCAGTTACCACCGATAGCTCCAGGACCATTCTGTCCTGACGCATTTGCCGATAATGGTGATGGTAAGGGCATATCATGGGGTTTGTGTCATATGGGTGCTAATACTGTCTCTCCTGATAGCGAGAGGAAAATTGTTGAACACTCCTCTTTCCTCGCTCGTTTCGACTGTGATCTACATGTTAATATAGATAGACAGTATTTTAAAAATCCCCATGACCACGTGGGGCGTTTTGGTGAAGAAGTTTTTTTTCAGGAAAAGATGATGCTGGAAGATGAACCCAAAAATAAAATTATTACTGAAAGTAGTTTGCTAGATAGCGAAACGATTATATAAGAAAATTGGAGGAAGATAATATGGTGTACGGTATTAGAAACAGAATATTAAGAGTAAATTTAACTACTAAGGAAATATCAGTAGAAAACCCTGGTGAAGAAATATTTAAAAAATATATAGGTGGGAAAACCCTAGGAGCCTATTATCTGAATAAGGAGGTAGACCCTAAGTGTGACCCCCTATCTCCTGAGAATAAAGTTTTTGTATTTCTTAGTCCATTAACAGGAGCTCCTATTCCTGGAACTTCCCGTTTTTCTGTACTCTCCAAATCTCCCATCTCAGATGCTTTTGGTGATGGAGAAGCGGGTGGTTTTTTTGGCCCAGAACTAAAATTTGCTGGCTTTGATGGTATCATCATTGAAGGGAAGTGTGATTCTCCTTGTTATCTCTCAATTATTGATGATGATATTCAAATTAAAGATGCAGCTAATCTTTGGGGAAA
This sequence comes from Spirochaetaceae bacterium, assembly GCA_051531975.1. Taxonomy (GTDB): domain Bacteria; phylum Spirochaetota; class Spirochaetia; order DSM-2461; family DSM-2461; genus Thiospirochaeta. The sequence goes on from JAOPTT010000007.1 coordinate 13,528, forward strand.
AGATACGGGAGTTGTTGAAAAACTGATCCGTGAAGAAAATGAACAACCTAGAATGAGAGTACTCCAGACAGGTCCTGCTGGGGAAAATATGGTACGTTTCGCCGCTTTGACAAATGAGCTTAAACACTGGAATGGTCGATGTGGTCATGGTGCGGTTTTTGGTTCAAAAAACCTTAGGGCGATCGCGGTTAAAGGTTCTAGCAAAATTGTAATGAAAAACGGGGCCGCAGTTAAAGAGTATATAAAAGAATTTTCTGCTAATGCTAGAGAAAGTCAGGCTCTTAAAGATTTTGGTAATTGTGGAACTTCTGGTTTAGTGGAAATTTTAAGTGATATGGGAATTCTTCCTACAGAAAACTTCGCAAAAGGTTCATTTGATCATGCTAAAGATATTGATGGTATAAAAATGAACAATGAACTTCTAGTAAAGAGAGAGAGTTGTTTTGCCTGTCCTGTACGTTGCAAGAGGGTTGTTGAATCTAAAGATGAAAAAATGCCTATCGACAAAGATTATGGTGGCCCTGAATATGAAACTCTTGGAGCACTAGGTTCTAATTGTGGTATTAAAGATATTAAAACTGTCTGTAAGGCTAATGAATTATGTGGCCGATATGGTATGGATACAATTGGTGCAGGTATGACGATTGGTTTTGCCATAGAGTGTTATCAGAAAGGCTTTCTTACAAAAGAAGATACAGGTGGTTTGGAACTGAAATTTGGTGACGGTGAACTTCTTCTGCAGTTGCTGGAAATGATTGGAAAACGTGAAGGTTTTGGTGATGTTTTAGCAGAAGGAAGTTACCGTCTATCTGAAAAGCTTGGTGAAGAGACAAAAGCATTCTGTATGACTTCAAAAAAGATGGAGTTTGCCGCTCATGAGCCCCGTGGGAAATGGAATGTTGGTCTTGGATATGCCCTTTCTCCAAATGGAGCTGATCATGTTGTTGTTGAACATGATCACGGTTTTATTGGAGAACCGGATATAACAGATGATAAACAAAGTGGCGATCTGATTTATCCACTCTTTAAGTTTGGGATAAGAAAATCAATTGATCCTTTGAGTCTTGATAATGATAAACTTAGACTGTTTGTAGTTCTGCAGAAACTTTGGTGTCTTTGTGATACTCTCGACGTCTGTATATTCCTAGCTGCTCCAAGTAGAAGGTTCTCATCTATTGAAGATCTACTTAATGCTTTAAATAACATTACAGGATGGGATCTTAGTCTTATTGAATTGATGCAAGTAGGTGAAAGAGCTACTGTTCTAGCAAGACATTTTAATGCTCGCTGTGGAATAACTTCTAAAGATGAAACATTACCAGATCGATCTTTTGAGCCTCTGGAAAATGGACCTCTAAAAGGGATTGCCATAGACCGAGAAGCGTTTGAAAAAGCTAAACGACTCTATTACCAGATGACAGGAATGGACAATGAAGGCAGGCCTTTAGATGGTAAAATGGTGGAGATGCAACTTGAGGAACTGATGTAGACAAAATATAAAAAACTGCATAGTAAATCTTATTAATAATATTTAGATTATGAAAAAGTGGAAATAACTTGATGGAGTATAAAATTATATATACTCCATCTGCTATTTTAAATTGGGATTAAACTGGTGGGTTACTTTTAAATAAGCTCGTACTGTTTTAAGTTGTAATAAACATACATAAGTAGGAATAGGAATCCATATATTCTGTATACTTTTTTAGCCTGAGCAATAATCATAAAAATTAGAGTAGACATTAATAACATTGGTAAAGTGAATGAAATAATACTTTTAGGAATTATTAAATTACTCATCATAGCTGGGATACCCATAACAGCTAATATGTTAAAAAGATTTGAACCTAATACGTTACCAACAGCCATCTCGTTTTGACCTTTTCGGCCAGCTTGAATTGTAACCATTAATTCTGGTAGAGAAGTCCCTAATGCAACAGCTGTAGAGGCAACAATTTCATTACCAACTCCGATAAAAGCTGCGATCTCTGTAATTGCTATTATTAAATATTTTGAACTTATATATATTCCGATGGGGGTTAAAATAAGTAAAATCCAGTCTTTTGCAGTTGGAATATGGGCTTTCTCGTTAATTAATTCTTCTATTGAACCATCTTTTAATGATCTGTATAGATATAAAAGTAACATTATTAGACAGATTATTCCTTCACCAAAAGTAAAGTTTAAATCCATAACTGCAATAGATATATATCCTGTTGCTAATAGTAAAAATGGAAGGTCTGTTTTCATTATGTCGTGCTTAATTTCAAAACTTTTAGAGAATAGAGCTGATGCACCAAAAACAAGGAACATATTAGCAATGTTTGAACCAAAAACATTACCAACAACCATCTCCGTTTTTCCAATTGAAACAGCCATAATCGAAGTAACTAACTCTGGTAAAGATGTCCCAATTCCTACTAATATCACACCAATAACAAATGATGGTAGTTTTAAGAACTTACCAATACTATCTGCGGCTTCTATAAATTTATCTGACGCCCAGACAAGTATAGCAACACCTACTATAAAAATAACTATTTGTAATAATAAATCTGTCATAGCATATATTATATAAAAAAAAGCTACAACTTAATAGTTGTAGCTTTTAATTTAATATTTAAATAGTTATTTTTATGCAAATGCTGGTATTAACGCTAGTAGAATTCCGGCTGCAACTGCAGAACCAAGAACTCCAGCTACATTTGGGCCCATTGCATGCATTAACAGATAGTTTGAAGAGTCCTCTTCAAGACCAACTTTATTGGCAACCCTAGCCGCCATAGGTACTGCAGAAACTCCTGCAGCTCCAATAAGAGGGTTTATAGGGGTTTTTAAGAATTTATTCATAAGTTTTGCTAATAAAACACCACAAGTAGTTCCAATACTAAATGCAACTAAACCTAGTGCTAAAATACCAAGAGTTTTAGGGTCTAAAAACTTTTCTGCGGCCATTTTTGAACCAACAGAAAGCCCTAAAAATATTGTTACAATATTAATTAGCTCACCTTGCATTGTACTTGCTAATCTATCTACTTTTCCACACTCTCTAGCAAGGTTTCCAAACATTAAAGCACCAACTAGTGGAGTTGCAGTAGGTAGTAAAATTATACATATAATCAGTACAACTATAGGGAATATTATTTTTTCAGCTTTTGATACAGGTCTAAGCTGAACCATTTTAATCTTTCGTTCTTCTTTAGTTGTTAAAAGCCTCATTATTGGAGGTTGAATTATCGGTACTAACGCCATATATGAATATGCAGCAACCGCAATAGCTCCAAGTAAGTTAGGGGCCAGTTTAGATGCTAAAAATATAGCTGTAGGACCATCTGCGCCACCAATTATTCCAATTGCACCAGCCTCTGGAAGTGTAAAATCTAGTATTCCATTTTGACTTAAAGCCAATGCACCTAAAAGAGTTGCAAAAATACCAAACTGGGCAGCTCCACCGAGTAGTGCTGTTTTAGGGTTTGCTAAAAGTGGACCAAAGTCTGTCATAGCTCCAACACCCATAAAAATAATCAGAGGAAATAGACCACTTTCTACTCCAAATCCATATAATTGCCCAACTAAACCACCAAAAGATGTAAAATGTCCTTCGGCAATACCAACAAAACCATTTAGATTTCCATCGGTTATACCTAGCTCTTTTGCTTTTCCTAATACACCGGAACCATAATGAGCTAGAGTATTAGTATCTATACTTTTTACAAAATTAACAGTGGCATCAGCAATACCGGCAGTTGGAATATTTGCAAATATAGCTCCCATACCAATAGGTACTAATAAAAGTGGTTCAAAGTCTTTTTTAATTGCTAAAAAAAGCAATGTAAGTCCAACTAATATCATAACAACTTGGCCAAGAGCAAAGTTCATAATTCCAGTTGACTTCCACACTTCTACTAAAGCCTCTCTAATATTTAATTGTAGTAGTAGGTTCATAGCTTATCCTTGTATCTCAAACAGAGCTTGTCCGGCTGTAACCTGATCACCTTGGGCTACATTTATTCTTGCTACTATTCCTGTTTTTTTAGCAGTAATAGGGGATTCCATTTTCATTGCTTCTAAAACCATAACTTCATCGCCTTCTTCTACGGAGTCTCCAGCTTCTACACTAACTCTAAGAACAAGACCGGGAAGAGGAGCAGATGTAACATCACCGCCACCACTTGTAACTGGTGCAGCAGCTTGTTTATCAATACCTAATGCAACATCTACGTTATACTCTTTACCATTTACAACAGCTTTCCCATCTTTCATTTCAACAGCATAACTTTTACCATTAACAGAAACTGTATAACCACCATCTGGGTCACCATTTGTACATGGTTCAGTACTAACTCTTCTAATATTTTCTACAGCTTTACCTTGTAAAAATGTTATACCCTTTTCACGACATGCTGCTGCAATAAATATATTTTCATCATTTATAGGTAAGTTAGCTTTTTCAAGCATTGTTGTAGCGGATTTTACACCTAAATCAGAATCTCTTCCATTTATATCAACTACTTTTTCAGTTGTAGGTTCTAATCCTAATTGTTCCTGTGCAATCTCTACTATTTTAGGATCCGGAGCACATGGAGTTTTCCCAAAATATCCAAGAACCATCTTTCCGTAGCCATCCGCAATTTTTTTCCATGGACCGAACATTACATTATTAAATGCTTGCTGAAAATAGAACTGAGAAACAGGTGTAACAGATGTACCAAATCCACCTCTTTCAACAACTTCTCCCATAGCTTTAGTAATATCAGCATATTTATCCATTAAATTATTATCTCTTAACATCTGAGTATTTGCAGTTAATGCTCCACCAGGAAGAGGGGAGAATGGAATAAGAGGGTTAACAGCCTTTGCTTCTGGAGGCATATAATAATCTTTTAGACACTCTTTTAATACTTCTTCTACTTCAATAATTTTTACAGGATCAACACCTAAATCATAATCTGAACCTTTTAATGCATGCCACATAGTCATAACATCTGGCTGACATGTTCCACCTGACACAGGTGCTAAGGATAAGTCTATTTGTGAAGCTCCAGCAACAAGTGCCGCTTTATATTGCATTACACTAATTCCTGCTGTTTCATGGGAGTGGAATGTTATGTTCATCTCCTCTCCTAATAGTTTCCTTGCAGCTTCAATAGTGTCGTAAACTTTATTTGGTGTACTTGTTCCAGATGCATCTTTAAAACAGATTGAATCAAATGAAATATTAGCATCTAAAATCTTTCTTAAAACACCGGTATAGAATTCTGCTGTATGAGCACCTTCACAACCAGGTGGTAGTTCCATCATGGTAATACATACTTCATGTTTTAATCCCGCATTAACTATACACTCTCCTGAATATATAAGATTATCCACATCGTTAAGTGCGTCAAAGTTTCTAATTGTTGTCATACCGTGTTTTTTAAACAGATCAGCATGTAGTTTAATTATATCTCTTGGTTGGGAAGCTAAACCTACAACATTAACACCTCTTGATAGAGTCTGTAAATTTGCATCAGGCCCAGTTGCTTTTCTAAATTCGTCCATAACGTCAAAACCATTTTCGTTACAATAAAAGAAAGGAGCTTGAAATCTTGCACCACCACCGGCTTCAAAATGTCTGATTCCTGCGTTTGTAGCTACTTCAACTGCTGGTAGAAAATCTTTTGATAATACCCTGGCTCCATAAACAGATTGAAATCCGTCCCTAAATGCTGTAACCATAAAATTGATACGTTTTTTCATTAGTTTTTCTCCCTAGATGTAAAGCTTCTAACTGCTGCAATAGCTATTGCAATTTCGATATCTGTGGATGGCGCTCTTTTTACCTGTGCCACAGCTTCCTTTTCTGGTATAAATTTCTGGATAAATGAAGACATGATACTCATCGAAAAAACCAGAAGTATCAGGAATACAAAAACTCCTAACATACCTACTAGTGTTATAATTAAACCTGCATCGAACATTGGTCCAACTCCTGTAAATTTGTATTTCTAAAATATTATGCTAAATTCTATTACAAATCAAGCTATAATCATTGTTTGTTGTTAAAATCAACAATGATTATAGTTATTATTTAGAAGTTAAATTAAAAACTCCATCCCAATTATCTTCTGGCTGTTTTACTAAGAATTTATCACACATCTGAATGTATCTTATTGAAGTTTGATCTTCTGGTATAAAATCAAGAGCTTTTTTAAATGTTTCCTTTGCTTTTACCCACTGTTTATCTTCAAAAAGTGTTAATGCTGCTTCAAAGCTTTCTACCATTCCTAACTGTTCGGTGGTCGCTTCATCTTTGACACAAATAGGATTATATAATCTTATAGGATTGTTAATACCAACAACTCTAACTCTATCAAGACGTCTTGTTAAAAAGAGGTCTTCAGCTTTATCCATTGTCCGTTCACTTGCTAATATCCATGTACCATACTGCTTATTTACACCTTCTAGCCTAGCAGCAATATTTACATCACTACCCATCATGGTATAATCCATTTTTTTAGGAGTTCCCATATTACCTACAACACATGGACCTGAGTTAATACCTATTCTTGTCTGAAGTGGTGTTGGAGTCATACCTCTTTCTGCAAAATCCTTATTAAGTTTCTCTTCCATCTCTTTCATTCGTATTGCAGCCATTACTGCTTTAGTTGCATGATCTGGTAGAGGAGCTGGAGCTCCAAAGAAACCTATAATAGCATCACCTTCGTATTTATCTATGGTACCTTTATACTCTAGTGCTATGTTACTCATTGCTGTTAAATATTCATTTAGCAGTGTTACTAACTCATTTGGTGTTAACTTTTCTGATATTGTAGAAAAACCTTTTACATCAGTAAAAAATGCAGTAATCTCTTTCTCTTCTCCACCTAATTGCAGTTTAGAAGGGTCGTTAATAATATCTTGAATAACTTCTTCTGATAGATACTGACCAAATGCGTTTTTGATAAATGCTTTATCTTTGGATGTGGATATTAGTTTTCCGGATATCTTTTGAATAAAAACAAGAATGAAACTCAGTCCAGGAATTAGTATCTTCATGTATATACCTGTAAAATAGAATAGTGCTAAATAACTAACTACTATTAAAAGAAACAGAGATAAACCAAGAATGATTGCAGTATTAGCTTCTCTCTTTTTTATTAGTACTGAAGCGATAAATGCAAAAATGAATGCTAAGACTATTGGTATCCACATCGGTAATATTGTAATAAACTCTTCTGCTAATAAGTTATTATATAACGTTGGGTATATTCCCATATTAAAATAGTCTTTTTCGAATGGATTTGATCCAATATCAAAAGTAGAAGTTGCTGTATAACCAAAAGTGATAATTGTACCATCAATTTTTTCTTTTAATTCTGTCCTAAACTCAAGAAGTGTTTCTAAATTTTTTCTTCCATTGTCAAATATTTTACTTATTTCATCTGCAACTGCAATATATACATTATTTTCATCCTCAGTAAAATCTTGTCCAGCTAAAAAATTATTAAGGGCATTTCGGTATACGACATCAACACTTGGTTGATCGACAGAGCCATTAAGAAGAATGATTGATTGATTTATAGCCTCTTCTCTAAGATTTCTATATTCCTCAAACTCCTCTGGATCTCCAGTTTTTTTAATATCATCTGCCATTTTAAACATGGAAACAACATCTCTGTAGCTTTTACCAGTTAGTTGGTTTGTATTTGGGTTTGTAATTATTTTATTAAGGGTACTTGTTAAAGCTTTAAGCAGAGTATCGTGTCTATATAATAGATAAAAATTCAGACTGGGAAATGTAGTATCATAAAATTCTCCAGCCCAATCAATTACAACAGAACCATCAGAAAATAGTGGGATTTTAACATTTTTTAAGTCCGCATTCCCATTTTTGACACCTTCTAAAATTATATAATTATTGTAGACATTAATTTTAGGATTCCCAACTTTATCTAAATAACTTCTAAAAGATAGGTGAGGATAGTAAAATCCATCTTTTTCTAAAATAATTTGAGATCGACGTGTTTTACCATCTATGTCTAACAATGTTTCAACAAAACCAGATCCTTTTGTACTCTCCATTACTATTTGAATTGCTGGATTATTACCTTCTCTAGATTCAAATGGGTTTTCTTCATGAAACTCAATATTTTTTAGTGCTTGGTTTTCTTCTAAATATTTGGTGAACTCAGGGCTAATTGATTTTCCCTCTTCAAAGTCATTTGTTACATATATATTATCTATAAATGCAAAAATATTTGCTATATAAGCATCATAATCTAAGGCAATTTGATCTGTTTCATCTAATAGGTAATCAAATATATCATCATATTCCCATGACATATCTGCAATTAACTCCTCTGCGACTTCAAATCCAGGAGGTAGCTGTCCATTCGCATAAGCATTTATTAGTTGAGTAGAATAACTTAGAGTATTGTTTTTAACTTGATTAATTACCCCAGGGATTTCATTGAACTTTGTACTATTCATACCTGGAACACTTGGGTCGACTAACTGGGTATCCAGAAGAATTGAATCTGCACCAAATTCTTTTAGAACTAACATTCCATCTGCCAGGGTTGAACGTTTTAGTGGATACATTTTTAGCTTATCTAATGCTAAATCATCTACCTGTACATTTAAGAACTTACCCGAAACCTCTGAGAATGGTTTTATCTTTAACGCGGCATCGTATAATTTATTATCGATATCTTGAAGAATAGGTGCTAGAAAGCCTAATGCACTTATCGCCAAAACTAAGAGAAATGGAATTAAAAAACTAATAATTGATCTTTTTTTCATAAAAATACCTTTATTTATTGAATTTTGTTAGATACTACATTAATTTTAGGTTATAATTAAAGTAAAAAGCAATAGGAGTATATTGATCCAATGAAAAAACAGTTGTTATTGATTTATTTAGTATTAGCTACAAGCCTTGCATTCTGTTTAAATGTAGATTACGGGGTTTCGATAGATTCTTTTGTAGGAACAGATTCTGAAGATCCATTTGGATTTGAGAAGGTTTCAATTTATAGTTCACTACAAATAACAGAAAAAGTTAGTTTTGCAATAGATGGTTTTTATAAATTTGGGTATAGCAGTGAAGACCCTACCCATACATTCGATTTTGCAACACTTGTTGCCATATTCCCTATAGGTTCAATTAATTTTCAAGTTGGTAGAGCATATATGGGTGATTATAGTGGGGATATTTTAGCTCACACATTAGATGGTTTAACTGCAACTATGGCAATGGGATCAGGTTCTCTGTCTATTAATGCTGGTTATTCAGGTCTGATTCATGAAGATGAAATTAGCATAATATCTACTATTGAAGATGATGATGAAGAGACTGTAAAGAGATTAATTGAGGGTGCAGATTATATTATTCCTCTTGGATCTTTAACGGGTTGGGTTTCAGTATATACTTTTCAAGATTTTAATAGTTTAAGTACAAACCTTTCCGTTTTCTTTGGAGGTGGTCTTAAAGGTTCAATAGGTTCCGATCTTTATTATTCATTAAGAGGTAATTTTCAGGGTGGTTTATACCCATATCTTGATTCTGAAACTTTAGACACTGAATCAGAAACATTAATTGCTGGAATGGGTGTCCTATCTCTTGATTGGTACTTGCAATTCGAAAAGATTAAATTCTTGACTCCAGCAATATCATTAAATATAGGAATAAGTTCAGGTGATGATACTATTTCAGATGGTGCAGGTCTTGGTGATGTTCAACCAGACTTAGACGACTTAGTATCACTTTATTCTCCAATTACAACTGGAGGACCAGGTACAATTTATTCAACAAATAACCAAAACTTAATGTATATGAAGGTTGGAGCATCAGTATCTCCTTTAGATACTCTTCAAACTCAGTTAAGTTCAGTAGTATATTTTAGAACAGTGGAAGGTGCTACTTCAGATTCAAATGTAGATTCTGAGGAAAGTGGGAATTATCTAGGTACAGAAATTAGTTTGGCAATAAACTATAGACCATTTTCTGATTTAGGTGTATCTGTAAGTGGTGGATTTTTCTTCCCTGACGGTACTGTAATAGATGACGATCCGTCAGGAATGATTACAGCATACGTATCACTTAGTTTATAGGAGTTGTGTTATGAAAAAAATATTATTATGTTTATGTTTATTAATTAGTTTCTCTCCGCTGTTTGGGATAGCGACAGTAAAAGATTTTTTTGGAAAAGTAAAAGTTAAATATGCTGGAGATTCTACGTGGAGTAGATTGACAATTGGTCAGGAGATTCCTGCAAACGCAACGGTTTCAACAGGTTTTAATTCCCAAATTGTTTTAGATCTTGGTAATGCTACATTGGATGTTCTACCTTTAACAAGAATGACAGTTAGTGAAATTACTGAAACTCAGGATACAATCTCTACATCTCTATTTTTGCAAGGTGGTAAAATTACAGCAGATGTTGGAAAGATAGATGGTAAAGTTAATGACTTCAAAATAAAAAGTCCAGTTGCTACGGCGTCAGTTCGTGGAACAGCTTTTGGTTTTTCTGGTAATACCCTTACTGTTATCAGAGGGGAAGTTGCATTCTCACCAACGAAGAAAAAGGATAAACCATCTGGAACTTCAGGTTCTGCGGAGGAAGAGGAAGAAGAGGATGCTGAAGACGAAGGTGATGTTGTAGCTGTTAAAGCTGGTGGCCAAACAGAGATGGTAAGTCCTACTTCAAAACCTGTAGATCCTGGGGTTATAGCTAAAAATAATTCTTCAATATCCCCATCAACTAAACCTGCAATTATTAGAAATGTAATTGTTGATAATTTAAGTGGAGATGGATCAAAACCAGAGGTTCCAACTCCTAGTGATATTCAGAACATTATTGATACAATTGCCCGAGTAACAATTACAATAAGTTTTGAAGAAGAGTAGGAAGAGGTATATTTGTGAAAAAGTTTTTATCAATCGTAGTTTTACTTTTTGTATGTGGGACAATCTTTGGACAATCAGACGAAATTTTAGATAAGTTGTATGAGCAAGATAATGCACAGACTTTATATTCAGCCCTTATTGTTTTACAAGCGGCCGGGTATTTAGATAATGATGCAACTATAGACAATGCTAGAGAGTTTTTAGAGTCTAAAAAATGGGGTCTTTCAGTACTTAAAGATGAAGAATATATTACTGCAGGGGGGTTTTCATTACTTGTAATGGAAGCTTTTGATCTTCCCCACGGCTTAATATACAATCTATTTCCTATTAAGAGATATGCTCTTAAAGAGATGGTATATAGAAAATACATTTTAGGAGCTCCTTATACTACAGATATTATGTCGAGTTTTGATGTTATTTATGTTTTAGCTTCTATACCTGTTAATGATGAAATAAATAAAAATTATATTGATGAGTCAGAGGATGTAGCTCCAGTAGAAGAGCCTGCTC
>JAOPTT010000007.1:24984-309777 GCA_051531975.1 Spirochaetaceae bacterium
AAGAGCCTGCTCCAGTAGAAGAACCTGCTCCAGTAGAAGAACCTGCTCCAGTAGAAGAACCTGCTCCAGTAGAAGAACCTACTCCAGTAGAAGAGCCTGCTCCAACAGAAGAACCTGCTCCAACAGAAGAACCTGCTCCAACAGAAGAACCTGCTCCAACAGAAGAACCTGCTCCAGCAGAAGGGTAGTAAAAATTGTAATATATTAATAAAAGGTCTAGAGAACTATTCTTTAGGCCTTTTTTTTCTTATAATAAAAGTATGAGTTTAACCCAGACAAAATATGAATGTTTTGAAAACGATCCCTATGGAGTTCGAATATATACCTTAGCTAACGGCTTAAAGGTTTATCTTGCTCAAGATTTTGATGAGCCTAGAATTAAAACTAGAATAGCTGTAAGAGCTGGTGCAACGTCGGACCCATCAGATGCCACTGGTTTGGCACATTATGTGGAACATATGATGTTTAAAGGAACCGACCTGATAGGCGCACTAAATAGGGATAAAGAGATGTCTATTATCTCTAAAATAAAAAGTAGCTACGAAGAACTTGCAATAACAGAATCCCCAGAAGAGATTATTCAAATTAATAATACGATTGATCAGTTATCAACAGCTGCTAGTTTAGAAGCAATTCCTGGAGAACTTGATAAATTATACTCTATTATGGGGTGTCGAAGTACAAATGCTCGTACAGGTTTTGAAGAGACAGTATATGAAAATGATATTCCAAAAGTTGAACTAGAAAGATGGATTAGCCTTGAAAAAGAACGTTTTACAAGTCCTGTATTAAGACTTTTTCCACCAGAATTAGAAGTTGTATACGAAGAGTTTAATCAATCCCAGGATGATGATGTCTCTAGAGCCTTTGATATCTTTCTATCAGGGATGTTTCCTATTCACCCATATGGTAGGGCTGGAATTCTAGGTAAAGGGGATCATTTAAAAAAACCATCTATGGAAAAGATTGAGGAGTTTTTAAATAGATGGTATGTACCTTCAAATATGGCTTTAGTATTAACAGGTGATTTAGATTTTGAAAAAACAATTGAACTTGTCCAGAAATATTGGGCTGACATCCCTAAAGGTAACCCTCCTGTTAAAAATGCAATTATTGAAGAACCTCTTAAAAAACCAGTAATAAAAACAATACATGGACCAGATTCACCATTTGTATTAATGGGTTATAGATTTGATGGTTTTGGTAGTGAAGATGAACTATATCTTACATTAATAGATATGATTATGAGTAATAATCAGGCTGGAACCCTAGATCTTAACCTTGTTCAGAAACAAAGAGTTTTAGAAGCCGAATCATCATTTGAAGTTTATAGGGATTATAGTTGGTTCTCTTTATATGGTGTTCCTGGAGTAAATCAGTCATTAAAAAATGTAGTATCCCTACTTAATAGAGAGATTGAACTCCTAAAAAAAGGAGCATTTGAACCCTGGTATAACGATGCTGTTATTACATGTTTTGAGATTGATAAATTAAATGAACTTGATGGATCAAATAAAGTTGAGAGTTTTGTTGATGCTTTTATTACAGGGGTTAGCTGGGAGAACTATCTTAAAAGAATAGATTCTTTAAAAAAGATAACTTTTGATGAACTTGTAGATTTTGTAAATAGGAAATTTATCGATAACTACAGTATTGTATATAAAAAAAAGGGCACTCCAAAGAATATAATATATATTAAGAAACCAAATCTAACACCTGTTGTATTAAACCGGGAAGTTGAATCAAGTTTTTGCTCATCCTTTAAGAAGGTAGAAGTAAAAAGAAATATACCTCAGTTCCCTGATTTTTCAGAATTAAAACCTATACACTTAGGATCTGGTAGAGAACTTTATTATAATCATAATAGTAAAAATGAACTTTTTGAGTTACAGATAACGACAGATCGAGGTAGATTTGATGATTTAAGAATTCACTATGGTGGAGAGTATAGAGATTTTATTGGTACCAAAGATTATACTCCAAAGGAATTTCAGCAAGAGCTTTTTAAACGAGGTTTAGACTTAGTTGTTTCAGGTAATGATGATCGAACTACAATTGCACTATCTGGAAGAGAACGAGATATGGAGTTTGGACTAAAATTATTAGATCAGTTTATTAATTATGGTGAATCCACTAATGTTAGTTATAAAAAATTTTTAAGACGTATTGGATTAATGCGTAGAAATGCAAAAAGTAGTAAAAGAATAATATTATGGGGTGGACTGTATAACTTTTTGCATTATGGAAAAGACAATCCATTTCGACATTATTTAACTCTTCGAGAATTAAAACATATAGGAAGTAAAAAATTAATTGATATTATACAGGAGATATTTACGTCTCCATTTGAGCTATATTATTATGGCCCAACCTCATCTAGTAATCTTAAACCAATATTAAAAGATTTTTCCAATAAGTTTGAACTTAAACACCTTGAAAAAGAGACGAAGCCGTTTATTCCTCTTAAACATTCTAAAGCTAATACATTTATCGTTAATTATGACATGGTTCAGTCTGAAATATTATTAACAGGACAAGGAGTTCCATTCAAAAAAGATCTACTACCTGTTGTCTTTCTGTTTAATGAATACTTTGGAGGAGGTATGGACTCTGTAGTTTTTCAGGAAGTTAGAGAGAGAAGAGGGTTAGCATACTCAGCCTATGCTAGTTACTCCTTACCAAAAGATCAAAAGGATAATTTTGTATTTAGTTTCTATGTTGGAACCCAGGGTGACAAAGTGACCGATGCCCTAAGGTGTATGTTAGGGCTATTAGAGTGTTTTCCTAAAGTAAATAGTTATTTTGATGCAGTAAAATCCTCCATTATTAAAAATATAGAAAGTGATGCTGTTTTGAAAAGAGATCATTATTTTATGATGAAAGATGCAAAAAAATATGGATTAACAGAAGATATTAGGGAATTTGTTTTTGATAAAGTTAAAGAGCTCACAATTAATGATTTAGAGATGTTTTATAACACCCATATTAAAGGGCAGTTGATTCATGCATTGATATTAGGAAATAAAAAAAACATGCCAATAAAAGATATTAATACTATACTTGGGAGGAAGGCAGAATTTCTGTCTCTTAAGTCTTTATATGGTTATTAAGGAAGAAAAAAATGGTTAGTGATTATAAATATGGAAAAAAAGTAACTTTAATTGGAACAGTTGTAAATATATTGCTTAGTTTTATCAAACTTGTTGCAGGTCTATTTAGTGGAAGTTTAGCCCTTATGGCCGATGGTTTTCACTCATTATCAGATTTAGCAAGTGATGTTGTTGTATATGTAGGACTTAGCTTTGGAGAGAAGCCCGATGATAGTGATCACCATTTTGGTCATGGAAAATTTGAAACTTTTTCAGCTTTTTTAGTTGGTGTTTTTTTGGCTATTGCAGGTATCGCAATTGGAAAAAATTCATTTGATTTGTTCTTAGTTGTTTATAGGGGAGGAGAACTTCCATCACCTAAAATAATTGCTCTTTTTGTCGCTGTGGCTTCGGTAATTATTAAAGAAGTATTATATAGATATACAAGAAAAGCTGGAGAAAAAATTGGTAGTCCTAGTGTCATTGCAAATGCTTGGCACCATAGATCAGACGCATTTTCATCAATTGGAGCATCGTTAGGTATTGCTGGAGCCATTTTTATTGGTGGGAAATGGGGTGTTTTAGACCCTCTTGCTGGTGTAATTGTTGCAGTAATATTACTAAAAGAGGCTTTTTCTATAATTAAAACAAACCTAGGACAACTTATGGATGTCTCTTTAGATTATGGCTGCATGGTTGATATCTATGAGATCATAAAAGAAATACCAGAATGTGATGAACCCCATAACATTAGAACTAGAATGGTTGGGAAAAGAGTTATTATATCATTACATATAAGGGTCGATGATGAGTTTACTATAAAAAAAGGACACGATATTGCACACCATGTAGAAGATAAGTTAAAAGCACACTTTGGTGATGATTCTATTATAACTGTTCATGTAGAACCTATTAGTGAAGGGTTAGACTCTTTACAAAAGGATTAAGAAGTAGTAATATATCCCTGTGAATATTTTCACAACCAAAGGGAGTTAACATGGCAAACATCGAAACAACAGTAGATTTAGTTAGTAAAACTTATGAAAAAACTAGGGCAAACCTAGAGATTGTTAGAGGTAGGTTAAACAAACCTTTAACACTTGCGGAGAAGATATTATATGGGCATTTAGACAGTCCTAAAACCCAGGATTTAACACAGGGTGAGAGCTTTTTATTGTTAAACCCAGATAGAGTTGCAATGCAAGATGCAACTGCACAGATGGCAATATTACAGTTTATGTTATCAGGTCGAGATGAGTCAGCAGTTCCAGCAACTGTTCATTGTGACCACCTTATTAGAGCTTACGAAGGTGAAGATGAGGACTTAAAAAAAGCAATGGAAGAGAACAAAGAGGTTTATGACTTTTTAGCTTCTTCTTCAAGTAGATATAATCTTGGTTTTTGGAAACCAGGTGCCGGTATTATTCATCAAGTAATTTTAGAGAACTATGCATTCCCTGGTGGAGTGATGATTGGAACAGATTCCCATACACCTAATGCTGGTGGTTTAGGAATGTGTGCATCAGGTGTTGGTGGTGCTGACGCTTCAGATGTTATGGCTGGTTTAAATTGGGAAGTTAAAAATCCAACAGTTGTTGGTGTTAAACTTACAGGTAAATTAAATGGCTGGGCCTCTGCAAAAGATGTAATTATTAAACTTATTGGTATGTTAACTGTAAAAGGTGGGACTAACCGAATAATTGAGTATTTTGGTGAAGGTTGTGAATCAATTAGTTGTACTGGTAAGGCTACAATTACAAATATGGGTGCCGAGTTAGGTGCTACTTGTTCAGTATTTCAATATGACGAAAGAATGAAAGAGTATTTAGAAGCTACGAACAGATCAGAAATTGCAGCTTTATCTCTTAAGAATATCGATATTTTAACTTCAGATATTGAAGTCTTGGAAAATCCAGAAACATATTATGAGAAAGTAATAGAGATAAATTTGACAACTTTAGAACCACATATAACTGGTCCTCATACTCCAGATGCATACCAACCACTTTCAAATGTTAAAGCTGCAGGGAAAAAAGAGGGTTGGGAATTAAACCTATCTTCTGGGTTAATTGGTTCTTGTACAAACTCATCATACGAGGATATGGGAAGATCAGCTTCCATATGTAAACAAGCTAAAGATCTTGGAATTAAGATGAAATCTACATACTTTGTATCTCCAGGTTCTACTCAGGTTAGAAAAACAATTGACCGTGATGGTTTTACTGCTGACTTTGAAGATGTTGGTGGTGTAATGCTTGCTAACGCTTGTGGTCCTTGTATTGGTCAGTGGTCTAGAGATGACTTTAAAAAAGGTGAACGTAATACAATTATCAACTCTTTTAATAGAAACTTTAAAGCAAGAAACGATGCTAATCCAGAGACATTAGGTTTTATCGGATCTCCTGAAATAGTTACAGCAATGGCACTTGCAGGGCGATTAGACTTTAACCCAATAACTGATACAATCTCTACTGCAAAAGGTGAAGTTAAACTTGATCCTCCTACAGGTGATGAGTTACCTAAAAATGGATTTGTAACTGACTTAGCTGGTTACCAAAAGCCTGAGGGTAAAGGTGTTAAAGTTATAGTTGCAGACGATTCAAAACGTCTACAGTTATTAACACCATTTACACCATGGGATGGAAATGAAATAGAAGGTGCACTTTTACTTTGTAAAGCTAAAGGTAAGTGTACTACAGATCATATCTCTCCAGCTGGACCTTGGTTGCAGTATAGAGGACACCTAGACAATATTTCTGATAACATGTTAACAGGTGCGATTAATGCATTCTCTGGGGATACTGGGCAGGCAGAGAGTCTAATTTCTGGAGATACAAAAACATTTTCTGGTGTAGCTAGAGAGTATAAAGCAGCTAGTAAAAACTGGTTCATAGTTGGTGATGAAAATTATGGAGAGGGTAGTAGCCGTGAGCATGCAGCTATGTGTCCTAGACATTTAGGGTGTAAAGCAGTTATTACTAGAAGTTTTGCTAGAATCCATGAAACTAATCTTAAAAAGCAGGGAGTTTTAGCACTTAACTTTAAAACCCCAGCAGACTATGACTTAATTGAACAGAAAGATGTTATGGCTATTAAGGGTCTAAAAACTTTTGCTCCTGGGAAAGATTTAACTTTAGAATTAACTAAAGACAATGGGGAAGTAGTAGAAATAGCATTAACACATACTTTTAACGATTTACAGATTCAGTGGTTTAAAGCTGGTTCTGCCCTTAATGTTTTAAGAAACGAGTAAATTATATATTCTAGGTTTGCTATTTTATATATAGTAAACCTAGAATGTTTTTTTGGAGTGTTTAATGCTTGGTACATATGTAAATGCAGCAGTAATTATAGTTGGGTCTCTTTTAGGTCTATTAATTAAAAATGGATTAAAAGAAAAATATAAAACAACAATAATGCATGGTGTTTCTCTTTCTGTACTTTTTATCGGTATCTCAACAACTCTAAGTGGTATTTTAAATGGTGGAGAACCTATTCTTTTTATTATTAGCCTCGTTATTGGTGGGATAATTGGAGAATTAATAGATATTGATCTAAAACTAATTAAGCTTGGTGAGTGGTTACAATCTAAGGCTGGGAAAGGTGAACATAACATTGGCAACGGTTTTGTTACAGCAAGTCTTCTTTTTTGTGTTGGAACTATGGCTATATTAGGATCATTAGAGAGTGGACTACAAGGCAATCACGATACCTTATACGCCAAATCGGTTTTAGATGGTATAACTTCAATAATTTTAACATCAACTATGGGTATAGGTGTTATTTTATCTTCAATTTCTGTTCTGATTTATCAAGGATCTATTACACTTTTTGCGAAACTAATTGAGCCTATTTTAACGGGGCAGATAATACGTGAAATTTCAATAATTGGTGGTATTTTAATTTTTAGTCTAGGTCTAAATATGTTAGAGTTAAAAAAAATAAAGACTGCTAATCTTCTACCGGCAATCCTAATTCCTCCATTTTATTATCTTCTTATTGTTCCTTTGTTTAATATCTAATTATCTGATAATATATTTTTTATGACATTAAATATCGCAATCCTTATCATTTTAGGTGGTGGTTGGCTATCTGGTAAACTCTTTACCAAATTAAAATTACCATCAGTTTTAGGTATGACTCTATTAGGGGTTTTTATCTCCTTATTTATAAAAGACTCAATTCCCTCAGTATTGTGGGAGATCGCTCCCTTTTTAAAATCTTTGGCATTAATAGTTATTTTATTAAGAGCTGGTCTAGGTATTAAAAAGTCTGTGCTTAAAAAAGTTGGACGAACAGCCCTTTTTATGGCTTTTATACCATGTATATTTGAAGGTACAGCATTAACAGTATTCTTTTTCTATTTAACGCCATTTGACCTATTAACATCTGCATTAACAGCAACTCTTTTATCAGCAGTATCTCCAGCTGTAGTTGTACCATCGATGCTAAACTTAAAAGAAGCCGGTTATGGGGAAAAAAGAGAAGTACCAACTTTAGTATTAGCTGGAGCATCTTTAGATGATGTTTTTGCAATAACACTTTTTACAATGTTTATTGGTATATCAACTGGGGAAAGCTCTGAACTTGGATTAACTATATTATCTATTCCAATATCGATTTTAGGTGGAATATTAAGTGGTATAGCTGTAGGTTTTTTACTTAGTTTCTACTTTAAAAAATATCATGATAGGTTAAAAGGAACCGAAAAAGCTCTAATTTTATTAACAATTTCCCTTTTTCTTTTTCAGGTAGGTGAGTGGTTACATATTGCTGCGCTGTTAGGTGTAATGACTGCAGGATTCATTGTTTTAGAAAGAGCAGAACATGCTGCACATGAAACAGCAAGGCAATTAAATGCTGTGTGGGTATTTGCCGAGATAATACTTTTTGTAATTATAGGTAGCTCAGTAGATGTCAATGTTGCTTTAGAAGCTGGATTTATAGGTATTTTAATAATTCTAGGTGGTTTAGTTTTTAGATCCATTGGTGTTTTAGTTGCAACATTGGGTTCTGGTCTAAACTTAAAAGAGAGGGTTTTTTGCATAATTTCATATCTGCCTAAAGCTACTGTTCAAGCAGCACTTGGTGCAGTTGCCCTGGAAAAAGGTCTTGCTTTTGGAAATGAGATATTAGCATTTGCAGTAATGGCAATAATAATTACTGCACCTTTAGGTCTTTTAGGTATCAATTTATTTGGCCCTAAACTACTTAATAAAGAATAGTTGGACTAAAGTCCTGCACGTATATAATGCGCAAAGACATGCTTTGCGGGTCGGACTAAAAGTCCTGCTCGCCTATGCAACCTAGGAGCAAGAATGAAAGTTATTGGAATATGTGGATCCCCAAAAAAAGAGGGTAGTACAACTTTAATAGGATTAAGACACGCACTAAAACAAGTTGAATCCCACGGGATACTTACATCTGTTATCGAAATGGGAAAATACAGTATTGCCGGATGTGACTCATGTGGAGATTGCAAAAAAACTGGGTATTGTTCTATAGACGATGACTTTTCAAATGAAATTTTTAATATTTTATCAGATCCAGATGTTAAAGGATTTATATTTGCTTCTCCTGTATATTTTGGTGGAGTAACATCCCAAATGAAGGCCTTAATAGATCGTTGTGTTGTATTTAGACGTAGAGGGTTTGAATGGGAAAACAAAGTTGCTGGTGTCCTAACAATAGGTAACTCTAGAAATGGAGGCCAGGAGCTTGCGGCAATGGATTTGGTAACATTTTCAATGATCCATGGGATGGTAATAGTTCCAGATGCTTCTCCAACAAGCCATTTTGGTGGAATACTTCATGCTGGTTGTGAAGGTGGAGTTGAAAATGACTCTATTGGAATAGAAACAGCAAATAATCTTGGTTTTAAAGTTGGTGAGATTACAAAAAAACTGCATTCCTGACCACATCCTTGGTAAATATAACCACCTTTTCATATGAAACTACATTTTATCCCTGTTTTATTTTTGGCACATAAATTGCTTTAGTATTAGTAAAGTAGGAGAAATTATGAAAAAAATAATATTAATAGTTTTAATTTTGTTATTTACAACAGGGTTTATGTATAGTCGAAATTCCAGAGAAAAAGTTGATGAAAGTTATTCATTTAAAGGTATAGATACAATTTCAGTTAGTTTAACTGTATTAGACATTGAGGTTATTGGTAGTAACCGAAATAGTGTTGAAATCGAATTAATAAATATACCTGATAAGATAAAAGTCGAAGTTGTAAAATCTAAAGGCCATTTAAATATTACATCTAATATAAAGAGAATGTTTAATATAAATACCTTTAATAGTAGAATTGTACTACATGTTCCAAATGACATTGAATTAGATCTTAAAGCGGTTGCAGGTGATATAAGTGTTGATGATTTTATTGGGGATATAACTTCTAAAACAACAGCAGGAGATCATACATTTAATAATGTAGAAGGTAGTATTTACTCTAAAACAACAGCAGGGGATCAAACTTTTAATAATGTAATAGGTAGTTTTGATTCTGTAACAACAGCAGGGGACATTCGAGGTAAAAATATAACTATAGATTCAGATGTCTATTTTAGTACAACTGCTGGGGATATAAGAGTTGATTTTACAAATGATTTAAGTGATATATCCTTCGAACTATCAAGTTTAATTGGTGATATAAAAGTTAATAATTCAAAGGACGCTCGATCTTATAGTAGTAGTACAGGTAAATATGTTGTTACTGGTAGGACTACATTTGGAGATCAGACTTATTAATCTTCTTTGGTTGGTATAGAAAACTTCTGACTTTCAAACTCTTCTCCGCCCATCCATAAATCAATTTTTATTCCGGAGTCTGTTTTTGAAACATCTGCATGTTTTACTTGCCATCCAAGAAGATCCAATCTAGAACTACCTAGTAGATCATGACCTGTCATCGCACCATAATAGCCTGCAAGTTCAGGTCTTTTTTGACTATTTAATGTTTTCTCTAATCTAATAACTTCTTCGTCATCATGTTCATTACTATCTAAAATACATAAGTGAAGCCCAGACTCTTCTTGGTGTAAAGAGATAACCATTTTTTGTGGATCTCCTTCTAATATATAACTAGACATTTCGCTTAATAGGTTTAGAATTATATCTTTTCTCTTCACTTTTTACTCCTGAAAGTATCTTTAAACTCTGTTTTATTAGTTTTATACCACTGAATTACTGCGACAATGAGTGATGCAGTTAAACCACCAGCAAATCCATTATTATATAAATTCATACCACCATGCCAGGTCCCTGTCTGCATAACCATTGTTAGATGAATAAACCCTGCAATTATTCCTGCCTTCCAACCAAATTCACCTGCTAAAGGACCAAGTGTTGTTACAAAAATTGCTGCTAATATAGGTCCAGGATCATTTAAACTGATACCAAAAACCAATGCACAGATGATTACTCCTGCTACAACTGACCAACTATTCTTTAGATTTGTACCAAATGCTCCAAAACCTATAATCGTTAACAATCCACCAATTACAGGTCCATTAAAGTCAGCCTTTACAACTAATACATATAAGGTTCCACAAATACCTAATAGACCGGCATTTATTAAAGCACCTTCAAAACTTTCTATGGCCATAAAGTCTGATGGTAGCCTTCCGGGTATTTTTAATACTCTTAGAAATGATTTAAGCACACTTTTTCCACCACTAATAATTCCAGTTAAAATCAGACCTAAAGATATGGTTGGTACTAATAACTTTAGAAATAGTGACGGTTCTGTATACCACTGTAATCCACCAGAAAATTCATGGCCTGTTGCTAAAATAAAAGCAGTTGCAAATAGACCTAAAAACCCACAAGTTAAACCCATATTATATAGGTTATATCCCTGGTGAAGATGAAGCATAGATACAGCGAGTGCTGGAAGGAAAAATCCTGTAACAATACCAAGACCAACCCCTCCCAATATAGCCCCAACTCCAGTTAAACCGAATTCAAAGGCAATAAAACTTACAACCGGGCCAAGTGCTGTTCCAAAAAGGGCAATAATTATATATTCCTTAAATTCCTTACCTACAAAACGACCGGAAAGGTATACACCAAAAATAATGGGAAGAACATTAAATACGGTTTTACCAAAGAGACCAAATCCCATAAGAGTAAAAACTGCTGCAAATGTTGGTCCAGATAGTTTTACTTTTAGTTTGAGAATTATAAGCAATCCACAAAGGCCTACTAAAGCAGAATTAGCTAAGGAACCACCAATTCCTGCAATTTGGATAAAATCGTTAATTAGTCTAGCAGGGACTAACTGAATATGTATAAGTTCCTTTAGAACTTCTTTAGGACCATCTATTAAGATTCCACATAGTATAAATAGAGATATTAATGCGAATAGTAAGTTTCTTAATAAGTTATGTTGTTTTGTCATATCACCTCACTTTATAAATGTATAATTATAGTTTACACTGAACTACTCAAAAATCAAGACTCAAATTTATCCTTTTAATTTCCTAAGTTCTTTAAATTTATTAAAATCAGATGTCAAAAATGGATTGTGTGCTATTTCATCCCCTATGGTTGTTTCTGTAGATGGGAATCTTTTAGCTTTTAGTGTGTAGTAAAAACTAGTATTTCCTTCGATCATTAATAAGAAGTCTATACTGTTATTTAGGTATTCATGCCCAGGATATATTTTAGTAGTGGTAGGAAGTTCTTTTAACAAATTAAGTGAAGAAAAATAATCCTGATAAGTTCCACCTAATAATCTACCACAAAGACCTGAAAAAAGAGTGTCTCCAGTAAATATAATTTCTCTATTGGGGAAATAAAAGCAACATGAGTCTTTAGTGTGACCAGGAGTCTTTATAACTTGTATATCTTCTTTTGTATTAAATACAGTGTCTGTTTTTGAATTAAAATCTATTATATCTAAGTTTGGATATATTTCTAAGATGTTTTCTAAGCCACCACAATGGTCAATATGGTTGTGGGTCAGTAGAATTGTTTTAGGTTTAAACTTATTTTTTACAATAAATGATAAAATTGCATCACTCTCCCCTGGATCAACAATTATAATTTCAGAATCTCTTTCAATTATATAACAATAATTTGTTTCCAAAATTTGTAGTATATGTAACATTAAATCCCCTGGAATGTTAAATAATTTAAAACTAATGCGCCCCAATTTATAACATTAAATGCCGATAGAAAACCTACACATAATAAAATAGTTCCTAATATTATAAGTATAATACGTTTTTTTGATCTATACATTGATAAAATTGAAAAGAGTATAAAAATAGCTCCTACAATAATATTATAGATCTGAAAATTTATAATGTACCACCCTGAGAAATCATTTCCCCATTGGCTTAAAAGTATATTTATATTTGACAGTTTATTAAAAAATATTAATACACCTATTAAAACTATTAGTATTCCACTTCCTACTCTAATCTTTCCTAGATGTTTTTTTATCCCAATACTTTTTTCTCTAAACTTTGTTATAAATAGTCCAGATATAAAGAAAGGTATTCCTAGACCTAAAGAGAAAAATGTAAGCAGAATTGCTCCACTTAATAAGGTTGTAGAATTTCCAGCCATAAATAAAATTGTTGCTAATATTGGACCTATACATGGAGACCAGCCAGCACCAAATGCCATACCTAACAAAATACTACTTACTATTCCTTTGTTTTTAATTCTGAAATCTACCCTTTTTTCATAATCTAAAAATGAGATAAAATTAAATATTGTATTTAAACCTAGAACAATAACTATTATTCCTGAGACCCTAGAAATAACTATTGAGTATCTTTGAAAAGCAAAACCTAGTGTGCTAAATGCTATACCCATTATTGCAAATACTATTGAAAACCCAATAATGAATGATAAAATCAGAGGTATAGCACCTCTATTTCTAGTATAGCCATCATCATATGTAGCAGCACCAATATAACCTATATAAGAGGGAATAATTGGGAAGATACAAGGTGATAAGAAAGATATAAAACCTGCGAGAAAAGCAATGAATATATTTACATTCATAATTATTGCAGTCCTTTTAAAACATCAATAACATTTTGACTATCCCAACTATGACTTCCTAACTTTCCACCTACAACCATACCATCTTTATCAATAATATAAGTGGTAGGAATGCTTCTAATTCCATAAAGAGCCCCAATTTTTTGATCTGAGTCTAATAAAGCTTCAAATTGGAAATTATTAGATTTTAAATAATTGGAAACAATTTCATTTGATTCACCTAAATTAACAGTTAATACTATAATATTCTCGTCTTTTGTTAACTTATATAGATTGTTTATTGAAGGCATTTCTTCTTTACATGGTCCACACCAATATGCCCAGAAGTTTAGAAATATAACCTTCCCTTTATAATCTGATAAGGATACTTTTTCACCTTCCAAATTTTCTAGAGTAAAATTTGGAGCTTCAACTTTTGGATCAACTCTATTTATACCAGCCAGGAGAAAATCATCACTGTTTTCAGATATTGTTTCAGTTTTCACTTCAGATTGTATTTCTTCTTTTTTTATATCTTTATCACAAGATATAATTAGTAATGTTGTTAGCAATATAATTATTTTTTTCATACTTAATATTAGCAGTATATTTTATATATGTATAGTCTTACTAGGATTGGTTCCTATTAAAACTTTTTAAGTTCTTGACAGGTGTCGCCAATAACCACAAAATAAAAATATGAAAAAAAATTATAAAAAACTAAATAGAGAAGAAATGTTGTCATTATTGCAAAACCTTACAAATTTTAATAGAACAGAGGGATTGGAAAGCAGATTTATTGAATATAGAGCCTTTGTTATTTGCCGTTTATTATTTAGCACAGGACTAAAAGTTTGTGATATTTCTAAACTTAATTTTTTAGATTTCGATTTTAAAAAAAATCATATTTCAATAGAGAATAATATATATAAATTGAATAGATATACTACAAATATTTTATCAAGGTTTGCAAATAAAAGAGAACTATTGATTTCCACAAAACTTCAGGAAGATAATTGTCTGTTTTTTGGTGAAATTAATACAGTTCTAAAAAAGCAGGTAGATAAGGTTTTATCTAGGATTTCTGGATATACTGTAGATAGCAGTTGTTTTAGCTCTTTTGATAATAATTTAAGGGATTCACTTCTTGTTGGCTTTAATTAAGTCATCTAATGTCTTTAATATAGTTCTTTTATAATGCTCTGGCATCTCTTCTATCTCTTTAATTCTCTTGGTATATCTTAAGCTAACTATTTCTTTAATTTCTTCCTGTTTTTTACACCCAAGGATCTGATCCGTAGAGACACTTAATGCTATAGCAATTCGAACTATCATTTCATCGTATATTCTAGATCGCCCTCGCTCATAGTCAGCGAGGGTTACACGGGCAATTCCGATTATACCTGCAAGTTTTTCCTGGGTTAAACCTCTGCTTTTTCGAATTTCAGAGATTCTTTCACCTACAGATCTGTTATCTTGGAGTTCAATATTTGGTAATTCATATTTAAACTTTCTTGCCATAAAACAATTTTATCATTCTGGTATATTATTGTCTTGACGGGTGTCGCAAATAGCATCTTAAATAGACGGAAGAAGTTTCTTATGTAAAGATACATCAAACCGCTCAACATGTGCTGGGTTATCATCTTTAAAAAACTCAGTTATATATGGCTTTGCACAGTGTTCATCAAATGTTTTTTGATCGTACCATGTCTCAATAAAAGTAATTTCAACTGGCTTATCGATACTCTGGTTAAGTTCGTATCTAATACAACCACCCTCTTGTGATGTAAGTCTAATTAGCCCGTGTAGAGCTTGTAATAGTTGGTTTTCTTCACCTTTAATTGCAAAAAATTTTGCAATACATACTAGTTGTGTTTCGTTTTTTAATAAGTTCATATAATCTCCAATAAAGTTATAATTTGATTGTATAAAAAATGAAAATTATATGATATAGTCCCGTTATGAATATAATAATTATCGAAATAGCAGTTGCACTTATCCCTACAGTTTATGGTGGATCTCTTTTAATAAAAGTAAATAGACTTTCCAATAAAATGACCGAGGAAAAGAGGGTTGAAGCATACCCTAAAATTAGTAAAATGAAGAGAAGTGGTATTATTTTCTTTCTTGCTGGGGCATATTTCATGTACGAATTTTATAAGAACCATTTTGTTTAATGGATGATCAAGTTTGTTACTGCTCTAATATTACTCGGGTAGAAATAAAAGAAGCTGTTACACATGGTGCTAATAATATATCAGAGGTTAGAAGTTATCTGAAAAAAAATATCACAGGAAATTGTAAAACAACACATCCACTTGGGATATGTTGCCATAAAGATTTTATGAGTGTGATTAAAGAGTTTCAAGTTTAGTTCTAATTACAGGTAGGGTTAATGATTCTACCTCATCTTCAATATCTCTTAGTTTAGTATCTCCAGGTATTTCCTGTGATAATTCTAATAGTTCATATAATCTATTTTTTTCTACATCAAAGCCATTTGCTACCTCTTTAATAGTCATAGATCCCTTAATATCTGAAGTTTTAAGAGCCCCTTCTTTTACAACTATTTTATTTGATGTTTTAAATAGGTCTATTTTCTCTGCTATGACAATTGGAAGTATAAAAAGTGAAACCACTATAATACCTGCTGTTAATCTATTTTTTATAGATAAGCCCTTTGATATTGGTAAATTATGATCTATAGCACCTTGAATTGGGCAAGAATCTAAACATTCTCCACATTTATTACAACGAGTATCCAGTACATATTCGATATTTGCTACATCTATTTTCATAGGACAAGCTTTTGAACACTTATTACAACTAATACACTTATTGGTTCTTCTAATTTTCCAAGGACTAATTAATTGTAAAATACCTTGGACTGCTCCAAATGGGCAAAACCACCTACACCAAGGTCTCTGGACTAATAGGGATGATAATAATACTAGAAATAACACTAAAATTGCTGTAGGTAACGCTTCCCCTGTCCAGAAGTGGAACAGGGCATAATAAGGATCTATTTTTACAAACATCAAACTTAAGTGCCTCGTTGTTTGTAATACTATTAAGAGTAAAACTACATATCTTAAATTTCCTAATAATTTATCTATCTTGATAGGAATATTATTATATTTCTTTTTAAATAATCTTTTGCCAAGTTTTCCTATCCATTCTTGTATCGACCCTAATGGGCATAACCATCCACAAAAGAATGCTCCAAATAAAATAGTGGAGCCAGTAACTGATAAAAGTACCCAGAAGTTAGATTCATGGGTTTTAGGTATAAATTTATCCGCTATTATTAACCTTCCCAGGGTTTCAACAGCACCAAAAGGGCAGGTTGCATGTAGGTCAAAGGTTTTTATAGGTATTACAATACCTTTATCTTGGAGGAAATGTATTGATACTGTAGAAAAGATAAAAAAGAAGAATGTAACTTGTATAACTCTTTTAATGTTTACTTTATTCATCATCTAATCCTGTCTGTTTTATTATAAAATCTAAATATTCATCGTAACCTGATTTTCTGTCACAATCTCTAATAATTTCTAAGGCTGCTTTCTCAAAATTATTAACATTAAAATTAATTTTTGTAATAAAATTTCTACTACCTATTTGTTCCCATGTTATTTTTTCTAATAGTTGTAGCGGTAGGTGGTCTTTAGAAGTCTTCCATTTCTCTTCTTCTAAAATAAAGTCGGTATCATTAACATCTACATCACACCGTCCATGATCTTGAAAATAGTTTATAATCAAAGTATATTTTTCCAGTTTTTTAAGTTCAATAATTCTAGCAGGGCTAATATGTTTTTCTATACCACTACTATCAACCAATGTATAACCTATTTCACAAGAAGAGATTCCAATAAATCCAGCAATAAAAAAGATTAGTAAAAATAGTAAACTCTTTTTAATTATCACTGTCTTTTCCTTTTCCCTGACCAGATCCTCGCCACATTGGGGATCCGTTATTATCTCGGAAGTTATATTTTTTATTATTTAATATTACCGTTATTGGAGCTATATGTTCATTTATAAAAAAACCTTCAACTGTGAGGAGTGTCTCTAAATCTGGGGCATAGTTAATTTGTTCCATATACTCTTCTGGACCCATATGTAACTGGTAGAGTGTATAACTACTTTTGATATAAGATTCACCATTTATAATATTGAGAGTACCAGAGATTGTTTTTATTTCGCCACTATCTGCAAGTTCACGACCTGTGTAACTATCAGCAAATAGTGAAAAACTTAAAAATGTTAATATTATTGTAAATAGACCTTTGTTCATTTACTACTTTCTCCTTAATTTTAAAACTAAAGAAATAGTAGTGTTTCTAAGTAAAGAACTAATATAAAGAAAGTAAAGATTGGGTAAAGATATTACCCTCTATGTTTTATTAGAATTTTATCTATTCCCATAGATTCAAGTTTTGTTACTACCTCATAGGTTTTGTTTATTGGAACATCAGGTAACATTACTCGCATGATTCCGCTGTTGCTCATTGATGTTGTTGGCTCAAAACCAGCTTTTTTAAGTTTTGCTTTCATTGTTGATGCATATGTAAAGTTTGAATAGGCTGCAACTTGTATATCCATAACCTGGGCTGGTTTAGGCATATCTATAATTTTAAGAGATACTTGGGCTGTACCTGTTTTTAACATATCTATATCGGCTGCGGCTTTATTTGATAGGTCAATTATTCTACCATCAATAAAAGGACCTCTATCGTTAATTCTTACCTTAACTTTTTTACCATTATCTAAGTTCGTAACTTCAACTACAGTATTAAATGGTAGTGTTTTATGAGCAGCTGTTAATACATTTGTATCAAAGATTTCACCGTTTGCGGTTTGTCTTCCAATAAACTTTCCACCATACCATGATGCATGACCTTTTAACTGATGACTGAACAATAAGATAGGAAGTAATAATAAAAGTGGTAATAAAATTCTTTTCATATGGAAGATATCGGTCTATAAACTATTTTTCCTTAATGTTAACTATTGAATAACAGATATTTGAAGCTATATAATAAGCAGTTATGAACAATAGACCTAAATCGACACATTGGGCGGATATAACCGCTGAAAAAATTATAAGAGAGAAAGGTGATAAAGAGGTATATACTTGTGCTTCTGGTATTACTCCTTCAGGAACTGTACACATTGGTAACTTCAGAGAGATAATCTCGGTAGACCTGACAGTAAAAGCACTTAGGGATATGGGTAAAAACGTAAGATTTATCTATTCCTGGGACGACTATGACGTTTTTAGAAAAGTACCAAAAGATATGCCAAAACAGGAAGAGATGGCTACTTATTTAAGAAAGCCAATAGTTTTAGTTCCTGATTTTTTAGATGGCGAAGATAGTTATGCAAAAGCAAACGAAAAAAGATTGGAAAAATTACTACCAAAAGTAGGGGTTTATCCAGAATATATATATCAGGCAGTTAAATACAGAAAATCTGACTATGCCGATGGCATGAAAACAGCTCTTGTTAATAGAGACGTTATTAGACGTGAACTAAATGGTAGTCGAACAACTGATTTAGCCGCAGACTGGTGGCCAATATCAGTTTTTTGTTCAAAATGTGACAGAGATACAACAACTGTTTTAGACTGGGATGGGGATTATAGTGTTCACTATTCATGTGAATGTGGAAATGATGAAACTGTGGATATGCGAAATACTCCTTGGGTTAAACTACCATGGAGAATTGACTGGCCCATGCGTTGGGCATACGAAGGTGTAGATTTTGAACCTGCGGGTAAAGATCATCATACTGATGGTGGTAGTTTTGATACTGCGAAGTTAACTGGTAAAGAAGTATATAACCATGAACCTCCAGTAACATTTCAATATGATTTTATATCTACTAAAGGTAGGGGTGGAAAAATGTCGTCCTCTGCTGGTGGAGTCATATCTCTATCAGAAGTTTTAGAAGTTTATCAACCAGAAGTTGTTAGATATCTTTTTGCAGGAACCAGACCAAACTCAGAATTCGCAATCTCATTTGATCTTGATGTATTAAAAATATATGAAGATTATGACAAATGTGAAAGAACATATTTTAGTAAACCTGAAACAGATAAGCAGATTAAAAAGTGGGCTAAAGAAGCCAGAATATATGAACTATCACAAATTGGTGATATTCCAACAGAAATGCCTTATCAGATAGCAATTAGGCAATTAACAATACTTCTAAGTATTCATGAAGGTAATATTGATAAAGTTATTGAAATATTAGCTGACGTTAAACAGGGCCAAATAAAAAGACTTAGAAATAGGTGTGAGTGTACTATTAATTGGGCCAGAGATTTTGCGCCAGAGGATTTTAAGTTTAATATTAATAAGGGAACTGAAGATCTACTTGAGGTTAATGACCAAGAGAGAACAATATTACAACTATTATCAAAAGCTGTAGATGAAAACCTTGGCAAAGTAACAGAAAAAGAATTTGGTGTTAAGGTATACGATGTTGCTAGAGAAGTTGGTGTTGAATCAGGTGATATGTTTCCATTAATTTATAGAGCAATAATTGGTAAAGAGAAAGGACCTAGACTAATATCCTTTTTATGCACTATAGGGCGTGAAAAATTATTAAAAGTTATATCTAGATATTAAACATTCAGTTAATTAACAGTAAAACCAGATAGATATTAACCTATCTGGTTTTTTTGTGGTTAGTATTTTAAATAGCGTAAAGTTTATCTAGTTCGTCTTTTTTATTTTGTATCGCTGCTTTTACTAAGTTTGATAACTCTTTTGTTTTATATTCCCCTGGTTCTATTGGATCTAGGAAGTACATATTCATAACAATCTTCTTTGAAAAAATAAACCCTTTCTCTGGCATAGCTTTATGATTTCCATAGTTTAATACAGGTAGTATTTTTCTATTACATTTTCTAGCTAATAAAGATGCTCCATCTCTAAACTTTCCCATCTCTCCAGTTTTGCTTCTAGTTCCTTCAGGAAATATAGCTATTGAGACTCCACTGTTTAAAAAGTACTCACAACTTCTCATCATTTTAAATTGGCTTTTTGGATCTTTTCTATCTAATAATACATACTTAGCCATTGCCATCATCCACCCTAAACATGGGATGTAAGTTAACTCTTTTTTAGAGACCCATTTAAGTTTAAGTTTTGTCGTGGATAACATACATATATCAACTAGGGACTGATGATTTGGTGCAATAACAAATGTTTCATTTTTATCAACATTTTCTAAGCCATGAACCTTTGTTCTCCAAAACGGATTCAGTGCTGTGATCATGTATCCTACAGCACTATTCATGAAGTTATTTGATAATCTATTTTTATCAAAGGGAGTTGTTACTAACCATACAATACCACACACTGGGGTATAAAGGATCATAAACGTTCCTAATAAAACGTAG
Organism: Spirochaetaceae bacterium; assembly: GCA_051531975.1. Classification (GTDB taxonomy): domain Bacteria; phylum Spirochaetota; class Spirochaetia; order DSM-2461; family DSM-2461; genus Thiospirochaeta. The sequence goes on from JAOPTT010000007.1 coordinate 45,496, forward strand.
TACATTATGGATCCTAAAAAATTAATTATTATCATTTTAATATTCCTTTAAGTAAGTAGTCTTTTCTTCTCCATCTTTTATTAACTTTTACTCTAAGGTCAAGTTTTATTTTGTATGGAAATATTTTATTTAGCTCTCTTTGGGCTCCCAATCTAATTTTTTTAATAGTTTCACCTTTGTGGCCAATAACAAAACCTTTTTGACTCTCTTGCTCGACAGTTAAAAATGCTCTAACCCACATAGTATTCTCTTCTGGTTTATACTCTGTGTCCGCCATTTCTACATAAATAGCGTGAGGGACTTCATCTTTTACCCGACGAATAGCTTTCTCTCTAATAATCTCTGCCATTCTAAACTCTGGTTCCTGATCTGTGTAATACTCCGGTGGGTACATAAAAGGCCCCTCTGGGCAGCTTTCTATAAGAGTCTCTTTAAGAATATCAATTCCTTGTTCTTTTAATGCAGATACTTCAAGGATAGCTTTAGGTTTTACATTTGCTAATAACATTCCTCTCATTTCCATTAGTAGTTTGGATTTAATATCTGTCTTATTTAAAACTAATATTAAGGGTTTTCCACTTTTATTAACAAGATCAATAATCTCTTGTTCCTCTTTCCCAAGGGGTCTAGTTGAATCAACTACATACATAACAACATCAGCTTCACTTATGGATGAGTGAACAGCTTCCATCATGTAGTTATTAAATTTTTTATCAGAGATATGGTAACCAGGAGTATCTAAAAATACTACCTGTCCTTTTTCCTGATCCGTAAAGATTCCACGTATCTTATTTCGTGTTGTTTGTGGGCTAGCAGCTGTAATTGATATTTTGTATCCACAAATAGTGTTTAATAGTGTCGATTTCCCTGCAGAAGGGCGTCCGATAATTGCAATAAATCCTGATTTCATGGTTAAATAATAGACTATTATTGTTAAAAAAAATATACCTTTAACAAAAAATAAAATTTGAATATGATAGAGTACGTATTATAGTATAGTAATAACCCTCAAAGGAAGTTTAAATGTATAGAAGATTAGAAGAAGATGGCGAAAGAAAAATGCCACCAATGCCGGCTCCAGATGAATTAGCACAAAAGATGCTTAAAACTAGAACCATTTTGTTAGCTGGTGAGATAAATAAAGAGCTAGGGGAAAAAATTGTTAAACAACTACTTCTTCTAGAGGCTGATAGCGATGAACCTATTAAAATATTTATCGATTCTCCAGGTGGAGATGCAGATGCAGGTTATGCAATATATGACATGATAAGATTTATTAAACCAGATGTTTTTACTATTGGTATGGGACTTGTAGCAAGTGCTGGAGCGTTAGTTTTATTGGCAGCACCAAAAGAGAGACGTATTGGTTTACCAAACTCCCACTATTTAATCCATCAACCATTAAGTGGAATGAAAGGTGTAGCGTCTGATCTTCAGATACATGCTGAAGAAATTGAGAAGTTAAGACATAAAATAAATGTATTAATTTCAGATGAGACTGGTCAAACTGTTGAAAAGGTAAGCGGCGACACTGATCGAGATTTCTGGATGAGTGCACAAGAATCTGTAGACTACGGTCTTTTATCCAGAATTGTAGTAACTAGAGAAGATCTGGAGAAATAATGACTGATAGAATCCATGCTGCTTTAAACAATACTTTCTCGGAATTAGATAATAGTGATAATAGGCTTAAAGGTAAACTAATAAAAGCTAAGGTTAGAGATATTGTTGATTTAGGCTCTACTTTGGTTTTAACTACATCGGATAGGATTTCAGCTTTTGATGTAGTTCTTGGGACAATACCTTTTAAGGGTGAAGTTTTAAATAGATTATCTCTGTATTGGTTTAAAAATACTGAGGATATTATCCAGAATCATATTATTTCTGGAGTTTCACCAAGAAGTATTCATGTTAATAAATGCCAGGTATTACCAATTGAAGTAATTGTCCGTGGTTATTTAACAGGCTCAGCATGGAGGGATTATAGTAATGGTAATCCTGTATCAGGTTTAACAATCCCAACTGGGATGAAAATGGATCAAAAATTTGAGACTCCACTTTTAACTCCTTCTACAAAAGCAGAACAAGGTGACCACGATCAACCTATTTCATCGGTCGATATTGTAAAAAAAGGTTTAGTTTCTAAAGAGTTATGGGCACAAGTAGAAGATGTAGCTTTTAAACTTTTTGAAAGAGGTACTAAACTTGCTGCTAAAAGAGGACTTATTTTAGTTGATACAAAGTATGAATTTGGATTATTAGATGGAAAACTCGTTATTATTGATGAAGTACATACTCCTGATTCTAGTCGTTTTTGGTATCAAGACTCTTATTCTGGTTCTTTTGAAAAAGGTGAACAGCAAAAAAAAGTTGATAAAGAATTTTTAAGACAATGGTTAATAGATCAGGGATTTATGGGTCATGGTGATGCACCAGAACTTACAACTTCTATGAGAGTAGAGGTTGCACTTAAGTATATTGAAGCCTTTGAATTAATAACTGGTGAAAAATTTGTACCAAGTGAGTTAAGTTTTGAAGCAGAGAGAGAAAAAATCATTAAGTATATAGAGAATCTATAAGAAGAGTCCTTAGGGACTCTTTTTTTTTGGAGTAAAAAATGATTAGAGTCTTTGTATTATTGTTGGTTATATTAACATCCTGTTGTCTGCCCCAGTCAGACATAGAATCTGAAATTACTATTATGAGCTGGAATGTACAAAATCTATTTGATGGGAATGATGATGGAGATGAATATGATAGCTTTTCAGTAGCTAAGGGAATGTGGTCTGAAAATTTATATACTCGTAGACTGGAACTGTTATCAAAAATTATACTGTTAAACAAACCAGATATTATTGCATTTCAGGAAATTGAAGGTTTGAAGGTTCTACAGGATTTGCAAAACGATTATCTATCTGAATACAGATATTTAGTCTCAACTGATACTGAAAGTGCAATTGAACTAGGGTTTCTATCTAAATATTCAATTGATAATGTTGGTTTTATAGATCCTAATAGCGATAGTTATGGTCTAAGACCTTTATTGGAAGTTACCTTTAATATTGATGGGAACGAGTTAGTTGTTATAAATAACCATTGGAAATCAAAAGCTGGTGCTTTTAGTGAACATCTTCGTATTGAAAGTAGTGTGGCTTTAAAAAAGAGAATCCTCGAATTACAAGACTCAGAAGTTGTAGTCCTTGGAGATCTAAATGAAAACTATAATGAGTATCAACTTAGGCATAAATCTTTTAATACAGCTCTAATGTATAATGAGGTTGGTGATGGTATAACCATAAAAGATAGTACGACTATTGAAAATGATCAGCTATATACAGTTTGGCCAGATTCAGAGTTTCCTGGATCTTATAACTACAAGGGGTCATGGGAAACTATTGATCACTTTTTACTAAATTCAAAACTTTTGGACGATGAGGGATTTAATTTTATAGAATTTAGTGTTGATTCAAGGGATATACTGTTTAGTGGTAGTGGGGATGTAAAAAAATGGATTACCGATTTAGGTATTGGATATTCTGATCATTTACCAATAATTTTATCATTAGGGGTAGAATCTGTAGAAACTACTCTGGAATAAGTTCTTCTGTTTCGTCTATTAGTTTTTCACACTGATTTAATGACAGTTTTAGGTTTTTAAGATGACTATTTGAAACTGAAAATTGTTTTTTTAATCTAGAGTAGTTACCTCTAAGTGCCTCGATCTTTTCCATTATCTCATTTTGTCTCTGATTAAATGTAAATCCTTTTAATCCATAAACCACAGTTTGGATAAGACTAAATAGTGAGGAAGGGCTGGCAGGTAATACACCAATTGATAACAGTTGATTCAGTAGTTCCCCATCTGTAGCTACAAATGCTCTGTAATAAAGTTTCTCTGATGGAATATACATTACTGCAAAGTTAAGGGTTCCTTCTAAAGGAAGTATATATCTGTTTGCAATATCATTCCCATGTTTAAGAAATGTTTTGATTACCTGATTAGTTAGTGGTTTTTCTGATAACAATATATCCTTTACACTCTGAATTGGAAACTTTGAATCAATGGGAATTATATATTTACCTGTCTTTATCATTGCATCAACTCTGGCGCCACTTTTAAACCCATATTGAAACTCATATGCACCAATTGGTAAGTAGTTCTTTATTAATTCTTTTAAAAGAGTTTCACCTGCTTCACCCCTAAGATATGGAAGAGTAAATACCATGTTTAACTCTCTAACTTCCCGTTCAATTGAATCAATTTTAGAGAGTTGAGTCTGTATGTTAGACGATGAACTTGAAAATTTACTTTTTACTACGTAAATAATGAGAAGTATAAAAAGGCATATGTTTATAATTACTGATAAATATAACATAGGTTCACTATAACTTATTAATCTCCTTGATAAAACTGATATATGTAAATAAAATATGAACGTGGAAAGATATAAAAGCAGAGAAGAGTATGAAAAAGCATTGGAGTTAAGATCTAAGCTACCAAAGGGATTTAAGGTAGGGGTTCAGCCCTTAAGCTTTTTCCCTGCAGAGAGAGAGTTAGATAATCCGTTATCTATGAATTTGTCCCTAATATTATTAGATAAACCAACAGAATCATTTGCAGGTGTTTTTACTAAAAATAGATTCCCTGGACATCCAATAACACATGGGCGAAATATGTTAGAAAAGAAGTTTACTCAAGGTATTCTTATTAATAATAAAATTTCAAATGTGAGATGTCCCGATGGAATGGCCTCAATAGAGACTATTTTAACAGCTTTAGGAGATGAACTAAATATTGATAAGGATCTCTTCTTTTCATCATCAACTGGGATCATAGGGTGGAAACTTCCTGTCTTAGATATAATTAATACATTAGATTATCTAAATAATAATCTTAATAATAGTTCCATATTACCTATTGCAAAAGGTATTATGACCACGGATAATTTTCCTAAAGTTAGGAGTCTTGATATCGCCGGAGGTAGAATCGTTGCTATTGCTAAAGGTGCAGGAATGATTGAACCTAATATGGCTACTATGTTGGTTTTTATCTTGACTGATATAAAGATATCTAAAGAAACATTAAGTGATGTTCTTAAGAGGGTCATGGATAAAACTTTTAATAGAATTTCTATAGATAGTGATCAAAGTACAAGTGATACGGGGCTAGTTTTTAGTTCTAATTTAGTCGAAGGTGTCACTACAAAGCAGTTCGAAGAATCATTGTTAAATATTTGCTCAGACCTAAGCCAAGATGTTGTACGGAATGGAGAAGGAACTGCTCATGTTATCCAGGTTACAGTTAAAGGTGTAAAAAAACAGTCTGATGGACAACTAATAGGTAAAGCTATTATAAATGCACCTCTTTTAAAAGCAGCCATATACGGAAATGATCCTAATTTAGGTCGGATTATCCAAGCTATCGGAGATGTTGCTGGAAATGAATGTATTGATATAGATCCAGAAAAATTAACCCTAAAAATGGGTGGTGAAACTCTCTATGAAAATGGTACATTTATCCTGAGCCAAGAGCTTGAATTAAAAATGAGTAACTACTTAAAAGATCGTGCATTTAATGAAAAAGCTATTGGTTATCCAGAGCATAGGAATAATGTAGAAATTGTGGTAGATTTGCATAACGGAAACGATGCTGTAACTGTTTATGGCTCTGATCTATCATACGAATATGTAAGAGAAAATGCAGATTACAGATCTTAAAAAATATAATAAGGATTAATTAGTGAAGGAAACGGAAGTTAATGATCGGTTACTAGAAGCCGGAAAAATAATACAAAGTGCCAGAGCAGAGATCGGTACACGAATTGTTGGACAGGCCGGGTTTATAGATGGACTTATAATGGGTATTATTGCTGGTGGCCATATCTTAGTCGAAGGTGTTCCAGGCCTTGCAAAAACATTAGCAGTTAGTACTCTATCAGATGTATTTGATACAGAGTTTAAAAGGATACAGTTCACACCAGATTTGCTGCCTGCTGACCTTATAGGTACAATGATATTTAAACAAAAAACTGGTGATTTTGTTCCTCGGAAGGGTCCAATTTTTTCAAATATAATTTTAGCAGATGAGATTAATAGAGCACCTGCTAAAGTTCAAGCTGCTCTTCTTGAAGCTATGGCAGAGAAGCAGGTTACAATTGGTGGAAATACTTATGAACTACCAACTCCGTTTTTTGTATTAGCTACACAAAACCCAATAGAGCAAGAAGGTACTTATCAGTTGCCTGAAGCACAACTCGATAGGTTCATGATGAAGTTATTAGTTGGTTATCCAAGCCCAGAAGAAGAGTTACAGATACTGAAACTAATGGGTAAAGATACAAAAATTGATGTTAAGAAAATACTTACTCCAGATAATATTGATCTACTTAGGAAAGCTGCTGAAAGTGTAGATATGGATGAGATGATAGAAAAATATATCGTTTCAATTGTAACTGCGTCTAGGGTGAGAGATAGAAAATATCCATTTGTTAGACTTATTGAATTTGGAGCATCCCCTAGAGCAACAATCTTCATCTATAGGTGTAGTAAAGTCCGAGCTCTATTTGAAGGTCGAGATTATGTATTGCCAGAAGATGTAAAAAGTGTTGTATACGATGTATTAAGACACCGAATTGTTCTGTCCTACGAAGCAGAAGCAGAAGCCTTAACTTCTGATGATGTAATTAAAGAGATTTTAGCTTCAGTTCCGGTACCATAATGGAAGATGTTGACTTCTCCGGGAGAGTAAAACGTTTACAAATTATCTCAACACAGTTAATAGAGGGAATGTTCTCTGGTAATTATCGTTCAACATTTAAAGGCCCTGGGCTTGAGTTTAACGAAGTAAGAGAGTACCAAGATGGGGATGATGTCCGATTTATCGATTGGAATGTAACATCTCGAATGCAAGCTCCCTATACTAAAACATTTAAAGAAGAGCGAGAACTAATTCTTAACATTGTTATGGATGTTTCTGCCTCATTATCTGAAGTTGGTGGTGGGAAAAGTAAAAGAGCTGTAGCCGAAACACTTTTTGGTATTTTAGCTTTTACTGCTGTTGCTAATAACGATAGAGTTGGAGTTTTAATGTTCTCAGATATAATTGAACATTCAGTTTCGGCAATGAAAGGTAAAAAACATGTACTTAGGCTTATTCACGATGTTTTAACATTAAAACCCAAAGGAAAAGGTTCTGACATGGCTCTGGCATTAAGAACTGCTCAGGAGTCAATGAAGAAGCGTGGTATATGTTTTATTCTTTCAGATTTTAGATCGGCAAATTATGATAAAGAGCTGTCAATTTTATCTAGAAAACAAGATGTAATTGCTGTAAGAATTATAGATAGATTAGATAGAGAGTATCCAAGTACCGGATTAATTCCTTTAGAAGATCCAGAAACAGGTAAACTTATATATGGTTTTGGGCGAAGTAAACGTTTCAGAAAAGAGTATAGAGAGTTTTGGGAATTAGAGAGACTGCAATGGATTAATAACTGTAAAAAACTTGGCATAGGAGTTCTGGAGGTGGATACTGAAGAGGACCCAGGTCAAGCTCTGCTTAAGTTTTTTAACAAAAGGAAGAAACGATGAGAAAACTTCTATTATTGTTATCTCTATTAATCTCTTTTTTTATATTTTCTGAAGAATTAGTTGTAACCAAAACAGTTTATACTCCTAAAGATTTTTATGTGGGAGATATGGTTACACTACATGTTTATGTTGAGACGCCCTTCGATAGTGAACTTGATAGTTATATAAAACCTCAAGTTGGAGAATGGATACAGATAAAAAGTGTTAACTTAATAGATAGTGGGCCAGAAGAGTCAGTTATCAGAATCGCCTTTACTTCTTTTGCTCCTGGTCTTAGGGTTGTTCCAGATATATCCTTTGGAGAACACGTTTTACATGAACTAAAGATTCAGACTTTGTCAATATTAGATGATCAATTCACTGACCTTCAGCCATTAGCTCAGCAAATGGTTCCTCCTGGTACAAACCTATTAGTAGTGTTTGTTTTAATAGGTTTGGTCTTTGGTCCATATTTATTGTTTCTAATAATCAGGATTTTATACAAATCTATAAAAATAGCGATTAAAAAATACAAAAGAGAAAAACCATTTAGGAATTATTATAAAATTCTAAGACAACTTAGAAACGAAATTGATGAAAGTAGTGTTCGAACATTTTATGTTATTGTCACTGAGCAACTTCGTATATATCTTTCTGTCAGGTTTAATAAAGATTTTTCATCTGCAACTACATTAGAGATGGATAAACTTCTAAGATTCATTTTAGATACAGACTCAACCGAAGAACTACTATCTATATGTAGATTTGCAGATTTAGTTAAATTTAGCCATAACAATGCTTCTACCCTGCATAGAGAGAAAGATTTAAGAACAATTGTAGATATCGTTCATGGATTAGAAGGTAAGGAGGGACATAGTGCTCGTATTTAATACACCGCAGTACTTTTTACTTCTGTTTATTATCCCATTTATTTTTATTTTTAGAAATTTTAGAAAAAAAAATAGAGCAGCCTTACTATTTTCATATAGTGTTTGGCATGGAAATGATTTTTCTGCAAAACTTTTAGACGTTAAATTCTTTAGTATTTTATCAAATGTATTTCTATACTTAAGTATCATTTCAGTAATTATATCACTTTCTGGACCATCCATAGTTGTTCCTGAGAGTAACTATCTGTCTAGAGGTGTTGATATTATGGTTGTCTTAGATGAATCTCCAAGTATGTCAGCAAAGGATTTTCCTCCTGTAAATAGATTTGAATCAGCAAAAAATATAATTTTAAAGTTTATTGAAGGTCGTGAAAATGACTCAGTTGGAGTTGTCTCTTTTGGTGACGATGCAGTATTAAGGGTTCCTCTTACATTAGATTATACAATTGTTGAAAGTAGTGTTAAAAAATTAGAATTAATGAGTATGGGTAGAGGAACTGCAATAGGTATGGGACTTGCAGTTAGTGTTCTACATTTAGAACATAGTACGTCTAAATCCCAGGTGATTATACTTTTAACAGATGGTGTTAATAACGCAGGAGAAGTTCTTCCTATATCTGCGGCAAAGGCTGCTAAAGAGTTAGGAATAAAGGTTTATACTATTGGTATTGGTGGAACAGAAGCGGTTGAAGTGGAATTTGTTAATCCTGAAACAGGTATTTTGACCACTGCAAATATGTCTGAGGGTGGATTTGATCAGACTCTATTAGAAGAAATTGCAAAAATTACTGGTGGAAATTTTTATAAAGCCTCAAGCCCTGGTATGTTAGAAACTGTTCTTCAGGGTATAGATTATCTTGAAACAAGTAGAAAAGTTGTAGAAACCAGAATAAAAAGTACTCCTATTCATGATCAATTTATAATTATAGGTTTTGTCTTACTCATTGTTTATTATATTTTGAGAAAAGGATTTTTAGGGGAGATTTTATGAGAATAACCAATCCAGAACTATTGTGGTTATATTTACTGTTAATACCTCTTTTTATTTTAATGATCCTTTTTTATATGGGTGGAATTTCAGGATTAAAAAAACTAACAGGTACCTGGCGATATGTAGCTGTAAAACGTGTTTATAGAGTTAGGTTTGTTATTTCCAGCCTACTTTTTATACTAACATTGGTCTCTTTACTTATAGGTTTAAGTGGTATTACATGGCAAAAGAAGCCAGAAAAGGATGACTCTATTGGCCTAGAACTTGTATTTCTTCTAGATGTTTCTAGAAGCATGTTAGCGTATGATGTATCTCCTACTAGATTAGATAAATCAATATCTCTTATTACTACTGTAATAGATAGTGTTCAAGATTGTAAGTTTGGTATTGTTGTATTTAAAGGTGATGCTTTTGTATCGGTTCCTATGACTGAAGATAAGTTAGCCCTAGAATCTTTTTTAGCATCTGTAAATCCAAATATTATAACGAGTCCAGGTTCTAATCAGGAAAAAGCACTAACATTAGCAATAGAAAGTTTTTCTGGAAATAGTAGTAATAAAAGAGTTATTTTAATGATCAGTGATGGAGAAGCCTTAGAGGGAGATGTTTTTAAAGTTGTATCAAATTCTATTAATGAAGATATTCCTATTTATACTGTAGCTGCTGGAACAGAAAAAGGATCAAGGATTCCAATTTCTGGTGGATTCATTAAAAATAAACAGGGACGAGATGTTGTTTCTAGAACTGATTTTGCTCTTTTACAGAATTTAGCAGATTTAACGTATGGTAAATTTTATAAGCTAGAAGAGAGTCAGGTTATAGCACATGTAAGTCAAGATATTAAATCTATGGAATATGATAATAGTGGTGGAAGAATTAAGTATGTGAATGTTGTTCAGTATAAACCATTTTTAATACTTGCCATTGTTTTTTTATCCCTCTATATATTTGTAAAGGAGTGGAGATGGTCAGAAATATTTTAAAACTGATTACTATTATATTTTTAACTACTTTTGTAACTTCATGTGACCGATTAGTCCAGAGTAGCACTATACTTGCTGGTAATCAGAAATTTCGTAGTGGAAGGTATCAAGAGGCAATTATAGATTACCTTAAAGGTGTAGACTCAAAAACCAACAAAGACTATTTTTACTATAATCTAGGTAATGTTTATAGCTCTTTAGGAGAGTATCCTTCAGCTTTTACCGTGTGGAATTTAGCAGATGGACAGGAGAACTCTAGTTTGGAGTTTAGTATTTTATATAATATGGGATATTTGGAATATCAAGAAGGGAATTATGAAGATGCATATTTACATTATAGACAAGCATTAAAACTTATGCCTTCAAATATTTCTGCCAAAATAAATTTAGAACTTAGCTTAAACAAAATGAGCGCCGCAAATTATAATCAAACTCCAGAACTCTCTGATAATGACACAACTCCTGCAGGTGCATCTGATGAGACAACAAGAATATTAGAATATGTAAAACAGAAGGAGGCTATGACATGGGGAACAAGTCACCAAAATCAAGATGTAGAAAACGACTGGTAGTTTTTCTTTTACTTCTTCTACCACAAATAGGGTTTGCATTTGAAATGAATGTTCTACCTGATAAGCCTTTAGTTGGAAGAGTTATTACATTAAAAGTATTAACTGATATACCAGCAGAAAAAAATCTAACTGTCGGGAATTTAATATTACCAAATAATATAAATAAGATATCTGGCCCAATCATTACTCCTTATTGGGCGAAAAAAAATGGTGTTAGTATACGTTCTCATCAGGTAACATGGGCATTAAGAAGTAGAGATACAGGTATATATTCATTACCTAATGTTGAATTTAAATCTGAGAATTATACATACGACATTAAAGTTCCAACTATTATGGTCTTTAATGCAGATGAAAGAAATAATAATTTCCCATTAGTTGTGGATTGGAATAAAGATATAAAAAGCACTATTTATGTTGGAGAGTCTCTGCCAATTATAATAGAAGCTTATAACCTTGAAGCCCTTAACTTTGCAGATAATGTAGTATCTAAACCTCCAAATAAAGGTGAAATTATAGAAGTATCTGGGCTTGGTGTTAGTACTCCTGAAACAGTTGTTGGAAACTCTCTTTATAGAGTTTCTGTTCGTTCATGGATATATACTGCTCTAGAAGTTGGTGCTGTTAAAATCCCTTCAGTAAGAGTAGATATTAATGGATTAACAAGGTATACCGAACCACTAGAATTAAAGGTTCTTCCTCTACCTGAAGTTAATGCAACTGGTGGAGTTGGACAATTTATAATACAGAGTGAAGTTGATAGCACCCAAGTAACTCCAGAAGATATATTTCATTATAAAGTTAGGATTTCTGGCCAAGGAAATCTTCCTTATATAAAATATCCAAATGTTGATTTTTCAGGAATAATACTAATTGATAAAACAGAAACAAGCTCCATCGGTCATAGTGAAAACGGTTTTTTAGGCTGGAAAGAACTAGACTTTACCTTACAGGCACTAGAACCAGGAGTTAAAGAGATCAGACTATCAGAAGTTAGCTGGATTAATACAAATGGGTTTGAAATATTTTTTAATGGCTCGGTTTCAAATATCAATGTAGTATCAGTTAAAGTTGTCGAAGAGGATATTCTTCCTTTTCTTTCATTTATGACAACTCCAGAAATAATAAGTTCTTATACTGTGTTTTTATATAAAAAACCATTTATGTGGGGGCTACTTTTTTTAAGTCCATTTTTACTTTTAATAATGAAGTTCTCCAAAACTATAAAGTTAAATAGGGAGAGGAAAACATTGTTAATTACTGCTGCTTTGATTCCATTTTTACTTCTCTCTTCAATATTTGCAAAAGGATTTGAGTATCAAGGAGATCTAGTTGTAGCCGAAAATTTCATCAATTCTGGGGAATATGAAAGAGCTCTAGAAGTATATAATAAATTGAGTGATAAGCTACCAAATAATTATGGTATATTTGTAAATAAGGCTATACTTTGTGATAGGCTTGGTGATATTGCCCATGCTGTTTATAATATTAGAATTGCGGAAAGAATCGTTCCTGATAATAAAAAAGTACATCAGGTTAAACTTTATCTCTCTGATTCGGAAGAATTTAACCAGAAGCAGGCTAAAACATCAAATCCAATAAACCCTGATTATATATTTTTAATACTTATAACTTTTTTTAATATTCTTTTTATTGTAAGCATTCGTTTAATTAAAATAAAAAGCATAACAGCTTTTTCTATGTTTTTTACAATTATTTTATTTACATTATTAGCTACTATCTTTTTAATATATGTTGATATGCGTAATAGTATACAAGCTGGTGTTATTGATAATGGAGGAGCTTTATTAACCAAAGTTCCAAGTCAAAATGCATTGGACTGGATGACACTAGGAGAAGGACACTGTGTATATATTATTGGTGATTGGGAAAGTAAATATTTAATAGAAACTGAATATGGCCTACAAGGCTGGGTTGAAAAAGACTCTCTGTTAGTTTTTGAAGAAAGGTAGCAGATATGGACTTTGAAGATATCCTGAATCAGTGGGATAAAGATTTAAAAAGTAACCCAAAGAAAAAGAAAGTTAGCATAAAAAAAGAGAACAAAGTTGAAAAACCCCAGATGTCATCTTTTTTAGACATGTATCCTCCAGATGAAAATTTAGCTGAAGGGGAACCATATAAACCGACGCAAAGACAAAAAAGACGTAATTATAGGCGAATGAAACCTCAGGAAGTATTAGATCTACACGGTTTTAGACTCGTTTCAGCTATTGTTGAATTAGAAGATTTTTTATCTCGGTGCAGAAAGCGTAAACTTGAAAAAGTTTTGATAATTCATGGTAAAGGACTTCACTCTCCAGAGGGTGAGGCAGTATTAAGAAATGGTATTAGAGGTGAATTAAAATCATTAAATTACATAGGTGAAATTGGCCACCCTTCAGAAAAAGAGGGTGGTGCTGGTGCTACGTGGGCAATTATTAAGTATTAACGCTCTCTGAAGATAATTCTTCCTCGAGTTAAGTCATATGGAGATAGGGCAACAGTTACCTTATCACCAGGAACTATTCTAATAAAATGCTTTCTCATTTTACCAGATAGGTGAGCCAAGATAATATGGCCATTTTGTAATTCTACTCTAAACTGCGTATTAGGCAAGGCTTCTTTTACTATACCTTGTACTTCTATTGCTTCTTCTTTAGACAAAAAAGACTCCTGATTTATGTTTTTTTAGAGTTTAGTAATAATAATCTTCTATGTCAACCACTTGACAATAATGCATATAATAGTATATTTATCTGTAATTTTATAAAAAAGATTAAAAAGGATAATTCATGACTGAAACTTTTTTAGAGGAAATGAGAGTACAATTAGATAGTAAAAAGAAGGATGTTGTAGATCTTCTCGCTTCAGAATATAGTGCATTTCAAGAAACCAATAACGCCTCAGGTAGAGATTTGGTAGATTTAGCTTCAAACGATTTTGAAAAACAAATATTAGATGTATCTAGTGCTTTGGAAGTAAAAACTTTAAATAAAATTAATGCCGCAATAAATAGAATGCAAAACGGTCACTATGGTGTTTGTGCCCAATGTAGTGAACATATTAACCAAGATCGTCTAAAAGCTATGCCTTACGCTGTTTTATGTGTTAAATGTAAGACAAAACGTGAACGATTCCCAAATAATTAAAAAAAGCTAATACTCTTTTTTTTTCCTCCGATACTTTAAGTATCAGGGGGAGAATGTGATAAATTCAGTATCAGGGCAACTTGGATCTATAAACAGTTATTACAATACAGGAAATCAGAATCCAGCTAAGATTGAAGTCCCGGTACCATCAAATGTATCTATTTATGCACAATTTAAACATGTGCGTGGTGTTCCTGCTTCTGCAAATCAAGAACCTGTTTCACTTTCTAAAGCACAAATTATTAATAATATGGTCTCTTTTTTAAATAATTCCTCTGATGAGATACAACTCAATAACAGTGAGGAATTTGTAATTGAGGAACTTGAACAAGAAGTTCACCGAGTTGTAAACGATAAACCTATAAACTTTAATTCCCTGCCTGGAAAAAGTGCTGAGACAGGTATTATTTTTAATCTAACAGCTTAACTTTTTTCTGCACCTATAGTCGTAATTTCCCCATGTCCAGGATAAGCGACAGTATTATTTGGTAATTTAAACAAGCTTTTTAAACTTTTTATTAAAGTATTATAATCTCCTCCAGTAAAATCCGTTCTACCTAAACCACCATTAAAAAGAGTATCACCTGTAAAAATAACTCCATTTTTTTTAGAATAAAAACATGAACTACCTGGAGAATGTCCTGGAGTGTGTATTACTAGCAATTCAAAATCAGACAAAATATCATTGTTATCAAATAAGAAATCGGGCTCACCACATTCTGTGTAATAGTTATTAAAATAATAATCTGCATTTGGACCCATGGATGAGAACATCAACTTATGTCTATTTCCGCCCTCCTTGCCTAAATAAGTACCATCAGCATGATGAATGTACACTGGTATAGAATATTTACCTTTTAGTTGTTCAACAGCCCCTATGTGGTCAAAATGGCCATGGGTTAGTATTATTGCTTTTGGTGTCTGTCTATTAGATTCAATTTTTTTTATTATCTTTGAAGCGTCGGCTCCTGGATCAATAATCACAACTTTATCTTCTTTAAAGTTGTATAGGTATGTGTTTACACCTAATTCTCCTGTTATTATTATATCTATCATAGTATTATGATAACAATAATTATTTATACTTCAAAGGTGTTTTATGACTTTTATTGCATTAGGTTTGTTTACATATATGGCTTTTTTTATACTAATCCCAGGAATTGGTGCTGTAACATTACGTAGAAAATGGGCAAAATTTAGAGAATCTGTTTATATCAGCTCTGAAGCTCCAAAGTTAGAATATAACAACCTAGTTATTGGTGAATTATTTACTTTTTATGGAAGTTTAGAATCTTTTAAAAGCGATGATATCCTATGGTTAAAATCTGAGAACCTCTCTATTTGTATAGATTTAAGTGACCAAGAGGTATATACAATACCAAATGGTAAAACAGAGATTGATAAATCTAGCTGGAGTAGTGTCTCATCTATAATCGAAGGTACACAATTTTATGTATCTGGATATTTAGCATATAACAAAGGTGTTCCTTATCTCGTTGGAGATGAAAATAGTAAGCTACTGGTTGTAATATGCGACAATGAAGAGAAGATTTTAGAAAAACTCCTTGAAAGGGGGCGTAATAAAAATGAAATGTGGAATAGCTATTCTCCTTACTCATATATAACAGGAATCTTTGTTTTAATTATCTTAAGCTATTTCTCTTATAGAACTAATTCCGATAAGCTGGAATCATATTTTCTACTACTAGCGGCAGGTACACCATTTTACTTTATATTACCCCCAGGTCTCTTTTTTTACCTGAATTATAGACGTTTATGGGATTTATCAGTTCGATGGTCAATTTTAAGAGATCTAAAAAGATTGAAAGATCCTAATATTATATCTAATAATTTTAAGAAAATATCTAAAAGCAGAGAAAGACTATCTCTGCTTAATTACCTTTTAGGTTACCTTCTAAATATAATTATAGCTGGTATTATTCTTTATAAAATGTTTGAATATATTATTGCTAATTAGATATCTTTTTTAGCATAGTTTACAGTAAGTTTTCTTCCTCTGTACTCAGTACTATCTAAAGAACTTACTACTTTCTCGGCATAATCCCCAGCAACATTTACAAATGAGTAATTATCCAAAATTTTAATATTACCGATATTTTCTTTTTCTATTTCGGCAGTTTTTGATACTAATTGAATTAAATCAGAAGGATAAACTCGTCTGTTTTTACCAATGTTAATAAATAGAGATTTTTCACCCTCTTTTTTGACGCTTCTTTTTCTCGGCTTGTTATTTAAATATTCTTTTAATAAAAATGCAGTTAAATAAGACCTCAAGTGTAATGGTACATTCTTTTTTACTATTTTTTTGTATGATACAATTGTATCTAAATCTAAACTACTCTTGATTGATTCTATAATAGCTTTGATAGATGGTCCTAGGTTCTCGTTTAATGTTGAGAACTCCTGATTCTTTTTACTCATCTTATCTCCTTAATAAATGAAAAAGTTGGTGTTTTTGTAAGCATTATGATAGTCTATAATATAGATAGTGGAAAGTAGTTAGTGTTAATTAGCTAAAAAGCTTTTTGTTTTAAACTTAGGAAGTGTAAAAATGAAAGATTATGATAAAATTGTAAAAGTTAAAAAAGAGATAAAAGTAATAAATATTGAGCTAAATGAGCTGTCTGCTCAACTAGGAGGAGTGTTTTATGATACCGATCCGGTCTTAGATGATTCGAATTTAATTATTGAAATTGATGAACTAGAGATAATAATTCCACAGATTAAGAAAAAAATGGAAACTCTTCAGGGGTATAATCTCACAATTGCCGAATCTAAAGAGAATATTGATGTTTGTTCTGATAAAATTAAAGAGCTAGAAACTCACATGAATTCACTTTTTGAGAAAGTAGGTGTCGAATTGTACTGCTTTATAGGTGATAAGGAACTAGCATATTCTGGAATTAAGAAGATCTATACAGAATTAAAAGAAGCTGAAGAAAAATCTGAAAAATTAGAAAACACACTCTTTTCACTTGAAAAAAGTGTAACTAAAAAAAGTCTTGTAGAGAGGATCTCAAGACCTATTAAAATAAGAAGAATAAAAAAAGATATAGAACAGAGAAATAGAGAGAGTTTATACTCATTCAAAGAATTAGGTCGATCTTATTCTCAGATACCACAACTTATAGATGAAGAGACTAATGAATCTCTTTTAGATGTTCTAGAAGAATATAAAACCATTGATAGTAACCTTCGACATCAAAAGGAAAAACAACACTCTCTGAAAGTTAGAATTGAAGAGAATGAAATGAAGATTAAAGAGGGTAGTGAAGGATTAAAACTTAAAATTCTATATTCAAAATTGGAACAAGATATTGTTGAACATCAAAACAGTATTGCAGATAAGCTTGTAGAGTTAGGTTACTTTATAGCTGGGAAAAAAGATTTTTTAAGTGAAAACTCTGAGGTGTCTACTAAATTAGAGATTTACAACCAGAAAAAAACTGAATTAGAAAGAAAAGATGAAGAACTTGTTTATTTTGAGAAAAAAGTGAAGTTAACAAAAATGGATAAGGAGATTTCAGAGCGAAAAGTAAGTATTTCTAGAGAACTAGAACATATTGCTATTTGCCAAGAAAAGCTAAGTACCCATGAAGCAGGACTTGAATCGCTAAAAGAAGAATCTAATAACTTAAAGTCTTGGTTAGAATCTAACTCTTTTGAGAATGAACTTTAAAATCTAGGAAAGTTAAATAGATAGCAGATGGTACTAATATCGATGTTGTAATAAATGACCAAGAAATAGCACTGGTTGTAACCTCATTAATTATTATTAAAAAAACATTAGTAATAATTAATGTAGTAGCTGCTCTTAATAACTTTCTCTTTATAATTTTGTATAAGTAGTGTGTTGATAATGAAATTAGTTGCAGAGATATAAAACTCGGGAATCCATAACTAAGAAACCAATTATTACTTGTTGTTAACAGATCAAGTCCATAAAGAAACAGTGCAATCAAGAAATTAGCAGAAGTATACAGAAGGATTGGGTTTCTTTTAAAGTTTAGAGTCGAAGATAAAATCAGATACAAAAATATTAAAGTCATAGTTGAGAATAGAGACCAAGTTAAATTAGCATTAGAATAATAGTCAATTCCTGTTGTTAAAAGTGTTAACAAAAATGTTAAAAACCCTGCAAAATGTATTGTTATCCAATCTTTCCGATTTTTAGGGTTTTTAATAAAACCAATTTTATGGACATCTTTAGGATAAAGAGGATATACCTCTTCTCTTACTGAGTTATATTCAAGCTCTATATCACATAGTGGACAGTCAGTATATCTATGGTTTAATTTTACACCGCAATGAATACAGAAAGGCATAATTATCTCCTATTACTCTCAATTTCTACTGGAATTCCATCTTTAACCAGTCTACTAAAAAACAATTGTTCTAGCTTTGTCTCTTTTACTGTGCTCCCAAAACTTATTGTTAGTGTGTCGTTACATGTAACAACTCCTAGTTTTATTTTACACAGTGAAGATGGTGGAGGAATAAATTCCACCCTTTTTATATTCTCTTTTATAGATTTATCAAAATCGATAATTCCCATATTTGATATACTTGTAGAGTATTTACCTTCACCCATTTTTGTATAAAGTGAAATTAAAATAAGATTTTTAATTGGTAATGGAATTAGTTTATTATCAATCTGTCCTCTAATATTTCTAGATATTTGCCTAGAAATATATTTATCATTTACTTCTACTTGCATAAAGTGATGAATGATTTTTAATATTTCCTGGAATGAGAACTCTCCTAACTCTGGGTCAAAACTAGGTTCAACACTTAAAAAGAAATTCCTTAGTGATTTTGACGGAAATATTTTTCTAAGATTTATTGGAACCATTAATCTAAAGGGTTTTGATTTTCTTCTTCTTTTTTTCTCAGGCATCGCAAGATATACTTCTTGGAGTGCCCAACCCAAAACAGATAATAGATACTCTGTTATTGTTACCCCATAAAATTTTGAAACTTCTTTAACGTTAGCTGCTGGTGTAAAGCCTGATATAATATTATATGCATCTTTTAAATCATGTTTCCATGGCACATGAAATGCTTTATCACTTTTTCTTGGAGGTGGTATTTGGGGCTTAAAGTACTTTTTAAAAGAGTCTTCAAGTTCCTCTTCAATTATTGATTCAGATCTCTCTTTTAAGTCGATTTTGTGACCTATTTCAATAAAATAACAGTGAATTAAGTACTGCAAAAAAGTAAAAGCACCTGTTCCATCGGTAACTGCATGGCTAATCTCCAGAGATATCCTATTATGGAAAGCCTTAATTTGAAGGGGATGCACACCTCTTCTTTTTAATGGTATTTTTCTACAAGGATATAGACTATCTCTTGTCACTAATAATCTTTTTTTATTCTCTTCAAAGTAGAACCAAAAAAAACCTCGACGGCAGTGAACATTAAATTGTGGGTAGTCTTGTAATGTTCTATCTAAAGCTAATTGTAATTTTTCAATTTTTATCGGGTGGTCTGTGGTTACTGCTAATCTAAATACAGTTGTAACTCTATCTGTTGCTATCGAAGGATAAAATATACCTGCATTATCTATAGGGAACCATCTTTTCATAATATAATTATAGTTAATAAATCAACTCTTGAATACAATTATTAACTAATGTAAAATCTCACCATGATTTCTACTATATTACTCTCAGGTGGAGTTGGCTCAAGATCAGGTAAAAACTTACCTAAACAGTATTCTGAGATATTTGGTAAAATGATAATTTCATATTGCCTCAACTCTATATGTGAAGCAGAAGTAACCGATGAGTTAATTATTGTTTATGGTGAGGGGTTCTTAGAGCTTTTACAACAAATTATGCTTGAATATCAAGATCAATTTGGTTCTATAAAATATGTATTAGGTGGTAATTCTAGGCAAGACTCAGTTCTAAATGGATTAAGAGTATGTTCCCACGATAAAGTACTTCTCCATGAATCTGCAAGACCTTTAGTTACATCAGAAAATATAAAGAGTATTATTTTACATCCGTCTGAAAATGTTACAATGGGAATGGATATTCCTTTTACTATTCTTAGACAGATGAATGGGTATATTAAAGAAGTCTTAAAAAGAGACGAGTTATTTAATGTTCAGCTACCTCAAAAATTTAACAAAACTAAACTTTTACAAGCTCATATAAGTGCAGAAAAGGAACATAGAGTATTTACTGACGACTCTTCCTTACTATTTCATTATGGTACTGATGTTTGTGTCTTAAAAGGATCCAGTGAGAATATAAAAATTACAACACCTGGAGATTTTGTTGTTGCTGAAGAGATATTAAATAGTCGGAAAAATAGGTAGGAGTTTATTTTGAAGTTAAAGATATTAGATAGTGTTAATGATCTTTTAGAAAAGGTTAAGGTAGAAACAGGTAAAGAAGTTCTAATTTTTGAAAATAACCAGGTATCTAGTATGGTCGAGGCAAAGACCGCTCGAGAATCTGACAAAAATCATTTTATTGCTTATTCTCCAGATTATACTCCTGAGATAAATCATTTAATAGCAGCTAAAGCCCTGCAATTTTTACGTATATATAAAGAGAGTCCAGAAAATAGAAAGATCGCTGTTGCCTACCAAGAGCACTTAAACAATGCTAGAATGAGCATAGCCTTAGAATCTAAGGATAAACCCCATTTAGAGGTTGTTTTAAACGATGCACAGCTAACATCTACCTGGGTTTTAAGTCTAATAAACCAGTTAATAAGTCAGCCTGTAAGTATTAATATTGAAAGATATATCTATAATAATTTCCCTGAACTTAGAGAATTCCAAAAAAATGTAGTTTCTGCACAGTTTAAGGATTTTAATCTTACGCTGTCTCCAGAAGTTGAAAGATTAAGTCCAAATGTAATATATAACAGTTCTGCTATAATGAACTATGTATATTTAAATAGTATTGATGACATTGCAGGGACAACTTTTATCCAGGAATTAAATTATATTGTTAAAAAAAGAAAGTGTGAAAAGCTTTATGAATATACTAAAGATAACCTAAAAGATTCAATTGTTTCTGATAATTCTATGATCGATTATTGGGCTGACTTTTTTAAGATTTCTGAATGGTATACATGGACCAGTTTTGAGTCCGTTGGAGAAACTAATGCGTAAACTAATAAATTTCTGTATTACTCATTCCAAATCTTGTATCGTCTTTTTCCTTATAGCAACAATTATATTAGGTTGGTTTGCGTCATCAGTTAAAATTGATTCTAATCTTAAAAATGTACTTCCCAAAGATGGTAAAACATCCTTTGAGGATTTAGATTCTTATCTATTTATTGGCTATAGTATAAAAGAAGGTGAAGAGTTATTTTCTCTAGAAAGTCTTAATGTATTAAATGATGTTATCTCTGATATAGAATCTTTACCTGAAATAAAAGATACAATATCACTTTTTAATACAGAGACTCTTTTAGTTGGAAGTAGTGGTAGGTTAATCTCTGGTACAACTCTACCAGGAGGTAAGTTCCCAACTAACATAGAAGAACTTGAACTCTTTAAAGAGAGAGTTTTAAATAATCCATTTTTTGAGAACTTTTTGGTTGCAGATGGTGGTAAGTATATTATTACAATCTTTTTAACTACTGCAGAATCAGAAAACAACCTTCTTTTTAATAATAGAGTAGGGGAGATTGTAACACCACTTAGAGAGTATGTAGATGTTAGTGTAGCAGGGGATCTGATTATAATTAATAGAGCTGAGTATTATCTTACAAGGGACTTCTCTACTCTGTTAGTTGCAGCTTTAATTGTAATGCTTGTTATTCTGTTTTTTAGTTTTAGATCAAGAAGAGCACTTCTCCTACCTGTCTCTGTTGTTTTAATTGGTGTTATATGGACTCTAGGTTTTATTTCAATGGCAGGATTTACCCTGTCTGTTGTAACCTGCGTTGTTCCCGCTCTTGTATTAACTATTGGTAGTTCATATACCATTCATGTTTTAAATGAATTTTATAGAAATGCACCAGACGATTCAAAAGGTGATAGGAAATGGATTTCTGATGCAGTAAACCATGTTAATAAAACTATTCTTATGGCATCTTTAACAACTATTATTGGTTTTCTAAGTTTATTAGGTGGAAGCCAACCAGTTATTAAAGAATTTGCATTATCTGTAAGTTTTGGTGTCGCTTCAACTGCATTTTTATCTCTGTTTTTATTACCAGTTATATTTTCTATGTTAAAAGATCCTACTAGTTTACATTTAGAAGTAACAAAAGAAGGGATGTTAACAAAGGTTATTAGTTCTGTAGGTCTGAAAGTATCAAAGTTTAGATATTTGATTGTAACTATAGGTGTAATTATAGGACTTTCTACATTTTACTTTATACCAAAACTAATAATTGGTTCTGACTATTATTCCTATTTCCCATCTGAGGATCAGGCAATAAAAGATCTTCTGCATGTTACTAAAATGAGTGGTGGTACCACTTGGATAAATTTAACATTAGAAGCACCAGATGGTACCGAAGGTTATTTTGGAACATATGAAGGGCTGGAATTACTTTCTGATATTGAAAATGAAATTAAAGAGAGCTCCTATGTATACGATGTTGTATCAATGGTCTCTTATCTTAAAAAGATAAATAAACTGCGATTTGGTACCTATGAGGTTCCTAAACGTAAAGGTCTAATTATTTTATTAAAGAAAGCTTTTGATAATATGTTAAGTTCAAACGATGGCATGTTTAAAGAAGCAACACTAGTTGAAGATAATTATAATGAAGTTACTTTTATGATTCGAATTTATGATAAAGAGAAAGAAATTCCTGTTATTGAAAACGACTTCCCAATACTTTTAGATACAATAGAAACAGCTCTGATTCCTTCGGGGAAATTAGGAATAAATTCTAATTTATGGGGTGTTGGATATGTCGCTTCAACAGTCTCAAGAATCCTATTAAAAGATCAAGTTTTAACTCTTATTATCTCATTTATTCTAGTATTTTTTGTTGCATGTGTATATTTTAAATCATTTTATTATGGAATAGTAACCATAATTCCGTTAATTACCGCTGTTTGTACAAACTATATTTTTATGGTTATTTTAAATATACCTTTAGATATAACAACAATTATGGTTTCTAGTGTTGCAATTGGTGTTGGTGTAGACGATGCAATTCATTTTCTAATACAGTATAAATATCAACTTAAACAATATCCTGATGATATAAATAAAGTGTTATATAATACTTTCAAGATTACAGGTAGACCAATAGTTTTAACTACTATCTCTATTGTTGCTGGAATGTTGGTTTTAGTTTTAGCAAGTTTTGTTCCTATCGGTTATTTTGGAATCTTAGTTTCTCTATCTTTAATTGGAGCATTAATTGGAACACTTCTGTTTTTACCTGGAGTATTAGTTATTATGTTTAACCTAAATTTAAAGATGACATTATTTCTCTCTAGGAGAAAAAATTAGTGCAACTAAAGTGATTATATAGGGCAGTGCTAATATAATATCTGATGGTATTGTCCTACCCTGCCCAATATTTGATAACATCTGGGATAGTGTAAAGATTCCACATCCAATCAGTATTCCAATAGGTCTTTTTCTACCTAAAAATACGATTACTAAAGATATCCATCCTCTGCCTGCACTTATTCCTGGGACAAAACTTCTTAGTTCCATACTTAGAAATATACCAGCTAAGGCGGAAAATGTTGCTGAGATTATTACTGGAGTAATTCTGTAAAAGTTAGGATTTATATTTGAATATATAAGATTTTTTTTACCACTACCCCGGGCCCTAAGTCGTAATCCATATCTAGTGTAATTGATAATGAAAATTGATATAAAAGGTAATAATAGGGCTATAAAGGTGATTATTTCTGTATTTATCGGATCAATTTGATCTAATACAATGACACCTTTTGTATTAAAAATCTTAACTGCTAGTGCAGAAATAAGTCCAAAAAAGCCCATGTTTATTGCTAACCCTGTAATTATTGGGTTCGCTTTTAACTTTATAGTTGATAAAGAGTGTAGGAAAGATATGACAATAATTATTAATATTGTAAAAATAACTCCAATATAGATATTGCCTGTAAGTTTAGAAAAAGTAATAAATAGAAAGGCTCCCATGGTTATATAACCCTCTATTGCAACATTTGTCGTCCCTGAGTGTTCGGTATATAAACCACCAATTGATGCTAATAAAAAAGGAGTTATTATTTGTAAAAAATCCATTATAGACTTCTCCTTTTTATCATCTGCTCTTTTATCAGTCTAGACGATATTACAAAAAATAGAACACTCTGAATAATAGAAGAAAGCTCTATAGTAACATCTGAAGCTACCGATGCGTATCTGGAACCTGCATCTAGATATGAATAAAACAGAGATGAAACTATTACCATTATTGGCTTTGTCCCAGCTAACAGAGCAGAAGACAGACCATTCCAACCTAAACCACTATGGAACCCAACTATTACTGAGTGGTAGCTTCCTAATACCAATATAATACCTGCAGTACCATGTAACATTCCACTAATTGTTAAACCTGCTATTTTGTATCTACTACTGTTAATTCCCATTGAATTGGCAAAATCTGTATTTCGACCTGATATATTAAACTCGTAACCCCATATAGTCTTTTTTAATATTAGAGCAATTAATATTACAATTATCATGGCAATTATAAATCCAGTTGATAATGCTGAAGGTAGCAATACTCTTCCTAATTCGTAACTCTTAGGTATTTTGTCTGTAGTTAAAATATTACTTCCAATTTTTATAAATGGACCAGTAATAAAATAATCGCATATATGAATAACTGCCATAGAAATTAAATAAGTTGATATTAAACTATTAACCTTATATTTTATTTCTAGAAATGCTGATAACCATGTCATAAATCCTGTTGCCATTATAGTTATAATTACAATTATTATTAAGGTGAATGGAGATTCAAATGCCTGTAAATAGGCTGAAAGAATTCCAGTTATTGTAGCACCAAGATATACTTGACCCTCACCACCAAGATTAAAGCTATTGGATTTAAGTGCAATAAAAGCACCAAGTGATGTAAAAAGCAGTGGAGCTGATTTATTTAGCATATTTCCAAAGCTATATACATTTGTAAAAGGACCTGTAAAAAAAGAGTAAAATGATAATAGAGGTGTATTACTTAATAACGCGATTAAAATTATAGACGGTACTATCGTTAATAATAGTATTAATATTGCTGGATGTTTGAAAAGTTTATTCATTCAATATTCCTGATGCTAATCTACCAATAACTTCACTAGTAGTTTTTTTACTATTATTAAGTTCTTTAATTATTCGACCTTTATACATAATAAATATCCTATTTGAAAGTTTAAGGATCTCCTCTATATCCGAGGAAAGTAATAATATACCTCTGTTTTTACCTTTTAATCTTTTAATTTCGGTATAAATGTTATTAGAACTTTCAATATCTATACCCCAAGTAGGAGAACATAATATTAATGTTTCTGGGTCCTGTTCTAAAACTCTAGCTAAAACACTTTTTTGTAGATTTCCACCACTTAAAGTACCAGTCTGACTATTTATAGAGCCTTTAATATTAAACTTCTTTATAAGATTTTCTGAAAACTTATCAATTTTTTTTTGGTTTAATATTCCTTTGAAAGAGAACTCTTTTCTTTTCTGAGCGATTAAGGTCTCTTTTAAACTCGAGTTTAGTTCCACTCCCTTTACTAGCCTATCGGAAGGGACATAACCTATATCCCCAGACTGTAGACTAATTTCTTCTAATTTATCTTCTAGTTCATGTATTCCACAATCACTATAGCCGGTTATCCCAATTATTTCCTTTTTATGAAGTGTAATCTTGGTATCATTTATATTAAAATCAAAAATAGGAATCCCTACAGAACTATCTGTATTGAGCAAGGTTTTAATAATTTTTGTCCCACTCATGTGTTTGGATATTTCATCTAGATTAACTTTATCTGTTTCTACAGTCTCGATAAATCGCCCTTGACGGATTATTGTAAACCTATCTGATATTGACGAAATATCTTTTATTTTATGAGATATTATTATTACAGTTTTTCCATTTATTTTTAAAGATTTTATAGTCTTTCTCAATTTATCAGCTTCGGCATCACTAAGTATTGCTGTAGGTTCATCAAATATTAGAATATCTGCATTATTGTAAATAACTTTGATTATCTCTACCAACTGCTTTTGTCCAATAGATAGATTTCTTACTGTTTTTGAAATATCTAGATTAAAATTGTACTTCCTAAGAATTTTTAGAACTAAATCTTTTGCTTTGACTCTATCTATAAAAATACCAAATTTGGTGGGCTCTTTTCCCATAATAATATTTTCTAAAATTGAAAGCTCTTCTACAAGTCTGAAATGCTGGGAGACCATACCTGTAGTACCAAGAATCTTGATCTGACCAGAATCACTGTGTTCAATTTTATGTAGAATCTTCATTAAGGTAGATTTTCCTGCCCCATTTTCTCCTACAATTGCATGAATCTCACCACTTTTAACACAAAGCTCCATGTTATACAGAGCTTGTGTGTCATTTATAGAAAAGTATTTTGAAATTTGACTCATTTCAATAATATTCATTATTTTTTAATTTTTTGAATTACCTTACGCATTTCAGATTTAATTTCTTCTGGTACAAAATCCTGATAACCTGGATCATTCTCTATAAAGTCTATATATCCATCTTTGGCAGAAAATGTATCTGCTTTTCCAAAAGGTAGAGAACCATTTATATAGTCTGTAACAAGCTTGTATGTTAGCTCTTTTTGTCTAATTATTGTACTTCCTAGAACAGTTCCAGGTGCTTTGTCATATCCATTACTGTCAAAATGTATTATGTATTTCCCTAAGTCTTGGCATTTACTAATAACACCCTGGGTTGCCCCACCAGAAATAGATAAAAAGACATCTGAACCCTCGTTTATCATTATTGAAGTTAACTCTGCAGCTTTTGTTGCATCGTACCAGTTCCCAACAACTCTTATATCTACAGTTATTTCAGGATCTACATCGGCTAATCCCTTTACAAAACCGGGAATCAATATTTCATCAAGAATAGGGTAGTGATGTGCAACAACCATCCCAACTTTCTTTTCTTCATTAGCGCCTTCTAGATTACTAAGAGTAACTAGACCAGCCATATATCCAGCCATATAAGCTTGCTCGAACTGTTCAAATTGTGCTGTGTAAATATTGGGATTTCCTACTGTAAAACCATCGAGACATAAAAACTTTTGCTCTGGGAAATCTGCTGATACTTCCTGAAATATTTGTGGCATTGATGGATTTGAACTAATAATTAGATCATATTTTCCAGTTGCAGCAATCTCTTTTACTTTTTCTGGCCATTCTGCAGTGTTGAATCCACCCTCTATTGTTTTAACAATAATACTGCTTTTATCAGCTGCAAGCCGAACTCCAGCATCTAAATCTTCATATATTGGGCTTCCTGCCATTACTCCAGGGATAAAAACTGCGATCTCTTTTGGTCCACTTTCTTTCTCAGACATGGAGAAGATTGGGCTGATAATTAAACATGTTATCAATAATAGTATGTATCTCATATTACCTCTTACTTAAATATATTCGTTTTGGATTAGAAAGTCTATGATACGGTTGAAATCCTTAGAAAGTAGTGTGATAATTAGATATGATTTTGACAATGGATGTAGGAACTTCTTTTTTTAAAGTAGGAGTTATTGATATTAAAGGAAATATACTTTTTTTTAATAAAGTTAAGATAACTTTAGACGCTGGAGAATTGAATCCGTACCAGTGGGAAATTTCACTAATAAAAGCGTGTAGTTCAATACCTTTAAAGTATTTAAATATAATTGAAGTTATTGTTGTAAGTGGAAATGGACCTACAATTATTCCTATAGGTTCTAGTGGTAAACCAATTGCTGATGCTCTACTTTGGAACGATACACGTTCTTTATCTGTATCAGATGAGATTAGACAGAAGATTAAACAGAGCCTACCACCTAATTTCTTTTTAAGTAAAGCATACTGGTTTTATAAGGAACACCCTGAATTATATGATCAAACTGTAAGCTTTTTATCATGCCCTGAATATATATCTTATTTACTAACTGGAAATGTATTTACTTTGCTTCCTGTAGAAGGTTTTTCTGCTTTTTACTGGAATAGTGAAAAAATAACGAAATTAGGATTAGACCCGGTTAAATTTCCAGAATTTATATCTCCATTTCAGACTTATGGTTCTTATTCGAATTTTGATCTTATACCAAAAATCAAAAAGAATATTCCTGTAATCTGCGCTGGGCCAGATTTTTTAATGTCAATATTAGGATCTGGTTCCATAAAGCAGGGAATACTTTGCGATAGGACAGGTACTAGTGAAGGTCTTAATTTTTGCTCATCTACTCCTATACAGGTTGACAATTTTAGAACTTTACCCCACTTAATGCCCGGGCTTTATACTGTGGCTGGGTTAATCCCAAACTCAGGGGATTATGTCCTAAACAACAAATTAGATCTGCTAATAGAGCAGTATAAAAACATATTGAAAGGGCTTTCTGATGCCGGGATAATAGTAGAAGAAATTAGAATTGTTGGTGGGCATGCAAATATAGATGAGTTAAATAAATTAAAATCTATGTGCACCAAAGTCCCAATAAAGATTTATGCTGAAGGTTCAGAACTTGTTGGTAATGCTATATTAGGTTCAGTTGTGACTGGTAAACATCCCGATATAAAATCAGCATGTAAAAGTATGGTAAGGGAAAAATTCTGTTACAACATTTGAGAATATTTTTATTTGTATTACCTCTTTTTCTACTATCCTGTCGTAGTACACCTTCAGAGACTTATGAGAGTAGAATATCAGAATATTTTAACAATAACGATATAAATGATTGGTTGGCAGGGTTAGAACTAATTAATAAAACTCCAGAAAACCAATTTATCCTTTTATATGAAGTCTATTTAGATCCTAAGTTTAGCTTAATCCGGGATGAAGTTGCTGATACAAT
Source organism: Spirochaetaceae bacterium (assembly GCA_051531975.1). Taxonomy (GTDB): domain Bacteria; phylum Spirochaetota; class Spirochaetia; order DSM-2461; family DSM-2461; genus Thiospirochaeta. Next base: position 74,687 of record JAOPTT010000007.1, read on the forward strand.
ATTGGGAACTATGGATAGGCAAAACTATGTTTTTCCAGATGTTATTTTTTTAGTACAAAACTCAGAACAAGTTCTATTGATTACCCAGTTAGCATCTAAATTCAGAATGCCTGATAAGTTAAGATTTTCAGAAACATGTTATCTTCTTGAGAGTTCTGATATTAAAAGCGAATTATTGCAAGGATTAGGGGAAACAGTGTTGGATTATTCTAATGCTCTTAATCTATATATATCAGATGAGATTCTTGTTAAAGCCGGAGTTATACAAAGTGCTGGGTACATAGTGGGGACTGAGGTGCAACATTGGCTAGTAGAAAGGTTATATGAAGAGAATACAGAACTATCAACAGGAGCTGTCTTTTCACTGTCTAAACATGGCTCCTATGGCTTATCCCTACTAGCAAAAAATCTTCTATATCTATCCAATAGATTAATTTTAGTATCGTTAGATATTTTATCATTTAACAAAGTGGAAGATGCATATCCACTTTTTGCAGAATTATTAGTAACAAGAAATGAACTAATTGAAGCAACTGTTGTAAAAGCTTACTCAGATCTTGGTTTAAAGGGAAAAGATTATATTGTAGATGCACTAAGAATTTGTCACCCAGAAATTAGATTAACTCTGCTTAATTTGTTAAATAATATTGGGGAGAATGACTTTTTAGAAGAGATCCTATATCTAATAGAATATCCTGAATTACAAAAATTTATTCTAGAGCTTTATTTTAATAATAGTGCTGTAGATCTAATACGAGAAGTTCTTCTTAATTATAATCTGGATAAAATAGTTATCAATTATGCTATACAGAATAATGATAAGATACTTTTTAATGATTATTCATTAACTGAATATACTCTTAATTATTTCCTTTTAAATTACGATCCAGAAATAGTCTATAATTATTTTACAGCTATAGGTTTTGAAGATAACTATATTAACGACTACTCATTTATGGTAGAAATTTTTAACGAACTAAATTATATAGAAGAAATTGATAGCTTAAATGGTGAGATAGAATATGTAACTAAATATTTTGAATTGGAAGATAGTAGTGCTTTAGCTCAAAAAGAAAATGAAACTTTTTTTAAAGGTATGGAGAACTGGTTAGAAACCAAAGATAATATTTTTCTTGATGAATCTTTAGCCGTTCGAGAAACAAATAATCCAAGATCTATACAGATTCGAGATTTAAAGAAAATATATCTAAAATCTTTGAATGAAGAACAGTACTTTAAAATATCAGATTACGAAAAATCAAAAAAAAATGTTGTAGCTAATTATAGGAAACTTACATATCGTCTGAAAGATTTTGCTAGAACACATATATACCATAGAGGTTATTTATCCCTGTTGTTATAAATTATTAAAAGGGCGAAAAAAAAGTGTAATCAAATGATTACACTTTTATCCGAGAACAACGGGGATCGAACCCGTGATCTACGGCTTGACAGGCCGTCGCGATAACCAGCTTCGCTATGCTCCCAATTTGTTGTTTAGCGCTATTTTACCTAAGTAAAAAAGAGTTACGAGAACAACGGGGATCGAACCCGTGATCTACGGCTTGACAGGCCGTCGCGATAACCAGCTTCGCTATGCTCCCAATTTAACATCCTAAGAAATACCCCGGAGCCGATTCGAACGGCCGGCCTATCGCTTAGGAGGCGATTGCTCTATCCCCTGAGCTACCGGGGCGCTAACAACGAAGATGATATTAAGCAAACAACAGAAAAGAGTCAACACCTTCTAGTTATTTATTATTAAAATTATATTATTTAATATAATATCTTTTTACTCTATGAATATTTGTTAGTACTTCATAACTGATTGTTCCAATTTTTAATGCAATGGTATGGGCATTGGGTTCACCCTTTTTTGTCCCTATAAGGGTCACCTTGTCATATAGTTTAACAGTAGAATCAACTTCTAACATAATTTGATCCATACATATATTACCAACAATAGGGTAAATTTTATTATTAATTGAAACCTTTCCTAAATTAGATAATAGCCTAAAATATCCATCGGCGTATCCTATAGGTATTGTGGCTATAAATGTCTGCTTTGTTGTTGTATATGTCCGCCCATAGGATATAGAGCTACCTTTAGGGACTTGTTTAAGAGACACCACCTCTGTTTCTAATTCTAATACTGGCTTTAATCTAAAAACATTTTGTAGATATTCTGCTGGAGGATATCCATAAAGAGTTATACCTGGTCTCACCATATTAAAAATTGAATCTGGGTTGATAGATATTCCACCAGAATTTGCAGCGTGTATGCACTGTGGTTTTATGTTTTCTGACTTTAAGTCTGTTAAAACATCTTTGAAAAGAGATAATTGTCTGTTTGTATAATCCTGGTTTTCAGATTCAGATGTTGATAAGTGGGTGCAAATACCCTTAAGATTTAAATACTTTGAAACCTTAATTTTTAGTGCAATATCAAGCGCATCAGCTGGGGTACAACCAATTCTACCCATACCAGTATCAACTTTTAGGTGCACATTTGTTATTTTCCCTTGTGTGATACTCTCTTTTTCAATCTCTTGTATATAATTTATTGATGATACTACTGTCTCTATACCTAGCCTTACAATATCCTTAACTTCAGATATAGACTGTAATGAATATAATATTATAGGAACTTTTATTCCATTGTTAAGAAGTTCTTCAGCTTCGTATATCGTTGCTACACCAAAAAAATCACAACCATTTTCTTCTAAAGTCTTGGCAACTTGTACTGCGCCATGTCCATAAGCATTCGCTTTTACAGCTGCAGAGATCATAATATCGGGACACCTTTTTTTAATTTGTAAAAAGTTATCCACTAAGTTATTTAAATGAATTTTTACTTTTGTGCACCTCATTTAATTTTTCCTTTGATTTTTATTTACATAGTATTAAACTATTAATATGTTAAAAAATAAATATAAATCACATGTAATTTTAATCATATGTTTTTTTACATCATTTATAGTGCAATTAGTATTTACCCAAATGCTTTTACATTTTGGTTTTTTTAATGCATAATAGTTTTTTAATAGTTTTATGGAAGGTAACCTATGAGTGATGAAGTACAGTTTGCTAGTGAAAAGGTAGAGATAAATAAAAATGATTCAGCAGCTCTAAGCAATTGGAAAATTCTTATCGTTGATGATGAGAAAGAGATTCACCTAGTTACAACACATGTATTAAAAAACTTTAACTTTAATGAACGTGGCATTGATTTTTTTCACGCTTATAGTGCAGAAGAGTCAAAGGCTATTTTAAAAGATAATTCAGATATAGCACTTATATTTTTAGATGTTGTGATGGAAACTGATGACGCAGGACTTAGGCTCATCGAGTGGATTCGGGGATATTTAGGAAATAGGTTTGTTAGAATTGTATTACGAACAGGCCAGCCTGGGTTAGCCCCAGAAAAAAATGTAATTTTAAATTATGACATCGATGACTATAGAGCAAAAACAGAACTTACAGCGGTTAGACTTTTTACTACAACAGTAGCCTCTCTTAGAGCATATCGAATCATGATGGATCAAGAAGAAAACAGGATAGCTTTAGAGGCGTTAGTTAAAACATCTTGGTCAATGAATTCAATTAGAAATGTAAAAATGTTTTTAGATGGAGTTATGCCCCAAGTAAGTTCATTTATGTCACTTGGTGAAAACTCATTTTTCTCCGAAGTAAAAAAAGTTAACGGTGTAAATATATTAAAACCTTTAATGGGTAGTGGGCGTTTTAAGTTAATAGATGATGATTTTGCATCTGAGTTAACTGAACATGAACATGAAATTGTTGATATTGCCTTAGCTGAAGGACATCATGTTTTTGAAGATCAAATTGTTGTTGGTGTCGTTTTACATACAGATCCAGCAAATAGTCGATTACTTTTTATAGAGAGTCATGAAAAAATAAAAAGTTTAGATCTTTCAGTACTAAAAATATTTTTATCAAGTTTAGATTCAGCATTTGAGAATATGTTACTTGCATTCGAAGTTGAAGAGGCCCATGTTTCTCAAATTAATATGCAAAAAGCTCTACTAGATAGGCTTAATAATGTCATTTCAATACGGTCAAAAGAGACTGCAGGGCATGTTAGAAGAGTTGCAGAGTGTTCTGTGTTGTTAGCAGAATATCACGGACAGGAAAGTGAATATTTAGAGTTGTTAAAAACCGCATCCCCAATGCATGATATTGGAAAGATAGGTGTACCCGATTCTATTCTTTTAAAACCCGGACAACTTACTGAATCAGAGAGAGATATAATAAATACCCATGCCTCTATAGGACGAGATATGTTTGAAGGAGATGAATCACCACTACTTCAGATGACTAGAGATATAGCTGGAGGGCACCATGAAAAATGGGATGGATCTGGTTACCCTAGCCAATTAAAGGGTGTAGAGATACCTTTAGCAGGTCGTATAACAGCGATTTGTGATGTCTTTGATGCTCTATCTTCCGCACGTCCATATAAAGATGCACTACCTTTAGATATTGTAACTGAGATAATGAATAATGGTCGAGGACAACATTTTGACCCTGAACTTTTAGATCTTTTTATGGATCATCTAGATGAGATGTGTGGCATATTTAATACTTACGATTAATACCTATTTAACACAATCTTAACAATTCTCAAATACAACTTTAATAACTGTTTTTTATGATATTATAAGTAAGAGGTACTATTTTATGGCACATGAGAAAATCTTAATAATAGAAGATGAAAAAGATATATTAGAATTAATTGCATTTAATCTAGAATGTTCTGGATACGAAGTTTTGAAAGCTTCCGATGGAGAAGTTGGATTAAAACTTGCAAAAGAGGCAAATCCAGACCTTGTTCTTTTAGATCTAATGCTGCCAGGAATAGATGGTTTTGATGTATGTCGAGGGTTAAAACAAGAGAAAAATAGTAGAAATATTCCAATAATAATGTTAACAGCTAGAGGTGAAGATACAGATATTGTTTCTGGACTTGAACTCGGGGCTGAGGATTATATTACAAAACCATTTAGCCCAAAGATTTTAGTTGCACGTATACGAACTGTTTTACGAAGAGCTGCTGGAAATACTGAGGACGATGAAGAAACTTTAAATATTAATGGTATTTATATGGATATTAGCAAACATATAGTAAAAATTGAATCCGATAAGATTGATCTTTCTACAACCGAGTTTGATATCTTGAGAGTCTTGATGTCATCGCCAGGTTGGGTATATTCTAGAAATCAGATTATAGATGCTGTTAAAGGTTCTAATTACCCAGTAACACAAAGGTCGGTAGATGTTCAAATTTTAGGTTTAAGAAAAAAACTTGGGAATAAAGGTCTGTATATTGAAACTGTAAGAGGTGTTGGATATAGGTTGAAGGAAGAGTCGTGAAACAAAGAAGTATATTTACAACACTTTTTACAATATTTCTATTTATTATTTTAACATCCATTGGAGCTTCAGCAATATATAGTATAACAACTTTTAGTAACCTTATATATCAGATGGAAGAAGATGAACTAATAGAAAAAACTGAGATTATGCACTCTTTGTTTCCCATAAACAGTATAAAAAACAGGGCAATTATTAACAACTTTACTAATTCAGGTTTGGGGAAATCTACCCGAATTACTATCTTGGATAAAAATGGAAAGATCCTTTCAGACTCTCAACAAGATTATGAACTGATGGATAATCATATAAATAGACCAGAGATTCAATTAAGTATTAGTGGCAAGTCTCAGATCGTTTCAAGATATAGTGAAACATTAAAGCAGCATATGACATATTATGCTCTACCAATAATTAAAGATTCAAAAATTATCGGTTTTATTCGTACTTCTGCATCGGTTGAACTCTTAAAAAGTAGGGTTAGAGTTGTAACTATTACCATAAGCATTATTAGTTTGGTTATTATCATTTTATCAATCGCAATATGTTATACAATAGCGATAAATTTTAGTGTATCTATTAACTCAGTTAAAAGGGTTGCTAATTTTTACTCAAAAGGTAAATTTAACTACTCTTTATCTGAAGAAGGAACTAGAGAGATGGCCTCTTTATCTAATTCTATAAATAATATGGGACAACTATTACAAGATCGGTTTTTTACAATAAGTAAACAAAAAAATAGATATAAATCAATGTTGGAGAGCATGATAGAGCCAGTTATTAGGATGGATAATAATTTTATTATAGAAGAAATTAATAGATCTGCAGAACTAATATTTGGTAATAAAAGAGAATATGTTAAAGGTAAAATTTTAACTAATTTTATAGATAACAGTAATATTTATGAATTTTGTAAGAGTATAATTGATGGTAACCCATTATTAGAAACTATTGTTGACCATAATGGATCACATCTACAGATTCATGGATCAATCTTATACGATGCAGAAAAGACAAAAATTGGGATATTATTAGTGATTAATGACTTAACAGAGAGGGTTCGCCTCGAGCATATGAGAAAGGAATTTGTTGCCAATGTATCCCATGAACTTAGGACTCCTACAACTGCAATTCAAGGGTATATTGAGACTTTAATGAACAATGAAGTAAGCCCAGAGCAAAATACTAAGTTCTTAAATATACTTTACAGCCATAGTACCAGACTTAATAATATTATAGACGATCTTCTGGTTTTAGCTGGTTTAGAAAGAGATGGAGCTAGTTTTATTCCCGAGAGTTTTCCTGTCTTAGACCTTATATCCAGTGCAATTAATATTGTTAATAGTAAAGCAATTAGTAAAAATATAGATATTGTTGTTAATAGCTCTGAAAAGCATATTATTTACGCACATCCTCTATTATCTGAGCAAGCTCTAATAAACTTATTATCAAATGCTGTTAATTATAGTGACCCGGGTAGTGTAGTAACAGTTAGAACCATATTTGAAAAACCGGACTTAATAATAGAAGTTGAGGATAATGGTCAAGGAATACCCAAAAAAGATATAGAGGATATTTTTGAACGGTTTTTTAGAGTAGATAGAGCTCGAAGTCGTAATCAAGGTGGTTCAGGATTAGGCCTTTCTATTGTAAAAAGAGTAATGAATATCCATGGGGGATATGCTTCTGTTTTGAGTGAAATTGATAAAGGTTCAATATTTTCTTTAAGGTTTCCTTGCCGTAATAACAGTTAAGAACTATATTACACATATGATAAATCTTATATACAGAGTAGTTTTTTATATTCTACTCTTAAAATTAACTATGACTTTGTATCAGAGAAGATATAACTCTGAAGGTGGAAAAAAAAGAATAGCGTCTCTATATCAGAGTGTTGTAATAGGTGCATTATATTGCTTTATATCAATTGTTATGGCCAAATCTTTTAACTATTATTTAGTTTATATTGCTGTTTTTGTTACAATAAGTTCTTGTATCTACTATAGAAAAAAGTTGTTCCCATACAAATCTAAGTGTCAAAATTGTGGTGATAAACTAAAAATCCGACAAATTCTGTTCATTGATAGCCAAATATGTCCAAATTGTGAAATAAAGGATTGACCTTAGTCGCTTCTCGTATTATAAAAGTATAGTTGATTGATAAAACAAACTATCAATAAGAGGAGTGAATATGGCTGATAATAAATCTTTTCAGAAAAGTGCTAACGTTTCATTAGTTATGCAGACTATTAGAGTCAAAAAACATATTTCACGTATAGATATTTCTAGAGAGTTAGGTCTAGATAGGTCTACAATTACAAATATTGTAACAAAACTTATAGATAAAAAACTATTGTTGGAAGTTGCTGAGGGTAGTTCTGTTTCTAAAGGTGGTAGAAAGCCAGTTTTATTAGGTATAAACAGTAACTTTGGTCTTATACTAGGTTTGGAAATACAGGTTCAATTTTATAGAGCAACTCTAATGTCACTAGACGGAACAATAATTTGGAATAAAACTGATACATTAAATAATACTACAAATCTTAAAAATATAATATTAGATGTCTATTCTAATTTAAAAGATGATATTGAGAGTATCAATACACCTCTACTTGGAATTGGAATTGGGCTTCCTGGGCAGATAAATCCTGTAGAAGGAACCCTATTACCTCCTAGCCCTTTTTATAACTCAAATGATAATAATACTAACGACATTTCAGACATGTTTGATATACCTGTTCTTTTTGATAACGATGCAAATTGCTGTGCTTGGGGTGTTTTAGAACAGCGTAAAGAGAATAATATTCAAAACTTTTTATATTCAATAATGGAAGTACACGGTGCTGATGATAAAGCTACAGAAAATGATTTTGGTTTTGGAATTGTTGTAAACGGGGATGTATATTATGGATACAATTACGCTGCTGGAGAGATGTATAAATCATTAATTGAAAATACCTCTATTGATACAGATGCAGAAGGTTACTTTAATGAACTTTTTGATAAATTATCCATGTTTGTTTCATTTTTAAATCCTAGCCACCTTTTTTTAGGTGGGGAATTTATTACCCATGAAGAGGTTGCACTAAAAAGTCTTAAACAGAGTCCTTTAAATGATCAATGTGAAGTCGTATTTTCTTGTCATAGAGAATTTGAAGTCTCTTTTGGTGCTGCTAGTATGTTTATAGAGAGATTATTTAAAGTTCAGGGTGTAGAAGATCATGACAAGCCAGAACTTACTTGGGACAGTATTATAGAAGTTAGAAGCAACAGAAGGAGTATCTCATGAAATCAATAGACATACACTTTATAGATACTATAGTTGATATAGAATTAAGTTATATGCATGATTATTTTGAAGATTTACCTAAATATGAAATAGGTGAAATTAACTGGAAAAAGTTTTCTTATCTTCCAGAAGCTAAATTTAGAATCTTTTATTCAAATATATCGATTTTCATTAAGTATGATGTCTTAGAGCAGAGTGTTTTAGCGCAAAAATTAAATGTAAACGACCCTGTTCATAAAGATAGTTGTGTTGAGTTTTTTGTATCCCCAGGGGACGGTAAATATTATAACTTTGAGTTCAACTGTATAGGGACAAAATATTTAGGAAGTGGTGCTGATAGATCCTCAGGGAAAACAATGCATAAAGAAACTACAAGTAAAATAAAGACTATGTCTAGTTTAGGACACAGAGGGTTTGATGAGATAAAAAAGGACACTAGATGGTCACTTATTGTTGAGATACCTTTTGAAATATTTACAGATAAAAATATCGATGAAATTAAAGGCTCATCGATGGAAGCAAACTTTTACAAGTGTGGTGATCAAATGTTAGTTCCACACTATGTTACATGGAATAAAATAAATACAGAGGAACCAGACTTTCATAGACCTGAATGTTTTGGCCAGATTAATTTTAAATAATGGAGGAATTATGTCATTAAAAGGAAACGCAATTATTGGACAGTCAGGAGGTCCAACTTCGGTAATCAATTCATCATTAGCAGGTGTTATTGAAGGTGCTTTAAAAAGCGAACTTATAGAAAATGTTTACGGTATGAACTACGGTATTGAAGGATTTATGAATGAGTGGCTTTATGATTTAACAGCACAACCAGATGAAATTATTAAGGGTCTAAGAGAGACTCCATCATCTGCTTTAGGTTCTTCTAGATTAAAGTTACAAGATGAACATTTTCCTAAAATCATGGAAGTTTTTAAGAAGTACGATATCAGATACTTTTTCTTAATTGGTGGAAACGACACTATGGATACTGTTCATAGAGTAGAAGCTTATTGCCAAAAAGTTGGGTACGATCTAAAAGGTATTGGTATACCTAAAACTGTTGATAATGACCTATATGGAACAGACCATACACCTGGTTTTGCTTCTGCTGGTAGATATAACGCACTTTCTGTAATGCAGGGTGGTCAGTTAGCAAGAGACATGAAAAAAGTTGATAAATTTGTTGTATTCCAAACTATCGGGCGAGATGCTGGTTGGTTAGCCGCAGCTTGTGCTTGTGGTAAAAAGAAAGAAGACGATGCACCACACTTAATATACTGTCCAGAGAGAAAGTTTAACCCAGATGAGTTTGTAGAAGATGCTAAGGCATGTATAGAAAAATATGGTTGGGTATCAGTTGTTGTATCAGAAGGTATCTGTTACGAAGATGGGACCCCGGTTTCTGCAGCATTAACAAAAGATAAGTTTAATAATACTGAATTTGGTGCCATGGGTGGAGCTTCTGTTGCACTTAATGTACATAAGATATTAAGAGAGACAACAGGGGAGAGAGGTGAATTCCAAATATTAGAATCACTTAATATGTCTGCCCACGACAGAGCTACTAAGCAGGACTTACAAGAAGCATTTGATTGTGGTTTAGAAGCCGTAAGACTTGCGGAAAGTGGAGAGACAGGATTTATGGTAACTATTGATAGAGTATCAAATGTTCCATACAAATCAAAAATGGGTAAAACACCACTATCAAATGTTGCAGTTAGAGCTAAATCTATGCCTGATGATTTTATTAACGAAAGAGGTAACTTTGTAACTGATAAAGCCTTAGAGTACTTAAACCCACTAATAACTGATCTACCAAACTATGTAGAACTAAAACCAATATTTGTAAAGAAATAATAATTAATACCGGCTAGGAAATTTAGGAGAAATAGATGAATTTAACAGATAAAAAATATACACAGTTTGAGCTACCAAAAGATATGCTAGAGACAGCAAATGTTCTAAGAAATTTTGATACAAACATTGGGAAAGAGTATGCCGATGCTTTTAAAGCTAAAAAAGGTATTTTTTACACAGGTGAAGGGTCTTCTAGACTATTTCCTGGAAAAAGAGCTATATACGAATCAATGAAAGCTGCTGGACATAAACCTTCTGCAACCGATGGTGCAACTCAAGCTTTAGAGTATGATCTATCAGACTATGCAGTAGTTGGAGCTTCTAACTCTGGTAAAACAAAAGAGCTTATAAGACTTTTCCATAAGCTAAAAAAAGAGGGGCATGATGCACTTTTTGGTGTGACAGCATTTCCTGATACTCCACTAGAGACAATCTCAAACAAAACTACTGTTTTAGGATGTGGTGAAGAGGGTGCTGTAGCTGCAACTAAATCAGTTGTAGAACAAGCTTTAGTTATCGACTCAATTCTTCACGCTATAGATGGGAAAGAGATGCCTAACATAGCTGCTGCAGCAGATGCAGTTGAGGAAGCTCTTAAGATTGAAATTGATCCAAAGTTAATCAAGAAGATAGCAAATGCAGGGACAATATACTTTGCAGGACGTAATAACGGTGTTGCAGAGGAATTAACTCTAAAAACAAATGAGATAACTAGAAAAAAATCTGACTTTCTAGAGGGAACATATGCAGCTCATGGAATCGAAGAGGTTCAAAATGCTGATGATGTTATTATTGTAATAAATCCATTCGAAGATGAAGAGGCTAAGTTTAAAGAGTGTCTAATCGATGTAGTTGGTTTAACTATTATTGCAATAGCTGATAGAGAGACTTCATTTCCAACAATTAAAATTCCTAATGCAGGACATTATCAGAACTACGTAGAGCTTGCAGCTGGTTGGAATATATTAGTTGAGACAGGTTTAGCTTTAGGTGTAAAGTTAGATACTTGTGATAGAGCAAGAAAAGTTGGAAACGAATTTATTCCTGAATAAACAATATATGAACAAATTTTATCCTATTTTTGGTCCCCTATTACAGGGGGCTTTTTTTATATTTATATATACGTAAAATTAAATTAAAACTATAATCAGTTAAATAAAAGCTTTAGGTGGAAATTATGATCGATTTAGATTTAAAAGAAGTTATCGAAGTTGTAGGTAGCGGTATGATAGTTAAATTAACAAATAGTGACGAAGGTATACTGTTAAATTTTGAATCAGAAGAGGGTGGACGTGTAATTAGAATTCAGCCCCATGAAAGTGATCCTAAAACATTAGTACTATCTTTAGATAGAAAGAAACCAACATTTGAAGTTGTAAAATAGAATGGGTAACTATATAGGAGAGATTGCATCCTTTGGAACAGTTATCTGTTGGATAGTATGTTCTATGGCATTTGAAAAAGCCGGAAAAAAAATTGGTTCCATGACTGTTAACTTAATAAGGCTTATATTTGCATTAGTTTTTATATGTATCATTACTTATATTACACGAGGTTTTATCTTACCAACAGATGCTACATCTAAAACCTGGTTTTGGTTGTCTCTATCTGGAGTTGTAGGTTTTTTTATTGGAGATCTATGTCTGTTCAGAGCTTTTGTGACAATAGGATCCAGGATTTCAATGTTAATCTATTCCCTAGTTCCACCAATATCCGCAGTATTAGGTCTAGTCGTATTTAATGAAAAAATGTCTGCTATCGCAATTGTAGGTATGATCGTGACTCTTGTAGGAATTGGTTTTGCAATTCTAAAAAAGACAGATAATAAAATTAGCTTTTCTCATCCAGTTAAAGGAGTAACTTTAGCTGTAATTGGAGCAATATGCCAAGCTCTAGGTGTTGGACTTAGTAAATTTGGTATGACTTTAACTGATGGATCGATATACGACCCTTGGGCCTGTACTCAGATTCGAATAATATCAGCTACTATATGTTTTATTCTGCTTTTTATATTTACAAAACGATGGTCATATATTAAAAAGGCTATTGTTATGCCTAGACCTATGGTAGAAGTTGCAGTTGGATCTGTTTTTGGCCCTGTAATAGGTGTTACTTTAGGATTAATCGCAATTACATATATCTCTATGGGTGTATCATCTACTATTATCGCAGTTTTACCTGTAGCTATAATAATACCCCATGTTATATTTTACAAAGAAAAAATACATCTAAGAGAAATTATAGGTGCTGTAATAACAGTTATTGGAGTCTCTTTATTGTTCATTTAGTAAAAAATCTACTAGAGAATTAACACCTACCAGACTATTTTTATAGTTATCTATATGGTTGTTACTATCTAGTTCTATATCTAGAGCAGTAACACCTTCAATTTTACCTGTGTATGAAATTAGTTCCCCTTCAAAACGTTCTATAATTGCTTTTGCTGGGGTATACATTGTTTCAGGGATATAACTAGATGTTTTAGCAAAAGCTTTCGCCATTTCCCAGGCCCTATTATTTATTAAAATTTCACCTTTTTCTACACGGTATTCAGGGTAAACTCTGCCTTTATCCATATAACCATGAAAGGATAATATTGTAACATTTTTATGTTCTGCTTTTAATCTATCTATTAATTCCACCAAAAGTCTTGTAGATGGTAGATACATCTCTAAAAAATCCCTATTTGGATCAACATATCTGTTTATTCCATTTTTATATGTTTTGTCATTTCCATAAAATATTCGGTAAAAAAGTTTCTTATCGAAGTTTTCTAATGGACTCTTTTTAATAACATAACCCTCTGAATCAAGATGTTCTTTTAGATATCCACGTCTGCCTTTAATAACTTCAACGCCTTTAATTTTTTCTTTTATTGCGTATATTGTTGGATTTATAGAGGGAATAAAGTAGGTAGTTATAGGATAATTAGAATTGAGGCGAATATGGTCTACAACTTGGCTTGTGTAGGATTCATCCCCATGAATTCCACCAATAATTAGAAGAACATCGTCGGTTAATTGCCCGTTATTATAAATAAATATTGGATTGTGACCAGAATCCTCTCCTAAAACATCTAATGCATTTATGGAAAGAGATGATATTATAAATAATGTAGCAATAAAATATTTCATACTTATTTAAAGTTAGTATATTCCAATGTTTTGTGCAAATTAAAAAGGGGAGAAGCTCCCCTTTTATTACTAATTCTTCTTAATTATTTTACTAGCAACTAAAAATAGAACTCTACCACCAATTAATCCACCAAATAGTTGGATTGTATTTGTAGGGAACAGTTCACCTATCGCCATCTCCATTCCACCTATATCTTTTAGGAAGAAAGCTTCTCCAATAAAATAAGTGGCAACCATTAAAACTCCACCAATTAATAAAATTAATAGATGTTTAATTCCCTTTTTCTGGAAAGATAAATATGCCATCGCCGCTTCCAAACCTTTTGCTATAAAAGTCATTGGAGCAAATATCCCATATCCTAGATATAGATCCGCACAGGCTGTCCCTAGACCGGCAACTAAAAATGCTGCAGCTAAATTGCCCCATTTTTTATCCCCAATAAAATGAGCAATAAAAAGTCCAGAAAATACAACAGCAACGTCGCTGAAATTAAAAAAACCTACCCCAACAGGGATAGCAACAAATACCGTCGTTAGAGATACCGTTGCAAAAAGTACGAGTAGTGTAATTACTCTTTTAGTCATGTTTTCTCCTCTAAAATGTGCTCTCTTTCAAGAAGCAGTTTATGTTTATGTTCAAATCCTCTATAAATACCAAAAAATAAGCTAAGTGGTACCGCCAAGTAGTGTGATACCATATCTAACCATTTTTTTGAACTGTTTTCTGGATGATGTTCATAATGAATTCTTAACCTTTCCATAACCTCGATACCAGCCACAAAAAGAATATAAATCACCTTAGTTTTTTTACTATTTTTAGATAGTAGCATAATATCAATAATACTTACTTTTGAGATTAAAATATTAAAAAATGCGAATATATTAGGAATTATAAATACTCTAATAAAAATAAGTCTCCACATTCCAGTATAGTAATCTATTGCAAAATCCCATCCTCTTCCAATACCTTTTACAAGGAAAAATATTATGTGAAGAATAAGTATTACAATAGCTAAGAATTTGGTAAAACCAATAAAACTTTTAAGGTTATCTCTGTTAGTAGAAGCGTAATATATTACAACTGTTAAGTAGACTATTATTTGGTATGTTATATTTTTACTAAAAGTATTAGTAGTTAAATATATAAAAGCTATTATAAGTAGAATTAAAATAGTAAATTTAACTCTCGCTTTAAGAAATAAGGAATTCAATATTTACTCCTTGTATATCTTTAGTCAAAGTTAGATTCTTCTGGTTATTTATAAGCTTGTCTGTGTTATTTAGTATATGGGATATAATAAAAATGTTTTTAACTTTAATAGAGGTAATAAAATCGGTGAAATCCTTTGATGATACGAAGTATTTATCAACTTCATCAAATATTATCACATCTGCATCGTTAAATTTTTTACACTCACCTAAAATAAAATTATATATAGTTCCACTATTAGGATCTAATACTTCTTCCTGATTAAAATCAAGTTTAATGGATTCATGGGCATCATCGTTTAGGAATATAGTTTTAAAGAATGACTTCTGTTTCTTAAGACCTCCAATAAACTCTTTTACTAAAGATATTAGTTTATATGAGAGCAGTTGGTTTTCAATATCTTGGGCAAAATAGAGTGTTTTAAGGGATCTATCTTTGAACTCTTTTAAGAGCACACCTTCTATAAACCTACTCTTCCCAATACCATTTTCCCCTTGTAATAGGTAAACAGCATCTGAGTTTAGAGAAATATCATCTTTTAATTTATATGATGTTTTTGAGGTTGAATCATGGTAATTACCCCTGTTTAGTAACATTGATGCCCCGTTCTTTTAAGTATTTTACTATTTTATCTCTATTTTTTGATGTAAGAGATTCTAAAATGTTATTAAGTTCTAAA
Organism: Spirochaetaceae bacterium; assembly: GCA_051531975.1. Lineage (GTDB taxonomy): Bacteria > Spirochaetota > Spirochaetia > DSM-2461 > DSM-2461 > Thiospirochaeta. The sequence goes on from JAOPTT010000007.1 coordinate 90,253, forward strand.
TCTATATTTTTAATATTTTTCTCTTCTAATATATAAGCAAGGGTTATTAAATAAGTAAGGGATCTTTGTCCACCACTTAGTGTATTTATATCTCTATTTAATCCTACCTGAAAATTAAAAAGATCATCAATATCTTTTAATATTAGGGACTCGTTTAAATTAAAGCTAAATATATCATTAAGTAGTAGCTCATCCTTAATTTTATTAGAGATAAATTCATGGCTATAGTCTATATTTAAAGATCTCATTAGGCTCCCTTTGGCAGAATAATAGCTTATTCAGGATTTTTACACTAGTATATTTAATACTTTGAAATAAATCTTAAATGGTACATAATATTCCAATGATATTTAAAGAAAATACAATATTAGTTAATAGTTCAGATCATAGCTTAATGGCTTCAGATATAGCTGAAGAAGGGCAGGAATATGTTCATGTAAGAGCTCTTATTCCCATATTATCATCAGAAGAAATGCAGAATGTATTATTAGAATTTCAGAACTTCTCTTGGCAACGTAGAACAACGTTTTGTGGAGTATGTGGTACAAAAAGTATCCTAGATGATTCTGAGGGTTGTAATACATGCCCAAATTGCTCCGAGAAATTCTTTCCAGCTCAGTTCCCTGCAGTTATAGTAGCAATTATAAAGGGTGATGAAATATTATTGGCCCATAATGTTAACTTTCCAGGAGATATGACTTCTATTATTGCTGGTTTTGTTGACCTAGGTGAAAATGCTGAAGAAGCTATTAAGCGCGAAGTTATGGAAGAGGTTGGGTTAAAAGTTAAAAATATAAAGTATCACAGTAGTCAAAATTGGGGTTTTACTTCTTCTTTGATGTTAGGTTATACCGCAGAATATGAGTCCGGAGAGATTAAAATCGATGAAGTTGAAATCGATAAGGCTGGTTGGTTTAATCGAAATTCAATGCCAGAGACTCTGCCTCCTAAAATAAGTATTGCCAGAGCTATAATAGATGATTTCATTAAAGGCTAGTTTCAGATCTAATATTATTATATTTGTATCGACTCTATTACTCGTTTCTTGTCAGACACTAAATTTCCCATCTGAAGAGATTTTACAAGAGAGAGAACTTCTAAGAAGTAAACGATCAAATTTAAATGATGATTGGGTCCCAGCGGATCCACTTTTTGATAAATATTATTCAGAAATGGCCCAAGGAGTTCCCGGAGCAAATTATTACCCTATTTGGTTTGATTCAATCGGTTCAAAAATGAATGGAATTATATTAACACCTGCTTCACAGGAAGAACCGGAGCTTAAAAGTAAGGGCACTGTTTTACTTATTCATGGTTATGCAGGAAACCTTAGAGGTTACAGGTTTTTAATTCCAGAACTATTAAGTGAAGGTTATACTGTAGCCGCTTTATCACTACCTGGGCATGGCTTAGCAGGAGGGGATAGGGGAGATATTGATAACTTTAATAATTACGGTATTCTTGTACATGATTTCTTAGAGCAGTTAGAGGGTAAAATACCTAAACCTTATAATGCTGTTGGCCACAGTACTGGTTGCTCAGCCCTTATGATATACAATCAGGATTATGGATGGGACTTTGATAATGTTGTTTTTATAGCTCCACTAATAAGATCTTCAGCATGGTACCCATCTGTCACTGTTCGGTTTTTAACTAAACCTTTTATTCAATATTATAATACTCCTTGGAGTGGGGCTATAGCTGTACAGGTTTTTCCAATGCACTGGCTCGATGAACTTAAAAAATGGAATAAAGAAGTAAAAAAGTACAATGTTAAAGACGATGAAATATTGATTTTCCAGGGTGACAGGGATAGTGTTGTAGACTGGAAATATAATACAAAGTTCATTAAGAGCAAGTATGCAAATAGTAGCCTAATTTTAAAAGAGGGTGGTTCTCATACATTTTTTTTCAAGGATGAAGAGTTGATAACTGATATTGTTGGTTATTTTAATAACTAAAATATACAATATTGGTTTCTACCAGATTCTTTTGCTCTATATAAAGCCTTATCAGCCATTAATATAAAATCTTTAATCTCATCATTGTCCTTAGGTGACATAAATGCAATACCAATACTGAATGTTACAAATTCTGCTATTTCTGACTTTGCATGTCTAATATTCAGTTCTTTCATATCTGCTAAAAGTGATTTCGTTAGTTTAATTATATCTTCATTATCATTATTGGAGAAGATCAATCCAAATTCTTCTCCTCCATACCTAGCAGCAAGTTCTCCCGCTCTTTTAGTCTTTTTAGCTAGTAACTGACCGATTTTTTTTAAGCATTCATCTCCAGCCTGATGACCATAATAGTCGTTATAGTTTTTAAAATAATCTATATCTATCAGTAATAAGGTTATATTTTTTTTAAACCTTTTTTGACGATTCCACTCTAACAACAATGTTTCATCAAATTTCCTTCTGTTTCCAATATTTGTTAACGCATCGATTGTTGAAAGTTTTTTTAACTGCAATCTCTGTTTCTCTATTTTTGTAATAAAATAATTGAATGCCCTAGTTAGATCACCAATTTCATCTTTACTTTCAGTTCCTAAGCGGATAGAAAAATCATTGTTTTTCATTATGGAGGTCATATGTTTATCAAGTTTAAGTATTGGATATAAAATATATTTATTAAGTAACAAAATGATTAACAATAGAACTATAATTCCTGCGATAATAATGGAAATTGTTGCATATTTTATTATACGTTTACCCTGTTTGGATATAGTTCTGGGAAATACAATCTTAATTAGAAAAGATGGGTTTCCCTCTATATCATAATAGTAACTGTATAAATTGTAGCTGGAGTCATCACTGTTTTCTTCTATATATAATGGTTTTTTATTTAAACTATCTGTAATTGACTTATATGCTTCTATATCTGAATTATTATAGAGATCAATAATATCAAACTCTACACTAGTCTGTGCACTTATCTTTTTAATTATATCATCGTTTAAAATAATGCCCATAATCATGAATCCATGACTTGGACCTTCTGCTTCACTTGTTAATATAAGCTCTGTAGTAATTAAAACTGGTCCTTTTTCTGTATTATACACACCTACTATCTTGTATTCTGATAAATCCTGTATGTTGTTTTTTATATTTATAATAGGATGATCTATTACGAAATTATCCTGTGGAAAGTTTTTAAGATTTATCTCTTTATTGTTCTCCAAATCAAAGACTTTACCCCAAATGACATCACCCTCTGTATTAATAATATAAATTAAACTAAGACCGATCTCATTAAATATCTGATCGGTTAGATTTGAACTAATAAATTCATCTGAATTATCCATAACAAAATTGTATGTATCATCCCATGTGGCCCAGTCATTACAAAGTGTATCCAAATGATCGATCTCATTATTTAATGCATCAACTATGCGTTTCATGTTATTTGCGGCTTCTTTTTTCTCCAATGATAAAAAGGCTGGTAAAACAACAAAACTTTGTATCATAGATACGCTGATTGTGATAAGTGAAAACAGGATAACTACGATTAGGGATGTTTTGTATTTAATATTCATTACCTTTACATCATAACTCGAAACTTCTAAGAATGAAATAAAAAAGTTGCGGACGACTGGACTTGAATCAATACGGAATTATAAGAAGAGGCCAAATAACCTCTACTTAGCTTATTATTGAGGGGTCATAGTAAAGTATTGATATGCACCTGGGCCATAAGACCATAATAAGGAAGGCCACCATAATATAATTCCCAAAATTAGGTTTACTGGTTTTACTTCTTTTTTAATTGAAGAATGTTTATCTATATATCCTTCTTTTTTAAGTACAATTACAGGTTCTTCCCAAATTCCATTACCCATATTAATGCTTGTTGGTGTTGTACCATATGATTCTCCATCTATAAGTAGTTCAACACCATCTACATTAGATTCAAAAGAAACTCTTGTATTTGTTACACAACTAGTAAGAAATATAAGTAATGCAATCAATAATAATAACCTTTTAAATAATTTCATAATCTAATCCTTTTAAAAATTGTTTATTGTAAATTATTCTTAATTCACATTTATATCAACTCTTTTTTGAATTATAGAAATTTAATATGTGTTTTTTACTAATAAGGCAAATTAGTCTGTATTGAAGTTCTTGTTATTGTAATTGATGCGGACGACTGGACTTGAACCAGCACGGGATTGCTCCCACTACCCCCTCAAGGTAGCGTGTCTACCAATTTCACCACGTCCGCGAAATTGTATGGTTATATTAACGTCTAATAACATAATTAGTCAATAAATAATTTGACGAATATAGGGGCTAGTAGTATAATAATATTAAGTAAGGAGCAATTCCTTATTATATAAAATGCGAGGGTTTCCAGACAACATTGTATGCTCAACTGGAAGCGTTTCTAAGCCGGCTCTAATAACCGGCTTTTTATGTTTATAAGCTCTTTTTAAACTTAAATTTCACCTAATTGACCACATGCTCCAGCTATTGATTGCCCTTTACCGTGCCTTATTGTTACTTTTAGATCTAGATTATGTATAAACTGTGAAAACCCTTTTACATCATTAAGTTCAGGAGCTTCAAACTCTGATTCTCCTATAGAGTTAAAAGGTATTAGGTTAATTATAACATCTAGATCAGTTAAGAAATTTTTAATAGCAATAGCTTCATCTAGAGTTGTATTAATACCCTTAAAATTGATGACTTCTATAATTATTCTTTTTCTAGATATTCTCTGGTACTCTAATAAGCAAAGTTTAATAATATCTAAACTTGGAGAACCAGGCATAATTCTTGACCTTAATTCCTGGTTGGCAGTTATTAACGAGAATGCTAAACCTGGATATGGTGCCTTTTCTACTAATTCAGTAATACCTTTAATTACTCCACTTGTAGAAACTGTTATCCGTCTTAAAAATATATTTGAACCTTTTGGGTCTGTAAAAACCCTAATAGATTTAACAACATTTTGTGTATTGTGCAGAGGTTCACCCATTCCCATATATACGATATTGGTTACTTCTCTATTAAAACTATTTTGTAAAAGCTGCAATTGACCTGTAATTTCAGATACTGAAAGATTACGTCCTAGACCTAAAGCACCTGTTTTGCAAAAGAGACAACCCTGGGCACAACCAACTTGGCTACTTATACAAGCTGTTACTCTGTTGGTCTGATCTACTAAAAGAACACTTTCAATAACTGCTCCATCATCGAGTCTAATTGAAATCTTCCCTGTGTTATCAATGTCTTTTAATATCTTCTCTACAATCATAAGTGTAGAGTATAAAACCCGATAGTATATGTCAATATTCTAATATATAATCTGGAACTATGAGTCTTATTAATGAACATTATAACGATTGTTATTTCTCCTCTGAAAGTGGTTACCTAGAATCAAAATATGTATTTATAGATGGTAACAACCTTACTGATAAGCTGAATTCAGACCTATTTATTGGTGAAACAGGCTTTGGGACTGGATTAAATTTGTTAGTTCTTGAAGATTTCTTAGAAAAACAAGATAGTTTTGTTAATGTTACTTTCAACTCAGTAGAAAAATATCCCCTAGACTTGAGTATAGTTAAAAAAACACTTTCACAATTAGAGAATGTGACCAAATTGTCATTAGAGCGTCATTGTAAATTATATGAATCTCTTTTTCTAGATATAAAACCCGGTTGGAATAGTATAAAGTTAGTTCGTGAATGGGGGAATCTTCAAATTAACCTATATGTTGGAGATGTTATTGATTCATTCATATTATATCCAAATAAGATTACTTGCTGGTTTCTAGATGGTCATAGCCCCGATAAGAACCCAGACATGTGGAACTCAAAAGTCTTTGGTTTAATAGCTTTAAACAGTATAAAAGGAACTTCTTTTGCAACATTTACTGCTGCTGGAATTGTTAAGCAAGGGTTAAGAAATACTGGATTTTTTGTACAAAGAAAAAAGGGTTATGGAAAAAAAAGACATATGATTTTTGGTAACTATTAATTTTTATATATATTTAAAAATCTTGACAATTTTGGTTATGATTATATAATGACAGTACTAAATAAATATTAATTGGAGGGAATCATATGCCACAACTGGTTGTGATTTTAGGTTGTTCCCTCGCAGGTTTGTTAATTGGTTGGCTAATTAGATTAGCCTATGCAAAATATCAATTGTCATCTTCTGAGCAGAGAGCTGTTAGATTAAAGCAAGATGCACTTAAAGAAGCTGAAAGACAGAAAAACGAGTTTTTACTGGAAGGTAAAGACCAACTTCATCGCGAACGGAAACAACATGATAAAGAGATTAGAGAGCGTAGAGCTGAATTACAAAAGTATGAAAAGAGGATCTTAACTAAAGAAGACACTGTAGAGAAGAAGTTAGAGGGTATAGATTCTCAGATAAAAAACTTAGAAACTAAAGAGTCCAAATTAGAAGAAAGAAGTACAGAATTAGGTTCTTTAGAGGATAACTTAAAACTAGAACTTGAAAAAGTTTCAGGTTTATCCCGAGAAGAAGCTAAAAGAATTATTATTGAGCGTGTAGAAAACGAAGCTAAACATGATGCACAAGCACTTGTAATGAAAATAGAACAAGACGCTAAAGATATTGCTGAGAAAAAAGCTAGAGATATTCTAGTTTCTACTATTCAGAGAATTGCTACAGATGTTACAAGTGACATAACAGTTACTTCAGTAAGTCTGCCAAGCGATGAAATGAAAGGTAGAATTATTGGTCGAGAGGGACGGAATATCCGAACACTTGAGACTTTAACAGGTGTTGATATTATAATTGATGATACCCCTGAAGCTGTAGTTATATCTTGTTTTGATCCTATTAGAAAGGTTATTGCAAAACGTTCATTAGAGCGACTTATCTCTGACGGAAGAATTCATCCTGCTAGGATTGAGGAAGTTGTTCAGAAAGTTGCAGCTGAAATTAGTCAAATAATTTTAGAAGAAGGTGAAAAACTTCTATTTGATCTAGGTATACATAATATTCCAAGAGAAGGTGTTAAAGCCCTTGGTCGATTATACTTTAGAACAAGTTATGGTCAAAATATTCTAAGTCACTCTAAAGAAGTTGCTGTTTTAGCTGGTATGATTGCCGCTGAAGTTGGAGCTGATAGAGAACTTGCTAAACGTGGAGCACTACTGCACGATATTGGTAAAGGTTTAGAAACAGACGGTGAAGGTAACCATGCTGAACTTGGTGCTGAATTCTGTAAACGGATGGGAGAGAAGCCTTTAGTAATTAATGCTGTTGCTGCTCACCATAACGACGTAGAGTTTGGTTCAGTTGAAGCTATTATTGTACAGTTAGCCGATGCTATATCTGCTGCAAGACCTGGTGCTAGACGTGAGAGTTTAGACAACTATATTAAGAGACTTGAGAACCTTGAACGGATCGCAGTAAGTTTTGATGGTGTAGAAAAGTGTTTTGCAATACAAGCTGGTAGAGAGTTAAGAATTATTGTAAATAGCGATGCTGTTTCCGATAAAGATGCACTTCCTTTAGCTAAAGAGATAGCAAAACAGATAGAATCAGAATTAACTTACCCTGGTAGAATTAGGGTAGCTATTATAAGAGAGACTAGAGCAATAGAATATGCAAGATAGTTTATCTATAAGAGTTCTAATGCTGGGTGACATTATTGGTCACCCGGGCATGAGGGCTCTTTTTTCGTCTCTAAAACGTCTAAAAAAAGATCTTAAAAGTGATTTCGTAGTTATTAATGGGGAGAATGCCGCCGACGGTTTTGGCCTTCTACCTAACCAGGTAGCTGAGATCTTTAATTATGGTGCCGATGTAATTACAAGTGGGAATCATATATGGCAAAAAGAAGATCTTATGCCACTACTTGATAGCCAAGATAAGCTTTTAAGGCCTTCAAACTATCCTAATGGTGTTCCGGGACATGGTGATTGTATTGTTGAATACAAAGGTGTAAAACTGGCTGTATTAAATCTACAAGGTCGAGTTAGAATGTCCGTTAATTGCGAATGTCCCTTTAAACAAGGCTTAAAAGATGTTAAAAGATTAAAATCTAAAACCAAAAATATTGTCATTGATTTTCATGCAGAAGATGTAACTGAAAAAGAGGCTTTAGCAGAATATTTTAATGGAAAGGTTAGTGCTGTTGTAGGAACTCATACCCATGTTCAAACTGCTGATGAGAGAATATTATCAGGTGGAACAGCTTATATTTCTGATTTAGGAATGACAGGTCCAACAAATGGTATTATTGGTTCTGATCCTGAAGCTGCAATTAAGCGTGCATTTAATTCCATTCCATATAAAACTCATATTCTAGATGAAGATGCTGTAATAAATGGTGTATTAATTGTTATTGATACAAAAAGTGGAAAAGCAACCTCTATAGAAAGAGTTTCATACGAAACAGGCCAGTAGATGGCTACTAAAAATCTCCTACACATATTAAAAGAACGATTCCCAGAATTAGAAGAGAAGAAACTTTTTGCCCATATAATGTGTGGTGAGGTTATCTGTAATGGTGGTCGAATAAAAAACCCTAAAGAAAAAGTTAAAACCGACAGTATTATCCAAATTGAGGGTATGAAGTATGTCTCTAGAGGTGGGTTTAAATTAGAAAGTGGACTTGATAGTTTTAACTACGATGTAGAAGGTAAAATATGTATTGACGCTGGTTGTTCTACTGGTGGCTTTACAGATTGTCTTTTACAACGTGGTGCAGTTAAGGTTTTTGCTATAGATGTTGGTAGTAATCAGCTAGCATGGTCTTTGGTCCATGATGATAGGGTAGTTCCTATGGAAAAAACAAATATTATGTCGATAGAAAAGTTAGAGCCAAAACCACATTTTGCTGTTGCCGACTTATCCTTTCGATCAGTTTTAAGTCCTGCTAAACTTCTGTTTAATCTAATTTCTGGAAACGAGATATTAGTATTAGTTAAACCTCAATTTGAGTGGGAAGACCCAGATGATGACTTTGATGGTGTAGTTAGAGAGGGCGAAACTATTATCTCTATTTGTTTGAATCTAATAGATAAACTTAGAGAAGGTAATATTTATGTTAAAGATGTAACTCTATCTAAAACCAAAGGCAGAAAGGGCAACCAAGAACTTCTGTTTCTACTTACAACTGACAGCAAACATACTCTTAGTAATATAGAGGGATTCCTTACTAATCTAATGAGTTAAAAAATATTAATGCAAACTGCATTACATATTTGCACTGTTTTATATATATTCATTGGATGAAAGATAAAACTAAAGCTCTTATATATATATTAATTTCTACCCTAAGTTTTACGTTTATGAGTGCAACGATTAAATATATTCAGGATATACCTGTATTTGAAAAAGTTTTTTTTAGGAACTTAGTCAGCCTTTTTATTGCAGCTTATTTAATTGCAAAAAACAGACCAAAAAAAATTACAGATATATTGGGGAATAGACAAAATGTACCTTTTTTATTATCTAGATCAATTCTAGGTTTTTTAGGAGTCGTATTAAACTTTTACGCTGTTACTAATCTGCAATTAGCTGACTCACAAATACTTAATAGAATATCCCCTATATGGGTTGCAATATTCGCGTTACTTTTTCTTAGAGAACACTTAAAAAGATCTCAAATTATATCAATAATAATAGCTTTAATTGGTTCTCTATTAGTCATAAAACCTGAATTTAGTTTTGAAATGTTACCAGCAATTGCAGGATTTATATCTTCAATAACTGCTGGAGCAGCATACACAATTGTTAGATATCTAAAAGATAAAGAAGAACCTAGAGTAATTATCTTCTATTTTTCACTTATTTCTTTATTACTATCTATACCATTAATGCTTAACAATTTTATTATTCCTTCTAAAACTCAGTTAGGTTTATTACTATTAATTGGTCTCTTTGCGTCTGTTGGTCAATTTGGATTAACCCATGCGTACAGGTATGCTAAGGCTTCTAGAGTATCAATTTATACTTACTCTGGTATAATTTTTGCTTCCTTTTTAGGATTTCTAATATGGCAAGAGATACCAGACCCACTATCAATTATCGGAGGTCTATTAATTATATCCTCAGGTTATATTGTTTATAGATACAGCAGAAGAGAATCTTAATATACTAAAGAAAAGTAAAATTGATAGTTCTCTTTTTTAGTGTTATCATAACTTATGAGATTTAAAATTATAAAGTGGATTATTTTTTCATCAGTTTTTTTATTCATAAATGCTTGCTCTAGTAATAGTGAAGCAAGTAGTTCTTACGCAAAATCTGCTATGTACGAAGAAGATATGGAACCAGAAATGGAAGTTTCAGATTCTATGGATGAGTACGCTGAAAATGATATAGTTGGTAGTAAAGGCTCTGAGGTTTCTGAAAGGAAAAGAATATATAATGGTGAAACTCGTCTAGTAGTCGAAAGTATTGAAGATTCAAAAAAAGAGATTGAGGAGCTAACAATCTCTGTTGGTGGGTATATAACACAAATTTATGACAACTCTATCTCTATAAAAATTCCAGCAGCACAGTTCCATGAAATATTTGAAAATATACTTCTTATGGGGGATGTTGAATCTAAAAATATAACAACATACGATGTTACCGATTATTACAATGATAGTACTGCTCAGTTAGAAACAGCAAACAAGACTAGAGAGAGATTACAACTATTACTTCTAAAGAGTACCAAACCAGAAGAGAGAGCAAAAATATTAAAAGAGATTGGTCGTTTAACTGAGGAAATTGAGTTAATAAAAAATAGACTATTAACCTTAGATAATAATATCTCATTTTCAACAATAGTTGTAGAATTGATACCTAGATTAGAACAAAATATTATTGGATTAGATATCCCATTCTCCTGGATAGAAGATTTACACCCATTATATTCTGTATCAAATAGAATTAAAGCTAAGTTAGATTTTAATCCTGGAACAGAGTATGCTGTTTTTAGTAAAGACAAAATATACCGAGCTGAGAGTTCTTTGGGGACTACAATAACAGTTTCTACTGTTAAAAACCAACCTTTAGGGGATAACAAGTTTTGGCATAGAGCTTTATTACATTTTATATCTAATTATTATAGCAGTGCAAAATCCATAGAGTCTTCAATTGGAGACCAAAAGATGTTAGGTATAGAATTTCTAAGTAAAGATAAAGAACCATTTAAATACTTTGTAGGTATTGTTGTTATTAAAAAAGAAATCCATGTTATTGAGATATTCTCACCAAAGGCAAATACTAGTTTTAGTCTGCTTTATATAAAGTTTGAAGAGGGGAAAATAAGATGAAAAAAATAGTATCGGTTTTAATTCTATCTATTTTCTTTGTTGGTACCATATGGTGTAATCAAGGGCTTTCCCATAAAATTAATAGCCAGTTACTTGTTTTAGATAGTAATAAAGCTGGTGATTTAATTGTTGATTGGTGTGAGAACATTGGAGGTTATTATATACAAAGAACCCCAGATGTTATCTCTTTACGAATTCCAAACAAATCACTTCCAGATCTTAAACCTTTCTTAGAATCAATTTCTGAGGATATTGTTAGTTATACACAAAACTCAAATAGTCTTACATCTTATATTGCAGAACTTAAATCAGGAATAAAAGCTAGGGAAGATATTTTAGTGCAAAATCTTTTTTATCTAGATACCTCAGATGTAGAAGGGACCCTAACATTAGAAAGAGAAATCAGAAGGCTTAGGTCAGAAGTTGATAGTTATAAAGGCTCACTAAGAAAACACTTAAATGATATAGAGATGGCTACTGTTGTCATAAGTATAACGTTTAGAAGCAGAACTCTTAATAACCAGGAGTATTCTTCCTTTGACTGGGTTAATGAAATTGATTTTTACTCTGTTATGAACAGTGATATGAAAAATAATAATAGAGGTTCTGGTGGAGCACATACAACACTGCCAACGGGATTTGCATTAGTAGATACAAGTCCAAGACTTAAAGCTATCTCCTCAGAGGGAGGAAGGTTAATATTAGATTCATTTAAAAATTATCCTAAGCAAGAACTTAAGTTCTGGGAAGAGACTCTTTTTAATCATTTAGAGAAAAAAGGATACCTTCGTATAGGAGTAGTAGGTACATATGAACCAGAAGGAGAGATTGCTTTTACAGCAGTTAAGTGGGGTGTTCCATATGGTAATGTTGACTATATTTTCATGACAGGAATTCGTCTTAATAAAAACAGAATAGAAGTATTACAGGTTGCAACAGAGACTAATTTCTTTGAAAGTTACATATCTTTTAACTAGTTTATTATCAAATATGAGTTAGTTTATGGAAATATTATTCAACAAATAACATAAGGTTCTCATTCCAAAACATAGGATCTTTTATTTCATCCTTAACAAAGCCTTCAAGTTTATTGAATAAAAATAGTAATTTTATATTACCAACATTTTCATCGTTTAGATGATATGTATATTCTAATCCTTCAACTATAAGTCCATAAGAATACATCTCTGAAAGCTCATATGCTGAACATACCACATCAGGTATTCCCTCACCTAACATATACCAATATATAAACCGTGCATGTAAGTGCGTAGACACATCAAAAGCACCAATAAATCTTCTTATTTCATAACATAGTTCTGTAGTTTTATTATTATTCATAAAGAGATCTTAGGATATGTGTGCGAAGGGTTGGTTCGGGGGAAAAATAATTTAAAACAGGTTTGTTTTATACCTTTACGGGTATACTATTGCTACTAAAGTAGAGTTTTATACCTTTACGGGTATAATATGTCGATTCTCCCTTGTTTTATACCCGAAAGGGTATATAGTGATGGTATGAAGTTAGGTGAATTTGTTAAAGATAAACGTAAAGATACTGGTTTAACTCAGGAAGATCTGTCGTATAAGGCAGGTGTTGGTTTGCGATTTATTAGAGAGTTAGAGTCAGATAAACCAACACAACAGATGGACAAAGTTAATATGGTATTAAACCTGTTTGGTTATGAACTAGGACCAGTTCCAATGGTAAGAGAGGAAAACAGTGAGGAAGGCTAATATTTATATGTATGATGAGTTAGCTGGAATATTAACAGAAGATGATAACGGATATCATTTTTTATATTTAGACTCATATCTTTATAATGGAAGTTCTGAATCTATCAGCCTAACACTGCCCATAGCAAAAAAAAGTTTCAATAACAGTGTTTTGTTTCCATTTTTTGATGGATTAATACCAGAAGGTTGGCTATTAAACATTGCAGAAAAAAATTGGAAACTTAATCCAAGAGATAGAATGGGGATATTATTAGAAACATGTGGGGATTGTATAGGTGCAGTATCAATTAGAAAATAGATGTTTATATTGTTACAATAATTTAGAAGAAGCTGAAAATCTATATCACAACAAGTGTGCAAAAAAGTTTTTTGGAACTATAACTCCACCTGAAATTGATTATTCAACAGAAGATCTTGCCGATTTAGCCGCACAGTTTTTAGAAAGTCGAACTACAGTTACTGGAGTACAGCCTAAATTGTCACTTGGAATTAAAAAGAGTGAAGTTACGAACAGCATAAGTAAATTTACAATTATGGGGATTGCTGGAAACTATATCCTAAAACCACAATCAGAAGTTTATCCCGAATTACCTGAGTTAGAAGATTTAACTATGCATTTAGCAAAGATTAGTAAGATCGAAACTGTAAATCACGCACTTATACCATTAAAGTCTGGGGAACTAGCTTATATAACTAAAAGAGTTGATAGAGTAGAAAACAAAAAATTACATATGGAAGATATGTGTCAGTTAACAGAGCGACTTACAGAGCAAAAATATATGGGATCTTATGAGCAGATTTCAAAAATTATTAAAAAATATTCGGCTAACCCTATTTTAGACATAGTTAACTTTTATGAAGTTGTACTGTTCTCTTTTTTGACAGGAAATAACGATATGCATCTGAAGAATTTTTCATTATTAAAAAAAATAACATATTGCTTATGCCCTGCCTATGACCTTGTACCTTCAGAGTTGGTAGTAATTGGGGATGATGAAGAACTAGCTTTAAACTTAAATGGTAAAAAAAAGAGACTCAAAAAAGTTGATTTTGAAAAAGCTATGTTAGGTTCTGGTCTTCCAGAGAAGACTATAAATAATATGTTTCTTAGATTTAGAAAAGTAATTCCAAAGTGGATTCTGTTTATTGAAAAAAGTTTTTTGAGTGACGAGTTTAAAAAATCTTACATAGAACTAATTAATAATAAACTTAAGCAGATCGGTATTTAGTCATTGTTAATTTGCTTGACTGCTTCTAAATCTTTACCTATCATAACTCCATGAAAAACTTATATTTAATATTAAAAGGCATGACTGTAGGAGTCGCAAATGTAATCCCTGGAGTATCTGGTGGAACATTTGCATTTATATTTGGAATATACGATAAATTAACCGAGGCAATTGGTAACTTTTTTACAGATAAAGCTAGACGAAAAGAGTACTTTTTCTTTCTACTCCAAGTAATTGGTGGTGCAATCTTAGGTATACTTCTATTTGCTAAGATATTAGGTTTCTTATTAGATTATAATCAGATTTCAAAACAGATAACATATGCATTCTTTATTGGGCTAATTGGTGGATCAATTCCGTTTATTATAAAATCTCACCATGATATGAAGATAAACTTAAAACGAGTTCTGATTTTTATATTTGGAGTAGTTTTAATAGTTTTAACAATTGTTTTTAATCAGGATAAGGGTGGAACTGTTACAGATCATTCAAATCCACTACGGTTATTATGGCTATTTTTATGTGGATTGTTCTCTGGTGGTTCTATGATTGTTCCTGGATTCTCTGGCTCAGCTCTTTTAGTATCTTTAGGTGAATATGAGACTGTTGTTACAGTTTATTTACGTGATATAAAAACATACATTGTACCTGTTATTGTTTTTTCACTTGGTGCTGCTAGTGGTATAGTCGTATTTGCTAAAGTTGTAGAAGTATGTTTTAAGAAGTTTAAATCTGGAACACTATTTTTTATATTGGGTCTGATTTTTGCATCATTATTACAACTAACATTAACAACTTCCTCAGGATTTGATACTTCTATTTTGGCTCTTCTTGGTGTTTTAGTTGCTCTAGGTGCTGGATATTTCTTAGCCTATCTAACAAGTAAGATAAAAAAAAGTAGTGTATAAAGATCTAAGTAGCTCATTAAAAACATTCTCTCCATCGGAATTAGAGACAGCACAGATTGTTAATAATTTCCTGAACCATAATTTTATACATAGTGGTGATAATTTACATGGAGAGGAATATGAGGCTTGGATATACGAATACCTTAAAAGTTGGGCAGTTCAAAATTCCGATGTTTCAAAGTTTTTAATTAAAGATGGATCAAAAAAAATAGTTTCTAATAAAGATGGTCTAAATTTTGATAAAAATGGTCAGATAGTCTATTTTAAAGCTGGAATTAAGGTTGCTGAATACGACTGCCTCTTTGTTTATAAAGGTAAAATCATATTTGTTGAATGTTCAGTTAGCGATCTAAGAAGTTATTATAGAAGACTAGAAGATAAAATAATAGTTAAACGTAATTATCTAGTAGACCTATATAATACAGAAGAGGTTTATTATCTAGTTGTTACAAAACCTAAAAAAAGAAGTATTACATATAGGTCATTACCACATTTAGTTCTTTATAAACTAAAAAACCCGGAATTCTCTACATTAAAAAAGACAGACCAGGTTTTTAATACTAAAAGTGAAAAGTTAGTAACTATTTCTTCTTTTTCTTCTTCTTCTTTTTAGCAGCTTTAGGGTCAGCATCTCCTAACTTTCTAAATGTCCAAGCTGAAAACTTTAGTCTTAAAATAGTAAATGGATTTTTTGTATGTTTTCTCATTATATCTAAGTTTTTAAGATTCATCTTTAAAACAACACCCTGAACAATTTTAGGAAGTGCATTATACTCTTTTGAACCTGGAGCTTTCTGTGACTGTAAGAACTCAGCAAGTATCTTTTTATCTTTTCCTGAAAGTCTTTTAATTAGTTGTTTTATCATCTGTTCCTGAACTTTTTGTAGTTCATTCATCATTACTTGTTGTTTAGCTGATAGGGGTTTTTGTTTTTTAGCCATGGGATTTCCTTATAATTGTCAATATTTGTAGGTGTAGAATAACATTCTTAGTTAATAAGTGGAATAGTTGAAATTGAATCTTTTTAAACAATAATATATTATCTTATTTAACTTATTAAAAGATACCTTGGAGGGTAACATGAATTCAGTTGTAACCGTTGTTGGAAAAGATAGTGTAGGAATTATATCTACAGTTAGTAATATCATGGCGGATCACAAGATTAATATCTTAGAAATTAGTCAAACTATAATGGAAGGCTATTTTACAATGATCATGGTTGTAGACGTTTCGGTTTCTACGGAAGAGATAAAAGTAATTCGGGAATTATTAAACGAATCTGGAGAAACGCTTGGTGTTAGTATTACTATTCAGCACGAGCAAGTATTCCAAGCAATGCACAGGATTTAGGGGGATTTATGTTATATACTCCATTTGAAATAACTGAAACAGTAAAAATGTTTACTGATCAGCACTTAGATATTAGAACAATTACTATGGGAATTTCACTATTAGACTGCATAAGTCACGATAGTAAAATTGCAAGAGATAGAGTCTACGATAAGATAATGAGAAAAGCTGGGAACTTAGTTTCTACTGCTGAAAAAATTGAAGCAGAATACGGTGTCCCAATAATTAATAAAAGAATCTCTGTAACTCCAATTGCTTTAATCGGTGGTGCTACAGATGATAAAGACTATGTTAATTTTGCTAGAACTTTAGATAGAGCTGCAAAAGAGACAGGAGTTGACTTCTTAGGTGGTTTTTCTGCTTTAGTTGATAAAGGTTTTACAAAAGGGGACAGAATATTACTAGATTCTATTCCTGAAGCATTAGCTGCAACTGAGAGAGTTTGTGCGTCTGTTAATTTAGGTTCTACTAGATACGGTATAAATATGGATGCTGTTAAGGATATGGGACACATTATTAAAAAGACTGCAGAGTTAACTAAAGATGCTGATGGTATTGGTTGTGCAAAACTTGTTGTTTTTTGTAACGCCCCTGGGGATAACCCATTTATGGCTGGTGCATTCCATGGTGTTAACGAAGGTGATGCTGTTGTAAGTGTTGGTGTTAGTGGACCTGGTGTTGTTAAGTGTGCCCTAGAAGGTTCTAAAGGCGAAGCT
Source organism: Spirochaetaceae bacterium (assembly GCA_051531975.1). Lineage (GTDB taxonomy): Bacteria > Spirochaetota > Spirochaetia > DSM-2461 > DSM-2461 > Thiospirochaeta. The sequence goes on from JAOPTT010000007.1 coordinate 107,459, forward strand.
TTCGATGTTATAGCTGATAAAATTAAGAAGACTTCATTTAAAATAACTAGACTTGGACATATGGTTGCAACTGTTGCAGCTGAGAGATTAGGTGTTCCATTTGGTATACTAGACCTATCATTAGCTCCAACTCCTGCAGTTGGGGACAGTATTGCAAGAATTTTCCAAGAGATGGGACTTGAATATACTGGTTGTCATGGTACTACTGCAGCACTTTGTATGTTAAACGACGCTGTTAAAAAAGGTGGAATTATGGCTTCTACTCATGTTGGAGGTCTATCTGGAGCTTTTATCCCAGTAACTGAAGATGAGGGTATGGTTGAAGCGTTAAATGTTGGTGCCTTAACTCTTGATAAGTTAGAAGCGATGACATGTGTTTGTTCTGTTGGTTTAGATATGGTTCCAGTTCCTGGAGATACTCCAGCTGAAACCCTTTCTGGAATGATTGCTGACGAAGCAGCTATTGGTATGGCTAATAGTAAAACAACTGCTGTTAGAGTAATTCCAGTACCTGGGAAAACAGTAGGAGAGTGGGCAGAGTTTGGTGGTCTATTAGGTGGTTCACCTATAATGGCTGTTAACAAATTCTCATCTGCTGATTTTATTAACAGAGGTGGAAGAATACCTGCACCTGTTCATAGTTTTAAGAACTAGAATAAAAATATTAAACTGCAGTTATTATTTATAGCTGCAGTTAATTAAAAGGAATACAAAATGGACTTACAAAAACTATTTGATTTGCAAACAGAGATAGAAAATGACATTAGTAATATAACTACTATCCCTGAAGATGAAATGGGATCTCACAATGTTGAAGAATTACGTTTTTTAGCTCTTCACATAAAGATTGCAGAGTTAGCAAACCTAACAAAGTGTTATAAGTATGTACATATAAAAGAAAATATTCCAAAAGATAAACTAACTTTAAGGTATGTTGATGCATTCCAGTATCTTCTTTCAATAGGAAACAGAACTGGTTATCATATTATTAGATACGATGCTCTACCAAACGTTGCTGAAAAGGATGTTATTAAACTTTTCTCTATATTAATAGACCAAACTTCCCAGGTAAAAAAATACTTCTTTAACGATAACTTTATTCAAGGGATTCATGAGTATACTCTACTGTTTGCCATTATGGTAAATCTTGGAAAAGCTCTTAAAATAGATTTTAAAGATGCAGAACAGATCCTTAAAAATAAGAGATTAACTTTTACTACTTTGAAGTTTGAAGAAATTAACCTATAACCAGTAAATTTTTAATGTAAATTTAATGTAATTTTATTTTTTACCATGTACGTTGTGGACTACTGCTCTTATTATTTATATAATTTTATTAACTATTTAATAATAAGAGGCAATAATGAAAAAGTTACTATTAATATCCTTAATACTCCTATATCTAACAGGATGTGATCTTTTTACATCTAACAATGATTCTAATAATTCTGAAATAACTATAACTTTACCTAATTCTAGGGCACTAATTGATGTCGCATCAATATCTTTAACTATTTCAGGTACTGGGATGAGTAATCTTGAGCAGACTGTAAATGGTACAAGTAGTATCTCTGTAAATGTTCCTGTTGGAAGTGATCGTACATTTGACATTGTTGTTACTCTTGAGAATGGTAATACTCTTGTTGGAAGCAGTACTCAGGATATATCTTCAGATACTTCTGCAGTTGTTATTATACTTGATATCGCAGAATCTACATATAGTAGCTATACGCATATAGAATTTGTAGTAGATGCAGAGACAGGTGGAGGTCCCGGTGTAGGATCTAATATGCAACTAACAGTCATCGATGATACTATTTCTTGGTTGTACAAAACTTCTGGAGTAGATCAATTTGAGGATATATACAGGGGAACTGAATATACAAAAAGTGTAACTACAAGCTCTGCTATTTTTGACTTTACTTCTGATAATGGTTTGGAACATTTTGAATTTGATTTTAATACTGAAAACTCTGGAACATTTCTATCTACCGTATCTACCGGAGAGTATACATATTCTGGGACATTTACCGCCTATACAACAAGTAGAAGCGCTGAAATTTTAGAATTTGATATTGAGGGTGATTCTGGGATATTTAATGGAACAGATATTGCAGTTACATATAATGGGGGTGATGTTTCAGCTTTAACTCCGACTATATCATTATCAATTGGTGCCTTTGTATCTCCTGCATCTGGTTCTGTGCAAAATTTTACTTCACCTGTGAACTATATTGTAACAGCAGCAGACGGTACTATTAAGGTTTACACAGTAACAGTTACAATTGCACCATCTTGAGTATAAGGAAGAGTTAAAGTGGAATCAAATGAACAATTTGAATTTTGTTAATAAAGATAAAAAACTTGGCAAACAAATAAAAGATTATATTGGTTTCCGAATTGTTAGAACATCTGCAGGAAAAGGTTATAAACTTCTTCTTTTTAGATAATTAGAAGAAATCAAAGATCTATCTGAACTAAAGCTGAAAGTGTGTAAGCGTTCTCAGATTTTACTAAACTCTGTGATGTTTTGATATGTTAAAAGTAACTGGGCAAGAATTGTACTTGAGGTTTAATAATTTGAAGTTTGAAGATATTAATTTATAAAGTAAGTCCATTTTAATTATTTATTGCATATAATAATCTAGACTACAGTATTTTTTAGTCATATAATTTATTAACTATTTAATAATAAGAGGTAACAATGAAAAAAATATTATTTATATCCTTAATTCTCCTATATCTATCAGGGTGTGATCTATTTATATCTAATAAAGATTCTAATTATTCTGAAATAACTATATCTTTACCTAATTCTAGGGCTTTAATTGATGAGGCTGGAGTATACGAGCTAATTGTGAGTGGTACTGATTTTGAGGATGTAACTATTACTTCTGAAACTGGCACTTTAACTACAGAAGTCTTGATTGGTGATGACCGTACATTTACTGTGAATATATATAATTCAGATCGAACACTTCTATTATATACTGGCGAAACTACTGAGAATGTTATTTCATCTGGTTTAACAAATATTGATATTACTCTTTCACAATCAGCAGGGCAAATAATATACCATAGTAATAGTCAAACAGGTGGATCAGTTCCAGCCAATTCTGATTATTATAATTTTAATACTGAGATTACTGTTTTAGATAATACTAATTCATTGGTTAAAACGGGGTTTTCATTTTTTAGTTGGAACACTTTAGAAGATGGGAGTGGTACTACTTATTTTCCAGATTCAATAGTTACAATTTCTAGTGGTGATGTTCATCTGTATGCAGACTGGTTTGACCCTGCATCAATCTCCGCTGATGCTTATGAAGCTGATAATAATAAAGTGGATGCGGATACTTATAATAGAACAATTTCATTAAATGAGACACAATACCATACTATTGATATTGCAGGGGATTTTGATTGGATGAAGTTTGATGCAACAAGTGGTGTTACCTATACATTTTATACCACTGAGACTGGGCATGAAACGAGTGTTGATACTTATATGTACTTGTATGATGTTGATGGTACTACACTCATTGAAGAAGATGATGATGATGGACAAGATTATCGTGGTCTATGTTCAGCTATAGTTTTTCCATGTACTACCACTGGTACTTATTATCTAGTAATAAAGGATTTAAATAGTGGAGGATATAGTCTTGATTATTTTGTGTCGGTGGTAGATTCAGCTTATACTCCACCAGCCTATGATGGTGGCGGAGAGTAATCTTAATAAACTAACTATAACAGTTCTTCTTCTACAGACGCATAATATTCTATTTTGTAATCAATAGTACTAAGTGCATTTTTTAATGTTTCCATCTCTTTTAGTATGGTTTCTCTTTGGTTACTTAATAGTTCTTTTCTATCACAAGCAGTAATATTACCTTGATTCATAAGCTCTTTATATTCTTTAATTTTTTTTAATGGCATACCTGTAGATCTTAGGCATAATACAAATTTTAACCACTCTAAATCGTGATTTGAATATCTTCTGTGACCATTAGGAAGCCTTAAAATATCAGTTAATAATCCATCTTTCTCATAGTATCTTAAAGTATCGCTGGTTAGACCTGTCTCATTTATTATTTCTTTCATTGTAAAATTTTTCATAAAATAATAATAACACATTATTAACCCTTGACCTAGAGCAAGCTCTAAGTGTTAAGGTAATAACAGTGAGAGGGAAAACAAATGAACAATTTTACATACGATAATAAAACTAAAGTAATTTTTGGTAAATCAACAGAGGATTGTGTTGGTTCAGAAACAAAAAAATATTCAGATAAAGTTCTACTACATTATGGTGGTGGAAGTATTAAAAAAACAGGACTATATGATAGAGTTTTAAAATCTTTAAAAGAAGCAGATGTTGAAGTTATTGAGTTAGGTGGAGTATCTCCAAACCCAAGACTAACATTAGTTAACGAAGGTATTAAAATCTGTAAAGAGAATAATATTGGGTTTATTTTAGCTGTTGGAGGTGGAAGTGTAATCGATTCTGCTAAAGCTATAGGTGTAGGGGTTTGTTACGAAGGTGATGTTTGGGACTTTTATGAATATAAAGCTTCACCTAAAAAGACCCTACCTTTAGGAGTTATATTAACAATTCCAGCAGCAGGAAGTGAAACTAGTCCTGGAAGTGTAATTACAAACCAAGCTAAGAAACTTAAACGTGGAATGGGTGCTATATGCATGAGACCGGAGTTTTGTATATTAAATCCAGAACTTACATTTACTCTCCCAGATTATCAGACAGCATGTGGAGCTGCAGATATGCTTGCCCATGTTATGGAGAGATATTTTGTTGCTACAAAAAATGTTGATCTAACTGACAGATTATGTGAAGCTACTATGAAATCTATAATATTACAGGCAAAAAAACTTGTAATTAATCCTAATGATTATGAGGCTCGTGCTGAAATTATGTTAAGTGGAACAATAGCTCATAATGATAGTTTAGATGTTGGACGTGGGGGAGATTGGGCATCCCATGAGATGGAACATGAACTTAGTGCCATGAATGATATAGCCCATGGAGCAGGGTTAGCAATAATATTCCCTGCATGGATGAAGCATGTATACAAAGAAAATCCAGATAAGTTTGTACAGTTTTTCACTAGGGTTTTTAACATAGACGAAAACCATGAAAATAGAGAAGAGACTATACTGTTAGGAATAAAAGCTTTAGAAGAATTTTACAAAGAGTTAGGATTACCAACTAGATTATCAGATGTGGATTTTGATAATAGCCTGATTCCTGAGATGGCAACCAAAGCTGTAAAAGGTGGAACATTAGGTAATTTTAAAACATTAACAAGTGTCGATACAGAAAAAATATACAACTTAGCAAAATAGGAAGGAATTATGGATATCAGAGGAAAATGGGCACTAGTTACAGGTGCTAGTAGAGGTGTTGGTTTACGGATAGCTAGAGCACTTGCAGAGAAAGGTTGTAAAGTTATTCTTCATTCCAGGAAATTAGAAGGAACTAAAGATCTGTTAGATGAACTAAAAGCAGAAGGTGTAGAAGCTTTCTCTGTAGCTGCAGAACTGAGTTCTTTAGAACAAGTTGAGGCCTTAATAAAAGAGGTTAAAGAGATCACTTCTGATCACTTGGATATACTTTACAACAATGCAGCAATTATGACTGCTTATAGAGATATGTTTGCACCAACTGCTGGGGAGTACATGGATAGTTTTTTTGTGAATTCTGTTGTTCCTTCTAAACTTTGTGATGCTTTTTTACCAAGTATGTTAAAAAGAGATTGGGGTAGAGTTGTAAATGTAACTTCTGGTATTGCGGATCAGCCACAGTTGATGGCATACAGTTGTTCAAAAGCTGCATTAGATCGATACGTTAGAGATATGGTTACATCATTAAAAGATACAAATGTATTAATGAGTTTATTGGATCCTGGTTGGTTAACTACAGATTTAGGTGGTCCAGATGCTCCTAATAGCCCTGATACAGTTCTGCCTGGTGCAATGATTCCTGTACTTCTTGAAAAAGAGGAAGGTTCTGGTAAGTTCTTTAGTGCTCAGGATTATAACTTAAAATAATTAAATATTTTTTAGTTCACAATAACCCCTTATATAGTTTAAAATGCATAGATATTCAAATATTGTATTCTATCTAAGGGGGAGTTATATGAGGAAAACAGTTTTACTCATAATTTCTAGTCTATTATTAACATTTGTTGCGTGTGAGCTTTTTCAACCTCAAGATAAACTAGAATATACAAACATAAATTTATCTCTACCTAATTCTAGGTCTTTATCTGAAGATATTGTTAATTACGAATTAGTAGTTACGTCATCAGGTATGGTTACTGAAACATATACCTCGATAACTGATAGTATTTCTGCAGAAATCCCATCAGGCTCTGATAGAACGTTCACATTAAGTATTTATAATGATGATAACTCAATACTACTTTACCAAGGTACAGAGACAGTTGATCTTGAGCCTGGTGGAACTATCTCTTTAGAAATAACTGTTTCAAGAACAGCATTTTACATTACATATGATGGGAATGAAGCTACCACTATTACTATTCCAGATACCCTATATTTCGAAGATAACACCAGTGTTACAATTGCTGGTAATTTAACTAATTTAGTCTATTCTGGTTATACATTTTCGGAGTGGAATACAGCCGCTGATGGTAATGGAACGAGTTATGATATTGGTGATGCTTTAACACTTGATGGTCAGGATATTACTCTTTATGCCATATGGGCTGTTGAATATGATACCAATATACTGTTTTTTGATGACTTTAGCAGTACAGGTAATCTTCATGGGCAAAGTCCAGATGTAGGTTCTGGGACATGGGATGTAACTTTTGGAGGATTATCTACATCCTCAGGTAGTTGCATAACTTCAGGTACTACAGGAGTCGTTGATACGGGTTTTGGTACATTTACTAGAGCAATGGCTTCTGGTGAAATATTAACATTAGAATTTACAACATCAGCGATTACACCTTTTGGTAATGCAGGGTGGGCTGGAATAAGTCTTTTTGCTGGTGGAACAGAAAAATTTTATTTTGGAAACATAGGTGGTTTTAATGGTTGGGGGATCGACGTTGTTGGATTTACTCAGTCAACTACTTCCCCTCTTTTAACTACTTCTGCTCAGGTTGCTACCTTTACATATGAATATAGTTCTGGATATTGGACATGGTCTATTGCAGGCCAATATCATACTGGTACAGGTACATCTGATCTAGAAATAAACCAGGTACGTATTGGTGGTGAGGCATCATCAACAACTGATATCTCTGTGGATTCCATTGAAGTTACAGTTGATATTGCACCTCCTTCTTAATAAGTAGTAGCACAATAGTTACAAATATCTCTTTATCTGGTTTATACTCTAGATATAATCATTAATTTTATATTAGTTGGAGGACAAAATGAGAAAAAATAATGCACTCATTATCTCTGTAATTCTCATGCTATTTTTTGTATCATGCGAGCTTTTTCAGACACAAAAGGAATCAGAATATTCTCTTGTTAATATAACTCTTCCTAGTTCCAGGTTATTATCAGATAACATTAGGCAATATGATTTAGTAGTTTCTGCTACTGATTTAGGTAGTGAAACTTATACTGATATATCTGAAGAGACCTCTTTAGAAATTTTAGCAGGATCAGATCGGACATTCACATTAAATGCATATAACGAAGATAAATCTCTGCTGTTATACCAAGGTGTAAAAGTTTTAGATCTTGAACCTGGTATTGATACACCTATAAACATTGTTATTTCTAGGTCTGCTAGAACTATTACATACCATGATAATGGGACTGATTCAGGTAGTGTTCCAGAGACTCTGTATTATAATAACAATACTGAAGTAGTTGTTTTGGGAAATACTGGTCTGCTAGTAAAAGATACTTACAACTTTGATGGATGGAATACTTTAGCAGATGGAAGTGGTTCTAGTTATGTGGTTGGTTCGTTAATAGATATTGAAGCTGAAGATATAGATTTATATGCAAAATGGAGTTCTTATCCAACTTATACGGTTTTATACCACCTTGATGATGGGGTTGGAACACTTCCAACAGATCCAGCAACATATTATGAAAATGATGATATAACTTTAGCAAGTAGTGCTGGTTTAACTAAATCTGGGTATTATTTTTACGGATGGTCTACTAGTTTAGGTGGTTCAATAATTACAGGGGCATACCCATGTCCATCAAATAATGTGACATTTTATGCAGTGTGGGCAGTGTTTACAACTGGAACATTTACAAATGCTAGTGCTACTGGTGCAGTTGGTCCAACCCAAGCACAACTTGATGCAGAATATTCAGGAACAAGTTTAGAAGGATATGTTACTAATCCATCTACTAATGATGGTTACCAATTGTGGACCGTTCCAACTACTGGGGACTATATTATTGAGGCAACGGGTGCCCAGGGAGCTTATAATGTTGGTTCTGCACAAGTTGGTGCGAATGGGGCAACCATGGTCGGTACTTTTAGCCTAACTGCTGGGGATCAATTAATTATATTAGTTGGGCAGCAAGGTTCAATATCAGTTGGAGCTTCTTCTAGTTCAGGTGGAGGAGGAACATTTGTTACAGTGATTGATTCAGGTTCTTCTTATATTCATGTTCTGAGTTCTCAAAAAGTTACACCTCTAATTATTGCTGGAGGAGGCGGTGGAGTTGGTAACAGTGGAGAGGAACAAGGAGTCGGAGGAGCTATAACTAATTCCGGAACATTAGATGGTGGAGGTAATGGAACTCCAGGGACATCTGGTGGAGGAGGTTTATCTGGAACTATCGCTAATAATAATGGTGGCGGTGGTGGAGGTGGCTTTATTGGTAATGGTACAGTCAAACTATCAAATAGTGGTTATCCAGGGTATTCATTTTTAAATGGTGGACTTGGTGGATCTTCTAGAGACGGTGGATCCTATGGTGGATTTGGTGGAGCTGGTGGAAATCATGAATCTACTGGTGGTGGTGGTGCCGGAGGAGGTTACTCCGGTGGTTCTGGTGGACAAAATATCTCTATTTATTATGGTGGAGGAGGTGGAGGTTCCTATAATACTGGAACAAGTCCTACTAACACTGCAGGTAATAACTCAGGAAATGGTTCCGTAATAATAACTTTACAGTAATAGAGCTATAAAATGTTGCTACTAACATATCTTAGTAGCAACGATTATAATTAACTAACTATTATTGTCTCTGGATTTGTTGTAATTTCTCCAACAATATAAGCGTCGATACCGTTATCTTTCATAACACTTAATATATCTTTTGCTTTATCTGGAGCTATTGTAAATAGCAGACCTCCAGATGTTTGAGGGTCAAATAGTATAGATTTTGTAGAATTTTCTAAAGTATCTATGTTCTCAACAAAGCTTCCTCTAAACTCCATGTTCTTTTTGGTTCCACCTGGAACTGCACCTCTGTTTATGCAATCCATAGCACCTGGTAATAGTTTTATACCCTTAAAGTTTATTGTTAAACCAAGACCTGAACCTGAGATCATTTCACAGGCATGTCCAACTAAACCAAACCCTGTAACGTCAGTACAACACTTAACAGGGAACTCTGTAATAATCTCAGATGCTCTCTTATTTAAATTACACATAGATTCCATTGAAGCTTGTATTGATTCCTCTGTTGCCAAACCACGTTTTAAAGCTGTATTTATTGTACCAGTACCTAAAGGTTTTGTTAAAATAACAGTTTGCCCTAATTCTGGTTTATTATTTACTAATACTTTGTCTGGGTGAACTAAACCAGAAACTGACAAACCAAATTTTAACTCTTCGTCCTGTATACTGTGACCACCAACTAAAGGAACATTTGCCTCTTTAAGTTTATCAAGACAACCCTCAGTTATTGTACGTAGAACTGATATGTCCGCTTTATCTAGAGGAAACCCAACAATACTCATAGCCGTAATTGGTCTTGCTCCCATGGCATATACGTCAGATAGTGCATTTGCTGTAGCTATCTGTCCAAATGCATATGGGTCATCTACAATAGGTGGGAAAAAATCTAGAGTATTAACTAATGCTAAATCATTAGAAATTTTATATACACCAGCGTCATCACTAGTTGTAAAGTCTACCATTAGTTCTGGGAATACTGGTTGTGTTAAGCCACACAGAGCTTTATCTAAAAGGCCTGGACCTAATTTTGCTCCACACCCTGAAAATTTAGTTAATGTTGTTAGTTTTATATCATCCATTTGTTATATCCTTTAATTTTATTGCTGTATTTATTGGGTCATCGGCATCGAGTTTTACAACAGTACGTAACTCCTCGGACCGTCTTGCTAACCCTTTAGTATATGACTTATCGTAGTAGGGAAGTATTAAGATTGCAGCTTCCTTATACTGATTATTATTTACGTATTCTACAATTGCTGTAAATCTCTCTGAAAGTCTCTTTTTTAATATTTCTAAAGATTCTAAAATTGTTTCATTTCCGTAGGCTGTATAGTCTATTGCTAAACGTTCTGCTCTTATCTCTCTAGATAGTTCAATTACAAATCTCTTTGATGTTTCCATTCTTTTAAATATAGGAGGAGGAACTAGTACCTTGCCAACATTTCGACTTTCATCCTCAATCCATATAGGTATAGACAGATCAAAACCCATCATTTTATTAAATATACTGTTTTCATACTTCTCGGTGGATGTTTCTGGGTTTTTACCAATACCACCAAAAGCGGAACCTCTATGGTCTGCAAAACCTTCTAAATCGATTACCTGCATACCAATTTTTTCCATTTCTAATAAAATATCTGTTTTACCACTACCTGTCATACCAGATAGTACATGCAAAGTATAATTTTTCTCAAAAAAGCTCTGGGCATAATTTCTAAATGCTTTATATCCCTTTTCTAATCTGTATACTTTTTTAAAACCTGCAGTGTCTAATAACCAGCTAAAACTACCACTTCGCATACCACCACGGGCACAGTAGACTTTTATCTCCCCATTGCTATTGAGCTTTTTACACTCTTTTACAAAGGTTGCAAGTTTTGGACCTACTAATTCTAAGCCAAGTTCAACTGCATTATCATGACCCTCTTCTTTGTAACAAAGACCAACTGAAGCTCTCTCTATATCAGTAAAAAGTGGAATGTTTATGGCCCCAGGGATATGCCCTTTGTTATACTCAATTGGAGCTCTAACATCAATTATTGGAAGTTCTTGGTTGTTGTTTAAAAAGTCATCTACTTTAATAATTTCAGTCATTTTTTCACCTTTTTGATATAGTAGCATATTTGTAGTATTATTAGAAACATGGGGACATGAACTACATGAGAAACTTTGTAAACGAAACAGCAGTTAAAAAATTAGCAGACAAGATCTATATAAACTATCCAGAACTTGACCAAGATTCTTTTTGCAATAAGATAATACCTAATTTAGACCCTTTAGGACTTTTTGAGAGATTGGATCTAGTTACTAAAGAGTTACATAATTTTCTTCCTTCTGATTTTAAAACAACATTAAATATAATAACAAAATCTGTAACCGATGGCTTTCTTGTCTGTTCATTATCAAATTACATATCAACTTATGGTATAGAATATTTTGATATTTCAATGAACGCTTTAAAAGAGATGACAAAAGTATTTTCCAGCGAGTTTGCAATTAGACACTTTATTATTAGATATCCAGACGAATCTATAAAATTGTTTAAATCATGGGCCTTAGATGAAAATGAACATGTAAGAAGATTAGTCTCTGAGGGGTTAAGACCTAGGCTGCCATGGGGAATTAGATTACATCAGTATGTAGAGAATCCAGAACCAATTATAGAGTTTTTAAATATATTAAGAGATGATAAAGAGTTATATGTAAGGCGATCTGTTGCTAATAATATAAATGATATTGCTAAAGATCACCCCAAAGTTGTAATTGATACACTAAAAAAATGGGATAAAACAGAACATAGTGATTGGGTAATTAGACACTCTCTACGAACATTAGTTAAGCAGGGTAATTTAGATGCCTTAGAAATTTTAGGTTATAGTAAAGATCCTAAAGTCCAGATAAGTTCCACCCAGTTTAGTAAAGATGTGATTTTAGGTGGGTATTTAGAGTTCTCATTTAAACTTAAATCATTAGCAAAAAAAGATCAAAAATTAGTTATAGATTATATTGTTTATCATCAGAAAGCGAATGGGAAAAAGAGTCCAAAAGTATTTAAACTTAAAAACTTAATATTAAAAGCTGGAAGTGATTTAGTCATAAAAAAACGGCATGGTATAAAAGAGATTTCAACACGTAAATATTATACTGGTGAACACTCTTTGGAAGTTAAAATTAATGGAAAGGAGACACCCTTTGGAGAGTTTAACCTACAGGTTTGAACCGATAACCTATGCAGATGTTTTAGTTATGGAAAGATGGAGATATAAAGGCTTTGAACCAGCAATTTATATGGATCGATACCATGAAAGCAAGGACAGGGGAGATTCTCCTATAAAAGGTCCAAGAGGTTGTATCGGTTATACAGTTTATAATACTGAAAATATTATGTTTGGATTAATGGAGTATTATTTTGAAGATGATGGAGTGTATCTAGGTCTTGCTATTAACCCTGAGTTTATAGGGAAAGGTCTTTCTCAGAATTTTATATTTGAAGGAATTGAATTTCTTAAAAGTAACTATAACTTAAATAAACAGATCAAAATCGAAGTTCATAGGCGCAACATTCAGGCTATAAAAGCATATGAGAAGTGTGGATTTAAGTTTGTAAAACGAGATGAAGAAATCTTGTTATATTTGTGTCCATGAATTAATATAAAATTTATATCTATTTAGTACGTATGAACAATATAAGAAAGATAGTCAGTTTTGACTGGGCTATAAAGAACATACTACGGGAAAAATCTAACTTTAATATTTTAGAGGGCTTCTTGTTTGCTCTATTGAAACAAAAGATAAAAATTGTAAGTCTTTTAGATTCTGAATCAAATCAATCTGTAAAAACAATGAAGTATAACCGAGTCGATCTTATTGCAGAAAATGATGATGGTGAGCATATTATTATAGAAGTGCAATATGCCCCAGAGAAAAATTATTTCAAAAGGCTGCTATTTGGAACTTGTAAAGATATTGTTGATAATATTAGTAATGGTGAGGATTATAGTTATATAAAAAAAGTCTATTCGATAAGTTTAATATATTTTGATATAGAGGATCATTTTTTTCATATTTCTTCTACAGATTATGTATATCATGGTGTCTTGAATTTCACTGGATATCATAATAGTAATGATGTGAACATAGACAGCAGGTTGTTAGTTGGGTACAATAATAATAGGGAGAAGATAAATATTTTCCCCGAGTATTTTATACTATCAATGAAAGTATTTGATAATAAGGTAAAAGATCTACTAGATGAGTGGATTTATTCTTTTAAAAACAGTGAAGTAAAGATGAACTTTGCAGCCCCAGGAATAAAAGATATGAGTGATAAGTTAAATTATATGGATATGAACCCTCAGGAACAACGAAAATATGATAGGTATTTAATGGACTTAGCATCTGAACGTGCAGTTCTTGCATTTAGTTCTGAATTTGGGCATGAAGAAGGACGCAAGGAAGGACGCAAGGAAGGACGCAAGGAAGGACGCAAGGAAGGACTAGAAGAAGGTCTAGAGCAAGGATTATTAGAAGGTCAGAATAAAGAAAAATTGAAGCAAGAGAAGCTTAGAATAGATGAAAAAATATTAAACGTAAAAGATATGCTTGCTGATGGGTTAACTATAGAGCAAGCATCTAAATTTTCTGGTTTAACAATTAAAGAAGTTGAAAATATAAACTAAGGGTTGTGAACAAAGTCCTTACTGTTACCAAGTAGAATTGATTCTATTACGTGGGTATGTTTTAGCCCTTTAAAATCCACCTTCCAAATCTCTCCATTGTTGGGAAAAGCATGAGGGTATATAGGTAACGTTTTTTCTAATACAGCCTTAATTAATCTAAATGAAACAGCATGGGTAACAATTAAAATATTTTTATCAGAAGTATCTAAAGAATTAAAAAAGTCAGTGATTCTATCTGCTATCATAGAGTAGGACTCTCCATCACCTTCTGGTATCCAGTCCCATCTTTTTAATGATTCTGTATTGTATGTTGGTTCTTCTTTTACTTGGTCGTATGTCATCCCAGAAAAAATACCTAGATCTTGTTCTGTAATTCTTTCATCTGTAATTGGTTTTAAATTATATATCTTAGAAAAAGATTCAGCTGTTTCTACAGCTCGAACTAGAGGGGATGTTATAATTTCATCTATATTTATTTTATCTTTTAACTGTGCCGCTATTAAATCGGCATCTTCTTTTCCAGCTTTTGTTAAAGGAAATGGAAGTCTACTAGCCATAATTCTGCTTTTATTTGCTTCACTTTCTGCATGTCGTATAAGGTATAATGTACTCACTAAGTTCTCCTAAATATAAAATCAGCATCAACAACATAAGATTTTTTGATGTTATTTTCAACAATGGCCGTTATAGCTTCTACTGCTTTGACACCGATCTCTTCAAGATTTTGAGAAATTGTTGTTATTGGGAAATAGGATGTAGTTTTATCCACCATATCTCCATAACCTATGACACGAACCTCTTTTCCAACTAAAATCCCCATCTCTGTTAGAGCTCCAATAGCACCAATAGCCTCATAGTCGTTGGCACAAAATATACAGTCTACAAATCCGTTTTCAAAGAATTCCTTAACTACCGTGTAGCCACTTATGGCATCAAAGTCACTGGCTCTAAAATAAGCTTCCCGCTCTACTAGCCAATTTTTATTATCTATTATATTGTAGAAACCTTTCATTTTTTCAATAACATTGTACTGATAATCTCTTCCTTTTAAAATTAATAATGAATTAATTACTGTGGTTTCGTTCATGTTGTTAAATGCATTTTCTATAGAAGCCCCATAGTTATTTAAAATAGCTGAAGCACCTTCAAGTTCCCACTCTATAGTAACAAAAGGTATAGACTTGGCTACATCTAGGCATACCTTTTTAACCTCACCTACTGCTTCTTCAATAAATATTACAGCGGCTCCCTCATCTTTTGCTTTATAAAGGCTGTCGATAGTATTTTGGTTCCAATTTAGCTTATCTGTATTTAATGAGTTAAGTATTATCTCGTATCCCATCTTCGTTGCATATTCAGTTAGGCCAGACAGTATCTTCATAAAGAAAGATAGGGATGATGATGGTAAAAAGACATATACTCGATTACTAAATGAGTTTTTTAACTCAGATACAAAGTTTCCCTTACCAGATGCAGAATAAATTAGTCCCTCCCCCTGAAGAAGGCTAAATGCTTTTTGAGCAGTGGTTAATGATACCCCAGTTCTTTTCACAATTTCTCTTACAGAAGGAAGAAGTGTTCCTTCAGGATATACCCCTTTAGAAATACCTGACCTTAGTTGATCAGCTATCTGTTTAAAGGGATGCGTATCTATATTGTTATCAATTACTATTTCCATATCACGCTATTATATATATATGGGAGAGGTAATGTCAAACTCTGTACTATAACAGTTGATTTTTTTAGTGAAAAGTAGGAATTGTTTGTTTTTTTGCCTAAAATAAGTTGACTATCTGTTATTATAGTGTACTATGACACTTAGAGAGGAAAACTATGGAAGACTATATCTTAGCTTTTGATTTTGGTACAACAAGTTTAAAGACAGTATTATTTAATAAAAAGTTAGAAATTAAGGCGTCTGCATCTAAGGATTATCCAACAATTTATCCTCAGGCAGACTGGGCAGAACATGATCCTGAAAATTGGTGGAAGGCTCTTATAGAGACTACAGACTCTGTTGTTCATGAGGCAGGAATAAATCCAGCCGAGGTAAAAGTTATCTCTATAGATGCTATGACACCAGTAGTAGTCGCAGTTGATTCAGATGGAAATGCACTAAGACCAGCTATTATTTGGATGGATAGAAGATCATCTAAACAGTGTGAAGAGATAGATGAATCTTTAGGAGACACTCTATTCAAGATAAATGGTAATCATAATGATCCATCTAATTTTGCCCCAAAGGTGATGTGGATTCGGGATAATGAACCAGAAATATATGAAAAAACAGATAAGTTTTTATATGCTAGCTCATATCTAGTTAGTCGATTAACTGGAAAAATGGTTGTAGATAAAACCCAGTGTGGTTTAAGTCAGCTTTGTGATACTAAACATAGTACTTGGAGCGATGAACTAATTTCTGGCTGTGGTTTAAAAAGGGAACACTTTCCTGAAATTGTTAACAGTACTGATATTGTAGGTAATTTAACAACAAACTCTGCTGCCATTCTTGGTTTAACAGAGGGAACTTCTGTCATTGCAGGTGCTATGGATAACGTTGCTGCCGGTTTAGGGACTGGAGTATATGACGATGGGCAGGTTTATATCTCTGCAGGTACTGCCTCTAATGGATGTGTATGTACTGACACTCCTCTGTATCACGGATCTCTACATGTTTATCATCATATTGTTCCAGACAGATGGTTATCTGTTGCTGGTGTCGATTATGGTGGTGCAGGTCTTAAATGGTTCAATAATTTACTAGGAGACATATCTATTCAGGAACTTGTAGACCAGGTTCAAGTAAAAAAGAAATTAACATCACTTATATATCTTCCATATATGGTAGGCCAGAGAGCGCCCCTTTGGAACACCTCCACCAGAGGGGTTATGTTTGGCCTTGATCCATCGGTTGATAGAGCAGATTTAGCAAACATGTTTATGGAAGGGAACGCCCTTGGAGTAAAAGTAATTTTCGACATTGTTGAAGCTTTAGGTGTTGATATTAAAGACGTGAAGTTAACAGGTGGTTGTTCTGTAAGTTCAGTTTATTCACAAATATTTTCTGATGTTACTGGTAAAGCTGTACAAGTTGCAGGAGAAACTGATGTTGCCTCTTTAGGTATGGCAATGGCTGGAGCATATGCAATGGGTTATTACAAAACATTTGAAGAGATGACAGCAATAGTTAAGACCAGAGCAACATACACTCCTGATCCAGTTGAAGTTGAATATTACCAGGATATGTTTGTGTTATTTAAAAAACTATACACAGGTATAGAAAAACAATATGACATGTTAAACGAAATTAGAGATAAATATAAAAACAGAAAGGAGATATCGAAATGATAGCTGCATTAAGAGATGGAATGAAAAACGTAATAGCTGTAGAAAGGGATATTCCTGAAATAGCTAAACACGAGGTACTAATTAAAGTTGCCTACGTTGGAGTTTGTGGATCAGATATACACAGAGTTGAAGAGGATCTACCTAAATGGGATACCATAGTTTTAGGTCATGAGTTTTCTGGAACTATTTCTAAAATAGGAGCCGATGTTGAAGGATTTGCTTTAGGTCAGAAAGTATCTGCAGCACCATTAGACCCTTGTCATAAATGTGACGCTTGTTTAGAGGGAAACTTCTCGTTATGTAAAGGTTATACATTTATTGGTTCAAGAAAAGATGGGGCATTTGCAGAATATGTAGTTTTCCCTGCAAAAAACTTAGTTCCATTAAGCGATGATTTTCCTTTAAAAAAAGGTGCATTGATTGAGCCTATAACTGTATGTCTTCACCCAATGTTAAGACTTGGGAACATACTTGGTTCAACTGTTGCAGTAACAGGTTTAGGTGGAATTGGTCTATTAGCAGTACAGATTTTTAAAGCATTAGGTGCTAAAAATATTATAGTAAGTGATGTTGTAGACGAAAAAATAGCTCTAGCCTTAAAACTTGGAGCTACCCATGGTGTTAATGTATTAAAAGAGGACTTAGCTGAAGTTGCATCTAGTTTAGGTGGAGCAGAAGTTGTTTTTGAGGCATCTGGTTCTCTTCCAGGTAAAAAATCTGCAATTACAATAGCAAAAGGGCGAGGTAAAATCCTTTTAGTTGGAACTAATCCGTCCCAGGAAGTTGTAATGGACGGACTACTATTTGAACTTATTTCAAGAAAAGAGTTAGAACTTATCGGATCTTGGATGAATTATTCATCTCCATGGCCAGGTAAAGAGTGGTCAATTGCTGCTTGGATGCTTGAAACTGGAATGATCCAGACAGATGACATAATTACCCATAACTATAAATTAAAAGATGTTAATACAGCATTTAATGCTATTTATGATCCAAATGAACCAACTATTAAAGTTGTACTTGAAGCCTAGGGAGAAATGATGAGCGCAAGAGATAAATTTATAAACCTTTTAAAAGGAAACAAAGATGGGAAAGGAACTGGGATACATTCTATTTGTTCTGCCCATTACTATGTAATCAAAGCAAGTATGATTCAGGCTAAACAGGATAGTTCAATTGTACTAATTGAGTCTACTTCAAACCAGGTTGATCAAAATGGTGGGTATACAGGTATGACTCCTAGTCAATTTGTTTCTTATGTAAATGACATTGCAGATAGCATAGAATTTCCAATAGAAAATATTCTACTTGGTGGTGACCATTTAGGACCAAATGCATGGCAAAAACTTAATGCAAAAGAGGCTATGGAGAATTCACATATATTAGTTCAGGAGTATGTAAAAGCTGGTTATTTAAAAATACATTTAGATGCAAGTATGTTTTTAGCTGACGATGAGGGAGATAGACATAAAGCACTATCCGAAGACATTGTAGCTTCTAGAGCTGCAGCACTTTGTAAAACAGCTGAAGAGACTTGGGCAAAATATAGATCTGACTGTCAAAAACCTGTTTATGTAATTGGAACAGAAGTTCCAATACCAGGTGGAGCACAGGAAGAGGAAGATAGTGTTGAATGTACAACAGCAGATGATGCTCATAAAACAATTGCAGTTACTAAAGAGGCATTTTTAAATGCTGGATTAGAGGATGCATGGGATAGAGTTTGGGGAGTTGTTGTTCAACCTGGTGTAGAGTTTGGTGATGATCAAGTATTTGACTACAACAGAGATGCTGCCGGAAAACTTATTAAATCAATAGATGATTATAGTGGTTTAGTATTTGAAGCACATTCTACAGATTATCAGACAGAAGAGGGCTTAACTAAATTAGTTGAAGATCACTTTTGTATTTTAAAAGTAGGGCCATGGTTAACATATGCATATAGAGAAGCTCTATTTGCGTTAGATCAGATTGAGAAAGAGCTGTTTTCAGATAGAACTTCTGAACTTTCTATGTTAAGAGAGACTTTAGATAGTGTAATGGTAAAAAAGCCGGGCTATTGGGAAAAATATTACCCAGGAACTGATGCTGAAAAAACATATAAAAGAAAATTTAGTTTTTCTGATAGAAGTAGATATTATTGGCCAGATGCTGAAATTGATGCTGCTAAAAACAAACTGTTTAAAAACTTAGAGAAGGAAGCTGTTTCGCTTTCGCTTTTAAGTCAATATATGCCAAACCAATATTTAGCTGTAAGAGCAGGTGAAATAAAAGCGACACCTGAAGATTTAGTACTTAACAGAATTAAAGATGTTTTAGGCATATATGCAAGATCATGTAAATTAGAAGGCTGGTCGAAACAATGTGCTAGCCTAAGCAACCAAGGAGTTAATTAATGTTAAGAGGTATTGATCCAGTTATTTCACCAGAGTTATTAGACTTACTATTTAAAATGGGTCATGGTGATGAAATTGTAATTGCAGATGCATTTTTTCCAGGGGATACATTTGGGAAAAAAGTAGTTAGAGCTGATGGTATTAAAATACCTGAGTTATTAAAAGGAATTATGCCTTTAATCACTCTTGATCAGTATGTTGATAGTCCATTAATTATGATGGCTGCAACACCAGGAGATGAGTTAGACCCAGAGGTTGAAGTTTCATATAGAAAACCAATCGATGAAGTTTGGCCTGGAACACCTGCAATTGAGAGAATTGGTAGGTTTGAGTTTTACGAGAGAGCAGAGAAGGCATTCGCAGTTGTAATGTCTGGAGAGACTGTTAAATATGGAAATATTATTCTAAAAAAAGGTGTGATTAACCGTTAGTGGTTAATCCAATAGGCTGGTCGGGATAAAAATCCCTGCTCGCCTGAGCATCCAAGGAGATAAAAATGAGTTACGCAGAAAATGGTAAATTTGAAATAGCAAAAGATGGAGTTAATCCAGCAGACGTTCCTAAAAAAACATTAAGAACAGGAGCAAAAATGCCAGCATTAGGTCTTGGAACTTTTGGTTCTGATAGATTCACTGCAGTCGAAGTTGCAGATGCAGTTATTGGTGCTGCAGAAGTTGGATATAGACACTTTGACTGTGCATCTATTTATGGAAATGAGAAAGAGATTGGTGGATCATTAAAAGTAATTATGGATGGTGGTATTCCAAGAGAAGAACTGTTTATTACTTCTAAATTGTGGAACGATAAACATATTGTAGAAGAAGTTATTCCACAATGTAAACAATCAATGAAAGATTTAGGTTTAGACTATTTAGATCTATACTTAATTCACTGGCCATTTCCTAACTTCCACCCAATTGGATGTTCTGTAGATTCAAGATCTCCGGAAGCTAAGCCTTATATACATGAGAATTTCATGAAAATATGGAGAGAGTTAGAGAAACTTGTTGAAATGGGACTAGTTAAAGCTATTGGTACATCAAATGTAACTAAAGCTAAAATGGAATTAATACTAAAAGATGCAAAAATTAAACCTTCTGTAACGGAAATGGAAAATCACCCACATTTTCAACAGCAAGAATTATATAATTATTATACTTCTGAAAGTATCCAGCCAATAGGTTTCTGTCCTATAGGATCTCCAACTAGACCAGATAGAGATAAGACTGAGAATGATACTGTTGATATCGAGGATCCAGCAATTGTTGCAGCAGCAAAAAGATTAAATGTACATCCTGCAACAATCTGTGTAAAATGGGGTTCACAGCGTGGTCAAATTCCAATTCCTTTCTCTGTAAGAAGAAATGAGTACTTAAGTAACTTAGAAGGAGTTGTTAAAGACCCATTAACTGATGAAGAAATGGCATCAATTGCTAAAAATGATAAAAACTGTAGACTGATTAAAGGACAAGTTTTCTTATGGAAAGATAACCAGACCTGGGAAGATCTATGGGATTTAGATGGTACTATAGCAGACTAAAAAAATAGGATGGTTTAATGATAAGAGACATAAGTGGACTTAAAATTGTAGCGTTTTTATCAGGTAACCATCCATATTTATCATCATACCAATCAGGATTAAAAAAAGAGGCAGATATATTTGGCTTTGATTTAAAAGTTTTTAATTCTGAATGGGATCCTTATCTCCAAGAACAGCAAATAGATAGTGTCTTATTAAATCCACCAGATCTTATTATATTAATGCCTGAATACAGTTTGGATAGCTCCTATCTATTGCAAACAATTTCAGAAAGTGGTGTTCCTGTTATATCTAGTAATATTCTGCCTAAAAAATCAGATTTTAAATATATCTTATCCTATACAGGACCTGACGATTGGTCTCAAAGTGAACATTTAGCAACTCGTTTTGCTGGACTAATGAATGGTTCCGGGGGATATGGAGTTATATGTCATTTAAAAGATAATCCAATTTATTATGCTAGAAAAAATGGTGTTATTTCAAAGTTAAGAAAAGATTTTCCAAAGATGACCTGTTTATGTTCTGAATCTGGAGAATTAAATAGACTAAAAACCAAGAACATTGTAACCAATTGGCTAAAGGAATATGGTTCCGAACTTAAAGGTATTATTTGTGCTGATGATAATGTAAGTCAGTTAGGAATAAATGATGCATTAAGATTAGCTGGGCGAAATGATATTGTTACAGCGGCTAATGGTAGTACTAAAGTTGGTATAGACCTATTAAAACGTAATTTATTAGATGTTATAACATGGCAAGAACCTGAAATGGATGGAGCTTTACCTATAAAAGTTGCAGTTGATTATTTTAGAGGTTTAGAAGTTAATAAATTAAGATATCTACCAGTAAAAATCCTAGAAAAGTCAAATGTAAACAGTATTGAAGTAGACGAAGAACCATTTTTAAATTGTGGAACCGATAAACTCTCATATTACATTATGGATGTTAGCCCCCAAAATATAGAAGAATATTTTAATGACCTGGAAATTGATATTGATAACCACCCTAAAACCTCAAAAGAGTATATTCAAGGTTTTTCAATTGAAATCTTATCTAATATTATGGGGATTATTAAAAGGGAATCCTTAAATGAGAAAGAGCTTTTAGGTTCTTATGAATCTTTATTTAAAAATTTGGTAAGACAAAAAAGTATTTCAGATACTATAGAGTGGCTTAGAGAGATTTCTTTAAATCTATGTAGTAAACTTACAAATAAGAGGGGTTCTATTAAACCTATAGGAGAGTTGATTCTAGAATATGTACATTCTAACTATTCTAAACCTATGTCTTTAAAGACCCTTTCTACATACTTTAATCTAACCGCACCATATTTAGGTCAACTATTTACTGAACAAACAAATGAGCATTTTTCAACTTATTTAAATAAATTAAGAGTAGAAAAGGCGTGTATTGTATTAGATCAGAAGAATATTACCGCAAGTCAAACAGCTCTAGAAGTCGGCTTCTCTAGTTCTAATTATTTTTTTAGAACCTTTCAAAAATATTTAGGTTGCTCTCCTGTCGAATATGTAAATAGAGATCAATCCTCAGCTCCAAAAACCGAAGGGTAGTATTTTTTATAGCTTTAAACAGGGCCATATTTTGTTATCAGGTATATGGTCTCAAAATTATCTTTAATAAACTAGTTTTTCTTACATACATAATGGATTTTCTTGCTATATAAATGTAATATTTATTTATGATAGAACAGTATGATTTTTCAGAAATATCCTATGAATTCATTGGTCATGAGAGCTCTATGCCTTTTAAGTCTTTTTTTATATCGGTTGGTTATAGGGGAGGACATTGGCATCGGGAGTTTGAGTTAATTCTAGTCCTTGATGGGGAACTGATTATTACAAGAGGTATCGATACGCAGAAACTTATTAAAGGCGATATATATCTTTTGAATCCATATGAAATGCATGGATTTGTCAAAGGTGAAAAGCCTAACCTTTTACTTGTTATTCAAATTGATCCTATTATTTCTTCAGCCTGTCCATTCAATCTGCATTATTACAATTTTTTATTAACACCAGCTTCAAACCCTACATTAATTGTTAAAAATAGGATAATCAACTATATGCTTTCAATCATTAAAAATATTGAAAATAGAAAAATTGGCTACGAATATATGTGCATGTCTGAACTACATAGTCTGATCGCTTTACTACTACAGGAAGTGGAGTACACTCAAGGAACCGACACTGAAATAAATACAAAAATTGAGAGCATAGAAAGGATGAGTAAACTGATAGAGTATATTAACCTCCATCATGAAGAAGATATCGCACTAGCGGATCTTGCAGAATTAGTAAATCTTAGCACTTTTTATGTATCTCATCTGATTAAAGAAAACACCGGTTTATCGTTTAGACAGAACTTATCCCAAATTAGAACCCATCATGCTATTTCTCTTATGCTAAATACAAATATGAAACTTGTTGATATAGCCTTAGAATCAGGGTTTTCTGATATTAAATACTTCAACAGAAGTTTTAAAAAACTTTATGGAGAGACACCATCACAATTAAGAAAAATAGAAAATTGGAAAGAAGTTATTCAGCTTGAGCAGAACAATAATCTGAGAAGTTTAAATGAATTATTACCTTATATAACAGATCTATTAGTAGAAAAATGATCTATTGGTATATTAATTTAGTATATATATTACTTGTTATCAAAAATAGATTTTAGTAGCTCCAGAGCTTCTACATGATCGAATTCTTGGTCATTTATATCCTGCCTATACAATCTGTCAGCCTCTATTTTTTTAACTTTACTTCTATATTCCGATGAGGTCATATTATACTCATCCCTTAATAATTTACTTAAATACTTCTGATCGGAAAATCCACATATCCGGGAAATATCAGCAATATTCTCATCATCTTTCATTAATAATTTTAAAGCGTGTTCCAACCTTATATGGTTTAAAAAGTCTTGAAATCCTATTCCAAGTTTCTCCTTAATAAAATGAGACATTCTTGACCGACTTATATACTCTGTATCCGCTAGCTGTTTAAGGGTTATTTTTTCACTATGATGTCTGTTCATAAATATTATAACTCTTTTAAGCCGCTCAAGATCGTAACCATGGGAATTCATTGTTGATTTATTGATCTCTTCATATGGGATAGTTTTAAAAAGTTCAGATATAAGAATGTTAACACAACCGACAGCATTCATTAGGTTAAATGCCTTTCCTTCAATAACTTCGATCATAATATTAGACATAAGCTTTTCCAGATTGTCAACAAAGTCCCTGTTATTTAATGTATAATCACTATCAAATGATATCTGCCCCAAATGTCTAAAATAATTTGCGACAATATCATCACTTACCTGAAATGCAAGCAGTAGATTTCTACTATCTGAATGTTTTAATCGGTGTATTGTATTGGTGTTGACAAGGTAGATATCACGTTCATTTAATCTGATTGTTTTACTGCTTAATTGCAGATCAACAGAACCTTTTAAAACCCAGATCAGTTCCAGATCAGAGTGCCAATGAAACTCTCTATAATCTATACTTACAAAGAATGCTTTTATTGGAAGACCTTCTATTTTTTTAACAATCTCATATTCATAATATTCCACATTGCCACCACCATATAATACTATTTAATTCCTAAAATCAATTCGATAACGTACATTTCCAACGCTTCGTAATTTCTATCTTCAATTAATTTATTCTGTAAATCATAATCGAATTTTGCTACTTTATCTTCCATTAGTTTAACAACATTCATGCTGTTTTTCAGATGTCTGTAACAATCTTCTATTTTCTGGGTTCTCATAGCTTTTACATCAAGACCTACATACTCACCATTTTTACCAAATTCATTTTCGATTAGTACTCTAACCTGGTTAAAAGCCTGTCTTAAGTTTTCTGAACCAAATGACTTATCTTGATCATATTTCATTCCATTCTGATCGTTTAAATGAACACCCCAAAGTTTTCCAAATGCTAAACCAAAGGCCATTTCATTAGCTGGATCAAGACCTGCTAATATAGCATGGGCACTCTCTAATAGACCACCAACTCGAGATGGATCTTTTGTTTGTGCCGAAACACCCATAACATGCCCCATTGTTGGACAAAAGCTTCTATCTATTGGTTCATTTGGCTTAGGTTCAATTAATACTTTAATTTCAGAATTATAATCAAGCATCATGTCAATTGCGCTAACCAATCTGTTAACACCTTCTACAGGATCTTTACTCTCATAACAAAGAGTCCCCTCTCTTGCTAGCCATAATACTATTTTATCACACTCTAGTTCTTTTGCAATATCTATAGAACGATATGCTCTCCACATTGCAAATTCACGGTCTTCTTTACTCATAGAAGTAAATCCACCATCATGGGTATGATCATCCTCCCAAAGTCTAGGAGCAACAAATTCTGCTACAAGATTGTATTTTTCTAGAAGAGTTTTAACTTTTTTTGCTTCAGCTTTGATCTCTTCAATTGATAGATCGTTAATGTTTGGGACTGCGTCATCATCGTGGAACTGAATCGCACTGAATCCCATTTCTGAAAACCTTTTTAACTTCTCTTCAAAAGATATACCTTCTCTAACTGTTGGTCCAAAAGCATCCGCTCCCTCATGCACATTCCACGGTCCTACCGAAAATTTAAATTGACTCATAAAAAACCTCCATAAAGTTTTAATTCATAATTTTATGATTAACTTTACCATGGGACCTGTTAGTTGAGTACGGACGGAGTTGTCGATTATATATGACAATATGGCTATAATAATCTTATTCTATTTATTACTCATGTAATTGATTTATGTCAAAATTCAAAAAAATCACTATAATCTGTACCTTTTATAAATTCAAAAACTTTATATATTATATATAAAGTTTTTTTTTGAGGAGGATTATATTGGCAATGTAAATAGTGATATTCCTGCTTAATAGGATATTATTGATCCTATTAAGCTAAACGTTATTATTTAAAGTTTTTCCAGATGTTTTAATATCTCAATATCTTCTTGATTTACTTCATCAAGTCCACATATATCCCTACCGATCATTACAGGATTCTTGTTGGCTATATCATTATAAAATTCTATATCCGGTGGAAATTCCGATCTGAATTTTAAACCTGCTAAATATACTTCCATAATGTTACCCCAGGGAGTCCCATTTTTAATGGCTTCAATCATTGCTCCTAATACTCTGTCGGATCTGTTAAGTTTTCTCCTCTGATCCTTTCCTACTCTAAAAATAGTATCACCTAAAGTTCTATTACCGAACCGGGTTATAAGATCTTCAATATGTTCAGTAAGAGATTCCCTTGAAAATACATCTGGATATAGTTTCAATAAAATAGTTGCAGACTCTTCCATAACATCTCTGACTTTGTTTCTTATATGGTGCAGTGTAATAACATCACTAATCAAACCTTTTTTACATCCTTCAAGATATCCAAAGTATGCTGTTGCCACATGGCCAAGATTATGAATAAATAGTTTCCTATCTACATATGCTTGGATATTATTAACAGGGCTCAACCCTTTTAATTCAGGACATTTTGTTAAAAAACCATTTTTATCAAGAATTAGAGAGTTATA
This sequence comes from Spirochaetaceae bacterium, assembly GCA_051531975.1. Lineage (GTDB taxonomy): Bacteria > Spirochaetota > Spirochaetia > DSM-2461 > DSM-2461 > Thiospirochaeta. The sequence goes on from JAOPTT010000007.1 coordinate 134,168, forward strand.
CTCTTCTGCAAATAGCTGTAGAGGATCATCCCTCAAACTCTCTTCACTCATAATCGGAACCATCTTTCCTATACTACACTCTATAACACCAATAATTGTACCAGGGTGTATGTATTGTGGGATAGATTTTATTACTTCTTGGAAAAAGAATCTTTTCCCTTTATGTATATTTTCTGCAAGAATTATATCAAGAGGTGTCATTTTATTACTTCTTCTAATAAGTGCAGCTTCGCATATAGTTGGAATAATATACGGGAGAGCTCTTAAACCTACTGATGTTGCTACATAATCAGCATCTATTAAACTTTTAACAACATCAATTTTATTGTTGCCATCTATAGCCGAGACAGGTCCGACAGTCATAATAACATCGGGGTGTCCATCTTTTTTAATTATAACATTATATTGGGATTTCTCATTTAGTTGTTTTACCAGTTTTCTATTAGTATCTATAAAGACTACTTTAAATCCTCCTGCACTAAATAGTTGTCCAATAAAAGATCGTCCGATATTCCCAGCACCAAAAATAACAATACTTTTCATACAGTAACCTCGTAAATTTCACGAAACCTTTCTACAAGTTGCAGCTTCTCTCCAGGACTCTCCTCAGATAACATTCCGCCTAAACTAAAACATGTGGATGCCCCGGTACAACTTCCTATAATTACAGCTTCTTTAAGATCTAATTTATTACGATCTTCCAAAAGCTGCTCTGTTATAGATGAAATAACACCTCCAGCAAAATTATCTCCACAGCCTGTAGTATCACCACTAATTAAATCCATAGATAATATCTCTTGGCAGTTTATATTTAGAACTGGAAGAGACTCTGTATTCACATCCTTAAAAATCTTTGAGTTTTCTTCAGCATAATAGGTCACATCTTCTGCACCATTTGTTATTATAAGGGCTTTTAATTTCCAGGTTTTAAACTGTTTTATGGCATCTGCAATACAACTTTTACCAGATAATCTTAAAGCCTCAACATGATCTGTAATTAAAAGATCTATGTGTGAATAACTATCGGTTGTATTCCCTAAAGGCCATCTATCCACTGGACTTTTTTCTTCATTAAAGAAATCAAATACAGTAGTTACAATATTTATTTTTCCGGCTCTAAATCCTCTATCCAATAGAGATGACAAATCATTATGAATTCCTGGGGTTAATGCTGTCGCACCGTAAATTAGGATGTCACCATCGAAAAAATCATCTCCAAGATAGATGGATCTGTAATCCCCAGCACAACCTATTGTATTTATAAAAGTTCTCTCTCCATGGGAATTATAATTTGGATCTGATAATACAGTTGTCTCAGCTGTAATGCCTGTTACCTCATTATAAAATTCTGTGTTTATAGATGGGGCAAACTCATTTAATTTTTTAAGAAGATATAACCCGTTTTCATCATCTCCATGATTTTGAAAAAAATTAAATATTACAGACTTTTTATGTAATATTTGAGCCATACTGATAAGAGCTACAATTGCGGGGCCACCAACATTAAGTTCTTCTTTAAAATTATCTAAACCTATATCACTAAGTATGTGTCCTAAAGAGACTCCTGAATATTTTTCAAGATTTTCTCTAAAAACCAACTCTCCCGGAGAAAGTCCGCCATCACCTTTTATTTGTGATAAGTATGGCTTTATTTCTGTTGAGCTAAAATCAACACCAGTAATTATTTTGTCTACAAGACAACATCCTGTAGCATTTATCTTTAGTTTTCTAATCATAATTTATAATCATGTCATTTCAGATATATAACTATGTCGTTCTTGCTCAATTAAATAGACATTCTTGCGATAATAAGTGGTGTTAATAAAATAGCAAGAATGTCTACGAAATGTAGCAAAACAGGGATAGCGTAATAAAGATTATTGAGTTCGGGAATCTTATTTTTTGTAGTAAAATGAACTTTTTCTACCTATCCAATACTACGGCTATGCATCTCTAATTTCATTGTTCTGCAGTTATAGTTGTGTTATATTAAAAATATGCCAGAAATAATGCCAAATCGTCCTGATAATAAAACACCTGTTTTATGGGTTACAGAGGAAAAAGAAATTCCAATTAGACCTGAAAATCCGGAATTACTTTCTGAATATGATTCTGATCATTGGTATGATCTAGAATATGCTGGCTGGGGTGAAAAGAAAATCAATATTCCTAAATCTCCTGCAAATGGTCCTAAGGGTAAAAAAATCACTTGTTTGATGCCAGAAGTTATTCACCCTTATTACATCTTATATAAAAATGGTATGCAAGAAATAGCAGATAAATTTCAAATTAATTTGACTTTTAAATATTCAGAATGGGGTACGGATGAGCAAAATCTACATGTTTATGAAACAATTAAAGAGAGACCTGATCTTGTAATTTTAGTCCCGAATAGTACTGATACAACGTCACAATGGTTTAAGGATATTAACAACGCTGGGATACCGGTTATTGCAAGTAATCTATTTCCTGAAATAGGTAGTTTTCAATATCTATTATCATGGACAGGTCCTGACGACTGGCTGCAATGTAGAGTTTTAGCTAGAAAATTTGCAGAAATTATGAATTATAAAGGTGGTTATGCTGTTGTTTGTCATGTTACTGGTTGTTCCGCATATTATTCTAGGAAGTGGGGCGTTATATCAGAACTTAAGAAGATAGCTCCAGAAATGAAAGTTTTAGCAATGGGATCTTCAAATCTCGATACAGACGTTTCTTACAACATGACCAAATTATGGATAGAGGAATATGAAGAAGACTTAAAAGGTATTTTTTGCTCCGATGATGATTCTCCACAGATTGGGGTAAATAAAGCCCTAGCGGAACTGGATCGAGAAGATATAACTTGTGTAGCCATTGGTAGTACAAGTACTGGAATTAGCTTATTAAATGATGGACATTTAGATGCAATTACATTGCAAAAAGCAGACCTAGATGGAGCACTGCCTATTCAAGTTGCAGTAGACTGGTTTAATGGGTTAAAAGTTCCTCCACTTAGATATCTGCCTATTCATATATTAACTAAAAATAATATTTCAGACCTTAATTCTAATTATAATAACCCAGGCGAAATTAACATGGATCATCTATTTAGAATGATTATGGAGTGTAATAAAGATGGTGTTGCCGGTTTTTTCTCTTCTATTGGAACAAAATTTTCATTACTAGGTGTATTATCGATCAACTATTTTAAGGGTTTTTCAATAGAGTTATTATCAAGTTTAATTAATATAGTAAAATCAAAAAATCTTTCAGAAAAAGATATAATTGGTGATTATGAGACAATTTTTAAGAATCTTTTTAATCAGCAAAGTACAGAATTAACTCTAAAATGGCTAAATAAAGTTGCATTTACTATTATTGATGAACTTAAATCAAGTATAACTCCATGTTTAATAAAGCAGGTCGTAGAATATGTTAATGATAACTTTACAGAACCAATATCATTAAAAACAATATCAAATAAGTTTGATAATTCAGCTGCATATATTGGCCGACTATTTAAAGAAGAAACTGGAATGAACTTTTCAAAATATTTAAATACACTTAGAATTGATAAAGCCAAGGAACTTCTAATAAACTCAAATGTTAAAGCAAATAAAGTTGGTCTTCAGGTTGGTTATGCAGATCCTAATTATTTTTATATTACCTTCAAAAAATATACTGGACTATACCCCTCTGAATATTTAGAAAACATGAACTCTAAATAATTATTACATATAAAAACAGAGCCAAATACTAATACTAGATAATGGTTTCATACACTATTTTTGTAGTTAGAAATTTGTTGTTCTGCAGTTACAATTATGTTATGTTTATTACATGCTAGATACAAATCAAAATCGTCCTGATAATAAAACACCAGTTTTATGGGTTACAGAGGAAAAAGAGATTCCAATCAGACCTGAACATCCGGAATTACTTCCTGAAAACGATTCTGATCATTGGTATGATCTTGAGTATGCTGGTTGGGGTGAAAAGAAGATAAATATACCGAAATCCCCAGCAAATGGTCCAAAGGGTAAAAATATTACTTGTTTAATGCCAGGACATATTCACCCGTATATGATTGCATATGAACATGGGATGAAAGCTATCGCTGATAAATTTAGAATTAATTTGACATTTAAGTATTCAGAGTGGGGAGATGACGAACAACAGCAACAGGTATATCAAACTATTAGTGAAAATCCAGATTTAATAATAATAATTCCAAATAGTTCTGATACTAGTTCATTATGGTTTCAAGACATTAACAAAGCTGGGATACCAGTTATCGCAAGTAACTTATTACCAGAATCTGGTGGATTTAAATATTTATTATCATGGACTGGCCCAGATGACTGGCAACAAAGTAGAGTTTTGGCTAGAAAATTCGCTAAGCTTATGGATAATAAGGGTGGTTATGCGATTGTATGTCATTTAGATGGGTGTTCAGCATATTATTCTAGAAAATGGGGTGTTGTCTCTGAACTTCATAAGATAGCTCCTGACATGGAAGTTCTTGAAATGGGTTCATCAAATCTAGATACCGAAGAAACATATAAAATGACAAAAATATGGTTAGAAAAATATGGTGATAAACTTAATGGTATTTTTTGCTCAGATGATAGTAATGTACAATTGGGAGTTAATAAAGCCATTTCAGAAATGGGGCGTTCAGATGTAACTTGTGTTGCTATTGGTAGCACAAATACTGGAATGCGATTATTAAAAGATGGATCTTTGGATGCAATTACATTCCAAAAAGCAGACTTAGACGGGGCACTTCCTATTCAAGTTGCTGTAGATTGGTTTAATGGATTAAAAGTTTCTCCACTTAGGTACCTACCTATTCATATTTTAACAAAAAATAATGTTTCAGACTTTGTTTTTAATTATGATAATCCAGAAGAAATTGACACAGATTATCTTTTAAGAATGATTATTGAATGTAATCGAGATGGTGTTTCTATCTTTTTTTCATCGATCATAACAAAATTCTCATCTATGGGTGTATTGTCAATCGACTATTTTAAAGGCTTTTCAATAGAGCTATTATCAAGTTTAATTAATATAGTAAAATCAAATAAACTTTCAGAAAAAGATGTTATTGGAGATTATGAGACAATTTTTAAGAAGCTCTTTAATCAACAAAGTACAGAATTAACCCTAGAGTGGTTAAAAGAAGTTTCATTAACTATAGTAGATGAGATCCAATCGAGTATTAAAGTTACTCCTAGTCTAATAAAACAGGTAGTAGAATATGTTAATGATAATTTTACAAAGCCTATATCATTAAAAACAATATCAAATACATTTGAGAACTCCGCCGCCTATATAGGTAGGCTTTTTAAAGAAGAAACCGGTGAAAGTTTCTCAAAATATTTAAATAGACTTAGAATTGAGAAAGCAAAGGAGCTTTTATTAAATTCTAATGTAAAAGCTAATAAAGTGGCTATTCAAGTTGGTTATGGTGATCCTAATTATTTTTATATAACATTTAAAAAATTTACTGGTCTATTTCCATCTGAATATCTACATAGTCTTAAATAACATCGTTAATTAGGTTTTTAACTTGATAGTCCCAATAATTAGATCTCAAATAATCCAAAAGAATCGTAAAATATAATCAATTTATATAATTAAATCTTTTTATAGTAATGATAATTGTTACTATATTTTTGTAAATTATTGCTATTTTTATGTAAATTATTACTGTTGTTTTGTAAATAAACACTGTTGTTGGTATAAAAATACAGGGCTATTATTAATTAACGCTAAAACAAAAAGATGAAAGTTTAATTGTTTTTATATGTTATTAAAAGAGCTTATTTTTGGAAGGAGACCAGAGGAAAATATGAATGAGTAATAAGAATACTAAAAATGAGAAGACATTCGAAACAGCTCTTGAAATGAAAAGTGTCAGCAAGAAGTATCCTGGTACACTTGCTGTCGATAGAGTGGATTTTGATATTAGACCTGGAGAAGTTCATGCGCTCCTTGGTGAGAACGGAGCTGGAAAATCAACATTGATGAAAATGCTTGCTGGTTCATTTAATGATTATACAGGTGATATCTATATGGGTTCTAATAAAGTGGATCTGCATACACCTGCACTATCAAAGAAGAATGGGATTGAGATGATCTATCAGGAATTAAGCTTGGCACTGCCACTAACGATTGCCGAGAACGTTCTGGTCGGGCGACTGCCTAAAAATGGATTGTTACTGGATAAGAAAAAAATTGCTGAAGAAACAACACGTTGCCTTGAAAGAGTTGGTCTTGAACATCTTGATCCAAATCTTCAGATTGAAGAAATCAGTCAACATGAGGGGCAGTTGGTTGAAATAGCCAAAGCTTTGGGAAATAATCCCTCTATTCTTGTAATGGATGAGCCTACATCAGCCCTTTCCCGTGAAGAAGTGGGAAGATTATTTACAATAATTCACAATCTAAAAGAAAATGGATTAGCAATTGTATATATTTCTCATCATCTTCCAGAAATATTTGAAGTAGCAGACAGAGTGACTGTACTCAGAGATGGAAAGAAAATCGGAACAAATGATATTGCCGATGTTACAAGTGAATCACTTGTTCAGATGATGGTTGGAAAATCTGTTGCAGATTTTTATTCTTTTAAAGACCATACCCAAAAAATAGAAAGGCTTAAAGTTGAAGGTTTAACCCGTTATGGATTCTTTCACGATGTTTCATTTAATGCATATAAAGGGGAAGTCCTTGGGATATGCGGATTATCCGGAGCGGGAAGAAGTGAATTGGGTAGATCTCTTGTTGGTCTTGATGAAAGGCATACCGGTGAAGTTTATCTCGATGGTGTAGAGTTTAAACCTTCCCATATCTCTAAGTCTGTTGAGCAGGGTTTGGTTTATTTGACTGAAAACAGAAAAACAGAAGGTCTTGCTCTGCGATTGGACATAAAAGATAATACTCTGGTAAGTATTATTCCTAAGTTGGCTAAAAATGGAATATATAAATCAAACGATGGTGATAAAATATTAGATGATCTGATAAAAGAGCTCTCTATTTATCCCCCAGATCCTTCAAGGACTGTCGGTAATCTCTCTGGTGGAAATCAGCAGAAAGTTCTTCTGGCAAAGTGGATGGCTTGTAAAGCAAAAGTTTTAATTCTTGATGAACCAACACGAGGTGTAGACATTGGAGCAAAAATGACTATACATAAATCGATAGAAGTTTTGGCCAAAAATGGAAGCACAATCATATTGATCTCATCTGACCTTCCAGAACTTGTCTCTCTTTCCAGCAGGGTATTGATTATGCGGAAAGGGCGAATAATTAAAGATATGGCAAAAATGGAATGCACTGAAGAAAGTGTTCTTCTAGCTGCTAATGGTGAGAATATTTAGTTATGGAGAGTACATTAGTGAGTGATGATTCAAACATTAAAAATAATATAAAAGATAAAAGGGCAACGAAATTAAATTTTTTAGGAAAAGTTTTAAATAGTTCAGGAATATATGCTATTGCAATACTTTTTCTCCTGTTGGGAATTTTACTTCAAAGCCTGGGTATTATCAACAGTTTTTTAACAGCAACAAATTTTCTGAATATACTCGATGCAGTAACGCTACTTGGTATTGTTGCAGTAGGTATGGGGTTTGTCACCTTTTCAGGACATTATGCTGATATGTCAGTTCCTACGACAATGGCATTTACAGGGATTATCTGTGTACAGATGCTTCAATTCGGTTTTATACCGGCTTTAATCATAACATTTTTGTTTGGAGCGGTTATTGGATTGATAAATGCAATTGCGATCGGGAAATATAAAGCTAACCCTATTATTTGGACGTTATCAATAAATTTTGTAACTATGGGAATCATTCGTCTGGTCTGGGCAAATAAACAGATTTATCCGGATTTTGTAGCCAATACGCAAAGAACCAGTGATCTTTTCGATAATATTTACAGGTACAGGTTTTTTGGAAAAATTTCTCTGCCTCTTGTTCTGCTGATAATTCTAGTAATTCTGTTGAATTTTGTAATGAAAAAAACGAAATACGGTGCTCAGCTTAAGATGACCGGAGCAGCTAAAAAAGCTGCTGGTTTTTCAGGGATTAAAACAGAATTTATTATTGGAATGGCATTTATGATATGTGCATTAACCGCTACGTTGGGAGGAATCGTTCTTACTTCACTTACTCGTGTAGGATACATAAACAATGGAGTCGGGTTTGATTTCCAAGCGGTAACAGCGATAGTTATCGGAGGTATGACTCTGGCCGGTGGACGGGGAACAGTTATAGGAGTAATCGGTGGTGTTCTTGTTATGGGTTTGATGAATAACATTTTGACACTTCTTGGAGTCGGTACTTTTTCACAGGATATAATACGTGGAACGATATTTATTCTCGTAGTCGGCTTGAATGCCAAATCATTAAGAAGTATGGGGCGTGATGATGCTTAAAAAAAATAAAAATAATAGTAAAATGCTGAAATTTATAGATAAGAATAGAATATATTTTATTTTCTTATTCGTATTTCTTTTCATGTCTCTCTTTGCACCGCGGTTTTTGAATGTATTCAATCTGACAACTGTAACAAAAACAATGGCTATGAATGCTACAGTGGCGATCGGTTTTACATTAGTTTTCATAATCGGGCAATTGGATCTTTCCATTGGAACCATTATGACTTTTTCTGCCGTAATTGGATTGAGTATGAAACAATATATAGGATTTGGTGGAAGTGTGCCTTTGGCTATTGTTGCAGGAGGTTTGATCGGGTTGATCAATGGACTACTTGTTGCTAAGGCGAAAATAAGTTCTTTTATTGTAACCCTGGGTATGATGACGATTCTTACAGGGGTCATCTATACTATGACAGGTGGAAACTCTGTCAGTCTCTCATCGGACGATGCATTTGCGGTTTCTGATTTTCTGGGGGAAATGATTTTTCCTTTTGTTACTCCAAGAGTTTTAATCGCCATTATTCTGGTTATAGTCGTTTCGATTTTTCTTAATAGAACCAGAACTGGACGTAACTTTTATATGGTCGGTGGTAACAAACAGACTGCCTGGCTGGCGGGTATCAACACAGATAAATACATCATAGCAACATTTATTATATCGGGAGTATTTGCTGGTATTGGTGGGGTGCTATTTGCAATGGAAAGTGCCGCAGCACCATTGAATCTCGGAACATCATCTTTAATGTACATAATATCTGCAACCATAATAGGTGGGACAGCAATGTCCGGAGGTAAAGGTGGAGTTTTTAAAACTTTCGTAGCCATACTAATGCTAGAAGTTCTTTATAATGGAATTATCCTTTTTGGTCTCGGAAATGAAATTAAAATTTTTATAGCAGGTTTTATTCTGGCTGCAGTTGTTATGAATGAAGCAATAGTTATGTATAAACATGAAAAAATTCTTGGCCGGAGGCCGGAATTGATGAAAGAATTAGAAAAGGTCCAAAATAAGGGTTAATACCCTTTGGAAATATAAGCATATAAAAAAACGGAGGAAGAATGAAAAAGTTTACGACAATTTTGTTAAGCATGATTTTGATGCTAGCAGTTACTGGAAGTGTCTTTGCAAACGGACAAAAAGAAGAAAGTGTAACAGCTGTGGATGGACGTGATAATCTTGCAGCATCTTTAGCAGTTGATGCATCAGCACTGTTAGCAGCTGATAACCAACAGTTAATTAAACTAGGAGGTGCTGGACGTGTAGTACCTGCAAGACCAGCAGACCCTTCAGCATTACCAGAAACTGATCCACTACATTGGTGGGACATGGAATTTGCCGGAGAAATTAGCAATAAGACTAATATTCCAGAATCTCCAGCTGACGGAGCTATTGGAAAGAAAATTACAATGATTGTTCATGGAGACCATCCCTGGACTACTGCTTGTACTAATGGTGCTCAGAAAGTTGCTGATGCCTATAGTATGAATCTTAAGATCCAGTCTCCGAACTGGGATCTTGCGGTTCAAAATCAGATGATTGACCAGGCGATTAACGAAAGACCGGATATGATTTTATTGATTCCTCTAGATGCTAAAACAGCTCTTCAGCAGGCAAGAAAAATAAACAAGGCTGGAATTCCTCTAATCTTGTTCAATACACTTCCTGAAGCAAAAGCAATGGATTATGCAATTAGTTGGACTGGTCCGGATGATTTTGGACAATCAAGAAAAATTGCAAAATTTTGGGCAGATGCACTTGGAAAGAAGGGTGGAGTTGCTTTTGTTCAGCATAATCCTGGATCTTCTCCATATTTTGCAAGATGTTTTGGACCTGTCTCTACATTAGCTGAGTATGCACCGGATATCGAAGTTCTGGATATGCAGTCACCTGGATTTGATGCTCAAAAAACTTTGCAACTTGTTTCTGACTGGATTACTAGATTTGGTGATGAGCTAACAGGAATTTACGTAGCAGATGATTCATCCCATGCATTAGGTGTTGCCGAAGCTCTTAAAAAAGCTGGGAGAGAAGACATTATTGTAGTTGGGGCTGGAAATAGTAAAGTAGGTATGGACCTTGTAAAAGATGGTGGTATAGCCGGTATTACTTATCAGACAGCAGAAGGTGATGGTGCTTTATCAGTATTGACTGCAGCTGATTGGTTTAATGGTAAGGATGTTCCTGCTATTAGAAATATTCCTCAGCAAATAATTACAGTTGATAATGTTGATACTTTTTACCCTCCCCAATGGTAGGTAGATCAGAAGTTTAGTTGATTTTATATAGGCCATGAGGAAACTCATGGCTTTTTTATCTTTTGTAAAAATAACAGTAATTTTTAGTTCTGAAATTAGTGTAGGTTTTATTGTAAATAATTGAGTTGTTGACAGATCCCTTTAAGAGAATATATCAGTATTAGGGTGGCTGGAAATATATAGTGAGTAATACTTCAGTATTTCCGGAAGTGTTTATCAATTAGGAGGAACAGTGTTTAAAAATCTATCTATTAAAAATAAATTACTTTTCGGATTTATTACTATTCTATTTTCCAATCTTATTCTTGTTGGGATTTTATTTTTTGTAATGAATGAAGCCAAAGGTGGTTTAGATGAATATCAACGATTTTCAGCGCTTAAAAGAGAATTGAATCTCATTGAAAATAATATTCACAACTTAAATTTATCTGTTAAAGATTTACTGCTTTTAAATCGAGATGTAAATAAAAGAGCTGTTGATAGATACCTTAGTGAAACTGAAGGACTTTTTATAGAGATTCGTAAATTTGAGAATGATTATGTAAATGAAAGCATATTATTCGCAGAAGAGATGTATCTGGATTATGTAAAAAATATTAAAAAAATCAGAGACTCACATTCAAATAAATCATTTCATGAAAATGATCTTTTTAATTTAAATTCAGTGCGGAATTCTATACTGACAGCTGTTCGTGATATATATCAGTTCATAAATGATTATGAAAATGAGATTGATGCAACAATTGACCAGAATTTTAAGAGGCTATTTACTATAACACTTTTTATAGCTTTATTTTTTATAGTTATTTCAATAGTATTTATTTTGCTTCTGGCGGGATGGATTTCAACACCTCTTCTCAGGATTTCCAATAACCTCTCTGAAATATCTCAAGGAGAAGGAGACTTGATCAGTAAATTACCTGTTAATAGTAGTGATGAAATAGGTACTTTGTCATTGTATTTTAACCGGTTTACGGGGAAGCTTCATCAAACAATTTCTAAATTAAAAGAAGCAGTTGTCGGTAGCAAAGTTCAAAGTAGTGATTTAGCTGCAAGAAGTGGGGAGATCTCTGCAGCACTAGAGCAAATTAGAGCTAATATTCATTCGATTTCGAATCACAGCCATTTATTGTATAAAGATACAGAAGTGGTAGATAATTTGATTTCTGCTATTATCGTGGAAGTTACAACTATCAAATCTCAAATAGATCTACAGTCTTCAAGTGCTATACGATCATCAGCTTCGATTGAAGAACTCGTCGCTTCGATTAAAAATTTAAGTCAGGTTTCAGAAGAGAAAAGTATTCTGGCTTCTTCTATTTCCAATTCTTCAAAAAGCAATATGGAGATGATGAAAAAAGCCTTTGATTCTGTTCGTGGAATAGCAGTATCTGTTGATTTGATTCAGGATTTTATAAAAATAATTAATCAGGTTGCATCCCAAACAAGTTTACTGGCTATGAACGCGGCCATAGAGGCGGCACATGCAGGAGATGCGGGAAGTGGGTTTTCAGTTGTAGCCGATGAAATTAGAAAACTTTCTGAAGCGACAACAGTAAATGCCAAAAATATATCCACAAACTTAAAATCTGTTATAACACAAATCGATGATTCTACTAAACTAAATAGCCAACTTGAAGAATCAATGGGTGAGGTTTCCACAGGAATCCAGTCAGTATCAAATAGTTTTAATGAGATGAACGCGAGCTTATTGGAAATGAGTGCTGGAACTCAGGAAGTCTCTACTGCAACTATGGGTCTTGTCAACTCGGCAGATCAGGTAAGCAGTTCTATTCTTAAAATTGATGATAATATTGCTGATGTATCAAAGAACTTCAATCATGTTAAAGGTCTGACCCATGATAATTCCCAGTCGATTGATGAATTATCAACAGGGATTAAGGACATAGCCTCGACAATGGTAATTATTGCCGAACTAGGGGATGAAAATAGTAGAAACATTGAATTTATGTATGATGAATTGTCCCGTTTCAAAACTCTCGATAGTAAAGAAAATCCGGTAACAGATGGTAAATCATGAAACCTATACAAGCTCAATTAGATTATCGAAATATGTAGAATGTTGGGCTGATATGACCTAGGTATTAGTATGTACGCGGTAGGAAATAATACTGGCGGAGAAACTGGGTAAGTTTATTAAAAGAATTGGTGAGTATGTAATTGAAATGACAAAAGCTAACCATTAAGTAGTTAAGCAATTAAATAATAAAGGAATTAAAATGAAAAGATATGGACAACTAATTGGATTAAAAAGTGAGTTCTATGATTTGTATTGTGAATATCATAGTAATATTTGGCCGGAGGTTGAAAAAAAAATTAGCGAGTGTAATATCACAAACTACTCTATTTTCCACATCAATGGACTACTGTTTTCGTATTATGAATATACGGGTATAAATTTTGATTCTGATATGAAAAAAATGGCTGATGATACAAAGACCCAGGAGTGGTGGGCAATCATGAAACCTATACAAGCTCCATTAGATTATCGAAAAGATGGAGAATGGTGGGCTGATATGAACGAAGTATTCCATCAGGATTAGATATATTTAAAAGTGCTTAAATTTAAGGGAGGTAGAAAATGAAAGATAGAGAAATATTAGTTGGCGAAGGTATTAGTATGTTCGCAGCAGGAAACAGTGCTGGTGGAGAATTGAAAAGAACGCCTAACTGTGAGAAAAAACTCGATAGGATGAATAAAACACTGAGACACGAAGAGGCCGATCAAATTCCTGTTAGTGACTTCTTTTGGGGACAGTTTATAGAGCGATGGAAAAAGGATCTTAATCTTACACAGGACGCTGATATTTACAAATATTATGATCTTGACTGGATTACTACCGTCCCTAATATGGATCCTCATATTAAGAACTTTGAATTTATTAAAAACACACCTGAAGAAGTAATTGTTAGAACAGGTTACGAAGCAGAAATCACAAAAAATATGTCAATAACCATGCCAGCTTTTACAAAGTTTCATACCGATACTATAGAAAAAATGGAAGCCTTTGAATTTGACGATCCCTGGGATAAAAGACGATATTTTAGTGCAGGTGATAATCAAATAGCTGGTGTCGGAGATGGTTTTGCTCTAAATTCTCCTGCTTGGGTCGATACTGTGAAATCTCTTTACAATGACTATCCAGTATATGGTAGTATTTGCGAAGCTCATGAACAGGGCTGGCGAATAATCGGCTCTGAAAATATGATGTTATGGATGGGGTTATACCCTGAGAAATTAGGTAAATTTATTAAAAGAGTTGGTGAGTATTTAATTGAAATGGCAAAAGCTCAGATTGCAGCTGCTGACGGTCTTTTGTCAGGGATGGTTATCTGGGGGGATGTCGCTTATGTTAACGGGATGTTATTTTCTCCTGATTATTGGAGAGAGCATTTTAAACCTATAGTTGCTGAAATAATTAATGTCTGTCATAAAAGTAATATACCAGTTATATATCATGGATGTGGGGATGCAAGGGCTATTTATCAGGATTATATTGATATTGGACTTGATTCTTATAATCCACTTGAAGCAAAAGCGGGACTGGATGTTGTAGATATACGTAGAGATTATGGGCACAAAATGGGATTCTGTGGAAATATGGATGTAATGGAATGGGCTGATCTACCTATGGATGAATTAAAAGCATATGTACTTAGAAAATTAAACGTCGGAAAAGGTGGAGGATTTATATTTCAATCAGATCACTCTGTTCCCCATTCAGTTTCTGGTGAAAGATATGATTATGTTGTGAAACTTGTTCGAGAATATGGTAAATATCCTCTGAAACTTGGTGAGTTTGATATTCCTGATCTTTCTTAAGAATATCAGTTTAAAATTAAAGTACTATGGTGTTTGATACCATAGTACTTCCTAGTTCATTTCAGATGTACTACCAGTCCACAACATGAATGTGTCTAATACACTCCTATTTCCTTTGCTGTATCAAACATAGCTAAGATATTTTCTACAGGAGTCTCTTCTAAGAGATAGTCATGGCTGGCAGAAAGTATATAGTTGCCCTTTGGTTTTAAAATGGCCATTGCTTTCTTAGTTGCTTGGATAGTCAATTCTGGAGTACCGTCGATTAATATATTGTGGGAATCAATTCCACCATTTAATATAACCTTATCTCCATATGTTTTTTTTAGATCTTGTGGATCCATCCCTAATGCATCTGGCTGAAGTGATTGAAGAGCGTCGATTCCACTTTCTATTATTGAAGACATCAGAGGTTCATATCCCCCGCAGCAATGCATCATCACTTTCAATCTGTAGCTATGGGCCAATGCCGAAAGTTTTTTTAATCCAGGGGTGACATATTTATCAAAAAGTTCTAATCCAACTAATGGTCCATTTTGACCCCCAAAATCATTTCCGAGAAAAAATATATCTATGGAATTCCCCGCATCTTCAAAAACGATCTTATTTACTTGAAAATAATATTCAACTATATGGTCAAATACTGCAGTTACAATTTCTGGTTCTGTATACATTTTAATAAATAGTTCTTCCATTCCAAATAGATCCATAGCATCGTGCCAGAAAGGGCTCCAGTCTCCACCGAGAATAGCATATTCCCCATTCCATTTTTTGACCTCTGTTTGTATGTCTTTGCCTGTGTACCATTCAGCTTTAGGCCATGGATAATTTTCAATATCTTCCAAAGTTGCATTTTTTAAAGGATGACTTAAAGGCTGGCCATAACCAATACCATTACGCTCTATGTTAAAAGGTGTTCTCATTGTTGCACCTTCACTTAACTCCTCGGTCCAGGACCTTTCTGGAGGACCTATATATTTTGGTAATACTCGTCTAAAATCATCTCCAAATCTTCTATAAACAGCCTCTACATCTTCAACTTTAAGGTATTTCCTAGCTTTTTCAATCAACTCTGGTGACGCTCCACACCACATAGGAACTCTATCGGGGATCTCGTGGTTTAATACCGCTACTACTCTCTCTCTTGAATTCATTTCCTCATCTCCTTTTGTATTCTCTGATATAATAATAGCAGGGGTTATAGGTTAATACTTTGCATATAGTGAATAGATATTGTAATATAATGAATGGATAAAATTACATTAGATGACTGCCCAATAGCCAATATTCGACTTGAAATGGGACTAAACAGATACAATATATCCGCCAGAGTTGGTAAATATTACGAATTTGATTATTCCAAGATTTCCAATGAACATCACAGACACGACTGTTATGAACTGGTTATTGTTTTGAATGGCAGGGGAACCTTTTGTTATAAAGAGAACAATTACATATTGAAAGAGGGTGCCCTGTTTATATCGGAACCGGACAGTGAACATGAGATCCACATAAGTAAAAATGAAAATATGACCCTCTTATACTTTTTTGTTTATATTCAGAAGAAACAGAATAAAAGTTCCTTTACATATAAAGAGAAAATAATTGATCAGTTTTTGGCTGGGCATAAAAATGTAGTGGAAAATCAGAATAAGATCTTTGGATATATTAACTTTTTTGAAGAGTTTATTAATAATAATGGATCAAGGAATGACCACTGGTTTATCAAAGCAGTAGAGAACTTATTATTCCACTGCCTAGAACTTTTTTGTAATGAGAAACCCCATCAACATGGTATAGACAATCCGACTGCAGACTTATTTGAAAAGGCGTTAGACTACATTGATCAAAATCTATCTGTAAAAATATCTGCACAGAATATTTCAGACAATATAAATACATCTAAACGTAATTTATACAGAATTTTTAACAAAAATATGGACAGATCCGTCAATGATTATGTCAATGAAAAAAAGATATCCCTTGCTGAAAGCTATTTAAAAATGAATATGAGCGTCACTGAATCCGCCAGTTTAGTGGGATTCGAAAATCTATCTCAATTTAATAAACTCTTCCGTAAATATAAAAATATATCTCCAAGGGAATTCAAATCAAATTCAAGTACCGATTCCAGTGGTTATGGTCGTCGTCGAAAAACATTAATATAGTGTTACTATTTTGATGTTAATCCTGAAATATAAACTTTATCACTACTGTTTAAAGACTTAACAGCAATTAATTTAAATGATTCAAATACTTTTGTTTTAATTAATGGTGTCTTCTCATATTTCCAATTTACTCCTAATTTACTGTATTTTTCTGTTGCAAGTGGGTTAAAAGCACAAAGCTCCCAACGTGATAGGCCATCTAAAAAGTTTTCTTTTAGAAAGTTACCAATACCCTCAATATTTTTAATTGTACCTGTATCCTTCAATATAATAGGAGTTCTTATCCATACTTCTACCTTATTCTTTAGTTTTAAAAGGTTTTCATATATTAAAAAAGTCTCTACTCCAGTTAATTTTTTATGAATATTCTTATCGATATGCTTTAAATCGTAAAGAACTAGATCAGTATATGGCAATATTTTTTCAAAATTATTCCAGCTAACATATCCACAGGTATCTATTGCTGTATGAATCCCAAGTCCTTTACATCTTTTTAATACCTCTACACAAAAATCAGTTTGAAGTAGGGGTTCCCCCCCACTTATTGTGAGACCACCTCCATTCATTTTCATAAATGGAATTTCTCTTTCTATTTTGATCATAATTTCATCTACAGTGTAGGTCGTTCCAATAGATTTTAATTTCTTTGTTGGACAAACTTTTGTACACTCTAAACAAGAATTACATTTGTTTTTATCTAACTGTATTGTACTGTTTATTAATGAAAGTGCATTTGTAGGACATACTTCTATACATTGGCCACAACCAATACAGAGATCTTTTTCAAGCCACATTCCAGGACCAGTTCTAAAACTTTCAGGATTATGACACCAGCTACATCTTAAAGGGCAACCTTTAAGAAATAGAACAGTTCTTAAACCTGGACCATCATGGCATGATAACCTGTAGATATCAAAAACATTACCTATCATAAGCTAGCGTAATTTACCCTTTGAATAAACTCTTCTTGGAATTTTTTATCCATAACAATAAAGTGGGCTGAATAACCGGTAACTTTAACAACTAACCGTTTATATTCCTCTTTTTCTGGATGTGCCATCGCATCTTTCAACTTTTCTAAGTCAATTGTATTTAAGTTAATTTGAACACCACCTAAATTAAAGAATATCTTTGCAAAGGATTCAATTAGGTCGCTTTTTTTACTTCCTTTAGGGAAAAATGATGGCTGTATTTCAACCTGAAAAGAACCACCTTGATACTTGGTATAATCTAGGCTACAAAAGGATTGCATTGTTGCAGCCATTCCTTCAGTATTTCTACCATGCATAGGATTCATACCATGTGCAAAAGGTTCCACTTTTTTTCTTCCATCTGGAGTAGCGCCTAATAATTCTCCTGCATATGTATGTCCCATATACTGGAATAGACTTGGTCTAAAATTAAAACCTTTAATATTTCTTTTACTTTCTAAAACTTCTCTAATGTGTTCCGATACTCTAACAGCCATTGCATCAACTTCTTCAATAGCATTTCCAAATTTAGGCTGATTTAAAAAATCGTATCGCATAACTTCGTTAGATTCCCAATCTGATTCAACAGCTTCTATTAACTGGTTTAGAGTATACTTTTTATCTTCAAACACTAGTTTTTTCATAGCATAAATTGAGTCTATAGCATTAGGAACTCCTAATACGTTAACCGATGTATAGTTATATTTAACAGCTTGCATATCAGTAACATCTCGGCCACTTTCAATTGTTCCATGCATACATAAACTAGTAATCATTTCAGGCCATACTTTAGCTTGCCATTTGTATGTCTCATTCTTAAAATCTTTTAATATCTCAGCAGTTTTATCAATTTCTATATCGTATATTTTCCAAAATTCTTCAAAGTCTACAACACTGTTTTGGGCTGCAATTTTCATAGCTTTTTGCATTGGCTGAACTATTACAAAAGAGTTTAAATCTTGATCGTTATACTCATTCCCAACTACACAGTACCATTGGCAACCAGAATAGGACATATTCCAAGCATCCTCTTCTTTAACCCCAGAACGTAGTTGGCTATCTCTTAATACATCAAAATTTACTAAAGTTGGGGTACCACAGTTATGTCTTGCTAATACTTCACAACCGTAATTAAAAAAGTCTGGATCTATATCTTCATGCCACATTAAACCTAAGTGATTATATCCACCTGTAATATCATAAGCTTCTAAACATACCCAACTCATTTCGTTTGTTGCATCTTTACTGTTTATATCTCGTCCACCAAATGACCAATAGTTTCCACCATATTTAAGGTAAAGTTCAGCAATAAGTGAGACCGCATCGTCTCTATCTAGAATTCCAGATTTTATATCTTTTGTATAATACTCTATTAATAATTGATCTAGTCGACCATAACCATTTCCATGTCCATTTATTCTCTCTACTGTTGTATATAGCTGAATCCACTGTACAGCTTCTGTAAATGTTTTTGGAGCATCATTAATAATTGCTCTACAGTTTTTCTCAATAAAATTATAATTATCTATGTTTTGCTCATCACTTTCATTCGTGGATAGTTCATTCGCTACATCTGCGTGTTTTTCTACATATCTAATTATTGCTTTTAGTACTATTTCTGAAGCATCTAAATATTCAGCTGATTGTATATTTCCAAATTTTATAAATTTTTCTTTATTGGCTTTAACTTTAGCTAATAGACCACCCCAACCAAGTTTTAAACCTATACTTAAATCAGGACATGTATGGGTAAAGCTTATTCCACCAGCGCCAAGATCTCTTGCATCTCTTCCTAGTTTTCGTTGACTCTCTGGATATTGAAAGAATCTTGCTTCTTCTAACATCCAATGGAACTCTCCAACAAGACGTTCGTTTGCTAATACTTCTGCAGGGCTATGATCTAAAAAGAATGCATAATCTTCTGCCCAGTTTCCACAGGAATATTCAAAGCCAATTACTTTAGATGGCATCTCTTTTGCATATGGGAAAGGACCACCAACATCAACCCTTGCATTATGATCTCCGATGTTGATTCTTTTATCATCAGCTGCTGAAAGTTCTCCTGTATTTGGACTAAAAGCTGCAGCTTCACCGGACCAGTGGTATACTAGAAATTCTGCATTATCTACGTATACATTTCTTTTATTCTCAACAGCCAATGTATGGCTTCTTTCATTTAATGCTTCGATTCTACTATTTGCCTTTTTAGGATTCCCTTTCATGCATAACTCCTTAAACTCTCTAATTTAAGGTTATCATCTACTGCTATATTAACAAGTTCACAAATTTAGAATAGTTGTTCATAAATTTAGAATGACTCATAAGTTGAAAGAATCATCATTGCACAATTTATATTCAACATCATTGGTATTAAGGAAATTTATCCACTCAGATGAAAGTTGTTGATCTGTAACTATCATATGTATACTTTTAAATTCTGTAATTGAGACAAAAGAAGTTTTGTTTATCTTTGACTTATCTGAAATAAGTATTCTGGTTGTGGATTGATTAAGCATAGCTCTTTTTATATTTGCATCCTGCTCATTGGCATCAGTTATTCCAGTAATCATATCAACTGCATCACAACCGATAAATGCCTTGTCAGCATAATATTGACCTATAGATGTAATAGCGGAGTGCCCTACAAAACTTCTGGACATTGGCCTCATTGTTCCACCAATACCTATAACTTTTATTCCAGGATTATCGGCTATCAGCATTGTTATTTCACAAGAATTTGTAATAACAATAAGGTTATTAATATTACCTAAGTTCCCGGCTATTTCCAAAGCTGTAGAGCTTGCATCTAGAAAAATTGTATCCCCTTCGTTTATCATCAATGAGCAACTATATGCAATTTTTTGTTTCCCACTACTATTAATTACTTTTCTTGTCGAAGAGGGAAGTACCCGGTGCATATTTCTCTTTATAGTAGCTCCTCCATAAATCTTATCAATTAGATCTTCTGAAGCCATCTTGTTTAAGTCTCTTCTAATTGTTTCTTCTCCAACTTTGCTTAACTGGCTTAGTTCGGAAACTGTGATACTTCCACGCTGCTTTATAATGTTGAATATATATTGTCTTCTTTCAATACTTAGCACTTCTTCTCCTAACCTTCATCTTTTAATAAATAAATGTTGATTTTTGTTGTAATTATACATTGTTTGTGTGGTTTTGCAATGAGTTTATGTTGACGATTAGATATTTATCAATATATAGTACTGTTATGAACTATAAAGAAGAGAAAATAGAAACAGCCCAAATTATGGAAAGATTATACAATAACCACCTAACAACATGTTCAGGTGGGAATATCAGCCTTAGAGTTAATGAAGATACTATATTGATTACACCCTCGGCACTTGATAAAGGCAATCTTAAAAGTGAGACTATTGCAGTTGTTAAACTTAGTGGGGAAAATCTAACACCCCACTTAAAAACAAGTATAGAAACTGAAATGCATTTGGATATTTATAGAGCTAGACCCGATGTTAAAGCCATCGTACATGCCCATCCAATCCATGCAAGTCTATTTACAGCGACAGATAAAAAAATAAGAACCGATCTGCTTGCTGAATCTAGGTTTATGCTTGGAGAGCCGGAGTTTGCTGCTTATTCACTTATGGGCACAAAAGAACTGGCCCTAAATGTCAGTAGAGCATTCTCAGATATAAAAACAAGGGTAGTCCTCATGGAGAACCATGGTGTTATTACTATAGGAGAAAGTCTGTTTCAAGCTTATGATCGAATAGAAGTCCTAGAAGCATCAGCAAGAATGACCTATATGGGAGAGTTGTTAGGGGGAGTTAAAGGAATCTCTAAAGAAAGATTGATTGCCATTGATGAGATGTTATAATTTTATATTTATGATTTTGTAGATATTAATATTGAAGTAATTTTATCGCTGTATATAAAAGTAACAGTGCTAATACAATATTTAGTGATATTCTAAGTTTGTCATTTTTAAATATATGTTTTATTACAGTTCCAAATAGAGTCCAAGTCGAAACTGCAAAAAAAGTTACAAAACCTATATATAAAATTGTCATTGGCATAAAAATTGATTTTATTGGAACTTCTTTAAAAAATGTTGAATAGACTGACAGCCCATAAACCACCGCTTTAGGATTTATTAGTTGTAAAATAACACCTCGACCGTAATTTAGAGGTTGGGTATTTGTTAGGTTAAATCCATAACTAATTTTTAATGTTTTATAAGCTAAATAAGTTATATATAACGCTCCTAGTACCGTCATTACTGTTTTGAACATTGGAAATATTAAAACTATTGTAGAGGATAGGACTGCACATAAAAACATCACTACCATAGTTCCGGTAAATATCCCCATAATATATTTAAAAGAGGGTTTGTATCCAAAGTTTAGCCCCATAGAGGCACATGTAATATTATTTGGTCCTGGTGAAAATGCAGTAATAATTGAAAATGGGATTAGTGTTAATAGATCTATATTCATAAATATCCTCTTTATTTAAAAGTACTACATAGGGACTTTAAAGATCAAGAGGGTAGAACGATTGTTTTAGTGTATTAGCACAGTTTATTGATAGTTCCTATTATTTTGTTGTAGTATTTAATAAATAATAATATCGGTGAATAAATATGATATTATTTATATATGAATTATTACACTAAAAATAGATATGACAATCTTCCACAATTTATTTCTGCAGATCATGAAATAATAAATTCTCCTCTGTATATTAGGCATGAAAAAGGTAAAACGAAGAGTGAGTTATATGTAATTAAATTTACCCTCTCAGGTAGTGGTATTATTATAAAAGATGGTAGAGAGTTTAAAATTAATAAAGGCCAGGGTTTTATATGGGAAATTGGGGACGAGTCTATTTCATATAAATTCCCTAAAGATGCAGAAACTCCATGGGAGTTTTTCTGGTTTCATTTCAGATCAAAGATGGGGAAAAGTTTAGTTGAGGAGATTATACACCAGAAAGGTGCACATTTTGAACTGCCCTTAGACGATAAGGCTTTAGTTAAAATTATTAATTTCATAGATAAGTCTATTAAAACCCAAGATATTGATATAGAAGCAACTTATGGTTCAAATATAATAAATTCTTTTTTAGAGTCAATAATTTATAGGCATAATAGTGTAGTAGAAAATAAAAATGATCTTACTATTAGCGATAAAGCAAAAAAGTATATTAAAGATAATATTAAAAAGGACATAACTGTTATAGATATTGCAAATTATTTACAAATATCCAGAGAACATTTAACTAGGGTTTTCTCCTACGCTCTTGGAGTAACACCCTCATTTTTTATTAAACAAGAGAAGCTTGAACTTGGGAAATACCTACTTTTAACTACGGATCAAACTGTAAAAGAGATCTGTTTTAATATTGGTATATATAATACAGACAGATTTAGAAATATATTTAAACAGGAATTTGGTTTTACTCCAACAAGTTATAGGGAGATAAAAAAACATTAAAATGTGATATCGACATTTGATTTGTGACATGTATAACTTTGTTAATATGCAATAGTAAATTAAGCTCCTATACTACAATAAACATAACTATCTTAGGAGTTTAAATGGAAAATAGGTTAGAATTTAGAATTATTAGTTCACTTGAAAAGGTATTACCAAAGGATAAATTAGATTGTTTATCGATTTCTGAAGCTACTGTACTAAAAGGTGAGGTTTTTAGTTTTCAGATTGCATATAGAGATACCTCCGGGTTAAAAAACTATAATATAAAGGTAATAGATCAACCTGAACTATCTAACAACATTAAAATTAGAACAGTAGGTTTGGTCCCGTCTGAGTTCCCGTGTTACTCAGATCATGATGATAATATTATAAGTAGTAGTTCTGGACTCTATCCAGATGTTCTTTATCCTTTAAACGATGGAGACTTCTTAAGAACTTATCCAAACCAGTGGCGAAGTATTTGGATAACTGTAGATATTCCTAAAAATATTAATAGTGGAGTAAAGGAAATTATCTTTAAAATAGAAGATGAAGACCATAAAATAGAGGAAAATTTAACTTTTAATCTAAATATATTAAATAACTTACTTCCAAAACAGAAATTGATAAATACTCAATGGTTTCATGGGGATTGTGTAGCTACATATTATAAAGATGAGATCTTCAGTGAAAATCATTGGAATAGATTAAACGAGCAGTTCTTAAACTGTACTTCCCACGGAATGAACATGTTATTAACTCCGATATTTACACCTCCTCTTGATACAAAGATAGGTGGAGAGCGACCAACCATACAGCTTATTAATGTTGTAAAAACAGGGGGTAATTATAAATTTGATTTTACTAAATTAAATAGATGGATAGATATGGCACTAAATGCTGGATTTGAATTTATAGAAGTATCCCACCTTGCAACACAGTGGGGAGCTGAGTTTTGTCCAAAGATTATTGCAACTGAAGATGGAATCGATATACAGATCTTTGGATGGGAAACAAAATCTCTTAGTCCTGAATATATTAATTTTTTAGGTCAGTTATTACCAGAATTAGATAAGTTTTTTATTGATAAAGGTATTAAGAAAAATGTATATTTTCATGTTTCAGATGAACCAAGCTTAGAACATTTGGAACAATTCCAGAAGATATCGTCAGTATTCAGAAAGTATCTTAAGGATTATAATTTTATAGATGCACTGTCTGATTTTGACTTTTATAAAACTGGGGCAATTCCAACACCAATACCAGCTATTGATCACATTGAACCATTCCTTGAAGAGGGACTTGATAATTTATGGGCATATTATTGCTGTGTACAATATAAGGATGTATCAAATAGATTTTTTAACATGCCATCTGCTAGAAACAGAATTATTGGTCTGTTATTATATAAGTTTAAGATAAAAGGGTTTCTACACTGGGGCTATAATTTTTATTTTACTCAATTTTCAATTAAAGAGATTAATCCATTCCTTGAAACAGATGCAGGAGGAGGTTTTCCATCAGGGGACTCATATATGGTATATCCAGGGGAAGATGGTCCACTAGATTCAATACGGCATGAAGTATTTTATGAAGGTTTACAGGATCTAAGAGCTCTAGAGTTATTAGAGAGTATTAAAGGCCGAGATTTTGTTATGAATCTATTAGAGGGTGATCTTAAAGATAAGTTAACATTTAAGGTTTATCCTAGATCTGCAGAGTGGTTATTGGATAAAAGATCCCAAATTAATAACTATCTATAAAATTCTCTTGATCTTTAAAGATGTTTTAAAGATCAAGAGAGAGGAATTCTTATATGAAAATTTTAATTAATAAAGTGCTCCATAATTTTTACATGCTCTAAAATCAGCACCTTCTAAGTCTTTAGTTCCGTGGGCAGCCCATGCTTTAGGTCTAAATACTCTATCATCTTCAACATTGTGCATAGATACTGGAATTCTTAACATTGCTGCTAATGTAATTAGTTTATCCCCAATATGACCATAGGATATTCCACCATGGTTAGCACCCCAGTTATTCATTACAGAATAAACATCTTTAAAAGCACCTTCTCCGGTAGTTTTTGGAACAAACCAAGTTGTTGGCCAGGTTTCATTAGTTCTTTTATCTAAAACATCATGAATTTCATCCTCAACATCAACAGCATAACCCTCTGCGATTTGTAATACAGGACCTATTCCTTTTACAATATTAACTCTAGACATTGTTACAGGAATTTCACCCTTTGTTTTAAATAGAGATGAATAACCACCACCTCTAAAATACTCAGCTGATGCAGCACACCAGGATGTATTATCAAGACATTTTTGTTTCTCTTCTTCTGATATATCCCAGAATGGTTTTAGAACTCGATCTTTCCCATTCATCATTTCTCCTGTTCCATCTAATGTTGTTGAACCAGAGTTTATAAGGTGAATCATTCCTGAGTCTGCTGCTCTACCAGTTAATTTTTTACCAGTTACACGTTCAACAGCTTCTGGAGTCCAGAATGTTCTAACGTCTGAGAAAATTTGTGCTGTATCTGTTAAAAGGTGACCAAATAACATTGCAACACCATTTAAGGAGTCATTTTCTGTAGCCATAACAAAGGCTTCTCTAATACCATTCCAATCAAAAGATGAGTTAAGAATAGCTTCTGAGAAGTCACCATTTGGCATATGATCAGTCCAATGTCTCTGACCCTGGAAACCAGCAGCAATTGCATTATGCCCCTCTGCTTCTTCAGCAAACCCTAACTCAGCAAGTCTTGGGTTACCAATCATAAGGTCCTTCATTATCATAGTCATTTTAACAACTACTTCCCAATCTTCTTCTTTATCTTTAGAACTTCGTTGCATCTCTTTTGGGTTAGTATCTTTTCCAACTTTACAATTCTCTTTTGTCCATTTTAAAGCTTTCTTGAATTCAACATCATCATATATATTTTCGTCTAATCGTCTTCTGATTTCCACCATATCAACAAATTCAGTTCTCATTCCAAGGTAGTCTTTAAAGAATCCCATATCTACATAAGAACCGATAATTCCCATTGATACACTACCTATTCCAAGGTAAGACTTACCCTTCATTGTAGCTACACTTAAACCAGATTTTACAAAGTTTAATAATTTTGTCTGTACATCACCTGGAATCTCTTCATCTCCAGCGTCTTGAACATCTCGGCCATAAATAGAGAATACTGGATCGCCTAACTGATCGTGACCTGCAACAGCGGCTGCAAGGAATACAGCCCCTGGTCTCTCAGTACCATTAAATCCCCAAATTGCTTTTGGAATTCCAGGAGTCTGATCAATAGTTTCAGAACCATAACACCAACATGGTGTAACTGTTAAAGATACTCCAACATTTTCATCTTTGAACTTTTGTTCACACATAGCAGCTTCAGAAACCCCACCAATTGTTGTATCAGCTATAACAATTTCTAGTTTCTCTCCACTTGAGTGTCTTATATTATCAGTAAGAAATTTTGCTACATTTTCTGCCAGCTTCATTGTCTGATCTTCTAAAGATTCCCGAACACCCATTCTTCTACCATCAATTGTTGGTCTAATTCCTACTTTTGGTAATTTCCCTCTAAGTCTATTCACTTTAATACTCCTTAATTTCAAAAGATCTTTTAACTATCTCTCTTCCTTCGTCTATATTTTTAATATGTCCAGTAGAAATCATCTGACAGATGATATTTCCATAAACAGAGGCTTCAATAGGCCCCGCATTAACTTTTATTTGTAACTTTTCTGCTGTTAACCGGCATAGGTAATCATCTTGAATACCTCCACCAATCATTGAGATTACTGAATATGTTTTTCCAGTAAGTTCTGATATATCTTTAAGACCTGTTATATAAATATCTGTAATTCCGTTATATACAGCCTTTGCAATATCTCCATAAGTTTTAGGTTCACTTTGGCCGTTGGTTTTACAATAATCTTTAACCTCAGATTCCATATCTATAGAGTAGTTAAATCTCTCATCAGCAGGATTTATTGAACAGGTTGTAGTTGACTGTTCTGCTAATTTAATAATATCTGGAAAGTCTAACTGCTCTCCTTTAAGATTCCACTGTTTTTTTAGTTCCTGTATTATCCATAAACCAGTAATTAGTTTTAGGCACCTTGTACATTTATACCCTAGTTCGTTGGTAAACCCATTGGTTTTAGCCTCTGGACTATTAAAAGCTTTTGGTGCCTCTAATCCTAAAAGAGACCATGTCCCACTTATCAAAAATAGGCCATCTTTCTCTATTGGAGCTCCAATTATTGCAGAAGCACTATCGTGGCCAGCAATTGAGAATACAGGAACCTGTCCAAGTCCTGTTTCATCTTGAATCTCTTTAGTTAATAATCCATTTAAAGTTCCAGGATCTACTAAATCCCCTACAATAGATCCAGGTATTTTAAGATCTTCGAATATGGAGCTGCTCCAATCCTTTGTTTCACTATCAATTATAGCTCCAGTTGATGATATTGTTCTCTCCCAGGTTCTATTCCCAGTTAAAAAATATGCAAATAAATTAGGCATAAATAGAAGCTGATCAGCTCCATGTTCAAGAACTTTTTTTACATGAACATCATAATAAATTTGATATATAGAGTTAAAAGGAAAGTGCTGAATCCCACTTCTCGCATATATTTCATCTTCAGAAATTATATTATGTACTTCTGGGATAACTTTAGATGTTCTATCATCTCTGTAGTGGTAGGGTATATATAGTAAGTCTCCATTTTTATCTAACCAACCATAATCTACACCCCATGTATCTATACCAATACCCATAACTTCTGTGTCTGGGATTTTTGAGATCTTTTTTAAGCCAATCTTAATCTCTTGTAATATGTATAGAAAATTAACATGTAATGACTTACGTAGATGAATAGGTCCATTTTTAAACCTATGTATCTCTTCTAAAATTATTTTATCTGAACTAGGTCTACCCAGGATTACTCTACCACTAGATGCCCCAAGATCAATTGCAATAAATGCCTTTCCCATATATGTTTTATCCCCTTGATATGTTTATACACCCGATTTTACCATAAATGTATGGATAATAATGAGTATTTTATGTATATTTACCGCATGGAGAGAGAAAACCCCTTTTTAGCACCTCTTATTGAGTATTTAGGACTTGTAACTATTAATAGATGGTGGGAATCAGAAGAACATATAAGACCAGTCTGGAAACTCTATTGGAATAGTAAAATAGGTGCAAAACTAAATTTTAACAATAAAAATATCGATTTAAAACCTGAGAAGATATATCTAATAGCCCCTATGACTCAATACACTCCATATTGTAGGTCTGAAGTAGAACACTTTTATATTCATTTTAGCCTTCCTAGGGAGTATAGTAGTATGTCTCAAGGTATCTGGGAGATAGATCCAAGACATTTCAGATATTCAGAAATAAGAGATATCAGTAAAGACATATTAAACTCCTATTCTAGAAGACTATTATTTATGGAGATTATTAACTTCTCTCTTAGGCAGTTACCTTCAAGCTTTTTTGAACAGAGGCACCATAATCCATTAGGTGAAATTTTTTTATGGTTAGATAAAAATCTTCATAAAAATTGTGATAATAAAGTATTAGCGGAATTCTCTGGATTCTCAGAAGATACTCTAAATAGGTACTTTTTAAAGGAGACAGGAATTACTCCACAAAAATATGTTAGGAATTTACGTATTAGTCGTGGGGCAAATCTATTAAAATTAACAGAAAATAGTGTTGAACAAATTGCAGAACTGTGCGGTTTTTATGATAGGCCTCACTTTCATAGACTGTTTAAGAAAGGAACAGGATTTACTCCTGTTGAGTTCCGTTATATGTCACAAAACTCCATAATCCATAGGGTTTAGTTGAATATTGTCCGGTAAATGTAGAAAATTCTCCATTTGAAGGTCAAACTGTAAATAATGTTTTACGATATGAAAATCATGAGTAATAATAAACTATGTTTAACTTAATCTTTGTTGACGATGAATTTATAATTCGGAATGGTATAAAAAAATGTGTTCCGTGGAAAGAAAATGGATTTGATCTTGTTGGTTTATTTGAAAATGGTCAATTAGCCTACGACTATATTAAAAATAACCCGGTAGATGTTGTAATAACAGATATAAATATGCCTCATATGGATGGACTAGTTTTAAGTAGTGTTTTAGCCGAGGAATATCCTAAGATTATGGTTTTATTACTCTCTGGATATGACGATTTTGAATATGCACAGAAAGCCGTTAAAAACCATGTAAGAGAGTTTCTTCTTAAACCAATAACCGCAGATGAGTTATCTGTCGCTTTAGAGGTTGTGAAAAAAGAACTGCTCTTATCTCGAAATCAGGAACTGTTACAAGAAGAGATGAAAGAGAAACTTAAAATTAGTTTCCCACTGTTAAAAGAACGCTTTTTTAATAGGTTGATTTCTGGAAGATTAACCCAGGATAATTATAATAGAAGACGGGAATATTTTAAATGGGCTGATTTAGAACAGTTTTATCAGGTCTCTGTAATAGGAGTCCCTGAATCATGGAATGAACTTGAAAGAATTACTTTAAGAGAATATCTAAGAGGAAGCATAGAAACCCATGATGAGATCTTTTTTAATACAGACGAAAATCTTGTACTGTTAGTGCAGTCTGATGAAAAAAAGAAATTAGCAGAAATAACAAGAAAATATTTAGAGGATACATTTCGTTTTGTTGGAAGCCAGGATAAAGAACAGATTTCCACAGGTTGTGGTGAGATAGTATCAAATAGTAAAGAGATCTCCGGATCCTATTTTGGTGCTAAAAATGCCTTTGATTATACTAAGGTATTAGGACTGTCTCAGATTCTTTCTATAAAAGATGTTCGAAGCTCAAAAAAAATACGGCCAGAAACATTTTGTGTTTATTTAGCAGATATAATTGAGCAGTTAAAAGAGGGTAGCAAAGACCAGACTATAACAAAAATAGATGACCTTTTTACGTATATGGAGCAGCACTATATATCCCACGATGAAGCATTTTCTTATTATTCTAGGATAAATCACGCATTAGATGTATTTATTCAGGAGATGGGGCTGTATTCAGAAAATGATGTGATATTCTCAACACATACATTACGGTATAGAACTTTAGAACAGGCAAAAAAAGCTTTCAAAAATTATGTAGCTGATATTGAAAAGAAAATTGATAACAGAAGAAACGACATTATTGTTTCTAGAATAGATAATGCAAAAGCTATAATATCTAAAAGGTTTTCTGAATCTAACTTTTCTCTTCAGTGTATATGCGATGAATTATACCTTTCTACGAGTCAGTTTAGTTATCTTTTTAAAGAGGGAACAGGTCAAACTTTTGTAGAGTATTTAACATCCTATAGAGTAGAAGAAGCAAAAAAAATGCTAAAATTAACTGATCATAAGGTATATGAAATTGCTGAGAATATTGGATATCAAGACCCTAGGTATTTCTCCCTAATTTTCAAGAAACAGACCGGTGTTACCGCCCTAGAATATAGAAAAAGGTTAGAGCATTGAAGAAGACACTAGGGTTCAAGACCTTAGAATCTAGGATTTATCTAATAATAACTCTTATGTTATTCACTGCAATTTTTATAATGCAATTAGTATTTTTTAGATTTGTTACAACAACTGTTACATCTTCAACCTTGGATAATAACAGAACACTGTTAAAACAACTTGTCGCTCAAATTGATTCATATCTTTATGATATTGAGAAAGTTTCCGGGGTTATTGTAGATGATAATAATATTCAGTTTTATCTTGAAAACATAGATTCTACGGATTTACAAGATGACATAGAGCAGCAGTTATATAATTATAAACAAGCAAGAACGGATATTTCTAATATTTTGATTTATGCTAATGATGGAACAATTATTTTAAGCGATCCAGATGTTAAAGTTAATCCTTGGACTCCAATAAAGGATAATTTATGGTTTAAAAATGCAATTAATAAGCGAGGTCGAATAGCTGTCTCTGAATCTTATGTTCAGAATATAATAGTGGGACAATATACATGGGTTGTCTCTCTTAGTCGAGAAATTTTTTCAAAAATAAGTGGGAAATCATTAGGTGTTTTATTAGTTGATCTTAAGTTTAATAGAATAGATGAACTGTGCAGGTCCTTTATTATTGGAGAAAAAGGCTATGATTTTATACTAGATAATAGTGGGAATTATATTTTTCATCCAACTCAGCAATTAATTAATAGTAATCTAAGATCAGAACCAATAAAGCAGTTAATTTCAAAATACAATTTAAGAAATAAAAAATATATTTACAATAATGAAAAATATTACATGACTGAAAGATCTGGATTAACAAATTGGAATATTGTTAGTGTAACCCACAAAAGTGATATTGTTACTGACTGGCAGAATGTTCAGGTTATATATACATTAGTTGGTTTTATACTTTTTCTTGTTGTTGGACCAATAACTAAAAGAGTTTCATCTGGGATTTCTGGGCCAGTAAAGAAGTTACAAAGTATTATGAAAACCGTAGAATATGGTGAATTTAATATGATAGGTAAGATTGATGCTACTGAGGAAATTCAGAACTTAGCATATGATTATAATATTATGGTTGGACGTATAAGAGAACTAGTTGAAACTAATAATAGGGATCAGGAACTTAAAAGAAAAAGTGATTTAGTAGCTCTGCAGGCACAGATAAATCCACATTTTTTATATAATACATTAGATTCAATTATATGGATGGGAGAGATGGGGCAAAACAAAGAAGTTGTACAAATGACTTCGGCACTATCAAAATTATTTAGAATAAGCATAAGTAAAGGTCATGAAATAATAACAATTCGAGATGAAATTGCTCATGTTCAATCATATCTTACAATTCAGGGCATGAGATACCAAGATAAGTTTACATATTTAATAGATATTGATCCGGATTTATATGTTTACCCAATTATAAAGATTACATTACAGCCTTTAATCGAAAATGCAATTTATCATGGAATAAAAGAGAAACATGGTAAAGGTTTTATTAAAATAACTGGAAGACAGGTCGAAGATGTTATATTTATTGATGTAGAAGATAATGGTCTAGGTATGACAGAAGAAGTTTTAGAAGAGTTAAGACATAATGTGAATATAAAGCAGAAGGATTTTATTGAAGAATCTAAACATGGTATGGGTTTAAGGAATGTACACCAAAGAATTAGGCTATATTTTGGTGAGGAGTATGGTCTAACTTTTAGCTCTGTATTAGGTCAGAGTTCTACACTAACAATAGTCCTGCCTGCAAAAATGATGGAGAAAAAATCGTGAGAAATTTATATTTTCTTCTACTTAGCTTAATGGCTACATTTGTTCTATTTATGATCTTTTCCTTTGTTTATGGTAGTGATTCTTTCAAAAAAGTTAATCTAGAGAAACCTATAGAAGTTGTTTTAAAATCTGTTAAAGGCGAAACAATGGACTTTTGGAATGTTGTTAATTTAGGAATTGATGAGGCTGCAAAAGAGTTTGGAGTCCAAGTTAATGTTTCTGGTCCTAATTTTGAAAAAGAGATAAATAAACAGATAACTATTTTAAATAAAATAATTGAAGATAATCCCCCTATTATTATATTAGCAGCATCGGATTATAAAAGATTAACTGCTTCTATAGATAGAGCTGACTATCTAGAAATCCCAGTTATTACCCTTGATTCTGGGGTAGATTCAAACTACCCAGAGTCATTTGTAGGTACAAATAATATTATTGCCGGGGAAAAAGCGGGTAGAGAGCTAAAAAGATTATTAGAGGATAGTAATAAAAAAGAAATAGCCATAGTCGCTCATTTAAAAGAGACTAATACTGCAATAGATAGAGAGCAAGGTGTTAGGAATGCACTGGATGAAGAGAATATTATAGGTACATGGTTTTGTGATGTTGAGGAAGACAAAGCCTATTATATAACATTAGGTTTATTAAAAAATAGTAACCTTGGCGGCATAGTTGCATTAAACGAAGTTGCAGCCCTAGGAGTTGCTAGAGCAATACAAGAGACAAATAGTCAGGATATTATTAAGGTTGTTGGTTTTGATAATTCTGCTAGAGAGCTAACATTTCTTGAAGCTGGAGTCTTAGACGCAACGGTGGTACAGCGGCCATATAATATGGGTTATCTTGCTGTTAAAACAGCTGTTGAACATCTAAGCGGGGATAAGGTTGAAGCTAATATTGATACTGGGTCTGTTTTAATTACCAAAGTAAATATGTTTAAAAGAGAGTATCAGGATATTCTTTTTCCATTTCAGTAATTAAATTATTTAGGAACCGTAAAAAAATATACCTTTTCCGTAAAATTCTTGATTATAGTAGATAACAAGTCGTGTAATAATAGAAACTGTTATAACTAGGAGATTGAAATGGGTAAAAATAGTTATGTTATAGGTGTAGATTTTGGTTCTGATTCTGTTAGGGCAATAATTGTTGATACTAAAGATGGCAAAGAGTTAAGCGAATCTGTTTTTAACTATCCAAGATGGAAAGAAGGGCTCTATTGTAACCCCCTGATAAATCAATTCAGACAACACCCATTAGACTATATTGAAGGTCTTACATATACAATTAAAGATGTCATATCAAAAGCAGGTGACGGTATCTCTAAATTTATAAAAGCCATCGCTTTTGATACCACAGGTTCTACTCCATGTGCTGTGGATAAAAACGGAACACCATTAGCTTTATTACCTAAATATGAGACTAATCCTAATGCTATGTTTATATTATGGAAGGATCATACAGCAATAGAAGAAGCAAAAGAGATTAATTTGTTATCCCATAGTGGTAAATATGTAGATTATACAAAATTTCTAGGTGGAAGTTACTCTTCTGAGTGGTTTTGGGCAAAAATTCTACGTACATTAAGAGTGGACAAAGAGGTCAGAGAAGATGCCTTTTCTTGGGTTGAACACTCAGACTGGATGGTTTCACTTTTAACAGGAAATAGAGACCCATTAACAATGAATAGATCTAGGTGTAGTTCAGGGCATAAAGCTATGTGGCATAAAAGTTTTGATGGTATCCCAGCAGAGGATTTTTTAGAGGATTTAGATCCACTACTAAAAGGTCTGCGTAATAATATTAATGGACAAACTGTTACTGCAGAAGTTTCAAATGGTAATCTATCTGAAGAGTGGGCAAAAAAACTTGGATTATCTGAAGATGTAATAATTGGTGGATCTGCAATTGATGCCCATATAGGAGCAGTTGGAGCTGGAATAAAAGCATACGATATGGTTAAAGTTATTGGGACAAGTACTTGTGATATTGTTGTTGTCCCAACTATAGATTTTGCTGATAGTTTTGTTAATGGAATATGTGGGCAAGTTGATGGCTCTGTTATTCCAGGAATGGTAGGTTTAGAAGCTGGTCAGGCTGCATTTGGCGACTATTATGCATGGTTTAAAAAAACTCTATTAGGTCCCTCTATAAAAATTATAAACAGTAGTAAAACTATATCCCCGGTCGCTAAAATTGAACTTTTAAAAGAACTTGATAATAATCTTCTTAAAACCCTTGAAGAGGGGTGTGAGAAGTCTCCAAAATTAGACGATATAATTGCTTTGGATTGGATAAATGGTCGAAGAACCCCTGATGCTAATCAGGAACTAGAAGCTGGATTTATAGGATTAAATATCTCAACATCAGCGTATAAAATGTATAAATCAATAATTGATGCAACAGCTTTTGGAGCTAGAAAGATTCAAGATAGATTTACTCAAGAAGGAATAAATATCAAACGGGTAATTGCCACAGGTGGAATCTCTAGAAAGTCAAAACTTGTTATGCAAACTTTAGCAGATGTTCTGAATAGGGAAATTATTGTAAGTTCATCAGAACAGACTTGTGCTCTAGGATCGAGTATGTTCGCAGCAGTTTCAGCTGGTATATACAGTGATATTAGAGACGCACAAGAACATATGGGCTGTGGGTATGATTATACTTATACACCAATACCAAAAAATGTTGAAATCTATGAGAACTTATATCACCGTTATTTAAGTTTTGCAAACTATGTAGAAGTGACAAAATAGAGAAAAACGTAATATTTTCTACATATACTGGATAAATTTAGATGGCGGAATTGAAAAATCCATACGATACTTTTAATATGAATATTAGAAATAAACTTTTTGGTTCAATAGTTATTATTTTATTTTTTATTGTATTAAGCTTTGTACTCTACTTTGTTATGACCCAGCCTATAAATAAGATGAGAGAGGAAGAAAAATCTTTTACATCTCTAAAAATAGCCCTGATATCAGAACTTAGGGTTTTAGGACATTTAGTTCCGGGGACAATTAATAAAGTCTATATAAAGTTTAAAGAACAACAGTCTGTAACTGATGATGGTTTTGCTCAAATACATAATTTAAAAACCCTACCAACAATTAATCAAAGAATAAAAGATGCTATTGAAGTAATAACCAATATGGAAGTTATTATTAAAAAACATAGAGTAGCATTAGACTCTGCATATAATATTTTTATAAAAAATTCACAAGATGTTTATCAGCTAAAAACCGATGTTAAGGTTCTAAGCTATGCTATGTCAGACCAACTAATAAACCATGAAAAGCTCGATGAATATAGTGATAATTTAGATAACCTTGTTTCTAGAATAGTATATTTATATAAAGGAATCGAAGTTAATATCGATGTTATAGATACTCAATACGAAATTATAAACCAAGAGATCAGTAAAATAAAAGCAAAAAGTCAAATTACTTCTATAATATTAGGAATAATTATGTCAGGTATTGGAGTTATACTCTCATTTTTAATTTCTAGTAGAATAAGTAAAAGTTTAAAACACATCGATGATAATATTCATCATCTTAATCAAATGATTTTAACAAAAAGATTTGATATAAAGTCTAGTGACGAACTTGGTAGACTCTCTACTACCCTTAATGAGTTTTTAGATACACTAAATAGTTCTATTAATAAGACGAAGGTCAACTCATCTGAAAATATCGAAACTAGGAACCTGATGATATCATCCTTAGAAGATTCATCAAATTCAATAACTGGCATCGATCTGAATATTGCAGATATTGAAAATTTATCATCTAATCTTGGATTAAGTGTTGCTGAGTCTGAAGACGCAATAGGCTCAATTGTAAAACTTATTGAGAACCAGAATTTAATGATAGAATCTGAAGGGAATATGATTGAAGATTCTACATCTTCTGTTAATCAGATAATAGCCTCGGTTAACTCTATTGGTTCAATTGTAAAAAATAACCAAAGGTCATCAGAAGAACTAATTGGTATAGCAAAAGTTGGTCAAGAGAAATTATCTAAAACAACATCTATAATTAACGACATAAGTAGTAGTGCCACAGAGATAAAAGATATTACTAAGATTATAGAAGATATCGCGTCTAGGACAAACTTACTGGCAATGAATGCAGCTATAGAAGCGGCTAATGCTGGGGAAGCAGGTCGAGGTTTTTCTGTTGTTGCAAACGAGATAAGAAAACTATCAGAAGCATCATCAAAAAACTCAAAAGAAATCTCCTATAACTTAAATAGAATACTTGGAAATATTGAAGAAGCGGGAGTCTCGGTCGCAGATACAACTAATACTTTTAAACTTACAGGTCTAGAAATAAATAAGATATCAGAAAGAATATCAGATATTATGATTAGTTTAGATGAGCTAGGTTCTGGAGGTAGTTTAATCCAA
This sequence comes from Spirochaetaceae bacterium, assembly GCA_051531975.1. GTDB lineage: Bacteria > Spirochaetota > Spirochaetia > DSM-2461 > DSM-2461 > Thiospirochaeta. The sequence goes on from JAOPTT010000007.1 coordinate 171,024, forward strand.
GACTCAATGACTGTATTACACGATTTATCTATGAAAATAAGGTCTGAATCTGATAATATGACCCTATCTACAGTAACGGTTAAAAACTCAATTGAAAAAGTTACAAATATATCCACTGAGCTTCAGAGGGGAACCCATGAGATAACATCAGGTATTAAAGTTATTAAGACTTCAATCTCCGATGTTTCATCCTTAGGGGATCAGATGATGACTAAAAGTGAACAGCTCAATAATGAAGTTCTTAAATTTGAAACATCAATATAATATAAATAAATAACTCCTTTTTCCTCCTAACTATTTACATCGTAGATAGTTAGGAGTTTTATTTTATAAGTATAAAATAATCCAACAATCGTAGAATATTCGACATTGTCCGTAAGATACTAGATTTCGGGATATAAAAACCCATGCAATAATATTTATAGTTAGATATAGAAATCTTAACTTAGGAGTTTAAGTTTTGAAAGAACACGTACTATCAATGGTTAATATTGATAAGAGATTTACAGGTGTACATGCATTAAAAGGTGTTAACTTTGACCTATATCCAGGTGAAGTTCACGCTCTAGTTGGTGAGAATGGTGCAGGTAAATCAACTATGATGAAAACACTTACTGGAATAACACCAAAAGATTCAGGTGAAATCTATTTTCAGGGTGAATTATTTGATCCAAAAAGTCCTAAAGAAGCGTTAAGTAAGGGTATCGGTATTATCCATCAGGAATTGAATATGATGGAACATTTAACAGTTGCTCAGAATATTTTTATAGGTCGGGAGTCAACAACTGAATCCGGTCTGTTACTTGATGAGAAAGCTCAAAATAGAAGAGCCCATGAACTTTTTAGCAGATTAAATATGGATATTGATGCAACTGAGATATTAGGAAACTTAACAGTTGGTAAGCAGCAGATGGTAGAGATTGCGAAAGCTGTTTCCCATGATTTAAAAGTTCTAATTTTAGATGAACCAACAGCAGCATTAACTGAGACAGAGATTAACGACCTTTTTATAATAATGAGAGACTTATCCTGTAGAGATGTTGCCATGATCTATATATCCCATCGGATGGATGAGATTAATAGGATTACAGATCGAGTAACTGTATTACGAGATGGTGAATACGTTGGTACTAAAAATACTGATGAAGTAACAAAAGATGAAATAATAAACATGATGGTTGGACGGGTTATATACGAAGATCCTAAAACCCATAGTAATGTTGAAGCAGATGCAGAGACTGTTTTAAAAGTTGAAAACTTAAATGCAGGGCGAATGGTTCAAGATGTAAATTTTGAGCTCAAAAAAGGTGAAATTTTAGGTTTTGCAGGTTTAATGGGAGCAGGAAGAACAGAGACTGCAAGAGCAGTGTTTGGTGCAGATGTAAGAGATAGTGGAACCATTTCAATAAATGGTGAAGTTGTAAATATTCAATCTCCTATGGATGCAGTTGGTCATGGTATTGGTTACCTATCTGAAGATAGAAAAAGATATGGTGTCGCTGTTAATTTAAGTGTAATTGATAACTCTCTTATGGCATCCTACGATGACTATGAATCAGGTCTTTTTGTTCATACAAAAAAAATTGCAAAAATCACCCGTGAGTTTGTAGATAGATTAAAAGTTAAAACACCAACACTTGAGCAACTGCTTAGAAATTTATCTGGTGGTAATCAGCAAAAAGTTGTTATTGCTAAATGGTTAATTAAAGATAGTGATATTCTTATTTTTGATGAACCAACTAGAGGTATCGATGTTGGTGCTAAAAGTGAAATTTATACACTAATGAACGAGCTTGTTAAACAGGGAAAATCAATAATTATGATTTCATCTGAACTAACAGAGATTTTAAGAATGAGTGACAGAATTATTGTAATGTGCGAAGGGAAAATTACTGGAGAGCTTGATATTAAAGATGCTAACCAGGAAGAAATTATGAAATATGCCACAAAAAGAGATTAGGAGTTAGACAAGATGGATGACATAAACAATAAGAGTTTAATGGATAAAATTAACGGTATCGGGTTACAGAAATTTTTAGCTCCTGCTGCACTAGTAATTTTATATATATTTTTTGGTTTGTTTGGGAGAAATTTTTTCTCTTATTCAACATTAGTAAACATACTTGATTCATCATATTACATAGGTTTTATTGCAATAGGAGTAACTTTTGTAATTATTACCGGTGGAATTGATCTATCTGTTGGAACAGTTATGATGTGTGCTGCAATAATTGGTGGTACCGCATATAAAACATGGGGTTGGCCAATGTGGGTGTCTTTAGTTCTGATTTTGATAGTTGCAACAGCATTTGGTTTCTTTAATGGTATTTTAATCTCTAGGTTAAAACTACCTCCATTTATTGCAACCCTTGGAACAATGATGATCTCCATGGGAGTTGGTTCTATTGTTGCCAATGTTAGAAGTGCAACATTCCCTACAAGATCATCAGAAGGTGGTTGGTTTAAAAATATCTTTAAGTTCATTAACGAAGATGGAGATTCACTTCCTACTGGGGCAATTGTTCTTTTAGTTGTTGCTTTAATAGCATTCCTTATCTTAACAAAAACTAAGATGGGTAGATATATATTTGCGATAGGTTCAAACAAAGAAGCTGCAAGACTATCTGGAGTTAATGTTAAAAAATGGGAAATGATGGCCTATGTTGTTAGTGGGTTTTGTGCAGGTATTGGTGGTATAGCGTTTGCTGCTGTATATACAACTGTAATGCCAGCCCAGGGACAAGGATTTGAGTTATACGCAATTGCAGGTGCTGTAATAGGTGGTACTTCTTTATCCGGTGGTATTGGTTCTGTTTGGGGAACACTAATAGGTGTTTATATAATGAGTGTATTAAGAGCTGGTCTTCCATCTATGGATTTGCAGGCTCACTACCAAACTTTCTTTACAGGAATTGTTGTTATAGGTGCTGTTCTGCTTGATATCTATAGAAACCAAAAAGCTTCAAAAGTTAAAAAGCAGAAACTTCAATAAGAATATTTTTAAATATGTTCACACTCTAAAACGTATGTTTTGGATTATATATTAGGAGGATTTTATAATGAAATCAAAATTAAATGTATTAATTTTAGTATTAGTAATGTTAGCTTTTGCAATGCCTACATTTGCAAGTGGTAATAATGAGGCTGGAGCTGAACCTAAAGCTAAAGGTAAACCTTACATTGCTGTTGTATCTAAGGGAGAGCAACATGACTTCTGGCAACAGGTAAAAAAAGGAGCTATAGCAGCTGCAGAAGAATACGGCGTTGATATGACTTTTGAGGGACCTGCATCAGAGAGTGATGTTCAGGATCAAGTTGAAATGTTAAATAACGCAATAGCTAAAAAACCTGTTGCAATAGCATTAGCCGCTTTAAATACAACTTCTGTTATGGACCAACTAGCTCAAACTAAACGAGATGGTATTCCTGTAATTGGTTTTGACTCAGGTGTTCCTAATGCTCCAGCAGGATCTATATATGCAAACGCATCTACTGATAACTATGCAGCTGCAGGAATGGCTGCAACTAAAATGTTTGAAGTGATTAAAGCTGATATCGAAGCTGCTACTTCTGAAAATCCAGTAAAAATTATTGTTATGAATCAAGATGCTGCAGGTGAATCTTTATTAAGCCGTGGTAAAGGTTTCAGAGATACAATGATTATGTTAATAGCTGATAAAACTTCTTTATCAGAAAGTGATATTGCAGTTATCGGTAACACAGCTTATATAGATAGTAAAAACCCAACTAGTGGTGATAAAGTTCTGATCGAAATGATTGTTCCTGCTTCAGCTGCTGCAACAGATACTGCATCTGCAGCAACTGCAGTATTAAACAAAGTTGAAGGTGATACTATTCTAGGTATTTTCTGTTCTAACGCAGCCACTGTTAAAGGTATCTTAGCTGCAACTAACGATGGAACAGATCTTCCTAACAAATATCCAGGTTTAGTTGTTGTTGGATTTGATGCTGGTAAAGCTCAAAAAGATGCAGTTAGAGCTAAATTCTTCTTAGGTTCTATTACTCAGGACCCATACTCAATTGGTTACAAAGCTGTTGAGTTAGCATATAAAGCTTACATGGGTGAGACAGTATCTGATGTAGATACTGGAGCTAAGTTCTATGACTATTCTAACATGGACGATGCTGACATTGAAGGTCTTATTTACGACTGATATGTAAGTTTCGCATAAGTGTTTAGCCACAGGGTATTAACCTTGTGGCTTTTTTGTTATAATAAATTCATGAGTAAAAAAGATGCTATTTTAGATAGGGCTTCAGAAGTTTTTTTTAAGTTTGGTTTAACTAAAATCTCCATGGATGAACTTGCAGACCAAATTGGTATATCAAAAAAAACAATTTATAATAACTATGGCTCTAAGGAAAATTTATTAGAAGCTATTATATTTTCTAGTATGGAGAAAGTTTTAGAAGACATTACAAATCTTTTTGCTAGTACCGATAAAACAATAGTTGAAAAGATCTTTTTAGCTATAAAACACGTCTATACCCAATATTCAAACTTTGAGGTTCCCACAAGGTCAGATCCCAATGCTGCTAGAATAATTTACTCTCCTGAATGTCTATTTTTAACAGACCAAATTCAAGATAATATTCGTAGATTAGCTATTGAAGGTCAACAAAAAGGTGTAATAAAGAAACATATAAATATCGATATGGTTCCATTTATTTTCTTAAATAGTATTAGAGGTCTAGCTACATGGCAAAAACCTGAAAGTCTACCGTTTTCCAAATTAGAGTTAATGAGAAATTCAATCGAAATAATCTTAGATGGAATCTTAACACCTACTGCAATGAATGAGTATTTAAACTCATAACATCTATTGACTTCTAATTTTTACCGTATTATTATTAAACTATAAATTACACTAATTACACTGCAAGAGTGTAATATTAGAGGAATATAATATGGAAAAAATATGTAAGTATCCCAAAATAACAGTAATAATTATAAGTATAATAACTCTGTTTTTTGCTTACAATTTAAAGAATGTCACTATAGATAATGACACAATGAAGTTTTTATCAGAAGATAACCCTGAGAGAATAGCAATTGATAAAGCAGATGATATCTTTGGCCCATCAATGGCAATGAGTGTTGGCCTTGAAATGAAAAAAGGAACAATCTTTACAGTCGAAGCCTTAGATGTTATTGATAAACTGACTAAAGAGTTTGAAGATTTAGATGGCGTTGATAGTATTCAATCGTTAACTAATAGTGATTTTATAGATGGAATAGATGGCTCATTGGTTGTCTCTCCACTGGTTGAAGATTTTACAGGAAGCCCTGAGGATGTAACAACTTTAAAAGAGAAAATATTATCTTGGGATTTATACCAGGATCTTCTTGTTTCTAACGATTATAGTGCTTCTCAGATAATGGTTACTTTAAAAGAGGGTTTAGGTCCAGATGGACAAGAGAAGCTCTACCATGATCTAAAAAGAATTACTGAAAAATACGAAAATAGAAACATAAAGTTCTACTTAGCCGGTCTGCCATCTATGGTTGTTTTATTATCAACAAATATGATGTCTGACTTAATGGTCCTAATACCAATAGTTGTTATTGTTTTATTAATAGCTCTTTTCATATCGTTTAAAAGATTAAGTGGGATATTAATTCCTATGGTTACAGTTACAATAAGTACTATTTGGACAATAGGTCTAATGGGTGTTTTAGGTGTACCATTATCTATTTTAGGTATTATTATACCAGTTTTAATGATGGCTGTAGGAAGTGCATATGGTATACATGTTATAAGCCATTATTATGATGATATTAAAGCTTATAAAGGTGAACTAACAGAAGAAAGCCATACTAATATTATATTAAAATCTCTTAGTTATGTAAAAAAACCAATATTTTTAGCTGGTTTAACAACTGTGGCAGGTTTTGCATCCCTATCTATTAGTTCAATAATCCCAATGAGGAATTTTGGTATTTTTACCTCCGTTGGAATTATTTTTGCTCTGATAGTTGCCCTGACTTTAATACCATCACTTTTAGTTTTTAACTACAAAAGTACTAAAAAACATCGATCCCAGATTGAGCATTCAAATAGTGGTTCAATGGAGAGGGCCTTAAGTACATATTATGAATCTTTTGGAAAAAGAAAGTATCTAATACTTTTCATGTCTTTAATAATAGTAATATTATCTGCTGTTGGAGCAAATAATTTAATTATTGATAACTCAATTGTTGAGTATTTCAAAAAAGATACTCATATAAGAACCTCTGATCGGTTTTTAAGGGAGAAGTTTACAGGAACAACAACCTTTAATGTTATAATTAGTGGCGAAGGTGCCGGTGTCGATACCGAACTTCTAAATGCAATGGAAGGTCTTAGTATATTTTTAACCTCAAATTATGAACCTGTTAAAAAAGTTCTATCTTTTACGGATACAGTTAAACGGATGAATCAGGTTATGCATGTTGATGCAGAAGGGTCTGATGGTCTAGACGATTTTGATGATTATTCAGGTGAGTACGATTCCGATTTTGATGAGGATTCAGATAGCTTTTTTGAAGAATCTGATAGTTTCTACGATGAATCAGATAGTTTCTTCACTGACGATTCAGAAGATGAATATATGTTTACCGATGAAGAAACAGATGATGCCAATGTAATATTAACTACAGATGGATTTATGGATATTATGTCCAAAGCTTATGCCATGGCAGATAACCCTAATATTTCAGCAAATGAGCTAATGACACTTCTAAAAAAAGAGACAAACTACAAAGGTTTTGGATTTTTTGAAATACCAACTGATCCTGCTAAATATGGACATGATGAGTTAGAAGATCTATCCAATTTACTGAGTCAGTACTACGCTATGACAGGTAAATTAGAAGGTTTTATAGGGCAAAATGATGATCCTCTTTCTCCTGAAAATATTAAGATGACAATAATGATGAATAACACAGGAAATATGTTTACTAGAGAGATTATACCTGTTGTACAAAGTTATATTGATGACTATTTTCCTGAAGGTTACGACGTTTACCTTGCAGGTACAGCACTTGCTCAAGATTCTACTACAAAGTTAATAACAAGTTCTGCAATGAATAGTATCTTTTTATCCCTACTTATGGTGTTTATCATACTATCTGTAGCTTACAAATCAGCATTTGCAGGTCTCTTTGGAATGATTCCATTAGCTTTTACTGTTCTGTTTAACTACGGACTTATGGGGCTTTTAGGCATAAAGTTAGACATGAGTACAGCAATGGTTGGAAGTATTGCCATAGGAATTGGTATTGATTATACAATCCACTTTATGGCCTCTTATCACAAATTTAGCCAAACAGAAACTTGTGAAGATACTGTTACTAAAAAGTCCCTAATGTCATCTGGGAAAGCCATAATTTTTAATGCACTATCGGTAGCTGCTGGTTTTACAGTTCTACTAAAATCAAACTTTAATCCACTAATGTATTTAGGGTTTTTAATTGCAATTACAATGTTAGTAGCATCTATTGCATCAATGACAATAATGCCAGGATTATTAAATATATTTAAACCAAAGTTTATAAGAAAATAAGGAGATATAATGAAAAAGATAATTTTAACAATATGTTTTATGTTAATAGCAGTTGCAGGTTTCTCTATTACAGGTAGAGATGTTATGGATAAAATGGAAGCAAAAGAATCCCCTAAATCAAGCCATGCTTTAGTGGAACTATTAATAACAGAGTCTAATGGTTCAGTTAAAGATAGGGTTGTAGAGATGTGGAGCCTTACTGGTTCTAACGATTTAAATAGACAGATGATGGTTTTTAGAGCTCCAGCTTCAGTTAAAAACACTCGATTCCTAGTTAAAGAAAATGAAACTGGAGATGATAAGTGGATATATATGCCTGCTCTTGGAAAAGTGAGAAGAATTGCAGCATCAGACGGTGACTCTGCTTTTATGGGCACAGAGTTTACCTACGACGATATGTCTGGTGGAGATATTGATGACGATAAACACACTCTATTAAGAGAAGAAAAATTAGATGGATATAACTGTTACGTTGTAGAATCTATTCCTAAAGATATGTCAGATACCCAGTATAGCAGACGAGTCCAGTGGATAGTTAAAGATGATGATATATTAATGCCAATCAAAGTTGAGTTATACAATAAAAAGAACACTCTAAATAAGATCTTAACAATTAGCAAACTAGAAAATATTAATGGATTTTGGATACCAAGTAGTACTAAAATGGAAAACTTAATTAGTAAAAGATCTTCTGAAATTAATAACAAAAAAATAGAGCTAAATAAAAGAACAAATCCGGCATATTTTGAGAAAAGATTCTTAACTACTGGAAAGGTAAAATAGTAATGTATATGAAAAAGAGTATTATTTATTTAATAGTTTTCCTACTTTTGGGTTTTGTTAATATCTCTGCTGACGATGAAGAAACTGAAAGTTTCTACACTGACGATAGCTTCTTCGAAGAGGATAGTTTTTTTGAAGAGGATGATTTTTTTGATGAAGGGAATGATCGTTTCTTCTCCACATCAATAGGAGGCGGATTTGGTCTAAATACAACTTATATAGACGAAAATCCAAGTTTAAACTCTTTTGTGGATTTAGATATACTATTCGAAGCGGAATCATTTGATATTTCATTAAATATTGATGTGGATTTAAAAGGCCTAGATGATTTCAAAAACTTCCCTCTACAAGGTGGTGAATACGATACATCAACTTTTATAGATACATTTTTTATACGTTATTATCACTCTCTATTTGACTTAGAAGTAGGACTTTTAAAACCAATATGGGGAAATGCCGATGGGATCCATGCTGTAGATGTCCTAAACCCTTTAGATTATTCAGATCCATTTGGTACAAGTTATTTAGATAGTAAAATATCACAGCAGATGATAAAAGTTAATGTCCCTGTTGGTGAAAATTCACTTTTAGAAATAGCATATTTACCTAAATTTTATGGTGATAACATACCTATGGATGGAATCTGGACACCATACTATATCGCTAATATGGAGGATACAATCTATTTAATGGCTTTAGGGCAAGGAATGGATTCAGCTACAGCTAGTGCTACTGCTACTGCCATTAAAGATACTTTAACATTTGAAGAACTTGATTATTTTGAATCTAGCCAAGCAGCTATAAGATTTACAACATCAATAGATTCTGTAGATTTAGGTATAACTTATTTTAACGGTTATTTAAAACAACCTACTATAGATCCAGCTGACGTTATGTCCTCCGGAATTTTAACTTTAGTATACAATGATGTGCAAACTATAGGTGTCGATATAGCAGCTGCAGTTGGTTCTTTTAATCTTAAAGGTGAAGTTGCGTATAATCTAACAGAAGATACGGTCGGAGATGATGCAGGTATAAATAATAATTTTATTAAAGCTATTTTAGGTTTTGATGTTAATTTACCAATAAGCAATGTTAACTTTTTAATTCAGGGTGTCTCAACAATTATATTAGGTTCAGATAATATTACTTTGACTGACCCACAATACAGTTCAGATGATCAATATTATAGCCTAAATTTAATAGGTCGACTTTCTGATAACTACTTAAACGAAACTCTTTATGTTGAAGTTGCAGCCGCTTATAATATTTTTGATGAAGACTATATGATTAAACCAAAAGTTACATATAAAGTATCAGATAATACAGATATATATTTAGAGTACCTGATGTTAGAAGGTGAAGAGACTACAGATCTTGGCCAATATAGTGATAACGATACTATTAAACTTGCATTTGAGTATAAGTTTTAACCTGTGTGTTCCTTAATAATGTAATTAATATAGGTTTCGATATGATCAGCAATTGGATGAAAATCTAATTATCCAATTACTGAGAAACTTTATTTGACCTTTCCTAATTCAGCACCTATTATTGATGTATTAGGAGAATCTATGAAAATTATAAATAAAGTTAAAAAAGTATATGAAGATAAAGGTAGAGTTGTTCAAGAGAAAGCAACAACCTTATTTAAAATAAATGCAGTTTTATCAATAGCTTTTATATTGTTTGCGGGTGTTAGATTTGCTGGGGCTGATATTGTTGTTGCTAGTGTAGAGTTATTAGTTTCAGCTATTCTTGGGATTAATGCCTATATTATTACTAAGGGTAAATATATGGCCAGTAGTCGTATTAGTACTGTTTTTTTTACATTAACTGCGTTTGCTGTATATCTAATTCAGGATAAAACAGAAGTTAACGATCTATATATTTATTCTACGTACATTTTAACAGTTATATTAATGGCACCTTTTTTATGTTATAGTAAAACACAAATACGTGGGATGATAATAGCTGCATTAGCTGGTTCTGTAGCTGCTTATATCATGTTACTACCAATATTAAAAGCTGGAGGGAAACCTGCAGGTCTAGTCCCATTTATTATTTCTACTCTATTTTTAGGCTTAGGTTGTCTGTTTTCATATCTTATTTTTAAAATGCAACAGTCTAATGTAGCAATTATAGAGAGACAAAACGCTAAAAGTGAAGCTAACCTCAAGACTATAACAGAACTTTTTGACTCCACAAAAGATGCATTTAGTATGGGTGAAATCCTACTACAAGCAGCGGATCATTCTTCTAATAATAGTACGGATATGGCTAAAGATATTGCACTATTAGAAGATGTAATACAAATTTTAAAAAGTCATACAGAAGATGGCCAAGATTCTAATATGCAGATTAATAATTCTAAACAGATTGTAATGGAAAAAATTGAGACTCAGACTAAGGCTATTGAAGCATCATTTAGTGCTACTAAAGAGATCACAGCTCAAATCGATGTAATGACTCGGGATGCACAATTAAAGGGAGAAGTTTTAACTAAACTATCTGATTCCTCTAGTATGGGTACTAAAAAATTAGGTGAAACTTTAACTTCTTTAAAAGCGCTATCTCAATCCACTGAAGAGATATTATCTGTAGTAAATGTTATACAGGGTATATCTAGTAGAACTAACTTATTAGCAATGAATGCAGCTATTGAAGCCGCACATGCCGGTGAAGCAGGAAAAGGCTTTGCAGTTGTTGCTGACGAAATTAGAAAACTTGCAGAGGAAACGAGTAAGAATTCTAAATTTATTAAAGAGAGTATGAAAGAGAATACTCATCAGTTTAAGGCATCAAATGATACAGCAGTAGAGCTTCAGAAAGTTTTTAATATTATAACTCAACAGATAGATGTTGTTTATAACTCCTTTATAGAGATTATTTCTGGAATGGGTACAATGTCACAGGAGACAAATAGAATATTTGCAACAGTTGATAATGTTCAAAGTGGAAACTCCCATGTAAGAAATGCACTAGACGATATGGGCATAGAGATAGAGAAGATTGTCACTGTTATCCAGGGAATATCTGGGTCTGCGGATGAAGCTGGAAATAGTGTTGTACATTTAAAAACTCTAGGGGCTGAAATTGTTGACGGTTCTGTTAAAATCAAGAGTATAGGTAAAGAAAATCTTAATAATTTCCATATCTTAGAAAAAGGATTTCAAAACATCTAGGAATAAAATATAATTATGGTATGAAGTATCTAATTCTCTTTGTATTTCTATTTATAAGTATATCTCTTTATTCTGAAGTTTCGATGATTTCAGGTTTTTTGAATGATAACTATACAGGTTCTACTGAAAATGGCATCAATGGAGACTATATTGGTGCCGACGACTTTTTAACGTTTTCACTCTTTGCGAATACTAAAAAGGATAATTTTGGCATATCCCAATACTTTCATGTAATAACATCAAGAAAATTTAATTATAGGTACGACCTTCTACTTACATCAGTTTATTATGATTTAGATGTCCGACCATTTAATGTTACTCCTACATTTTCTCTGCTATACAAAGGTGAGTTTGGTGGTGAGGATATACAAAACGGTATTCATGATTTTAGAGGGATCCCAGCATTAGAGCAGGAATATGAAGATGAAGAACTAAGTCCTGTATTTGGATTTGATGCATTTTATGAATACAGCATTTTTAGAGGTCGACTAAATGTAGATGCTCCACTTTCTATTAAACCAATTTCAACTAGATTAACTTTAGAATATATTCTGGACTTAAAGTACGTCTCTTTTGATTTTGCCAGTGGTTATAAACATTATTTTACTGATGTTGATGGATATTCAGATTTTGTTAGATCTGGAATGATTTTTGGTGGGCAATCAATTTTTCAAATATATAAAGGTTTTACTTTAAATGCTGGGTGCTTTTTCTTTCCTGTAAAAAATCTTGATAGTGACCCAGTATATCTTGATCGTGATTTTTTATATTCCCCACAATTTTGGGTTACAATTGGTTTAAATGGAGACATCTTTAGAATTATGGATATTGTGAGGTTTTAGTGAAAAGTTATTATGTTGTAGGTTGTTACACCCATTTTGTTCCCCATGCAGCTTTGGCTAATGGAAGTGGAATATCTGTTATTCAACTTGATGAGGATCTAGGCGCTATAAAAATTATTAGTTGTGTTCAGGATGTTAAAAACCCATCTTATTTATGTTATAGAAGTGATATAAATACAGTGTTATCTGTGTCCGAAGACGAAGAAAACGGTGGTGGTGAAGTATTAAGCTTTTCTCTAGATAAGAACTACTCTTTAGATCTATTAAGTAGATCTACCAATGGTGACAATTCTAGTTGTCATTTAATTAGTTATAAAGATAGAGTATTTACAGCATCCTATGTAAACGGATCTATTGCAGATTATAAATTAGAAAATAAAAAAGCTAGGCTTATCTCAAATTATAAATACAGTGGAACAGGACCTAATTTATCCAGGCAAGAGGCACCTCATGCACATCAAGTTGTTCTTACTCCAGATAAAAACCTATATGTTGTCGATCTAGGAACTGATTCTATATGGAAACATCATATACAAGATGGTCTGAATTCTTGCACTTTAGCTTTAAAAGTACCGACTGGTTATGGTCCCAGGCATATGGCATTAGACAAAGATAATAAACATCTATATATTTTATGCGAATTAATACCAAGAATCTTAGTAGTGAAAATTGAAGATGATGGTCAGCTTACTATAATTCAAGATATTCCATCAATTGAACCAGATAAAGAGACTATTTCTGCTCCTGCAGCAATAAAAATACACCCATCTGGGAATTCTTTAGCAGCATCAAATAGATTTGATGATACTATTGGTGTTTTTTCTATAACTAGAAATGACCAGGATGTTACAATAACATTGAACTCCATAATTAGTTCTGGAGGTAAGACACCAAGAGATATAGAATTTTCTTCGTCTGGAAAGTGGTTATTAATTGCAAATCAAGATTCATCAAATATCCAACTTAAAGAATTTGATAAAGAGAGAGGATTACCACTAGCTAAAAGTATCAGTGGAATAGCAATTGGTACTCCAGTCTGTATTGTAAATTTAAATTAGCAATACCTATTATGGAATAGACAACATATTTAATTTCTCTTAAGCTCTTTTAATTTATTGAAGAATTCAATTCCAGATTGGTAATAATCGTTTTTATCTTCCCAAAACCTAGGAGGTGAAAACAGCTTCTCTAAAAAATAACATGCCGCTCCATGGGCCACTGCATCATCCCCATTTTCTGAAAAAGAAATTTGACAATCCACTTGGCTATTATAGTTCCAATTCCTCTGAATTTCATCTCGTAATATAGGTTTTAACATAAACTCGGCCTCAACAATATCACCTTCGAAGTAGATATGGCTTATGTTTAATGTATTCACTAATAAGGATAGGTTTCTTGAAAGCTCTCTAAGAACTTTACTTAATACTTTTTCATCCTCTTTTACTCTACTAACTTCTTTTTCCGTAAGGTTAAACTGTGAGGTATTAGGGGCATCTTTATTTATACTCTGAAATTCTCCTGCAGAAAAGTTTTCTCCGTGTAAAATGCTATCTTTAATGACTAAACCAATTCCTATAGCTATTCCACCATGTTCTTTAGAATCAACATTTGGTTTTCTAAACTCTCCTAATACTGTAATAAAGTTTCTTTTTCGCTCTGATGCACTTTTTACCAGTTGGCTAGAACAGCAGCAGTTTGCATCATTTTCTATTAAAATAGGGAAGGGGTAAGTTTTTAACTTCTCATAAATTCTAACAGGACTATCTATGTTTAATGGGTTAGACCTGTAAATTATTCCTTCGTAGGGGTTAATAATCCCCGATACACCTAAAGTTACACCTAAAACAGATATCCCTCGTTTTTTACACTTAGAGATAGAGTATTCTAATACAAAATCTATCAATTCTTGAAAACTAAGTTTATCTTTATTATGTTTAAACTTTTCATGAAGTATTATATTGCCTTTTAGGTCTGTAACGCAAAAAACAGAAAAAGATGTATTTACTTCTATACCAATAACAGATCCAAACTTCTCATTAACTGTTAGAACTTCAGCTTTTCTTCCACCCTGATGACCACTTGCTTGTTTATCTATAGCTAGTATTATTCCATCGTCTATCATTGGGCTTAATAGTTTTGTGATAGTAGACTTATTCAGACCTAACTGGTTGGCAATTTCTGTTCTACTAATAGATTCTTGTTGCCATACAGCCTGTAGTACTCTAGAAGAGTTGTATAAATTCTGATTTTGCATGGGTTAATGGTATAGTAGAGGTTTAAAATCGTCAACAGTTAATTTCCTAAGGAAACAAACTGTACTTTTCTGTCGCAGTTAGTTACTATATATAATATATTATTTTATCATAAATTAAACAATTTCAATTATTTCTTTGCCTTTAAAGCTTGACGTATGTAAATTGGGAATATATTATGTTCGAGTAATATGGAAACTAACTATAAATATTTATATTGCAATATAGATAATGAGCGGAATTATTTATACCGTTCATTGAACTAAAATAATTATTAATAGGTGAAGATGTAATATAACTCTTTACTTATTTCTTATATAAATATAGGGGATAAATATGTCTAGTAAAGGCCATAGAGTTATGACACTGGCAGGGGTTAATTATAATAACCATGATACTAAAGATTTAACATCACAGTTTTCAGAGCTATTAAATAGTTGTGTTCATGGAATGTGCTTTAGTCCATATACCCAGGATCAAAAACCTGGAGATATTATTACAGAGGAACAAATCAGAGCTAAAATTGAAATTATTAAACCATATACAAATTGGATTAGAATATTTTCTACTACAGATGGAAATGAAAATATACCTAGAATTGCCCATGAATATGGTTTAAAAACTATGGTTGGTGCCTGGATAGGTAAAGATTTAGAGGTTAATGAGAAAGAGATAAGCAATGTAATAGAGATAGCTAAAAGTGGTTATGCTGATATTGTAGCTGTTGGAAACGAAGTTATGCTACGAGAAGACATAACAGAAGAGAAATTAATTGAATACATTAGTAAAGTAAAAAAAGAGATAATAGATATACCTGTCGGTTATGTAGATGCTTATTATATATTTGAAGAGAGACCAAAGATCACAGAAGTTTGCGATGTTATACTTGCTAACTGCTACCCATTTTGGGAAGGTTGTAGTTTAGAGCACTCTGTTTTATACATGAAGGATATGTATAGAAGAGCAACTATAGCAGCTAAAAGTAAAAAAGTTATTATAAGCGAAACAGGTTGGCCAAATATTGGTACTAAGTTTTTTGGTGCTATACCTTCTAAAGAGAATGCAATTAAGTATTTTATTAACACTTATAATTGGGCAAAAGAAGAAGATTTAGAAATCTTTTATTTCTCTACATTTGATGAAGCATGGAAAGTTGAAGATGAAGGTGATGTAGGTGCATATTGGGGTATCTGGGATAAAAACGGTAAATTAAAATATTAAGGATTACATATGAAGCTTGAACAAAAAATTGAAATAGAACATAAAAATGCAATCTGTTACTCTGGTTACAGAACAGGTCAAAAGCCAGGTGGTCAGAGCCCTACATATCAAGAGGTAAAAGAGGATCTTCTGATATTAAAAGATGATTGGGGATATTTAAGACTTTATGACTGTACTGCCCATGCTTTTACTGTTATGGATGTTATAGAAAAGGAAAACTTAGATTTTAAGGTTATGATTGGAGCTTATATTTTAGCCGAAGTTAATAACCCTGATTGCCCCTGGGGAGCTATTTATACTGATGAAATTTTAGAGTTCAATAAAAAAGAGAACATAAGATTAGTAGAAGAAGTTATATCCCTTGCTAACAAGTACCCTAAAATAGTTTTCTCTATATCTGTAGGGAACGAAGCCACAGTAGACTGGACAGACCACTTAGTACCAGTTGAAAGTGTAATAGACTATGTTAGGATGGTTAAAAAAAGTGCAAAACAGCCAGTAACATTTTGTGAAAATTATGTACCTTGGACAAACAAACTTGAAAAACTGGCATTAGAAGTAGATTTTATATCGGTTCATACATATCCTGTTTGGGAGTATAAAAGTATTGAACAGGCCATGGATTATACAAAAGAAAATTATTATAGTGTGGCAAATAAATATCCGGATATTCCTGTTGTTATAACAGAAGCTGGGTGGACAACTAATACAAATGGTCGGGGTATAGATCCTAGTAATGCAAACCAAGAGTTGCAATTAAAGTATTGCACACAGTTATTAGAATGGTCTAATAAAAATAGAATATTAACATTTTTATTCGAAGCATTTGACGAAGATTGGAAAGGGTCTGATGATGAAATGGAACCAGAAAAACATTGGGGATTATACAACATAGATAGAAAACCAAAGTTAATAGTAAAAAGAGATATATAATCTCCCATTTACATTAAATTAACTTGCTTTCTAGTGAGACTCACGTTAATATGTTTGCGTAAACATAAAAATAAATAAAATAAACATACATTTAGGGGTAATTATGAAATCTAACATTTACTTAGGGGATCAACTAATAAAAAAAGAATCTCCAGAAATTAAGGAGCAATTTATTGAAGTTGATAATGATCTGTTTTATCAGATAGAGAATTATACTCAGATGCCACCCTTTTTTATGACTTTAACAAGTAATTCAAATCACTGGATGTTTATTTCTAGTACAGGTGGATTAACAGCAGGTAGAGTAAATTCAGAATCATCTCTATTTCCATATTATACAGATGATAGAATTACTGAGAATGCAGATAATACTGGACCTACTACGGTTATATTAGCAACTAAAAGCAACAAAACATATTTATGGAAACCTTTTACAACTGAAAGTAGGGATATTTATATTATCAAAAATATACTTTCTAAAAATGTTGCCGGTAATATATTAAAATTTCAAGAGATAAATGAAACACTAGGACTGTCCTACTCATATTACTGGATGAATAGTAAGAAGTATGGGTTAGTTAAAAAATCTGTCTTAGATAATTTAGATAATTCAGATATAGATATAGATATTGTTGACGGATTACAAAACGTTCTACCATCAGGTGTAGAATCCCAGGTTCAAAAAGAGTTTAGTAACTTATTAAATGGGTATAAAAGAACTCAGTTAGATGAAAGTGGTTTAGTACTATTTACATTAAGTGCAGCTTTAACTGACTTAGCAGAACCAAGTGAATCTTTAAAAGCTAATACAATATGGCAGTCAGGTTTAGACGTAGAGAACTACATATTAAAAGCAGATCAATTAGAATCATTTTCCCGTGGAGGTTCTCTCGAAACAGAGATTGATCAGAAAGGAGATAGAGGTTGTTTCTTAGTTCATTCTGAATTTAAATTACAAGGTAACTCTGATAAAGAGTGGTTAATAGTTGCAGATTTAGATAAAGATTTAACAGCTGTAAATAACCTAAAAGATTTTATTAAGACTGAACAAAATAAATTTTCTGTAGTAATTGAAGATGTAGAAAAAGGAAGTAGAGAACTTAAAACAATACTTAACCAAAACGATGGATTACAAGCAACCCAGAGCCAAATGAACTGTGTACACCACCAAGCAAATGTTCTATTTAATATTATGAGAGGTGGTTTTTTCTATAACTCATATTTGATTGGAATTACAGACTTCATTGAGTTTATAGGTAGCACAAATAAAAATGTACTTAAAAGACATTCTGTCGAGTTAACAAAACTACCAAAAGAGTTAAATTACGACCAGGTTTTAGAGTTTGTTTTAGATCAGAAAGATTCAGATTTAGAGAGAATATGGTATGCTTATCTTCCTTTGACATTTAGTCGAAGACATGGAGACCCAAGTAGACCATGGAATGCATTCTCTATCCAAACTGAGAAAGTTGATGGATCAGCAAAATTAGACTATGAAGGTAACTGGAGAGACATCTTTCAGAACTGGGAAGCTTTATGTTACTCCTACCCAGAGTATATTCAGCATACAATCGCGACATTTTTAAACGCATCTACTAAAGATGGATATAACCCATATCATGTATCAAAAAATGGAATTAATTGGGAGTGTCCAGAACCTGGAAACCCTTGGGCTAATATTGGTTACTGGTCTGATCACCAGATCATCTATCTTCTAAAATTATTAGAGATGTACCAAGATCACAAACCAGAGAACTTACAAAAAGAACTTAATCACAGAACTTATACATCTGCAAATGTTCCATACGAAATTAAGTCATTTAAGGACATTGTGAATGACCCATACGAGACAATAGATTTTAATGAAGATAAAGATAAAAAAATTAGAGTTTTAGCAGAAGAAATTGGTGCTGAAGGAAAGATGTTACACGATAAGAGTGGTAAATTAGTACTAAACTCAATGTCTGAGAAATTATTAGTTCACTTATTAACAAAACTTGGTAACTATATCCCAGAAGGTGGAATCTGGATGAATACACAGAGACCTGAGTGGAACGATGCTAATAATGCTTTAGTTGGGAAAGGTATATCTGTTGTAACTTTGGCTTATATAAGAAGATACATCTCTTTTATGAAGAATATATATTCAGGTTCAGATCTAGATACATTAACAATGAGTAATGACATTGTTATATGGTTTGATCAAATAGCTAAGATTTTTGCTAATTATGAAAAAACCTTATCTGCAAACTTATCAGATTCTGCTCGGTACCAAATTGTAGAGCTTTTAGGTGTGGCTTCTGAAAATTACAGGGTCGGTTATTATAAAGAGTTAGACTTTAAAGATGATAATATAACTATCAAATCACTTTTAACATTTTTGGAATCAGTATTAATATGTGTAGACGATACACTATATAAAAATAGAAGAGAGGATAACCTTTACCACTCGTATAATACTTTAGAAATAAGAGATGGAAAGATGAAGATTCACTATCTATACGAGATGTTAGAAGGGCAGGTTGCAATTTTAACATCTGGATTATTAACCCCAACACAGGCCAATGGTACATTAACAGCCTTAAAAGGTAGTGCAATGTTCCGTGAAGATCAACATAGTTATATGTTATATCCTAATAGAGAACTTCCAGGTTTTACACAAAAGAATATAATACCAACCGACGTTGTTAATGGTAACAAAATATTAAAAGAGTTAGTAGAAAGTGGAAACAAAGATCTAATTACAATAGATAACAGTGGTGAGTACCATTTTAATGGTAACTTCCATAACTCTAAACAGGTTATATCCACATTAGAAGAGTTAAAAATTTCTGATCCAGAGAACCAAGTAGCTCTAATATTTGAAACTATTTTTAATCACCAATCTTTTACTGGTCGTTCAGGAACATTTTTTGCTTTCGAGGGTCTAGGTAGTATCTACTGGCACATGGTTAGTAAACTTCTATTAGCTGCCCAGGAAAACATATCTTGGGCAATAGATAAAGGTGCTTCAGAAGATCAAATTTCATCTTTAAAAGACCACTACTACGATATTAGAAAAGGTATTGGATATAACAAAACCGCTAAGGTATATGGAGCATTCCCTTTTGACCCATACTCCCATACTCCATGGGATAAAGGTGCAAAACAACCAGGGATGACAGGACAGGTAAAAGAAGAAGTTCTTACAAGACTTTCTGAAATGGGAATTCGAATCCATAAAGGTCAGATACTGTTTGATAAGGTTTTAGTTGATGATAAAGAATTCTTGACTACAGCTACAAAATGGTCCGTTATTGGAAACTCTGGAGATTTAATAGAGTTAGATATTCCAAAAGGTTCTTTTGCGGGTACACATTGTCAGACTCCATATATAGTAACAAAAGGTGAACAAGCTAGTATCACAGTCAATTTCAGAGACGGATCTACCCAGGTTTTTAAAGGTAATATTTTACCTGCTGATATAAGTAAACTAATATTCAAACGTGATACTGCAGTTAAAAATATGGAGATTATATTATGATAAAAAAGTTACCTTTAATAGGACTTTTATTCCTAACCATTTTAGGTTGTAAAACAGAAGTTCCCCAGGAGACAGACTTCTCTAAAAGTGAATTAGATTGGCAGTTAGTCTGGAGTGATGAGTTTGATGCCGATACCATCGATGAATCAAAGTGGAATTTTATAAATGGTGCTGGTGGTTATGGAAACAATGAACTTCAGTACTATTCAGGAAGAGAAAAAAATGCCCGTATTAAAAAAGGTAACCTGATAATTGAGGCACACAAAGAGGATTTTAAGGGAAGTCCTTATACCTCTGCAAAATTAACGACCCAAGGGAAAGGTGACTGGACCTATGGACGTTATGAAATTAGAGCAAAACTTCCTAAAGGACAGGGGATTTGGCCCGCTTTTTGGATGATGCCAACAGATTACGACATATATGGAGCTTGGCCCCAGTGTGGTGAGATCGATATTATGGAGATGATAGGTCACGAACCTAATACAACCCATGGAACACTACATTATGGTAATCCATATAAATACACTGGTGAATCTTATACTTTAGAAGAGGGTACTTTTTATGATAACTATCATACTTTTGCAATTGACTGGTTGCCTGGGGAGATTAAATGGTATGTAGATGGACATCTTTTTCAGGTTCAAAATGACTGGTATAGTAATAACCAGGGAACAACAGAAAATTTAACATTTCCAGCACCCTACGATAGGGATTTTTATATGCAATTCAACTTAGCAATAGGTGGGAATTGGCCAGGAAATCCCGATTCTACAACGGTCTTCCCTCAAAAACTAATAATTGATTGGATTCGTGTATATCAAGCACCTAAATATCCAAGGATAAAACCTAAAAAAAATGTAAAAGAGAAAGCTCCTGAACCAGGAAGAGAACCCCAGGTCGATGGAAATTATGTATATAATCAATCTTTTACCCAAGGAACAGATTATTGGGACTTTGGAAACCATGAGGGTGGATCCGGTAAAATAACTTTAGAAGACGAAGTTCTACATGTTGAAATTAGTAAAAGTGGTGGTCAAATCTGGGCTAATCAACTTACACAATCAGATATGAATATTCAGCTAGGTGTAGAATACCGAGTAACTTTTAAAGCTAAAGCAGCTACAGATAGAAACTTAATGATAAAAATTGGTGGATTACAAGATCGTGGATGGGCAGCATACTCCGGAGAGAAATACATAGATATAACAACTTCAATGGAAGAGTATAGTTTTGACTTTACCATGAAAGAAAAAAGTGATCCTAAAGCAAGATACGAAGTTAATATGGGTCTTAATGAATCTGATATCTGGTTAGATGATTTAACCCTTACACAGATAGGTGGAGAAGCCATAGTATTTGGTTCTGAAAGTTCTGTCTCAGCAAGAACTGCATTAGTAGATGGTAATCTAATATACAATGGTACATTTGACCATGGTAAAGGTAGATTAGCTTATTGGAATCTAGAGACAGATGACGATAGCGATGTTATGTTAAAT
This sequence comes from Spirochaetaceae bacterium, assembly GCA_051531975.1. Lineage (GTDB taxonomy): Bacteria > Spirochaetota > Spirochaetia > DSM-2461 > DSM-2461 > Thiospirochaeta. The sequence continues at coordinate 192,825 of JAOPTT010000007.1, forward strand.
GTTCAAGCAGAACTATATAAAAGAGAAGGGAACATCGTAATTATAGATAGCAGTCAAAAACCTAATGGAATAGTTTTATTCCAAGATAATATCGATATTATTTCAAATGAAACATATCAGGTTAGTTTTGATGCTTATTCAACCGGGGATAGAACTTTTATGGTAGCTATTCAAAACACCCAAGGTGATAATTTATATGGTCCTTATACAGTAGATTTAACTGATGTAAAACAAGCTTATAAAATAGATATTCCAGTAATTTCAGACAGTAAAAATATTAGGGTATCTTTTTTAGCAGCTATAAGTGGAAACAATAAAACTCAGAAAATAACATTGGATAATGTATCTTTTGTTAAGCTTAAAAAACCTATAATAATTGATGGTATTACAAAGATCGAAGCTGAAGATTATTTTGATAAGACAGCTACACCAAAGACACAGGACTGTTCCGAAGGTGGTTTGAATGTAGGTTGGTTAAGTAGTGGTGATTGGCTTAAATATTCTCTGGATGTTAAAAAAGCAGGGACTTACATTATCCGTTACCGAGTTGCATCAGAGAAAATAGAATCCAAGGTGAACAAGGTAAAGTTTGAAGGATCTGGGGGATGGCAAAACTGGGAAACCATAGAGTCAGAGATTATACTTCCAGCTGGTGAAACATTTTTAGAATTAACTGCTGTTGATCTTAATATAAACTGGATTGAACTAGAGTTGAAATAGGAGCTAGTTTAACTTTTTAACACTGCTTCCTTGTTGGTATTCAACAGGGAAGATTAGGTGTTGTGTATTAATATTTCTATCCTCTATCTGATCAATTAGAATCCTTGCAGCTTCAGCTCCCATATCTTCTAGGGGTTGTCGCATAGTTGATAGAGGTGGACTCATATAGTTACAAAGTTCGTGACCATCAAAACCAATAATAGATATATCATCTGGAACAACTAAACCTTGGGTTTTAAACTCCTCGTAGATTCCTATAGCCATTAAGTCGGTAGAACTTACAACTGCAGTAGGTCTATTTTTTAGGTTTAACAGTGTTTTTATAGCTCTTCCTCCAGACTCTTTAGTATAATCTCCAGGGAATAACCACTCTTTATCCATTGATAAATTATTCTCTTCCATAGCTTTACAATAACCTTTGTATCTATCTATAGAGTTTTGTGTATCTACATTTCCAGTAATAAATGCAATTTTAGAGTGACCATTTTCTATTAATAATTTTGTGGCATCATACATACCTTCAAAGTTTTTTGTATCTACATAGTTTACCTTAGATGTTGGGTCTCTATCCCCTATAACGACACAAGGGATATTATCTTTATCGATCCTAATAAATTGTTCTCCTGTAGGTTTTGCACCTAAAATGATAACACCGTCAGCTTTTCTACTATAATATGGTTTTAAACAATCAAAATCCTCCATACGACCTCTACTGGATGAGAGAAGAATATCGTAATGACTTTTAATACAAAAGCTCTCTATACCCGCTAATAATCGTGTATAATAGGATGTTGCTTCAACTGATTGATCCACAGGTAGTGGGGTCTCAATGGCAAGAGTATGTACTCTGTTTTTATTTAAACCTTGGGCAATACTATTAGGGTAATAGTTTAACTCTTTTATGGCTTCTTTTACTTTTTCTCTTGTTTCTGGTTTAACATTACCCATATTATTGATTACTCGAGATACTGTAATAAACGAAACATTAGCTAACTTAGCTACATCTTTTTGAGTTGCCATATAATAAACTCCTAATACTATTTAAGATAGAATAACTTGTGTAAAGGGTAGATGTCTAGGTGTTTAAATCCAATATACTACCTCCTGGTAATAATTTTACAGGAATTAATAAGTGTTTTGATTCTTTTGTGTTATTCTCGATTTTATCTATAAGGATTTTTGCAGCTTTTGATCCCATTAGTTCGAGGGGCTGATACATTGTTGCAATTGGTGGGTTTGTATAAGAGCAGATTTCGTTGCCATCAAAACCTATAAGTGAAATGTCTAAGGGTATATTAACTTTTAGCTTAATTGATTCTTCATAAAAACCTAATGCCATAAGATCCGTACTCGCTATTATTGCTGTAGGTCGATCATCTAGAGTTATAAAATATCTAAGAGCTAATCCTCCGGATTCTTTAGTAAAGTTTCCTTCAAATAACCAATTTGGGTCTATATTTAAATAGTTTTCCTTCATTGCCATATTGAAGCCTTGCAGCCTATCGGTAGCATTCTGACTTTCTGCATTTCCACAAATATATCCGATTTTTTTGTGTCCCTTAGAAATTAAATAGTTAGTAGCATCAGTCATACCTTTTAGATTCTCTGTATCGATGTAATTTATGGCAATACTTTCTTGACGCTCGCCAATAATAACACATGGTATATTGTCAGTTTCTATATTATCTAATTGTTTGTTATTTGGTTTCGAAGTAATAATAATTATACCATCTGCTTTTCGCTCATAGTAAGGTTTTAGAAAATCAATGTCTTCTAAAGATCCACGTTGAGATGTTATAAGAATATTATATTTTTTTTTAATACAGTATCGCTCTATACCAACTAATATCCTCCGGTAGTATGATGTTTCTTCGGTAGATGTGTGAATTTGAAAGGCTGATTGTACTACAAGGGTTTTGAGCTTATTGCTATTTAAACCTTGGGCAATACTATTAGGATAATAATTTAACTCTTTTACTGCAGCTTCAACCTTAACACGTGTCTCTTCTTTAACATTTCCCATGTTATTAATAACCCTAGAAACTGTAATAAATGAAACATTTGCAAGTTTGGCAACATCTTTCTGAGTAGCCATTATTCTCCTCTCTTAAAAAAAGGGGGCAGAATTGCCCCCTAAATATATTAATGAAACAATATTATTTTACTGAAACACCTAACTTACGACAGTTTTCTTCGTACATAACTTGTTGATAGTCAAGCATAGACTGAAGATTAATATCAGTCTTTTTTTGTTGCCATTCAGCCCATAACTCTTCAAACATCTCATCAGAATCAGCAGTCATTAGAAGAGGTATATATTTACCTTCCATATTTGCCTGTTTTGTAGCAATAAGTGCCTCAGGTTCATGTCCAGGAATTTGTAGGTTATCAAACTGTGCATAACTTTTTGTATATGGTTTTGTCCATTCCTGTAACTCTTTTTGTGGAGTAACAACTTTTGGAACCCAACCATTACCTTCAAACAGTGGATTATCCATTAACATCCAGAATGTCTGCTGACCACCATACTCACCATCGTAAGCTGATCTATCGTCAACTAATAATTTGTTTGCTTCCGCAGTTAACTGGTCTTGACCATCAACTGTTTCCCACTGACCAGGAGCACCTAAAGTAAAGTCATGTTGACCCTCTTCTGACATCCAGTAGCTTAAGAACCTAATAGCTCTTGCAGGATCTTTACAGTTCTTAGAAATAAGAGTTACAGTCCAACCAGCAATACCACCACCACTTAACTTAGGATCGTCCATTTTTGCGTTAGCAGGGCCATCTACGGCGATAAAAATTGAATCAGGATTATTCTGGTATAAAGACATCTGCTGATTAACCATATCTGTATTCTGGTATATCATTGAAAAATATCTACCTTGTTCTTGTTTCTCTTCAATTTGTGGTCTTTGGTCTATAAAAATATCAGGAGTTAATAAACCTAATTCGTGAGCATTTCTAAACATTTTTAACCATTTTTTATATTCAGGATCTGAAGATCTGTCATATACTTTTCCATTAATCTGTCTAGGAACAGCTAAGAAGTCTTGTAAAATTCTTTCAAATGAGTCGTTACCTTGCTCGTTAAATCCCATTCCTGCAAACGGTATTAAAGGGCTACCATTTACTTCTGGATACATCTCTTTTGCTTTAACTAATGTGTTTAAGAAACCTTCTGGAGTTCTCATCGAAGGGCTACCAAGAGCTTCGTACATATCTTTTCTAACTAAAAATGAAGAAGCTGAAGGGATATCAAATATATCGTAGTGCTCAGGAGCATATGATGCATTTGGGTAACCATATACATGACCATCATCTTTTGTATACCAACCTAATCTAGCAGGTGATGCAACTTTAAAAAAGTAAGGGTCATACTTCTCAGCAAGTTCCTCTAATGGGTATAACATCTCACCATCAATCATATCTGTAATCTGGCCTTCCCACCAACCTAATGTAATAATATCTGGTAATTGATCTCCAGCTATCAGTGTATTTAATTTTTCAGCCTCTGACCCAGCTGGTACTATAAAGTTAATATCAACACCAGTTTTTTCTGTAATATATCTAGATGTTGGATCATCACCCCATGCTCTTGGGAACCATGAAAAGTGTAGGTACCAATCAAACTCAATTGGACTAGTGTCTACTTGCCAACCTGGTTGGTCCGCTGTTAAGTTAGTTGCAGCGACCGACTTAGCTTCGTCATTACCACCTGCAAAAACTGTTGCGCTTAACATTAAAAACATTAATGTTACACTGATTCTTACTAAAATTTGTTTCATAAAAAATTCTCCTATTTATATATATAAAACCCTGTCGGAAAATAACATCCCACTGGGCATTTATTAAAATTAATTAACCCTTTACAGATCCAACAGTCATACCCTGAACAAAATATTTTTGTAAAAATGGATATACACAAACAATTGGAAATGTCACTACAATCATTGTTGCTAAACGTAGAGATGTACTATTTACAGCATTAGATCTTACAGCTACTGGTGTTGCACTCATTTGGGTATTAACACTACCACTTGTTATTATTCTATATAGATATGTCTGGATTGGTTCCAACTCTCTATCACTAACAAAAACAACTCCCATAAAAAAGTCATTCCAATGCCAAACACCTTGGAATAGAGCAATTGTAGCTAAAACAGGTCCAGAAAGAGGTAAAATTATTCTAGTAAAAACAATACCTTCGTGGGCTCCATCTATAATTGCGGACTCTTCTAAACTTTCAGGAATTGACCTGAAAAAAGATGTGAATATAATTAAGTGAAAGAAGTTAAACATTGTTGGAATTATATAGACCCAAAATGTATTAATTAGATGTAAGTTTTTTAAGTTAATAAAACCAGGTATTAAACCTCCACCAAAAAACATTGTGAATGTTCCTAATGCAAGATAAAAATTTCGACCTAGCAGGTGTTTTTTTGACCATGCGAATGCAGTCATTGCAGTAAACAGTAGGTGTGTTACAGTTCCAATAGTTGTTCTTAGGACAGATATTATAAAGGCTTGAATTATAACATCGTCTTCAAAAACCTTTTGAAAGCTTTCTAAACTAAACTGTCTAGGTATCCAGTAAATTCCACCAAGTGCAGCATCGGAAGCATCGTTAAAAGCTAATATTACGGTATACCAAATTGGGTATATACATACAAAAGCTAATAAGGCCATAAGTAAAGTATTTATTACAGAAAATGTATCTGTCTTTTTTCTAAATTTAATCATAATAAGCTCCTGTTAAAATAGTGCGTGACCACTTATTTTTTTAGTGATTTTGTTTGCGCTACCAAGTAAAATAAGTGCAACAACAGATTTGAATAGACCTACAGCCTGAGCATATGAGTATCTACCACCAATAATACCAGTTCTATATACAAAAACATCTATAACGTCACTGGCTGATTGGTTTAAAGAGTTTCTTAAAACTAGGATCTGATCGAAGTTGGTATTTAACATTCCACTTATAGCTAAAATAAGGAATATTGAAATTGTTGGTGCTATAGATGGTAGTGTAATGTGGAGCATTTTCTGGAACCTATTAGCACCATCCACTGTTGCAGCTTCGTATAGTGCTGGGTTTATTCCTGCAATAGCAGCAAGATAGATAATTGCACCCCAACCTAACTCTTTCCAAATATCCGAGATTACAGCTATTCCCCAGAACATATCTGGTTCCGCTAAATAGAATATTGGCTCGGCAATAACACCTAAAAGAAGTAATAGTTCGTTAATAAAACCAACATCTGATAGCCAATTAACCATAATTCCACCTAAAACTGTCCATGATAGAAAGTGGGGAAGGTATGAAATTGTTTGTACAAATTTTTTGAACGGAGCATTCTTTATTTCATTTAAAAATATTGCAAAGATTATTGGTAATGGAAAACCAACAAAAAGTCTAATGAGACTTATACCCAGAGTATTTTTCATAACAATTCCAAAATCACCACTTGTGAATAGTTCTATAAAGTGCTCAAACCCTATAAAAGGTTGTCCAATTATTGGTTTTATAATCCTATAGTTTTGAAATGCAATAATAATTCCATACATAGGAATGTAGTTAAATATTATCATCCAGACTAATGCTGGTAGTGCCATCATTAATAGGTAACGTTGCTTAAAAACAGTTTGACCTAATGTCAACGTATTTTTCATCGGTACTCCTTGATATCTCATTTGTTTGCGTAAACATAATGTAACATGAGTTTCTGTTTGCGTAAACATTTATTTTGAGTTTTTTACAATTAATTAAAATATACTTTCTAAAAAGAGAATTTCTTGACATATGAATTCTAGTTATGTATCCTAAATCATGGACATAAATAGTCTTAAAATTAAAAATGAGATAATAAAACTAAATAACTCAAGCAGAGAAATATTCTCTACTGATATTAAGACTTCAGAGAAACTTGCACTTAAAGCTGTAATGCTTTCTAGGAAAGAAGCCATGAATAGAGAATTAGCAGATAGCCTAGTTAATCTATCTAATATTAGATCTGAAGTTGGAGACTATCTAAATGCAACAGATTATATTTTTGAAGCTATTTCAATATTAAAAAGGGATGTTAAGTCAGAAGTAATTGTTAAAGCATACAGAGTTTTAGGAATTAACTATCTTAGAACAGGGGATTTAGACAAAGCTCTTTCCACACTTAACCTTTCAAAAGTTTTATCTAACGAATTGGGAGATACAATTGAGTTACCAAGCATTTTATTAGGTATAGGTAATGTTTTATCATTTAAAAATGCCAATGAAGATTCCTTAATATATTATGAACAATCATTTAGGGCAGCAGAAAAAACTAAAAATATAGAGGTTCAATTAAAAGCTCTTAATAACTTAGGTTGTAGTTATAATAGTTTAGATAGGTTAGATGAAGCAGAGGATTGTATTAATAGATGTATCTCTATATCAAAAGACCATGGATTCATGGATATAGTTATTTGGGCTTTAGATGAACTTGGTCTTATCTATATAAAAAGAGGTGATCATACTAGAGCAATAGAGTCTTGGCTGGAATGTCTTCGAATAGACAAAGATAGAGGAGAGACTATAAATACAATTGCTCCAAATCTTAATATTGCAAAATACTACCTTAAAACAGAATCTTGGGAATTAGCACAGCAGTATTTAAACGATGCCTCTAGAGTCGCAAAAAGTAGTAACTCCCGGTTAGAATTAGTTAAAGTATATAAATTAGAATCTCAGATGTATGAAAAAAAAGGGGATTTTAAAATAGCTTTAGATCTTTTTAAAAAACAATATCTTCTTGAACAGCAGGTAACTAAACAGGAATCTGTTAGAGAACTTAAAGAGATCGAGTTAGAAGCCTTAACTATTGCTAAGGAAAGAATTATTTCAATAAGCAAAATAGGTCGAACAATTACTGAAAGTTTAGATCTAGAGACTACATTAAAAAGAATTTATACATATGTAAAAGAAATTAGCGATTCCACTATATTTGGTATAGCCAGATATAATAAAAAGAGTTCCAAGATCTCCTACGATATATTTATGGAGGATGGTATAAAATTACCTCACTTTGAAACAGGAGTGGAGGATAAAAATAGCCTCGCTGCTTGGTGTGTAAGAAATAAAAAAAGAATTGTTATTAATAATTTAGAAAATGATTATGTAAAATATGTAGAGTCAGTATGGGCGGTATTTGGTGGTGTTAAACATCCTAAGTCAATAATATATCTACCTCTGTTAGTTGGAGATGAATTCATTGGACTTATTACAGTTCAAAGTTACAAAGAGAATGCATATTCTGTAGTTGATGTAGACTCTTTTGATATCTTGTCTTCCTATGCCGCTATAGCACTAAATAATGCAAGGCAATCAGAGATGATAAGAAAACAAAATAAAGAGTTAGTTGTCTTAGCTACTTTAGATAGTTTAACAGGAATTAAAAATAGAAGAGCTTTCTTTGAGGACGTAAGAAAATGTAGGGCATGGGCGAGAAGATTAAAAGTACCACACTCATTCATACTTCTAGATTTAGATCATTTCAAAAAAATAAATGATAAATATGGGCATCCTGCAGGAGATTTTTGTCTTATTGAAGTTGCCAAGATTCTTAATGAAGTAATTAAAAGAGATAATGATGAAGTTGGGCGGTTTGGTGGAGAGGAATTTTGTATATCCTTAGGTGATGCAGATATTAATGGAGCTAAGCTTGTAGCAGAAAAAATAAGAAGTAAGATTGAAGGATTCACTTTTATATATGATGGAATTAACATAAATATTACAGCAAGTTTTGGTATAAGTACTGCAGAACCACATTTAGAACATAAAAAGAGTATTGGAAATCTTTTATCCGAAGCTGATAAAGCTATGTACAAAGCTAAAAAGTCAGGGCGAAACTGTGTTAAAATATATAGGTGATAGATAAGCACTATCACCTACTAAATTATGCAAAAAGAATTACTGGTACAAATTCTTCTTTCTGAGTTACTATTGAAATTGTGTAACTTCTTCTTTTAGGTCTAAGAACTCTTCTAGGAGCTCTACCTCTAGGTGATAATAGTGACATACATGATGTAGTCAAAAGTAGTACTAATACTGTAATTAAAATTTTTTTCATTTTAAATCTCCTTTTTTTATTGTAGAATAAAATTAATGTTTTTATAAGGAGTTTTTTTTTGGTAATTAATTATAAACAAAAAACAGTAATATTTCTAAGTTTGGTATTAATTTTTGAGTTATGTTTCATCTTCCTTCCTCAATTTCCTGCAAGGACAATAATTAAGTTAGCACCAAGTTTTGTATTGCTTTGGTTTTTATTAGAATTAAAAGGTGTGGATAAGTTTTTTATGTTATTAGCACTCTTTTTTTGTATGGCAGGAGACTCTTTTTTAGATATAAATAGAGATCGACTTTTTATGGGTGGATTAATTAGTTTCACATTAGCTCATGTTGTCTATTTAGTATATTTTTTAAGGAACATAAAGAAACCAGACAACAGAACAACTATAGTAGTTACAGCACTGTTTTTATATGGTTTTATATTAGCTTGGTTTTTACGTGAAGCTCCTTCTGATTTACTTATACCAGTCTGGGTTTATTTAGGAATAATAATATTTATGGCAATGGCAGCATTTTTAACAAAAGGTGTTAATACATTTCTTAAAATAGGAGTCTTAGTATTTGTCTTTTCAGACTCAATATTAGCTTTAAATAAGTTTATTATTCCATTTAGCTTTGCAACACCTCTTAATATATTTCTATATTTTATGGCTCAGCTTTTTATAGTTCGAGGGATTGTTTCTAGAAAATCATTTTGATATATCCCTTTTTCTTGCAATGTTTACCATTATGGGGAGTAATATAGTTGAGCAAACCGCTATTATGATAAAAGCAGTTGTTAATCCATATAAGTCCCCTAATTTACCAATAATTGGAAAAAGTATAATCATAAATAAGCTAAAGACCATACTTTGTAAAGAGAGTATAGTTGCTCTCTGTGCACTTGGTATTAGCTTATTTATATAGTCATTAATTGTAATATATAATACACCTTCAATCATAGATAAAATGATAAAGGATATTTTTTGTACCCCTGGAAATGTCATCCCCCAAAATCCAAAAATTGCTAAAAGTGGTAATATAGTTACTAAAGTTTTTAATGATATTTTCTTCTCAATTTTGTACGTTTGTGTTGCAATAGCAGCTGTAGCTAAAGACGCTATAGATAAAATTATTCCAATTACAAATTCGGTATTCCCTGCATTTTTTAACATATTTTGTAGATAAAAGAATTCAGTAACATAGAAAGTTGAAAACAGTTCTAATAAAATAATAATTTCAGCAATCCTTTTATCCTTTTTTACTACTAGAATACTGTCTAATAACTGTTTTTTAAATGTAGCAAAAAAATTATGACTTCTTTCTACTTTACCAATAGTTGGTTCTGTAAATGTTAAGGCTTGTACAAATGCAAAACATGCTAAGATAAAAGCTCCCTTATATACATTTGCATAGGATATTGTCGCAATATAACCACCTAAAAGGAGAGCTAGTGTTTGTGTACTCTGGTATATTAACTCATTTCGACCTTTTATTTTTGTATATTCATTTTCTCTACCAATCTCTTTAATACTATCGTATATTAGTGCATCTCCAGCCCCAGATTCTAAATTATTACTTAAAGCTGTAAAGAAGAAACTTAAGGCAAAAAATATTACTGAGTTTGAATATATCATTATTAATGTTGATATTATTAAGCAGACAGTACTTAGAATTCGGCTAATTTTACGACCATAAATATCCGCTATAGCTCCAGTTGGAATCTCCATTGTAAAGGATGATACATGATATACAGTCTCCATTATTCCTATCTGGAAGAGTGAAAGTCCTTTACTTGCAAGGTATAACATCCAAACACCATGGGTCAGATTAAATCTACTAATGAAAGTAAAAAGATAATCTTTATATATATTTTTCTCTAATTTAACTCTATTCATAAGTTCAGATTCATATTTATTAACTATTTATTCAATACTACTTTAGTAGAATTAAATATTTTTCTTGTCCAATACTTATCAATCATCTAGAATGACTTAATGCTATTTAAAAAAATGTTAATAATGTTAATAACTTTAGCCTCCCTAAATTCTTGTAATAAAATTGATAACAGGATAATTCCTACAGCAGATAATGGTGTTATAGACTTAACTGGTATTGAAATTAGTGGTACTAATAATATTAAGCTGGATGGTGAGTGGGAGTTTTATTGGAAAGAATTTTTATTTTCAAATGTTAAAGGTGATAGGTTAATTATTCCTGACTATATAAAAACACCAGGTAGTTGGGCTGATAATACTCTATATGAAGCCCATGGGTTTGCTACTCTAAGGTTATTAGTTCATGGTCTAACTCCCGATTCTATGTACTCTTTATATATTCCAGATATATCCTCAAGTTATAAGCTATGGGCCGATGGAAAACTAATCTCTTGGAATGGGGTAATAGGTAAAAATAGAGAACAAAGTCGCCCTGAATTTCTCCCTAAGACTGTTAGTTTCCATACAGTCGATTCATCAGTAGAAATCATTATACATGTGAGTAATTATCATTACAGGAAGGCTGGGACTTGGAGAAGTATAATAATAGGATCTGTTGAATCTTTAACATCTCAAAGTATTAAAAAAGTAATAATGGATATCTTTATGGCAGGGCTATTATATGCTATATCGGTTGTTCATATAAGGGTGTATCTTTATAGGAAAGAGGAAAAAATTGAACTGTATTTTGGTCTAATATGTATATCTTTATTAATCAGGATAATAACTACAGGGGAACAACTTTTAACTTACTTAATTCCAAGTATCCCTTGGGAAGTTGTTAGACGGTTAGAATTAATACCATTCTATTTTACAGCACCAATGATTCTTATATTTCTCACAATACTTTTCCCAAAAGAATCAAACAAGTACTTGCATAGAGCATATATATTTTTAAGTATGATATTGGGAGTAATCTTTATATTTTTACCAATAAGAATTAGTAATCATTTTATTCCCTATGCCCAAGCCATAGTCATTCTTGGAATAGTCTATCTATTTATTATTCTATTTAAAGCAATTAAAAGTGGTCGATCAAATGCAATTACAATAACCCTTGCGTATGCTGTTTTCTCTTTAGCTACAATCAGTGATATTTTATTTGCTAACGATATTATTCAATTTATGTACATCTCTCCTTATGGGTTTATTATTTTAATTTTTACTCAGTCAGATATGTTAACTGAAAGGTTTACAAGATCCTTTTCACAGAGAGATATACTTGTCAAAAGTCGAGATAAGTTCAGGTATGCAAGTATTACAGATGGATTAACAGGACTTTATAATGCTAGGTATCTACATAAAATATTAGAGGAAGAGATAACAAAAAACAGTACAGAGAGTGTTGATTTAGCAGTTATTATGTTAGATGTTGATAATTTTAAAAACTACAACGATACTTATGGGCATAAACAGGGAGATCTTGTACTAAAAAGCTTAGCCGATGTTATTAAACGTTCTGCAAGAGAAATAGATATCTCTTGTCGGTATGGAGGAGAAGAGTTTACAGTTATTCTTCCTAGGACAACACTTTCCGCTGCAGAAGATGTTGCTGAAAGAATTAGGACTAATTTTGAGAAACTAAAGTTTACAACAGTCTCTATAGGTGTATCTGAGTTTATTCATGGGGAGAATGTTGATCAGATTATAGAGAGAGCTGATATGGCCCTGTACAAAGCTAAAAAAGGTGGAAAAAACAGGGTCGAATTAGCCTAAAGTCTTAATTACAAAAAAAACAACTAGAGCTATAATAAAAACAACTAGAAATACACTTATCATGTTTCTTAAAGTTTTAGAGTACCCTTTAGGTGTTATTTGTCCTTCATTATCCAACTTTCTCATAATAGGGTATAAGCGCCAATAAAAAGTTGAAATAGTAATAATTAGTGCAATAACACTATGCATTCGCATCGTATCGTTCCCAGAAATTAATACAAATATAAGCAATACTATAAATATTAACTTTGTCCCAGCTACCCAATTTATAAGGTACTTAACAAGAGCATGAACCTCTGGGTTCTCTTTAGATTTTTCATATGCATTAAATACACCTAGACCATTACCTTTTGATGTTCCAGGTGTAAAATAAAGCATAAAAACGTTTAGTGTCTCTAAAACTAGAAACATAATGATTACAATTGATAATATATCCATAAAATGATCATATCATGAAATTAACTATTTCTCTAAATTATTTGCCGTTGCTGGGTCATAGTGTTTATCTACATCTTTTGGGGCATCTTCTAAATAAACTAACGGTTTAGCCGAAAGTTCAGATTTAAGACAGTTAACCCAAGGTTTATGAGCTTCTAATAACTCTATTGTCATAGATCTAATCTCATCTAGAGTACAACTTAAGGCTGTTAATGGATCAAGTGCCATAGCCTGAAAAACATATTCTGGATCCCCTGTTTGTACAGCTCTAACAGCTAGTTCTTGAACATTAAGTTGACACTTATTTAGTCCTGCTAAAAATGGTGGTAGAGGTGCTACCTTTACCGGGTGAATCCCATTTCCATCTATTAAACATGGTACTTCAACTAATGCTTCCTCTGGTAAGTTCGTTATGTAACCTCTGTTTTGAACATTACCATATATAACTGCAGGAACTCCTGTTTCTAACGCATTAATAATAATGGAACCATATTCATGACTTCGTTTAAGGTCTATAGGGTCTTCCCAACTAGCCATTTTCTCCATCTGTTCTCTCCAATCTGGTCGCTCATATAGTTCTTTTATAAATCCAGAACCACCATTCCACTCAGAGAATTCTGTAGGGCAATATTTAGCTATAGTCTCTTTGTTCTTTCTAAACCACCAGTTATATTCTGATACATGACCACTAGATTCTGTTACCGGGTATCCAAAATGTTTAACATACTCCATTCTAGTTGAATCTCCATACCAAATCTTAGGATCTACAGCTAGCTGCCTAATAGTTGGTAACATATCTTTTCCTTTGTGTTCAAACTTAGTAAACCAGGCTTGGTGATTTATTCCTGAACATAAAAAATCTACTTCATCTAATGGTATCTGTAATCTATTTGCCCACTCTTCAGCAGTTCCTTGTACTGAGTGGCAAAGTCCAACGTAGGATAGTTCTGGATATTGGTCTTGAATCCCCCAGGATAACATTCCCATTGGATTTGTATAGTTTAGAACATGGGCTTTTGGACAGATATTTGTAATGTCTTTCATAACATCTATTAACACAGGTAACGTTCGTAAACATCGCATTATTCCACCAGGTGTTAAAGTATCACCTATACACTGATCAATCCCATATTTTGTCGGTATATCAATCTCTTTTTGAATAGCCTCGAATCCACCAACTAATATACTGATTATTACATAATCTGCACCTTTTAAAGCTTCTGCTCTATTATTTGTGGCACTTACAGATGCTTTTGGGTAGTTACCCTCTTTAAAAATCCTCTGAACAATTTGTTCTGCATAATTTAACCGTTCTTCATCGATATCTACTAATGTAAAGTGACTATCTTCTAGTGCAGCATAAGTTAATATATCTGCTGTTAGCCGGCTTGAAAATACTAAACTTCCAGCCCCAATAATTACTATGTTTGCCATAATTTACCTCTTTATATCTATTCTATAAGTTATATTATCCCCATAATTCTATTGTTAAAATTATCATAATGTTGTTTTACGGTGTATTTTTAGTGCTTTTTAGTGTTATTATAGTGCTTATGATATTTTCTACTGAATTATTGAACTGTGGTGAAGAAAAATGTGTCTCCGGGCATGAGTTTGGAGGTAAACGGGAATACTTCCTTCTTCATATTATATTAGAAGGTAAGGGTGAGTACTTTTCTGAAGGTCGAAGTTGGTCTCTTGATAAGGGTGATGCCTTTTTAATCTTTCCCCAGCAGATGCACTTATATAGAGCTGACTTTAAAGAACCTTGGAAATATTTTTGGTTTGGATTTAATGGAGAGTTTAATAAACTATTTAACCCACTACAGATTGATCAAAAACACCCTGTTATCCGGGCTAATAATACTTTAAACCTATATGATCAGTTTAAAGGAATAGACATGACCAGGATTTTTCAACACCCGGCTGATATTTTAAAAAATCTAGGGATTCTAAATATGATTCTAGGTGAATTATGTAGAGGTAAAGTTTCAAAAAACTATCATTCTACTAAAACAGAACCTGGTATTTCCCATCATGTTGATTCCATGAGAGGCTTTATTGATAAAAATTTTGATACACCAATAAAGGTTCAGGATGTAATTGATTTTGTCTATTTAGAACGTTCTTATGCATCAAGGATATTTAAGGATGAGCTAGGATTCTCTTTAGGCTCTTATATTAGAGAACATAGAATGAATAGAGCTATAGAGTATATAAAAGAGGGTTGGTCTGGTAAACAAACAGCATATAGTTGTGGATATAATGATTACCATAACTTTCTGAAAGCATTTAAAAAATATACAGGGAAAACACCAAAGACATACAGGATGAACTAATGGATGAAATAAAAGTTGTTAAATATAAAAGTAAGGAATACTTAGAAGCAATTAGAGTTCGGTATTTAGAACTAAGAAAGCCTATAGGTATGAAATACACTAAAAAAATATTGTCAGGGGATAAGGATGATACACACATTGTATTTATTTTAGAAGAGAGAGTGGTAGCGACTTTAATTTTAACTCATTTAAATAAAAATGAAGTTCAACTAAGGCAATTTGCTGTTTTAAAAGAGTATCAATTCAGAGGTATTGGTGCCAAATTATACGATTTTACAGAATCTTATATTAAACAAAATTCATATAATAAACTTGTATTAAATGCCAGATCAAATGTGACTGATTTTTATCAAAAAAAAGGTCTTATTATCGATGGTGATGAGTATATGAGTACTAGAACTTTTATTCCCCATTATAAAATGTTTAAAAAACTTTAGAATATGCAACACACTTTTTCGTAAAAATAGTTGGCTTTTATTTTTATTACAAACTATTCTTTATAATAAGGCTTAATAAACCATATATATCCGTGAATAATTTGGTATTTGATTAAGTAATAAATATATGAATAAAAATGGAGATTTAAATGAAAGAAAAAGGGCTTGGTTTATTAAATTCTTTAGGTAGTAAAATATCAATAATTTATACTGGTATTGCGATTATCTTTTTTACAGCAATTATTGGTTTTTTTCTAATGACTGCAAGACAAGGCTTATTAGATGATGCAAAAGAAAACATTAAGACTAACGTATCCCATCTTACTGCAATAATTGAAAGTGCTAACCTTGAAACTATTACTGTAGCCAAAACAATGGCTATAACACAGCAGAATGGGCTATTTGGTAATCGAACAAATTCAAACGCTTTTGCAAAAGAGATCTTAAGAACCAATAAAAGATTCACAGGTGCCTATATAGGATATGAGAAAAATGCAGATCAAGATGATCTTGAGTATTTAAATGATCATGCATCAGAATCAGCATCGATGGATGCTAATGGACGTTATCTGCCTTATTTTCATATTTCTGAGAATAAAATAGATCTTATTCCATTAGAAGCAATGGAAGGACTTTATTATCAAGGAGTTAAAGACAAATACAATTCTAATTCAATAGAAAAATACATGATTACAGAGCCGTATATATATGATGGTAAAATGATTGTAGAGCAGACCTATCCAATCATAATAAATAATAAGTTTGTTGGTATGGCAGGTGTAGATAGAGCTTTAAATGATTTACAGGACTTTTTATCAACCTTTAAACCTTATGAATCTACGCAAATTATATTAATAAGCCGTTTAGGTCACATTATTTCATCAAATATGGATCTATTATCTTCTGATAATTATCAGAAAGCATTTAAAGAAGCAAAAAGTAAGGATAGTAGCTTAGATGAAACTCTATTTACCCCACAGATGTTAACTTCAAAATATGAGGATACGGATTATAAAGAATTATTAGGTACTATGTACAATATGGATTCTGACTATCTTCAAATATTAGAAGCTGATCCTTTAAGTGGTGAAATATACTTTATTGCAGGTCATAAAATATTAACAGGTGAATGGACTGTTGTCATGAGAGTTGCAGAGGATGAAATCTTTAGCCCTATTACTGCAATGGTTACAACTGCAATATTAGCCTCTATACTTCTTCTTGTGTTATTAATAGTTGCTGGTTTATGGTTGAATAAAACCATATCTAATCCACTACGTTCTTTAACAGATGTTACAGAGAAGTTAGCTACAGGAGAGGGGGATTTGACTCAAAAAATAGCTCTTGTTCGTACTGACGAGATTGGTCATTTAAGTAGAGGGTTTGATACCTTTGTTGATAAACTTAAAAATATTATTATTCAGGTAAAAAAATCATCTGAGAATATTGATTTTACAATGGTTTCCATGGGCGCTAATACAGAAGAAACTGCCTCTGCTGTTGTAGAAATTAATCGGAATGTTGAAACTATAAAAACTCAGATGGGGACACTTGACGATAACATTCAGAAATCAACTTCGGCAGTAAATGGAATTACCGATGGTATTAACAAACTAAATACTTTTGTTGATGAAGAAGCTCACGCTGTAGATGATTCTTCAGCTAGTGTAAATCAGATGGTTGCATCATTAAAAAATGTTGCACAAATAACAAAATCTAAAATGGTAGCTACAGAGAAACTAGTTGGTATGGCTAGAAATGGTAGCGAAAAGATGGAACTAACAAAATCTGCTGTTATGGAAATCAATAGTAGTATTGGCAGTATTTCGGAACTTGTTGTTTTAATTAATAATATTGCTTCTCAGACAAATTTGTTAGCTATGAATGCAGCTATTGAGGCTGCTCATGCTGGGGATGCAGGAAAAGGTTTCTCTGTAGTCGCAGACGAGATACGTAAACTTGCTGAAACATCCAGCGAAAATTCACAAAAGATAGATCATGTCTTGAAGGGTATTGTAGCTAAGATTCTAATGGCAACTGATACTAGCCAAGAGACCAGTATAGCTTTTAATGAGATAAATGATGAGGTTTTAGAAGTCTCCAAAGCTCTAAATGAAATCTCAGCCTCTACTAGTGAACTATCAGAGGGAGGGCAGCATATAATAGAAGCCATGAGTCTACTTAACAATATTTCTGTAAGGGTAAAAGAAAGTTCTGAGAGTATGGCTGCAGATTCTGGTACAGTTTTAGAAACTGTAGAGGTTGTAAGAAGGATCTCTTCTGAAATCTTTAGCGGGATGTCAGAGATTGCTAGTGGAACAACTGAAGTCCAAAAGTCAATGCAGGATATTTCCCATATATCCCATGAACTTGATAAGTCATCTAGTGTTCTAAAAGAGGAAGTTAGCAAATTTCGTACTGAATAGGAAAATATAGGAAGACACTATTAATAAGTAGCTCATTCTAGGAGCTACTTATATTTTAAAGCTAACGTTTTATAACTGGTATGACGATATCCATACAAGATTTTCCACCATTATCCCATGAGTGTACACGTTCATCTTCATACTCGTAATCGTAACGGGTTTCATCAATTTCATAATCTGATTTTGGAAACCATTCATCTAGAATATATCTCCATGTTATACGTGTTGTCTCTATGCTATTTTCCTCTTTAGTCCATGGAGTTGTAAACAGTACATAGTCACCATCAGGAATAGTAACAACCTTTAATTTCTCTGTTAATTTTGTATCATCATCAACTCTAATTCCAACAAAATATGAGTAAGACTCACTCTTATTATCAGATTTAATAGCTAAACAAAATTCTCCATGAATTTTTGGGGTTAATGTTTTATAAGCATAATTTAGATTTGACTCTATATCCTCCATAGAAGCACACTTTTCATAAAATACTGGAACATCCCGTGTAAATGATTTTCCAATATCCTCTTTCAATATATTTCCAGCAATAACTATATTTTCTCTATAAACTATTTTAGGTTCCATAACTACTGCTTTGTAGTTTTCATAAAAATAAGATACATCCAGTCTTTTGGGGACTTTTACTAATGAACGTTTTCTATAAAAACTTGGGGAATATCCAAATACACGTTTAAAAGCTCTTGAAAATCCTGCATGGGATTCAAAACCATAATGAAATGCAATATCTGTAATTTTTTTACCCATAGATATGTCGTATAAAGCGAACTGAAATCGCCTAATTGTTATATACCGACTAACAGATAGACCCATAATCTCTGAAAACACTCTCTGAAAATGAAACTTAGAAATATTAGATTCACTTGCTACTTTATCTACATTAAGATCCTCTGTTAAATTTAAGTCTATGTAATCAATAACCCTCTGTATTGCTTCTATGTGTAAAATCAAATAACACTCCTTTGTTATACAACTTTTAAATGTATACCTAGAGAACAGATAAAGCTTTGCTGAAAATGCTTTAATACTGGTAATTAGAAATTTAGTATATCAGATAAATAAAAGTATTAGACTTATGGTTGGCATAAATGTTAAATTATATTTCCTTTTAATATCATCTATTCCTCATTGACAAATAGATAATAGTGGCTTAATTTTAACTTATGTTAAAACTTTTAACGGAGGTTAAAAATTGGCTGCAAAACGTTACGATGGTAAACAAAAACAGATAGAAAATGCTGCATTAGAAGTTTATATGGAGTTAGGGCTAGAAAATTTAACTTTAGAATCTGTTGCAGAAAAACTCGGATATACTAAACAAGCAATCTACTATTACTTTCGTAATAAAGAAAAACTTATAAGCTCGTTTTGTTTCAACATACTTAAAAATGCTCGGGATGAGTTTGTTGAAATATATTCCCAGGATTTAAACCCTGTGGAGAAAATGGAAGCAATCATTTTCTATTATGTTAATGGAACCTGTCTTAAAAAGGGCTTTTTTGCTCTGCAACATGATTTTAAAAGAATAATACCTCTTATGGATAATTTAAAAGAAATTATAAAAATGAAATCTCAGATATCTAAAGGATTTGAAGATGTTATCACAGAAGGAATCGAAAAAGGTCTATTTAGAGAAGAGGATACTGAGGCACTTGCTGGAACAGTATTTATGTTGTTAGGTGGAGCTATATCAATGACTGAGATTCCTGGTCTAAAGGACTTACCAACCAACAGAAAAGTGGAATTAATAACAGATATAATAATTAAAGGAATACAAGCATGAATAAAGTTTTTAAATCAGTGGCAAATTTTATAGTAAATTTCCCAGTTCTTATTATTGGTGTAACACTAATAGCATTGGTAACCCTTGGATTTGGGGCGTCTCGTCTGAAAATGGATTCGGATATGACAGACGATATCCCATCAACTATTCCTGAGAAAGCATTTTATGATGAGGTTGGGAAGATCTTTCCAGCAGACGATGCTCTAATAATCGCATTAACAGATGAAGATGGAGCTTTTTCTCCCGGTTCTCTAAGGCAAGTTTATGAGTGGTCAAATAAGATTAAAGATGTAGAAGATGTAAAAAGTATTTTATCTCTAAGTACTGCTAGCCTTATTACTGGTAATGAGTATGGAATAGTTATTGAAAATACCATGGAGTTTTTACCAGTTACACCAACAGAAATTGCTAGTTTTAAAAAACGTATGGACAGTAATGAGATGGGTGGTGCTTTAGTTGGAAGAGATGGAAAAGCATCAGCAATGATGATCGGTATTTCCACCGAAGCTGATATTAAAAATAGACCTCGATATATTATTAACCTACCAAAATTAACTACTGATGTTGAAATGAATACTATAAAAGAAGATATTATGAATTTAACGGATTCGGAAGGTCTTGCTGTTATTCGTAGGATATATTCTAGTGGTAATGGTTCAGATGAGTTTGATGCTTTAGGAAGTTACAATCAGAAAATAGGCTTAACAGAAAAAAATATTGTATTATTAGTTGTACCTGAAGAATCAGTTATTACTCCCCTTCTTTTAATAGATATTACATCATTAGTTGAACAGAAAGGAGGTTCGGTTAATTTTTCAGATTCCCAAGTTGCAATGTATGACAGAATGAGTTCTATAGTAGAAACCCTTCCAAAATATAGCAAAGGTAAAGTATATATATCAGGTTCTAAAGCTGTATCCAGTGTAGTTGGAAAACTAATGATGAAGGATTTAAGTGTACTCTTTCCTATTGTAATCCTAATTATTATAGTTGTCCTATTTTTAAGTTTTAGAACATTCCGAGGTGTATTATTACCATTAACAAATGTATTAATGGCTACAGTAATGGCAATGGGTTTTATGGGTTGGGCTAATCAACCAATATCAATGGCCACAATGATTTTGCCAATTATATTAATTGCTGTTGGAACCGCCTATGCCATTCATGTTCTAAATAGATATTATGAGGAACTAACCACTGAGGATGATAAGAAAAAAGCAATTGTTTTAGCACTTGAACATGTAGCAGTTCCTACACTTTTAGCTGCAATTACAACTATGATAGGTTTTGCATCCTTAGCAATATCATCAATTACAGCCCTAAGAATTTACGGACTGTTAGCAGCACTAGGTATACTGTTTGCACTTATATTAGCTGTATCTTTTACACCTGCTGTATTGGTTTTATTAAAAAAAACATCCATCAAAAATGTAAAAAGCCACGAAAACAATATGTTATCAAAAATTCTAGAGAAGATAGGTAAGTTTGTATCTACCAAACCAAAACTTACACTTTCTTTGTGTCTTGTTGTAATAATTATTGCAGCAACAGGAATACCTAAAATACTGTTTGAAACCAACTCTGTAGAGTCCTTTAAAAAGAGTACGGAGATTAGACAGTCCTCTGAATATCTAAATGATAATTTTACAGGGATCACAATTCTTAATGTAATAGTTCAGGCAGAAGAAGAAGGAGCAATTTTAGATCCAGAAATCTTAAAGGCAATAGACGATCTACAAAGAGACTTTGAGAAACTACGTTTTGAAGGTAAAACAATGTTACTGCCTGGGGATAAAGGATACGATACTGCTGAGGACTTAATTGGTGGTACCCAATCTATAGCAACGTTTATTCGAGGTATAAATAAGGCTATGCATGCCGATGATCCAGCATGGGATAAAGTTCCTGATTTCGAAACAGAAGTCGCAGTAACAACAGAAAAATATGTTTATAACGATGGTGTTCTACAAGAGATCGATTCAGACTACTTAGATGTTCTTGAGACATTTATAGAGGGTGATGATTTTATTATAGAAGACGGTTTTATAACAATGGAAAGATATGGAATGCAAAGACGGATTTCTCTTCCTGAAGGAACATCTGTGGATCTGATTCCGGGACGTGTATATGCTGGACAACTTGTATTTCAGTATGAGAACTCTGGAGATCCTGAGAATATTGAAGCATTTATAGATAACCCAAGAAAAACTGCTCAGATAAATATTTTTATTAGAACAGGTAGTTCCACAGTATCAAACCAGATTGAGAAGTATACTAGGGAGTATATAAAAAATAACTTCCCGGATTCTGCTAAGGCTGATATAACAGGGCTTTCTGCACTTAATTTAACAATAATGAGGCTTTTAACTAATACTCAAATATCTTCTGTAATTGCATCATTAGTAATAATACTGTTTATGATTTCTCTAATTAACAGAAGTGTAGTAGAAGGGTTATTCTCAATTATACCTTTAACAGCATCCTTAATTATTAATTTTGGGATTATGGGGCTATTTGCAATCCCTGTAGATATTTCCACAGCTACAATAGCATCAATTGCCATAGGTATTGGTATAGATTATACCCTTCATTTCCTGGAGAGGTTTAAAATAATGGCAAAGACAATGGAGCATGGAATTGCACTTCAGACAACACTAAAAACTACTGGAAGAGGTATTATATATAATGCTATAGCAGTAGCAGGGGGATTTTTAGCCCTAATGTTTAGCCAGATAAAAGGTAATTTCTACATGGGACTTTTAATGGCTATTATCATGGTCGTTGCATCAACTTTTGCAATAATATTGTTACCAGCGGTAATTATGATTGTTAAACCTAAATTTATTACAAATATATCAAATAAGGAGAAAATATAATGAATAAATTATTACTATTTATCATGGTTCTATTTACATGCCTTAGTATTCAGGCAGTGGATCTTGATATGATTTTATCAAAAAATGAAAATATGGCTATGCCTCCAGCATCTACAGCGGAAATGCGTATGGTCATAACAAACAAAGCAGGGCAGTCTAGAACTAGGGAGATTAAGGCTTTTACCCAGTCTATAGAGGGTGAAGTTAATAAACAGATGTTAATATTTACAGCTCCTGCGGATGTACGAAATACACGGTTTTTAACAATAGATTACGATGATTCTAAAATTGCAGATGAACAAGCTATTTATATGCCAGCTCTTCGTAAAATTAGAACAATTGGATCCTCTGGTGGAGATTCTAAAACTGGGGCATTTCTTGGTTCCGATTTTTCATATGCTGATATTGGTTCCCTAGATTTAGAACTTTTTAGCACAAAACTTTTAGGGCAGGAGAGCTTTGAAGGAGAGGAGTGTTACAAGGTTGAATATACCGCAAAAGGCTCTAAAGCAATTGACGATTATGGGTATAGTAAAGTTGTTAAATGGATCTCAACAAAAAGCTTCTCTGGTAGAAAGTCGGAATTTTATAATAAAAATGGAAAACTTGTAAAGAGAATGATTATAAGTGGAATCGAGTTGATTGATGGAAAGTATTGGCAGTTTAAAAAGATGCAGATGTTTAACCTAGAATCAGGTGGTAATACTCTTTGGGAGTTCACTAAATCTAAAAATATGAAATCTATAAAAGACTCGTACTTTACAAAACGATACCTAGAGAGGGGAAGATGAAATTAAATATTAAAATAGTATCGTTATTCCTACTGTTTATAAGTTCAATTACTGTATTAACAGCCCAGGTTGAACTTTATCCATCTGGTTATATAACACATGCTGACTATGTTACCTGGGGTGCAGATGATCCATTGGATGCCGCAGTTATTATGGGATCAGTTAATTTAGATGGTACCATTTTAGATGCCCAGTTTAGACTCTCTTTAGAGCTCTATTCTAATATTGCTGGAATTATGGATGATACTGATTATTCTGATTATTGGTATTATCCAGCCGCATACGAAGGTATTTTTAATGACAGAACTATGTTTTCTGCTGACTTGAAAGAGGCATGGTTAGGTTTTGCACTTGGAGATTTTGATTTAAATATTGGGAAACAGATATTAACCTGGGGTCAGGCTGATGGTACTAATCCTACAGATAATATTAACCCTAAATACATAGGTACTAGAAGTGTTTCCGGTTCAATGGAAAAGAAGATGGGTGTTCTAATGGCAAACATTGTCTATTATATGCCAATTCTAGATGGAAATATCCAGGGGGTATTTATGCCTTTGGCCTCTTCTAATGACATGCCAATATCTGAGGATTATATTGAAATAGAAGAACCAGATATAGCAATTGAAAATATGGAAGGTGGAATTCGGGCCTTAGTTTATCCAGGATCTGTTAGTCTATCTGCTAGTTATTTAACTATCTTAGATCGTTATCCTACAGATGCAATGGAGACAATGGTCATGCCTCCATCATTTACATACTCTATCCCAACAGTTTTAGGATACAATAGACAACACATCATCGGTTTTGATGCTGTATGGTTAGTTGGTGGTTTTGATCTTAGAACAGAGTGGGCTTATACCATTACTGACGATACCCATGGAACTGATGTTTATTCACAAAATCCATTCCTAAATGGTGTAGTACAAGGTAGTAGAAGCTTTTTTGATGGGACAACTAGTGTATCTCTATCTTGGGCTCCTAAATACATTACTAACTTCGAGGACCCATATATTCCTGAATCAATGCCCTTTTTAAGTAACCTCTACATGGGGCAAGGTTATGAATGGGAAAATATGGTTGGAATACGAATCCAATCTAAGTTCTTAAATGAAACTCTTCAGCCAGAAGCTATGTTTTTAGCTGCTTTATCTGCTAAGGATCATCTGACAACAGCAGGTGTCTCGTATAACCTCGCAGATGGGTGGAACCTAAAACTTGGAGTAAGTTTATATGGATCATTTTTAGAAGAGTCAGATACAGATAGACAGCTTGGAGTCTTTGGCAATGATAACATGATTGATAGCGACTCAATTTATTTTCAGATTCGATTAGATTTATAACATGATATAATAAACACTAGGGGATAATTCCTAGTGTTTACTTAAAAAAAATCATACTAAAGTAGTATTTTCCTTATTTCTATAAAATGAATAATAATATTAGAGGTTCCAAATGAAAGAAGTGATAAAATATAAAATAGCTATAGAGTCGGAAAGACTTTTACTAAGAAATCTAACCCCACTAGATAAGGATTTTCTTCTGGATCTTTGGACCAATGACCAAGTTACAAAATATATGGGAGGTCCTAGATTAAGAGATAAATTATCTATTAGTTTAGATGAAGATATAACTGAACCGTATAAATATGAATTTGACTTGTGGATATTAGTTGATAAATCTACAGGTAAATCTATAGGACACTGTGGTTTATTAGATAAGGAAGTAGAAGGTAATAGTGAAATTGAAGTGGTTTATGTTATAGATCCTAATTTTTGGGGAAAGGGATATGCTACAGAGATTTCAAAAGCAGTCATAGACTATGCTTTTAGTACAAAAAAATTAAACAGAGTAATTGCTTTAATAAAACCAAATAATATTGCATCAGAAAAGGTAGCCAGTAATTGTGGAATGGTTCATGAAAAAGATGTTGTAAGAGAAACTGGTATTAATATGAAACTTTATTCAAAAAGTAGTTTATAATAACTCTTCCATTAAAGTATCAATACTATCTAAACAGAGCTTTAATTTCTCATCAGTCCATACTTTATCCCTAGAGAAGAAGTTCTTCTTCATATTCGATAAAAAGTATTCAACCTTACTATTTCCTAATTTTGTTAGAGCTAACTCTGTTTGTCTCTTATCCGATTGTGACGTTTTTTTCTCTATGAACCCTTTAACTGTAAGCTTTTTTACTTCTCGGCTGCAGTTTGGTAGATTTATATTTAAACACTGACTTAAGCTACTCACATTTTTAGAACAGCTAAAATATAGAACCTTTAAAAGATTAAGTTGTAAGTCTGTTACATCAATATAGTTCTCTGGGCTATCTAGAGCAACTTCGAGCTCGTATACTTTTGATATTAAACTAACAGTTTTGTTAAATAGATCGTCCTTCATCATATTATATAATCTCATTAATATTATCAAATAACAATTATCAATTGACAACTATTGTTGTTTGGGTATATTATCAAATGATAAGTAATTATAGGAGAATAAAATGAATGTATTAATAATATATACACACCCTAATAGAAAAAGTTTAAATGGTGGATTTTTAGAAAAAACAGTTGAGGGATTAAAACTCAATAGTAGTGTTCAAAACATTGAAGTTTTAGATCTATATCAAGAAAACTTTAATCCTGCACTGATTTTTAATGAAGATAAAAGAAGAAGAGATATGTTTAAAGATCCACTTTTAAACAGATATAGAGATCAGATAACTAAATCAGATAAAATAGTTTTTATTTATCCTATTTGGTGGGGAAGACCACCTGCTATGTTGTTAGGTTTTTTTGATCAATTATTTGCAACCAACTTTGCATATAAATATGAGAAAGGGCAGATTATGCCTACAGGTCTATTAAAAGGTAAAAAGGTAATCTGTATTTCTACAATGAAGGGTCCAGCAGGATATTTACGTCTGTTATATGGTAATGTTCACCAAGTTTTAATGAAGAAAGTACTGCTTAGTTTTGTAGGGATAAAAAAGGTTCGATTCTTGGAATTTGGTAATATGGAAGCTAATAATGGCAAACAGGAACTATATTTAGAGAAGACAAAAAACATAATGGCCAAATTATAGGTTAAAACAGTACTATAGGAGTATAGAGTCAAATTCCAAGGTCATCTATACTTCTTAATAGAAGGTGAATATGGATATAAAATTAATTAGTAAAAATGATAAAGAAGCTCTTTTTGATTTTGAAGTAAGAAATAGAGATTGGTTTGAGCAGAGTGTTCCCCCACGACCAACCGGTTATTTTAAGTATGAAAGTTTTTCTAATATAATAGACTCTCTATTAGCTGAACAATTACAAGGTCTCTGCTATTTATATGTAATTTATCAAAACAACAAAATTGTAGGGAGGGTAAATATCTCAGCAATTAATTCTGAGGTTGGAGATATTGGTTATAGGGTTTGTAAAGATCATATAGGGCAAGGAATTGGAACAAAAGCACTTAGGTTTTTAATCAAAAATGCTAAAGATGTACATGGCCTTAAATCCTTAACAGCTAAAACAACACCGGATAACTATGGTTCTCAAAGGGTTATGGAGAAGTGTGGTTTTAATTATGTTAAAACAGAAAAAAATGCTGGGACTCTAAACAATAAAAGTATAGACTTTGTATGTTATCAGTTACATATTTGTAGTATCTGATGCTTTTAGCTACATTTTTGTAGCATCCTTTTCTGTTGAATTATATCATTCATCCTTTTTTATATTGTCTCGCACAAATATGTAGCTTTTAAATCGTTGTCCTATATGTATTTAACATGAATATCTTTTTTTCTCTCACATTTTTGGCACTCTATTTGCATGTATATGAGTAAATTATGTACGGAGTAAATTATGAAATTATTTGGAAATAGAAAATTAGTTCTGTTGCTTATTATTGGGTTAGTAATCTTAACCCCTGCAGCAGCTGAGGGTAGCTCACTAAGTAGTTTAACTATTGGTTTAGATACAGTATGGGTTCTTTTAGGGGCCTTTTTAGTATTTTTTATGCAAGCTGGTTTTGGAATGGTCGAAGCTGGATTTATTAGAGCTAAAAACTCAGTTAATATATTAACTAAGAACTTTTTAGACTTTTGTATGGCATCTATAGGGTTCTTTATTTTTGGTTATGCAATAATGTTTGGTCAAGGTAACGGTTTTATGGGGTGGACAGGTTTTGCTCTAATTGGTGCAGAGAGTGGAGCAGATGTTCCATTGTTTGCATTCTGGTTATTCCAAGCGGCATTTTGTGGTGCAGCAGCAACAATTGTAGCTGGTGGTATGGCAGAAAGAATGAAGTTTAAAGCATATTTAATATACTCATTTTTAATTTCTGCTTTTGTTTATCCAATAATTGGTCATTGGGTTTGGGGTGGAGGTTGGTTATCGACACTTAACTTTGCCGACTTTGCCGGTTCAGCAGTTGTTCATACTACCGGTGGTATTGCCGCTTTAGTTGGGACAATAATATTAAAACCTAGAACAGGAAAATATAGACCTGACGGCAGTGTTAAGATGATTGCCGGTCATAACATTCCTTTAGCATCGTTAGGTGTTTTTATATTATGGTTTGGTTGGTTTGGATTTAATGCTGGATCAACATTAGGTGTAGGTGATGGTTCTCTAATTTCATTAGTTGCTATAAATACAAACCTTGCAGCAGCAGCTGGTGGTATTATTGCAATGGTAGTTGTGTGGATAAAATCAGGTAAACCTGACCTTTCCATGGCACTTAATGGTGCATTAGCAGGTTTAGTTGCAGTTACTGCTCCTTGTGCTTTTATTAGCCCTGTGTCAGCAATCATAATAGGTTCCATTGGTGGTTTTTTAGTTGTATTTGCATCACTGTTATTAGATAAACTTAAAATAGATGATCCCGTTGGTGCCTTCCCTGTACATGGTGTTAATGGTATATGGGGTGCATTGTCAATTGGTCTATTTGGTCGAGAGTCTTTAGGATTAACATCAGATGGTCTACTATTTGGTGGTGGATTTGATGTTTTAGGAGTTCAAGCTTTAGGAATTGTTTCAATTGTTGCATTTGTAGCAGTTGTAATGGGACTTATATTTTTAATAATTGATAAGACAGTAGGTTTACGAGCATCGGTTGATGAAGAGTATATTGGATTAGATATTGGTGAACATGGACTAGAAGCATATTCTGGCTTCCAGATTATAGAGTAGGGGGATTAAATGTACTTAATTACAGCAATGATAAAACCACAAAGGTTTGAAGAAGTAAAAAAAGAGCTTTTCGAGGCAAATATTCATAAAATGACTGTTACATCAGTAAAAGGTTGTGGTCAGCAAAAAGGTTACGAAGAGT
This sequence comes from Spirochaetaceae bacterium, assembly GCA_051531975.1. Classification (GTDB taxonomy): domain Bacteria; phylum Spirochaetota; class Spirochaetia; order DSM-2461; family DSM-2461; genus Thiospirochaeta. Next base: position 221,778 of record JAOPTT010000007.1, read on the forward strand.
CTTTTAGGGGAGTAGCCACAGAAGTTAATCTACTTAATAAAATGCGTATTGATATAGCCATAAATGAAGAATTTAAAGATGCAGCTATTGAAGCTATTATTAAAGGTGCTAGAACTGAAACTATTGGTGACGGTAAAATTTTTGTAACAGAACTTAAAGAGTGTATTAGAATCAGAACCGGGGAAGAAGGTACTGAAGCTATAGGATAGTACCCAATATGTACTTTTATTGAGTACGTCTTTTGAGTATAAAGAACAAATTCACTATAACTACTCAAAAGTAGTAGTTATAGTAATATCATTCTGTTAATATGCTTTTATGGAACTAAAGTATAAGCGTGTTATTGAACATTTAATTAATATATTTAATGTAGAATCTTATGTAACTGGTAAACAATTACCAACAGAATTTGAAATAATGGATCAGCTTGGTGTTAGTAGAAATACTGTTCGAAAAGCTATTCTTGAGATGGAAAAAGATGGTCTTGTAAAACGTAAACATGGAAGTGGTACATTTTATGTAGGTAATACTACTCCTGAAATACCATCAGGTGGATTAATTGGTTTAGTTAACTTTTCCGGTATGGGTTATATTTTCCCAGAGATTATTAAAGGTGTAGAGGATACACTATATAGTAGTGGGTTTTCTATAGTTTTAGCTGGTAGTTGTAGTGACCCAGAACGAGAGTTGACTTCGTTAAAGCTTTTAAAAGAGCAAAATGTTAAAGGCTTAATTATGGATCTTTCCCGCTATTTTAATGTCGATACACAGGTTCCAGTCTTAGAGCTTGTTAAATCTTTTAATATCCCTGTAATAACTACACATTGGAGTGGTACTTTAAAAGAGTTTTCTACGGTTTACATAAACGATGAGTTAGCTGGATATGATGCAACAAATTACCTAATAGAAAAAGGTCATACTAAGATAGGTATGGTATATAAAAATAATACTCAAGCAGGTTGTTTTAGATATAACGGATATTGTAGAGCGCTAAAAGAGGCTGGTATTGCCTATGATGAATCTAAGGTCACAACCTATGCTGATTTTGATGAATCACATGATGTTGCACATGCTTATACATGTACAGAAGAGCTTTTAGATGCAACAAATAGAGATATAACAGCTATTTTTTATTATACAGATAAGTGTGCAATGGAAGGTTATAAAGCTATTGAGAAAAATGGACTATCAATTCCAAATGATATATCTGTTCTAGGATTTGATAATTATCAGTCTTCTATGTTGATTTCTCCTGCTCTTACAACTTTTAACCACCCTAAATATGAATTAGGTCGATGGGCTGCAAAAATGTTATTAGATGAAATATCTGAAGAAGAAGTTCACCAGGCAAAAAGCCTTAGGTTTGAGCCCCATATTATCGAACGAGATAGTGTAAAAGAGCTGTAGATTATTTACAGCCCTTTTATTACATAAAAACTAACCTTTAACAGCACCAATAGTTAAACCACTAATTAACTGCTTAGAAAAAAGTATTACAACTATGATTATAGGTGTAACCGAGATTGTAATCCCTAGATAAATTGCACCAAAGTTTGTCTCGTAGAGACCTCTAATGTTTGAAACAACAATAGGCATTGGAAATTTACTAGCAGAATTAAGCAGAACCAATGGGTTAATAAGGTCATTCCATTTACCAATAAAAGTGAAAATAGACATTGTAGCAATAGAAGGCATTGCTAGAGGAACAATTATTCTCCTGAATATATATCCTTCATTAGCTCCATCAATTAGCCCAGCTTCAATTAGTGAATCTGGAATACTAGATTGAATATAGGATCTAATAAAAAATACCATTGCAGCATTTGCCATATTGGGAACTATTAAGGGTAGGTAAGAGTCTATTAATCCAAGGTTAACACATAGATCATAAAACCCAATTAGCCCTAGTTGTTGAGGAATCATCATTGTTCCTAGAACAATAAAAAATAGAACCTCTCTACCTTTAAATTTAAACTTAGCAAAACCGTAGGCAGTTAATGTACTAAAAAATGCAGAAAGTAGTACTGCAGGAACAGCAATTATAATACTGTTAATAAAACCAGCCCAGATGTTAACCTTACCCTGTATAATTTCATAATTTTCTAATAGCTGGTCTCCTGGTGTAATCCATATCCCTTGAGAAATCTCAGTATTACTGTGTGTCGAATTTATAACCATCATGTAAAAAGGAACAATACATATAAAAGCTATAAATATTAAAATCGTATATAAAAGTATTTTTTGAACAAGTGTATTCTTTTCGATTACCATATATCCCTCCTATTCTTTATCAGTTAAAAATTTAAACATAAATGCAGATAATATTAAAATTATTATGAACAGTGCATAAGCTAATGCTGCCGCATATCCTAGGTTAAAGTTTTTAAATGCTTGGTTATATAGATATAGTACCATTGTTAAAATGGAGTTATCTGGACCACCACGACCATTTGTTAAAACTTTTGGTATGTCGAATATCTGTAGTCCACCAATTAAAGATGTAACCATTACATATAACATTGTAGGTTTTAACAGAGGAAGAGTTATACTAAAAAATGCCTGAGATCTTGAGGCACCATCAATATGTGCAGCTTCGTATAATTCAGTAGAGATCGCATTTAATCCAGCCATCATGATAATCATTGTATAACCAAACCATTGCCACCACTGAATAAAGGAAACTGATCCTTGAACAACTAAACCCATTGATAGGTAGTTAATAGGTTCTTTAATAATACCAATTGCTAATAAAGCATGGTTTAACGTTCCAAATCTCCAGTCTAAAAGTACAGCAAAAAGCACACCGATAGATGAAGCTGTAACTAAGTTAGGTAAAAAATATACAGTACGTAAAGTTTCACGACCTTTAATGTTTTTATTAGTTAAAATTACACCTAAAAGTAGTGCAAAAACTATTTGAGGGATATAGTTTCCCAGCCATATAAAAAAAGTATTACCAATAGCTTTGTAAAAATACTCATTAGTAAATAATCTCTGATAATTTGCAAATCCAACAAACTCACTCTCTATCATACTAATAGGTTTTTGAAAGCTTAAGATGAATGAGTAGATAATAGGGTAAACTTGAAATGTTAACATCGCAATAAAGTAAGGAAGTATAAATAAATAGCCTTTGTTACCACGTTTCTTAAAAAAGTTCTTGAACATAATAATCTCCTCATGTCCTCGTATTATTAAAAAAGTAAAAAATACCGGACATCTCTGCCCGGTATCTATAATTTATTTATGCAAAATAATATTCTACTGAACGTCTAAGTCTGGTAAAATCTCATTAACTGCTTTTTTGAAGTCTGCAATTGCATCTTCGTAAGACTTTTGTCCATCAGCATATAAACCAACTTGGTCTCCAAATGCATTTTCGATTTGGAAATCCCATGCACCACGGTGACTTACGTCAATTTTCTTAGCTTCCTCATGGAAGTACTCATAGTGGTTTTGTCCACCTAAGAATTCTTGTTTGAAAGTACTTTTGATCTTGTCAGAAACCTTAACATTTGCAACATAATCACCAGTTTTTAATGCCCATTTTTCTAAGAAACCTTCGTCAGAACCGATAAACTTAACAAATTGGAAAGCAAGTTCTTTTTGCTTACTAGCTCTGTTAACACCAATCCATGTACCACCCCAGCTATATGATGCAGGTGGAACAGCCATTCCCCAGTCTCCAGTGAAATCCATTTCACCTTTTTCTGCTTCTGGCTCAGCATTTGGTCTAAGTACATAATGAAGACCCCATGTTGGTAGGATATAACACATAACTGAACCATCTGCCATTGATGAGAACCAAGGTGGTTGCCATGTAGTAGTTCCAGATTCAATGTTGTTATCTCTCATTTTTTTAGCTAATGACATATAGTCTAACATTCCTTGAGGAATAACTAATTTATTATTAACAATATATGGTTGCTCTCTTAAGTTATAGATAAATTGTGACATATCACTGTAACCAGCTAATAAGAATTTATCTGTACCAAACTTAGCATTAACCATTTCACCTAATTCATAAAACTTGTTTAGGTCACTAGTATATTTTGAAACTTCAGCTGGATCATCTGTTCCAAGAACAGCTTTTGCAATACTTCTTCTATAAAATAATGCTCCAGGAGTTGCTTGCCATGATAACGCAGTAATTTTACCGTCTTTATCTCTACTTGAGTTAGGAACATAAGGAACTAGGTCAGAAACTAATTCTTCAGCATTATATGGTGCATCAGAGATAGGCTCCCAGTAACCAGCATCAATAAATTGCTTGTAGAATGCAGCTTCACCAGTAAACGCATCAGGTCCACCAGCTCCAGATCTTAATGTAGTATTAATTTTGTTTAAATAAACTTCATCAGCATTAGGAATAACAACAAACTCTACTTCAATGTTTGGGTAAACTTCGTTAAACATTGGGATCATGTCAGTAAGCTCATCAGTAAATGACCATACTACAATTTTACCTGAATAATCAGCAGGTGTCATTGCTTTCATGTCAACTGTTGGTGCAACAGCTTCCTCTTTGTTATTGCTCGCCATAAGTGTAGTTGCTGAGATAGCAGCTATCATTACTACCAGTAATAATTTTTTCATTTAATTCTCCTTTTATATAATTGTTCTTTAATTGTTCCCTCAGTGGTGACAATGCTAGAACAAGCTCATTACTAATCATAGTTCTTGAATAGACATCTGTCAAAGAGTTTTTCTATTTTTTGATCATATTTTCTTAAATAGTTTGTTTTGGAAACAATTTAGAAGATGTTTTAATCATTGACTTTTAAGGGCTTTATTAGTGGTTTTAACGTTAAAATGAGCATTTTATTGAATTTTATATTGAATTGTTGAATTTTTGTTTAAATGGTATTTTTTGTGGTGAAAGGGTAGATATTTGTATGTTTCGAGTAGTATAAACCTATAAAATCACCGGTTTTAATATGGATAAAATGGTACCCAGTTGTTCCTTTTTATTGTCTTTGGTTGCCCCTTTCCTGTTTTAATGGGACAACCAAGGACAACTTATTTCATTAAATGAAGTTCAGCGAGTTCAGTTCCATTGGATATTTTGTTGTCTCCTGGTACTGGATATAAGATATATTCTGCTCCAGAACCATCATCATCTGTTAAAGAGATATTAAAACCAATAAAGTATTTTTTTAGTTCCTCTGTTGTTGTTTTAATCTGGAATTCAAATACTGAGTTATCACTATTCCATGTTCCGGTAACATTATCATTGCCGTTTGAAAAATCAGTGCCAATAGTTGCACTATAAAGCTGAGTTTTTCCATTAAGAATAATAGCTATATCAACTTTATCATCAGTTGATTCTATATCATCAATTCTGTTTATGTAGCCATAGATGGTATCAGAATTATACATGATACTCCAATCTCCAGATATATCTTTATAATCTCTATTAGGTAATTGGTTTTTTGGGTTTAGTTGATTGTATATAAAACTATATCTTGTTCCGTCGTTCCACATTGACTCATCTAAAATACCATCAATAGTAGCTTTTTCTGTTGTAATATTTGCAACAAAAGCTTTAACTATTCTTGGCTCTTCTGGTGGTTTAGGGGAGTTTCCAATAAATTGTATATTTCCAAAACCTTTTCCTTCCCATCCATTATTTATACCATTAGTAGCATAAAGTTGAGATTGACGTAAACTTCCACCATCGTTATCAGATAGTGCAATATTCCAACCAGAAAGTTGTCCTGCTAAATCTATTGGCATTTCTACTGAGAATTCTACACTTGAATTATCAGTACTCCAGACAGCTTTTTTTACTCCAGGATATTTATGAGATTCAAAGCCACTACCAACTAATGTTCTTAATTGAGCCCACTCTTTATTTAGATGAAAAAAGACTTCAATATTATCGTTTTCCCAGGAGTTCTCTACTGATGTTTCTGTAATATCATCAACTATTTTAACTCTACCATACATAGTATTTCCACTGTATAAAATGACCCATTCACCAAATATGTCTCTGTATTCACTACTTAAACGTAGGTCTAACTCTTCTAATTGGTTATATGCAAATGGATATGTAATACCAGTTTCCCATACAGAATCTGTTGGATCACCATCTATTAATGGTACTGTTTCTGCTTCTAGTGCTTTAAAGGAAGGGAATATTTTTCTGCTGCCTTTGTTTTTTTTCATAGCATAAGGAAGCTTGACAGGTCCTTTTGCAAGGGTCTCAGTTAATGATATTACAGATGGTTTACTACCGTATTCTTTATCGAATAAAAGTGCGTTATCATAACCCGTAAAGAATCCAGGTATCCAGGAGTGTGCATCACTTATTCCCCATACTGTGAATGCATTTGAGTTTTCAAAAGATAACATAACTTCCATTAGTTTTTTATAAACCCTGGCTTGTTTGTCCTGTTGTTTATCTGTTACATCACCTTTATAACGTATATCGATCTCTGTGAATGCAACAGAATAACCAGATTTAATAAACCTGTCCATGTTATTATATAAAGATTCAAAGTCATAATTATATGTCATATCAATATGTTGCTGAAATCCAACACCAGTAATAGGAACACCACTATCCCTTAGTCTATTAAGCATATCAAAGACTAGGTCAGATTTTTGTGATACTGTACCAATTCCATAATCGTTATAGATTAGTTCAGCATCTGGATCAGCTTCATGAGCCCATTTAAAAGCTAGTTCGATATATTCTGGTCCTATGACCTTGTACCATATAGAATCACGATATCCAGAACCGTCTATAGCTTCGTTTACTACATCCCAGACTTTAATTTTGCCTTTATACCTGGAAACTACTGTTTTAATATGGTTTTCTAATATCACTAATAATTCATCTTTAGTGTAGTTTTGTGATGTTAACCAGGATGGGTTTTGAAAATGCCAAACTAGTGTATGCCCTCTAATTTCTAGACTGTTCTTTACTGCAAAGTCCACTAATTTATCGGATTCCTCAAAATTATATTTGTCTGCACTAGGGTGTATTATTTCCCACTTCATAACATTTTCTGCTGTAATAAAGTTGAAGTTATCTAATAATGTAGATTTATATGTCTTATCATCAAGCAGTGCTGGGTTTACAGCAGCACCAATTAACATATTCTGTTTTTTTGCTTCAGTTAATAATCCAGAAGGGTTAGTAACATTCATACTAATACACGATACTATTATTGATATTAAAATAGCCCCGGTTACTATATTTTTAATTTTAATCATTTAAGCTCCTTGAATTGTTACTATTTTTCCATCAGGTGTGTATTCTAGCTTTGCATATTTAACACTTCGTTTACTATTGATACCACCAGATAGGGATGTATCATGATAAAAAATATACCACTGTCCATTTTGTTCAACTATACTGTGGTGTGTAGTCCAACCTAATACTGGTTCAAGTATTGTTCCTTGGTAAATAAATGGTCCATATGGTGAATCTGATATTGCATATGCTATTTTGTGTGTTGTTCCTGTGGAGTATGAGAAGTAGTATTTTCCATTATATTTATGCAACCATGGACCTTCAAAATATCTTGCATCTTCATTGCCAGACAGTAATAAGTTTCCGTTGTCATCTAAAATCTTTAATTCAATAGGTTTTTCAGAAAACTCTTCCATTGAAGGGTCTAATTTTGCAACTCTTGGTAATAATGCAACTTTATCTTTAGAAGGTTCTAAACCATTTTTATCAAAAGTTTCTGACTGCCAATTTTGCAGTTGTCCTCCCCAGAGTCCACCAAAGTAGATGTACTGACTTCCATCTGTATCTTTAAACACAGCTGGATCAATACTAAAACTACCTTTCATTGGTTCGGGGTTTGCTATAAATGGACCATAAGGTTTATTTGACTTGGCAACACCTATTCGAAATATATCTTCTTTGTCTCGTGCAGGAAAATAGAAATAATATGTCCCATCTTTTTCCGAAACATCAGGTGCCCACATCTGTTTTGAAGCCCAGGTCACATCCTTTACATGCAGAACTTCACCATGGTCAGTAACTTTGTCTCCAGGAGTATCCATGGAGTAAACATGGTAATCTGTCATTCCATACTGATCACCATTGTCATTATCTGTTACTTCTAAGTCTAAATCGTGGGAGGGGTAAAGATATACTTTTCCCTCAAAAACGTGGGCAGATGGATCTGCAGTATAGTTATCTGTAATTAGTACAGTTTTTTCCATTTTAATCTCCTTGGTTACATACCTGAGCAGGCAATGTGTATACATCTGCCATTCCGACCAGGGTTAATTATAGTTAACCTTTAACAGCACCGATAGTTAAACCACTAATTAACTGCTTAGAAAAAAGTATTACAACTATAATTATAGGTGTAACAGATATTGTAATTCCAAGATAAATTGCACCAAAGTTTGTCTCGTATAGACCTCTAATGTTTGAAATAACAATTGGCATTGGGAATTTATTTGCAGAGTTAAGCAGAACCAGTGGGTTAATCAGGTCATTCCATTTACCAATAAAAGTAAAAATAGACATTGTAGCAATCGAAGGCATTGCTAAAGGAATAATTATTCTTCTGAATATATATCCTTCTCCAGCTCCATCAATTAGCCCAGCTTCAATTAGAGAATCAGGGATACTAGATTGAATATAGGATCTAATAAAAAATACCATTGCAGCATTTGCCATATTGGGTATGATTAGTGGTAAGTAAGAGTCTACTAAACCAAAGTTTACGCATAGATCGTAAAACCCAATTAATCCAAGTTGCCCAGGAATCATCATAGTTCCGAGAACTACAAAAAATAGAACCTCTTTACCTTTAAATTTAAACTTTGCAAAACCGTAAGCTGTTAATGTACTAAAAAATGCAGAAAGTAGTACAGCAGGAACTGCAATAATAATACTGTTAATAAAACCACTCCAGATATTAACTTTTTCCTGAATGATTTTATAGTTTTCTATTAGCTGGTCTCCTGGAGTAATCCATATACCCTGAGAAATTTCAGTATTACTGTGTGTTGAATTTATTACCATCATGTAAAATGGAACAATACATATAAAAGCTATAAATACTAAAATTGTATATAAAAGTATTTTTTGAACAAGTGTATTCTTTTCGATTACCATATATTCCTCCTACTCTTTATCAGTTAAAAATTTGAACATAAATGCAGATAATATCAATATTATTACAAACAACGCATAAGCTAATGCCGCTGCATAACCTAAATTAAAGTTTTTAAAGGCTTGGTTATATAGATAAAGTACCATTGTTAAAATGGAGTTATCTGGTCCACCACGGCCGTTGGTTAAAACTTTAGGAATATCAAAGATTTGAAGTCCACCAATTAAAGATGTAACCATTACGTATAACATCGTAGGTTTTAATAATGGCATTGTTATGCTAAAAAATGCCTGACTTCTAGATGCTCCATCAATGTGGGCAGCTTCATATAATTCAGATGAAATAGCATTCAAACCAGCCATCATAATAATCATTGTATAACCGAACCACTGCCACCACTGAATAAATGACACTGCACCTTGTACAACTAAACCTTTAGATAAATAATTAATTGGTTCTTTGATTAGACCAATGGCCATTAATGCATGGTTTAATGTTCCAAACCTCCAGTCTAAAAGTACTGCAAAAAGTACTCCGATTGACGAAGCCGTAACTAAGTTAGGTAAAAAATATACAGTTCGTAAAGTTTCCCGGCCTTTAATATTTTTATTTGTTAAAATTACACCTAAAAGTAGTGCAAAAATAATTTGTGGGACGTAGTTCCCCAACCATATAAAAAAAGTATTACCAATTACTTGATAAAATAGCTCATTGGTTAATAATCTCGAATAATTTGCAAATCCAACAAACTCACTCTCTATCATGTTAATAGGTTTCTGAAAACTTAAGATGAATGAGTAGATAATAGGGTAAACTTGAAATGTTAACATCGCAATAAAATATGGAAGAATAAATAGATAACCTTTGTTACCTCGTTTCTTGAAAAATGTTTTAAACATTAGGGACTCCTAAAAGAAGCGGGCATATAATGCCCGCATAATTAACTACTGAACGTCAACATCTGGTAAAATTTCATTAACAGCTTTTTTAAAGTCTACTACTGCATCATCGAATGATTTTTGTCCATCAACATATAGTGCAACTTGGTCACCAAATGCATTTTCAATTTGAAAATCCCATGGTCCACGATGACTTACATCTATTTTCTTAGCTTCCTCATGGAAGTACTCGTAGTGGTTTTGTCCACCTAAGAACTCTTGTTTGAAAGTACTTTTGATCTTGTCAGAAACGTTAACGTTTGATACGTAGTCTCCAGTTTTTATTGCCCATTTTTCTAAGAAACCTGGGTCAGAACCGATAAACTTAACAAATTGGAAAGCAAGTTCTTTTTGCTTACTAGCTCTGTTAACACCAATCCACGTACCACCCCAGCTATATGATGCAGGTGGAACAGCCATTCCCCAGTCTCCAGTGAAATCCATTTCACCTTTCTCTGCTTCCGGTTCAGCATTTGGTCTAAGTACATAATGAAGACCCCATGTTGGTAGGATATAGCACATAACTGAACCATCAGCCATTGATGAGAACCAAGGTGGTTGCCATGTAGTAGTTCCAGATTCAATGTTGTTATCTCTCATTTTTTTGGATAATAACATGTAGTCTAACATCCCTTCAGGTATAACTAATTTATTATTAACAATATAAGGTTGTTTTCTTAAATTAAATACAAATTGTGACATATCGCCATAACCAGCTAATAAGAATTTATCTGTACCAAACTTAGCGTTAACCATTTTACCTAATTCGTAAAACTTGTTTAGGTCGCTTGTATATTTAGAAACTTCTGCTGGGTCATCTGTTCCAAGAACAGCTTTAGCAATACTTCTTCTATAAAATAGTGCTCCAGGAGTTGCTTGCCATGATAAAGCAGTAATTTTACCATCTTTATCTCTACTTGAGTTAGGAACGTAAGGAACTAGGTCAGAAACTAAATCTTCAGCATTATATGGTGCGTCAGAAATAGGCTCCCAGTAACCAGCATCAATAAATTGTTTATAGAATGCTGCTTCACCCGTAAACGCATCAGGTCCACCAGCTCCAGATCTTAATGTAGTATTTATTTTGTTTAAATAAACCTCATCAGCATTTGGAATAACAACAAACTCTACCTCAATATTTGGGTAAACTTCGTTAAACATTGGAATCATGTCTGTAAGTTCATCAGTAAATGACCACACAACAATTTTACCTGAATAATCAGCAGGTGTCATTGTAGCCATGTCTACTTTTGTTTCAGCAACAGCCTCTTTGTTACTATTAGCCATAAGTGTAGTTACAGAAATAGCCGCTACAAACATTACTAGTAATAATTTTTTCATTTTGTTCTCCTTATTGTTTCCTAATTTGTTCTATATGAAAGTAATCTTTAGGGGACAATATAACGATAATAGAGCCGAATTTAGTATTTGTCAAAGGTAAAATGATAAAATTGTTCTTTATCATCATCATTTAAGGTCTCAATTACTGTTTTTATTGGAATAACATAGGAATGATTTGTGGTTATGTTTTAGTCCAAAAAAGAAATAGATGTAAGAAAGTAGTATGATTTTAGAATGTATCGATGCTATAATGACCACATGGAACTTAAATATAGGAATGTTATTGATCATTTAATACATATTTTTACACTAGAACTGTATCAAGAAGGTCAAAAACTACCAACTGAGACTAAATTAATGGAAGATTTAGGGGTGGGTAGAAATACTGTTAGAAAAGCCATTTTAGAAATGGAAAAAGAAGGTATTGTAATAAGACGGCAGGGTAGTGGAACTTTTTATGTATCACATGTATCTAAAAGAACTAAAGCTGGTGGTTTAATTGGAATAGCTAACTTTGAAGGTCTTGGTTATATATATCCAGAAATTATAAAAGGTGTAGAAAATGCACTTTATGATGATGGTTATTCATTAGTTCTTGCAAGTAATAATATCGCATCAATTAGAGATCTTTCCTCTTTAAGGATTTTATTGGATCAAAATATTAAAGGACTAATTTTAGATCTATCGAGGGTTTTTTCAGGTGAAATGGAGTCTCCAGTTTTAAGTTTGATTCAGGATTCTGGAATTCCAGTTGTAACTACTCATTGGGACGGTCTGTTACCAAACTCTTCTGCAGTTTGTATTAACGATGAAGTTGGTGGATATATTGCTACAAAGCATCTTATTCAGAATGGTCATAAAAAAATAGCTTTTATATATAAAAATGTTCAAGCAGGGCATTTAAGATTAGAGGGTTATAAAAGAGCTCATATAGAAGCTGGACTTCTGGTTGATATGGAGTTAGTTCTAAGTTTTGAGGATAAAATTCATCCTGAAGATGCAGAATATGGGTATATGAAAACAGAAGAATTAATTGATAAAGGTTTTGATTTTACTGCTATATTTTATTTCAACGATTTAATTGCAATGGAAGGGTATAAAGTTTTTTCGAATAGAGGTATAAAGATTCCAGAAGATGTCTCTGTTATAGGTTTTGATAACTTTCAACACTCCCAGCATTTGTCCCCAGGTTTAACTACTATGAATCATCCAAAAGATGATTTAGGTTATTGGGCTGCAAAATTATTATTAAAAGATATTGAACTTAAAGGTACTTCTCAACCTAAAAGACTGTTTTTTGATCCAGTACTTATAGAACGAGATAGTGTTAAAAATATTACATAGTTAAAAATAAATACCTTAAAGCCTGGCTTTAAGGTATTTATATTATATTAATTTCTTTACTTATTATTTGTAAGGGCTGAAATCAATATCATCAAAATCTGCAAGATCTTCTGATTTGTAACCTGATTTAAAAATTGTATCATAAGTTAATTGCTTATCTGAAGCTAATAAAGTATCAATTGGAGAATATGCAGTTTTTGCACCATCAATTGAAGGTCCACCAGCAACACCAGTTAATCCATCAACAGCATCAACAACATTTTTAGCAATAGCAACTGAATCTTTTACTAATTTAGAAACGTCTTTAAATACTGTCATAGTCTGAGTACCTTTACCAGTAATAATATCACCCATTAAACTAGCTAAAGTAACATTTGAAGCATCTTGACCAGTAGTATAGTACTCATCATATGGAGTTTGCATTTTAGCGAATTCCAATCGAATTGCAGCTGATGTATCATCATTTGGAGCTAATACGAATACTTTGTCTGAAGTTTTTGTAATTTGAGCTACAACACCAGCAGCTTTAATTCCAGCAGTTTCAGGGTTCCAGTCAGTATCGATAGGTTGCATAGCAGCCTGTAGAGCATCTTTTGCAGTATCATCAAAGTTAGCTTCTGTGAATAAAGGTAACATTTTGAAAGCATAAGAATCTTGATTTACGATGTTAAACATATCTAAGTTTGGTTGTAACTCTTCAAATGCACCACCAAAGAAGTAAGTTGCATTTGGCCAGTCAGCAACACGACCAGCAAAAATTGCTAAGTCTGCAGGATTAGCTGAAGTAGCTCCTGATGCTTTTGCTGCGTCAACTAAATGTTTACCCATTGCTTTACCAACATTCCAACTATTGAAAGTTGTATAATAATCAGCTACATCTGAAGATGATTTAGCCATTCGGTCATGAGCAACTACGATAACGTCTTCACCATGGGCAGCTGCAACAGCAGAAGCACCAGAACCTTGAGAAGTAATAATAATTACTTTAGCGCCTTTAGCTATTAATGCCTCAACGTTTTGTTTCTCTTTTGCTTCATCACCTTCTGAGAATAAGATCTCATATTCGTAACCTGCACCTAATGCATCTAATTCTGCTTTAAAGAAAGCACCATCTTGATTAGCCCATCTTTCTTCAGATGCATCTGGTAAAACAACACCAATTTTAATTTTAACACTTTCACCAGCACCACTAGCAAAAAGAATACCTGACATTGCAGATAAAAGAACCAACATAACTAAAAAACGTTTCATAAAAACCTCCTGTGAAACATTACAAATTGCAGATTAAAAAATTTATCTGCAAAGTTTATTTTAAAACACATGAATTCTACTAGAAGACCTGTGCCCTAATATTTATTTAAAATATTTATTAAGCAAAATCAGCTTCTACGCTCATTCTGATTTTGTCTCTAATTTTGTTAAATGCACCTTGTGCATTTGTATACTTATATTCAAAATCTATTAAATCAGAACGATCTTCTTTTCTTGCTGTTTTAAGTTCAGCTTTAGCTTTAGCAAAGTTACTCTTGTCGATTGTAAATTCTTCTTTATAATGTTTTTTAGCATAATGTATTCCTACTAAATCAACAGGATTTACATTTCTTGTGTAGATATCAAATACGACTGCAAGTAACAATACTCCACCTAAGATGATTGGTTCTATGTTTGCATCAATACCTGCTAAAGCCATACCGTTTTTAAGTGACATAATTACAATTGCACCAACTACAGCATTTACAACTTTACCAACACCACCACTAGCACTGGTTCCACCAATGAAGGCAGCTGCGATAGCGTATAATTCCCAGAATGGACCATGTTTTGGGGAAGCATTTTCTAATCTGGAAACATACATAACACCAGAAATCATCGCTAATACACCCATAGAAATAAATACAATAATCAATATAATTTCTACACTAATACCAGATAACTCAGCAGCTTCAGGATTTCCTCCAACTGCATAAATCCTTCTACCTAATGTTGTTTGTGTTGTCATGAAATGATAAATAGCAACTACAGCAACTGTAATTAATAATAAGTATGAAATACCTTTATTTGCACTAAATACGTAAGTTAAATATCCTATAATAGCCGTTAATATAAATAATTTTGTAATAAACAATGCTATTTTTTCACTTGGAATATTTAATTTTTTATTTTTTATCCTTTTTCGTGTTCCAGATATTAGAATGGCAACTATTATTACTATCCCAATTAAAAGTGAAATTAAATCGTATCCACCTACTTCAAATGTAGGTAAATAACCTGTCCCAACTTCAATAAAGAAAGGATTTGTTGTTGAAATTGTTCTATTTCCGGTTTTAAACATTAATAAACCTTTAAAAATAAACATTCCTGCAAGTGTAACAACAAATGATGGAACTTTAATTTTTGCAATAAAGTATCCTTTAATGATACCTACAATTACTGTTATTACTAATGCACCAAGCAGTGCAACTATTACTGATTGACCACCCGTTTCAACAGCAACAACAACATAAGCTCCCAGGAATGCACCAATAAATCCAACAGATAGATCGATTTGTCTTGTAACAATTACAAGTGTCATACCTACAGCAAGGACGGCGACATATGCAGTTTGATTTAAAAGGTTTGTGAAGTTGAAAGGTCCTAAGAAAATCCAACCAGTCATAAACCCAAAAACAATAAATATAACAACTAATGCTATAAACATTCCATAATCTCTAATGTTAGTTCTAAACATTGATATCAATGTAAGGAAGTATTTGTAAATAGACCAAGCTATTTTCCCGAATATGTTTTTATTTTTACTCATAAGTTCTCCTAAACTGTTGCACTTGCCATAATTTTTTCAGGTGTTGCATCTTTAATATCAAATTCAGCAGTTTGTATACCTTCAGCGATAACGTAAACTCTGTCACACATACCTAAAACTTCTGGTAATTCCGACGAAATTATCACTATACTCATACCTTTTGCTACTAAATCATTAATAATTGTATATATTTCATATTTTGCACCAACATCAATACCCCGAGTTGGTTCATCTAAAATTAATATTTCAGGTTCTGCAAATAACCATTTACTGATTTGTACTTTTTGTTGATTTCCACCACTTAAGTTTTTAACTTGTTGTAATATTGATGGAGTTCGAATATCAATATCCTTTACATACTTCTTAGCGTACGTATTTTGCTTAAAGAAATTAATAATACCTATTTTGGAAATCTTCTCTAATGCAGAAATAGTTATATTTTGTTCAATTGTTTCTCCTAAGATAAGTCCATCTTTTTTTCTATCTTCAGATACATATGCAATACCATGTTTTATTGCTTTTTTAGGAGATGTCAGCTTAACTGCTTTTCCAAATACAATTGTACTTCCGGATATTTTATATTCTTTTGGATTTCCAAAAATACTATGTGCAAGTTCTGTTCTACCTGCTCCCATTAATCCTGCAATACCAACAACTTCGCCTTTATGAACCTTTATGTTTGAATCATTTACAATGTATCTGTTTAAAGAAGTATCGAATGCATTAAAGTGAACCGTTTCTAATACAACTTCTCCACCTTTGTATTTAGGTCTTTTTGGGAAAATATCATCAATTTCTCTACCAACCATGTTTTTGATTATTTGTTGTTCATTAATTTCTTCTTTTTTCATTCTGGCAACTGTCTTACCATCACGTATTACAGTTATAGAGTCTGCGATTGCTTCTACTTCTTTTAATTTATGGGAGATCATAATTGAAGTAATTCCTTGCTTTTTTAGGTCTACAAGTAATTTCAATAAATTATCGCTATCATCTTCATTTAGTGCTGCCGTTGGCTCATCTAATATTAGTAATTTAACATTTTGGCTTAGTGCTTTTGCAATTTCAATTAATTGTTGTTTCCCAACACCAAGAGAACCAACCAAACTATAAATATCAACATCCAATCCAACCATATCCAGATATTTTTTTGCTTCTTCTTTTGTTTTGTCCCAGTTCATAACAGATAGGTTATTGTGTATTTCATGTCCAACAAAAACATTTTCATATACAGTAAGATTTGGAAAAAGTTCCAGTTCCTGGTTTATAATAACGATACCATCAGATACAGAATCTTTGATTCCGTGAAAATGCTTTATTTTATTATCAAATATTATATCTCCATCATAATCACCGTATGGATAAATTCCACTTAATACTTTCATAAGTGTTGATTTTCCGGCTCCATTTTCACCTACTATAAAATGAATATCTCCTTTTTCAACTGATATATCTACTTCATCGAGAGCTTTAACACCTGGGAATGACTTCGTTATTGATTTCATTCTTAATAGAGTGCTGTTTTCCAAAAAAATACCTCCTATAATTATTTTGCATTTATTTCTTATGTTAATTCTGAATCTTATTAATTCCTTGAAAAGGTTTGTAATTAGCTAATTATCAACTAATTACCGTTTAAGAAACTTCTAGATTTTATTTTATGATTTATTATATGACTGGAATTCAGTATCTACATATAGGACATTTAGATTTAAAACTGTTCAATTTTGACATTACGATTTTTTTTTAAATTATATTAGCACAATCTTATGGTTTGTTTTGTCCTATGACATTACGATATACATCTTCTTTGGAATGGAATCCATCGTTTATAACAGTATCATCCAGTTGTTCTCTAAATACAGGTATAGGCTTTTCAACATAAAATGGGATCTCTATATCACTATTATTATCTATATATCTATCGGGTTTAAACTGGGATTTATTAGCCATTGATACAGCTAATTTAGCTGCTCTAACAGCTAGGCGGTGAATCGGCTTATACACAGTCATCAATTGTGTTCCTTCGACAATATTCTGACAGGAGACTAGATCTGCATCCTGGCCGACAACAGCTACTTGCCCTGCTAATTGTCTTTCAGACAGTAGTCTAATGGCAGCCTGGGCAATTAGATCATTTGCTGCAGATATGGCCTGTATATCTTCTGTTCTCTCCAGAACCTTCCCAATCTCAATTATGGCTTCATCATAACTCCAATGTTCTAACCAGATCTCTTCTACAAGATTAATATCTCCCTGTTCTATAAAAGGGTCTAGAACCTCATGAACCCCATTGTTAACTTGAGTGCTATTGTTATCATGAACAGAGCCGTTAACAATGATATAATTGCCTTTTGGAACATGGTTAGTTAGGGACACTGCTAAAAGCCTTCCCACCTCGGTATTATCAAAAGAGACATAACCAGTTATAGGAACATCCATAATTGGTCTGTCATATGCTAATACGGGAATCCCCCGATCAAGGGTTTTCTGAATAACTCCCGCCAATAGGGCCTTATCCTGGGGAATGACTACAAGAACATCGATATCTTGTTTTAATAGATATAGTATCTGAGGAATCTGATCATTGGCAGTACCAGAAGATTTGGCAAATATTACTTCTGCATTTAATTCTCTTGCCGCGTTCATAAAGATCTTTATATCTCTGTCCCATCTCTCTAGAAGGAAGGTTTCTGACGCCACAGAAAAACCGATACGGATAACTTCATTATCTTTGGGTTTATTTTTAGAACAGGAAGAAATGAGAATAATGGAAATAATTATGAAAATATACTTTTTGGACATTATAGTGAACCTCTTTTTTCAAAATCAGATGGTGAAATACCCATAACTTTTCGGAAAATACGACTGAAGTAGTTCGGATCTTTGTAACCAACCAGATAGGTAACCTCTTTTATGGTGATATTTTTATCTCTAAGCAGTATCACGGCTGCGTTAATACGGTAACGATTTAGATAATCAATGAAATTGATATCTAGATGCTCTGAAAACAGTCTACTCAGATAACTTCCTGAGACTAAACACTCATCGGCAACCAATGTAAGTGATAGTTTTTCTCTGTAGTTTTCTGCTATAAACGACAAAGCTTTATTTAATGGAAGAGGGTAAGAATAATTCTTTTGCATATCCAAGACAGCAAATAGGGATCTCATGGCACCTTCAGCCCATTTTTCCCAGGCATCAATGGATTCGAGGGGCATAATCTCCTCGGCAGGCTCTATATTGAATTGATTATCTAATAGTATATGACTCTCTATGTCCTGTAATAACAGTGTAAATAGAGCCACCATTTTTCCTTTTGCAACTGGAAATGTGTCCATCTTAAATGTGTGAATCCAAAATTCCTTAAAAAGATCTTCCCCGATAGCTCTTTCACTTTTAAGTATATTCTTAAATAGGGACAATATTTTTCTTTGTTGTAAGTCACCGCCCCCAGATCCTGATTTTTCATCAGAAAAAGGTAAATAGGCTTCAGAGAATGATTTTGTGATTTCGGAATAATGGTAGATAGATCCAACTCCAAGAATTAGATTATATTTTTCCATCTGACCTATAATTTTCCGTATATTCGATTCGAGATTTTTTAAGTCTCTCTCTTCTGGAAACAGAAACAATAATTTATCCCCTAACTCACTAGTAAGACAATTATACTTATATTTGATTTTCTGAGTGATGATTTTAAATATATCGGCCCTCATATCCAAGGAAATATGTGAAATACCTCCAATCAAGTAAATAGCTGCCTTTTCACAGTTGATAGAAAAGACTTTTGCAAATTCATCCCATTCCTTCTCCTGTGGATTATTCCAGATTAAGGTTGTTAAAAATGATTTTTGCATTTCGCTTCGGGTTTTTTCTAGGAGTTGAACATCTTCCAACTTGTGTGCACTTTCTTTTTTCCTGATATCCAGATAATGCTTAACTTTATCCAGCTCTTCTAGAACCTTATTTCTTGAGACCGGTTTAATTAGGTAGCTGAAAACACCGAGACGAATAGCTTTCTGAGCAATATCAAATCTCTCGTATGCTGTAGATAGAATAAATACCATATTGGGGAATAGAGGTCTTAGCTGTTTTATCACCTCAATACCATCTAAACCAGGCATCTGAATGTCCATAAAGACTAGATCTGGTGACTTTTCTGTTATCTCTTTTATGGCCTCAGTTCCAGAACGTGCCTGTCCACAGAGAGTAAATTCTGTAACGTATTTTTTAAAAATAAAATTGAAACTATCCAGAACAGGTTCTTCATCATCAACAATCATAACTCTATACATGGATCCACCTCTGTATTAATATTAATAATAATTTCAGTTCCATTTTGGCTCTCGCTCTTGATTTCTATTACGTTATCCTCTTCTGGATAAAAAAAGTAACAACGTTGTATAACATTTTCTAACCCCATAACCTTTGAACTTAACTGATAATCATGAGTATGGGATGTTAATAAGGCCTTAACTGTTTTTTGGGGGATACCAATTCCATTATCCTTAACACTAATTTTCAGGATAGGGTCGAGAAATTCTATTTTGACAATAATACTTCCTAACCCCTCTTTTGTTTTAAAAGCATGTACTACAGAGTTTTCGACAATGGGTTGAAGGATCATGGCTGGACAGCTGAACCTGTCCAGGAGATCCTCGGGGATTATTAATTCAAGATTTAGAGAGTGGGGGAATCTTATTTTCAATATGTTAAAATAGGATTTTAATCCCTCGTATTCATGGCGGAGAGGTACAAAGAATTTCTTCTCCCTTATATTATAACGAAACAGTGCTGCCAGGTTTTCCATAAAGTCAGCTGTTTTCTCCGCTTCTTCAACGATGGCTAGCTGAACACCTGTATTAATCGTATTAAAAAGAAAATGTGGGTTCATCTGAGCCTGCATAGTATATAATTCCATTCTCTTGAGTAGTTGCTCCATCTTCAAATTACGAACCCTCTCGGTCATTATCTGCTTTTCAATCTCTTTCTGTTTTTGTAATTCCTTTATGTAATGGCTGATGCTGTTCTTCATATTATTAAAAGCGGTCGCTACGTGATTTATCTCATTAACAGAGTCAAATTTAACATCAGGAAGTTCAAAATCTCCACTTGAAATTTTTTCAGCCATAATAGACAACTGCTGAATAGGATAAGATACTGTATTGATATTTCTCATGAGTATGGAAAATGAAAATGCCATAATGAGTATTATCAGAATGAGACTGTAGAGTTGAATGTTTCTAAATAGATCCAGAAAATTACCATATTCTCCTAATTGACTTCTGAATCCTTGTAGACTGACAATATCAATCCGCTTTGTTATATAATTGTATAGTACAAATAAATCTTCAAATCCTCCGGTGTATTCACTTACATTACGTCCTCTTTTCCATTCTATTATCTGTTTTACCTGAATAAGGTAAGAATCAAGTAAAAAATATATTTCCCGCTTTAACAACTCCTCATCATCATTATAAATCTGACGAGAATCGGGTAAGGATTCTTTTAAGGTCTCTGTTGAATATAAAAGCTTAGCCAATGAGGATGATGAGTAAACACTCAAATAGGTCTCAAGCGAGGTCTGAATCTCGTTTAACTGGAGCTGGAGTTCATGAAGGATCTGCTCATCTTCAAACCTCTTATCCGCAATATTCTGTAGTGTCAGTGAAATGGCAAATATGAATCCAAAAGAGATAAGGGTAAAGGAGATGGAAAAAGTAAAATAATAGAGTAATTTTGCTTTTAATGAGTTTTTGATTCTAAATTTACTCACCGTTTCCTACCCCGCGTCCATCCTTTGTAATGACACTAATTCCCGTGTCTACAAATGCCGATGTATAACCATTTGTACTCAGTTCCTGAAGAGCCATAACTGCACTGAATCCAATACGGTAGGGGTTTCTAATAATAGAACCTAAGATAAGTTCCTTATCTATATATTCCTTAATTTTTTTATCATCACCAAATCCAATAATTTTCACATTTCCTACAAGATTCATATCTATTATGGCCTGAACCGAAACCAGTGTATCATTTGGATCTGTCAAAACTATGACATCTATTTTTTGTTCCTGACGCATTAATTGATATGTTAGTCTCTCGGCATCCAGGGGATTCATACTTGTAACTTCTG
Organism: Spirochaetaceae bacterium; assembly: GCA_051531975.1. Classification (GTDB taxonomy): domain Bacteria; phylum Spirochaetota; class Spirochaetia; order DSM-2461; family DSM-2461; genus Thiospirochaeta. The sequence continues at coordinate 243,429 of JAOPTT010000007.1, forward strand.
TCTGAAGATGATTGATTTTATCATTTAGAATAGAGTTTAGTCCAAGTTCCACAAGATTCCCATCTGACATCAGTCCCGGATTTTTATCACTGAAAACAAGGGCTATGTTTAGTTTATCGCTTTTCGCTTTTAACGCTAGTTTAGCTATTGCTTTGCCAGATTCAAAATTATTTGTACCAATAAAGAATGTTGTTTCATCACGAATAATTTCATTTTCTATCTGTATTATAGGGATACCTGCTTTTGAGATTTTTGTAAGGTTTTTAATGATTTTATCATCTTTTGAATATGGGTATATACCAATTCCATCGACCCCGGATAAGGTAACCATATCAAAACTCATTGGATCTGCATCGATCTCATGAAAAGTGATTGCACAATCCATAGTCTCTGAGGCATGGATTGCCCCTTCTTTTAATAGAGTGAAAAATGAATAATTCGATGCTGGGAGGAAGAAGGCATAATGATTGGATTTCTCTTCGCTATCCTCTCTGTCACCCCTGAAGAAAAATGTACTCTTCAGCATTGTACTAAGCGATAATAAAAGAAATATGATAAAAAGTGAGGTGAAAATGTAAGGTGCATATTTAAAGAATCTATTCACAAAATAAGTTTAGATTCAAAAATTGATATTGTAAAGTATCATTTAAAGTTATCTGTTTATCCATAAGTTTTCCTAAATGTTGTTAGTTTTCTTTATACTCAAAAAACTCAAAGTCTGCATGAGTATTTAATGTTGCTGGATCATTACAGCACATACCTACATAAGCACCTGTAAATCCCCCTGAATTTTCATCAGAAAGCATACTTTGATCTAAAATCGGGCCAATTCCCTTGTATGTTTTTTCATCATACCCATAGTGAAATTGAAGTTCATTGTCGTTTACTACTGCTTTTAGGTATATTTTTCTCCCTGCATCAACAGGAATAGGGTCGATTACAAATAAATTAACGTCCCCTTTGTTATTACTTGTAATACTAATAAAGCTACCAATATGTTCATCATATCCAACATATAAATAGTAGTATAAAATATTTGAGTAAAGTACAATCAGACCAGCCATCTGGTTCTCTTCATCAGATGAAAACTCCATAGCAGTGGATGCAGTATATTTGAAACTTTGTTGACGCCTTGCAACTAAACTTAATATATAGTCCGAAACTATCATCTCTTTACCATAAAGTCTTAGATAACCTGGGCGGTCAGTTAGACTAAATATTTCTTTTGATATATCCCCTCTAAGCCACTGGAAATTTATATTAAGCTTTGAGCTTTCAAAGTTATCTCTAACTGGTAGATCTGGAAACTTAAACTCCAGAAGGTCCGGTGCCTGGACAAATTGTTTTCCAATTGTTGAACCATCTTCTAATCTCAACCAGTCATCTTCTCCCCATACCATCTTCTGGATTCCTGTCTCTCGACCTAATACGCAACCCTGTCTATTTTCTAGATCTAGAGGACGCCCACAAAGATGAACCATATATGTATCTCCATTTTGTGTCTCTACAAAATCTGCATGACCAGTTTTTTGTAAATACGCATCTGTGCCTAAAGCTCGTAGGATTGGGTTCTGGGGATGAACCTCGTAGGGTCCATCTATATTTTTTGATCTAGCCATAGTCACACAGTGTTCATAAGATGTTCCACCCTCTGCAACTATCAGATAATAATAACCGTTTCTCTTATATAGATGTGGAGCCTCAGTTACACCAACTTCATTCCCAAATATTTTTTTAGGTTTCCCTATAAGTTTTTTATCTTTCTCTGAATACTCTTGTAGTAATATTCCTTTAAATAGGGGAGTGTTTTTATCGTATTTTTTATACTGATCCCAAATTCTTTTTATAGTTGTATTTGCCTCATGTCTAGAATTATCTCTAACCATAGTATTCCATGCTACATGGTCTAAATACATAACTGTATACCATGCTTTTCCATCATCATCATGGAATAAAGAAGGATCAAAACCCCTACTATCGAGGTAGATAGGGTCTGACCAATCACCTAATATATCCTCTGTGGTAACTAAATAGTTGTGACATGTACCTCTACCTTTTACATCGGTAAAGATTAAGTAGTAAGTTCCATTTTTATAGGAGAGACATGGAGCCCAAATTCCGCCACTATTTCCTTCACCTAACATATTTAATAGGGAGTCCCGTCTTAATGGTCTTGTGATTAGTTTCCAATTTATTAAATCTTTAGAGTGGTGGATTTGCACACCTGGATACCATTCAAATGTTGATGTGGCTATATAATAGTCATCGGCAACTCTGATGATAGATGGATCCGGGTTAAATCCTGGAAGTATAGGGTTTTGTATCTCTTTCATAATCTCTCCTTATAAGTAAAAATCTATAATGAAAATTTAATCTTTTGATCTTCTGTGTGGTCCATAACTATACAATCATTTGCATATGTTCTTTGTGGTAGAACTATTAAGACATTTGCAACTTTATCGTTAGCAGTCCAAGGCGCATGATGAAAAACACCCGGTTTTAAAGTAACCATTGTTCCCATAGGGACTCTAAAGACTCTCATTTTATTAACCGGTAACTCTCCATTAGGAGCGCCTGGGGCAACATGGATAATTATATCGTTATCTAAAGCAAATATTCCCTCACCACAGTGGGAGTGGTACTCACTTATATTTATTTCAAACTCTCTTTTAAGAACTCTACAAATGGAGAATGATGTAACTGTCTTAGTTCCCATATCCTGCTGTGTCATGTCTCTATAAAATGTTACTGGATCTGCACCAAAGTATTCTGTATCTGGGTTTATCATGTTATTGAATGTTCCAAACTCGTTAAATGCCTCTAAGCTGAGTTCTTGAACCTTTAATTCTTTCATTTTTCCTCCTATTTAAAAAATGAAAAGGGGGACATATGGTTGCAATATATGAACTTCCCCCCTTTCGAAATGTTGTTAATTTTTAGTTAAGCTTATTATCCAAATGGGTTTTCATTTTTATATAACATCCCAGCTGGTTGGTTAAAACTAATATCATCTACACCTAAAAGTTTAGTTGCAGCAAAAAGTGATTTTCCTGTATGACCAAAAGCGATACCTGCATGATGTGGGTATTGTTTACCAATAAGAACATGTCTATAAAATCTCCCCATCTCTTTAATTGCAAATACAGCAATTGAACCAAATGATTCAGGGTTAATATTTAGTATTTCTCCATCGGCAATATATGCTTGTAAGTGTGTATCACCTGTAGATTGGATTCTAAAGATAGAAACTTCACCTGGTTTAATTGTACCTTCTAAAGTTCCCCTTGTAATATTAGGTGTTACATCTGGCTCCATTAAAGAGTGCATAATTTTTTGGAACTTCATTGAGCAGTCACCCATACAAGAAGTAGAAGTATTACCACAGTGGAATCCCATAAATAGGTCTTTATTTGTATAACCGTTGGCAATTTTTTCATTTGCTTTAAACATATCTGATGGAACAGTATTATTAATATCTAAAAGTGTTGCTACACTTCCAGTTGCACATGTAATCATGTACTCAGTTAATGCACCATAAATATCAACTTCACATGCTACAGGAATTCCTCTCTCTGCTAATCTTGAGTTTACATAACATGGAACGAATCCAAAGTACTTCTCAAATGATGGCCAACATTTATTAGCAAAAACACCATATTTTGATGCACCTAAATTATTGTTATAAAAATCAACTAATGCACACTCATACTGAGCTAGCTTTTCTAACAGATCAGGGTAAGTATTACCAGCACCTAACTCTTTTTCCATTTCAGCTTTAACTCTTGGAATATCTGGGTGGTTAGCTGCTTCATTATAGATATCAAAAAGATCTAGTTCTGAACTCTCCATAACTTCAACACCTAAGTCATAAAGTGGTTTAATTGGAGCATTACAAGCCACAAAGTCGTGGGGTCTTGGTCCAAAAGCGAATATTTTAACGTTTTTAACACCTAATATAACTCTTGATACTGGTACAAAGTCAGCAATCATAGATGCAACTTCAGTTGCATTACCAACTGGATACTCTGGAATATAAACTTTCTTATGTCTTAAATCTGCACTTATAGATGCATTTAACATTCCACAATAAGCATCACCACGGGCATCTTTTAAACAAGAAGTTGCCTCTTCAGCTGCTGCACAAAACATAGTTGGTCCATCGAACTTCTGGGCTAACAGAGAAAGTGGTCCCTCTGGCCCAAAGTTACCTAAAAAGATAACTAAGGAGTTACAGCCTTTATCGGTTGCTTCTTTTAATGCTTGCATAGCATCTACTTCATTTTCAACAATTGTCTCTAATTCAATTATATCTATATTCTGAACTCCACACTCTTTAGCTACTGCTACTCTTCTTGATCTTGATAACTCTATTGGGAAACAATCCCTACTTACTGCTACTAAACCTAATTTTGCTACTGGTATATTTTGCATATTACTCTCCTAAAAATTTTAGCACTTCTGCTGCTGCTTTGTTACATTCAAATCCAAAGTGTTTTGCAACATCTTTGAAATTACCTGATAATCCAAAAGTATCAATATCTCTAACAAATATATTATCGCTGTAAAATAGTTTGTTAGCTCTATGGGAAGCTGTTTCCATAAAGTAGATAGGTGAATCTCCTAATACTTTAGTTGTATAACTTTTTTCCTGCTCCTGGAATTTTTCTAAACAGGGTATAGAAACTAAACGTACTTTTTTTCCCTTAGCTTCTAATATCTCTTTTGTTTCTAATAGTGTACTTACTTCCGATCCAGTTCCAGCTAATGTTACATCTGCCTTTCCCCCACAATCGAACATTACATATCCACCTTTTTTGAACTTAGCATATGCTTCAGCTCTGTCCCCAGGTAGGTTGAATAATTTTTCATTTAGAACCTGTCTTGTTCCTAAAATAACTGCAGGCCCCTCTGTTTCCATAAACTCTAAATATGAGAAAGACATCTCCATATCGTTTGCAGGTCTATATGTATAGAGACCAGGAATAAGTCTAGTGGCTCCTAAGTGCTCTATAGGCTCATGTGTAGGTCCATCTTCACCAACATAAATAGAGTCGTGGGTAAAAATAAATAGGTGATTTAACTTCATTAAAGATGCTAACCTAACAGCTGGTTTCATATAGTCGATAAATGTAAAAAATGTTGAAGTAAATGGGATAAAGTCTCTACTAAGAGCTAAACCGTTTCCAATGGCACCCATTGCAGCTTCTCTAACTCCAAAAGCTATGTTTCTACCAGAAAAATCTTTTCTAGTTACATATTTAGCACCCTTTATAGTCGCTTTAGTAGAAGCAACTAAGTCTGCACAACCACCAATTAGTTTTGGAGTATGTTTTGCAACAATGTTTAAAATGTCTGCACTGGTATTTCTAGTTGCATCCTGCTTACTAGAGTAGTTTAATAACTCTTTTTTTAGTTCTGTAGTAGCACCAGTAAATTTATACTCTAAAAACTCTTTGTATTTTTTAGGGTACTTTCCTTTATAATCTTGGAACTTAATTGTCCATTCTTTATATTTTTTTATACCAGAATCTAATACATCACCAAGATCATCTTTAAAATTCGAAATATTAAACAGATCCCCGGTTAAAAGTTGCTTCTCTATTAATTCCTGAGCTTCAATAACTGTATCTGTCCCAGCAATAGATTGTAATTTGGTATTTTGCAGTAGGTAGGCTATCTCTTTTACTCCAACTGGAGCTCCATGGGCTTTATGACTTCCTTTAAGAGTATCTAAACCTTCACCAATTTTTGTTTTAACAATTAAAAGTTTAGGTTTACCACTAGTTGAAGTTTTTAGAACCTCTAATTTATTATTAATGTCTAACAAGTCTGTACCAACAGGAGCTTCTAATACTTTCCACCCTAAAGCTTCGTATCGACCCTGTACATTTTCAGTAAACAGATCCATAGAAGATTCATCTATTGTTACACTGTTATCGTCGTAAATTGCTATTAAATTATCAAGGCCTAAAGATCCAGCAATTGATGCTGCTTCGTTAGTCATTCCTTCCATTGTACAACCGTCACCCATTAATACATAAGTAAAGTAGTCAAAAAGTTTTATATCATCTGTATTAAACCGTGCAGCCATCATTTTTGCTTCTGTTGCAATACCTACAGCGTTGGAGAAACCCTGACCTAATGGTCCTGTTGTAGTCTCTATTCCTAGTTCAACTTCATACTCAGGGTGTCCTGCAGTTTTAGAGCCTATTTGTCTAAAATTTGCTAAGTCACTTATTGAAAAACCGTAACCAAAAATATAATTAAGTGCATAAACTAACATAGAACCATGACCCGCAGATAAAATAAATCGATCTCTATTTAGCCAATCCGGTCTGCTTGATGTAGCATTCATTATATTTCCATATAAAAGCACACCAATATCTGCACAACCTAAAGGAAGACCAGGATGACCTGAGTTTGCTCTTTGTATTCCCATTGTTGCTAAATAACGAAGATAATCTCCTAAGTTTTTAGCTCTGTTTATATCTAAATTCACAATTTCCTCCCTTATTTAAATAAAACACTAAGTGTTTCTAAGTATTTTAAATATTCTGCATATACAGAGTTATATTTCTCTACATCTTTACCTGGTTGGTATCGTAATACTTCTGTACCACTACAGTGTTCATCCGTAAGTTTTTTAATATCTGTCTCACCACCATTTTTATGGTTTAAAGCCCAAAGTGATTGTATTGCTCCACCTAATGCTCCAGCTTCAGTATTATCTGTTATTACAATTGTGGTATTCATAACATCTGCGACAATTTGTCTCCAAATTAAACTTTTTGAACCACCACCAGTTAATACAATCTCTGCTGGTTTAAAACCAAGCTTAACAAAACTATCTAAGCCATATCTCATACCAAAAATAGCAGCTTCCATAGAGGATCTAATCATGTTTGATGGAGTTACATTATCCATATCCATACCAACAATAGTTCCTTTACCGTTAGGTAGGTTAGGAGTTCTCTCTCCATTAAAAAATGGTAGAGTAATTAATCCCTGGCTCCCAGCCTCTGACTGGTTTGCAAGTTCATCTATCTCTTTTACTTCTATATTTAGAAGTTTTCTCATTATCTCGGTTGAAACTGTACAGTTCATAGTACAAAGTAGGGGAAGATACCCACCACTTGATGAACAAAATGCAGCTATATTTCCATCTGTATCGATAACTGGCTTGTCTGAATAACCATAAAGTGTTCCAGAAGTTCCTAAACTCATTGTCATAACACCATCTGAAACTACACCTGTTCCAATTGCTGCAATCATGTTATCACCACCACCAGATGATACTAATATGCCGACCGGGATCCCAAAAAGTTTAGATGCCTCTTTAGTTACATAACCTGAAGGTTCGTGAGCTTCTATCAACTTTGGAAGTGCAGACATTAAGTCTCTATCAGCATCTAAAGCTTTAATTACTTCTTTGCTCCACTGCTTTTTTTCTATATCTAGAAGAGCAGTTCCAGAAGCATCTCCATACTCCATAACTCTGTTTCCTGTTAACTTAAAATTTAAGTAGTCATGGGGTAATAAAATAGTTTCCATTCTTTCATATAAATCTGGGTGGTTCTCTTTTAACCATAAAATCTTAGATGCTGTATAACCTGCATATACAGGGTTTCCAGCTGTCTCTATTATTTTATCGATTCCACCAACGTTGTTATTAATTGTATCGCACTGGTCCTGAGTAGAAGTATCACACCAAAGCTTTACAGGGCATAAAACTTCCCCATCTTTATCTATTGGTACAAAGCCGTGTTGCTGACCAGAAACCCCTAGGGCTACTGCAGTTTTCCGGATTTTACTATCAATCTGTTTAAAAGCTTTTACTGCGGCATCTATCCACCAACTAGCTTCCTGTTCTCTAGTTCCATCCTCTCGGCTAATAAGTTTATGTGGAGCGGATGCTGTTGCTACGATTTTTCTATTTTCATAATCATAAAATAGAACCTTTGTACTCTGTGTTCCGTTATCTATTCCAATTAATGTCTTCATGGTTTTTATTATTAGGCTGAATTCAGGCTTAAAGAATGGACAAAAATGACAAAACATACATATAATTGACATTATGATTATAAAAGATGCTTTTTTTGTATATCAACTCAGTTCATCTTCAGAAGTTGAGTGGCATAACAGGCTGCATTCCCACACTGATAATGAGTATGAGTTACACTATTTTTTACAGGGGGAAGGCCTATTCAAAACAGGAAACTCAGTATTTAATATCTTGGGAGGCGCACTATTTTTAACCGCACCAAATGAATCCCACTCTATAAAAAGTACAAATATTTCTAAACCTCTAACTTATTATGCAATTTTAATAAGTGTCGATGAAAATGATGTAGAAATAAAGGAACTCCTAGATTCAGAACTTAAAAATAGTAACTACTATAAAATTGGAACAAACTATCGATTCTTTTTTGAAGAGTTAAGGGATAATGGGTTATCAGAAAAACCAAATTTAAATAAGGCTGCAAATTATCAGTTGTTATCGTTTTTATATAAATTAAATGAAAGTCCAGATGATATTAATATTGGAGAGAAGGAAAATATACATATTGAGAAAGCATTGATGATAATGCAAAGTAGTGTATTTGATGAGATTACTTTAGGGGAAATATCTGATAAGTTAAATCTAAACGATTCATATTTTATACGTCTGTTTAAAAGAAAAATGAAGACGACACCAATGAAGTATTATACAAAATTAAAAATAGAGGCTGCTACTTCCATGTTAATATCATCTACCCAGTTAATATATGAAATTGCCGCTAAATTACACTTCTATTCCGAGTTCCACTTTAGTAGAGTCTTTAAAACCCATACAGGGTTTTCTCCTAGAGAGTACCGAAAAGAGTATAGACAACTTACTTAGTTTCTTTATATTAACTGGGTGATGGAACTATAAGTTCTCTCCATTAGTATCAATTACATCTTTGTACCAATATCCAGAATCTTTTATTGTACGCTTCTGTGTTTCAAAATCTACATGAACCATTCCAAAACGTTCTCTATAACCAGCTGCCCACTCAAAGTTATCCATTATTGACCAGTGGAAATAACCAGCTAAATCAATACCTTCTGCAGCAGCTCTTTTATACTCTCTTAGATATCTGTGGGTAAAATCAATTCTTTGAGGATCATGGACTTTTCCATCTAAGCTAACCCAGTCCTTATTGGAAAGACCGTTTTCTGTAATAATAATAGGAGACTTATATCTGGCATATAAAAATTTAGATCCCCAATATAACCCTTCAGGTCTTACTGTCCAGTTAAATCCTGTAACAGCTTCACCAATTTTAGGTACATATGTGTTTTTAGACGATTTTCCATCTGTAGAGTAATATGTTCCTGTGTAGTGGTTGTTTCCTAAAAAATCTATAGGTTCAGATATAATTTTAAGATCTTCTTTATAACCTTCTGGTAAATATTGCTCCGCTGTTTTTAAACCATCAGCAGGGTATTTACCAAAAAAGACAGGATCTAACCACCAAGTATTTGACCAAGCAGAGAAGTGCTGACCTTGTTCATTGGAAAACATCTGTTCTTCAGCATGTTTAATACATTCCGGTGTTTCCTGTGTTGGAATATTTACACCGCAAACTGGAGCCATTCCTACCTGTGGTTTTAATACAGAGTGCTCTCTTATTGTTTTTACAGCTTTCCCATGGGCTAATAATACGTTATGTATCATTATAATTGTATCTCTTTTTTGTAATTTTATACCTGGAGCGTGTTCTCCACTAACATGACCTAGGCCAATAAACACCTGGGGTTCATTAATTGTAAACCAGTGATCAACTCTATCAGATAGTCGGTCCACTACAGCTTTTGTATAGTTTTTAAACCACTCTGATGATTCTGGATTTAACCAGCCACCTTTTTTATATAGTTCATATGGGTAGTCCCAGTGGAATAGTGTAGGGAAAGGCATTATATCATTTGCTAAAAGCTCATCAACTAAGTTGCTGTAAAAGTCTAAACCTTTTTGATTTATCTGCCCATCTCCATTTGGCATAACTCTAGGCCATGAGATTGAGAATCTATAGGACTTTAAACCCATCTTTTTCATTATTTGAACATCTTCTTTATATCTATGATAGTGGTCACAAGCTATTTTCCCAGTATTTCCCTGGTACACAGCGCCCTCTTTTTCTGTGAGATGATCCCAGATAGACATTCCTTTTCCATCTTCATCCCATGCACCTTCAATCTGGTAAGAAGCTGCAGCAGCTCCCCAAATAAAATCTTTTTTAAAACTCATAGTTGCTCCCTCTTATATTATATGAATATAGTAATCCTCAATTTGCTTATGTACAATAGAAAGATATTAATAGTAATATCAATATATGAAGAATTTGTTCTTTTTGAATGTAACACCAGATGAACAGAAGCTACCTTATTATATTTATGGTGCATCTAGTAATTATACCCAGAGTAAAGTTTTCCGTCCTAATGGATGTACATGGTATCAGTTAAACATCTGTAGAAAAGGCCGTGGTATCCTGAAAATGAATGGAAAAGAGAGGTATATCGAAGAAGGGGATAGTATTATCATATATCCAAATATTCCCCATGAATATTATCCAATAACCGATAAAATGGTTGTTTCTTGGGTCGCATTTGATGGATTCCAAGTAAACAGTATGTTTAAATTTATTGGTATAGAGACTTCAGGTATATATAAACTTTTAAATACTGTAACTATACATAGATCAATAACCAAAATGTTAGATTTGCAAAACAAAAGTTTCACAGAGCAGAGTTTTTTAGGTTCAGGTTATATCTATGACTTTTTATTAACATTAAAAAAGAATTTTAGATTAGATGAGTCTCAAAAAAATGATTTTTCAATTAACAAAATAAAACCTGCCATAGATTTTATGAATATACATTTATCAGATCCTATAGGAATAGATGATATATCAAAATCAATGAATATCTCAGCACAGCACTTCTGTTTGATCTTTAAGTCTATTATGAATCAGAGACCATTTGAATATTTAAACTCATTAAGAATAAACCACTCAAAAAATCTACTATTACATAGGCCTGAGTGCTCAATAAAAGAGATAGCAATATTGTCTGGGTTTTCTAATCAGAGCTATTATTGTTCTAAGTTTAAACAAAGGGAGAGGGTTAGTCCTGTAAATTTTAGACAGTTATATAAGCAGGATAATTAATGTCTACTATATAAGCTACTAATAGGTTTTCCACTATTTGTATGGGTTATAACCTTGGCAAAAAGTTCTGCAACTGAGACTATCTCTATCTTAGAACATTTTTTCTCATCTGAAACAAAGACTGTATCTGTTATGATTAATTTTTTAATACTAGATTTAGTTAGTCTCTCTATTGCTTTACCTGATAAAACACCATGGACACAGAAGGCCACTATTTCTTTAGCACCAAACTTCTCAAGGACTTCAGCAGCTTCAACTAATGAGCCTGCAGAAGCTACTTCATCATCAAATATTAGAGCTTTTTTACCATCAACCTCTCCAATAATATTTTCCATTACTGGGGATTCTGAATCATCGGCTCTTCTTTTATCTAAAATTGCTAGTGGTAGTCCTAATCTTTTTGCATGACTTCCTGCATGTTTTGCACTTCCAGCATCCGGTGCAACAACAACAGCATTTTCTAGCCCCTCTAATTTACAACTTTCTGACAAAATGTTCCCAGCCATTAAATGGTCACAAGGGATATCAAAAAAACCTTGAATTTGTGGAGAGTGTAGATTCATTGTCATTACTCTATCAGCTCCTGATGTCTTAATAAGGTCTGCCACTAATTTTGCTGTAACAGAAATTCTTGGTTGGTCTTTTTTGTCTGATCTAACATAGGGAAAGTAGGGAATAACAGCAGTTACTCTATTTGCACTGGCATGTTTTGCTGCATCTATCATGATAAGTAGTTCCATTAAACCTTCGTTTACAGGTATACATGATGGCTGAACGATATATACATCTTTACCTCTAAGGCTCTCTTTATATGCAACTTTTATATTATCGTTACTAAATTTTATTATATCACACTTACCAAGTTCTACACCTGCATGCCTACAAATTGATTCAGCTAATGGTCTGTTTGCATTGCCACTAAAGATCTTAAGTTCCCCAAACATATACTCTCCTAAATGATACAATTAAATATCTAGGAGTTTTATACTTTATTCAAGGTGATATTAAATATTTCTCTACTTCTTAAGTATCAATTCCCACTCATCTGCAACATTATGTAAAGCTTCATCAGCAGGAAGCGTTCCATCCCATGCTAACTGAACATATTTTGAAAGGATCTCGTATAATTTTGATGCACTAGGCATATTAGGTCTAGCTTTCCCGTACTGCATCTGTTTTAGAAATGCCCTAATCAGTTTATTGTTTTTGGTTCCGGGAAGTTCATATGCGGATTTTCTAGTTGGTAATAAATTATTGTTAATAGCAAATAGTTCCTGGTACTCTGCTCGATTTATAAACTCAATAAAATCATAAGATTGTTTTGCATAGTTTGTTTCAGCAGTTACAACATACTGATGTCCACCTACAGGACTGCCCATCTCACCAAATTCTCCCTTGGGGAAAGTAGTTACTCCTAAATTATTTTTATCAGTAAACTCAGCCCCTTCAAGAATACCAGAAGTTGCCCAAGGACCATTAATAATCATTGCAACCTCTCCAGTTACAAACATATTCATTTGCTCACTATACTCCCCAGAAATATCACTGCTTTTAAAAAACAGACTGTTTTCTGATACTATATATTCCAAAGAACTTATAGACTTCTCACTATCTACTTCGATTCCATTTTCTGTAATTAAATCACCGCCAAAAGAGTATAAAAATGGTAGGTACCAATAATAGCTTGATCTAGCATAAAAACCTTCAATATTTAATTTAGTTTTTATACTGGTACATACTTCCTCGAATTCTTTAATAGTTTTAGGAGGTGTTGTGTAACCTGCTTCTTTAAGTAATCGTTTATTATAAAATAGGGCAAGAACATCAGTAACCTGAGGAATTCCCCATATTTCATCTTTATAATGACTAGAACTAAATGCAGCAGGTATAAAATCCTTTTTATCTTCAGCAGTTATATATTTGGTTAATGGTAATAGAGATTCTTTTTGGACAAATTCTGGTAACCACGCTATTTCAGCTCTTAGGATATCAGGACTATTACCTGATGAGACCGATAATAAAAATGTATCCCTAGCTTCTTCATATGCAATATATTCAGAGGTTATATTTACATTAGGATGTTCAACTTCGAAAATATCAATAATTTCCCCTAGAGTTTTAGACTCTTCTTCATTCATCGTATGCCAAAATGTAAGCTCTATTGTTTGGTTTTGAGTCGGGGGTTCACTTTTCTTACAGTTTGTAAGAAGTATTATTAATAATAAAACATATATTTTTTTCATTTTTCAATTCCATCCACAAAAATAGTATATAATAAGACTATTATGCCATATAAAATTAAATATAAGTTGTTACGGTGGATATTGCTACTTACTTTTGCATTATTACTCCTATTTACGAATGTAGTATTACTTTCTAGTAAAATAGCATATAAAAATAGCTCAGAAATTTCAGTTTCAAATATACTATCACAGATTAATAGGAATATATCTTTTAAGTTACAAGATATTAGCAACAGTACTATTAGTTTATATAGCAATGCAAAGGTAATGGAAGTAATTGGAAAAGATACCGATATTTCCCTATCTGATCACAATAATGATAGGGAAAATATAAATAATATTTTAAGGGATATAACAAAAATAAAAAGTAATCTTTTCATTCAAATTTATGATTCAGCACGAGATGTTATAGGAACAGATAAAGATTTAGGTCGCTTTTCTAGTCATAGGACTACAACCTTAGTTGATTATAATAAACTTATTAAAGATCCTCTGTTTAAAGAGTTAGATAATAATAAAAATAGAGTCTCTTATGGTTTTTTAAATCAAGAAACTTGGGTCCATAATAATGATTTCATCGTAATGCTTAGAATGATAAATAGAGGTATCTTTAATTCAGGTATAACCTATGAAGAGTACTCTAATAATATCGATATTGACGATGATATTGGAATAATTGTATGTAGTATAAGGAAAAATGGTTTATATAATATATACAAGGATTCTGTATTAGTTGATAAGGGTAATATCTATTTAATAAAAGATAATGGAGATCTTATAAGTACATCAGATGATAATCTCGATTCTAACTCTCCAATAGATATTGGCTTTTTCAAAAAGTTTAATAATCAGACTAGTGGCAGTAAATGGATAGAATTAGATAACAAATTAGTCCTAGTTAATTTTGTCAAAGATGATTCATTTAATTATTATCTGTATTCTATTCAACCAGTTTCTTATATATTAAAAGACTATTATATAATTCGTAATATTATATTTTTGATTTCATTAATAACTGCTATTATTATTATTTTATTAACTCTCTTTATCGCAGGATATTTTACAAAACCAATAGAACTTTTAACTTTCCATATGCGTAATTATATTCAGGAGAACTCTGTTATAGATATAGAGGATAAAATCTCTAGATCCCTAGAGAGTCAGATAACGTCAAAAAATGAAATTGGTTTATTGGCTGATACTTTTATCTGGATGTTGCAAAGTCAAAAAAAACTAAGGGAAGAGATTGTTTATAGAGAAAGAATAAAAAGAGAACAACAAGAAAAATCAAGAGATTATATGCTGGCAATTCTTAACTCGTTACCGTCAATGTTAATTGCAATAAATAAAATGTTTATAATTACCCAGTGGAATACAACAACTGAGTTAGAAACAGGGATAAGTGCCTCGGTCGCAATTAATAAAATATTATGGGATGTATTACCATATTTTTCTGGGAGTAAAACTGATATTAAAGATTTAGTGTGTAATGAAAAAGTCTCAATATTAGAATACAAAAATGTTTTTAGGGATGAGCAATATTACAATATATCAATTGTTCCACTGTCTGACAGTGATTCTAAAGGGGCAATAATTAGAATAGATAATGTAACAGAAAAAGTTAAAGTAGGTGAAGTTTTAGTACAAAGTGAAAAGATGTTATCAGTTGGTGGGTTAGCCGCAGGTATGGCACATGAAATTAATAATCCCCTTGGTGGGATGATGCAGAGTTCAAGTGTTATCTCTAATAGACTAATTAATAACATAAATATGCCTGCAAATATTAGAGCTGCTGAAGAAGCAGGAACTACTACGGTCGCAATTAAAAAGTTTATGGAGCTAAGAAAAATCCCTAGAATGTTAAGTAGTATCCATGATTCAGGTATGTTAATTAAAGGTATTGTGCAAAATATGTTAAGTTTTTCAAGAAAAGCTGGAGATATAAGTTCTAGTCATGATTTACAAGATGTAATAGAAAAATCAATAGAATTAGCTGCAACAGAGAGCGAAGATAACAGAGAATATTATTTTAGAAGTGTAAAAATCATAAGATCCTTGGATTCAAATATTCCATTTGTCCAATGTGATAAAATAAAATTACAACAAGTAATACTTAATATATTAAGAAATGCATCACATGCCATGTATGATGCAAAGACAAAGGATCCAGAAATCTTAGTTAAATTATCTTTAACTAACTCTGGGGAGAAAATAGATTTAATAATTAAAGATAATGGTCCAGGAATGACAGAGGATATACGTAAAAGGGTTTTTGAGCCATTTTTTACGACAAAGAGTGTTGGGCTTGGAACAGGGTTAGGACTTAGTGTCTCTTATTTTATTATAAAAGAAAATCACTTTGGAGATTTAAGTGTTGAAAGTAGTCCTGGGAATGGTGCTAAGTTTTTAATCTCATTACCATTAAAACAGGGGTCAAATTAATCTCTCTCAATATTTACATGTTTAACCACTGTAAAAAGACTGTTTTTTTTAAACTCAATTAGACGCCAACCTGGAATATAGCTAGATACAATAAAATCTTCCTCTTTATCATCAATCTGAAATAGAGTAGATGGTGTTAGATATATATTTTGATTTTTATACTTAATGTGTATATCAGCATGGTAATGTCCACAAAAAATAGTTAACTCTTTTTCTACACTTTGAAAAGTTCCTTGGACTTCATCGATATTTTGTAATGGAAAGTTTGAATCCATAAAGTTATGACCTAAAAATGTAGGTGGATGATGCATAAATACTATTATTGGTTTTTCACTTTTTTTAACTTCATCCTTGAACCAACTTTGTTGTTTTTTAGATAGCATATTAGGGCAGGTATCCATAAATATTAGTTTATAATCTTCTGATGGTAACGTAAAAAATATCTGTCCATCTTTATATGTATCACCTAGATCAAATATCTGATTAATCATAGACACATTATCATGATTCCCAGGTATTATATCGTAGGAAAAATTATACTTTTCTAGTCTCTCTTTAAGCCACTCATATATGTAAATTTTAGGAAATTCGAGGCATATATCTCCAGTTATAAATAGATGTTCTATACCTTGTTTTTTAATATCTTCAAATATTCTAATTAAATTATCTTTACCATTAGTGTTAAATGGCATTAGTTCTTTTTTATCTATATGCAGATCAGTTATCTGAGCAACTTTCTTATAAGTCATGCTTAATTATAATACCTAATCTTTATAGCTTCAAGTATAAAAATGTTAGTCTTAATATTATACATAAGAACCATTACTATAATATCACTGCTTAATTTATGAAAAAGCAATAGCTGGAAAGATTAATGATTTATTCAATATAAACATGTAGTTTAATTTAACTTTATATTGAATAAATACTTCCATCCTATATAATCAAAGTATATTTATATAAATTCTGTTAGTAAAATTGGCCGGTTTTATATGATAACTTCTTTTAAATTATAGAGTAGAAAATGGTAATTAGTCAGTTAAGTAAAAAAATAGTTATGGTCACAGTTTTATTTGGCTTTATGCTCTTTGTAGTTTTATTAAGTATTGAAAACTATATAAGTTATAATAAATCAGTGCAAAGTGTTTATGATAGCCATGATTATATCCAAAAATCTTCTATTACAAGCATAAGTGAAAGTTTATGGGTAATGGATTATAATCAGATTGATAATTTGTTAAATGGTTTAATAATACTTGATAACATAAAAAGTATAACTATTAACTTAGATGGAGAAGTATATGCTCAAAAATCTACAAATCTTAAATCAATAGATGTAATTACAAATATACCTCTTACATATATTAAAAAAAGTGAGAAGGTCATCCTGGGAGAATTAATAATACATAGTAGTTTTGATGAGATTAAACAAAATATGTATGAAAAATTTTTTGGAAATGTTCCAATATATGGAATTGGGATATTAATGTTTTTAATATTTTTATTAATAGCCATACATAATATTATAACAAGACACCTGATAGATTTTGTAAAATATATTGATGTTCAAAACAAAAGAGATAACTTTGAACCATTTCGCATAAACAGAGTGCTAAAGTATAAAAACAGACCAGATGAATTAGAGATAACTTTTGAATCCTATAATCAAGCAGCTAAGAAATTATATATAGCAATAACCACACTTAAAAAAAATGAAGTAGAGCTTCAAAATCATAGAGATCATTTAGAAGCTATTGTAAAAAAGAGAACTTCGGAACTAAACGAAACAATACTTGAGTTAAAGTCTACAAAGAAGGAGATGGATTCCTTAGTTTCTGATCTAATATATTCTAAAGAGTTAGCCGAAAAATCTACCACTGCTAAAAGTGAATTTCTTGCAAATATGAGCCATGAGATACGAACCCCTATGAATGGTATAATTGGAATAAGTGCAATCCTACAAGATAGTGAACTATCAGATGATCAAAAAACTTATTTAGACATGATAACATCCTCAGCCGATGATCTATTAAATATTATTAACGACATTTTAGATTTTTCTAAAATAGAAGCTGGAAAAATGGATGTCGAAGTAGCTGAGTTTAATATAGATGAATTAATGTCCCAGGTATTAGGCCAATTTTTTCTTAAAGCAAAAGAAAAAAAAATTGAGTTATCTACAGCTATATCAAAGGATATTCCATCAGTTGTTTTAGGTGATTCTTTAAGACTTAAACAGATTTTAATAAATTTAATAAATAACGCAATTAAGTTTACACATAAAGGGCATGTATTAGTTTCAGGAAAAGTAATTAGTAGAGAAGAGAGAGGAATTGTAGTTGAATTTTTAATCCGGGACTCTGGTATTGGAATAGCTAAGGACAAATTAGGGGAGATCTTTAAACCTTTTTCACAAGCTGATAATTCTACTTCCAGAAAATATGGTGGTACCGGGTTAGGTTTAAGTATTTGTAATAAGCTAGTTACATTGCTTGGAGGCTCAATAAAAGTTGAAAGCCAAGTAGATAAAGGTAGTGAATTCTCTTTTACTATATTTTTAGAATATTCTGATGATATAGAAAGTCGTGTATCTATTCATGAAGAAACTAAGTCATTTTCAAAGTCTTCTGATACATCTAAACTTAATGGGACCAATATATTAGTTGTAGAAGATATAGATATTAATCAAGAAGTGATAAAAGCCACATTAGAGAGATTACAAATAAATGTAGATATAGTCGACAATGGATTTTCTGCAATAACTATGGTTCAGAAAAAAAATTATGACTTTGTATTAATGGATATACAAATGCCAGTAATGAATGGCTATGAATCGACTAAAAAAATTAGGAGTATTCCTGAATTTAGAGAACTTCCTATTATCGCGATGACTGCAAATGCAATGAAAGGAGATAAAGAGAAGTCTCTTGATGCAGGTTTAACCGACTATATTTCTAAACCAGTAAATAGAGATGAGCTCTACTCTATTTTACTAAAATGGATATAATTTTTTAAATCACTAATAAATTTATCGACATCTTTTTCATCTGTAATCCATGATGTTACTAATCTTATAGAACTTTTTTTATCGTCTATTTTACTCCAGATATAAAATCCAAAATGTTTTTCAAGTCTGCTAATAATTTTATTTGGTAGTATTGGAAAGATCTGATTTGTATATGATTTAAATTGAACTTCTAATCCTAATTTAATGATTTCATCCTGAAGCTTTTTTGCCATAATATTTGCATGTCTAGCTAGATCAAAATATAGGTCATTTTTGAATAGAGTTAAAAACTGTATTCCCAATATTCTTCCTTTTGCTAACATAGCACCTTTCTGCTTTATCAGATATCTAAAATCCTTTTTTAAATAATTATTAGATATTACTAGAGCTTCACCTAACATAGCTCCATTTTTAGTACCGCCTATGTAAAAAGCATCTGTTAGTTCTACAAAATCAGTTAAAGTTAAATCATTTTTTTTTGATGTAAGGGCAGAACCTAATCTGGCCCCATCTACAAAAAGATATAAATCTAATCTATCACATATTTTTCGTAGTTCAATAAGTTCAGCTTTAGAATATATTGTTCCGATCTCCGTAGATTGGGAAATATATACAAGTTTTGGTTTTACCATATGTTCAAAATGATGTTCAATTACAACACTCTCTACCTGTTCTGGGCTAATTTTTCCATTAGTTGTCTCTATTGGAAATACTTTGTGCCCAGTGGCCTCGATAGCCCCAGTTTCATGGACATATATATGTCCTGATTTTGGGCTAATTACAGCTTCATGGGGTCTAAGGAAAGATGAGATTGTAAGTAAGTTTGTTAAAGTACCACCTGCAATAAAATGAATATCGACATCATCTGAACCAATTTTATCTTTTAATAATTTAATAGCTTGGGCTGTATAGATATCCTCACCATAACCATCTTGTTGGTTATTAAATGATTCTCCTAAAGCTTTAATTATATCAGGGTGCCCCCCATCGGAATAATCATTTTTAAAACTTATCATCGTTAATGTTCCTTAGCCAATCACTGGCAACTTTTGCTACTTCAGAGATTGTGTTTGTATTAAATGGATTTTGTAGACCAGCATCTTCTACTAATTTTAAAAATGACTTAGTACCACCCTGTTTACATAAAGTTAAATAGCTATTCCAAGCAGCTTCATGGTCTTTATTATCCTTATCCCAATATTGTAACGCACAAATTTGTGCCAATGTATAATCTATATAATAAAAAGGTAGCTCATAAATGTGTGCCTGTCTTTGCCATAATCCACCCTGTTCTAAATATGGAATACCACCAAAATCTATATTAGGATAGTATTTCTTTTGACAATCTTTCCAAAAACCGTGTCTCTGTGCTGGTGTTGCTTCTGGTTTCTCGTAAACCATGTGCTGAAACTCATCAACCATTACGCCATATGGAATAAATGTTAATGCACTGGATAGATGCCCATATTTATATTTATCTTCATCTTCCTTAAAGAAATTTTTCATCCATGGCCAAGCAAAAAACTCCATACTCATAGAGTGAATTTCACAACATTCGTATGTTGGCCATAAATACTCAATGAATTTATGATTCATACTACTGTAAACCTGAAATGCATGGCCAGCTTCATGGGTTAATACGTCAACATCTGCAGAGGTTCCGTTAAAGTTAGAAAAAATGAAAGGCATTCCAAATTGTGGTAATAACTCACAATATCCCCCTCCAGATTTACCTTCTCTTGTTTCAAGGTCTAGTAGTTCTTTGTCCACCATAAAGTTAAAAAACTCTGATGTTTCAGGAGACAATTGGTCATACATATCTTTAGCTTGCTGTATCATCCAATTTTTATCACCTTTAGGTGTAGGGTTTCCACTTGGAAATATAAATGTTTTATCCCAGAATTTTGGATCTTCTAGTTTTAGTCTTTTCCACTGTCTGGTATATAGTTCCTCAGCTATTGGTACAATATGTTCCTGTACAGCTTTTCTATAAGTTGCAACCATAGAGGCATCGTAGTCGGATCTAAACATTTTGTAATAACCAAAAGGAATATAATTCTCATAACCCATTTTTTTAGCCATAGATGTTCTAACTTTAACAAGTTTATCATAGATGTCATCTAACTCATTTTGGTTTTCTGTAAAATATTGATACTGTGCCTTAACTGATTCTTTTCTAACATTCCTATCCTTATCTTCGTGAAATGTAGCAATTCCAGATAAATTGAAAGTCTCCCCCTTAAAAGGAATCTTGGCACTAGAAAGTAATTTGTTATATCTAGATGATAACTCATTTTCCTTCTGCATATCTTCTATTATTTTTGGCGAAAATGATTTTATCTTCATCTCTGCAAGGGTAAACATCTGCTCTCCAAAGTGGACTTTTAATTCATCTATGAATTTAGATGAAATTAGTTCCTTAAAATATGTCGTTACCAGATCCTCGTATAGTGGTAGGTTTTTATCAAAGAAGCTATTTTCAGTATCGTAAAGTACTACTCTAGTATCTTGTGTATGTCTCATATGGGCTAACGATGCCATAGACTCAAAAAGGACTCTCTCATTGTTTATTTTTTCTATTATTTCTATCTGTATATTAAGTGTTATTGAATTTGTAAATTCTGATATCAGCCCAACCATCTTGTTTTTTAACTGATCCATATCTGGTCTTTTGTAAGGTAATTCTGAAAATGTCATTTTTAACTCCTATAAGCTATAATAAGTTTTGTTTCTATATTTGGCAATAATTTGTTTATATTCAAAAAAAACTTTCTACATTGCCTATTAAAGCTTAGAATAAAAGTAGACCTTTAGGAGGTTTATAATGGCAGAGAAGCGTGGTAGCAAAAGATTTATGATTATATCCAAAGTTGAATGCTTCAAAACATCCGGGGAGACTATAAACCTTAGTAGAAAAGGTATGCAGATAAAATATGAGACAGAACTTCCAATAAATACCCCTATCTCTTTTTTTGTTTTTTTACCTAATAGTGGAATGTTAACTGTTAATGGTAGAATCTTGTGGTATAACGAGCACAGTGTTTGTGGTATTAAATTCGAAAACAATCCACTAAAAGTTAGGCTTTGGTGGAACTTTTATATTCTAAAATTATGGTTTGGGTATTAACCCAAAGCTACATCTAATACCATCATTGTTGCAAAACCTAACATAGCACCAACTGTTGACCAATCGGTCTCTTGTCCAGTTTGAGATTCTGGAATTAGCTCTTCAACAACTACAAAAATCATTGCACCTGCAGCAAAAGAGAGAGCGTAGGGTAATAGTGGAGTCATTTTAAGAACCAATAATGCTCCAATAACACCTGCTATTGGTTCCACAATTCCAGATAATTGACCATATGTAAAAGCCTTAAACCTTGAAAATCCTTCTCTTCTTAATGGTACAGATACAGCGGCACCTTCTGGGAAATTTTGTAAACCAATTCCAAGTGCTAATGCAATAGCCCCTGTTAATACTCCAATGGTTGAATTATGGGCTAATGCTCCAAAAGCAACCCCTACAGCTAGGCCTTCTGGTATGTTATGCAATGTAATAGACAGTACTAAAAGTACACTACGTTGCCAGCTGGTTTTGATCCCTTCTGCTTTGTCTATTGTTAAACCCATATGCAAATGTGGAAGTAGTTTGTCCACTAAAAAAAGAAACACTCCCCCACTTAAAAAACCTACAAGAGCAGGTACCCATGGTATTCCTCCTAGCTCTTCAGTTAATTCAATCGCTGGCTTTAATAGAGACCAAAAACTAGCAGCAATCATAACTCCAGCAGCAAAACCTAACATGGAGTTATTTACTCTTTTGTTTATATTCTTAAAAAAGAAAACCATAGCAGATCCGGCAGCTGTTAAAAACCAAGTAAACAGAGTAGCAAATAGTGCTAAGATTATGGGGTTTATATCTAATAATGATTCTAAATTCATCTTTTTATATCCTTCTTAATATTAAATTTAATTCATTTTAACATAAATTATTGAATTATTATTTCGTTGACTTAAGCTATATAGAATAATATTATTAAGTATAATCAAAAACAGAGGGAAATAAACGGTAATGGATAAAAATGGATTAAACTTTTTAACTATTGATTCTGACGATGGTTTGGATCGAGTTGGAGGTGACATTGAGTTCTATAAAGAACTATTATTAAGCTTTTTTGAAAGCTTTTCCACTGCTGAAGAAAAGTACCATAAGTTAATTCAAGAATCTGATATTACTAGCGCTAGAATTATAATTCATTCTATTAAAGGTGCTTCAGGTAATATCGGGGCAAAAGAGTTACAAAAAGTCGCAGGTTTATTAGAGGATTCAATAAAGACTGGGGATATAAACAGAGGGTTAGAACCCGCAGTTTTTGAAAGTCTTAATAAAACTATTCTAGAAATTGAATCTATTAAAATTGCAAAACCAGAAATAGACCTGACTACCCTAATATCTTCTTTAAAGCAGTTAGTTAAACTTGAAGGCAGTAAATCTCCTATGCCTTTTAAACAGATATTCTCATTTCTAAATAGATACTCGTATCCACAAAATATTCAAGACAAAGTTGAGCAGATTGTACTTAATGGTAAGAGGTACAAATTTAATGATTCTGTAAATGAAGCTAAGACACTTATTCAAAATATTGGAGAGGCCTAATTTGTCAAAATTAAAGAATATACTATTTACATTCATATTTCTAATCTTAGCTCAATTTTTAGTTGCCTTAGATTTAACGCCTGAGGAAAAACAGTGGATTAAAGATAACCCTATTATTAGGGTTAGTAATGAAATGAAATGGGCACCATTTAATTTTAATGTTTATGGTCAACCTAGAGGTTATTCTATAGAATACATGAATAAATTAGCACACATTTCAGGTTTGGAAATAGAGTATATCTCTGGTCCTGAATGGGGTGATTTTATGAATATGATTCAAAATGATCAACTAGATATCATATTGAATTGTGCATATACAGAAGAGAGGGATGAATTTCTAAATTTTACAGACCAATATTTGGGATTTGCTACTTCTGTATATATAAAAAACAGTGATGATTATATTAATAGTGTAGAAGAGTTATATGGAAAGACTATTGCCATCCCTACCGACTTTTATTTTGAATCATTAATAAAAAAATATCCCAAAATAACTATATTAAGTGTTAAAGATACTGCTGAAGCAATGTTAGCTGTATCTTCTGGTCAAGCTGATGCGATGTTAGACTTATCTCCTGTTGTCAATTATTTGATGAATGAATTATCAATTACAAATTTGAAACCAGGTGGTAGTTTAGGATTAAACGAAGATCAAGTTTTATATGCATCCTTAGGTATAAGAGAAGATTATACTCTTTTACATTCCATAATGCAAAAGAGTATGAGAGAAATAGGTTATGAAGAAGTTAGTAATTTAAAAAGAAAATGGTTAGGATATACTACTGATGATACAGGTAATGAGCTAACAGTTAAAGAGATAAACTTTCTTAAAGAACATCCTGTTCTTAGGGTTCATAATGAGATGAATTGGCCTCCATTTAATTTTAATATCAATGGCATTCCTACTGGTTTGTCTATTGAGTACATGAACCTTCTAGCAAAAAAGTTAAATATAGATATAGAGTATATCTCTGGACCAAGTTGGGCAGTTTTTATGGATATGATAAAATTTAAAGAACTTGATGTTATGCTTAACATTATAAAAACACCCGCTAGAGAAAAGTTTATATTATATACAGATCATTATATAAAGAACCCAAATGTAATTGTTTCTAATAAAAATAATAGATATAGAAGAATAGATGAATTAAAGGGTAAACAAGTTGCAATTGTTAAGGGATTCTCCGCTCAGGAGATAATTGAAAGAGATTACCCTGATATTGAAGTTTATCTTGTAAAAGATACATTGGCAGGTTTAAAGGCTGTCTCTTTTAATCAAGCAGATGCCATGTTAAGTGAAGAAGCTGTATCTAATTATATAATTAATGAAAACCTTATATCTAATTTAACTCTATCTGGAGAAGTTGAAATAGGTGGAGCTGAATACCCTCAACTAAATATTGGGATACGGGATGATTGGCCAGAACTACAAAGTATTTTACAAAAAACAATGTTGGATGTTACCACAGATGAGATGGATGTTTTAAAAAACAAGTGGATATTTAATAATTCAGTATTAAACAGTGATATTCAGTCTGATGTTAGTAATAATAAAATAATAAAACAACTTTTAGTTATATTTATGTCTGCAGTAATTATTTTGATTCTATTTTTTATATTACAAAAAAACTTAAATCGAAAAAGAATTGATAGTGCAACATTTGATCTTAAAAAGATGAGGTTGATAAGTCTAAGTATATTGGCTGCTAGTATTACAATTATTATATTTATATCAATTATTGGTATTAATAATATTTACAAAAAATCTGTTGAGGATGCAAGATCAGAACTGAATAGTATTGTTACGACAACTCAGGAATCTCTAAAACTATGGACAAGTCGAAATTTAGATCAAGTTAAACTTGATTCAGCAAATCCAAATTTAGTTTCTTTGGTAGAGGAATTACTACGTTTACCCCTAGATAAAGATCTTCTTATAAATAACCGAGCTCAAGATGAGATTAGGCACTACTTTAAGGAGTTAAATCCATACTCTTTTTCGGAAGGATTTTTTATTATCTCACCGGATGGATATAATCTTGCTTCAAGTAGAGATAATAATATTGCAGATAAAAACCTTATTTTGTACCACCGCAAAGAGCTGCTTAAAGATACATTTAATGGTAATGCGAACTTTATTCCACCAATACCTAGCGATTCATTTAAAGTAGGTGATAAGCCTACAGATAAATTTAGTATATTTTATGCCGTACCAATAAAGGATTCTAAAGGAAATGTTATTGCTGTAATGACCCAAAGAGAAGATCCAAATAAAGAGTTTAATAGAATCGCAAAACTTGGTATTTTTGGTTCCTCGGGGGAAACATATATCTATGATCATAATGGGTTTATGTTAAGTTCAAGTCGATATATAAATCAACTAACCTCTATAGGTCTGCTAAAAGATGGTGAATCCTCAACCTTAACAATTCGATTAAAGGATCCTGGTGGTGACTTAACAAATGGTTATATTCCAGACATATATACTCCACAAATGGAAGATACCTTCATGTTAAAATACTCTAAAAACAGTGGTTCTGGATATAACGTTGAAGGTTATAGAGACTATCGTGGAGTTGAGGTTTTAGGAGCTTGGATCTGGAACGACGGGTTAAATTATGGTGTTGTTTCCGAGATAGATAAATCTGATGCCCTATCCTCCTATTATATAACTAGGTCTGTATTTATTATTATTTTAATCCTCGTTTTTTTACTTTCTACAGGAGCAACTCTATTTAGTATCTCTATAAGTGAAACTGCAAATAGGTCTTTAAAAAACTCTAACGATCAATTAGAGAATAGGGTTTTAGAGAGAACTAAGGAAGTTGTTTTTGCTAAGAGGAATTTAGAAAATACAATTGAGGCTCTAACACACCCTTTTTATGTTATTGACGCCAAAACTTATGAGATTGTATTAGCTAACTCCTCAGCAAAAAAAGCAGCTAAAGGTAAAGAGATTACAACATGTTACCGGTTAACCCATAGGGTTGAAGAACCTTGCAGTAGTATAGAGCACCCATGTCCATTATCAATGGTAAAAGCGACTGGTAAAACAGCAAAAGTTGAACATATTCATTACGATGAAAATGATAAACCTATTTTTGTAGAAGTTCATGGGTATCCTATTTTTGATGAAGACGGTGAATTAATTCAGATGATTGAGTATTCTCTTGATATCACAGATAGAAAAATTGCAGAAAAAGCTCTGGCTACTGCAAAGGATGTAGCAGAAGACGCAACAAGAGCAAAATCTGATTTCTTAGCAAATATGAGTCATGAAATCAGAACTCCTATGAATGCAATTATAGGTCTATCTACTATAATTCAGAAAACAGATCTTTCAGATAGGCAACAAGATTACATTCAGAAAATATACGGGTCGGCCCATAATCTTCTTGGTATTATAAACGATATTTTAGACTTTTCAAAAATAGAAGCTGGAAAGCTTACAATGGAATCTATACCATTTGATATTAATGAAGTCTTCGAGAATCTTGGTAGTATGATTAGTTCTAAAGCGCAGGATAAGGGTTTAGAGCTTGTTTTTCATATCTCTACGGAGCTACCCAAAATGTTAGTAGGAGACCCATTAAGAATGGGGCAAATCCTTCTTAATTTAACAAATAATGCAATTAAGTTCACAGAAGAAGGTGAAATTGCAGTTCAGGCTGAAGTTCTTAAAAAAGATGATAAACTTGTAGAGATAAAGTTTAGTGTTCGGGATACTGGTATTGGATTAACAAATGAGCAATCAAGCAAACTATTTAGGGCATTCTCCCAAGCAGATTCATCTACAACTAGGGAATATGGTGGTACAGGATTAGGTCTCTCTATTAGTAAAAAACTGTGCGAAATGATGGGTGGACAAATTGGGGTTGTTAGTGCAGCAGGAGAGGGTTCCACATTCTTCTTTACAGGTATTTTTGAATATAGTAACGACTATCAAAGAGATATCTTTCCAGAAGAATTACATAATTTAAAAGTCTTAATTGTTGATGATAACTTAACAAGTAGAGAAGTTCTAATGTCCTATGCAACAGATTTTGGATTTAAACCAACAGCAGTAGATAATGGAGTTGAAGCTATACAGCAAATAAGACATAACATAGAAAAGTCCATAGAAGATTTTGATCTTGTATTAATGGACTATAGCATGCCTAAAATGAATGGTTTTCAGACTTCTGTTAAAATCAATGAACTTTTAGAAGAGAATAGACGACCAAAATATATTTTAGTAACAGGTTATGGTCGAGACGAAACGATCCAAGGGGTAGAGAAATATGGATTTGTAGGATTTGTACTTAAACCAGTAAACCAATCCCTTCTATTTAATACTATTATGCAAGCTTTTGGTAAAGAAAGAAGAGATCAAAATAGATTATCCAGTAATGAATACCCTAAAGATTTTAATAAAGTTCGTGGTGCAAACATCTTATTAACTGAAGATAATCAGATTAATCAGGAAGTTGCTAGAGAATTACTTGAATCTGAAGGATTCATTATAGATATTGCAAATAACGGTAAAGAATCTGTTGATATGGCTAATGAAAAGGCATACGACATTATTTTAATGGATCTTCAGATGCCGGTTATGGATGGTTACGATGCAACAATTGCAATAAGAAAACAGGAGCAAAACAGAGATCTTTCAATAATAGCTATGACTGCTGACGCCATGACTGGAGTTCGGGATAGAGTCTTAGAAGTTGGTATGAACGATTATGTTACAAAACCTATAGAAACTAATAAATTATGGTTAGCACTGACAAAGTGGATAGAGCATAAAGATAGAGATTTTTCAATAACTAATACAGACTCTGCACCACCTAAAGAAATAGAAATAAATATTCCCGGAATTGATATGGAACAAGGAGTCAAAAGAGTTGGTGGAAACAAAGTATTATATAAAAAATTGTTAAATAAGTTCATAGAGTCCAATAGAAACTTTAAAACACAAATATTAAACGCTACAAAAAATAACAATGAAGATGCCATACGATTTAGTCATACACTTAAAGGTGTTGCTGGTAATTTAGGTATGGAAGATCTTCAGGAAGAGACATTGAAGCTCGAGAGTGCACTTAAAAATGGAGCATCATTTACTGAACTTCTTGATAGTGTAGATCTAATGGTTTCTTCTATTATTACTTCAATATTAGACAGTAAAATTAATTTAGAACAAGAGACATCAAAAGAGATTGTTGACTGGCGTATTTTAAAAGAAGAATTAAAAGCTGTAATAGACAGCTTAGAAAAAAGAAAACCAAAACCTGCAATTGAATTAATAGATAAATATAGTGGTTCAGATTTAGAAGTAAGCATATCTAAGGGTTTTAAAGAAGCAAAACAACTATTAACAAAATATAAGATGAAAGATGCACTTATAATTTTAAGTGAAATCGTTAAGGAGATATAGAAGTGGATAATGAAAGGAAATCGATTCTTGTTGTAGATGATACTCCCACTAATATAGATATATTACTGGATATATTATCTGAAAAATATGAGGTCTCGGTAGCTATCGATGGTGAATCAGCCTTAGAAAGTGTTTCAGAAATGACACCAGATTTAATACTTTTGGATATTATGATGCCAGGAATGGATGGTTACGAGGTATGTTCTAGATTAAAGCAGAATGAAAGTACATCGGGAATTCCTGTTATATTTATTACTGCAATGACAGATATCAATAATGAAGTAAGAGGTTTTGAAGTTGGAGCAATCGATTATATAACTAAACCATTTTCCCCACCTATTGTAGAGAGAAGAATTGAAACAGCACTTAAACTGGAGTCTAAAACCAAAGAATTAGCGCTATTAGCAAAAAAATTATCCAAATATCTATCCCCACAAGTATATGTATCAATTTTTAGAGGTGATCAGGATGTTAAAATTGAGTCTAATAGGAAAAAACTCACAATCTTTTTCTCAGATATAGTTAATTTTACCTCAACAACTGAGGGAATGGAGTCTGAAGATTTAACGGCATTATTAAATAATTATTTAGATGAGATGTCAAATATTGCTCTAAAACATGGAGGTACTATAGATAAGTTTATAGGTGATGCAATTCTTATTTTCTTTGGAGACCCATTAACAAGAGGTGTACAAGAAGATGCAATAGCTTGCGCTTCAATGGCAATAGAGATGAGAGATAGATTAGCTGAGTTACAGGATACTTGGCTATCCTATGGAATACAAAACCCATTCCAAGTACGTTTTGGTATTACAACAGGTTATTGTACCGTTGGAAATTTTGGAAGTAAAAATAGAATGGATTATACCATTATTGGTAGTCAGGTTAATATTGCAAGTCGATTGGAAACTAGTGCTGCTCCAGGGCAGATAATTGTATCCCATGAAACTTATGCTCAGATAAATGAGTCTATAAACTGTTATGTAAATAAAGAAATACATGTTAAAGGGATTTCAAGACCATTACAAACCTATTTAGTCTCAGAACTTAATACCGATGGTGTAGATACATCAAACATCAGGTCTTTAATGGAAACTACTGAATTTATTAGCAGTAAAATGTTGTCATCCGAGGCATTTAAGATTTATAGTAATAAAGACCCTGAGTTTCCAATTGTAGTTGTTGATGATAATATACCTAGAGGAATAATAAGAAGGTTTCATATTTTAAATAATGAAATACCGATAGATACATTACCAATATCAAAAGCTTTGGTTGTAGATAAGAGTTGGCCAATAGATGAAGTTATACGATTGTATAAAAGTAATAATGAAGAGAAGTTAAATAATCCAATAATTGTTATGCACCAGGAAAAACTAGTTGGGATTATTAAAAATATAACAATAATAAAATACATACTAAATAAAAAGGACTAAAAGATGATATTAGTAGTTGATGATACCCCAGAAAACATAGATATCTTGTTAGAAATACTTGGTGAAGTTGATGATCTATCTGTAGCTTTAAGTGGAGAAGATGCATTAGAAATTGTTGAAGATGAAACACCAGATTTAATTGTACTAGACGTAGTAATGCCAGGAATGGATGGTTATACCGTTTGTAAAACATTAAAAGCTAATGATAAATATAAAGATATTCCAATAATTTTTCTATCAGGGAATGATAGTGCAGAAGAGGTTCAAAAGGGACTGGACTTAGGCGCAGTTGATTTTCAGACGAAACCAATAGATCCTGAAAAACTAATTGCAGCAATAAATAAATATAAGAGGTAATTATGAGTTTACAAGATGATAGACTAGGTTCTAAAAAGTCAATTCCATTAATAGGTGTTCGAAGGAATGGGCAACCTATAAAAGTTGTTGTTATCGACGATGTTTTTATAGATTGTAGAATTACATCACAGATTTTAAGATCAACAGGTTTTGATGTAGTTGCAGAAGCTGATAATGGTAAAGATGGCCTAATAATGGTACAGCATGAAAAGCCTAGTATCGTTATTTTAGATTATTTAATGCCAGGTGTTGATGGATTATGGACACTTAAACAAATTAGAAAGATTGATCCTAATGTTAAAGTTATTATGTCAACTTCTGAAAGTGAAAAAGATCTAGTAATAGAACTTTTCAAAGAGGGAGCTACTGCATATATTGTTAAGCCTATAGATAGAACTGTAGTCTTAGAGAAATTAAAGAAAGTAGTTGATGAACTACATTAAGGAGTAAAAATGAGTGAAAATATTATTGGGATTAATGATAGGCCTTCTATCGGAAAGTGGATCCCTTTAAGTCTACAACACGTATTTGCAATGTTTGGAGCAACAGTTTTAGTTCCAGCATTAACAGGTTTAAGTCCTACAACGGCACTTTTTACCTCGG
This sequence comes from Spirochaetaceae bacterium, assembly GCA_051531975.1. GTDB lineage: Bacteria > Spirochaetota > Spirochaetia > DSM-2461 > DSM-2461 > Thiospirochaeta. The sequence continues at coordinate 274,776 of JAOPTT010000007.1, forward strand.
GTATAGGTACAATTATCTATATTTTAATTACTAAAGGTAAAGTTCCTGCATATTTAGGATCATCCTTTGCATTTATTGCACCTATAATACTTATTTCTGGTAAATTTGGTGTGGAATATGCTTTTGGTGCAGCATTCTGTGTTGGTATATTTTATACTCTTATAGCACTTCTTATTAGACAGTTTGGTAAAGGTTGGATAGACCGTTTATTACCACCTGTTGTAGTTGGTTCAATTATTATTGTTATTGGTTTAACTTTGGCACCTGTTGCTATGAGTATGGCTATGAACACAGCAGTTGATCCATCTGGTTATAGTCTAGTTCACCTCTCTATTGCAGGTGTTACATTAGCAATAGCAGTAATTTCATCAATTGTATTAAAGGGATTTTTTAATGTTATACCTATACTAATTGGTATTATTGGTGGTTATCTATTTACGTTTATTATGGGGTTATTTTTTCCTGCATATCATATTATAAACTTTGATGTAATTGCAGCAGCAGACTCTTTTTCATTACCAAGTTATGTATTTCCAAAGTTTGCTATAATTCCGATAATAACATTTTTACTAGTGGCTTTAGCAACAATTGCTGAGCATCTTGGTGATACCATGGTTTTAGGTAAAGTTTGTAAAAAAGATTTTTATAAAGAACCAGGTATACATAGAACATTAGCTGGAGACGGAGTAGCGACATCAATCGCAGCACTTTTTGGTGGACCTCCAAATACTACTTATGGTGAGAACGTAGGGGTAATGGCAATTACAGGGGTTCATTCTGTATGGGTAACTGGTGGAGCTGCAGTTGTTGCAATTGTACTATCATTTATTCCTCCAGTTGGGGCTTTCATACAGACTATTCCTAGCGCTGTAATGGGTGGTGTTTCTGCTATGTTATTTGGAATAATTGCATCAGCTGGTATCCGGACTATAAGCGAAAGTGGTATCAATTATGGTGAGAAGAGAAATTTAACTATTAGTTCTGTAATTTTAGTTATCGGAATTGGTGGTGGTAAGATTGTTGCTCCAATATCTGAGGGAGTTAGTTTCGAATTAGGTGGAGTTGCTTTAGCTGCTTTTGTTGGTATTATCTTAAACCTAGTACTTCCAAAGTCTTTAAACGATATACCTGAAGAGACAGCAGAAGAAATGATTCAACATGAGATAGATAAACAATAGTTTCTATAAATTGTGAATAATTTCCTAATGATTCAACATGAGATAGATAAACAATAGTTTCTATAAATTGTGAATCAATATTCATAAAAAGGGGTGATTATATCACTCCTTTTTTTATAAGTTCAGCTTTTAACTGATCAGGACTTTTAAAATGTATAGTATTAATACCAAAATCTTGCGCTACGTCTAAATTCACCTTTGTATCATCTATAAAAATTGTTTTATTAGTATCAAATTTATATCGATCTATTATGTAGTGATAAATATTCTTTTCTGGTTTTACCATCTTTACATTTGAAGAAAAAACAATACCATCAAATTTATGCCAAAAAGAGTTATTTTCTAATAAACTTTGTGCTGATTCTAAATGCATATTAGATAAAACATATAATTTATGCCCACTGTTTTTAATTTCATCAAATAGATCTATAGTTCCTTGAATAGGAGTTAAAGCTTTAGGCACACAATCTAATATTTTTGATATCAGCTCTTTTTCTAGCCCAGACCTTTTTGATGCCCTTAATACAACACTCTCTTTTTCTATTGTCCCACGATCTAATTCTATCCAATCATTATGTTCAAAAAGAGAACTGTATAGTGCACTCTTTTCTAAACCATCTTTAACATTCTCATTTACTAATTTATCAGGATTCCAATCAAAAACAACCCCACCAAGATCAAAAATTATATTCATAAAAATTATTATATAGTTTATACTTAATTAGAGGTAGTTTTTTTATGAAAAAATTCTGGCAAGATAGAAGAAGTGGTAGTTTAGTTAACCGACCACATAACGATAGAGATTCATACGAAAGAGATCGAGCACGTATAATCCATTCTGCTGCATTTAGACGTTTACAATCTAAAACCCAGGTACTAGGAGTCTCAGATGGAGATTTCCATAGAACTAGACTTACTCATTCAATGGAAGTTGCTCAGATTGGTAAAGGAATAGTAAATCAACTCTCAGGTCAAAGCGAATATTTGCCTCCTGTAGACTTAATAGAAGCCATAGGTTTAGCCCATGATATTGGGCATCCTCCATTTGGACATGGTGGAGAATTAGCACTGAATACCATGATGAGAGAGTGGGGTGGTTTTGAAGGTAACGGTCAGACACTACGTCTATTATCAAAGTTGGAAGCACATACTCCAGGTTATGGACTTAATTTAACTAGAAGAACTATGTTAGGAGTAATAAAATATCCAGTAAGTTATTCGTTATTACTCAAAAAAAGTGTCGAAACAGGAAAAGTTCATCCTCCTAAATGTTATCACGACTCCGAGATAGATGTTGTTGATTGGATATTAGATCCATTTTCAGCTGAAGATAGAGAACTTTTTACTTCATATATAGCTCCCACAACAGAAAAGGTGGGTAAAACAAAGTTTCATTCTATAGATACTTCTGTTATGGAATTAGCAGATGATATTTCGTATGCTGTTCATGATTTTGAAGATGGAGTTGCTCTTAAACTTATCACTAGTGATGTATGGGCTGAAGTTGAAGACAAAGTTGATCCATTATGGATGAAAAAAATGGGGTTAAACAGTGTAAAAGAGGAGCTCTTTAATACTACTGTAGATTTTCATCATCTAAGAAAAAGAGCAATTGGTGGTTTAGTTCACGCCTTAATTATTTCGGCAAGTGTTGTAACTGTTCCGGGGTTCCAGTCTGCAATCTTAAGTTCCAATGTTGGATTGACACCAGAAGCTCAGGTTCTGTTAAACGTTTTAAAAGGTATTACCACAAGATATATTATTAAATCTCAGTCTGGGCAGACAATAGAATACAAAGGTCGGCATGTTGTATCTAAACTATTTGAAGCATTCTCTTCTGATCCTGAAATGTTAATGCCAAAAGACTTTGTTAATGTATACCAAAGTCAAGATACAGAAGCATTAAGAAAAAGAGTTATATGCGATTATATCTCAGGTATGTCTGATGCTTATGCAGGTAAAATATATAGCCGGCTTTTTATACCAGGTAGTGGGACGGCTTTTGATCTATTATGATGTTATTTGAAATTATATTTATTTTTACAATTTTATTATCAGTACTCTACTGCTTCAATTATGAAAACAGAGTAGGTGGTAAAATTTGTGCTATTATAACTGCCTTAGTATCTATATCCTATCTTTTATTTGAAGGATATAGGTGGCAATTGGTTCCAACCTATATTACGTCTGTTTTTATTATACTGTTTTTAATACTTGGAGTTAAATTTAAAAAGAAAGGCCTAATGTCTATTTCCATCATTTTACTGTTTCTTTCTGCTATACTCGTGGTAGTTCTTCCAAGGTTCTCTCTACCAGAAACTACTGGAGAATTTCACGTTGGTACTAAATATTTTATTTTAACTGATAAAGCTAGAGAAGAGCATTTTACGAAAGAAAAAAATGATTATAGGGAAATAGTTGTCAAAGTTTGGTACCCATCTGAATCTCCTCTTGGTATTAATCCTGAACCATATTGGGAGAAGGGGTTAGAGGGAGTAAATCTGGCAAACAATATGGGACTTCCAGGTTTCATCTTCGATTATATATCAGGTATTAAAACCAACTCTTATCCCGAGGCAGAAATATCTGACAAGCAGCATAAATACCCTGTTTTACTATTTTCTCATGGGTATAGAAGTTATGCATCCTTTAACAGGGTAGTTATGGAAGAGCTAGCAAGTCATGGATATGTAATTATAAATATTACCCATCCCTACGAAGCTTCTGTAACAAAATTATCTAGCGGTGAATTAGTAGGTATTTCAGACGAGATTATTAAGCAGATGAAAAAAGCTGAAAGTCTAAACCGAGATGTTTTACATAATTTATTAAATTCAGAAACTACAGCTAGTAGAGAAGTTTATGCTAGAGAATTTACAAAAAATATTCCTATCTTTTCAAAAAGTATTTATAACTGGGCAGATGATACTAAGTTTATATTAGATAAATTACCGGAAATTGATGAAAAATATATGTCTAATAGTTTAGACATGGATAATATCGGTATATTTGGGCACTCCTTAGGTGGCTCTACTGCAATTGAAGTCGCAATTACTGATAACCGAATAAAAGCTGCTGTTAACTACGATGGTCTATTAAGTGGTTCAATTCTTAATGGTAAAACATTAAATAAACCATTTATGATGTTAAACTCTGAACCTAATAAAAATATTAACGATTATTTATATAAACAGTTAACTGGTAAAACCTATATTTATACTATTAGAGGCAGTTTGCATAACGATTTCACAGATAATCCTCTTCTATCTCCTTTGTTAAGTTATGTTGGTATGTCTGGAAAGATATCCGGTAAACATGTTGTGAATTTAACTAGAGATTATACTCTCGCCTTTTTTGATAAACAGTTTAAAGATATTGATTCTCTATTATTAGAAGGAAATTCTGGATTTTATTCAGAAGTTGATGTTGATTTATTACAAAGATAAACAGTTCTTTTGACCACAATCTAAAAAAAATATAATATAAGCTATCCTTAATTTATATGGAGTCATATATGACTAAAAATAAAATATTAGATTTAATGAAGAAACGAATCCTTATATTAGATGGTGCCATGGGTACCATGATTCAGAAGTTAAAACTAACAGAAGATGACTTTCGTGGAGAGAGGTTCAAGAACCATTCAAAACCTTTACAGGGTAATAATGATCTGTTAACACTTACAAAACCTAGTGTAATAAAAGAAATACATAAAGACTTTTTAGATGCAGGCGCTGACTTTATTTCTACTAATACATTTAACTCAACAGCTGTGTCCCAAGAGGATTATGGAACAGAAGACCTTGTATATGAACTAAATTATCAAGCTGCTAAAATCGCAAGAGAGGTTTGTGACCAGTATACAGATCCTAATAAACCTAGATTTGTTGTTGGTGCAATAGGCCCTACTAGTAGAACATTATCAATGAGTCCAGACGTTAATAATCCAGGTTTTAGAAATATTGAATTCGACGTTTTAAAAGAGGACTATTTTGTAGGGGTAAAAGCCCTAATAGAAGGTGGAGTAGATATTCTTTTAGTAGAAACTGTATTTGATACACTTAATGCTAAAGCTTGTATTGTTGCAATTAAAGAGTATTTTTCCCAGTGTGGTAAAGTGTATCCGGTTATGATTTCAGGCACTATCACAGATGCTAGTGGAAGAACACTTTCTGGTCAAACAGCAACATCATTTTATTATTCAGTTTCTCATATAGAGCCTATATCTATCGGTTTCAACTGTGCCCTAGGGGCAGGTGATTTAAAACCTCATTTAGAAGATATAAGTAAAATAGCTTGGTGTGGTGTATCAACTCACCCTAATGCAGGACTTCCAAATGAATTTGGTGAGTACGATCAATCTCCAGAATTTATGGCTAATATTATTGGTGAGTTTGCCACTGATGGTTTACTAAACATTGTAGGAGGGTGTTGTGGAACAACTCCAGACCATATTAGAGCTATCTCAAATATTGTTTCTGACAAAAAAACAAGAGAACCAAAAGAAAATCCACATAACAGCTTCTATACAGGACTTGAACCCTTAGTTCTAAACAGTGATTCCTTGTTTAAAAATGTAGGAGAGAGAAATAACGTTACCGGTTCTAAAAAGTTTGCTCGTTTAATTAGAGAAAAAAAATATGAAGAAGCCTTAGATGTATCAAGAAGTCAGGTAGAAAACGGTGCAGATGTTATTGATGTTAACTTAGATGAAGCCATGTTAGATTCAGCAGTTGAGATGAAGATATTTTTAAGTCTTATAGCTTCTGAACCTGAAATTTCTAAAGTCCCACTAATGATTGATTCATCTAAATGGGAAGTAATTGAAGCAGGTCTTAAATGTGTTCAAGGTAAAGCTATTGTTAACTCAATTAGTCTGAAAGAGGGCGAAGAAAAGTTTTTAGAATATGCAACAAAAGTAAGAAACTACGGTGCCGCAGCAATTGTTATGGCATTTGATGAAAATGGACAAGCTGATACAGCTAAAAGAAAGTTAGAAATATGTACAAGAAGTTATAACTTACTTACAAAGAAGTTAGATTTTCCACCGGAAGATATTATATTCGATCCTAATATATTAGCCATTGCGACAGGTATTGAAGAGCATAATAATTATGCTGTCGATTTTATTGAAGCTGTTGGAGAAATAAAAAAAGCTCTGCCATTTGTTAGAATAAGTGGTGGTGTTAGTAATGTTTCTTTCTCTTTTAGGGGAAATAATCCAGTTAGAGAAGCTATACACACTGTATTTTTATATCATGCAATACAACGTGGAATGGATATGGGTATTGTAAATGCAGGACAATTAGGTGTTTACGATGAGATCCCAAAACATCTATTAGAGCTTGTAGAAGACGTTGTATTAAACAGAAGAGCAGATGCTACAGATAGATTAATTGATGCTGCAGCTAATTTTCAATCCTCGGGGAAAAGTGTAGTAGAGGATCTTAGTTGGAGAGATAATCCAGTAGAAGATAGGCTAAAACACTCTATGGTCAGAGGAATCACTACATATTTAGATCAAGACGTAGAAGAAGTAAGAATTAAATCTTCTAAAGCAATAGAAGTTATAGAAGGCCCATTAATGGCAGGAATGGATAGAGTTGGAGACCTGTTTGGATCAGGAAAGATGTTTCTGCCTCAAGTAGTAAAAAGTGCTAGAGTAATGAAAAAGGCTGTATCCATTTTAATGCCATATATTGAAGCTGAAAAGCTTGGTGTATCTACAAGTAAAGGTAAAATTTTAATGGCTACTGTGAAAGGAGATGTCCACGATATTGGGAAAAATATTGTAGGCGTTGTTTTACAGTGTAATAACTATGAGGTTATAGACCTTGGAGTAATGGTTCCATGTGAGAGGATATTAGAAGTTGCTAAAAAAGAAAAAGTTGACTTAATTGGTTTAAGTGGATTAATTACACCATCATTAGAAGAGATGGTACACGTAGCAACTGAACTTGAAAAATCTGACTTAAATATACCTATCATTATTGGTGGAGCTACTACAAGCAAAATACATACTGCAGTTAAAATTGCCCCACAAACAAAAAGACCTGTAGTATATGTTCCTGATGCATCTAGAACAGTAGGTGTTTTAAATTCACTATTAAACAAAGACAAAAGTAAAGAATATGTACAGTCTATAGCCGACGAATATCAACAACTTAGGGAAGATAGAGTCAATAGACAAAATAGAAAACCACTGTTATCCTTTAAAGAATCAAACAGTAATAAATATAAAATTGATTCAGATTATAAACCACCTGTTCCTACTTATACAGGAGTAAAACACTACACAGATATAAAAACAGAGAGTTTAGTTGATTATATTGATTGGACATTTTTTTATTATGCCTGGGGTATCAAAGCAAATAATCCAGAGGCAGAGAAACTATTAGCCGATGGGAAAATGATGTTAACAAAGATTCTTCATAGATTGTCAGTTTCAGCATATGTTGGTTTTTTCCCAGCTATCACTAAAGAAAATACCATTTTTATAACATTAGAAGATGGTTCTACTGTTAAATATCCAACTCTTAGACAACAACAAAAAAATAGGGATGGATTATGTCTTAGTTTAAGCGATTATATTTTAACTGAATCCAGTGAACACCAGGATTATATTGGAATGTTTGCAGGAACTCCAGCTATAGGTTTAGAAGTTCTTTTGGAAGAGTATAAAGACGATGATTATAACTTGATGTTAGTTAAAACTCTATCTTATAGATTAGCCGAGGCATTAAGTGAATATTTACATAGAGTTGTAAGAACTTTAAGTTGGGGTTATGCACCAAATGAAGATATAAAAGGTTCGGATTTAGCAAAAGGAAAATACAGATCAATTAGGCCTGCACCAGGATATGGCTGTTGCCCTGATCATAGAGAAAAAGAGTTAGTTTTTAATACTTTAAAAGTAACTGATATAGAGTTAACTGAGAGTTTCATGATGACCCCAGTATCCTCTACTTGTGGTTATTATTTCTCAAACCCATCTTCTGAATATTTTACTGTAGAAAGAATAGACCAAGAACAACTTAAAGCTTATGCCCTAGAAAGAGATGAATCTCATACAGTGCAAAAAAAATGGCTAGCAAGTATGTTATAGGAAATAACAATGAAGAAAGTCATAAAATCACTACTGTTTATTTTGTTATTTTTTGTTTTAGTACTACTTGGCCTTTTAATTTGGTTAACAATTACAGACTACAAACCCAATAATACACAACAAGTTAATATTGAAAATAACTCAACTCATAATCTACCAGATGAGTTCACAATTATTAATTGGAATATTGGTTATGGAGCATTAGGTAATAGTGCCGATTTTTTTATGGATGGAGGTGTAGATGTTATTACACCTGAAATTGAATATCAAAAGTTTAAAACAGGTATATTAGAGTTTATAGCTAATTCATCTGGTGATTTTTACTTTTTTCAAGAAGTTGATATAAAAAGTAAACGTTCCTATTACGATAACCAACATAAGCTAATAAGTAGTATATTAAAGAACTATGGCAGATTATTTGCAACAAACTATAAAGTTAGTTATATACCCCCTCCTAGAGTTTTTAAGCCTGGTTATGGAGCTGTTAATGCAGGACTTTCTACATTCTCAAGATATAATATTGACAGTTCAGAACGTATAGCCCTACCAGGTAACTATAGTTGGCCAACGAGTATACTATTCTTAGATCGATGTATGCTTATTTCTAGAATCAAAACTTCAACAAATAAAGATCTGGTTTTAATTAATACCCATAACTCAGCCTACGATAAAGGTGGTTTTATAAAAAAGGAACAGCTGAAGTTTATACAAGATTATGCAACTAAAGAGTATAACTTGGGGAATTTTGTTATTATTGGTGGAGACTGGAATACATATATGCCTGGTACTGATGCAGATAGCTTTCCTGCAAAAGAAAAAGCATCTATTTATTATCAACCATTACCAGATGAATGGAGTATTGATGGCTGGTTTTGGGGTGTTGATAAATCAGTTTCGACTAGTAGGTCGTTAAAAGAACCCTACATAAAAGGTAAAGTATTCGAATGTATTATTGATGGTTTTTTAGTTTCACCTAATATTAAAATTAAAGAGATTAAGACATTTGATCTTGGATATAAATATTCTGATCATAATCCAATCAGAATATCTTTAGAATTGAATTAGAAATATTTAGTAAACAGACTCCAACTTACCATATAATAGGCCACATAATTTAAAAACTGAAAGTTCACTAGTTATAAGTGTAATATCATGCTCTTTGGCTAGTACAATTATATCCTTAGTTACAGTTTTTCCTCTTGCAAATATTATTGTTTCTATATCAGACATTTCAGCTGTCCGTATTACTTGCTGAGTACAAAGACCAGTTATTAACACTAAATCTTCTTCATCCATTGTTAGTACATCACTCATTAGATCTGATGCAAAAGCTGATTTAACTTTATGATCACCATCACCTGTAATTACTTTGGCTTTTATATACTCTGCTAATTCATTAACTATCATATAAGCATTATATGTATAATTAACATGCAGTGTCAAATATGTAATATTTAATAAACCACTCAAAGTTATATATAGAATATCGAAAGTTTATAATTGTTGACGACGTCATCTTTATTGATTAAAATTAATTTAATGAAAAGAAAATTTTACTCTTTATCGTTAATATTACTTCTAATATGTGTAATAGTTTTCACAATAACTATTAGTAGTCTCTATCAGAAAAAAGTTGCTGATGTTAAAGAAGAATTAAGTTTAAATCTTCAAATTATCCATGATCAAATTGAATTTGAAATAAATAGAAATTTTCTTATTATTTACAATATTGCGGGTTATGTATCTGTTCATCCTGATATCTCATCAGAAGAATTTAATCAAACTGCTAAGTTTATTTTAAAACAACCTAATAACCTAAAAAATATTGCAATGGCACCTAATTTTGTTATTAGTTATGTATATCCCTTAGAGGGTAATGAAAGTATCCTTGGTATTGATTATCGGACTTTACCAGATCAATGGGATCAGGCCAAAAAAGCAAAAGATGAAAACAGAATGATTCTTGCCGGTCCATTAGATTTAATTCAAGGTGGTGTTGGTTTAATCGCCCGTATTCCTGTATTTGAATATAATGATCCTCTTAGATTCTGGGGAATCGTTTCCTCTGTTCTTAATTTTAATGAGCTGACCTCACCAATATCAATATTTGCCCTTGAAAATGATATAAAAATTGTTATTAGCGATAATGATGATAAGTCATCAGCCATATTTGGTGATGTTAATATTTTTTTAGATATGTATGCAGTAGAAAGAGAGATTAATTTACCTGACAGAGTCTGGACAATAGCCTTAACTCCCACGGACAATAGTATATTTACAATAAAAGAGAAAATAATAATAATCATAGTTTTTTTTATGGTCTTTATTTTGTGTGAAATATTACTTGGTTTTTATATCAGCAAGAAAGAAAAAAATCGTATAAGTGAAGAGAGGTTTCGGGATTTTACACTTTCATCATTTGATTGGGTTTGGGAAATAAATTCAGATTACAAATTTATATATACTTCGGATAACGTTAAAAATATTTTGGGTTATGAGACAAACGAATTAACAGGAAATAATATTTTAGATCTTATTCATACAGGGATTGATAAAAATCATAAAAATAACGTTCTCAGTTTATTAAATAAACATAAAAATATTAGAGATCTAGAATTGTGGATGCTTAAAAAAGGTGGGGGAATAGGATGTATCGCAATTAGTGCTGTTCCTGTAATTAATTCAAGAGTGTTAACAGGTTATAGAGGTGTAGGTCGATATATAACAACAAACAAAGAGATTGAGCAGAAGTTAAATGAATATATTAGTATTGTGGATAGTAATGTCCCAATTTTACAGACAGATTTAAAAGCTGATATTATAAAGATCAATAATACATTCAGTAAACTTTCAGGTTACCAAGAAGAGGATCTCATCGGTAAAAATTACAAAATAATTCTTCATTCTGATATGCCAAAATCAGCATATAAATATATGTTGAAAACCATTACTAGTGGAGAAATTTGGGAAGGTGAAGCAAAGTTCCTTAGAAAAGATAACAGATCAAACTGGTTTAAAATTAATATACTACCGTTAATAGATGTTTTTGGTCATCATTATGGATACATGGCTGTGCTTAAAGATATTGATGCAGAAAAAAAACTAGAAGAGTTATCTGAAACTGATACATTAACATCGATTTATAATCGTAGAAAACTTAACTCATCATTGGAATTTGAAATTGCCAGATATAATAGAACTAATGATCAATTTTCAATAATAATGATAGATATTGATCATTTTAAAATATGTAATGACTCATATGGTCACCAAGTCGGGGATCTGATTCTACAGGAGATATGCCAGATAGTTAACCATAATATAAGGGATACAGATGTATTTGGCCGATGGGGTGGTGAGGAGTTTCTTATCATATGTCCAGAAACTAATTCAACTGGTGCACAGAAGCTGGCTATGAATTTACAAAAAACATTTGATATACATACTTTTGATGTAGTAGGTAAAGTTACTTGTAGTTTTGGAGTTGCTACAACTGTAGGTAAAGTAGATATTACGCAAATTGTTAAAGAAGCAGATGATGCTTTATATAAAGCTAAATCCGATGGAAGAAATTGTGTACGTTTATCAGATGTTAAGTTAAACCTCTCCAAAGGAGAGGTTTAATATTATAATAATGATTTAAATGGTAAGTCTGGCTCAATTGCAAAAGCATCATGAAATCCACGATCAAACATAAATTCCATATCATCTTTATTTTCAGGCCATGTGAACTTTCCACCTACTTGCCATACATATGGCTTAAAACTATATTTTAATCTATCTTTTTTCATTTTCCATAATGTCATTATTTCTTGTGGATCAGCCATGAAGTTTGTCCAAACATCGTGGTGTATTGGAATAATTACCTTGGTGTTCAAAGATTCACCCATTCTAAGCATATCTGATGCATTTATTTTATCTGTCATTCCTCTTGGATTTTCTCCAAATGAGCCAAGTGCTACATCTATTTTATAGTTGTTTCCATGTTTCGCAAAGTAGTTTGAATAATGTGAATCACCACTGTGGTATAAGTTTCCCCCAGGAGTTTGGAATAAATAATTAACTGCAAGATCATCCATCTCTCTCACAGGACTGTTTTTTAATATCATACCTTTTGGTGCGGTAACTAATTCTGTTCGATCAAATGAGTCTAATGCAACAATTGTAGTATCTTTTATTTTATGTGTATCTCCTGGTCTCATTGTAATACATCTATCAGCAGGAACTCCCCATGATATCCAAAGATCAACACACGCTTTAGGACCAATAAATGGCACTGTATCAGGACAGTTTTGTAAAACTGCAGCAGCTACATATGGATCAATGTGATCACCATGATCATGAGTAGATAATACTGCATCTACAGTTTTAATCTCAAAAGGATCTAATACACATGGAGCGTTCCTAAGGTTTGGTTGTAATGCAACGCACCCAATCATTCTCTGATGTTGATGTTGCTCTGTCATTAATTTATTTTTTTTGGTTCTTTTTCCACTCTTAGTCCAGAAATCAACCATAATATTTGCATTCCCTTCAGATTTTAACCAAATACCAGTACAACCAAGCCACCACATAGCAAATGTCCCAGGTTTAACCTTTTCTTCTTCTATCTCTTCATTTAGCCATGTTCCCCATTCTGGAAATACATCTCTTAGCCATTTATCTTTATTGATCTCTTTTACATTCATTATTCATACTCCTTAAGGATTTTTATTCATTTCTTTTTATATAATCAATCAACAAAGTCTATTTGTCAATAATAAAAGATCAATTAGAACATTTAATTAGTATTAAAAGATCAATTTGAACATTTAATGTTGCCAGCATAAAAAACATAAGGTATAATTTAAAAAAATGGAGGAACATATGGTTAGTCAATTAGTAGAAATTGTTAATGAGACAGGTTTGCATACACGGCCTGGAAATCAATTTGTTAAACAGGCAAAGAAATTTGAAAGTGCTATAACTCTAAAAAAGGGTGATAAAGAATCTAGTGCAAAGAGCCTTCTTAAAATAATGAAAATAGGAATATCTTTTGGTGATAAAATTGAGATCGTTTGTGATGGTGCAGATGAAATTGAAGCATTAGAAACTCTTTCAGAATTTATAGCCAATTTAACCGAATAACAAAAAATAGGAAACAAGTGGAATGATAAATAGTCAAGTCAGCGGAATCTCGGCATCTCCAGGTATAGTTATTAGTAAAGCTTTTGTTTATACACATCAAGAGTTGGTTATTTCAAGTGTAGATATCAGTAAAGAAGAAATTAATACAGAAGTTGAAAGCTTTATTACTGGAAGAGCTAAAGCAGAAAGTCAATTGCAAGCAGTATATAATAAAGCAGTTAAAAACCTTGGGGAAGAAGAAGCAGAAATCTTTGAGGGTCACATTGAAATTCTTATGGATGAAGATCTAGAAGAAGAGATTCTTGAGTGTATTAAATTACAACAAATGGCCGCTGATAGAGCCGCTAATTTTGTAATTGAAGAAAATGCTAAAGAGATGGAAGAGTTAGATAATTCATATATGAGGGAACGAGCAGCTGATATTAGAGATATTGGTAAACGCTTAATATACGCTATTAGAAATGTTGAACTTTCATCTTTAGATAATTTTGATCAAGAAGTTATAGTTTTTGCTAAAGATTTAACCCCATCTGATACAGCACAACTGGATAAATCAAAAGTTCTTGGTTTTGTCACAGAGACTGGTGGAGTAACTTCTCACGTTGCTATTATGGCTAAATCTATGGAAATACCTGCGATTGTAGGAACGGGAAATGTTTTACCAAATATTTCTGATGGTGATATTATCATTCTAGACGCTTCAAAAGGTTGTATTATTTTTGAACCTTCAGATGAAAAACTTAAAGAATATATAGATAAAATTGAAGTTCAAGAAAATAATAATAATGAACTCGCTAAATTAAGAGATTTACCAGCAATAACATTAGACGGACATAGAGTTGAACTATGCGCAAATATTGGTTCAGATAAAGATGTTGAACCCGCATTAAAACATGGTGCGGAAGGTGTTGGACTTTATAGAACAGAATTTTTGTACATGGATAGACCAAAAATGCCAACTGAAGATGAACAATTTGAAGCTTACAAACTAGTCGCTGAATCTATGGGAGAAAGGTCCGTTATTATTAGGACAATGGATATCGGTGGAGATAAGGAACTAGATTATTTTGAATTTCCAAAAGAAGATAATCCATTTCTTGGCTGGCGAGCAATTAGAATGTGTCTTGATATACCTGAATTTCTTACGACTCAGTTAAGGGGTATATTAAGGGCGAGTAATTTTGGGAAATTAAGAATAATGTTTCCGATGATAATATCTGTAAATGAGATTAAAAAGTTAAAAATAATTCTTGAATCCGTTAAATCTGAACTAAGATCAGAAGGAATAAACTTTGATGAACATATTGAAGTAGGGATTATGATAGAAACTCCTGCAGCAGCAATTATTGCCAATAAACTAATTAAGGAAGTTGACTTTTTTAGTATAGGAACAAACGATCTAACTCAATATACGTTAGCTGTTGATCGCGGAAATGAGAAGATTGCCCATCTATATCAACCATTTCATCCCGCAGTATTAAACTTAATTAAAACTGTTATCGATGCCTCACATGCTCATGGTAAATGGACTGGAATGTGTGGAGAATTTGCTGGTAATGAAAAAGCTGCTTTACTCTTACTCGGAATGGGCCTTGATGAATTTAGTATGAGTGCTATTAGTATTGGTAAGGTTAAGAACTTAATTAGAAAATCAAACTACTCTGAATTAAAAAAACTTGCTAATGAGGTACTTGAAAAGGGAGAAATTTCAGATATACTAAATATATTAGATAAATTATTATTACAATTTCGTACATAAGGTTAAGGGATGAGATGAGAAACAATGTAATATCACAAAATCGGCAGAATTTGATTATAAAAAAACTACATGCCGAAGGTGAGGTTAACGTTAATGATCTAAGTGTTGAATTTAATGTTACCCCAATTACAATTCGTCGAGACCTAAATACATTAGGTGATAAAGGGCTTCTCTATAGAATACACGGAGGAGCCATTCTTACTGAAATGTTACGTTCTGAATCTCTATTTTCAGAAAAAGGACACCAACATATTTCTGAAAAAGCAAAAATTGGTAAAATTGCAGCCTCATTAATAAATGATGAAGATACTGTTTTCTTAAATAGTGGATCAACTACTTTAGAAGTTATTAAACATCTTACAGGGAAGCATGTTAAAGTTATTACAAATAATGTTGCTGTATTAAATATACCCCGAGATCCACTAATAGAAATATTCCTTGTAGGTGGCGAATTTAGAGAAGCATCCCAATCATTAGTTGGTGATATGGCTAAAGATACATTATCTAATGTCTATAGTTCCTGTACTATTCTTGGCGCAAATGGAATAAATAAATCTTTTGGTTTAACTTCTTCAGTTCAGCAAGAGACAAGTATTAATAGGCTCATGGTTGAGCGATGCCATGGCCCAGTAATAGTTCTTGCTGATAGTTCTAAAATAGGAGTTGTTTCAAGTTTCTCTACAGCATCATTAAATCAAATAACCACCTTAATAACAGATAAAAATGCAGATGAAACTGAAATCTCAAGTTTTAAAGATTTAGGTATTAATGTCATTATTGCATAAACAACAACTATTCTAATAAAGCTCATAATGTTCATTTAAGTTCTTTTAACGTCTCCAATTTTGATATTATTAAGAAATACTAACTTAATATCGATCAATTAAAACATTTAATGTATATTATTTGAAAATATTTCTTGCCATATTAGAATAAGCGAGTTAATATAATCTTAAATGTTTCTTTTGATTGTTTTAAATGATTAGATAGAACATTTTTATGTGTGGAAATGATCTTAAGATCATTATTAAATAACAAAGGAAAATAAGGAGAAAATTGTGGATTTCGTATTATCGATTTTTATGGGCTTTATTAACAAGTTTTTAGGACAACCAGCCCTCTTGCTAGGTTCGATTACTTTTATCGGGTATCTATTTTTAGGAAAAAAAGTTTATGAGGCACTTGCAGGATTTATTAAGGCTTATGTAGGTTTTAAGATTTTACAAGTAGGTACAGGAGGATTGGTAGGAACATTTAAACCAATTATTACAAGTTTATCAGAAAAATATGGTATTACAGCTTTAGTAATTGATCCTTATTTTGGACAAACATCAGCAACTGAAACGTTAGATGCATTTGGTTCACTACAGTATGTTGGTTATGTTATGCTTATTGCATTTGCATTTAATATACTTTTAGTTGCATTTAGAAAGCAGACAAAAATTAGAACTCTTTTTATCACTGGTCATATAATGTATCAGCAATCAGCTGTTCTTTTATGGGCAATGTTTTGGGTTCTTGAATCCTCAGGTGGAAATGCAGCTTCTCCATTATTAGTTGGAGTTATTGGTATTCTAATGGGTACTTATTGGTCAGTTACTTCTAACCTTATTATTGAAGCAACACAGGATGTTACAGATGGAGCTGGTTTTACAATTGGACATCAGCAGATGTTTGGAGCATGGCTTGCATATAAAGTAGCAGGTAAAATTGGAAATAAAAAGCATGATGTTAACCATGTTGAGACTCCAGGGTTTTTATCGATTTTAAATGATAACGTAGTAGCCAATACAATTTTAATGACATTTTTTGTTGGTGGTATCATGATGATATTAGGTAGAGAATCGTTTGACTACAATACTTCAAAATACTTTTTTGCAACATATGTATTCGAAAAAACAGCTTTATTTGCAGTTTATATAGCTATACTTCAACAAGGTGTTAGAATGTTTGTTTCAGAATTACAGACTTCTTTCCAAGGTATTTCTGATAAATTACTTAAAGGTGCTGTTCCAGCAGTAGACTGTGCTGTAACGTTTGGTTTTTCTCCAAATGCTCCTACATATGGTTTTATCTTTGGTTTCTTTGGTCAAATAATTGCAATATTTACATTAGTTGCTATACAATCTCCTGTTTTAATTATTGCGGGATTTATCTGTCTATTCTTTGACAATGGTACATTAGCTGTTTATGCAAATAAAGCTGGTGGTAGAAGAGCTGCAGCAATAATTCCGTTTGTAGCTGGTTTAATCCAAGTATTTGGTTCCGCTTTAGTATTAACTGTATTAAAAGATGGACCAGCAGTAATTGGTTGGATGGGTATGTTTGACTGGGCAACTCTTTGGGCAGCAGCAGTATTATTAGCAAGTAAGTTTGGAATCTTCATACCAATAATTATGATTCCACTGTTATTAATCATTCCACAATTACAATATAGACGTCACAAAAAGAATTATTTTACAACAATGAGAGACGAAAAAGCAGAAGCATAAATAGTTATTAACAATTTAAATAATCCCTTATTATTAAAATAAGGGATTATATAGAGGAGATTAAATCATGATAAAAGTTTTGGCAATTTGCGGTAATGGTATGGGAACAAGTTTAGTTATTAAAATGAAGGTGAAAAAATATTTAGATGCAAACAATATTAAAGCTGAAATGCTATCCTGCTCACTTGCAGAAGCAAAAGGGTTTATTTCTCAGGGGATTGATATCGCTCTATGTTCAGCTCAACTTGCAAAGAATGTGGATGCACCAGAAAGAACTACTCTTCTTGGTTTAAAGAATTTAATGGATGATAAAGAGTTTGGTCCATTGTTATTAGAAACTGTTAAAACTCGATTTCCAAATGAGATATCAGGATAAAGGGGTAGTTATGGATTTAAAAGAACATTTATTAACACATAAAGCAGTTAAATTCCAAGCTGAAGCTTCAGATTGGAAAGAAGCAGTAAAAATTGGAACAGATTTACTTGAAAAAGCTGGGACAATTACTCCTCAATATTATAAAGAGATCATTGCAAGTGTAGATGAACTTGGACCATATTTTATATTAGCTCCAGGGCTAGCGATGCCCCATGCACGACCAGAAGGTGGAGTATTACAAACAAGTTACGCACTCGTTGTACTAAAAGAACCTGTAAATTTTGGAGATCCAGATAATGATCCTATAGATATATTAATAACTATGGCAGCTAAAGATGCAGCTACACAAAATGAAGATGCTATCGTTCAAATTGTAACTCTTTTAGACGAAGAAGAGACTGTAGAAAAACTTAGAAAAGCAGAAACAATTGAAGATTTAAAAAAGATTTTTGATGAATTGGAGAATAATTAAATGGCATTACCACTATTACAAGTAGCATTAGATAACTTTACTATAGAAGAGGCATTACAATCAACAAAAGTATTAGCCCCAGAAGTAGATATTATAGAGGTTGGTACTTTGCTTTCACTAGCAACTGGTTCTGGATCAATTTCAACTCTTAGAACTCTATATCCTGATAATATTCTAGTTGCTGATTTAAAAATTGTAGATGCAGGTGGAGAACTTGCAAATATGGCATGTTCTAAAGGTGCCAATTGGGTAACTGTAATGTGTAATGCAGCTAATGCAACAAAAGAAAAAGCAGTAGAAGCTGCAGCTAAATTAAATTGCGAAATTCAAGTTGAATTATTTGGGAATTGGACATTTGACGAAGCTGAAGAATGGAAAAAAATTGGTTTAAAACAAGTTATATATCATCAAAGTAGAGATGCTCTTAATTCAGGTGGATCTTGGGGTGAAGAGAACATGAAAGTTGTAAAAAAGTTAGCAGAGATGGGTTTTGAAGTATCTGTTACAGGTGGTCTTACACTTGATGTTTTAAAACTATTTAAAGGAATACCAATTAAATCATTCATCGTTGGGCGTAATTTAAGGAATGCATCTGATCCAGCATCTGAAGCTAGATTGTATAAAGATGAAATAAAAAAATACTGGGCTAGTTAAAATGTATAGTTTAGATAAACAAGCTTTGGGAATTTATGAAAAAGCATTGCCTTCTGGAACTACATGGAAAGAAAAACTGGAAATTGCTAAAGAAACTGGGTTTGATTTTATAGAAATATCAATAGATGAAACCGATATGCGACTTTCCCGGTTAGATTGGTCTCAAGAAGAGCGAAATGACCTAGTAAAAGATATTGCAGAAACAGGTATTAGGATACCATCTATGTGTTTAAGTGGGCATAGAAAATATCCCCTTGGTAGTGAAGATCCCGATATAAGAAATAAAGCATTGGATTTAATGAAAAAAGGAATTGAGTTAGCTGTTGATCTTGGAATTAGAAATATTCAATTAGCTGGATATGATGTTTATTATTCAGCGGGAAATTCTAAAACGCGAGAAAATTTTTTAAATGGACTAAGGCAGGCTGTTTCTTGGGCATCTAAAGCAGAAGTTATGTTAAGTATGGAGATAATGGATCATCCACTGATGAATTCAATAAGTCGATTTTTAGAATATTCTGAAGAAATTCCATCACCCTGGTTCACTGTATATCCAGACATTGGAAATATTAGTGCATGGGGTAATGATATTGAGAAGGAATTTACTAAAGGTATAAATAAAATAACATCAATACATCTAAAAGATACATTAGCAGTATCAGGAGTTTTTAATGGAAAATTTAAAGAAGTTCCATTTGGTGAAGGTTGTGTAGACTTTCCAGATTTTTTTAGAATACTAAATATTTTAAACTACAAAGGTCCTTTTTTAATTGAAATGTGGACTGAAAAATCAGATAAACCTATTGAAGATATAAAAAAAGCTAGATCTTGGATGTTAGAAAAAATGGAAGAGGGGGGGTACCACTTATGTTAGAAAAATTAAAAAAAGAAGTACTTGAGGCTAACCTTGCACTTCCCAAGTTTGGGTTAATTACTTTTACCTGGGGTAATGTTAGTGGTATAGATCGAGAAAAAGGTCTTGTTGTTATCAAACCAAGTGGTGTTGAATATGACTCAATGACAGCTGACGATTTAGTTGTTGTTGATTTAAATGGAAATAAAATTGAAGGTCATTATAAACCATCATCAGATACACCTACTCATTTAGCTTTATATAGAGAATATGAAGAAATTGGTGGAATTGTGCATACACATTCTTCTTGGGCAACAAGTTGGGCACAGGCAGGGAGATCAATTCCTGCCCTTGGTACAACTCATGCTGATTATCTTTATGGAGAAATTCCATGTACTAGAAAAATGACTACAGAGGAAATTAAGGGCGAGTATGAGTTAGAAACTGGAAAAGTTATTATCGATACTTTTTACTCTCGTTCTATAAATCCTATCCAAGTTCCTTCTGTATTAGTTTATAGCCATGGTCCATTTTCCTGGGGTAAAGATGCCCAGGATGCAGTTCATAATGCTGTAGTATTAGAAGAAGTTGCAAAAATGAGTTATCGATCTTTTACTTTAGCACCAAATAAATCACCTATGCAGAAAGAATTATTAGATAAACATTTTTTAAGAAAGCATGGTGCAAATGCTTATTATGGACAGAACTAAATAATATAATATTTTTAAGCTCCCCAATGGGGAGTCGTTAACTAGTCTACTTATTCAAATCTTAATTCTTTTAAATAATTCCTATAGAAATTTTAAACTCTTAAAATATAAGTTAAACGTAGTTTTAAATAACAAATTTACAATGAATAATAGTTGTGATATATTTGTATTTTATGATTCTTATTAGCCTTTAATGATTTAAATAGGTATATATTCATGCCTAGGTTCAAATTAAACAAATAAGAATATCAAAAAAATATGGAGATAAATATGGATTATGAATGGTTAGCACTACTTCCACCTCTTTTAGCAATAGGTTTTGCTTTATGGAAAAGACAGGTTGTTTTATCACTTTTAGTAGGAGTATTTACTGGGGCAACTATATTAGCTGGTTGGAACCCTTTAAAGGGACTTTTAGATACATTTTCAGTATACATAGTTGAAAAATCTTTGGCTGATTCATGGAATATTGGTATTATAGTATTTCTATTAGCTGTTGGTGGTATGATCGGTGTAATTGGTAAAATGGGTGGAACAAAAGCTATTGCTACTTCTATTGCTAAAAAAGCAACTGATGTTAGATCTACCCAGTTAGCTACAGCTTTAATGGGAGTTGCTATATTCTTTGACGATTATGCCAATTCAATAGTTGTAGGTAATACAATGAGACCTATTACTGATGCACAAAAAATTTCAAGAGAGAAACTTTCATATATTGTTGATTCTTCTGCGGCACCAATATCTTCTATGGCACCTATATCAACTTGGATAGCTATGGAGTTAGGATTAATTGCAGCAGGTCTAGCTGATGTTGGATTAGATGGAGATGCGATGACTATCTTCTTTCAGACAATCCCTTATAGGTTTTATTCTCTTTTTGCACTAATACTTTTATTTAACTTAATACTTCAAAGAAAAGATTATGGAGCAATGTTAAAAGCTGAGATTAGAGCCAGAAAAACTGGTCAAGTTTATGCCGAGGGTGCAAATCCTTTAATAGCAGAAGATAAAAACCTATTACCAGACGATGGTGTTGATGGTTCAATATGGGATGTTATTATTCCTATTGGA
This sequence comes from Spirochaetaceae bacterium, assembly GCA_051531975.1. Taxonomy (GTDB): domain Bacteria; phylum Spirochaetota; class Spirochaetia; order DSM-2461; family DSM-2461; genus Thiospirochaeta. The sequence continues at coordinate 296,573 of JAOPTT010000007.1, forward strand.
GTATTTTTACTCGTTACAGTATTTGGTCTATGGTACAACGGTTATGAAGCTGGTAAAAGTTTTAAAGATTGTATTGGGGATTCTGACGCATCAGTAGTTCTTACATGGGCTGCATTTATAGGTTCTTTAATCGCCGGTTTAATTGGTGTCATTAAAAAAAGATTCTCTATGACAGGTGCGGTTGAATCATGGATATCTGGTGCAAAATCAATGTTTACTGCAGTTATCATATTAACATTAGCATTTGCATTAAAAGGTGTAATTTCTGACATGGGATTAGATGTTTGGTTAGGAGAGGTTGCAAAAGGTAGTCTTAATAGTGCATTCCTTCCATTAATAATATTCATTGTATCGATGTTCATGGCTTTTGCTATAGGTTCTTCTTGGGGAACTAACGGTATTTTGATGCCAATTGTAATACCTGTTGCAGCTCAAATATCAGGGGCTACAGGTTCTGTTACTCCTCTTATGTTAGCATGCATGGGAAGTGTTTTAACTGGTGCTGTTTTTGGAGACCACTGCTCTCCTATATCAGATACTACAATTTTATCATCATCTGCTTCTGGTTCTGATCATATCGACCATGTTAAAACTCAAATGCCTTATGCTATAACAGCAGCAATTTTTGCCATAGTTTTTGGTTTTATTCCAGCTGGATTAGGACTATCCCCTTGGATATCACTAGCATTAGGTTTAGTTGCAATTACTATATTTGTTAAGTTTTTTGGTAAAAGAATTAACAACGAAGGTGAGATAATATCTTAAATAATCTAGGCACTTAGGTGCCTAGGTTTTAATCTTATTACATTAAAGTTGCCATTAACCGACAGAGAGAGTCCCTAAACTTATATATTATTCTTTTATTTTTATATGTCTCTTTATTTACAACAATGCAGTGTTCGGCATCTAATAAAAACTGTTGTTTAAGATTTTGACTTATAGATTTATCGTATAATACAGCATTTACTTCATAATTAATATGGAAACTTCTAATATCCATGTTGCAGCTACCAACTGTGGAGATTAGATCATCTACTACTATTGATTTTGAATGTAAAAAACCTTTTTGATAGAGATATATTTTAACCCCAGCACTTAAGAGCGGTGGGAAATAAGTCTGTGCTGTCCAATATGGTAGCTTTTTATCAGGTCTACCTGTCATCATTAAATGTACCTCTATACCACTTAAGGATGCAGTTTCTAGAGCTTTTAATATGGAAGTATCTGGAATGAAATATGGGCTTTGAATATATATTTTACTATTTGCATTAGTTATCATAGAAAAATATAGCTGATGTATACTACTCCATTTAGAATCTGGACCACTTACAGCAATTTGTATAGGACTACCATTCTCAATTTTTGTTAATGGGAAGTATTGTTTGTATTTTAATAGTTCTTTTGTCGTATTTAACCAATCTGTAAAAAAGAGTGCTTGTAACATCCTTACCGAGTCTCCAGTAATCCGGATATGAGTATCTTGCCAGTGGTTAAAATAATTCCCACCGGTAATATACTCTTCACCTATATTGAATCCACCAGTATATCCAATTTTTCCATCAATAATTACAATTTTTCTGTGATTACAATAGTTGAATTTTAGAAACTTTAATGGAGCTGCCAACGGGTCTAGAAAGTAATAAAACTGAATACCTGCTCTTTTAAGTTCTCTTTTATATTTATATGAGATTCTATTAAAAGAGCCTACCCCGTCAAAAAGTAGTCTTACTTCGACCCCGCTTAAAGATTTATTGATTAGAATATCTTTTATCTTATTTCCTAGAGAATCGGATTTCCATATAAAATACTCCATATGTATAGAGTTTGTAGCTTCTGTTAAATCAATTAACATCTGTTTATATAAATCTTTACCAGAGTGGTATATATTAACTCGGTTATTAAGTGTAACTACAGAGTTCGAGCAGTTTAAAAGTAGGGACATAGCTTTTACCATATCACTAGATTCTTCACTTTGATCCTTAATTCCTCTATATAAAACTTTCTGCTCTACTATGATGTCTGAAAGTTCATTTTTAAATATCTCTTCAGGAAGGTGTGCAACAATTTTTCTGGCTTTATAATTAATCCCAGTTAAAATGTATAACAATATACCAATAGGTTGAAAGATTAATATGATTAAAAGCCACGAAAATGTAACTTCGGGAGGTTTTGTATTATCTAATAATATTATTATAAATGTGATTATTATAAATATGATGTTGATAATCTTTAAAATATCGTTAACGTTCACTACTATTAAATTATATAAGCTGTTTTCAATCTTTACCACATCTATTTATTAATGATATTTTTTGTCTATGGAAGTATATGTATTAGGATGTGGAGGCATGATGCCTCTACCAGGAAGACACCTCACATCAGTTCTTGTTAGAAGAGAAGGGGAACTGATTCTTTTTGATTGTGGTGAGGCAACACAAATATCTTTAAAAAGATTAAATTTAAAATGGAAGCGAATTTCAACGATTTATATATCTCATACCCATGCAGACCATATCACAGGTCTACCGGGAATACTAATGTTATCTGCTCAAGTAGATAGGACTGAACCTCTAACAATTATTGGTCCTAAGAAAATAAAAGAGTATATTGAGACTAGTATCAGTGTTTTAGATATGTATATAAATTATGAAATTATTATTAAAGAATTAGAAGACCCAGCTACATCCCAGATTGTTACCGATACAGATGAGTATTACGTAAAAACGATACCTTTAGATCACTCAAAGGTTTGTGTTGGTTATTCTCTAATTGAAAAAGAAAGGCCAGGAGTTTTCTTTCCTGATAAAGCTAAAGAAGTAGGTGTTCCAGTAGGTCCAATGTGGTCTATTTTACAAAGTGGAAAAAATGTAACTTTAGAAGATGGGCGGGAGATTTCTCCAGGTGAAGTTATGGGAGATATTAGAAAAGGAAGAAAGTTTAGTTATGTAACAGATACTGCTTATCTTCCCTCAATTGCCAAGGAAGTTGAAGGTTCTGATCTATTTATATGTGAAGGAATGTTCGAGGAGGCTTTGCTAGAGAGTGCAAAAGAGAAAAAGCATATGATCTCTAAACAAAGTGCTCAAATTGCTCTAGATGGTAATGTTAAGCAACTTGGTTTAATCCATTATAGTCCCCGATACATGGAGAAAGAACTTCGAGTTTTATTAACTGAAGCACAAACAATATTCAAAAATACGGTTTTAACTAGAGATAGAATGTTATTTAATCTACCCCACGAGGAGTAAGTTTTGACCTTTATAAAGAGGAAACTTCTTTTTGTTTTAAGAAGTAAGTTTCCTCTAGTGGTATATCCTCTACTAGCTTGCTTAACATCATTTTGGTATATAGTTGGCTTGCAGTCATTTAAAAACAACATCCTGGATATCAGTTTATTGTATTCTATATTACCAACGTTACTTAGTATTGTAATACCAATTCAATTGTCTAGTGATTTTAAAAAGAGTAGACAATTGAATATCATAATTGGAAATTTTATTATGGTTTCCCCAGTTTTATTTAATATGTTACCAGTAGTATTTGTATTTTCGAAACTTGGAAATATAGATATTGGTCTTTTATTATCAATTCACATTGGGATTTTAGTATTTATATTTTATTCTATTGCTATTTCATTTTTAATTTCAGTTTTATTTAAAAAAAGAATAGTACAAGTCTCTGTAAGTATTTCAATACTTCTATTTTCCAGAATGTATAGTAGTTTTCTTATTGGATGTTTTAAAGGTTTAATATCAATCAATCAGATTGTTTCCTTAATACTTTTATCAATAACTATTTTAGTTATATCAAAGAGTTTATTAGCAAAAACAAAAAATATTTTTAAAATAACATTTGCATTGATAATTTTTTTAATCAGTTTGCTTATACCCGGGAATATTGACTTAACTTGGTATAGAAGTCATTCAATATCTGCATATACTAAGAAGTTAATAAACAGTTCTCCTGAAAACATTAATATTAATTTTTACTTATCAGATGAAATAACAAATCTTACAGAGACTAATCGTGATATGATAAAAATACTAAATCAGTTTGGTTCTCTAGATAATTGTAATTTTGAAATATTGCCAGCTAACGAGAGTTTAGAACATGGCTCCACCCAGATAAGATATACTGACCGATATTTTAATCTCCCACCGAATACATCTATTAAAGGTTTTGAGTTTGAAGTTCTTAAAGTTATAAATTACTTACAAAACAATGGGCTAAAAAAAGTTGGTATATTAATTGGTAATGAGGAATACTCAATAGATAATTTTAAGATGTTAGAAATGGCTCTCCGTGATCATTTTAGTATTAATTTTATATACCCTGAGGAAGTTATACCAAATGATTTAGATTCATTAATTGTTGTTGGCCATTATAGTATTTCACCACATGTATTCCAGAAGATCGGTAACTACCTTTCAAGAGGAGGTAATATCTTATTTGCAGGAACTGGACTTCCTACAAATGAAGGCCTAAATTATAGAAATACTGAAATTTTAACTGCTTTAAATCTTTGTGGTGTTATAATTGAACCATATCTGATAGGTAATAATTCACAAAACAGACTAAATATAATTACTTATCCAAATAGAGAATATAAAAGTAACTTAATTACTGTTCCATTTACAGGTTTTACAGGAACTTATACTTCACCAATAAATATATTAAATAATATCTTTATCAATCTTTTATATTCATCTAATGACTCGTGGTTAGTTAGTTCTATATCAGAAATTGATGGTGTACCAGAATCACGTTTTCCAGTTGCGGTTTATGGTGAAGGCAATTTTTCAAAGTTTTTTAGTGGAAAAGATTTAGGTAATATAAATAGGTTTATAATATTAGGTAGTTCAATGTCATTAACTGACTATCCTTATTCTTTAGGTGAGCACCAAGGGTATGATTTTATTATTAGATCTATATATAAAATCATTTCTGAGGAAGAACTATTAAACGTTCGGTATAATTACAATTTAGAGAATAATTTCTATATGTTAGAAAGTTCTCGGTATAGAAATACAGTTTTTAACTTTCTATTTATGTTTATTATTATTTTTTATCCATTCCTAATATTTCTTGTATTTAGATATATCAAAAAAAAACTGAGGTAACCCTCAGCTTGTATCTCATTAACTATTTTTAATAAAATCTTTATATTTTTTGGGATCTGGTTTAAAAGCCAACATATCTCTAGAATCTTCTTCTGCCATATCTAATGCTTTAATAGCTTCACCCATTAATCTGTTTTCTCCAACTCTTCTATCATTCATTGAGCTGATTCCAACACTCATATTTAAATTTGCAGCTTTACTTTTATCTATAAAAGTTTTCATTTGACTGATAGCAGAGTTACCATTAAGATCTTTCATTGCAACAGCAATTTGATCTTTTTTTAGCTCATATATATCTGTACTTTCACCAAAATGGTCTTTAATAAAATTGTAATGTTCTTGTAGATCTTCACCTTTTAAGTTTATTACCGCAACTGAAAGATCACTCTCCGAAACACCCGCTTTTTCAAGTAAAGAACTTAAATCTGGTGCCATATCGCTATTATCTTTAAAGGTCGAAATAGGAACTGATTGATCTTTTTCTAATAACCCGTCATCTGATAAATCATCTTCCAATAAATCATCTTCAATTTCAAAATCTGGAAGGTCATCTATATTTGTTGAGTCATCCTCTATATCAGAAATACCAGTATCATCATCTAACTTAAAGTCATCTAAATTATATCCACTATTTTCATTGTTTCCATCATCTAAAGCAAAATCATCTAGATTGTAGTCTGTATTTACAGCTTCACCTTCAGGTGGTTCAATGTCAATTTCAAATGAATCAATATCATCTAAGGATTCACTTAAATCTAAATCACTATCAAAACCTAATGAGTCATCTGAATCATCTAATGTCTCACTTAAATCAAAATTATCAGTATCTGATACATCTAGACTAAATTCATCTAGGGTTTCATCATCTGAATCATCCATTTCTAAACTAAAATCATCAAGGTCATCTATAGAGTCATCACCAAAGTCCATATCTAAGTCATCTAAACTATCGGCTTCATCAGCTGAATTATCCTCTAAGTCCAGATCTAAATCGTCTAAGCTATTAGCTTCATCGGTTGAATCATCCTCTAAGTCCAGATCTAAATCGTCTAAGCCATCTAAACTAGTAGTTTCCTCTATAGAATCATCCTCTAAATCCAGATCTAAATCGTCTAAGCCATCTAAACTACTAGCTTCCTCTGTAGAATCATCCTCTAAATCCAGATCAAAATCATCTAATCCCTCTAAACTATCAGCTTCATCTTCTATTTCCAGATCTAAATCGTCTAAATTGTCAGCACTTTCAATTTCATCTGAAGGTTCGTCCCCAAAGTCCATATCAAAGTCATCTAAACTTTCGACTTCATCCGTAGAATTGTCCTCTGAGTCTAGATCCAAATCATCTAAACCTTCAATTTCTTCACTTTCATCTGCAGATTCGTCCCCAAAGTCCATATCAAAGTCATCTAAACTTTCAACTTCATCTGTTGAATCATCCCCAAAGTCCATATCAAAATCATCTAAACTTTCAACTTCATCTGTGGAATCAGCATCAAGGTCTGTATCCAAATCATCTAGACTTTCGATATTTTCAACCTCTTCGGTAGAATCATCGCCTAAGTCCAAATCAAAGTCATCTATACTTTCAGCACTTTCGACTTCATCTGTAGAATCGTCTCCGAAGTCCATATCAAAGTCATCTAAACTTTCAGCACTTTCGACTTCATCTGTAGAATCGTCTCCGAAGTCCATATCAAAGTCATCTAAACTTTCAGCATTTTCAGCCTCATCAGTAGAGTCATCACCGAAGTCCATATCAAAATCATCTAAACTTTCAGCACTTTCAACTTCCTCTGTAGAATCGTCTCCGAAGTCCATATCAACGTCATCTAAACTTTCAACTTCATCAGCAGAATCATCCCCAAGTTCCATATCAAAATCATCAAAACTTTCGGAATCATCTAAAGAATCATCACTAAAGTCCATATCAGAATCATCTTCAAAATCATCAAGTGTGTCGTTATCATTACTTGAATCATCCTCAAAGACTGAATCAAAGTCATCATCTTCAATATTAGTTTTGGATTTTGCTAATTTCTTGTCACTACCTTGTGGATGCATGTTTGATGGTCCAAAAGAATCAGAATCATCAAACTCATCAATTCGATATTTACTCTTCCACACACTGAATATAATTATTACAATAATTGTTAAAACTAAAAATGCTAAAATTATTGTTAACGCATCTTTAAATACATCTTTAACTTTTTCTGTTGAGAGAACATTATAAATTAAATCAAACGAGTAACCTCGCTCTGAAATTTGTATTGGAGCACTTAATATATTGTTGTTAAATTTATCCCACCAGTTAAATGAATATTCTGGTTTCATATTCCATGTTGGATCATTTGAAACTAATGTATTTAATAAAAATGTTCTGTCATTATATCTAGAATTAAATTTTGTTAACCCATTTTCTTTAGAATAAATTATAATAGAATGAATATTTGGATGATAATTCATATAATCTTTTATTGAGTCAGAAAGTGCTTGGTTCTCGAAGTTGTTATTTTTAAACCAATTTGTTTCTATAAGCTTTTTTGTCTCTTCAGAAACACTTTTTGATTCATTGATATAATCTTGTCTCGATACTCTTACTTCATTAAGTAAAAATATAAGTCCAAATAGAATAAGTAATGATATTATTGTTATGTAAAGTCTAGCTATAATTCGTTTCATCAATTTATTATACTAAAAAAGGAGCAATTATGCACCCTTTTTTTGCTCCTCCATATAGATATGTCTGTCAATTCTTGAAATCATCCAACTAATTGTTCTATTCATAAGCTTGGTTGTTAACTCTTCTTCTCCTCGGAGGTTAGCTAAAACCGGGATTATTGTTAACCAAACTAACTGCTGTTCTTTGCTTAAGCTATTAATATATGCTTCTATTGGAAACATTATATCAGGCAATGATTCTAATGTGTTTTTATATGTCATTAAGAAATCTAAGCTATTTTGTTTCGTTTTTCCTTCTGTAAATAATGATATAATAGTCGATTGGTTAGGGATTTGCTCAATATTTATCGTACAACCTCTACTTTTATGTACATGTAATTTACCATTTATATTTTTACTTTCTTGCTCTAGACTAGTTTTATATCCTATCATTGGTTTTGTTATATATCTAAATCCATCTTTACAATTTTCAATTGAGATATCTCTACTTTGCATGATGAATGAAAAAAATGAACTTTCAAGAGATTTTACTTTAGAACAATTTTTATTAAAAAAGTCATATATATATGTACCTCTAGAATAACTTTTACCAAGAGGGTATGAAAAATCTGCACCAAATAGATGTATATCTTTTGCATTTAATGCATTGGCCAAAGACAATGCAGCATGTGTCACACTTCCTCCAGCAGTATTTAAACTGGGAAATACCTTATAGTATTTACTTACATATTGACTAAATGGATGTCCACTTGTAAAAAAATATACTGTGTCAAATAGAGATGATAATTTTCTAGGAGATGCTATATCTAAAACAATAGGAATATCTTTTGGTATCTTTTTTAAGAAATGGTAATAACTAATATGTTGGCAATCAATTGAAATTATTATATCTGGTTTTATTCCAAATTCAAGTAATGCCGGAGCAGTTGTATCTGTTGCAATTAGTGTAGAATTTTTTTGTCTTTCCCTAATTTCTTCTATATGATCTTCTAAAGAGGGTCCTGCAGCAGTAATAATTGCAGATTTAATCGGTTTCAATATTGGTTTAACTCTATTTGCTTCCTTAACATTAAATAGAGTATTAGAAAACCATTTTTTCCCAAACCGTGTCTGTACAGTATAATCGTCTGATATTCTGTTAATTGCATTTTTAATCGTATCTACACAGGATCCAAAGAATTCTTCTTCTGCATTTACTCGTTGTCTAAGTGGTATTGTTGTTACATCTCCACAAACAGCTGGAATATAATTATCTAATATAAAATTATATAGATCCTCTGGTTTCGGATCTATTAAAATATTTACTGCTGGATTCAAAAATATTTCTTTTAGATTCATTTTTGAGATAGTAGCTTTAAACCTATCGATATCTTTATCAAGAATTAGTATTGTTGAGAACTCATTTTTTTCTATAAATGGTTTAATATGGTAAGCACCACCAAGCCCTAAAAAAATTAGAAAGCCTTTACTTTTATACATAGAAAGAAATCTTGAACCTTCTCTTTTAGGATCAATTTTGGAATGTAATGTTTTTCCACTATTGGAACTAACACAAGGAACAATATCGCCGCTTTTGGATTCTATGAAAGAGTAATGTGATTCGTCTACTATATTACTAGTTAAATCTGAAGCCAATGTGCAATTAGTATTTGCAAGTGCTAAAATATTACTGTTGTAGTAGTTTGCTTCCATACTGATGTAATAACCTCTTTATATACAATATTGCCTCTCTTTTTCCCTCTGTTTTTTTTTCTAAAATCTGGGTACTAGATAGAGCCTTATTATTAATATCGGTATAGATTGAGGTAGAAATTAAGAAAAATAGATGATTTTCTATTAATTCTTCACTATTTAACTTTATAAGCCAGTTATTACATAATTTGATAACATCTTGTATACGGTTTTTTCTATTATTACTTTGCATAACTGAGAAATTGAAACCACTTTTGTCAGTATTAGAAGGCAGCTGTTTTAATAATTCTAAATGATTAATATCAGTTATGTTATTTATAGGTTTAGAAATTGTGTTAACCCTAAAGATTCTTCCTTTATTTCTTTTTCCTATCTGGGAAAACCAGTCCCTATAAGTCTTAAATGTCACACCACTATTAATGTACCTTTTATACATAATTGAGTAGTGGGGGTTGTTTCTATATTCTCCAGACTTTAATAAGCTATCAAATGCATATGGTCTGACATGAGACTCAATATCAGATGATTCTAAATCTTGACCAAATAAATATATTGGATATTTAGTGTACCCAAGAGCAAATTCAAGGGCAGTTCCAGCTACTGTACCATTTTCATTTAATTTTATATGGGGTAATTTTCCCATTTCTATTAACTCATTTTCAAATTCATTACCTGTATTTATAAGTAGGGTCGTGTTATTCATATTAGTTGAATTAAATAGAGGCATCGTTATTGGTATACTTGTTCCATATAGATGTAATTTTGAATAGTATCCAGGATCTGTGGAAAATGTTAAATCTGGTTGAATATCATTTTCTTCTAATGCTTTATTTGCTGATGACAAAGATATAAAAATTGCTTTATCTCGTATCTGTTTTAATAGTTCAAAAGAGTTTTCTAAACTTTTACCAGAGGCTATAATAACTACAGGTTTATCTATTCTAAAATTTGTAATGTAATTATCAGTTATAATATAATTTTTTAAAGAGTTTCTGATCCAAGTTTTACCAAAACGTGCAGTTGTTAATAAGTTTCCATTTACCCGTCTTATGGCTTTAATCAACTGGTTATTAACTTCTAATGCCTCATCTGGATATGCTTTGGCAGTTGGCTTCCATTCTAATATTTGTAAGCCTTTTATATTCTTTTCTGTTATTACTGAGTGTAAAAAATCTGAAAGTGTTTGTTTAAAAAGATATTGTTTTCTAATAGTGTTGTTTATATTTAAAGAAATCTCACTCAAATCTTTTGTATATGGGATGCTTATAACTTCTGATTCTGGAAAACTTTTTGATAATATTGATAATATATAACCAAATGCGGGTCCCAATATAAGAATAGTATTACCATTTAATATATTATTATTATCTATGAACCTTTGGGCTTCTTTTTCAGGTGAATATTTAGAGTGTAGAGATACACCATTTCTTTTATTATCTAATTGATTCATCTTGTATAAAATGATCCAAAATTGTATCTAAAGAGTTGTTTTTCCATATAAGAGATTCATAATTTAAATCTACAGAATCTAATTTATTTGAAAATATAGATTTAAAAGCTGCACCAATTTGTTGCTGAACAACTATAATATTTGTTGTTTCTTTCTTATCAAGTAGTGTTAATAAAATATCATTATTATATAACTGGAATACTCTTCCTCTATTTTTCGAGAATGAAGTTAAGATTTTAACTGCACTATTTTTTATACTACTACTTGTTGAAAGAGAGTCCGTTTCTTTGAATGTTTTTAATAAGTTTGATAGATTTAATTTTAGGAAAATAATTCTATTTTGTGAGTTTTTAATCTTTTGTACATAAGACGTTATACTCTCTTTTATATTATTACTTTGATCATCAATATTCTGTAGTCTATGAAAAGGGTTTGCTCCTAGAAACTCACTTAGTTCTCCTATGTAGGATTTCATTTCGTCTATTGTTGGATATTTTTCTGTCTTAAACTCAGTTATTAACAATAATGCATCTGTTGTTCCAGTATTGCTGAATGGAACAATAATAGTATCTTTAATTGTTACAAATTCTCTAATTGAAAAATATTTTTGTAGTATTTTTTTATCGCTATTAGCAACAAACTTTTCATATTCTATCTCACTCATTCGCAGTCTATTTTTAGTTGTAAAATCAAGACCTATTATTGATGATAGTGTAAACATCCCATTTTCTTTAACTAATAATGCACCTTTTTCAATAGAGAATAAAGTTACTAACTCTTTAAATACTGCTGGGTAAAATTCTATTGTGTTTTTAAGCTCACTTAGGTTCTTTTTTATTACCTGGAAACTATTTCTTCTAATCTCTGGAGAGTTTGTATTTTGGTCAGTTGCTTTTTGTAAAAGACCCATTATTCGTCTATTTCTAATTCACTAAATAATTTTTTGTAAACATTAAAATGTTCACTTTCAACAAACTCTTTTATTTTGTCCTCTGGTAGAGACTCTAGAAGTACATCCATATATGACAGAACTGATTTAATTTCAGTCTTTAGTTCAGGTTTTATATTATCTGAGAACTTTTTAGGTTTTTCAATAATTTCTGGCTCTAGTTCACGTACCGGTTCTCGTTTACGTACAGGTTCTGGTGCTCGTACAGGTTCTGGTTCACGTACAGGTTCTGGTGCTCGTACAGGTTCTGGTTCACGTACAGGCTCTGGTGCTCGTACAGGTTCTGGTTCACGTACAGGTTCTGGTTCACGTACAGGTTCTGGTTCACGTACAGGTTCTGGTTCACGCACAGGTTCTGGTGCTCGTACAGGTTCTGGTTCACGTACAGGTTCTGGTTCACGTACAGGTTCTGGTGTTTGTACAGGTTCTGGTTCAACATGCTCTAATTCAGAGCCTATTAAAGAATCAAGTTGACTTAGATCCAGATTTTCAGTTCCAGGAAGAACATCATCCTCAGGAGCTACTAGGACATCTCCATTATCAATAGTAATTTCATAATTATCATTGGATATAACTATTGGATTAGAATCATCATTGTCTACAAGCTGCTTTTCTAATTCATCATTACTTTCTATAAGCATATTTGGTGTATCATCTAAATCTAATTCACTAAGGAAGTCATCATCTATCTCAAGATCTGCTACTTGCGCAGCAACCTTTTGAGTTAATTCATCCGAAATTGCTTTTGCTTTTTCTGCTACATTTGCTTCATTTATATCAGCATTATCATCTAGATTAAAATCATCATCAATTAGATCTGAATCATCAAAGTCAAGCCCAAACTCATCAGTCATATCGACAATTTCAATCTCTTCATCATCTTTAAGATCATCGTTATCAAAATCTAATCCAAATTCATCATTTATATCTATTGATTCTATTTCTTCACCAAGGGAATCATCATCCATATTAAATTCATCAGTTACATCTTCTGTAGGGGATGTGTCATCTTGGCTTGTGCTGATTTCTTCTTCTACTTCTTGATTCTCTTCAATATGAACTTCATTTGAATCGTCAAGATCTATATCTTCGACCTTATAGTCTGTATTGTCAGAATGGGCAAATATATCTTCGTGAATATCGTCATCCTGGCTTACATTATTTATTTCTTCATTTTCAATATTTTCAATATCATTTAAATTTATCTCATTATCTAAATCAAAATCTTCATCTAGATTAACATCGTCAAAGCTTATATCTTCTTCTATGACAATGTCTTCATCTAAAGTGATATCTTCATCTAAAGTGATATCTT
>JAOPTT010000008.1:0-137262 GCA_051531975.1 Spirochaetaceae bacterium
GTGCATTTGGTGCATTTGCTGCTGGAGTTGGAACTACGGACCTTCAGGTTGGAATATTAAAGGGTATTTGTACTTTTAAGACTCCTGATTCAATTAAAATAAATATTACTGGAAAAAAGAAAACTGGTGTTTTTGCAAAAGATATAATCCTATCAATAATTAAAATGTTAACTGTAAATGGTGCTACAAATAAAGTTATTGAATTTACAGGTAGTGCTATAACAGAGATGTCTATGGAAGAGAGAATGACTGTATGTAACATGGCTATTGAAGCTGGTGGAACATGTGGTATCTGCTATCCTGATATGACTACTGTTGATTATTTGTGGGAGTTTATTAAAGATGACTACAAAACTAAAGAAGAAGCTTTAGCTGATTATAGTAAATGGATTTCTGATGCTGATGCAAAATATGCAGAAGTAATTGATTTTGATGTAAATAACGTTGAACCCGTTGCAACTGTGGGTTTTAAACCAGACCAGGTGGAAACAATAAAAAGTTTAGAAGGAACTAGAGTAGATCAAGTTTATATTGGTAGTTGTACTAATGGTAGAATTGAAGACTTAAGACAAGCTGCTGCAATTATAAAAGGTAAAAAAGTTAATAAATATGTTAGAGCAATTGTTTCTCCAGCAAGCCCAAAAACTTATAGGATGGCATTAAAAGAAGGTTTATTAGAGATTTTTGATACTGCTGGTTTCTGTGTTACAAACCCAACATGTGGTGCATGTTTAGGTATGAGTAATGGAGTTTTGGCAAAAGGTGAAGTTTGTGCAGCAACTACAAACAGAAACTTTTCTGGTAGAATGGGTAAAGGTGGAATGGTTCATTTAATGAGTCCAGCTTCAGCTGCTGCTGCTGCTATAACAGGTGTTATTACTTTATCAACGGAGGTTAAATAATGAAAAAATTTGAAGGTAAAGTTCTATTTTTAGATAGATCTGATATTAATACAGATGAAATTATTCCTGCAAGATACTTAACTGAAGTAACAAAAGAGGCTTTAAAACCATTTTTACTTGAAGATTTAGAGATGGAAGGGTTTAATGTTACTAAAGATATAGAGCCTAATAGTATTGTTGTTACAAGGGATAACTTTGGTTGTGGTTCATCGAGAGAACATGCACCATGGGCTTTAGAAATGAACGATATGAATGTTGTAATTGCAGAAGGATATGCCCGGATATTTAGACAAAACATGTTTAACTGTGGTATGTTAGCAATTACTTTAGATAAGAAACAAATTGATCATATATTTTCTAACTATTCTGGTAAAATAACCAATATTTCTATTGATATAGAAAAAGATACAATATTACTTGAAGCCGATTCTAAGAAGGAAGAGATTATTTTTGAAATTTCAGAATTTGATAAAGATTTGGTAAAAGCTGGTGGTTGGCTAAACTTTGCCGATAAGAAATACTAAAAAAGTGTAATTTCATTGGTTTTATTTCATATATTATATTAAACTCAATATGAGGTGAATGAATGATACTAATTATACTAATTATACTAATATTAATAATAGTAGTGGTATTGGAAACAATACTACTACTTAAAAATAACAAAAAATGTGCAGAACTATTTATTCAAGTTGAAAAATTTGAAAGAGGGGAAATAAAAAAAGAGTACGCTCTACCTGAAGATATTCCTAAAAAAGAATATCTTCTTAGATTTAAAAAAAGTTTACACAAGATCGCTCTATTTTTTGAATCAATTAACAACGTAAGTATTAAAACTGAAAAATCTAGTAGCCGTTTAAGTACTCAGATACAAAAGATTTTAAGTAATTCATCAAGAATCAGTGTAAATACTGAGAGAAACTCTAACGAAACAGTCCAACTTACAGATTTTATTACTGAAGGTTCTGCAGCTATAGAGCAAATACAAGCGTCTATCTCTAGTCTAAATGAACATATGACAATACAAAACGGCAAAGTAAGTGCAAACTATAATTCTGTTACAATTATGGCCGAATCAATTGATACTATTTCATCTATTGCAACGGAACGGATCCAAGATACTAAAACTCTAGTGGACTTAACAGCCCACGGCTCAACTAAAATGAACCAGACTAATGAATGTATGAAAACTGTAAAAGAGAGTGTTGCTGGTGTTTTATCATTAAATACAATTATTAATAGTATAGCTGCTCAAACAAATTTATTAAGTATGAATGCTGCTATAGAGGCTGCCCATGCTGGTGAAGCTGGAAAAGGATTTGCTGTTGTTGCGGAAGAGATTAGAAAATTAGCAACTTTAACAGCTAATAATGCAAAAAATATTGCTATTACTCTTAAAGAGTTAAACAGTAATATAAATTTAGCTTCTGACTTAAGTAATTCTAGTGGTTCAACATTTAAAGAGATAGAATCTGGTGTTGATAAAGTAGCTAGTGCATTTAGTGATATTACAGATAGAACCGGTCACTTATTAGGTAATGCTAAAGATGTTACTAGTAACATATCTGAATTAGTTCAAATATCAGAACAGACAAAAAGTTCAATTTCTGAAATGCAAATTGGTGCAAGAGATGTTACTGAAACTTTTGAAAATACAAAAAATCTTGCTAATACATTAAAGGATAGTATGGAAGACTTATTTTCTGAATCAAAAGATATAAATATTATTTCTACGCATCTATGTAAATCATATTTTGATATTAATTCTGTTTTATTAGAACTGGTTCATAGTGTTTCTGATCTATCCCACGATTCGGATACTGAGAGCAATTTAGAAGATAGAATGTTACATAAAAATTTAATTCTAGCCCATATAAACTGGGTAGCTAAATCTAGGGCAATTATTGATGGAACAATGTCAGCTGAAGAAGCTAATTTAACATCATCCCACGATTGTCAATTAGGGAAATGGCTTGATACTGACGGATCTAAAAATATGGCTTCTGGTACATTTAAAATATTAAACGATAAACATGATGAATTACATAATTCTGTTAAACTGATTGTAACAGAACTTAGTAAAGGAAATAGAGATAAAGCTAAGGAGATACACACCGTTCTTGAAGCACTATCTGAAGATATTGTTGGAATATTATCTACATTAGGTAATAGTAAGCTTGTAACCTTCTCCCCTGAATTATCAGTTGGAGTTAAAACATTTGATGACCACCATATCGTTTTGTTTGATATAATTAATAAATTGGCAGACGCAATGAGTTCCGGTGAATCAAATAATATTATTATAGAAATATTAAAAGAATTAATTGATTATACTGATTGGCATTTCCATGCAGAAGAAGTTACTTTTGATAGATATAATTATCCTGATAAAGTTGCTCATAAAAATGTTCATACAGCTATGTTAAAAACTGCTAATGGACTTCTAAATGATGCACAAAGTGGTAAAAAGGTACTATCTAATGAAGTATTAGACTTTTTACAAGATTGGATTTTTGATCATATAATGGGTATCGACAAAAAATATGAAAGTTTCCTAAGAGATAAAGAAATTATCATCGATTAAAACTAAGGGAAGCAGTGCTTCCCTTTTTAAATTTATGCTGATTTTTTATTCGGTCTAAAAGATTTTGATCTTTTAACTTTATTTCTAACCTTAAGATTTGTAATTAATGTTGTACCATGACCCATAGGACAAATGGCACACCAGGATTTTGGTTTATAATAAATCCCCATTACGATTCCAAATACAAATGAAATACCCATTAACCTAAAGACTGAAAAAGCGATTTTTTTAGGATCTGCTCCAGCATGAATAATTGATAAAGTTAACATTGTAATCATTAATATTATTATAATGTTCTTAACTTTTTTTGATAAAAGAAATTTAGGCATTGAGTTTCTTAGAGAAACTTTTGAGACTATTTTTGATAAAAATGAACCTCTAGGACAATGACTTTTGCAATGTATTTTTCCTCTACCTCGAGCAGCTTGATAAATAGGTAAACCCATACAAATAAATCCTAAAAGACCAAACCAAACATTTATAATGGATAGTACAAAAAAAGCCACTATAATAACCCAACGAATATTTTTAAAACTCACAAACACCTCAATATATAATTTTTCATATATATTAGATATTATGTTTATTGTTGTCAATAGCTCTTTTTTGTTGTCATTGAAGTTAAGATTGTTTATAATGAGTTTATGAATGATAACCAACTTGGAAAAAAAGTTTTCTTTCTGTATCCACATAGCGTAATACAGTCTGATTTACTGCATGATTTTATTAGTAATGAGTATGAAGTTTATATTTTAAAAGACCACATGAAAGTAAAACTTTTGTTAAAAAAATATAAAGATTCAATAGTATTTATAAATATAGATGAATATCTAGGTGAAAAAGAGTGGTTTGATTATACTAAATCAATAGTTTCAAATCCCCAATATAATGGTGTGCAAGTTGGAATATTAAGTTATAATGAAAATGAAGAATTAGCCAGACATTATTTAATGGATTTATCTGTTACTTGTGGTTTTATTCAACTTAAACTAGGAAAGTTTGATAGTAAGGATATTATTCTTAAAACTCTTAATGCAAATGAGAGTAAGGGGAAAAGAAAGTATATTCGAGCTACCTCAAATAATGTAAAAAAATCAACATTTAATGTGAAAATTGGTAATGAATTACTTACAGGAATTATTAATGATATTAGTTGTGTTGGAATGTCTTGTATATTTGATTCACATGTTGAATTAGCAAAAAATGCACTTCTTAGAAAAATGCAACTTAAGTTAAATGGAAAGCTTATTTTAGTTGATTCAATTGTTTTTGGTTCTAGACAGTTACCTAATGATGTATTACTAATGGTTATTATGTTTACAAATAATATTACAGAAGATAGTAAAAGTAAAATTCATCAATATATTGGAGAAATTATACAGGAAAATATTGAGAAAGAGATATCAGAATTATATGGATCTTAAACTATAGTACTTTCACGCTTAATTAACTGGGTATCAAACTGAATATGTCTCTTGGCAATGTTCTCACCTGATATGGCTTTAACTGCTAGATTATAGGCCGTTTCACCTAATCCATAAAGATCTTGTCTAACCGTGGACAGTGATGGTGATACTAATTCTGCTACATCTATATCATCAAAACCAATTACTGCACAATCTTCTGGAATTGATTTACCTAACTTTTTAAGTTCATCAATTAACCCTAGTGCAACTTTATCCCCTGCTGCACAAAATATCGCATCAACATCTATATTTTCATTAACAATCTTTTGGGCTACTTCTCTTCCAACTTCCATTCTAAAGAGTTTTAAGCTAAAGATGAGTTCTTTATCAACCTGAGTCCCATGTTCTTTGTGTGACTCTTCAAAGCCCATCATACGTTCAACTTGGCTTAGTCCCGGTATATCTTTATCATTTAGTTCTTCAACAATTATACCTATTTTTTTCTTTCCAATGCTAAAAAGATAATCTATAGCTTCTTTTGTCCCAGCTATATTATTAGATTTAACAGATATTAATTCATCATGATAATTTTCAACTAATATTAATGGAATTTTATTCTCTATATATGAACTAATAATTTTCTGGGATGGAGAATCACTTAATAAAATAACAGCATCGGCCCTTCGACCATATAAAATTTCATTTAAGGTTTCATCAATTCTATCAGAACTGGAAAATAGGTTTAAATTATATGTTTTTTCACATTTTCCTATGGCATTTTCTATACCACGTAAAACACTAAGCTCAAAATAAGTAGAAAAGAAACTAGTTACTACAGCAATTACATCTGTTTTACCTTTTACTAAACTTCTAGCATTATAGTTTGGATGATAATTTAATTCCTCTATTGCTTTTTTAACCTTGTCCTTGGTCTTTTGAGTTATTCTAGAGTCATTATGTATTACCCAAGAGACAGTTGTATGGGATACACCTGCCCTTTTAGCTACATCATTTATTGTAATTGCCATTTAATTTCCTTTTGTCTTTTAAAACAGAGTAAATCTAGATCCTATACCAATTCTTGGATAAAAACCACCAGAATTTTCAGATGATATTAGGGTTGCTTCAACTTCTATGTAAATTGAAGATGAACTAATATATGGATTATCAAACTTCATTTTAAAAACTTCAACCTGACCTATTATAGATGAAAACCACATTGTTGTATCCTCACCACTAATAGAAAGTGTTTTATTAGTAAAACATGCACCAATACCTAAAGACATAGAGTATGGATCAAAGTCTGGACCTAATAAGCCACCTAATTCTAATGTATAGATATTTGCAAGAAGCTCACCACCATAATATAATCCAGTAATTCTAGCATCTTCATCGTCTTCTTCATCTACTCGAGTTTCACCTAGAGTGAATTGAAGTTTAACATTATCATCAAAAAATGTAAGTCCCAAACCAACACCATATAATTTCCCAAAACCAGTTTCAACATCTATAAACATACCTTGAAAAAGACTAGGAATTTCATATTTTGATTTATTACCATCTCTTAAAATGACAGATATGTCAGTTAGACCATTAGCATCAGAAGCAATACCGCTAATTTTAATACTCTCATTAAATTTACCCTGATCTAAATCTTCTAAAACTGAGATCTCTGGTTTGCTTCTATCTATATTAACTACTATTTTACTAGTTTTTGTTTCACCATTGGAATATGTGCATCTAACTAGAACTGGAGTTAATCCATCGTCATACTGCCAAGTTTCTATTCTAAAACTCCACTCGGCTGCACCATCTGCAGGCAAAAAGATCTGACCATTATCTAAACTAATCTCTACTAATTGTGGACTTATATTTTCTGGAAGTAGATCTTCAGGTAAAATATTCTCATTTTCAGGTTGAATATATCCAGCATCCCCGGATAAATATGGTCTGTCAGATATATTTTTTCCTGTATACATATTAATTATATTAACCCATGGTCCACTATTTTGAATATGAAATTCATATTCAGGAGTTTCATAAATTGTTCCGTCTTCAACAGTTCCTTTAATATAAATATTATGCTGCCCTTCTTCTAAATTCAAAGTATCAATCTTTAAATTAAAATACATAAACTCGTCGACTTTAATTTCACTAAAAAGTTCATTATCTAGATATAGTTCAACAAAGTCTAAGTTTTTTCTACCTGAAACTTTACCGGAAACATTAAACATCGAAGTATGAGTTGAACCAGATTGTGGAAATAAAAGTTCAATATCTCCAGCCTTATCACTTTCAGTTACAGAAAAATTCCTAGTTGATATAGATCTATTATCCGCCTGATCATATGCAATTAACTCAATATTATAATCTCCCGAATCAAAACCTATTAGTGGGATTTTTATATTAAATATTCCAGTTGTATCTAACTTACCCTCTGAGACAACAATACTATCTTTTACCTTTAATGAATGTGAATATATTTTATACATAACATCTTTTAACATAACATTATCCATACTTCGACCGCTAAAGGTAATTTCATCAGATAATATTTCGCCATCTTTTGGTTCATTTATTATTATTTCAGGTGGTGTATTATCAACATTTATTAAAGTAGAATAAAATCCTACTGTTTCAAGATTATCAATTGCTTTAACAAATACCGAATATGTTCCATCTTTAATATTATTTGTATTAAAAGTATAGTTCCACTCATCCTGTCCTAGTGCTTTTTGGTATGAAACACCATTGTCAGTTGATATGTATACTGAATCAATTCCATTTTCATCAAAACTGGTTCCAACTAGTTTAATAGAACCTCTTTTAGTTTCATCAATATAAGGAAGTAGTAGTGTACTTGTAGGTTCTTTCTTAGATATCCAGAAGGATGAGTTTTTAATATCACTTTCTACACCTAATATGTCCACAGCTTTAATAGTAATAATATGCTCGTTATTATCTACACTATCTAGCGGGATATTAATTGAAAAATTATTTTCATTTTGAGCAACAGGAACTAGCTCTCCACCATCTAATGCATAATAGATAGAATCGACTCCATCATCATCAAATGCCATACCTGATATAACAAAATCATTTCGTATAACTTCGCCATCAATAGGAGTTTGTATCTGAACTGTTGGTTTATCTTTTTCTCTATTAATATTTAAAACAGGAAAAATATCGGTGTAATTACCAGACTTATCTGTAGATCTAATTACAAAAGTCTCTGGGAATACCTCATCTATTCCAAAATCTAAATCAAATTTAAATATTTTTTTATTACCAACTTTGGTAAATTCAATTCCATCTTTAGAATATGTAACTGATTCTAACTCAATATTATCCGAAGTTTTACCTATTAAAGATATAATTCCATTTATTTCATCGATACCAGGAATAAACAGGTTTAATTCCGGATTAGTATTATCTTTTACAAATGAATATTTTTGATTTACTTCATTTCCATTAAAATCTGTAGCTTTTATCCAAATAGTATAACCACTATCTGGTCTATTAATAAAATCGATCTCTTCATGGAATATAAACTCTTTGGCATCTTCCTTTTTTTCTTTCTTAAAATCAATAGAATTTGTTTTAGTATATTTTTCTTTTTTTACTGGAACAATAGGTTCAATTAATTCTAAATCGATCCAAGTAAGACCTCTATTTAAGGAGTAAGAAAGTTTACCAACTTTTAAATCATCTTTTATAATACCATCTAAAATAAATTTATCTTTTATGTATGTATTATCAATAACATTAACTGATAATTCTGGGTTTGTATCATCAGAGAGAAATTTCAGATACGCTGAATTATATACATCACCATCAATTGTAGTAATTACTACTCTAATATTATTAGATATTCCATTTTTTAAAGATTTTATAGTTATAATATTATTACTATTAGAAACTTCAATAAAACCGGGAACCGTTCCTTTCTCTGCTTCTAATTTAATACTGTCGATTTTACGACCTTTAAAAAGACCATTTAATATTTGCTTACTAGACAGATCTATATAATCATCTTTTATACGATCATCTAATATATAAATGCCATCGTCATCTCTAATATCTGATGTATTAATTTTATCAACTATGTAAAAAAAACTATTTATATTTATTTCTCTATTATATTTATCTGTGAATTTAATAGATAAACTGTTTTCTCCCCAATTTAGTTCCTTATTTAGAGGAATACTAAACTGTGAGCCCTCTAATGTTACTTTTTTATATTCTGAATCATTAAAAGAATAGGTAACATTCCCACTGATATCTCCAGTTATAGATCCATTAATAATAGTATCAATTTCTGATGAAATCATTGCCCCTAATGTATAGTTGGTAGTTTTCCCAGACTCTGTATAACTATCTATCTTTACTACCGGTCTATTTGGATCATAGGTATAGGATATTTTCTTAACATTTGACTTAATACCATTTATATCAAGAGCAACTACATTTACAACTTTTTTACCTCTACCAAATGTAGTTAAAGGTATATCAAAAAGCCCATCTGTATCTGTAGAAAAGCTTTTACCACCTTCTACAGCTTCGGTAATAATAATCTCTTTAATTTTATCATCATCTCTAGCAAAACCAGATAATATTGGTTCAGTAAAAATGATTCCATTAGATAGTGGTAAGTTTATAAATAATTTGGGCTTATCAGATGTTTTACCACTATTATTACTAATCTCTTCAGAAGTTAAAGTTTCTATATAATTGTTCTCTTTTATTAAGATAGATCTTGTTATTGTAGATTTTTTACCAGATAAGTCAGTAGCTTTAATTTCAATTGAAATAGACTCTTCCTCTGTTAAAGGTATATCTAAAGTAGTTGAAAAACTTTTTTCTATTCCACTTCCAGTCCAATTTATATTAGTAAAATCACTTTGAGTCGAAAATCTATATTCTAAACTCTTTAGAAACTCCTCGTTAATAGTTCCTTGAAACTTTATTACACTTGATTGAATTGAACCCTGTTCTGGACTGTTAAGTATTAGTTCTGGTGCTGAATTATCTGTATAAAAATTAAATTCTCTTGTCTCAAATGAACCTTTATCTGTTTCAACTTTGAATTTAATAACGTCTACAGAACCTTCTTCCTTAGCATTTATTGTTATTAGGTCCCCACTATTACTAATATTTACAATGTCACTTTTGGGAGACATTGTAATTTTCTTAATTGGTGGACCTTTAAAAAATAGATTAAAGGAAGTATCACTTGTTAATAATATATCTCCATCTGTTGGAATAGATACATAGGAGATACCCCACTCTGAGTTTACTTTTGAATAATTTTTTACATATAGTTCTGACTTAACTGAATTTTCATTTCCATATTTATCTATAACAACTATTGTAAAATTTAATACACCATAGTGAAATGAACTATCTATTGGAAGACTAAAAGTAGCAGTTGTTGAATTTAGCTTTGTAAATGGTATATCTATAAATTCAGAATTCTCAATTTTGTATTTTAGAGTTGTTATTGGATTTCCTGCTGCAATACTTCCTAATAACTCATAGTTACCATCGGTGGAAACAGTGTAACCAGGGTAAAAGACATTCTCATTCTCATTCTCAGAATATTTAATTGAGTTTAAAGATAATATTGGATCATAACTATCAATTTCAAATTCAATAGTTTGTTTATCACCAATTACTCCATCACTGTCTTTTGCTGAGATATTTAGTATATGTTTACCAGAACTTAGACCGTCAATAGTTTTCGAGAATGAATTAAAAGTTCTTATAAAGGTACTCTCTTCTTTATCTATAGTAACTATTAAGCCATCAATTTTATCATCGTCTAATATTGAACCCTCAATTAATAGGGATTCTTTTAAAACTTCTAAGTTAATAGGAGATAATAGTGTAAGTATTGGTTTATCTAATTCGTTATCAATTTTAATACTATAGTCTAACTCTGTAATGTTTCCAGAAGTATCTTCTGATATAAATAGTAGCTTTGCTTCCTTCTTTTTTTCATTAAGAATGTTTATATCAAAAGACCAATATGGGTTTCCTTGAGATAGATTGATATCGACGATTTCGTCACCATAAATATATTTAAAAGAGTTCACTCCAATGCGGTCTGTGATCTTTCCACTTACAGTAACTGTCCCATTTAACATTTCCTCATCTAATGGATCAATTATAAAAATTTCAGGTCCAATGTTGTCAACAAAGAAAAGAAAAGGAGTAAATGCTACAGAACCAGTTTTATCTTCACTTTTAAACCAATATATATTTGCACCATCAGGTAATTTCCTAGTATCAATGTCCATTTCAAAGGTATAAAATTCTTCAATTTTATCTTTAGTTAATTTAACTTTATTATACGTTACTTGGTCATCAATACTGACTTCTAAACCACGAATATCATTAGCATCAAGAACTGTTCCTAAAATTGTAACTTTGTTAGTAAATATTGCCCCATTTTTATAGTTATCAATTGAATTTTTAGGCTTTTGTGTATCTTGATTGTATATAACTACAGTTTCATGGCCTTCTAGACCATTTATATCGATAGCTTTAGATGTAATAGTATGTTGCCCATCAAATAATATGTCGGATTCAAAGCTATAACTCCAAAATTCTTTACCACTTGCCTCAAAATAGTCACCATCATTAAGTTTTAACAATACTTTATCGATAGCATCATCATCCCTTGCGGTTCCAACAATATTTAATACACCACCTACTCGCATGAAAGAGGTTGGATTAGTAATAGAAACAATTGGTAGATCGGATTCTGGATCGATGAATATATCAAATGGTCCAGCAAATGTCTCATTATTAGCTTTATCTTTTGCTCTAATTAAAAGATTATATTGACCTGGTTCTTTCTCCCCAATAGGAACTTCATATTCCCAGTTTTCTTTTCCAGAAACTTGTTTATAGTCAGACTCTTCTGTTTGTCCTAAAGAGTATAAATATATTGGTGAAATAATTGCCATTATACATATACAAAAAACCTTTTTCATTAAAAACCTCATCCTAACTTTTTAGTATCAAAATACTTGATATATTTGTCACTTTTAATATATAAATTATCGGTATTATTATTTTATTTATTACTACTTGATTTTCTTCAACCGTATATCTTCTAGTTTTTCAAGAATTACTTTAATATCTTGTTCAGAATTAATCTTAAACAGTGACGATATTGAAGACTTTAAAACAATGTGCAATTTTTTATTATTATTTCTTTCAAATGATGGTATGAGTTTATCTGCACCTTCTATCTGCTTATATGCTTCATCTAAGTCTGGATTATTATATTTTTTAAGAATCCTCTCATTTACTGGATAAAATTGTGTATATTCCTTAATAATCAGTTGGGAACTGTTAGATAATGAATATTTTAAAAATTCTGTAACAGCATCAATATTATCAGTATTAGAATTTACAAAATATCCAGAACTAGTTACAACTTCCTGGTATTCTTTTCCTAGTTCAGAGTTAGGAAATGCAAACCAGCCAAGTTTATCTTTCAATTCCCTAGAAGCTTTTTCATAATAAAATGTACTACCTAAAACCATTGCTGTAGACTCGTTACCTAGTGTATCAAGCATTGAAGTCCATTCATAATTATCATAGTCAATTTTAAAATAATTAGACTTTATCATTCTATAAATTTCTTTATATACCTTAAGAACTCTAGTATCAGTGAAATCTATATAACCATTTAATAGATCTGAATGAAAGCTTGAACCATTATATCTAAGATTTATATAATCGAACCATGCGGTTAAAGGCCATTGTAATTTTTGTACCATAGAATATGGAGTTACACCATTTTCTAATAATAATTGGTTTATTTTTTCCAGATCATCCAATGTTTTAGGTTCTTCTAAACCAAACTTTCTAAAAATATCTTTATTATAATACATACCCCAAGGAGACCATGTAATTGGGACATAAAAATATCTATTACTGTAATTTGAAAAACTATATAAAGAATCAGGGATGGAATCTGAAATATTAGTTTTAAACAGATGACTATTACCTGATTCTCTAACACTACTAAACAACTGAGAACTATAAACACCATAAAAAATATCAGTTGATGAGTCTGCATTTAAATTTTTAGTGATAAAATCTAAATAATTTTCTTTAGTGTTTATTACTAATCTACCAGTTACATCATTACCATTACAAAATATATTTAATATATAATCGTTAAATAGATTAACGTTATTTTGTCCTTGATCTATAACTAAAGTTAACTCTCCAGATAACTTTTTAGTCTTCTTATTACTAAAAACTGTCAATATAACAATTAACACTATAACTATAGCAGATGAAATCAGTATAAGAACTTTTCTATTTAATACTCTACTCATGATTAAGGTACATAATATGCAATTCTATAATAATCACTAGATGCATAACCTATTGCTTTATCCCAAAAGTTTGTTCCAGTATCAGATTCAATACTTGTTCTAATACTATCTACTTCATACAACAATGGTAAGTTTTGAGTTTCCCAAACAGTATCTGGGCTACCATCATGATCAACATCAAATATTGTTTCTACTGTTGCAACTTTTAAACCATCAAAAGTATTTACCCTAGATGAATCTAGATATGAAATAATAGGTGTTGTTCCCTCTAATGTAATGTCGGCCCACATCCCAACAGATCCTATTTCATCTAATACAACTTCATCGACATCAGTATCAACATCAACTCCATCAAAGACATATGCTGCTGAACCATCTGTAGGGTTATTAATAGATTTTAAATATATTAAGTCCCCTGTACTTGTTTTGTAATATACTAAATGAATATATCCTGCACTGTCTATTTTCATTGAAACATATTTACCAGTGTAACTTCCATCCAGTGTAATATCTTGAATAAACCAATTAGTTTCATCTGGAGTTGCGCTATTTGATCGAGCTAATTTTAACTTTTGATTTTCTACATCATAATATGAGATTACTGGGAAACCATCTGTTGGAGTAACATCAATAGAACTAAATAGACCTGTATTATTTCCCACAGTTCTACTACCTGTACCACCTACAACCCTAGTTCCATCATCAGCATCATAATATCCATCTATATTTATCCATGTTATTTGTTCACCTGTAGTTCCACTTGTCATTAATTTTCTATCATACTTTAAAGAATCTGACTGTGTATCGTAATATACTATGTGGGAAGTAGTTCCATTTGTAACTATTCTTTGATTAATAAATTGCATTAACATTTCATTATGAAATAACTCTTCCATTGCATATGTTCTATCATTTGTTTCGTCCCACAATTCTACTCCACCTGCACCCCATGTTGTCCACGAGTTATTACCGTAAGTATTTGCATTATATACAATTGCGACATCATTACCAAAACTTATATCAGTGTGTTCTGCAGGGTCATATGAACTAAAAACCTGAGTTGTATTATTATTATTATTACTATTCATAAGTACATCTGCAAGGGCATAATTAGACCATGCTCCATATAGGATTCCAGTATTATCAATAGTCATAGATGGATGTATAGGATCCTGACTACCAGTGAAATAACCTCTGTTATTACCTGTTGATGTACTATTTGACTGCCAAATATGGATATATCTATCATCTGTCCACAGAGATGTTCCATCTATATATTGGTTTGATTCTACATTGGTAATTGAATTATTATTATTGGAGTTGTTTATTGAAGATATACTATTCACTGTTACTACAAGATATCCACTTGTTGCTGCTGCAGGTATATTTGTAATAATATCTAAACTACTAACACTAGTAACTGTTGCTGTACCACCTACTGTTATTGATCCAAATGATGTTCCATCACTCAAGTTGTAACCTGAAATAATTACACCTGTTTCTTCTAATCTGATAGGGTAGAAACCAAGTTTTGATCTATTTGTATTAAAACCATTCCTATTTATTTCAGTAATATAGGGTACAACATCAAATTGATCTACATCGGTAACTGTATGGGCTGGAACAAAGTCATTTACAGTAAATGTAACTACTCTATTTTCATTTGCAATATCAGTAATAGTTGCTGTATCCCAATCATAAGTAAAGTTTACAGTATGTCCATCTTGCCAATGTAACTCCTGGTTTGTAATAGTCATATTGGCATCTACAGCTTCAAATAGACCATCAACCCACTGAGCTAATACAATATCGACTTCGTCTGTAATACTTAATATAATTTCTTTAACCCTACCGTCATCAATGGCTTCACCAGTAAATTGGAATTTACCACTAATATCAAGGTCGTTAGTATCTGTTGCAGTACCAGAAGTCCAGTCTCCAATATCATAATGACCAAGAGTAACTGAAGCGGAGTTTAAATTATCAACTTCTATAGTTGGAGGTGTAACATCAGGTCCTTTCATTTCAGCGTTTAAAGTCTTAGTAAGTTTAAGTTCAGCATTATCATAAACTTTTATTGTAAAGATCACTTCTCCAACAGGATACAGTGCTGTATTAATTGTTGTCTTTGTTATTCCAGAATTAGTTGCGGTACTATTTGTCCCTGCATTTGTATCTGTTACAACAATATTATAACCTGCTTTTGTACCATCAAACAGTTCGATGTAAAGTAGTCCATTTCTAGCTTGGAAAGATTGAGGATAAGCCATCTTCTCTTCTTCATCTATTGTTCCACTTTCATCAAGGTCTGACCCAACTATTAACATTATTTCTACATAGTGGTTAGCATTTCCTGCATTATCGTAAATTACATAGTGTAATTCTACAGCGGCAGCATCAGTATCAATAGAACTAGAATCAAATATAGCTGACCAGTTATAAGTATTTGATGACTTACTAATATACTCATCGTAGCCATCACCATCTCCATTTCCACCAGCATCATCGCCAAACTCAATTAAACTATCTATTGTAATTATATCTTTATCTAGGTTTGGATATGGAACTGCCCCACTACCATCATTAAAATCTATTGGTGTTGAAGTACTAGCAATTCCAGTTTGTGGATCTATAACAGTTCCATCTTGGGAAATATAAACTTCAACTTTATCAAAACTACTAACTAATCCAGTATCTTGGAATGTTCCAGAAACCTCAGTTAACTGTTCTGGACCTGCTCCGCCGGATATACCAATTTCATCAACTCGTCCTGTATAAGTTCCAACAGGTAATATGTTATCTACGTTTAGTTGTAAACTCATAAATGACTGGTATCCAGTATTATCTGTAACTTTAAGTCTAACATTTATAATATCAGAGCTATTATCGTAACCTAAACCACCTGCACCAGAATTTTTACTAATATCAATTGAATATGTTTCTAAAATTGTAGATATTTCATCCCATAAATAAGCTGGCTCATATATTACACCACCATCGTAACTGATCTCTATTTTAGTTATTCCACCGTCTATATCTTCAATATCACCAACTAGCTCAATATTACCACTAACATCAAATAAATTAGCATCGTAATTACCGTCGACATCTTTTAATCCAAAATTTGTAATTTCAGGGAATGTACTATCTATATCTATATTACGAGTAACCAATAAACTCTCTACACCTTTAATATCAATAGCTTTAAACTGAACATTAATTTCACCAGTAGCTGGAACAACAATTCCATTATTTTCAATAATTGATATAACAGTTTTATCAGTATATAAAAGACCAGCACTATTTATCTCTTGTTTCCATACACTATTAGTAAAATCAGAAATCTCATTCCATGTGCTTTCATCATCAAACATATGAATAGTAGTATCAGCATCTCCATCTAAATCATATGTATCTAGATAATCGGTATCGCCATTAACATCAACTCTAACATAAACTTTATCTACTGCTTCATTATCAGTTGCTGTACCTATCATTAAAATAGAACCACCAAGTTTAGCTGCATCTTCAGGTGTATTAACACTAATAGTTGGTTTGTCTAAATCTGGGCTGATATAAAAATAATAATCTGAAATTAAACTTTCGTTTCCAGCTGCATCAATAGCTTTGACTTGAACAGGATATTTAAATGTTCCATCACCTTGTTCAACACCATCTTCATAAATTGAAGGAGATACTGTATTTATAGTTTTACTCCAGTTATATGTACCATCTAAGAGTTCCCATTCTAGAGAAGCATCTTCATTTATATCACCTAAAAATATTTGGATGCTATCCATTTTTTCTTCGGTAGTTATACCTCTAATTGTAACTGAACCTGTTACAACTGCACCTAATGTTGGATACTGAATATCAATTACTGGTAGTACTGTATCAACTGTAACTGTTTTTTCTACAGTTTTAATATTACCAACTGTATCTGTAGCTTCATAGATTATAGAGATAGCACTGTTTTCATAGTTATCTGGTAATCTTTCAAGGGCAAACTCCCAGTCCCAACTTTTATTATCTGAAGTATGGCTATATTCTGAAGATTTTGCATCAAAAAAGTCTGTTCCTACAAAACCGTCTATTTTAAGATTTGAATCAGTAACATCGTATTCAGGATCAGTAGTATCTACGGAAATCATCTCTTCTGATACAGTTGAAGATTTAGCAGTTATAGTAAACTTTTTAATAGATAAGTTATCTGTAGCTGTACCATATGCGATTATAGTTCCATTTACATATGCTCCTTGATGTTCAATATCTACATCTAAGGTATCTTTCAACTTAGCATCAATTACTGGGTAAGATGTATCTTTAATTATTATAGATTTATAGCTAGTAGATGTAGTAACAGCAGCACCATAACCTGAGTCTTTAATATCTGTTGCATTAATTTCTGTTAAATAAATACCATCTGTTTCTACATCAAATCCATAACTCCATTTTACACTGGTAGAATCTGATCCTTCTGGAACAACAATAACATCTGTTCCATTAACCATAAGAGTTATTTCATCGGCATCTATTTTATCATCATCTTCTGCATAACCACTTAATTTATCGTTAGCGGTAATATATTTAACAATTTGACCTGTTGTACTATCAGAACCTCTTAAACCAATATAATGTGCAATATCAGCTGGTGGAGTATCATAAACAACAATAACTTCAACTTCTTCTAAATCATCTGTATCTGTACTAGTATCATCGAAATCTGATAAATCTAAATACCAATATAAACTTATAGTTCCATCTCCAGAAATTATTACAGGTGTATAGGTTACAGAATCAATTTCTAGGGTTAAATCTGATGCATTTAAGTTTGTGGCACTATTTGTTACACCAAAGATAACATTATTATTATCAGCATGGCTTAATAAGTATGTATCAGCAGTTGCTAATGCAACCCCACTATTTAAGTTCATACTATTAACATCAGTTAATTCTGGAATATCTTTTGATTGATCTATAACAAGATCTATTGATGATGAAACTGTGGCACTAATATTATCATTAATATCTGCTGCTTCAATTTTAATTGTTTTTGTACCGGATGTTACACCAGTAGTATCTAATTTATAATTCCAACTATAAAGTGAAGAACCAACTTCAAAGTCATTATTTGAATCATCTAATGTGGCTAATAACGTTATTCCATCATATAATTTAATAGATTTTAGGTTTGAATCTGATGTAGTACCTTTAATATTAATTATACCATTTATATCCGTTAATACTTCTGGTGATATATATTCAACTACTGGTAGATCTTGATCTTTTAGAATTGAGATATCACTAGTACTCTCTTTACCAAATTGATCTGTTGCAAGCAATGTAAACTTTGTAACACCATTAGGCAGAGTATCGATATCAATATCTGTAGAATAATTATCCCCAGATTTAACTAAAACTATACCACTAGCTGGAGAAACTCCAGTATATGTAATAACAGCATTTTCTATTAATGAATCGTCAACTATATCTGCACTTATATTTAGAAATCCAGTTGAAGCACTGTTTATATAGTTTTGACTGTTATTATCTTCTATTGTAAAAGTAGATATTGTTGGATTATCTCTATCAATTACAAAAGTTTCTTTACGAATATGATCAATATGATTTCCATTTATATCTTCTGCTTTAATATGTAGATCCCTAACACCAAAAAAGCCATCTATAGTATTGGATACTGTATCTGGAATAGTATAATTCCACTGAACAGAACTACTGTCTGTTGTTAAACTTAGATCTACCCAGTCTGATATTATTGGTTCTACATCTGGTTCTGTTATTGCAACTGTTATTGTTGCTGCACTTACTCCGTCATCATCAGAAATAGTACCTTTTATTAGTTGTCCAGGGAATACGTTAAGAGTTGTTGCTACAGAATCTTTGCTTATGTTATCTAAGGATATTACTGGAATATCTGTTCCAGCGTTAATAATATAGGATTGGGATTCTGTAGTTGAAACATTACCAGCTAAATCTGTAATAGTAATGTCTGCATCAAATTCCCATAGGTTTGTAATAGAAATATATTCAGCTCCATTAAAATAATAATAAGCTAAAGGTGCTGTTGTTTTATAATAACCAATGCTAGTTAATGTCATGTCATCTAAAGTAGCTTGTACTTCATCGTAACTATAAGAAGTTATTATATCTGTTGAATAATCAGAGTCACTAAAACTTGTAATATCCATATCTGTTAGCGCCCAACTACCTTCAGAATAGATAGCCGTACCAACAGTGTTATTTAATCCAAGTGATATATTAACAGAAGAAACTCCTGGTGTTCTATTTTCAGTTATAGTTCCAGACATTGAAAGAAGTTGATTAATAACTTTTGAAGGACCTGACCCAGATGTTATTGTTAGTGAAGGCAGTGTTATATCTTTAATAATAGATGCTTGTGCGTTTAGAGTATTTAAGAACTCATCATAACCTGTAAGTGTAATTACGGTTTCACCATCTGCTAATAGTGATAACAGAGTAGTTTGATTAGCCCCACTCAATACAAAACTTGTATTAGTTGATGTACCAGAATCTACAACTAAAGGCATAATCTGGGCTACTGAATTTTTATCTGTAAAGTTAATTGTAAATGAAGATGAATCAATACCATAATCGTCGGTAGCTGTTGCATTTACAGTTATCCCAGTTGCCAACGCACTACTAAATCCAGTATTACTATTATCACCTTCAATTGTAAACAGTGTAGTACTTGGACTTTCCCTATCTATACCAAACTCTATTGGTTTTAATAAAGTATGAGATATGCCATTTGTATCCGTAGCTTTAATCCAAAGCTTTTTATCTCCAGAGTCACCTGTTCCACTATTTAGAATATCATAATACCAAGTTGCATTAGTACCTGATGCTGACGATGTAACATCTTGCCATGATACATCTCCAATATTTTCTGTTGATCTTGCAACTCCAACTTTAATTGATGATAAATTTACACCATCATCTTCTAACACAGTTCCAGAGATTCTCTGATTTGGGAAATAATTTAATGAGTTACCCGGAACCATAGTTAAATTATCAAGTGTTAATACTGGTAAGTCTGATGCTTCATCTATTAATATTGTCTTTTTAGCAGTAATATCAGATTTATTACCTGAACTATCAGTTGCAATATAAACAATATCTAGAGCCCAAACATCACCATTTATATCACCTACAGGTAAGAACTCTGCACCATTAAATAGGTAGATATTATTAGAATCGTTAGTAACTGTATAATATGAATGAGTTATAGCATCTGCAACTGCTGGTTTGTCCGCAACTGTAATTGTAGTTAATGTACCATTTGCAACTGTTGAATTAGAAATATTGGCTAAAGTTGATAGATCAAGATCGGAAGTTAAGCTCCATGTAATATCATGATCTAGAGGAACTGAAGTTTCATTTTTACCAACTAAAACCTCTATATTACTTATACCACCAGCATCACTAGCATTTAGTTGGAAGTTTGTAGTTCCATTTAAAATTATATTATCTTCTAAATCTAAATTTATTACTGGAATAACAGTATCTTTAATTAGTATTAGGTTTTGAGTACTTTTTTTAGAGAAACCATCAGTTGCTGATATAATAAATGTAACTTCTCCATCTGGAATAAGGCTAAAGTCTGTTAATTCAGCTGTAAAAATATGATTTACTACATCTGTCTCAGTTATTGTTATCAGATTTGAGTTATATGATAATTCAACTGTGTTATTAATAATTCCAGTATCGTCAGTTATTTCTGCTGAAAATGTTAAAGTTGCAGTTTCAGAATTAATGGAACTTAAACTATCGTCATTTAATATTGTAAAATCAGCAATTACAGGGTAATACCAATCTGTAACTATAATATTATTTATATTATCAGCTGCTGCTGCAACTAAACCATTTTTATCATTTAAATCATCTATAGCTTTTACCCATAATGTTGTACTACCTACAACATTTGCTTCTAAAACCTGATAACTCCATGTTACAACCTTACCTGAACCAATAGTTTCCACATCGTACCAAGTAGTTCCACCGTCGGGGCTTGAACCATCAGTAAAGGATATTTTAATTGAATCAGGGTCAACTCCATCGTCGTCTGTTACTGTTCCACGAACTATATTCCCTGAGAATTTTCCAGCATCTTCTCCAGTTAATTCTATGATAGGTTTATCTGCATCTTGATCAACAGTTAAAGTTATTTGATTTGATACTTCTATAGATGAACTATTACCAGCACCATCAACAGAGACAACTGTAATTTTCATATCTCCAGCTGTAGGCACTGTATCTAATGTATTAACATTTTGAGACCAGGTTTTCCCAGCAGCTATTTCGATCCAATCTACTGTTGTTAAGTCTGAGGTATCAGGTGTATCTGAAGTACTATAATATAGTTCTAATATTCCAGATAAGGCATCGTCTGCACTACCTTCAATAGTTATTATTCCATTAAAATCAGTCCGAGTACTAGCATCCTGAGGTTCATTAATTACTATTGTTGGTCCAGTTTTATCTAATATATAATTTGTAGTTTTAACAGTTTTTTTATCATATGTATCTAGACTTTCAAGAACTATAGTTAAAGTTCCTTCGGCTAAAGCATTGTCTAAATTTTCAGTATAATCCCATGTATCATCAACCTCGACAGTTATTGGATTATTAGCTGCTCCATTTATTGATATAGTTAATGATTGGATCCCTCCACCATCAGTTACAGAACCACTTAGGACAAAGTCGTCTTTAGCATATAAACCACCGGCATATGGGTCCACCGTTATTACTGGGAAGTCTGTATCGTAGGCAAAATATGCTTCAGAAGCTGGTGATATATATTCAACACCATAAATATCTGTGGCTTTAACTTCGAAATAATATATTCCATTAGATAAACCTGTAAAATCGTGACTCCAACCAAATACAGATGAATCTGTTGAACTTTGATCAGAAATTAGAGTCCAATCTAATTCTAATACATCACTTTCATTATAAATTCTAATAAACAGGGTTCCAGCATCAATTTTATCATCATCTTCGATGGTACCCATTATAGTAGCACCACTCTCTATTAAGTTATTTTTAGCAGTTGGGATAGAATTATTACTTTGATCAATATTTGTAAATGTAAAAACTGGAATATCATCGCTTTGATCTACTGTAAATATTATACTTTCTGAATTCTCACGGCCAGAAATATCAGAAGCTGTAACCTTAAATGTAACATCCGAGGTACTAATAGTGGTATTATTAATAATAGTTGTATCAAGAGTAGCTTTCCAATTATATATTGAACCGATATTTGCCAATGGAGCTTCCCAAGTTGTACCAGCATCTGTGGAATACTCTATTAAAACTGACTGTATGCTATTAGCATCGTCTGTGGAACCTTTTAACTCAATTATACCGTTTACTTCTGTAGCATCTACAGGTAGTTCTATTATAATTTCAGGTGCAATCTTATCAACTGTTACTGACTCAAACTTTACTTCAGTAAACTGATTTGTAGTATCTGTAGATGTAATAACAACACTGTATTCAGCGTCTGATAGTGTAATAGAAGCATCTGAACTAGTTAAAAAAGTGAAATCTCCACTTCCATCTGGAGTTACACTATGAGATTTATTTAAAGAATTATCATCAACATTTATAAAGTCAATAACAACAGACTGTATACCATTAGTATCTGTTGTATTTCCTGTTATTGTAAAATCACCTTTTACATATCTTTTATTTTCTATTTCTGGAATAGCATCAACTTCTAATGGTGGTGGTCCAGCATCTATATTATAACCATAGGTTTCTGTATAAACTTTCTGATCTACACCTTCATTTCCATCGGTTGCAATTATTTCAATATCATATAGACCTTCACTATCTAATACATCAGTATTACTAGTAGTAAAATCATCCCAAACACTATTTGTTAAAAAGATATCTAATGGATAATTTTTAACTAAAGTATCAAAAATTATTGTTCCACTTTTTAATACATTTTCCGTACCACGATCTTTAACATTTATTACTATTGATTTTAACCAATCATCATCGGATATGGCTCCATCCATACGAACAGTACTTGTAAAGTTTTTATCACCTACCCAATCGTTTATACTAATTGTTGGAATATCCGACGCTGGATTAATTGATATTAATACATTACTTCCTGATGATCCTGTCTTTCTAGCCACAACTGTTTTACTGTTATTAGATTCA
Source organism: Spirochaetaceae bacterium (assembly GCA_051531975.1). GTDB lineage: Bacteria > Spirochaetota > Spirochaetia > DSM-2461 > DSM-2461 > Thiospirochaeta. The sequence goes on from JAOPTT010000008.1 coordinate 23,471, forward strand.
TCTGCTAACTCTTTTATTGTCGCGACTTTATTATTTTCAATTAAACTTAATACATCTGCAGCATGAAAAAAGTATTCATTTACATTTCCTGCAGCATCCTGGGCATATGCTACTAAGGAATAATCATCTAAGGATAATCCCATATTAACAAGATCGAATGTATAATCCCAGTTTGTTGTACCTGTTGCTAAATATCTTGTACCATTACCACTAGAATCTAATAATGCAACTTCAACTTTAACTACTTCTAAGTCTTCTGCCTTACCCTCTACAAATAATTTTTGGTTAAATTCTACACCTTCATATTGTTCTGGTGTATTTATTAGTACTGTTGGAACTGTATTATCAACTAATACCATTCTACTTTTTGATGTCTCTTTATCTGCGGTATCTACTCCTGTTACCGTAAACTCAACTTGTCCATCTTTAAACTTAGTACTATCGTCTGAGTTTATTTCTAAACTCCAATTTATATCAGAAATTATTGCGTTTTCAGTTATTAAGTCCCCGGAAACATTACTTGTATATTCTACTAGGACTTCTTTTACTTCTGTATCGTCAGTTACAGTTCCCATTAGTGTGAATGTATGTTCTACATATAGACCATTACCTGGACTATCTATTGTTATGACTGGATCTCCTAAATCGACAGCATCACCAAACCCGCTTTCAAAAAGCTCACAGGCTACAAGGGTAATGACAATGAGAAATGCTGTAATAGAATAATATATCTTAGAAATCAATCAAACCTCCAATTACCATGAAATAAATGTAAAAATTATGACTCATATTAATTTTACCTTAACTATTTAAATAATTCAAGGTCAAATATTAACATATGTTCATAATTTTAATCTATTAAATTATCGGCATTTTTATAATATTTATTACTTATTTTTCTCTATGATGCTGTTTCTTTTTCATTGTCATAATATAATGTTAATTTTTTATCTAAAAAAGAGCTTTTTACATCGATAATCCGTTGATTTGATGAGCCTCTAAATTTAAGACTTGGTTCGAATAAATCATCTATATATGGGCCATCTATGAGTACATCTATCTGTTCTAGTAGAATAGAATAAAGAGGATTTTTTAATAAATCTTCGTATAAATACCCTGTATAACACCAGATTGATAGCCCTTCAGACTTGATGTTATGAACAAACATTAATAATTCTGCAATATTTTGTTCTTGGAAAGGTTCTCCACCACTTAACGTGATACCTTCGATAAAAGTTTTATTATTTAAGACCATATGTGTTAATTGATCTACTGAATAATCATCTCCAGACCCAGTAGACCATGTTTCAGGATTATGACATCCAATACATTTATGTGGACACCCGGATAAAAAGATTACACTTCTCCATCCGTCCCCATTTGTACAGCTATTATCGTAAAACCCTGAAACATTTAACATCTTACTTACCAAAACTATGAGAAACTCTGTCTCTCTGTTCAGCAAACTTACCACGATTCCACTTGTCTAAAGTTCCAACTAAGTATCCTGTGATTCTCTCTGTTATATCTATATTTTTACTACCACATTTAGGGCAGGCTTCCGGTTGCCTATTATAGAAGTGGCTTCCACAATCTAAACATCTGTTATCAAAATGGTTAATTGATACATACCCTATATTAATATCTAACATATATTCGATAGATTTTTTTACAGCTTGTAAGTTGTCTAATGGGTTTCCATCCATTTCAATGTAAAAAATATGACCAGATGGTGTTAGTGCATGGTACTTTGCTTCAACTTTAGCTTTGTGAAATACAGAAGTTTTGTAATAAACAGGGATATGGGTACTATTTGTATAATACTCTCTATCTGTAACTCCCTCTACATTACCAAATAAGATTCTATCTGAATCTGTAAACTTATGACTTAAACCCTCAGCAGGTGTTGCTAAAAGACCAAAGTTTTTATCGTATCTATCAGCAAACTCTTTACACTTATTATACATGTGGGTAATTATTTCTATACCTAATTCTTGTACAGTATCATCCTCTCCGTGATGTTTACCTTTAACATAGTTACCACTTGCATCTTTTGTAGATGTTAGGGCTACTAAAGTTTCAGCTAACCCAATAAAACCAATACTTAAAGAGAAGTGTTTAATAACGTCTTCTACTTTATCATTCCCTTGTATTCCTTCGTTATGTTCTGCTATGTACTTCATTACGTATGGAAACTGTCTAGCTAGAGCTGTTTTTTGCCAGTTCCATCTATTCATAAGTTGTGTTGCTGCAGTCTCTAATACTTTATCAAGCTCTTTATAAAAAAAGTCCATTCGATCCTTTAAATCTATACCTATAGTTAAAGACTTAAGGGCAACTCGAACAATGTTAACTGATGTAAAAGAAGCATTACCTCTACCAACAGAACTATTATCAGAAAATCTATTTTCATAAACCCTTGTTCTACAACCCATTGTACTTGGTTCATAGAACCATCTGTTAGGGTCGTTAATATCCCATTTTTCATTTTGATTAAAAGGAGCATCTAAGTTAATAAAGTTAGGAAAGAACCGCTCAGCTGTTACTTCCTGTGCAAACATAAAAAGATCATAATTTTTATCTTCTGGTCTTCTATTTATTTCACTTTTAATTTTAAAAATAGAAATTGGAAATATTGCTGTCTTTCTCTCGTTACCTACACCATTTTTAACAGCTTGTAAGAAACTCTTAATTACCAATCGCCCTTCTGCTGATGTATCAGTACCAAAGTTTATTGAAGAAAAAGGAACCTGATTTCCACTTCGAGAATTCATTATATTTAGATCATGGATTAAACCTTCCATAGATTGTTTAGTCTCTTTAATTGTTTTATTTATTGCATACTGATATACACGGTCTAATCCTACTAAGTTTGATAACTCTTTATTAACATATTCATCAATTTTAATATCATCTGGAATTGTAGAGTTTATATCTAGAATTTCTAATCCTTCTTTGTAGTACTCTTTAAATGTTAATAGAATATATGGTGCCATATGGAAATCAAAAGCATGAATTGATTGACCACCATGCATTTCGTTTTGTGAAGTCTGAATGGATATAGCAGTTAATCCAACAGCTGTTGAAATTCTCTTAGGAGGTCTTACTCCACCATTAACAGTTTCAAAACCATTTTTAAATGGTTTACTTAAATCTGTCTGAATACAAGTTAAAGATTTTGTTAAATAAAAGTCTAAATCATGAATATGCATATCTTTTCTTTCGTGGGCTATTCTGTCTTGGTGATTTAAAAGACTCTCAATTGCAAATTCCTTAGCACTTTCAAATCCAACCTTAGAGATCATCCCTGATGGTGTTTCAGTATTCATATTACCATTTTCGTTAGTAAGGTCATTCTTTTTAGCTTGAATCATCTCATCTATCTGATGATAAACACTACTTCGTCTTATACGATTTCTTTTGTTTCTATATAAGATATACTCTTTAGCTATATCTTCGTTTATATGCATTAACTCTTTTTCAACTAAATCTTGTATTTTCTCTATCTCGATCTGTTTAATACCATCTTTTAATAGATGATTCTCAACTTTAGATGCTATTTTAGACATATCGTCTGTTACATCATAACCAAGGGTTGAACAGGTTTTTAATACTGCATTTTCTATTTTAACACTGTCAAAATTAACTATTTTTCCATCTCTTTTTACTATATTCAAAAACAACACTCCTAGTGCTTAGGGCACCATTATATTCAAAGAAGACACTACAGATTGTGTCTAATAATAATCGTGTTGATAATATACTCAAGATATTGGTTCTAGTCTAGAGAATTTCAAAGCTTTTTATTATTAAATTATTGTTGACATTTATTAACCGAGGATTAACTAATTTAACCAATATAATTAATCAATTATTAACATTTAACTAAATTAATTTTCTTTTGACCTAAACATTTTTCGAAATTATTAATTATATAATCCCCAGTGTTTTTACAACCTATAAACTGTGTTATATCTATCTCTAGGTATATACCTAAGTTCCGGCCATTCTCTTTTGCATGATATAAACACTTATCAATTATTGATATGGCACTTCGGAAATCGAGATGATTTGATACCTCTGACTTATATATTATTGCACCTAGGGAGCAGGTTTTATATATAGTCTCTGTATTTTGCATAATAAATGGTGTTTCTTTAATATTATTTCTTATTTTTGTAATAATAGGTTTTAGGTCATCCCCATTAAAGTCTGGAAGAACCAATAAAAATTCCTCTCCACCTAATCTAATTACATAATCTTCAGGTCTAAGAGAATATCCTAATATTTTTCCTAGTTCTTTTAATACAGTGTCCCCTGATGTATGACCATAAACATCATTGACCAGTTTAAAATGATCTAAATCTATTAAGATAATTCCAAAACGTCTTTCTGGGTTATTTTGTATCTGAGGAATTATAATTTCATCCAAAAATCTTCGATTATATAGATTAGTTAACTGATCCTTCATAGATCTATCTTTTAATAGCCTATTTGCGATACTTAACTCTTTAGTCCTATCTTCAACTGCTTTTTCTAGTTGTTGTGTATAGGATTTCATTTTTTTTATTTGAAAAATATTTTTAAAACCATAAGCAACTTTATCAACAACAAAACTATACATTATATTAGCACTATCTCCACTTTCAAATAACATATAACCAAGTTCGATGCCATCGATTCTTAAACTACTGACAACGTAGGATAAATTATTAGCTTCACCTAAATCCTTCGGCATTATATTCTCTAAATTAAATGTATAGACTTCATTATCTAATAACCTATCTACATTTTGACTAAAATAGAGTTCACCTATTCCTGGGGTTTCTGTAAACAGTACAATGAAACAATGTTTTACTTTTAAATTAAGCAAATTATTTTTTAGAAGCTTTTTTAGTTCAGAATCTTTTTTACAAGTTAATAATCTATCTCCTATATTGTTAATAAATTGAATTAAGGATCTATCATCTACTCTTTTAAAATCAAGAAGCTTTTTTTCTGTTTCGTAAAGTTGTAAAATTGATCTGGAAAACAGGCTAGATATAAATAGAAGTCTATTTTTAGAGGGTATAGAAACAGTGAGAGCATTGTAAAAATCTTCTAATACAAATTTCCAAAAAGATGCATCTAACTGTAAATATGATGTATCCTCCAGAATTTTAGTAATATTTAATACCATTAAGTCTACATTTTGTTCTTTTTCGCATTTGATAATTGTAGTAACAAGGTCTCTAACCGAATTTTCAAAAACATTTAAAATGTCACCTATATCATGTTTAAAAGTATATTTTTTGATTATTTTATTAGCTGTATTATTAAGAGCTTCTTCTATTGTTAAATTATTATTTTCCTCTAAAATAGGTGTATTAAATGTTATTCCTCTTTGACAACCACAAGATTGTCGTAACATAACGTCTGTACCAATTTTAACTGTTGATATTATTTCCCCATTAAGCATCTTATCTGCATATTTTGCAGCTAATACTCCAATATTAAAAATTGGTTGCCTTATAGTAGTTAATGCTGGAATTGAACTACTGCTACGGTCTAAATTATCAAAACCTACAACTGCAATATCAGAAGGAACATTTAATCCCCTTGCTTTAATAGTATCTATAACTTCAAATGCTGAAAAATCATGACAACAAAATATAGCATCTACATCTTGTTGTCTAGTATCTAATATTAGACTTATACCTCGTCTTCCATCTCCAGGTTTAAATGCCCCAGGTGCAACTAATTTATAGTTATATTTTATATTATGTCTTTCTAAACTTTCTTTATACGCCTCAAAACGATCCACAGCTTCTTGGTTAGTTTCTGGTCCTTTAATAAAACCAATATTTTTATGTCCATGTTCCTCAATTAAGTGGTCCATAAGAGAAGAAACTCCACATTTATTATCAACTAATATAGATGGAATTCCTGGGATCTCTAGGCCTATACTAATTAGTGGAATATTTGGTAGTAGTTTAATAAACTCTTCCATGCCTATTAATCCACTTAAGGATGAAAGTGGTGCAGATAATAGACATAACACGTCTAAACTACTGTTATGAACAACATTAAATAGAGAGTTTTTTTCTTTGTCAGTATCCATATAATCTTCTGCGTATCCACCAACAAAAGTAAATACTCTCATATCATTTTCTTCACAATATGACCTAAAGCCATTTAAAAATGTCTGCTGATAAAAGTCAAAGAGATCAGTAACTATTATACCTATATTAATCATTTTTGAATTATATCATAAAAATAGTAAAACGGTTTAAATTTTTAATAAAATCAATAAAACAGAAGATAATATCAATAAAGATATATTACATAAAAGAATATTCTTCTTTATAGAAGTTAATCTACAAAGGAGTAAAGTAGTTCTATCTCTTTATCCCATATTGTATCGTCTATTGTTTCTAATACCATAGGTACATTATCGAATCTTGGATCAGCCATTAAATATTTAAAAGCGTCTACCCCAATAAATCCTTCTCCAATTGAGTGATGCCTATCTTTTTTACTTGCTAACTCGGCTTTAGAATCATTTACATGTACACCCATTAGATATTTAAACCCTATAATAGAGTCTAGAGCCTCCATTGTTTTATTATACTCATCCAATGTTCTTATATCGTAACCTGAAACAAAGAGGTGGCATGTATCTAAGCAAAAACCAATTCTACTTTTATCATCAACCAAATCTATTATTGTTTTAATATGCTCAAACTTATAACCTAAGTTAGTTCCCTGTCCTGCAGTATTCTCTAATACAATTGATACACCAGTTGTTTTCTCTAGAGCAGTATTAACTTGGTCTGCAATAACTGTTAGACATTCATCTTCTGAATAGAGTTTTAAATGACTACCAGGATGAATATTTAGTCGATCCAATCCTAATAAACTGCATCTTTCGATCTCTCCAATTAGTGAGTTTAGAGATTTTTCTCTCTTCTGGGGATCTGGGTTTCCTAGGTTTACTAAATATGATCCATGGGCTAATACATTTTCTGGTTTATAACCATATTTATTCATATTATCTTTAAAATTATTGATGTTCTCTGGAGTTAGATCCTTTGCAACCCATTGTCTCTGGTTTTTTGTAAACAGTGCAAAACCTTTTGCTCCTATATTATGTGCATTTAATGGTGCATTTTCTACTCCTCCAGCTGCTGATACATGGGCTCCTATATATTTCATGAAAACTCCTTTTTTTTCATAATAAACCTTAATAGTAATAATTACTAGTTTATTTGAACTTTTCATGATAGGATTATTTTTAGAGGTAAGACAATGGAATATAATAGATTAGGAAACTCTGGTTTAAAAGTTAGTGAATTATCTTTTGGGTCTTGGGTTACTTTTAATGATTCTTCAGGTATAGAATCAGCAAAAAAATGTATGAGAACAGCCTTTGAAGCCGGTGTTAACTTTTTTGACAATGCAGAAGTTTATTCTGAGGGCCAAGCAGAAATAATAATGGGTCAGGCTCTAAAAGATTTTAATAGGCAAGAATTAGTATTATCTACTAAAATATTTTGGGGTGGAAAAAGACCAAATCAGACAGGCTTAAGTAGAAAACATATAATTGAGGGTACAAGAAATTCATTAAAAAGGTTTAATTTAGAATATGTAGACCTTCTTTATTGCCATAGACCGGATCCTAATACTCCAATTGAAGAGACTGTTAGAGCCATGAACTGGTGTATTGAACAAGGGTATGCACTGTATTGGGGAACTTCCATGTGGAGTTATAATGAACTTAAAGAAGCTTTTGAGATCTGTGATCGTCTAGGACTAATAAGACCTACAATGGAGCAACCTGAATATAATATGTTTGTTAGAAATAAAGTAGAAACTGAATTTAAACCTTTGTATGAAGAATATAATTTAGGAACAACAATTTGGAGCCCGCTAGCTTCAGGGATTTTAACAGGAAAATATAATAATGGCATTCCAAAAGGTTCAAGGTTAGATAGTGTAGATTGGCTTAAAGATATGTTTCAAAACGAAGGTGGACTATTATCTGGAACTGAGGCTATAGAAAAGGTTAAGCTTATTACTGAGATTGCAAATGATCTAAGCTGTACTACGGCTCAACTTGCTTTAGCATGGTGCCTAATGAACCCGAATGTATCAACTGTAATTACAGGTGCAAGTAGAGATGAACAAGTTATGGAAAACATGAAAGCCATAGATGTGAAAGTCAAACTTACAGATGATATAATGAAGTCAATTGATTCAATACTTGGTGAAGCTTCAAAATAGTATAAGTATTACAAGTTATCAAATGGGCTAATTACACTTAATTTATTTTTACTAGCTACGTGGGTATAAATCATTGTAGTGCTGACATTTGAGTGTCCTAATAGCTCTTGTATTGTTCTAATATCGTAACCAGCCTCAACTAAATGGGTAGCAAAACTATGCCTAAGTGTATGTATTGATGCTCTTTTAGTAACTGAGGACTGTAATAATGCTGAATGAAATGTTTTTTGTAAAGTACTAGGATATAAATGATACCGACGTATGATATTTGTTCTTGGATCTATAGAAAGTTTATTCGAAGGAAATATCCAAAACCATAACCAATCTATTCCTGCATTAGGAAATTTTCTAGATAGAGCACTAGGTAATTCGACTCCACATACGTTATTATCTCTATCCTTTATATGTAATACTTTAACTGTCGTTATATGTTTTTCTATATAACTTACTAAATACTGAGGTAATATAGTAACTCTGTCCCTATTACCCTTAGCAGATCTAATAGTTATAGTTCCACATTCAAAATCTATATCCTTTATTCGTAGATTTAGACACTCTTCTAACCGTAAACCTGCGCCGTATATTAGTTGTAACATAATAAGTTTAACACCATCGATGTTTCTAAAAATACATTTTATCTCATTCCCAGTTAAAACAACTGGTAGTTTTTTACTTAATGATGATTTTACTACACTATTTAAATTTTCGACTTCTAGATTCAGTACAAATCGGCACATAAATAACAATGAATTAAAAGCTTGTTTTTGTGTAGATGCAGCAACTTCTCTTGTTACTGCTAAATATGTTAAGTACCGTTTTAAATCAGCTAAAACTACTTTATTAGGGTTATTATCTTTAAAAAATGATATGAAATCTTTAATCCAAAATAAATATGTCTTCTCGGTATTATATGATTTATGTTGAAACCTTAATTCTAATTTAACTTTTTGTACAACATCATCCCAGGTTATTGTCTTAATTTCTTCGTTATCCTTCTGGTTTAATGAGTATAACTTTTTATATTGCTGTAGATATAAAATAGCCTTCCTTGCTTGTTTAGTTTTCCATAGGTCGTGGTTAATGCTCAGGTTTTCAAGGAACTCTTTACTATAGTCCCCTATTGTTGAATCTCCAAACCTCTTATATAATTCCACCCAATATTCAAAATACTGAACTTTATCCTCACGAACACCTTTCTCTTTACATATATACTCGCTATAAGTCATGTTATCTTGCCTCCACATAACCTTATATTAAAGTTTTTTATAGTGCTTCAAAAAATGTTAAGATTTTTTAATAAAAAATCATTAAACTTAATTAAAGCTGAGAACTGGGGAAAACAAGTGATCTAATATGTTATGTGTACTTAAAATTTAGGATATACGTAATTAATATATGACTTTGATTTTTAGAAAATTGAAGGTAGTATATAAAGAATGAAAATAATATTAATAATAATGTTAATTGTTGGAACCACACAATTATTATATTCATTTGAATATGATCCTAGTTATTATATTATAAACCCAACATATGGAAATGTAACTATAACAGTTGTAATTTACGAAGATTTAATCGATTTATTTAAAGACTCTACATTGCCTACAAGTTATTCTCATTATGATATAGAAATAAATAAGGATATCGAAGATAAATTAACTAATAAATTGAAGATAGAACAAGTTGATAATGTTTTCACAATAATTGTTCCACCTCGTAGTTTAGCTTTTATTGGACATTATTCTTCTCCATTTAACAAATCAATTAAGGAATTCAAAATAACATCAAATAACTATAATATTAATTATGAAATAACAAATAAAAAGAATGGTCTATTAGATTTGTATAAAATATTTAAACTTGATTATATAGATTTAGGTTTTTTAAAACAGGACAGATTTCTTGCTTATTATTTTTTGGAGATTTAATTATGATAAAACTTAGAATTATCAAATTTATTGCAATTTCTATTCTTTTAACAACAAATTCATTTATTTTTTCTCATGGATTTCAAGAGAATTTTTTACCTGAAGTAAATGGCAATGTTAAAGTTATAAAGGAATATGAAAAAAAAGAACCTCTAGTTGAATTAATTTATAATGAAAATAATTTACTATCAAATATCATATATTTTAATAAAAAAACTAACCTTTATAGCTATGAAGATCAGTTTTTATCAAATACAACTTTATATAATGAAATACTGAATAATTTAAAAAAAATAAAATTAAAAACTTCTTATTATGTAATCTATATCATTGTAGAAAACGAGAAATTAATACGAGAAGATCATTATAAAATCAAAGATAAAAAAGAAATATTTAACTTTTCAAAATATTATGAATTTGATAATGATTTAAAACTACTTAGATCATATTACTTAGAAAATGACCAAGAATATTTTGTACAACAGTTTGTATATAATAATGAAATAGATCTTAAATTTCCAAAACTTAATTTAGTTAATTTAACTAAATTAAGCGACTATGACGAATTTAATTATAGAATCTATATAAGTCATATATTTAAAATTGGTACTAATGGTAAAAAAGAACATGTATTATTTCAAAATATTGCTTCTGATAATTATTGTGATAGAGAAAAATTACAAAATATTGACGATCATATTAGATCGTTAAGCATTAATTCTTATAAGTTTAATTCAGATGGTAATATTGAGTCATATATTATATATAATAGCGATGGATCGATAATGGGAGAATATGATTATTCTTATTTTTATGATAAAAATGAAAATTGGATAAAAAAAGAAATAATTTTTAATAATGAAATCTATAAATCTTTTACCAGACAATTAGTGTATTAACGAAAACACATAACAAAAAATTGGAATGGAAAATTATTTTGTCATGATTCCTGCAAATAAAATGCAGGAATCACGCCAACCCTACGGGTCATAATTTCCACTCAATTCGGCGTTATGAAGACTCTAAATAGATATAAATTTATTTATAAATTAAAATCTCCCAAATACTAAAAAATGTTTTTAAAAAACACCAAAAATATTATATTATGCTTTAAAGTATTGAAAAGAGGATAAAATGAAACCAAAAATATTTATAAGTTCAACTTGTTATGATTTATCACAAATTCGGCAGGATATATCTGATTTTTTTAATTCTTTAGGATTCACACCAATACTTTCAGATAAGAGTAGTTTTCCTATAAATCCTAATAATGATACATTAACCAACTGTATTGAGAATGTAAGAAATAATGCTGATTTATTTATTTTAATAATAGGTAACAGATATGGTAGTATTGTACATGATGATAAATCGATTACAAATATGGAATATAGAGCAGCAAAAAAGAAAGGTATTCCTATATATATATTTACTTTAAAACAGGTATTAACAACCTATGAATTTTGGAATAAAAATAAAACAGGGAACTTCGAAGGTTTAGTTGATAACGTTTCTCTATTTGAATTTATAAAAGAAGTTAGAATAACTGATAAGAATTGGTGCTTTGAATTTGAAAATGCAAATGACATAAAACAATGCTTGAAAGATCAAATATCCTATTTATTCAAGAATTTATTAGATGAGAGATGTAAAAATATTATAGAAATAGATGATTTTCTAATAAATAATATCTCACCATCAGCAAGAAAAATTTTAATACAAGAGGAAGATGCTTACGAATTTGATTTTTTTTATCAAGTTCTTTTAGATGAATTTAATAAAATAGAATTATTACAAAAACAATATGAATACGAATTACTATTTCAAAGCCTAACCCATATAAGTGATCCTGTAACATTATCTAATTGGGCCAGAAAACATCTAAACTCTATGACTAATTTTTCAAAAAGTTTTATTACGATTCTTAATAATCAATTAAATATTTACTTTGGTGAACCTGGTGAACCTGCGGATCTAAATGGATTATTTTTAGTTGCATGTACAATATCAAAATTATTAAAAGAAATGATTAATTGTTCTCTTGAAATAAAAAGTACAAGTGTTGAAGATGAAATGTTAAATTTGAGAGATATGCTTGGAAAGTATTTAAGTAATGCAATAGAGATGGTACAACGTTTCCCAATTAACTTTAAAGAAGACTTGGATGATCTAAAAATGAAAATCTTAAATGGAGAAGATTCTTTTGAATTTGGAAGAACATACACTCTAGAAATTGATGAGAATCTAATTGATGAATTCGATAAAGAATTAATTCGGTTGGGTACAGTATACTCCTGAGAAGCTACATAACAAACGATTGGAATGGCAAAGTTATTTGTCACACTCTCTGCAAAAAAAAGCAGAGAATGCGCCAATCCTACGGAACTAACTTTCCACTCAATCGGCCGTTAAATAGACTTTTGAATAGATATAATTTTAACGATATGAGATAGTACTTAAAATTGTTTAACATATTATTAAAAATAAAGAAATTATGTACCCTAATACCAGATCATATAAAGGATTTATAAGATAATTAGAAGAGAATAAAGAACGAAACCTATGGTAATGGTGCATATAGTTTTATAGGTTTATCATATATTTTGTTATACAGTAGAATTGAGAAAGAAACCTACGGTAATAACACAATTAGTTTTATAGGTTTATCAGAAGTTCTGATATACAGCAGAATTGATAATATAACCTACGGTGACCAAAGCACGAATATCTATATTAATTATAAATTGATCAAACAAAATTATTGACTATAATATATGGTTGAAGTTTTATTAAATTGTTATTTAAACTACATATTCTTTTTATCTTAATTTTACTGTTTAAATATTGGTAATAATGCAATATATTTACTTAATAGGAGTGTAAAATGATTAGTCTTAGTTTTATCTTAACATCTATCATTGTCATTATTATACCTGGTACTGGAGCTATTTATACTATAACTACTGGTCTTGCAGGAAATAAACGAAATGCCATTTATGCAGCATTAGGTTGTACATTAGGGATTGTTCCTCACATTTTTGCTGGAATCGTAGGAATATCAGCAATTTTAAATACAAGTGCCCAATTATTTAAAATTGTTAAGATAATTGGTGTTATTTATCTTCTTTATCTTGGTATTGGATTATTAAGATCAAAAAGTGAAATTAAAATTGAAGAAGGACAAAATGAAGTAACTTCAAAAATAATTATAAAAGCAATACTATTAAATTTACTAAATCCAAAATTAACAATTTTCTTCCTATCATTTTTACCTCAATTTATTAACCCATCAGGAATGAGTTCAAATTATCAAATGGTAATATTAAGTTTAATTTTTATGATTTTGACTTTTGTTGTTTTTATTACTTATGGTATTTTAGCAAATTCATTTAAGAATATTTTAAAAGAATCTCCAAAAATAACTAAAAGAATTCAACAAAGCTTCGGTGTTATTATAATGGGATTTGCAGCAAAGTTAGCAATTGATAATTAATAATATACATTACAAAGATACTATAAAAAAATAATTGAAAACTATTTAACAAAGTGTTGGAATGGAAAATTATTTTGTCAGAGTCTGTGCAGAAAAAAGCACAGTCACCGCCAACCCTACGGGTCATAATTTCCACTCAACACGACGTTATATTTATATAAAATTTTATCGGTATAATTAGTGTCTTTTCAAAAATTATTAAAATTAAATTGAAGATTTATACCTTTACAGTTATTATAATTTACATATTTACTTACATAGGAATTAAAATGAAAAAATATATAATACTTCTATTGTTGTCTATCTTATTTTTATCTTGTACACCAACCAAAGAAATTATTGTAACGTCTAGAGAAGACTCTATAATTATTTTTAATAATAATGAATTTGATACTAAAGCAATAATTAAAGCTAAACTCAATGAATTAATAAGCATAACCGTTAGAAAAGACGGTTATATCAGTAAAACAGAAGAATTTGAAATAACAAATGAAATTACTGAAAAATATATTAATATTATTCCTAAACCTATAACTTTAAATATTACATCATCTCATAAAGATTTAGATATATATATAAATAAAAAAAAATACAAAAGCAATTCTATAGAATTAGATCCAGGAAAGTATGAATTAGAAATTGAAAAAAATGGATATGAAAAATATAGAAAAATGATAGAACTCAATATTGGTGAAATTAATAGAAATATAAATGTTAAACTAGATAAAGAAAAATCTTCAGGATATACCATCAATAGAACTAATCCAATTAAATCATTTAGTGGTGAAATTTATTTATCAGAAAAACAAAAATTGTCAAAATGGCATCAAAGAGACACTTCTATAACAATAACCAATAATTTTTCTGAAAAGCATTTAGTATCAACAAAATGGTTTGTTCCATTAGATGATCCTGTAAAGTTTTCTAGTAAAATTCTTATGTTTTTTTCTGATACTGTTTTTTGGTATGGTACTTATCAAAATGGAGCATATATAAAAGGTAATTATGAATTAATAGAAAATAAAGTTAAATTGTATAATATCGTAGATGTTATCGATGAAGATGGTTGGCGATTGGAAGATATTTTTTATAATAATGAAGAGATTTATTTAGATATAAACAAAACACCATCTTATAACTACTCTATAACCCTTGAAAATGAATTAGGTTTACTTCAGTTCGCAGCTGATGGTACAGAGCCTTTAATAAATGAAAAAATAAATATATGGGGTTTTAATTCTATATTTGAAAATAAAGCTGGAATAATATCAGCCGAAACACCTGTCTTTTTATCACCTGAAACAAAAGCTACTAATATATATATAGAAGAATTTGGATCTTTACAACTTGTGAAAGATGAACAAGGAAATGACGAACATAAATTCATTGAGAGTAAAATAATTTTAAATAAAGATATAGAAATTCAAATTTTAGCAAAATCAGAATTGTACGATTCATATTTTTGTAGAGTTCCAGTAAAAGATGAATATTATAGATGGGCTAATGCTTGGATTTCTAGTAACAATGTCAAAATAATTAAATAGAAATCAAACACATTCGATATAAAATATAACAAAGAAATTGGAAAAGAAAAGTTATTGTCACAGTCTATGCATGAAAAATACAAAGACTGCGCCAACCCTGCGGGTCAAACTTTCTTCTCTATTCGACGTTAAATTCACAAAAATTTATTTTACAAAAGAAGTTATATCAATTACTCTAAGGTTTATGAAAAAAACAACTTTATGTGTCATCATTATATTAATTGTATCTTGTCAAAAAACACTAGATATTGAAACAGAACCAAGTGGAGCAAAAATTTACTATAACGGTATCGAATTCAATTCACCTGCTGAACTAGAGTATTCTGGAAATTCAAACCTACTTATTAAAAAAGAATTTTATAAAGATATTAAATATACTGCTGAAGAAACAAAATTACTATTAACAAATAAAAATAACATAAAACTTACACCCAAATTATATTTATTAAAAATTACTAATAGAAATGAGTTAATGGATATAACAATAAATGGAGAGAAAGCTAAGTATAGAATTGAGCTACCTCATGGTGAACATCAGATTGAAATTAAAAGAGAAGGATATTTTACTTTTAAGCAAACAATATCTATCCCGGATACTAATGAATTAAATCCTCAACTAATTGAAATATATATATTAAAAGAAATACCAAAAGGTATTTCTGATATAAAAATAAATAATGACAAAATATATTTAAATACTGAATTCTATATACTAAATAACACCAATAGATTTGAACCAGGATATATACCTACAAAAATTTCATTTAAATATAATGATCTATTAATTGATACAACATTACATAATATGTATATAAAGAATAGAGTATTAAATCTACAATTAATATTAGATGAATTCATTAATGAAGATAAAAACAAACCAAAGGTCATTATTGAAAGTGATTGGATTAAAGAATTTGAGTCGCCATTTCATCTAAAAAAGCTATTTTCAGGACCGACTGGATTTGAAAATATGCCAGATGTACTTATAAAAGGTGATAATAAAATTATACAAAAGCCCTTAAATTTATTTCCTCATTTGTCTATAGCAAACCCAACTTCAGCAGTAATAGGAGCATATTTTATAGCTAAATCTGGAGATTTTGAAAAGAAATATGAAATTACATCAGAATTTTATAATTCAAATATAGACGAAATGTATGCGGGTGAAGAATATAATCCTGATGGTATTTATACAAAACAAAAATTCCTTAAAATAGATAACCTTGACTTAGATGCACCTTTTAATAATGCTGAAATTGAATGTTATTTATATATAAATAATATAGTAACTGATAGTGTCAAATTAAAGGTAAATAAAGATGTATATAATAAATTTGGTGATACATCTTATGGAGTATATTCCGATTTAAGGGAATCAATATTTTATCAATCAAAAAATCCATCGAAAATACATTATCTTTATTCTGATGAATCTAGGTCAGGAGAATTTTTAATAATATATATGTCAAAAAACAGAGAATACATACCAATATACACTTATAAAATAGGAGATGTTTCTTCAACACCAGCTAAGATATTATTAGAAGAAAATGATTCCAATAATTATTTTATTCTAATTACTAAAGATTTATCAAATATTGAGAATTGGTATGCTAGACAATTTAAATATTTTACTGACAAGTAAGATAAAAAATGTTACGAAATTAACCTCGACCAGTCGAGCCATGATCTGATCAAAAGGAAGGATTAATTAAAAGAAAATTATAAATAATTAAAATCGCGGTACCAATATAGGTCATACGCTTATGATTGGAATTTAACAAACTGTTGGAATATATTTTACTGTTTTCACACTATTTGCAGAAAAAGCAAATAATGCGTCAACACCTCCGCTTCGCTCCGGCCGTAAAAATACTCAACACGACGTTATTTAGGGTATAAAAATTTATTCAATAGGTATGGATAAGTAAATATTATAATAATAACCATACTTATCGCTTATATATTCAGCATTAGATAAAATATTTCTTACATCTACTTTCTCATTATTTAAAGTATATATTTCAAATATTTTAAAATAATTATTAAATTTATCAAAACTAAATTGAAAATTATCAGTAAGTGCGTAATCATTATATACTATGTAATTATAGTTTTGCATAATATAATAATTGTTATGATTGTAATCTAATTACTATTGTATTACAATTTGTTATACGAGGTAATAATGACTACGATAAGATTAAATGATGATTTAAATAATAAATTACTAACTTTAAAAACTTTAGAACATACTACTAAAACAGAAATTATAAAGAAAGCTATTGCAGAATATTATGTACATCATGTAAAAGAGAAAACTCCATATGAATTAGGTGAAGATTTATTTGGTAAGTTTGGTGATAGTCAGGATCTTTCAACAGATTATAAATCAAAACTAAAAAGGAAACTACATGAAAAACACTCTCATTGATGCAGGACCTTTGATAGCACTATTCAATAAAAATGATAAATATCATAAACAAATAAAAGAATTTATTAAAAACTATAATGGGTCATTAATAACAACTTGGCCTGTTCTTACAGAAGTTTCACATATGTTAGATTTTAATATAAAGACACAAATAGATTTCCTTACTTGGGTACAACTTGGTGCTGTAAGTATTGAAGATATTGATAACTCAGATATATTAAGAATAATTGAATTATCAAAAAAATATTCTAATGTCCCAATGGATTTAGCAGATGCATCACTCGTAGTTTTATCTGAAAATTTAAATATAAAAGAGATTATAACAATTGATTCAGATTATTATATTTATAGAACCATTGATAAAGAAATGATCGAAAATATATTCAAGTATGAAAAATAATATATATGTGGGCATAACAAACAAATTTGCAGATCAGCTAGGAATTAAGAAATTAAATAATATAGATATATACTCTCCAACAATCAATATGTGGCATGCATCTTTAAAATATTTAAATAGAAAGAAATGTATCATATTTATGAATGACTTAACTAGATATTCATTTTTTCTTTATGGAATAAAAAAGAAGGATTTAGAACATCTTGATGATATATTTTATGACTCATTAATAGATAATTTAAGATATGAAGACTTTTCTCATGAAGAGATTATAGCACTGGTTGATCCTCCAGGTGATATAGAATTAATTAAAACAAACAATAGAAGCGTAAATGGAAGTATTACTCAGTTTTTTAAAGATCTAGAGTACTACTTTTGTGACAATATGAATAAGTACATTGAATTTGATGGGCAAATGAATTTAAGAATTTTAAATAAAAGATTAAATGACACACCACTTTGTTGCTCTGATAAAGGTTTCTTTCCTACTGAAAGAATGAAAGAAGAATTAATAAAAATGGTAAAAGATAACAAAAAGTTGGAAATGAAAATTCACGCAAATATTAAGCGTGATTAATTATGAAAAACGGTGTAAAATTTCAAAATAATGAAAAATGAAATAAATTTAAATAATAAAAACGAAATTAAAGTTGAAATTAAAGTCTTAGAATCAAATGAAGATGCACCTCTAGATTTATTACTACTTGCTGATCCATCAGAAGTATTATTAAAAAAATACCTACAAACTGGTAAATGCTTCATTGCATTCATAGGAAATTTAACAGTTGGTGTAATACTTATTATGGAAACCAAATTAGGTTTTGTAGAAGTAATGAACCTAGCAGTAATGCAGGAATATCAAAATCATGGAATAGGTAAAAAACTTTTATTACATACAATCAATGAAATAAAAAAAGGTAATGCAAAACATATTGAAATAGGAACTGGGAATCCAGGAGTAATACAAATGTTACTTTATCAGAAATGTGGATTTAGAATTATAGACATTGATTTTGATTTCTTTAGACGAAATTATCCTGAGAGAATTTATGAAAATGGTATTGAGTGTCGTGATATGATTAGAATGCGAATTGACATATAAAAAATAAAAGAATCTAATTAAAATTATACAGAAAATTAATTAGGAGATTTTATGCTCAACTTTAAAAATACAATTTCAATAATTACAGGAGCTGCTTCAGGTTTAGGATTGGGACTTTCAAAAGAAATAATAGAAAGAGATGGAACTGTTATTTAAATTGATATAGATAAAGTCCGTTTAAATACAGTTAGTAGAGAATTAAATAAATCTAAACATGAAAAAACAAAAACATGGATTTATTGTCAATACATCTTCAATAGCTGGACTAATACCATTTAAAGGACAGTCTTTATATAATACCACAAAGTTTGCAGTATCTGGGCTTTCATTAACGCTAGAAAAAGAATTTAAAGAACATTATATTGATATCTCAATTATTTGTCCGGAATTGTAAATACTCGTATATTTTATAAACCAATTATTGGAGAAGAAGCTTCTGATGAATATGTACAAATTCCAAAGGAAGCAATCTCTGTTGAAATAGCTATATATGATATAATGAAGGGCCTTAATAAAAAATAAAAAGATAATAATCACACCCAGTTTTTTAAAATATTTCTTTCTTAAATATAGAATATTTGGAAATAAATAAATTAATCTCTAGTTTAATTAAGTTGTAAGATGCGGAATTTAACAAAACATTGGAACGGCAAATCTTTTTGTCATAGACTGTCTAAGAAATCAATGCTTATCTTAAATGAAACAAATCCTACCCATAGATTTTAGCTCCATGAATAGAATTTTAGGCTAGTTTAATTCCAAATATATGCTTTTTTATTACTACCAAAGAACATCTGTTCCCAAAGCCCCTCTTTTTCTATTACTTGAGTTTTTCCATCTTCCTCAACTGTTAGTCTAACATCACCTAATATTCTTAAATAAGTTGGATTTGCTCCCACAAGTTTAGCTAATGTTCTTTTTGCTGCTGATAGGCCTTCTAAAAAGCTATGATTTACAATATCTTGTTGTCTCATCATCTCAACTGTATAAGTTGTCCCATCATCTAACTTTTGAATATATGTAATATTATTATCATAAAACTTCCCAGTTCCTGGATGCTCAATTGTATTAAACCTTTTAATTTCGGTTTTGCTTTGATCATCAGATATAATCTCGCCATCTTTAGCTATCATAATTACAGGTAATCTTGTAAATCCACTATCTTCTTCCGATATAATATCACAAGCAATAATATCATAAGCTCCAACTTTTGCTCTACCCCAGTACCAGTGATTGATAACCTTATCCATAGAAATATTACCCCAGTTATGATCGTGATACCCGGTACCTTCTAAATGCTGTTCTACTCCATTTACAGTTAATGTACCTGTTATTTCTGATGAAGGTTGTGCTACAAACCATGCAAAATAATCTGTATCATTTGAAAAATACCAGTGCCCAGTATCTGGTCTCCACATTGGAAGTTTTGATTCCATTATTACATCATATTCAATAGCATCGTCTTTATAATATAAGTGATAATCACCATCTACATACTTTAAAAAAGAATCTTTAATTTGAACATTTGCTAGATCTCTAGATGCAGTAATTATAGTTCCATCTGACTCATTGACTTTTCCTAACACCTTTTCACCATTTGGTTTTGTTACATCGATTGTTGCTGTAGGTCTTGCAGCTCCTGGTACATCAAAACCATCTTTTGTATAAAATGTAACTACAATAGTTGTACCATCATGAAACTCTGCATCGATATACCACCACTCATAAGAACCAGACTTACCATCGGTTCTCATTCCATCTTCCCAAATTTCAGTAGTACCATCTTTAATACCTAATTCTCTGTATTTTTCAACCGAGTTTTCTAACCGCGCTTTTTGGTAATCTCCACCGTCTTTAGGTGCCGACGTACATGAAGCAAATATAGATATTGCTCCTAACAAAATAATTATTTTATTTAGTGTCATAATTTTCTCTCCTTAGAGTTAATGAATCATATGCTAACAATGATACACTTGTCTCTTTTTACTGGTTAGAATATATTAAACTAAATAAATGATGTCTAACTAAATATCTAAAATGATACATATTCACTTATTTGTATCAAAAAAGAGGTTGGTAATGGAAATAATTGATTATAAGAAAGTTGGGATTACAAGAACACAAAGTTTGATTATAAATTCAATCATTAAGCTTTTACAAACATATTCTTTTGATGAAATAACGATTTCAGAGATTTGTGAAAAAGCCAATGTCGCCAGAGCCACATTTTATAGGAATTTTGATTCAAAAGATGCTGTAATTTGTTTATATATAGATACTTTGGTATATGACTATTTTAATAAATTAACAGAATATGCATATGTAGATTTTGAATTAACAGCTAAAAACTATTTTGAATATTGGTATCATGAACAAGAAATACTAATAATTTTAGAGAAAAATAATCTAACCAATATTCTTTTAAATAAATATTCTATAGTTGAGGATTATCTTTGTGAAATAGGTTTAAGTAATATAGATGGATTATCAGATAATGACATCTATTATTTTTATTCATTTCATTTTGCAGGGTTATGGAGATTAGTGTTTTTATGGGCACAACATAATTTTAAAGAGAGTCCACAGGATATGACCGATACATATCTTAGAATACAAAAGCTTTCAAGAATTTAATGTATGATTTAATAAAATGTATGATTGTAAATTGTTCTAGTTAAGTTTGAAAGTTAACAAAAAATTGGAACAGACTTCACCTTTATCACAACTCTTGCAGAGAAAAAAGGTAAATATTTATACGACAAAAAAATATGGTTAACTTAAAAATTATATTAAAAACAATTATAAAGTATTTTACTATTTATGTAGAGTTAATTAGACTACGAATGAATCAACTGATAGATTAAATGGAAAAATTTTAAAAGTACTAATGGATAGGTTACAGTAATTAGGACAGATTTTACCCGACACATAATATATTAATCATTATATAATATGAGAGAGGTTTATAATGTCAAACAAGAAGGGTAAAAATCCTAATATGTCTAAGAGATATACAGATGAATTTAAAAAGCAGATAGTTGAATTATCAGAGAATGGTAAAACCATAACAGAGATTGTTAATGAGTATAATATTGCTAGGTCATCAGTATGTAAATGGGTAAATGAGAATAAAACAACTGGATCATTTAAAGCAAAAGATAACCGGTCTGAAAAAGAAAATGAATTGATAACACTCAGGAAAAGAAATGCTGAATTGTTGATGGAGAACGATATTTTAAAGCAAGCGGCGCTAATAATGGGACGAAAGTAGCAATAATTAAATCTAACTCTTCAAAATACAGTATTAGCGCCATGTGTAAATTATTAAATATAAATTGAAGTCTTTTATATTACTCAAAGACTTCCAGGGTTGTTCCTTCAGAAATAGATGATGAAGTTATTATAATTTTTAAGAAGAGTAGAAATAACTATGGAGCACGTAAAATTAAAATAGAGCTTGATAAAACACAATATAAAGCTTCTAGGAGGAAAATACGGCGTATAATGGACAAATATGGCTTAGTTTCAAGCTATACTGTTAAGCAGTTTAAGGTCGTTAAGTCTAAATGTAATAATGAAAAAATTGATAATATTGTAGATCGAGACTTTAATCGTGATAAACAGCTAGATGTTGTTGTAAGTGATCTTACATATGTTAATGTAGCAGGAAAGTGGAATTCTATATGTATAATATTAGATCTCTTTAACAGAGAGATAATTGGATATTCAGCAGGTAAGAAGAGAGATGCTTTTTTGGTATATCAAGCTTTTACAAAAATAAAAAAGCCATTAGATCAGTTCAATATTTTCCATACAGATAGAGGTAATGAGTTTAAGAATAAAGTTATAGATGATCTTTTAGAGACATTTGATGTAACAAGGTCTTTAAGTAGAATGGGATCTCCACATGATAATGCTGTGGCAGAAGCTACATTTAAAGTTATTAAAACAGAGTTTGTTTATCAAAATAAATTTGAAAGTCTTGATGAATTGAAACTGGAGTTATTTGATTATGTTAATTGGTATAATAATTGTAGAATTCATGGTTCGTTAGATTATTTAACACCAGTTGAATATAGATTGAGGGTGTCCGATAAAAAACTGTCTTAAAAAGGGTTGCCTATCCAACCCTGTAGGAGTAGATTATATGTGCATTTACTATTACTTAAGTAAGACATCAAAACTTATGCTTACCATAGATTGCTATTTTAAAAGAGCCTATACTAAAAACATATATAAAATTCTTTAAATATTAACCATCTAAAATTGTTCTTCTGAGGAATTTAAAAAAATTATATTCCCTAGGTAAGAATAATACGTATACTTATATACAGTAATATAGAGTAAGTATTGTGAAAAATAAAATATTAGAAGAAGGTTTTATGACAAAAAATAGAGTTTATACTATGAGTTTTGCAAGCATTTATCCTCTTTATATTGCTAAGGTTGAGAAAAAAGGACGTACAAAATCTGAAGTTGATAAAATAATATATTGGCTCATGGGTTATAGTAAGAAAGAGTTAGAAGTACACTTAAAAAAAGAGACAGACTTTGAGACTTTCATTTTACAAAGTCCACAATTAAATCCTTCGAGAACTCTGATAAAAGGTGTCGTATGCGGTATCAGAGTTGAAGAAATAGATGATCCTATAATGCAGGAAATCCGCTACTTGGATAAACTTATCGATGAGTTGTCTAAGGGTAAAGCCATGCAAAAGATCCTTCGGAGTCACTCCTAGTAAATCTTTTTGATCATAATTTCTAACCCTATAATTTAATCGACTCAGTGTTTTCTTAATTTTATTAGGAATAACTAACCAATCATTATCAATATTAATTGATTTAAATTGACAGAAACATTAGAACTGTTAATAATTAGTATTATGAATACAAATGTAGATACATATTTTACCGAAGGATGTGGACGTTGCCCTATGGGTGGAACACCACAATGTAAAGTTCATAGATGGTCAAAAGAACTAGAAGTATTAAGAAAAATCATTCTAGCATGTGGTTTGACTGAAGAATCTAAATGGGGTCAACCATGCTATACTTTAGGGAAAAGTAATGTCCTATTACTGAGTGCTTTTAAAGAATATTGTGCAATTAGTTTTTTTAAAGGTGTATTACTAAAAGATCCAAAAAGTATATTAGTTCAACAAACCAATAACGTACAGTCTTCACGTCAGATAAGAATTACCAATATACAAGAAGTAAATACACAAAAATCTAATATAATAAATTGTATTTATGAAGCTATTGAAATAGAGAAATCAGGAATGAAAGTTGTTAAAAAGAAGATATCAGAAATTATAATACCTGAAGAATTTCAAAATGTATTAAATAGTGATTCTGTTATAAAAGATTCCTTTGAAGCTTTAACTCCTGGAAGACAAAAAGGGTACTTATTATTCTTTTCTCAACCAAAACAGTCAAAAACAAGAGTTTCAAGAATCGAAAAAAGTATTCCAAAGATTCTAGATGGTTTAGGATTGAATGATAGATAGAATTAATTATTAAAAAATATCGACTAATTTGTTTTTAGTATTTCAATTTAAATGGATATATTTATTTTAATTGTGTCTAATTTTTTGTTATGTCTATTTATTATTGTTCTTAATTTCTTTACCTGAGAATCACTTAATGATGATACTTTTTTATTAAGAATAGTTTCAAATTTTAATGATTCCTCTTCACTTTCTAAAACAGGAAGCATTAGTTCAACCCTTTTTCCAAGGTCCACTGGTCTGCACATATTAAGATAGTCAAATAGCATAGGCATTAATTTAAATTTGTAATTAACATCTTCTAAACAAAGTTTAATTAATACATTGATACCGTGGATTTGAGTAATCAATGTACCTTTTTCTATAACATCTAGTAGGTAATCAATTTTAGAGAAAATCAGTTCAGATTTAATATTCGTTATAGTTGATAGAGCTATCATTCCACCCCAAACTAACCTATTTATTTTAGATCCTAGTAAATCTATAAACAGATTTACATATGAAGATATAAGAGTTGGTTCTAAATATCCAACATTATATAAAACTGCGATACAGTCACTGGATATAGATTTGTTTTTATCATAAATGTATTCAGAGATCTCTCTAATACCACTAATACTATTTGAGTCTACAAGCTGTTTTGCTAATTCTTTATTTGGTTCTTCACCTCTTATATTTCTGTTAAAAGCAATATAATCTATCCATTCCATTGTTATATTTTAACTTATCATTTGTTTCTGCTCAATAACAATTATATGTTTCCTATTAATACAAATTATGTGGAGTGTTCATCAATGAACAGATATTCTATTTACTCGTTCTATTATAGTAGATAATTTTATCACTACCCCAGACATAAACCTTGTTTCCATCAGGAGAAACAGCTACTTGAGAACCAACCACATCATCAGCAGAACCTGTGTAATTTCCTGGAAAACCACCTGTTTCTCCGTAACGAATATTGTCAGTATTCACAACCTGATAAATATTTTTTCCATCTGGAGAGATAGCAAAACCGTTATAATAATCCTCCCCCATTTTTGAACTTGTTGAGTAACCCGAGGAATGAACCTGAATTTCTCCCTGTAAATTCCTATAGAAGGCGGAAAATGGAGGAATGCCTCCTTGATCCATTATATTGTTTGCACGAAGATATAGGTAATTACCATTTGGAGACACACTCATTCGGCGAGGATTTAAAAGATAGCTATACCTCCCCCCCCACATTTGATGGGAACTTTCCAGTGTAAGATCTCCAGATAACTCATTAAAAGAAAATTCAGCAAATCCTCTACCTCCACAAATAAATAGAAGATTCGACTCAGGAGCAATTACTAAATCCTGATAGGGCATTAATCCATTTATCCCATCTCCTGAAGGATCAAAGGATTTAACAAAAGATATTACTCCTGTATCAAGATTACGGCTAAAAAGCAAGAAATTACTTGCATCAGGATTTTGAGAATCATAGGAAGCTCCATTTGTAAAATAGAGATAACGACCATCAGGTGTGATAACTCCATCGAGGGCGGACCCAAGGGGATAATCGTTTAAGATATTATGAAGAAAACTCTCCTGAAAAACTAAGTCACCATTTTGATTCCGTTTAAACAGATGAATCCCACCGGGAAAATTTCCAACTGTTTGAAAAGGGACATAAACGAAGTCACTATCAGGACTGCAGAAGAGGTTGTTAACCCGGTTAATCTTATATTCATCAGTACTACTGATATGTTGTGAAAATGAAGGTTGACCGTCAATGCCGATATTGAATACAAAAATATCATTAAACCCTACAAGAAACAATGTAGCACCATCAGGAGAAAAGGTCATATAGCGGGCTTGAACCAAGGGATCGGTGTCTAATGTTCCCAATTCTGTTAGAAAACCTTGAGGAAGAGTTTTCTCATAGGTATAAACCCAAGCATCAGCGAGCTCTCCATCTAGTTTACAGGTAATCCTATAGGTTGCATTAAGTCCTAGAGGCAAATCTGATAGAATTAGCTCAGTTTCCTCAGTTTCCATAACATCAATAAAGACATAAGAACTGTTTCTTACTTGTAGAAGGAAGCTCAGTTTTTCCCAACTATTACCATTCGCCTCAGGGCTACCAACAACTGGGGCATCCCATTTTAGCGTTATCTCATCCATAGCTGTACGTTGTGACTGAACATTAAAAACCTTTACATTTACTTCCGGTGGAATCACATCCTCAACCGGGATGATAACATCTTCAGGTTGAGTAATGACATCTTCTAGTGGGGTATTCACATCTTCAGATGGTTCTTCAACAAGAATGTCGCATGAAAATGAAAAATAAAGGATTAATATAAATAATATACTTTTCTTAATAAACAATTTTGACTCCGATTTTTAATTAATCTATTTATACCACAGAATATCCTATTTACCTACAATAATTTCCATTAGAAACTAATTGAATATAAAAATAACCGGTAATAAATTATTACTAAGGAAGAGATTTATTATATTTATTATTGTAAGTAGAAATTAAAAATAACCGAATATCAAATTCTAATTGGTAATAATTAGGTAACATATAGGAACATAACTTGTAGAATTCTTTGTTATGCTCTTTAACTTTTAAATGAGCTAACTCATGGACGATTATCATATCTAACAATTCTAGTGGTGCAGATTTAAAAATAGATGCTATTCTAATTTCATTTGTAGATTTTAATTTACGACCTTGTACTGTAGAAGTTCTACTGTTAAAACCTAAAGCTTTGTAAGTTCTCTCTATATCATCATCAAATAAAACTCTATGAAGTGGTTTTGCTTTTTTCATATATAATTTTTTTAATTTATTTGTATAACTATAAAGTGCTTTATTATTTTTAACTTCATGTGTATCAGGATATTTCTGTAATAAATATTGATGTAACTTCCCTGTATTAATTAATTCTTCAACTTTAGAAATTACATCATCAGAATATCCTGATAGTATTGAAATATCAGACAGTTTTTTTTCCTGATAGAAAATAACCAACTAATATAGTGAGTAATAAAATTATAGAAAATATTATAAACATATCTTTTTGCATAGCTCCCCATATTATATATAAAGATCCAGCTGTAGCCAATAAAGGAGCAATAAATCTTGCAAATATATTTAATTCTTTAAAAGTTCTTATTACCCATATATAAATTGCAATGTATATTAAATAAAGATAAGCAATTGGTAATTCTGATATATCCATAAATCCACCAAACCAACCAGCAAAGTTACCATACCATACTGTTAGCCAAACTAAAGAGATAACAAAAGCTACAATTCCTGAATTTACACAACTATTTGTTTTAGGATTAATCTTTTTAAAAAGATCTCTTTTAACGCCCATATCCCTAACTGCAATTGAGTAATAACCTCTTGTTGCACCCATTATAATACCATTTAATGTTCCTAAACATGAGATCACCACAAATACTGTTAATACAGTTCCTGCAATATCACCTAGAAATTTTGATATTACAATAATTGGTGAGTCGTCTCCATATTGTAAAACTTCCTGATTTGTTAATACTCCTGATATTCCTAAATAATATAGAATATATATACACATAACAAAAATTGTTCCAAAGACAAGTGCTCTTGGTAGTGTTTTTTTTGCATCTTTAATCTCTGAATTTATTGTTGTTGCTATGATCCATCCTTCATAAGCAAAAGCCGTGGATAACGTTGCTACAGCTAATCCACCACCAGTTGATACTGATATGGCACTCTCTTTAAAGCTTTCTATAGATTGACCAGATACTAAACCATAAATTAATCCTACGATACCTATCGTTGCTAATGGTATTAACTTAATGATTGTTGTACTAATTTGAAATTTCCCTGCTATTACAGGAGATAGAATATTTAATAAGTAGAAAAGAGCTAAATAGCTAAAAGATATAATCCATATTGCACTTTCGATGTTAAATAGGGTGCAAGTATAACGTGCTGCAACCCAAGCTAATACTGCTGCTAATGTGGTATAGTACATATTAGACATAAACCAAGCTATGTAGTAACCTGCTTTTTTCCCATATGCAGCTTCAAAGTAATCCACAATACCATTTATTTTCTCTACTTTTGTCGCTATTTTAGAAAAAACATATGCAGTAACCACCATAATGATTCCACCAATTAACCACGCAATAATAGCAACAGGTAGTGACCCACCTGAAGCTTTTAATACATCATCCGCCTTAAAAAAAACTCCAGAACCTATAACTATTCCTATAACCATAGCAGTAGTTGTCCAGAAACCATATTTCTTCACTAATTCATTCATAAGCACTAACATACTACATATATTACGTTTTGCGCAATAATAATATGCATATTATGATTTATACGAATAACAAATATAAAATCCATTGATAAACGTAATTACTAATTTTTTAAGTCTATATTACTATTAGTTCAACTTTTGTATCGCTTATAGCTTCAATCTTAGATTTTTTTTCAGCACCAAATTCTTTTTTTGTTACTTGTAATACTATTAAACCCTTAGATGATGCCTCATCGTAATCGTGTAGTCCTAGTCTAACTTTTATAGCTTTTCCATACTCAGTTAATACTTTTTGAACTTCTACAGCTGATTCATCTCTGTTTCCAACTTTAATTAATACTATGTAGTTTTCCATTTAATTCCCCTTATATATCGACAATTGTAGTTCAATTTAACTTTATTACGATAGATAAATTATTATGTGGAAAAATAAAGGCAAGGGAGAGTTCCCCCGCCTAATGACTCAAGTTAATATTAATGATTATTTATATGCTACAGATATTGCTGCACCTAGTCTTACAGTATCGTCAAAGTAATTATAAAATCCTTTGTCAGCATTTACACTCCCAATTTGATTCCACTTATCATCTCCACTAACAATGTCTGTTACATATAGACTCCAATAATTATTAAGAGCGATTTCATCATTTAATGCTTTTGCTGAAACCATAAACGGTGCATCAAATACCATTGAACCATAATCTGAATATGGAAGAACATTACCATCTAAGTCAAATCCAGCCATAACAGCTCCATCTGTTCTGTTTTCAGGTTTTTGTGCCCAAGCAAACCACTTAGTAATAACATCTTCAATTTTACTGTTCTTTACTCCAACTGCTAATGGTGCTGATATTCTCCATGGAGTTCTAGAAGCATTAAAATAATAGTTACCATCATTTTCACCTTCTAAGAAAGGCAAACTACCATTAGTAAATCCTAAACTTTTTGCTTCTTGAACCGACGGAAGAGGTCTAGACCAAAGAGTATCTACACTACTTGAGTTTTCACTAAAATAAATAAAATCTGGGAGTAATCCGTCAACTGTTGCACAATCTTCAATTGCTTTAACTGTTGTATCGTAAACTTTCTGCCATGCATTTTTATGTGATGTATCAAATTTCTTAAATGCTAGAATATTTATTAGCTGAAAGTCACTTGTTCTTGCAACACGACTATAGTCAAAGTTCTCCCAGTTTTCTCCGTCGTATATATCCCCTTCTACATCCGTATCTCCAATTTTAAGATAATTAAATTTAGAATGAACAACAAAAGTTCTAATAGCATCGATAGCTCTTTGTGCTGCTACACCATATTTACCATCACCCCATCCATTATCGTTAGCTAGAATTAATGCATATGCAATATCTAAATCACCATCTGTAGCTGCATCAGATCCTTCAACTAAAATAGGTGATGTTGCTGTTGATCCTGGACTAGGCAGTAACATCTGTTTAGTTGGTCTTGATGTAGATGGGTCATAGGAAGGGAAATAATTTGATGATTTTTCACCATATTCAAAATCATTAAATCTTATAGCCCATTTCATGAAACCATTGTCATTTAAGAACTTAATGTAAAACTTATATAGTTCCTCAAAAAGAACTTCGTCCCCCATTTGGGCTGCTGCTAACATACCATAACCATGAGCTTCCGAAACAGTTAATCTATTTGGATGATCTTCTGATCCACCATAGATTACTCCATTGGCATTAGAGCCTGTAAAAACTGTATTAGAACTGCCCTCTGCATCATTCCAAGACTGTGGACCATTATAATAAACATATGCATCAGAGTAGATCTGTTCTTGGTCAGTATCCAATTGCACTGTAGTAAATATGTATTTAGCCTTCCATGCTTCATACAATACTTTTACTTCTGCAAGTTTTGTAGAATCAAAAACCATATCCGGTAGATCAGTTTCTACTACGGCTTCATCCATTGTAGTCTCTACCTTAGATAACATTACACAACTATTTATTGTTAAAACAGTAATTCCAAAAGCTAAAAAGAGTTTTACAAAACCTTTATTCATTTATGTCTCCTACTTCATGCCTTCCGTACTTTCACGTTAAAGCACATTCTTAGACAGTATATAGCCACTTTTGTTTTCACGTCAAACCAATTTTATGATAATTTAAATTACCAAAGAATAACATGTGGTAATATAGTTTCAGTAAAATAATAATTTACCACTTTATATATAGCTAAAAAAAATTATATGCTTACTAATACTAACAATATTAAAATAATTTCTTGGGAGGAAAATATGAATTATTCTGTAACAATTTATTCAATATTATTTAATAATAACAATGAATTTTTAACTCTTAAATATACAAATGGAGATTGGGCATTTCCTGGGGGACATTTAGAAAGTGGAGAGAACTGGAAAAAGGCTCTGTTAAGAGAAATTAATGAGGAGATAGGAGTTAAAGACAATAGTATTTCTATAATTCACCCTATCTTTATTGATAATTGGCAATATGATCAAAAAGAGTATTTTGGGTCTGTTTTATTTGGGAAAATTTATTCTAATGATATTAAATTATCAGATGAACATTCAGAGTATAAATGGGTGAATCAAAAATCTTGTAGGAACTTAACACCTCAATATAGTACCTTTTTTGATATTGTTGATAACGCATATAAATACTTGGAACAATCTAGAGACTAACGTCCCCCATGACATTTAGAAACATAAAACAAACTGATTGAAGTATCAAATTCTCCAGCTCAAAAAATGCTAGAAAAAGGTGTTATCATTAAAACAATATTGAGAATATAATTAACATAAGACTATAAAGTGACCTTAAATAAAATAATGCTTTTGTTATATATCAATTTAGAATAAACTTAAATAAAAGTAATTAAAGGATAATGTATGAATAAAAAAGTATTTTTTTTGATGATCATAATAATTGGAGGCTCTCAACTCTTTTCAAGTTCATATACTGATAAAAAAATTGCTAAATTTGTAGATGAACTAAAAGAACAAAAATATGAACTTGCAATTGTACACTTACTTGCAAACTCAGCCCTTGAAAGTATAGTAATAGATAATCAAAGTACAATGAAAGATTGGATTAATAAATTAGAATCAATTCATCAATATTATGGAGATTATTTAAGTTTTGAAAAAGTAAGCACTACAAAGTTAGGCGAATTAGAACAAACCATATATTTAGTTTATTGTGAATTTTATGCAATACAAGTAATAATTGCAGAATATAATAATGGGAAACAAATAAATATAATTAATATGGAATTCGATGATGAAGTTATTGATACTTTAAATACATATGGGACTACTAAGTTACATTAATAATTGTAAATGGTTAAAATGCAATTTAAAGTACCTAATAGAATTAATAGAAATATAAAAAAACTCATCAAAAAAATTAATATTGAATCAAAAACTGAGTATATTACTGTAGAAACTGAGATCCTCAGCGATAATGAAGATTGTTTTATGAATGTTAAAAATAAAATAAAGCGTGATGGTGGAGACATAAAATACGGTTGGCAAATAGTAGAAGATCCATTTTATTTAGAAGCAAAATACTATTGTATTTGGGAAAGTCCTAATGGCAAACTGTTCGATATATCTCCTAGATCAAAGGGTTTTAAGAAAACCTTATTTGTCCATGACAGAGACAATATTAATACAGGAATTAATACTAGAAGTATAAGAATTAATACATCTAAGAATCCTCTTGTAGATGACTTTTTAATAATGTTTAATACAATTGAATCAATCACAAATTCATATAATATTAAAAATAACATTGTTGTATCTAGTTCATCAACAAACTATAACGACTTATACCATTATTTAATGAAAGCTAAAGGATTTTTATCCATAATGATAATTAGTTCAGAATCAGATTTATCAATGAATTGTTACTGTGGTAGTGGTATTTCATATGAACAATGCCATAGACCTGAATTATTACATATATGTTCAGATATTATTGATTAATAAAAAGATGTTAGTGTAATTAATAGCAAACTTCTCGTAATACTTTCAGTTGTTAAAATATAATTTATATCAAATTGAAAAAAAAGATTGTTTACATACAGATTGTATTCTCTTAGTCTTTAAATCAAGGATGTAATAATTGTTTTTAAAGCTAACTAAAGAAAAAATTGAATATATTTTTAAATTTGTACTCTTCTATAATATATACAGTAATTTACTGATTGGTATCACTGCAATTATTATAGTATTGAATATTTGGATTATGGGGTTAGGTATTGGAAATTATATACAACTCCTTATTCACTTAATTTCAATTGCACTGTCACTTTATTTACTTTTTAAAGCTATTCTAATTTCTTCAACCTACAAGAAAAAGTGGAAGTTTTATTCAATTACAAAATTAAAAATTAAACGAGATGGATTTAAACATACCTATTTTAAGTCTTCAATGTATGAACCATGTATGAGAATTATAACATGGGATATTTTAAGGCAAAACAATTTGTCCTCTGAGTATACAAAAATAAAAGAATTATATTGCAAATTAGATTTCAATCTCGAAACAGAAAAAGACAAGTTAATAAAAGAGTTAAATATACTTGGTGCAGATAGCATTAAGTTTAATTAAAACATTGGAGGTTTTAATGGCAAAACAATTTAAAGTAGAAACAATCAAGGCGGGGTTATTTACAGCAACACTTGAAGCTGAATCACTTGAGAAAACAATTGAAAAGATGAGTGCTGAGGGTTGGGATTTTAAAAACTGTCAGGATGTCGTAGGAAGAAGATGTGGATGTGTTCCATATCCAATAGTTTGGGCAATTTTTGAAAAAGGATGATTGTATTTAAGGAGTTCTAAATTGAACTCCTTATTTTTTGGAATTATGGGCTTAATTTATAAAGAGCACCCTGATTTTCATCTGTAAGAATATATATAACTCCATCAGGTCCTGATCTTACATCTCGGATTCTTCCTATTATATTCTTTAATAAAACTTCCTGATGAATGACTGTATTACCCTCTACTTCAAGTCTACGTAGATGTTTTCCTGCCAGTGCTCCTACAAAAAGATTTCCTTTCCATTTAGGAAATAAATTACCGTTGTAAAATGTCATACCTGACGGAGCAATTGAAGGTATCCAATAGATAACAGGTTGTTCCATACCAGGCAAAGATGTTTTATTAGAAATAATAGTACCATTATAGTCTATACCGTAAGTTATCAGAGGCCACCCATAATTAGCACCAGGTTTTATTATATTTATTTCATCTCCACCTTTGGGTCCGTGTTCATGAAGCCAGATGTCACCTGTTAATTGATTAAGTACTATCCCCTGGGAGTTTCTATGACCGTAACTATAAATTTCAGGCAGATAATTATCACTACCAAAGAATGGATTATCCTCTGGTGGATATCCATGGACATCAATTCGTATAACTGAACCCCCATGGTGTGCTAGATTCTGAGCATTCTCCATCTGCCCTCTTTCTCCTAGAGTTATATAGAGATAACCATCTGCTCCAAATACAAGCCTGGATCCAAAATGATAACCACCTGTACTTTTAGGTTCAGCTCTAAATATAACTTTCATATTTTTCAATTTCCCATCTTCCAATACTGATTTGGCAACTACTGTACCATAAGTATCCCCTTGGGCTTCAACATAAGAAAAATATACTGTTTTATTTAAGAGAAAATCTGGATCAGATATGATATCCAACATTCCTCCCTGCCCTATAGCAGCAATTTGAGGTAAACCAATAATTTCTTGAAGATGATTATCTTTATAAATGTATAACTTCCCCGGTCTTTCGGTTATTAGAATTCCTTGTTCTTCCGGGAGTACTGATAGTGACCAGGGATGCTCCAAATTGTCAACTAATATGGAGATAGTAAAGTCTTCTTTTTCAGATACAAACTTTTTACCATTAATTCCCTGAGAGAAAAGAGTAGAGCTAAAAATTAGAAATATAACAATATTTACAACTTTCATAATTATAATTTAATAATAAAACAGTGGATATGCAAATATTAATTTCTATATTTTGATTTCGATATAAAAAATAGTAAGATATCATAAACCAATAAATTATAGGTTATCTCAATTTAATCTATATATAATAGCGAAACCCAATATGGAGGACTGAAAATGATTGAATACAAAACTGAGATAGACAACTCTGAATGGGATATACTTGTTGACCTTTATGATGAAACAAATATGTTCCTTGGCCTTGGAAGAAATCGGGATACTGATAAAATCCGCCGAGCTTATGAAAAAAGCTATAGATATGTAATAGCTTGGGATTCTAATAAAATAATTGGAGCTGGAAGGATGATCTCTGATGGGGAATGTTATGCCTGGATTCATGATGTAGCAGTTTTGTCTTCATATCGAAAACAAGGTATAGGACGTGGAATTCTGGATAAACTTATGGAAGGCAATGAAGGGTTATTAATTGGACTAACCTCTTCTTTTGAAGCGATAGATTTTTATTCAAAGTTAGGTTTCAATAAACACAAGACAGCTATGGCAAAATATCCAGGACGTTCAGATTATCTTGAATATTAATTTTAAATCATTTTAACTAGTTTTAATAATAGCAAAGCAGCATATAGATAAAATACTGCTTTGCCTCGTAATTTTGATAGTCCCTTATGAAACCATCCCCCTTTTACTCATGATATATAGAGCTTTATTTAATGGATCTGGAAATATTTTTTTACTCTCCCTTTTTATATTTTCAACTGCAGCTGTATAACAGGAAAACCATGATACCATTATCCCCTTTCCACTAGTGTAATCCGCTAATTCTATTGTGTAGTCCCTGGATGTTTCAACAGGAATTACACCTTGAATAGAGACAACTTCAGAAATTGTAACAGGGTCGCTAAACTCAGCTTTCATCTTTAATAAATCAGATACAGCCTTACCATAAAAGAGTTCAGGAACTTTCAATTCAAAATCCAGTACCGGCCATAATAGTGTTGTTCCACCTTTATTTAAAGCTTCAAGAACAAGCATAGGTGCAACATCCCTAAAATCTGATGGGGTTGTTGGTGGTTTATATTCTACCTTTGTTACTGTAACAATAAGGTCCGTAACCTGCCATCCTTTTAATCCCTGCCTAACAGCAGATTTTATACCGTCATCTATCCCATGCCACATAGGTGTTGGCAGATTACTAGTTCGAACCTCACGATTTATCTTTAAACCGGACCCCTGTTCTGCCTTTTCAACTCTTAAACCCAATGTTACCCAATATGGATTTCCATCATGTAGCATCTCCATAACGGCTTCCCCAGAACCTACTGGAGTTTCCTTATAAATTACCATCTGCTCAAGGATTTCCACTTCCACATCATATGATTCAAGTAGAATATCCTTTACTATATCGATCTGAACCTCTCCGAAGAAATTTAAATATATCTCCTCATGACCCTCATGAAGTTCATATTCTAAAAAGGGATCCCCCTCAGCTATTTTATTGACACCTTGAACAAGGGCAGATTTCTGGTCTGGGTTAATTGCTTTAATTCCTGCTTTTAGGGTTGGAGTACCAAGAGAGATGTGTTTCATATTATGAACATTCCCTATGACATCTCCAATTTTTAAATCTACCCCATAGATAATTCCAATATCTCCCTTAAGTAGATAGTCACAACTAATTTCTTTCCCACCTTGAAGAATCTCGATTTTACTAATTTTTGACTCCTCTACGATGTCCCTGATACTTAATTTGCCACATTCCAATTTAATATAGAACTTTTTAATACCCTTTTTTGTCCGCGTTATTTTGAAAACTTTAAAACCTACTTCACCAGAATCACTCATCAAAGTTGCAGGAAGAAATAGTTCAATTGCTTCCACGAGCTCTTCTATACCTTTTCCAGATAAAGCACTTCCAAAAAGAAGAGGATATACAATTCCCTTCTTTGAAAATTTGACTATAGATTTAGTTAAGCTTTGTATTGGGATTTTTCTATCATTAACATAATCATCTAAAATTTTAATATCATGATCTGCAATAATATCAATAGCTTTTTTTTTATCATTACAAAACAGTTTAGAAACCTCTGCATCTTTTGAGCCCTCTGAAAAAACCTCTTGGAGAGATATAACATTTTTGGATAGAGATTTTTTTACTTCAGATATTACAGCTGTTGTATCAGAACCAAGGCGATCTATTTTATTTATGAAAATAATAAATGGAATACCTAGTTTTTTAAGAGAATGAAATAACAGATAAGTATGAGCCTGTACTCCCTCTTTTGCTGAAAGGACTAAAATTGCTCCATCTAATACAGTCATAGATCTTTCAACTTCTGCTACAAAATCTGTATGCCCAGGTGTGTCGATGAGATTGACTTTAATGTCATTTATTGGGAAAGATACAGGTTGGGCCTGAATAGTGATTCCACGCTTTTTTTCCTGTGACATGGAGTCTGTAATTGTATCTCCATGATCTACTCTTCCTGTTTTATTGATTACACCCATTGTATATAAAAGGTGTTCTGTAATTGTGGTTTTGCCTGCATCTACATGGGCAAAAATTCCAATATTTAATACTTTTTGATTAACTTTATATGTAGTAACCATTCTGTTCTTTTTCCTTGTTTGTCGACAGGCTAGAACAGTCCGGGTTAATGTAAAAATTTTCTAAAATTATAGAAAACTTTTTCCAATCTCCGGATTTCCACCTATTGACTCATGTGTTAGTTTTTTCATGATGTTTCCTTTTTGATTGTTATTGTTGCACATAGATGTTCCCCTCAGAATCGAATATTTTGTTTTATCATCTAGGATGATTAATTTAGAATAAACCTTAAATTGTTTTGTAGCAATATTATTTTGGATTGAAAAAAAGTTATTTTAGAGAGTATAAAAGTATTTTACTGTTTATACAGTGTGAAGTAGTATTAGAAATAGATGTAATAAAACATTGTAAAATGTAAAGAAATATAAAATACCAATTATAAAAGGAGTTTACTATGAAAGTAACCATATTTGGGTCAACTGGTAGTCTTGGACAGGAATGTCTTAGGCAATGCGACAACAACATATCCCAAGATTCATATGGTGTGGAGGTGGCAGTAATATTCTTAAGGATGATGTTATCACTTCAGGTGCAAAATTTGTACGGAAATATTCTGAGATATTCTTAAAACATACAGACAAGGAACACCAATTGGCAGTGATAGAGGCAAATAAAGATCTTTGCTTGATTGGTATTCGGCCATTGCAAATGGTAAAAGGCAAAAAGACAGGTTTTTACCGACTTGGCTATAATAGGTTTAGTGGTATGTCAAAAATATCTTTTGCTGATTGTGCTCATGCCATGGTTAATATGTTGATTGATGAAAGCTGGGTTGGGAAAGCTCCTATAATTCAGTACTAAAAAGCATGTATATATAAATATGGAAGAAATTTTATATAAAGGAATTTTAATCATGAAAATACAAATGATATTATTACTACTAATATTAATAACTGGATGTGCCAGTATAAGCCCTAAATTAGGAATTGAAAATGGTCTGTTTGCAGAATGTCCTGATTCTCCTAATTGTGTTAGTAGTATGGCAAAGGATGAAAAGTTTTACATTAAACCAATAATTGCACTAGGGACTTCTATTGAAATAAATAGACAAATAATTAATATATTAAATCAGATTAAAAGTGCTGATATAATAATTAACGAAGATTATTATATCAGAGCGGAGTATAATTCTAAAATATTTGGTTTTGTTGATGACGTAGAGTTTTATTTCCCAAAGACTAAAACAGAGGAAATAATAATACATATCCGATCTGCTTCTAGACTCGGGTATTCAGATATGGGAGTTAATAGAAAAAGAGTTGAAGATTTTCGAATAAAATTTAAAATTCTTAATTCTAAATAATAATAAAATAACATATCATTTAATATTATGAAATTTTCAATTTTCTATTATTATTAATTTTAGGAGAACTATGAAACGTTTTAAGCTGATACTTTTTTTTACATTATTTATATTGTTACTAATATCAACAGGATATTTTGCATTAGAAAAAATTAAAAATGAAACTAAAATAAATATTAGAAGTTCTTTAATAACTGTTTTAGCAACTACTCACGAATCTATCTATATTTGGTTAGATTATAGAACTAAAGATATCGAAGAAATTGTATCTAATAAAAAAATTAAAGCTATAACTTCTGAATTATTAAAGCTAGAGGATTATAGTAAATTACACTCTAACCCATCGATTATAGAACTTAGAGAACATATGAGACCTATATTAGAAAAAAATAGTGATTTAGGTATTTTCATTATATCTCCAGATAACATAAGTATAGCCTCTATGCGGGATTCTAATCTGGGGTTAAAAAATATAATATCTACAGATAGACCAAATATACTAAAAGATGTATTTAAGGGAGAGACAAAACTTGTCCCAACAATTCAGTCTGATGTTGTATTAAACTCTGAAATAAACACTGATTTTAAAAAATCTACTCCAACAATATTTATTGCAACTCCAATAATAATAGACAATAAGATTGTAGCAGCTTTTACTCTCAGACTTGATCCTGCAAAAGCATTTACTAAAATTATTAGTTTAGGAAATATTGGTAGGTCAGGAGAAACTTACGCCTTTGATAATAATGCAACACTAATAACAGATATAAGATTTCCATCAGCACTTAGAAGCAAAGGTTTATTAAAACCAAATGAAAAAGCAATTCTTAATATGAGAATACTTGATCCTGGAGTAAATCTAATTAGAGATTCAGAAAGCTATCCTACACTTGATGACAAGAATCTTACTGTAATGGCCAAATCTGCAACTTCAGGTAAATCCGAAGTAAATATTGAAGGATATAATGATTATAGAGGTGTCCCAGTTTATGGTGCTTGGTTATGGGATGAAAACTTAGGTATTGGTATAACTACAGAGATAGATATAGATGAAGCTATGAAACCCTATCAGGTAACTAAGAAGGTATTAATTTCAGTGTTAATATCTATAGGAATAATTACAATTATATTTTTCATTTATCTTATTTATATGCAAAGATATAATGAAAGATCATTAAGAATATTAAATAATAAGCTAGAAGAAAAGGTAAAAGTTAGAACTTTAGATTTAGAAGAAGCAAAATCTGAATTGTTGAATTTAAATAGAGAACTTCAAAATATTGCTACTACTGATGCACTAACAGGTTTAGCTAATAGGCGTAATTTTGATAGTTTTTCTCATAATGAGTGGAACAGATGTTTAAGAAATAAAACTTATATGACTTTAGCTATTTTAGATATAGATTTTTTTAAAAAATTGAATGATACATATGGGCATCAGTTTGGAGATGAATGTCTTAAAAGACTTGGGTTTTTATTAAAGAATAATAGATTTGTTTCTAGACCAGGGGATTTAATTGCTAGATATGGAGGGGAAGAATTTGTATTTGTATTTTCTGGGACTACAAAAGAAGATGCTTATATAATTCTAAAAAAAGTGATAGATTCCATAAAAATAGAGGCTATACCCCACAAGACATCAGAAGTGTTAAATAGTGATATTATGACAGTTAGTATAGGATATTATAGTGAAGTTCCAAATGATAAAGTTAGTTTAGATGAATTAATTTCTAGAGCTGATGAATCACTATATATAGCAAAAAAGAATGGTCGAAATAGAATTGAATATTATTGTGATCATAAAAAATGTTCTGATTGTACTGGTTGTTCTAAATATTAATACGTCAATCTACAATGATTCAGTTATTGTTATTTAAATTTTTTGATAGAGTATTAATCATTTTTCATGATATGATAAGTATAGGAGATTTAATAATGGGTGAAAAAGATAAAGGCAAAAAAGATGTTAAAACTAAACCAACTTTAACTGCTAAAGAGAAAAAAGCAAAAAAATTAGAGAAGAAGAATAAATAAAAAACTTCTAGTTTTACTCTCTGCACAATAGATGCAGAGAGTATCCTCCTCACAATTTAATATGATATCCAGAACAATTCAATAAATTAGAATAAATTATATTTATTAGTATATTGAAAAATCAAACATAGCGTTATTGATAATAATTATTTATACTGAAGTGTAGGATATGAAAATGAATAGATATAAAAAGACTTGTAGTTTATCTTTGGATATAGAAATTAGGTTAATGCGGCTAATTCTGTGTATCATGTTATTATTTCACATTGCAATATCTCCACTATTTTCAAACAACAATTCTGAGATCTCAGAAATTGATAAAAAAATAGATACTCTATATAGTTATACAGTTAATCTAATTTATCCTGAAGAGTTAAATGAAATGTTAGACTCAGATATCTTTATTCTTGATACAAGATCAGAGAAAGAATTTACCCTTAGTCATATAAAAGATGCAATTTTTATAGATTATAAATCATTCTCCTTAGATAAGTTACCAAAGATTAACAAAAATTCAAAAATTATTATTTATTGCACAATTGGTTATAGAAGTGAAAAAATTGGAGAGGCTTTACTTGATGACGGTTACATCGATGTATCTAATTTATATGGAGGTTTAATAAACTGGGTTAACCTTAAATTCGATGTATATAATAAAAATGGAATTGTAAAAAAGATACATCTATACTCAATTCTTTGGAGAAAGTATCTTTTAAATAAGGATTACAAATGAAAAAGTTATTATTCATATGTTTTTTAATATCAGTTATTTCAAATTTATATGCCGCTCCCACACCAGAAGTTTGGGAGAAATGGAATGAATATAATTTAAACAGTACGCTGGTGATA
This sequence comes from Spirochaetaceae bacterium, assembly GCA_051531975.1. Taxonomy (GTDB): domain Bacteria; phylum Spirochaetota; class Spirochaetia; order DSM-2461; family DSM-2461; genus Thiospirochaeta. The sequence goes on from JAOPTT010000008.1 coordinate 65,204, forward strand.
AACCACGAATTATGGACAACGTTTTTAAAAAGAAATCTAGTTAGTAAAAATGGAATGAATCTAGTTAAATATTCAGAAGTAAACAGAGAAAGTTATAATAACTTAAGCAGTTATATAGAATATTTAACTAGTCAAAAAATTACTAATCTGAATAGAGAAGAGCAGAAATCAGTCTGGATTAATTTATACAACGCTTTAACTATTAAAGTGGTTCTTGATCACTATCCTGTTAAATCAATTAAAAATATAAATATTTCAGGCCTATTTAAAATTGGACCCTGGGATAAAAAACTTGTAAGTATTGAATCAGAAGAAATATCCTTAAATGATATAGAACATAAAATATTGCGACCTATTTGGAATGACCATAGAATTCACTACTCTTTAAACTGTGCCAGCATGAGCTGCCCAGAACTACAGAAAGAGGCATTTACACCTAATAATATTGAAGGTTTGTTAAATATAGCTGAAGGAACATATTTAAAAAGTTCTTATGGCCATAAATTTTTAAATAATACATTAATTTTATCCTCAATTTATAACTGGTTTTATATTGATTTTGGTAAAGATGAAGAAGAAGTAATAAATTACATAGAAAGTATAATAAATATTCGTGATTATAAAAAAATCAAATATAGTTACGATTGGTCACTAAATGCTTATTAGTTTTTGTATAAATTAGTTACTAATCAAGAAAACTATATTGTCCATAAGAATTCCTTTTGATAGGCATACTTAATAAATTGAGAACAGTCTAAGAAAAAATGCTAATATTTTTTTAATTATGTCCTAAAACTAATTAAAGTTAGATTCGAAAAGTTATCGTGTTAATATTTTATCAGGTCAATAAATTTGATCTAAATTGAATAAAAATATTTTAGAATAAAAAGATATAAATAATTTCCAACTTTTTATTATTATATGTGTCTATTAGTGTAGAGAGGATTTATGGATAAAAAGATTTTAATAGATGCAATACATGGCAATAGTAAATCACTAGAAAAAATTATATCCCAAAACCAAACACGTATTTATGCTTTTGTTAAAAGTAAAGTTAATAATTCTATGGATGTAGATGAAATAGTGCAAGAAACTTTTATAAATTGCTTAATAAATATTGGGAAACTTCAAAAAATTGAAACCTTTGATTCTTGGTTATTTAAACTTTGCCATAACAAAATTAAAAACTATTATAGGGATAAAAGAGAAGATGTTGAGTTTAATGAAAATGTAAATATAACTAATGAAATTAAAAATGAGTGGAATAATTATACAGACTTATTAAAAGTTTCAATTTCCACTTTATCTAGAAATCAAAGAGATGTTTTGCAACTATATTACTTTTCAGGACATAGTTATCTAGAAATATCTAAAATTTGCAATATAAGTTTAATAAAAGTTAAAAGCAGACTCTATGAAGCAAAACAGATCCTAAAATCTAAAATACCTCATCTTTATCACGGAGTTGAGCTAACAAAAAGCTTAATGAATACAGAAAAGGAGTTAATTATGAAAGAGTTAGAATTAATAAAGATAGCATCAAGTGTAATAAGATCACTTTCTTTAAAAGATCAGATGGAACTATGTTTAAATATTTCCAATAGTGAAAAAATCTCAGGGAAACTATTAGAAAATATAAGTGAAATTGAATTTGGTAAAGATTTTTTAAAAGGATATAATTCAAGACTGACTGTACGCGATCTATCTAAAATTATAACTTACGATAAAGTATTGGATAAGTGGTTAATAAATAATCTTGAAAAAATAGAACCACAAATTACAGAAGAATTCAAAAAAAATATATTTGTATTTGAGGATATAGTATTATTGCCTCCAAGTTCTGTTGAGTTAGTACTAAAAAACATAAAATATGAGACTATAATTACCGCTATATCATCTACCGAAAAAGTCGTAAAACAATATATACTTAGTTTCTTTGATAATGAAGAAAAAGAGCAAATACTTAATTTATTTTTAGATATTAGTAGTCTAGATACAGATATAAATAGAGCTCAATTTAGTATCGTTGAAAGGATACGGGAACTACATGACGATAGAATAATCTCATTCTCATTTGATGTTAAAGAAAACTTACGAAAACAAGGTTTATAACAGAAGTTTGTTATTAAAAATCAGTCAGATCAATCGACATTTTCTAAGTATCCTGATTATTAGCAGCATAAACACTAATTTTTAAAAGTCAGATAGTAGATCTATTTTTTATATGGTAATAAATAGTTAAATATTTGATTTACATAAGTTAATGACATAAAATTTATTAAATAACAGATTAACTATGAGGATGCAAATAATTATGAATAAGAGCAATATGAAAAAAATCATTGATGAATTATTACTATATTCTGGTCAATTTGGGTTATTTTATATCATTATGCAAATTATAAAATCAAAATCAATTTTTATAAATGATATTGGACATTTAGGATTATTGTTATCATTGATTTTACAAGTTTTTTTATTGGCTTACTTTGGTCACAAAGTTAAATATCGTCTATTATTTTCTTTTATAGTTCCAGTTATTTATAGCTTATTAGAAGTGAGAGAGGGAATTGATTATTTACTAAATACTGCACATATTGGATTCTGGATATATGCTGTAATTTCTGCAAGTTTAATGTCAATAAAAATTCATAGTAATACAATTTTTAATAAATCAATTGAAGTCATTTTTGTAGTTCTCAACGTATTTATATTTTTGTTTATCTACTTTTACTTTGATACCTGGAAAGAAGTAATTACACCTGAAAAATTAATAATAACAGAAATTTTTAAATACTTAGATACATTTTTACAAGACCCAACCCACTGGTTTATCATTTTTGGTGGAACATTACTCGCTTTTACTATTGCTTTAGGTCGATATGAAATTGAAAAACTTAAAGAAAGAATTACTTCCCTATTTGGACAATATGTAGATAAAAATATAAGGGATACAATTATTAATAAAGGTGAATATATCGCAAAAAAAGACAAGTTATGTATCATGTTCGCTGATATCAAAGATTTTACAAAGTTATGTGAAGAAAATGATGCTGAAAGTATAAGTAAAATGTTAAATATATACTTTGATTACTGGAATAGTATAGTTAAGAGACATAATGGAACTATTGATAAATATATAGGAGATGCTATCATGGTTATTTTTGGACTTCAGAGTGTAAAGGATCCATGTAATTCTGCAGCAGAATGTTCATTAGAAATAATTAAAAACAAGATGATCCTTGAGGATGAATTAAATAGAAAATCATTACCACTGCCTACAGACTTTGGTATTGGTTGCCATTTTGGAGAATTAATAATTGGAGATTTAGGAAGTAGTGATAGAAAGAATTTTACAGTTATTGGAGACACTGTAAATATTGCATCTAGACTTGAGTCTATTACAAGAAATGTACATAGCGATTTGATACTATCAAATACTATGTACACCCACTTAAAAGATTCTCTAAAATCTAAATTTTATAATCTTGGAGAATTCGAACTTAAAGGTAAGAGTTCTCTAGTAAAAGTTTGGGGTAATAAAGTCTAATAATATTACTAAATAACTTTAAAATGATTATTCACTTTAAATCCTATAATAATACCCCATAATAGATTTGCATACATGATCTCAGGAAGATGAGCCATTCTAACAAATCCAGGCATTAGAAAGTTTGGAACAAGAAGGCTTGATGACATTAAACACCCAAAAACAATCCCTGTAATTAAACTTTTTTCCCAAACGGACCCCTTCTGATTCTTCTGAAGTGCTATTGCAATAAGTATCCAAATAGAAGCTCTAGGTATCTGCATAATATATCCAATTGGAACTAGTGACATATCCATTGCAGAACTTTCTCCTGAGAAATAGAAGTCTTTAACACCTTCAACATTCATAGGAATTAAAAATCCAGCGATAAAGTAGATAACAAACCAGATAATAATCCATGAAACCCAATGTAGAATAAGCTTTTTACTCCATAAAAATTCTGAAATTTTATCCTCACTTGGTATTTTAGAACCAAAGAGATAAGCGATTATATAACCAAGAATAAAAGACATAATAAGTCCATTTAATAAGTTAACCATCTGTAGCGGTACAGGATAAATATACCTCATGAAAATTAAGCTTTCCACTGTATTAAGAACATGATTAATAGCAAAATAAATTAGAGATAACATCAGTCCTAGACTTTTTCTTTTCAGTTTAGACCGATGTGCTATTAACGCTATAACTAAAATTTGTATTACTGCAACAGTAAATAGACCAGTAATTGTTTCAGTTTGTCCTGGCATTTTTATGTTACTCAGATCAATACCAAATAGTGGGGTAATTAATGCTCCAGTTAACATGATTGTTACAATATATGCTAAAGTAGCAATAAGACATTTAGTAAATAATAATATAGATTTTTTCATATCATCCTCCACCTATTAAACTACAACCAGTATCAGTGAAAAGATATGGGAAATTATACCTAGTTTAATAAATTAACCAGATCAACACGGCTATTTACCTCTGTTTTTTTATAGATGTTATATATATGATTTTTTACAGTACTAGTGGAAATTTTAAGGTCAAAAGCTATCTCTTTATTACTGTGACCCCTAAGAATCGCTGTACTTATCTCTACTTCCCTAGTTGTAAGATTCCACTTTGAAATATATTCATCTAATATAATTGTGTTATTTTGAGGTCTCTTTATTTTAGCTTTTATTTGGGACATATTCAGTAAATTCCAGCAAATAAATATAATTGGAATATTAACTGTATAATCTCCAAGAAATCCAAAATAATATTTTAAAGACATTTCTAATGCTATTATAGCCAGTGTAAAAAGTAGAAAGAAATACCAGAGTCTATTTTCATTACTGCTTTTATTCTCTTCTGATTTAGAATTCCTATGAGCAAACCAGATAGATATTAAAATAAAAGATGGAACAGCAATAATAATAGGGTAAAAAGAAAATGTAGTTTGCCACAATATTAGTTGCAACATTGCTATAACAACAAATAATAGGGGTATAACAGACCATAAAATCTTAGTACTTTTAGTAATACCTTTTTTATCTACTATAAAACTAAGTCGTGATATTGACCTTGCTAATATACCTTGCCCTAAAATAATAACTGCAATAAAAACTGAAGAAACAAAGGTAGACTTAATAACATTAACCTTTAAATATAATACAATTAATGCTGATAACATTAAAAAAGTATAAGAGAGATGAACTCCAATGTAACCCTTCATAAAATCAGAATTATTACCATATTTCATAATAAGATAGATAGCTGACACTATGCCACTAATTCCAGATAAAAGATAAAGTAATAATATAATATGAGTCATGTTTTGATTATAGCATTGGAATATAATTAGAACTATACTAATTGTATTGGGGTTAAAAAATATGGTTAAAATCGAAATCAATTCAACCACACCTATTAATAATTTAAAAGATATAGACTCAGTTGAACACTCAGTAATAAATGCTGAAGGTATTACACTTATAACCTTTTTCAGATTTTCTACATGCCCTTTTTGTAATCTACGGCTACGTGCATTAAATAGCTTTATAGAACCCTATGGTTCAAAGATTAAAGTAATCGCTGTCTTTGGCTCTCCTGAAGCTGAAGTAAGGAAAGCTAAAGAACTTCACCATCCATCATTTCCGCTAGTAAGTAATGCTGATCGATCACTATATAAAATATTTTCTGTAACTAAGTCATGGCTTGGTGTTATTAAAGGTATGATATTTAGATTTCCATCATTAATTAAAGGAATGGTACTACAGGGCAAAATCCCTTTAAATTTTGATGGTATGTTAAATACTATGCCGGCTAGTTTCATAATAGATAAAAACGGTATTATAATTGAAGTTTACTATGGAAAAGATGAAGGTGATCATATTAGCTTTAAAAGGATTACAGAAATAATAAACAAATAACTAGAATATCCAAACTAAAGCCCGTTTTGCTTCTTCTTATTTTTGTTTTTATACATATCAATATCAGCAATTTTAATTAAATCCTCGGCGTTTAAGATATTATGATCTTTAAGTTGTGCATAACCAAAACTAATTGAATGTTTTATTTGTCCATTATTTATAGAGGTAACATTTTCTGAGATTCTTTCCAGTATTAACTTTGCTACAGAAATATCGCCATTGATGATTAGTACAAATTCATCACCACCATATCTAAAAGCTGCTTCACTATGTCGTAATCCACTTTTAATTGCTTGTGCTATTGATTTAATATACTCATCACCAATTTTGTGTCCAAGTTTATCATTGATGTGTTTTAGTCCATCTGCATCAATAAAAGATATAGTTAGTGGATCATTTGTTCTTTTAGATTTTTCGAACTCTTTAGACAATAACAGTATCCCAACTCTTTTATTGTAAAGGCCTGTCATCTCATCATATGAAGCTAACATATCCAAATAATGCTCATTATCTTTTATTTCCTGAAATGTTTTTTTCATCTCTTTCTCAACGGGAACAAAAATGAAAAGTGCTTCAAATAAAAGCAGGCAAAATGTTATTAAAAGAAGAATTATTTCAAGTTGTTTAATTTTTTTGAGTTTGTTTGTAGCTTCAAAATCATATTGAAATACTATGTCATTCATCCCTTGTAAGAAGATCGATTCCTGTTCTAAAATATTAGTTAAGAATTCATTAATATTTGTATCGTTATTATGATAGGATTCAATAATTAAATTAGTATTAATTATTATTATATTATATGGGTCTTTGATTTCCGAAAACATTTGAATAACTATTGGACTATTATTAGCTTCTATGCCTAATAGAACTGATCCTTCTTTTAAAGCTTTGTCCGAGGTTCTCCACAATTCTAATGTATTAGTAAGTTCAATAATATATTTTGCCTTGATAAAGTTATCAGAATTGTTAGATAATGCTAATGCTGACTTCGTAATTTTTTGGCTTAACATTCTTTGCCTACCTGCTATATTTATAACTCTAGCAGAATCTGTATTTTCATCCAGAGCGACCTGGATTAAAACTTGGCTTATTATAATTAATAATGCAATTAGACCTAAAGCTGTGGCATATCTTTTTCTTAATAGAGATGGAGTAAACTTATAATTACTATTAATTATTTTCATCAAACAAAATCCTTATAAACACATTTAAATACTATATAAACAACATTGTATTAAAACAATTTTATTAGATATACATTCAGTTTGTTATCTTTACCTTTAACACTAATCTCTATTGGTTCATTAAAAGATATTTTATCTTTTAATTCATCATATATATTATCTTTTACTAAAACTTCACCTTTGCCAGCTGCACTGCAAATTCTAGCTGCGGTATTAACATTGTCACCAATAACTGTAAAATCAGCTCTATCTTGGGAACCTAACATTCCTAAAATAACATCTCCCCGATTTATACCTATACCAACCATTAAATTCCCATACTCTTTTTTAGATTTAAGTTTTAATTCTTTTTGGATTTTAATTGCAGCATTACAAGCTCTTTCTTCCTGATTTTCACCGGTGAATATTGCCATAATTTCATCTCCGACATATTTATCAATATCACCACCTTCACTTTTTATTATTTGAGTCTGAAAATTTAATATTTTGTTTAAATCCCTAACAACTTCCCTTGGAGTATGTTTTTCAGAATATGAAGTAAAACCTCTTATATCACTAAAAAAGAGGGTTAAATTTACCTGTTCACCATCATCATTAGAACCAGATAGGGATTTAATTGTAGATTCCGAAACATATTTCGAAAGTTCAAATCTCTCCATAAGTCCCTCAGACATTTTATTAACAGTATTCCCTAAATCTCCAATTTCATCATTACTATTTATTTTTACTCTATTTGAAAAAACTCCTTTTGTTACAGAGTTACAAACTTCACCAATTCTTTTTATAGGATTTAATACACTTTTATGAATAAAGGTTGTTAATATTAATAACAGTGCCAAAACTATAATTGGAAATATAATTACCGATGTTATAATTCCAGTTTTTTTCTCATTTTCTGATTCTGTAATATTATTAGTAATTTCAATTACACCCCTAATAATATGATCTGAGCCGTGGCACTTTGCGCAACTAGCTAGGTTTCTAAGTGGTCTATATACTTTTACAAATGATTCATTTTCTACTTTAAAATCCATGAAACTTATATGGGTTGGTAGATCATCCCTCATAACTCCAGAGGTATAAATATCATCACGCTCCTTAAATACTTCTTTTTTGAGATTTTTATTAACCTGCATTATTGTTTTATTATCCGTAAAAGCATAGGTTCCATCACTTCGGTATAGTTTTATTGTAAAGTATGGGTTTGCTTCCTCTAGATCACTTAATAATTTCACAGCTAAAGGAGCTTGACCTGGTAACATAAAGTTTTTTATAGATGTATGCAGAATTTCAGACTGTTGCTCTATATTCTTTTTAGTGTCCATATCGATGGTAGTATATAAAGATCTAAAGAGTATAAATATAACAATCCCTACGCCGAGGATAAGAGTTACTGAAATAATTGTATTAATTTTTTTTGATATAGGTTTATATTTTGATTTTTTCAAGACATTACTCCATAATCTATTATACTACTAAACTCAGTGAGCTCTCAATCTTATAAAATAATAATTTTATTCTTAGATAATTAAAAATTGATGAACCATTATTTAAAACGGTATATAGTATAAAATATACAAAAAGGAGTACTCATGGATACAAGATCAGACATTGCAAAAGAATCATTTGGTCCAAATTGTAACTGTTCACAAGCTGTTTTTACATCATATTGTGAAGAATTTGGTATATCAAAAGAGTTTGGATTAAAACTTTCTATAGGTTTTGGAGGGGGTGTAGCACATAATGGGGAAATTTGTGGTGCTGTATCTGGGGCAATCTTAGCTATAGGATTAAAATTTGGAAATTCTAAGGATGAAACATATAAAATAATTAATAAATATACTAATAAGTTTAAATCAAAAAACAAAACTTTAAATTGTTCAGAACTTCTTGGATATAATTTAAATAAAGAAGAAGAACTAATAAAAGCAAGAGAGTCTGGTATCTTTTCAAACTTATGTCCAAAATTAGTAAAAGATTCAGTTGAAATTTTAGATGAAATAATTATTAATTATGAAAGTCAAACCGATTTATAGATATGAATTTAAAACTATCAAACCGACAATTAAGTATTAGACCTATATCGGTAGAGGATATCCAAGATGTTTATGAACTTTATTCTTCTAACAAGGTTTGTAAAGATTTTGATATAAAACCCTATACAACTCTACTTGAATCAGAAAATCAGATTAATAACTGGATAAGATTATCAGAAAATAAAAAACAATATAGATATGCAATACTATTAAACAATAAGTTCATAGGAACATGTGGTATTTATTCAATATATTGGCATCAATCAAGAGTATCAATTGGTTATGATTTAAAACCAAAACATTGGGGACAAGGTATAATGACTAGTGTAATAAAAATATTTTTATTACACATAAAAAAAGAATTTAAATTAAATAGAATACAAGCTACTGTAAGACCAAATAATATCACTTCAAAAAAGTTATTATTAAATAATGGCTTCGAATATGAAGGATTATTAAAAGATTATGAGAAATGGAACGACCAATTTGTTGATCTAGAAATGTACTCTTTATTAACCTAGGAAAAGCTTATAGGCATCATCATCTGTTTTTTCAACATAGTTATACCCAACCTTATCTAAAACAGAAATTAGTTTACTTTTTTCCCCTATATTATAATGTAAACCAATTAGACCTTTACCAATGATACTCCCCTCATTTCTATAGTGAAACATTGAGATATTCCACCTATCCCCTAATAATTCAAGTAAGTCCATAAGTGCACCTGCTCTTTCAGGAAAATCTATAGTAAATACAGCTTCTTCTTTTATTGATGTTTTATGCCCACCAACCATATTTCTAACATGACGTTTAGCAATACTGTTTTCTGTTAGATTTTTTACAATGTAGGACTTTGATTCTAATCCAGCTATAAGATTATCCAACTCTCCGTCTTTTCTTTTAATTTGAACACCTGCTAGAATTGTTGCATCTTCATCTTTAGCAAAACGGTAGTTAAATTCAGTAATACTATGTTCACCTATAACTCTACAAAACTCTCTGAAGCTTCCCTTCTCTTCTGGAATTGTAACAGCTAATAAAGACTCTCTTCTCTCTCCAAACTCAGAGACTTCTGATATAAACCTTAATTTATCAAAGTTAACATTAGCACCACTTTCTATTGCTAATAAAGTTTGATTAGATAATCTGTTTTCTTCTGCATATTTTTTTAAACCAGCTAAAGCTAATGCACCAGCAGGTTCAGATATGGATCTTGTATCTTCAAATAGATCTTTAACAGCTGCACAAATTTCATCGGTTGTAACTGTTACAATACCGTCTATACACTCTTTTAAAAGCTTAAAAGTCTCTTCACCAATCTGTTTAACAGCGACACCATCTGCAAAAATACCAACTTTTTCTAATATTACTCGGCTATTGTTTTCAAAAGCAGCTTTTAAACATGCCGATTCATTAGATTCAACAGCAATAACTTTTATTTCAGGTCTTAGGTATTTGATATAAGTTCCAACACCAGCGGCTAATCCTCCACCACCTACAGGAATAAAAATTGCATCTATATTCTCAGAATATTGTCTAAGAATCTCCATGCCGATTGTTCCCTGCCCTGCAATTACCTCTGGGTCATCATATGGGTGAATAAATATAAAACCATTTTCTACTTCTAATTGTCTAGAGTATTCTAGTGCATCGTTAAAATCATCACCATATAGTATTACATTTGCCCCATGTTCTTTAACAGATATAACTTTTATCTTTGGTGTAGTTTTAGGCATGACTATAGTAGCTTCTATACCTAAATATTTAGCAGCAAGTGCTACACCTTGGGCGTGATTTCCCGCAGAGGCAGCAATGACTCCTTTGACTTTTTGAACCTCTGTAAGCTGATTCATTTTATTATATGCACCTCTAAGTTTAAATGAAAAAACCGGTTGTAGATCTTCTCGTTTAATTAGAACCTTATTATTTATACGTTTACTTAAAAAAACAGCACTGTCTATTGGGGTTTCAATTGCAATATCGTAAACCTTAGCTGCCAGTATTTTTTTTATATATATATCACTCATGTGGTAATTCCTTTAGAATTGTTTAAATCATACTATCTCTCTTTAAAAAAAAAATAAAGAGAGATAAAATTGAGTAATATGTAACCTAGAAGTTAATTACATATAAGAACTTCTAGGTTTAGTATAAATTTTCTTTTATTTCTAGAAAGCATCTTCTAAAATTTTTATTATATCATCAAATCTCAGTTCTCTAGGATTGTATACTATAGATCCATCACCTAAAGCTGTCTTGGCAATAGCCTCAAATTGGTTTGGTTTTACTAAATGTTCACCATCTCTATTTTTTACTTCCGAAAATTTCAGAGGATGACGGCCATTTGTTAGATCATTTAGCTTAATATTCATACCTTTTATAATTTCAATTGCAGAAAATTCTGTAGAATCAGTTGATAGTGCATTTTTTAATTGTCTCAACTCGTCGGTAATAACTTTAGCATTATACTCTAGACCATAGGGTAGTAAAATAGACATGCATGTACCATGGGGAACATGACATACAGAGCCAATAGAGTGCCCGATTGTATGTACCATTCCAACCATAGAGTTAGAAAATGCCATTCCAGCTAAGTTTGAAGCATTTGCTAAAGCAGCTCTATGTTCTAAATTTTTTGGATCCTTCATCATAGGTATTAGATGATCCCTAATCAGAGTAATTGATCTCCAAGCTAGCTGATCACTTATTGGATTTTTTCCTAAACAAGTAAAAGCTTCCACAGCATGAGAAAGTGCATCCATAGTAGTCATTGAGCTTAAAAAAAGTGGTAGTGAAGCTGTTAAACGGCTATCTAAAATAGCATAATCAGGTTGAAGGTGATTTGAATTAAAAACATTTTTCCTCCCACTAATTTTATCCGCTATCACTGCAACTTTAGTTACCTCAGAGCCAGTTCCAGACGTTGTTGGTATGCAAACAAATGGAGTATTCAATTTGGGAATTATTCCAGAACCACTGTACTTTGAAAGGTTTTCTGTGCCCAAAGAGACATTTAAATATACACCTTTAGCTGTATCCAATACAGAGCCACCACCTAATGCAATTATTCCATCCCTATTTTCTTCATTAAAAATATGACTTATCTTATTAACAGTATCAGTATCTGAGTCCGGTGGGATATCTTTAAAAACTGTAATATCCTTCTTTTTTAATTCATCTTTTATTAGATCTAAAAGTCCAACAGATTCAATTCCCTTATCTGTTAAAAACAATGGTGATTTAACATTCAATTTATTGAGTAGAGGACCTAGCTCATGCAAAGAGTTATCTGCTTTAAGTACAGATGTACGGCAACTAAAAGTAAATGCTTTGGGTATAATAAAATTACATGGAAAATCTATGTCAGCATCCACTGTAGTTATATAGGCTTTAAAAAAGTTTTCCAAAATAGTTGATTTTCTACATGAAACAACTTTTGAATCGATAACTATATACTCAGAAAGAGGCTCTTTTATACTATCTATATCTGTTAATGAGAGTGGAATCAGAGCTTTTGGTCTAATATCCTGGGAATATTCTTTTACAAGTTCAGAATCACCCATAATAATCAAAAAATCATAATCATTAGATGGAGTATTTGCTTGAATATTAATACCTGAAGTATATCCAGGAATTAGAAGCTTCCCAGTTTTTATAGCTTTCTTTTTGTTTTTATCATTTGTTATAATTATAGGATTTTTAACTTTCAATAAAGCCATTTCTGAACTTAACTGAGCCATCATACCACGACCAAAAAGAATTGTACCTAAAGGTTTTGTCATAAAACAGCCTCCCATTTTTTAACAGCTTTTTTAGCAATAAACCTGGGTAATAATAAGATTTCAACCTTATCCATAAGACGGATAAAGGTACAGGAATGTGGTAACTCACCTTTTACTGTAAGGCGACCATTTGCTTCACTTTGACATGTACCTTCCTGAAATGATAACAGATACCATGCTGCTTCTATACTTTTTAGTGATACTTTCATATCCAAATCTAATGAATTCCTAGGAATCTGTTTTAACCTGTTAGAAACACGTTTAAAAGCCACTGATGGCCCTGATGGCCATACCCCAAAAGAGAATGTAAAGTTTTCTGGAAAATCAGAAATCACTGTTCTAACAGTTTTTTTTCTACATGCAATTGCTGGAATAAACCAGCCTAAAACTGCAAAAACTATTCTACAATACAAAGTTTTAAATCTTCGTTTAGATGGTCTTATAGAAGTCATTTTATTCTCCTGTATTCATTAATTTAGCAAGTGCAATATCTGTAGGTCCACCATTAGCACCATACTTTCTTTTTTTATAATATTGTTTAACCATTTTTTTAATTGGTACAACTGTATTTTTACCCTTAAAAGCAGTCTCTTTTTCAGTTGTAAAACGTTCAGGAAGAGTATCGTGCTCTGCTTTATGCCCCATTTGAACATTCATCCAACGCTCTAACTTGTTTACTCTCTCACCAACTTTAATAAATCCCCATTTACCCATTTTAATACCTGTTATAGACCAAAAGTATTTGCTTAAAATACTCCAATCCATTAGTGCCATAGCGATTTTAGGCATCGTAATTGTTGCGACTTTAAGAACAAATTTTGGTAGATATTTAGGAATTACTGGCTCTGTCATAATACCAAAAACAGAAAATAGACAAACTTGTAATGAGTTAACACCTGAGTATAGATCTTCCATAAAAATAACCCAATCTGCTTTTCCCATAGTAACATGTGGTGGCATATAACCCATATGTTGCTCTAAGGCAATTAAATAAGAGCCTAAATGGCATCCACCTTTATTATGAACAGCATATCCTAAACCATGCCCCCAGCTTGAACGAGGGTCGTATGCTGCAACCTCTATACCTTTTACATGGATTGCAAAATTTGTTCCACCATACTTTTGACTTAAATTACGGGAACCTAGAGCTAAATCAATACCTTCTGCCCTAAGATAAGCAATATCATTCAAAATACCTTCAATATTATCAAACTTTCCAAACTGTAAAGAAGTTTTACGTAGTCCTTTTTCTCCAGCTTCCATAGCCCATGAAAGTGTTCCACCACAAGAAATAGTATCCATTCCCAGTTCATTCATTACATCATTCCACTTGCCAATAAGATCAGGATCATAGTTATCAATATTACTACCAAACATACCAACAGTTTCATATTCAGGTATTTGTCTTAATTTACCATCTGGATAATGCCCCTTATGACCACATAAAACTGAACAATGTCTGCATGATGAGTGTCTGGTTTTATATTTTTTAGCCATTAGTTCACCAGAATTATTAATTATATCTGGATGATAACGGTCTTTAAAATTGTGTACTGGTGCAAAACCTCTTTCCATACCAAGTTTAACATTACTGTTTGTACCATATAGTCGATAATCCTTTGTCATTTTATTCCGTAAAATATATTTTTTTGCTTTTGTTACAGTTTTATTAAAAAATTCAGGATAAACAGGTTCATAACTTACTTCTTTACCTCTAGCAACAATAGCTTTTAACATTTTAGAACCCATAACAGCACCAACTCCACCACGACCAGCAAAACGGTGACCAGAGCAAATATTTGCATAAAGAACTCTGTTCTCTCCTGCAGGGCCTATTACAGCGACACCCTCTTTTGGACTAAGTTTAAGTGATTCTTGAACCTCGTGTGTTCCTTGACCCCAAAGTTCTGTAGCAGATTCAAATGTAACACCATCTTTATCTATTCGCATTGTAGTTGGAGAACTACAACACCCAGAAATAATAACTCCATCCCAACCTGCAGTTTTACATGCTTCACCAAAATAACCACCACAAGATGAACCAACCATAAGACCAGTTAAAGGAGAACGTGTTACAACTTCAAATCGTCCAGAACATGATGCTCCAGACGTTAACATGACTCCCATAGAAAATATAAGTAGATTATCGGGACCTAAAGCATCAACAGTTCCTAATTCCTCTTTAGTAAAACGATCATAATATATTTTTAATGCTAAACCCTTACCACCAATATATGATTTCAGGTCGTTTTGACTTACCTGATAAACACTCCAGGTTTGATCTGTAAGATTTACATCTAAATATCTATTTGAAGTACCCTTAATTATTTCCATTTTGAACCTCCATAATTATTGCATCAAACTGACAATTATCTAAACACCAGTTACATGAAACACATTTGTTTGGATAAGCTAAAACAGCATAATTATCATTAAGAGGTAGATCTTCAGCTTTCATAGTCAAGGCATCTACTGGGCAAGCAACAACACAATTTTCACAGGCGTAACATTTTTTAACAATTATAGTTGGTTTAAGCCACTCTGACTTTTTTAACCGAGGTACCAGATCCCCTTGCTCAGTTTCTATAGAATCTTTTGGACATACTCTTCCACACGAACCACAATCGATACATAATTTATAATCAATTACATGCAAAGATTTTTTATCTCCAGTTATAGCGGTTGTTGGACATACTTTTTTACAAGCACCACAACCAATACAAGTTGAAATGATATTATGAGCCATTAGAACTCCCTTAATAATTTAGATATTTTAACTATAATATGGTTATGGCTAGGTGACAACAATCAATTATACGTCATATGTCTACTAATAGACACTATGTGGAGTTATGACTATTATTACAGTGAATTGAGGTAAAATGAGAACAGAAAAACAGGATAGACGTATACGTAAAACAAAAAAACTATTACGAGATTCACTTGTAGAAACTCTACAAAGTAAAGAACTCACCAAAATAACAGTAAGAGAACTATGCCAACATGCTGATATTAATAGAAGTACATTCTATCTACACTACAGAGATATATTTGATCTTTGGCGGCAATTAGAAAATAAAGTAGAACAGGACTTAAAAGAAATACTTAGTAGTTTTTCTCCCAATTCCATAATAACTAATCCCCTACCTCTATTATTAGAGATTAGTAAGCTATTAGAAGAGGAAAAAGAATTTAACAAATTGTTATTTAGTAGCCGAGAATCAATAATTTTTCTTGATCAATTAAAAGAAGACTTCATTAAATATTTTATGGATGAAAACCAAGACTTAATAAAAAAATCAAAGGATAGGGATTTTGAATTTTATATCACATTTGCAATTTCTGGGATATTTTCTCTTTTTACAAAATGGTTTGTAGAAGAGAAAGACTTCCCCTTAGAAAAACTAGCCCATACGATAGAACAACTTATATTTCAGGGTGTCGGAGATTTTTTAAAAAATAGTCAATCTTAAAAAATCACCACCAAATACTATATTCACAACCACAATATTTTTGTCTATATAGGCCTAACTCTTTTGATAGATCGGTACTAACTTTAAAACCATTTTCTTTACAAAAATCGATCATTAAAAACTCTACACCGTACTGTTTAGCCACATCTTGGCCAATCTCCATTATTGCTTTTGAGTTCTTATGTGGACTAATGGATAAAGTAGATGTAAAAAAGTCCATATTAAGCTCTTTTGCTTTTTTAGCAGCTGTAATAAAGCTAAATCTGAAACATTTTAAACATCTAGCACCTTTTTCAGGTTCAGCTTCTAAACCTTTTATGTAATCTGACCACTTTTTATGGTCGTACTTTTCTTTAATTATACTGTCTTTATAATAATCTGAAACTGTAACTGCAGCCTCAAATCTTTTTTCAAACTCTTCTTCAGAGTTCATATTAGAATTAGAAAAATATAGAATTATATCATAATCATCAATCCTTGGGATAGAACCTACAGCACAAGGGCCACAACATACATGTAATAATAATTTCTTTTTTTCACTTGTTATCATTTTAATATTTTAATCCCTAATATTGAGACATCATCACTATCTTTTGCATATTTATTTAAAATATTTTCAGCTACATCTTTTATAGGATCAAATTTAAGATTTGCTATCTCCGAAAAGTCAAAACTTTCTTTTACCCCATCTGAATATGATATAATTAAGTCACCTTCTTTTATTTTATGTTCCCAGATTTTTATTGTTGGTAATCTACAACCTAAAACACCATCTTTTGATATTAAAGTACTGTTTTTATCACTTATAATCCGGGTTGTGATATTACCCACTCCTGAATATGTTAATAGACCTGTTTCTTTATTTAAGATACAAATATCAATAACAATTCCCCTACTCTTTAATAGAACATTATGTAATGATTTTAGTACTCCTGTCAGATCTGTTAATTGGGCTTTATCCAAATAATCTGTTGCGATTATAGCTGCATCATACGCTTTTTCTCCATGGCCTAAACCATCAATAACGGCAAAAAACAGATGTGAATCCGTCTCTTTTAAAAATACTTGATCCCCACTTACCATGGAAGATTTCTCATATGGAATTATTCTATAATATGATTCTACTCTTAACATTCTATAACCATTTCCCTACAATTATTGTGGTCCCTATTCCAACTTTAGATTCAATACTAAAATCGTCCATAATTCTCTTAACACTAGATAGACCAAGCCCTAAACTATTTTTAGTTGTACTATAACCATCTTCCATAACTATATCTACATTTCTAATCCCTGGACCAGTATCTTTTGCAATTATTTTAATTCCACTAACTTTGTCTTTAAATGAATTACTTAAATTTATAGTTCCACTTTTTGTATATCGAATTATATTTGTTGCTAATTCGGATACAGCTGTTGCTATTAACACAGCTGTAACTCCACTAAATCCAAGCTTTTCAGCATAAATTCTAGTTTCTAAAATAATCTGATATACATTATCAGTTTTTTCAATATTGAAGACTATATCTGGCATGTATATCTGTCCAACTTACATATCAATTACTTTTAAGTTTACAAGACTAAAACCTTGAGCTAAAGCATCACTTAAAGTTGATTTAGTAATTATCCCATCCATTTCAACACCTAGTTGAACAATAGTTTGGGCTACCGCAGGGGAAATTCCTGATATAATACATGTACAACCCATTAATTGTGTAGCTTTAGTTATTTTAATCAGATGATTAGCAACCGCTGTATCTACAGCTAATACTCCAGAAATATCTAAAATTATTACTTTTGCCGAAGTAGTCACTATTTTTTCAAGCATTTTTTCCATCATGTGTTGTGCTCTATTAGAGTCAATTATTCCAATGATAGGTAAGATAACAATACCATCCCATAATTTTATTGTTGGAGTTGATATTTCCTGAATAGTTTTTGATTGTTCTTTAAGTTTATCTTCATGTTTAATCTGATCTGTAATATCTAAAATATACTCTAAACCACCTATAATTTCACCACTGTCATCTTTTAATGGAACTGCAAAATATTCTATTGGAACCTTTTGACCATCTAGAGTAATTTCATTTCTTGCAGTACATTTTTCACCTGTATTTATGGCCATTTTCATTCGGCAATCAGGAGTATTACAATGCCTTGAACAAAATAGATCTGCGCATATTTCTCCTGTTACTGTATCCATGTCTTTACCAAGCATAGTTAAAGCTGCTTGGTTCATGTAAAAAACTTCTAATTCCCTAGTTACTGCCATTACAGGTGTAGGTATTTGATCTAATATTTGTGTCGATAATTTATCACTCATTGTTTTTAATTCTTTTTTAGTTTTCATTGTAAAACTCCTAGATATTATTATATATAATAACGGAAAATGTGGAAATTTACTAATTAATTTCGTTAATTTACAAAAAAAAAGAGGATAATGAATATCCTCTTCTGTAGATGAACTTTAATTTATTTTAGTATAACTCTAAAAAATCTCTTTTTACCTGCTTTTAATATAATATCACTATCTTCAGTTTTATCAGAAACAGTTATTAAAGCCTTAGGATCACTATTTTTTTCGCCATTAACAGCAGCTCCATTTTGAGTTACAAGACGTCTTGCATCACTTTTACTTCCACATAATCCAGTATCAGTAAAAAGATCAACAATATTAAAGCCCTCTTCAAACTGAGATTTAGAATATTCTTTTGAAGGCATTCCAGTTTTATCTGCTGTACCACCAGATGTAAAAGCTGCTTTTGCAGCATCTCTTGCTTTATTAGCTTCGACCTCACCGTGGATAATTTTTGTTAATTCATATGCTAAAACTTCTTTTGAAGCGTTTATCTCTGCTCCAGGAGCATTTCCTAATCGATCACACTCTTCTACAGGTAAAAATGTATATATCTTTAGAAACTTACCAACATCGGAATCGGTAACATTTCTCCAATACTGGAAAAACTCGTAAACTGGAGTTAATGCTGGATCTAGGAACACTGCACCTTTCTCTGTTTTACCCATTTTTTTACCATCGGATCTTGTAACTAAAGGAAACGTTAAACCAACTGTTTCATTTCCTTCAACACGTCTTATTAAATCCATACCTGCAACAATATTACCCCACTGATCATCTCCACCAATTTGAAGTGTACAACCATATGTTCTATTTAATTCTAAAAAGTCGTAGGATTGCAATAACTGATAGTTAAATTCAATAAAACTAAGTCCTGTTTCTAGTCTCTTTTTATATGTTTCAAAAGTTAACATTCTGTTTACACTAAAATGTCGACCAATATCTCTTAAGAACTCAATATAGTTTAAACCGGTTAACCAGTCTGCATTATCAAGTAACAGAGCTTTATCATCATCAAACTCAACAAAGTTTGCAATCTGACGTTTTAGAGATTCAGCATTCTCTTTAATCTTATCAACAGTTAACATCTGTCTCATCTCTGACTTACCAGATGGATCACCGATTCTTGCAGTTCCACCACCAACTAAGGCAACAGGTCTATGTCCAGCTTGCTGCATGTGGTACATAGCGTATAAAGGAACTAAATGCCCACAATGAAGTGATGGCCCAGTTGGGTCAAAACCACAGTAAAACCGTACACTTTCTTCTTCTAGCTTTTTAGATAAAAGTTCTTCGTTTGTACACTGTTTAAAAAAGCCTCTAGCTTTTAATAAATCTAGTATTGCCATTATTTCTTCTCTACCCTTTTGTAATTTTTCATTTCTAATTTAATTCTAGCAGCTAGTTCTGATCTTTTAACTCTAACTTGCTCCATAGTATCTCTAAATCTTAATGTAACTGAGTCATCCTCTTTAGAGTCATAATCAACAGTTATACAAAATGGAGTACCAACTTCATCCATTCTTCGATATCTTTTACCAATAGCTCCAGATTGATCAAAAAATGTTACATAGTCTTCTCTAAGTTCTTTTTCGATATCTTTTGCTAGTTCAGCGATTCCATCTTTTTTAACTAAAGGAAGAACAGCAACTTTGATTGGTGCAACATCTGGGTGAAAGTGAAGTACAGTTCTAACATCAGGTTTCCCTTTTTTGTCTTCACCTAATAATTCCTCATCGTAGGCATCAGTTAAAGCTATTAAAACAGACCGTGTTAAACCAGCTGAAGTTTCAATAACATATGGGATATACCACTCGTTAGTTTCCTGGTCTAAGTAGTTAATCTCTTTACCACAAAACTTTGAGTGTTGGGTTAAGTCGTAGTCAGTTCTTGAGTGGATGCCCTCAAGTTCTTCCCAACCAAATGGGAATTTATACTCTATATCAAATGCATCTTTTGCATAAAATGCTAATTCACCTTCGCCATGTCTATGAAATTGTAAATGGGATGGTCTAACACCTAATTTTTCTGTGTAGTAAGCTTTTCTAGCTTCCATCCAATATTCAAACCACTTATCGTCTGTACCTGGTTTTACAAAAAATTGCATCTCCATCTGTTCAAACTCACAGGTTCTAAATATAAAGTTCTTAGTAGTAATCTCATTTCTAAATGCTTTTCCAACCTGGGCAATACCAAATGGTATTTTAACTCTAGAAGTATCAACAACATTTTTAAAGTTAACAAAAATACCCTGAGCTGTTTCAGGTCTTAAATATACCTTCATAGAAGAATCTTCTACAGCACCCATCTGAGTTGAGAACATTAAGTTAAAGTTTCTAGGATCTGTTAACTCTCCACCACACTCTGGACACTCTTTGCTATCAATATATTTTTGTTCAAGTTTATCTTCTCTAAATCTTGTTTTACACTTTTTACAATCAACTAAAGGGTCAGAAAAGTTAGCTACATGACCTGAAGCTTCCCAAGTTTTAGGGTGCATCATAATTGCAGCATCTAAACCAACTATATTCTCTTGGCTTCTAGTCATCTCTTTCCACCAAATTTCCTGAATATTCTTTTTAAGTTCAACACCTAATGGACCATAATCCCAAGTTGCTGATAGTCCACCGTAAATCTCTGATGATGGGAAAACAAAACCCCGTCTTTTACATAGAGATACAAGTTTCTCCATTGATACTCCAGATTCATCTGTCATATTATTTGCTGTAATTTTTTTACTCTTAGCCATATTTCTTCCTTTCTATTAGTTAGTGCTCTTAGAAAATCAACCATTCAGGTTAATTTTTAACTAAGAGCATCTAGGGTATTTTTAACCCTTTCTATTGCTCTATCTTTACCAATTAGTCCAATGGACTCAAAAAGTGGTGGTGATGTTTTAGTTCCAGTTACTGCAACCCTTAAAGGCATAAATAGTTGCCCTACTTTAACTTCTAAGGTATTACATAGCTCTTTAAAAATAACTTCATTTTCTTCGTTTGTATGGTTATTATAATCTTCTAATAACGGAATTGTTGCTTCTAAAACTCTAGAAACATCATTTTTCTCCATTTTTTTAGGGATTAATATATCCATATCGTAGGATTCAACCTCGTTAAACAGGAAGTTTATGCAATCTACAATATCTGTAGTTAAAGTTAATCTCTCTCTAAATATAGGCATCGCATTTATAAAGATCTTTTTTTCATCTACTGTTATTGGTTTTGATACAACTTTAGCATTTTCAAGAATAGGTATTAAAAGTGCCTCTAATTTTGTGTCTTCTAATTTTCTTAAATACTGGCCATTAAACCAATCTAATTTTTTATAATCAAATGTTCCTGCAGATTTGTTAATCTTATCTAAAGTAAAAACTTCTTCAAATTCCTCTTTAGTAAAAAATTCTCTTTTGTCATCAAATGCCCAACCAACCATTGTTACATAGTTAATCAGACCTTCAGGTATATAACCACCATCTCTAAACTGAATTAAAGAAGTTGCTCCATGTCTTTTAGAAAGTTTTTTACCATCTTTACCTATAACCATAGGTAAGTGGGCATATTGGGGAGGAGTCCAACCAAATGCTTCGTATAACATTTTATGAACCGGAGCAGATGGTATCCACTCTTGAGCTCTTAATATATGTGTTATTTCCATAAAATGGTCATCTATAACATTAGCTAAATGGTATGTAGGAAATCCATCGGCTTTCATCAAAATAGGATCAACCATTACATCTCTGTTTTTTCTTGTTATTTTACCCATTACAATGTCTTCAAAGCTGGTTTTACCCTCTATTGGAACTATTAACCTTAATACTGGTTTTACTCCACTATCGATTAGTCCTTGCTTCTCTTCTTCTGTTATACTTTGACACTTTCTATCATACCCTGGGTCAAGTTTATTAGCTTGTTGGTATTCTCTTAGATCGTTTAATCTCTGTTCAGTACAATAACAGTAATATGCTTTTCCACTATCTACTAACTTCCCAGCATACTCTCTGTAAAGTTCTGTTCTTTCTGACTGAACATATGGACCAAAATCTCCACCTTTAACAGGGCTTTCATCGAATTCAATGCCTAACCATCTGAATGTTTCATATAGGTCGTCTAGAGCCTCGTCTGAATATCTGTTTCTATCAGTGTCTTCTACCCTTAAGATAAAATCTCCACCATTAGCTTTTGCAAAAAAATAGTTGAATAATGCTGTTCTAACACCACCTATATGTTGTAACCCTGTTGGGGATGGTGCGTAACGAACTCTTACTTTCATAGGATACCTCGTCCTTGTTTATTGTATTGAATGGTATTATATATAAAAACCTCTGTCTCTAACAAGATGTTTATGCTTTTGACTGCTTTAAAACCATCTGTTTTCTTCTACTTAAATAACTCTCTATTCGATCTAGTGCTTCTTTTAAAAGTTTTGTATCAGCTAAAAATATAATTCTAAAGTGATCCGGTGTTTTCAAATTAAAACCAGAGCCTTGAACTAAAAGAACTTTTGTCTCTAATAACAGATCTTTAATAAATTCACTATCATTAGTTATACCATACATCTTTATATCAATTTTAGGAAAACAATAGAGGGCTGCTTCTGGTTTAGTACAAGTTATACCAGGAATATTAATAAGTCTTTCGTAACAGTAGTTCATAGATTCATATAACCTACCACCCTTTTCTATAAGCTCATTTATTGATTGATAACCACCCAAGGCTGTCTGAATAGCCAATTGCCCTGGGACATTAGAACATAATCTCATATTAGATAACATTAAAATTCCCTCTATATAATCTTTAGCAATTTGTCTGTTACCTGATAAAATCATCCACCCAGATCTATATCCAGCAGCTCTATAGGATTTTGATAAACCATTAAAAGTTACAAAAAAGATATCATCAGCTAAACTTGCTATAGAAGTATGTTTACCACCATATGTAATTTTATCATAAATTTCATCCGCATATATAATCAAAGAATGTTCCCGGGCAATTTTAATTATTCCCTCTAAGATCTCTAATGGATACAAACTTCCTGTAGGATTATTAGGATTAATAACAACAATAGCTTTTGTTGTTTTAGTAATTTTAGATTCAATATCAGCTAAATTAGGGTTCCAGTTATTTTCTTCATCACATTTATAGTGAATTGCCTTACCACCTGATAAAGTTGCTGAAGCTGTCCATAATGGATAATCTGGCTCTGGAATTAGTATTTCATCTCCATCATTTAATAAAGCTTGCATAGATATACCAATAAGTTCACTGACTCCGTTACCAATAAATATATCTTCTACATCAACATTTTTAATAAAATTTTTCTGACATTCATGCATTATTGCTTTTCTTGCAGCAAAAAGACCATTTGATGCACAATAACCATCAGCTTCTGAAAAGTTTCTAATTACATCCCTTGTTATCTCTTCTGGAGTTTCTAAACCAAAAGGTGCAGGATTACCAATATTTAGCTTAATTAGTCTATAACCCTCTTCTTCTAGACGTTTCGCTTCTTCGTATATTGGTCCTCTAATGTCATAACAGACATTTTTTAGCTTATTTGATTTAGTAATTTTATACATAATTTATCCCTTTCTTCACTAATTACAGAACAATACTATAAAATGTTGCAATAATGTGCAAATATATATTAAAGTTATTATTATATAATTCCGTAAAATATAGTTAAGGAGAAGTGTAGAACTGTGATAAAAACGCCAATTGGCCAATTAAAAATAGATCATTATTATAATGTTGACCTATATCTAGATAAAAACTTTCTCCTTTTACCTGTAGATATTCAATATACAAAAGATATTGCAGACAATCTAAAAAGATGGAGTATAACACATATATTATCTAACGATGAACTTCAAGAAATTGCAGAAGAGGATCGTGTAGCACCTTTATCATCAACATCATCTATTACAGCAGGGGTTGAAGAACATCAAGGAAAACAACATGCAGAAGAGTTCTACATGAAATGTTTAGAATTTGTAAATGTTCTATTTAAAGATTTTAAAAACAATGAAAAACTTAATCTTAATAATGTAAGTGACAAAATTAAAGAGATTATTAAAGAAGTAAAAGAACACCCTCTTTATATATTAAGATTTGCAAGTCTTCCAAGTTTTGAACATGATTATATGGTTACACACGCTACAAAAACTACAATGTTAAGTATTGCTATTGGTGATAAATTAAAACTCCCACAACATAAACTTGTAGAACTTGGAATATCATGTCTATTCCATGAGATAGGTTTATTAAAATTACCAGAAAGATTATATAATGGTGCGGGAAAAATTACAGATGAGGAAAAACAAGCCTTATCAACACACACAATACTGAGTTTTAGAATTTTAAAACAATTAAATGTATCAAGAGATGTATTATTAGGTGTTTTAGAACACCATGAAAGAGAAAATGCCTCAGGTTATCCTCAGAAACTTCCAGGTGAAAAGATTTCTCTATTTGGTAAAATAATTTCTATAGCTTGTTCATTCGATGCACAAATATCTGATAGACCATTTAGAAATGGAAAAGATGCACACTCAAGTTTATTAAACATGATGCAGCAGATTGGAACTTTATATAACGATAAACTGATAAAAGGCTTAGTTGGCCTTTTAACAATATACCCTCTTGGATGTTATATTCAGATGGAAAATGGCTCAATTGCTAGATCCATTGGTTATAACCCAGAAAATCCAACTTTTCCTATTATGCAACAAATAACCACGACTTCGGATAGTATTCTTGCCGAAAGACCTATTATCAATCTTTCTGAAGAGAATAGTTCTCTAGTCAAAAAAGTACTTTCTATAGCTGAAGCTAGGATGTTTGAGGAAAAACATAAAGTCAGTTGAATAATTTTAATTTAGCAATTATCACATATTTAGAAGATAAGGATCCTATAACTTTGGATTCTTTTATATCTTCACCCTCTCAGGTATTGGAATCTCAATATATTTCGAAAGATCATTTTGTTTATTCTGAGGCCATAATAATATTAGATTCTCTAAATGCATATAATAAAGGTCTTTCAAATTCAGATAATGAAGAAAGATTACTGGAAATAAATGATCAATCTCCATTCTATTCATGGAGATGTGCAACACTGGCTATAAAAGAGTTTTATAATGGAAATCAATTTCTTGTAAAAGAGTATCTTAATGATATTAGAGTTGAATCTCCTGTTTTGAAGATAAGAGATTTTATACTACTAGGCAGAAACCATAGCCTTATAATTCCAGATAAACATCTAAATAGCAGTGTTGATGCATTAAGAGAAGTAATAGATAACTCATTAATTGATATGTATGAAGTTACTGTAAAGCTACTTTTGGATGACTTAAAAGGTCTAAATACTACGGATTTACACAATATTTTAATAACAATAATAGAAGAATCTCTAGATATTATTCCTCTGACCATGATTCATAAATCTCTTATTAAATCAGTTGAAATGATGGAGACCCTAAGACTTATGGCTTTAGGAACAATATTTAAGCACCCTATTATTAGCCTTCAGTATCTTTTTAGTTATATAAGTATTAATAACTTTTCTAGTAATCAGGACCCTAAATTAACTGCTCTACTAATAATTATATCAGATATTTCAAAAGCACTAAAAATAGAAAAATATAAATTTGTATCTACTAAGTCAAAAAAACAATTTAGCACTAATTCTACTCTTTTTATTCAGGGGTTATCTGAGCTTTTTATTTTGGATTTTAAAGAGTCAAAAGACCCGCTAACAAACCTAATTAGAGCAATGAAGATTCCAAGCCCTAAAGTGGAAAATATTGAATATTCTAATGATATTTTTCAAGGAGAACTATTTTAATGAAAAATATAACTGATACAATTTTTGATGAACTAAATATATTATTAAATCCATATAATGAACTTAAAATTTTAGAAAATAGTGATGATCAGACAATAAAAGAGGCATACAAACTATTAAAACAGGGGCAGTCCCCAGAGAAAATTGAACTTTTAACAATCTGTTACAATTTAATAAAAACAGAATCTCTTAGAGTTAGATATAGTTTATTAAATAATAGACCACTACAAAAATTAGATGACATTAAAAAAATCGGTTTTAAGCCTAAGCAGATGGAAACAACAGATTGGATATCAATTATTAATGATGATCCTCTACATGAACTCTAGCGACCTCTAAAACCTGTATTAAACATGGATCTTCAAGTTTATAAAATACATTTTTACCAACTTGTCTTCTAGTTACGATTTTTTTATCTTTTAATACTCTTAAATGATGGCTAATTGCAGGCATACTCATATTTAACAGTTCTGATAACTCTAATACGCCAACTTCGGATTTTAATAAATAATACATAATTTTTAATCTAGTAGGATTACCCATAACTTCTAAATGTGAGGATACATTTTCTATAGTTTTATCTGATGGTATATCTAGATCATTTTCTACCATTTGCTTTTAATCCTTTCAACTACTTGTTTATGCCTTACTTCATCTGATTTTTCAATAACATACTTAACAATAGAATCAGAGTCCAATTTACACATCTTTTTCAGTTCAGCTCTTGTTCCGTGGGTCAAAAAGTTATTATCAACACCTAAAACATAGATTGATTTTTGACTCTCTCCAGCTATGCATTTAATATCTTGCCCTACTCCACCAGTTATTACGCCATCTTCTAATATAACAATCATGTTGTATGACTTAATAGTGTTTAGTATTACTTTAGTATCTAATGGTGTTATAAATCTAAGGGAATATATATCGGCATCAAAACCCTTATCTTCTAGTTTACTAGATGCTTCTTTAGCTTCAGAAAGAAGTTCTCCATAACATATAATCAAAATATTAAATTTGTTTTTACTAAAAAGAACACCTCTATTTGGAACTAATGGGCTATCTAATACAGTATCTGATTCTATAACATAATCTTTACTATATCGTATAACTGAAGGGCCTTTTAAGGTAAGTGCATGGTCAAACATCATAGACATTTCATTCGCTGTGGAAGGTGCCATTATTGTTATCCCTGGAATACTTTTTAATAAAGAGATATCAAATATACCCTGATGTGCTTCCCCATCGGCTGGAACTATCCCTGCCCGATCTAAAGCAAATATGACAGATAGTCCTGGTATAGAAATATCATGAATTATCTGATCTATACCTCTTTGGATAAAAGTAGAATAGATGGCTACTACAGGTTTTAACCCAGAAATTGCCATTCCTGAAGCCAGAGTTACAGCGTGTTCCTCTGTTATCCCAACGTCAAAACTTCTTTTAGGAAACTCTTTAAAAAATGCAGATAGACCTGTACCACTCATCATTGCTGCAGTAATAGCAACAATTTTATTATTTTTTCTAGCATTAATCAGTATTGTATTTGCAAATGCATTTGTATAAGTTATTTTAGTCCCGGGAGTATTAACAACTCCAACTTTAGGATCAAAAGGTTTAACTCCATGATAATCACCTGGTCTTTTTTCAGCTAAAGGATAACCTTTCCCTTTTTTTGTAATTACATGTAATAAAACTGGTTCATCTAAAAGCTTAACTCTATTTAAAACTCTCTGAAGTTCCTGAATATTATGCCCATCAATAGGTCCAATATATTTTAAACCTAAATCTGTAAATATATCAGTTTTGTAAAATAATGTTTTAACAGATTTTTTCCATCTCATTACCGATGCATAAAAAGCTTTACCAACAAATGGGATATGTAACATTGTCCAGTCTGCAACGTGTTTAAAAGCCTGATAACTTTTAGTTGTTGTCATTTTACTTAATTTTGAAGAGATAGCCCCTACACTACTGTCTATAGACATATTGTTATCATTTAATATTACTATCATCTTCTTTTTTATGTGTCCTAAATGGTTTAATGCTTCGTAGGCCATTCCACCAGTTAAAGAAGCATCTCCTATTATAGGGATTATATAATTAAATTGACCTTGTAATTCTTCACCTAATAATATTCCCATTGCAGATGATATAGAGGTAGAAGCATGACCAGCATCGATAAAATCGTGTTTACTCTCATATCTTCTAGTAAATCCACTCATACCACCTAATTGTCTATTAGTACTAAACATATCTTTTCGACCAGTTAATATTTTATGAGGATAACACTGATGTCCAACATCGAATATGAGCTTGTCTTTAGGGGAATCAAAAACCCTATGTAGAGCAATAGTTAATTCAACTATTCCCATATTTGATGAAAAGTGACCACCTGTTTTGCTTACATTGTCTATTAGAAATTCTCTGATCTCTTTTGCAAGAGTATTAAGTTCCTTTTGAGTCAGACTTTTAATATCAGCCGGGCTCTCAACTTTTGATAATATCTGAAATTCAGACAAGGAACTCTCCTTTTAACTTTTTATATATTTAATTTTTTATTAGATAAAAAAATAGACAGCCCTATTGAATAAGAGCTGCCTTAATGATGTTTAAGTCATAAACTATTTATGCTTATGTCTATTCTTTCTTAGCTTCTTCTTTCTTTTATGAGTCGCTATTTTTTTTCGCTTTCGCTTTTTACCACAAGGCACTGAAATACTCCTACTTTAAACTGTTATAAAACTTAAATCATTATGCAAATGATTCAATGTATAGTCAAGACTTAGTTCAATAAATAAACAATATTAAAATTGAACATTTTCTTAATTAAAACATAATATAAGTCATAAATGTTAAGAGTTAGTTTAGTAAAATAGTAATATATTCTATTGCTAAATCAAAATTTAACTCTTACTTGTTAAGAGTTTGTTTATTTATTTAAATAACAATATTAAAATCGAATACAACCTACTATTAAAACAACCTTTAACTCTTAATTTTCAAGACTTAGTATATTAAAATACAAAAATTAAGTCTTAAGTTATTATATATTAAAATAGCATCAAAGTCATGATTCTAAAGAGTTCTTTTTAAGAAACTCATCAACTATTTTTATTAATTCTATCCTTTTTTGGGGATTTACCCAATGAACATCGACAAAAGAGTTAAAAAAAGTAATTTGACGTTTTGCATAACGCCTAGAATTACGTCTTATCTCCTCTTTTAATTCTTCGATACTCCAACATCCTGATGCCATCATTTGAAAAAATTCGCTATAACCTATGCCTTTCATACCAGGATCTGTTGGATTTAAACCCATAGAATACAGATGTTTAAATTCTTCTAATAATCCATCTGAAAACATAATGTCTACACGCTGATTGATTCTTTCATACAATTCTACTCTAGGTCTTTCTAGACCTATTATTAAAAAGTTATATCTATCTCTTGGAACAGTTGGTTGTTTACAATCTAAAATAGATTTACAACTTTGTATAAAGACCTCTAAAGCCCTAGTAACCCTATATGTATCACATGGATTTATCTCTTTTGCTGCTTTTGGGTCAATCTCTTTTAATTTGTTATACATATGTTCTAAGCTAGTTTTTTTTAATTCAAGTTGGATATTATCCCTAGTTTCTTTACTAATTTCAGGTAACTTTGGAAGTCCATATATAAAGTTTTTAAAATAGAATGCTGTTCCACCAGATATTACAGGAATCAAATTTTTATTATAAATTTGCTCTGTTAATACATCTGCTTCTCTAACAAAATCTGCAACACTAAACTGAATCTGAGGTTGAATTATTGATATTAAATGGTGTGGAATTTCTTTTACATACTGGGGAGTTGGTTTTGCCGACCCAACATCAAGTCCTTTGTAGACCTGCATGGAATCGGCATTAATAACTTCACCTCTCCCTTTAAAAAGTTCGAGAAGTAACTCTGTTTTCCCAACGGCTGTTGGCCCAAATAACAGAATTACAGGTATTTTATCTTTCGTAGTTATATTTAACCCGTCCAGTAACAATTTCTTTTATAGAAACTGAAACTATTTTACCCATATTGTCGTCTAATTCCTTAGAACCTGTTTTAGCTAGTTGTTTAGATCTTGAAATAGCTGCATTTGTTAACTCATAAATGTTATCAGTATTATTAACAAGATTCTCAATAGGTATGATCATTTTCGTTTCGTCCATTAAAGCCCTCTTTTGTACAAAAGTAATTTGCATAATACAGAATTTTTACTTAATTGTAAATGCTATTTACCAATAGCTGCTAAAATAATATTTACAATTTTATCAGGATCAAGGTTATTTACATTAATAACTAGATCGCAAAATCCATAATCGCTATTATCAATGTTATATAATTTTTTATATCTAGCACTATCTCTTTGATCTCTGACCTTAGTATACGACATAACTGAATCTAAGCTACCACCCTCTCTATTTTGTATTCTACTCGCTCTAACTTCTAAATCTGCGGTTAAAAAAACTCTTATTGTGGCCTCTTTTAACATCCAAACCGCTAGTCTTGAACCTAAAACACTAGAAGATTCCATAGCCATTTCGACCTGTTTTTCATCTACCATATAGTCCCATTTAGAGTCTTTTTCTGCCATTAAACAGAATTCTTTAAAGTCTATACCCAACTCATCTGCTATATTATGGAATGTATAATTAACCATTTTACAGTTTAACTTTTGGCTTATAATTTTTGAAACAGTGGTATTTCCACATCCACTCTGACCTGATATGGCTATTCTTATCTCGTTATTCGACATTTCGTGCTTGCTCCCTAATTTGCTCAAGGCTATTTTTCATATTTACAACTAGTTGGCTAATCTCAATTATTGGACTTTTTGAGCCAATTGTATTTATTTCTCTATTCATCTCTTGGCAGATAAAATCTAATTTTTTCCCACAAGGAATCTCTAAACTACTCTCTTTAAAGTTAATTATATGACTATTTAATCTTACTAACTCTTCGTTTATATCGTACTTAACTAATAATACTCCAAGCTCAGATAAGATCCTATTTTCATCAATATCTTGCCCTAAAACTTCTTCAAATCGTTCTTTAAAGTTTTGTTTTATTTTAGATTCAATTTTAGGAACAAATGTTTTTAACTGTTCAACATTTTTTGAAATAATGTCTAAAGAACTAAAAATATCATCTTTTAATACTATACCTTCTTTGTCTTTTTCTATTTTAAATTGTTCTAAAACAGATATAATTTCTGGTTTAAGCAGATGCCATATTTCATCTATATTTCTAGTTTTCTCAGTTTTGACTACACCATCAAAACTCATAATATCAGTAAGTTTTATCTGATCTGTAATATTTGCCTGTTTCATGACACCTTCTAGTCCAGAGACTACTTCCTTAACAAGTGTCTGGTCTATTATTATTTTAACATCTTCAACTAACTCTTTTATTCTGATATTAAGTTCTACTCGACCTCTAAAAATACCCATTTGCTTAACAATATCTCTTATTCTACCTTCAACTTGACCTAACCATGAAGGCATATTTAGAGAAATATCTAGATATTTATTATTATATGCTTTTAAATCTACAGTAATTCTTGTTTTTTCATTTGAGAACTCGCTAGTTCCATAACCTGTCATACTCTTCACTGTTTTAGCTCCTTAAATAAAGTTTCCCCTACTTGCCAGTTATTACCAGCTCCCATAGTTACAAATAGGTCTCCTGGTTTTAGAATCTCTTTTGCTTTTTTAATAGCATCGGAATATTCTGGGCAGAAATATACATTTTTATGGTTTTCTTTAGTTTTATTATATAGAGTTTCTCCAGTTACATTACCACTATATCCTTCCCTTGCCGAAGAATATATTTTATTTAATATGACAACATCTGCAGAACCAAAAGAAGAGGCAAACTCATCTAATAATTTTGCTGTTCGTGTATATGTATGTGACATAAAATCTACAATTATCCGTCTATTAGGATAAAAATCTCTATAACCTTTAAGAGTAGTTTCGACTGCTGTTGGATGGTGTCCATAATCATCAATAAAAAGTATATCGTTTTTAATTCCAATAATTTCTGTACGTCTTTTTGTTCCACGAAACTTAAACAGTCCTGACTTAATTTCTGCAGATTTAGATTGTGGATTTATTCCTTCTTTCTTTAAAAGTGCCCCAGCAACAGCAATTCCACCAGCAGCATCTAAGACTGTATGAAACCCTGGGACTTGTAGTTCAAACTTTTCAGTAAATCCCTCTAATTTAAAAGAGTTAATTCCTTCCCCACTATCAACTGATGATATCTTATAATCCCCTACTGCTTTTAATCCATAACCAGTATAATTTAGATCTTTACGAATATTCTTTGCCTTAGTTATTAAATCTAAGTTTCCTGGGTCATCTGCACAATAAATAACTTCACCACCTAGAGGTAATCGATCTATGTATGATAAAAATGCATCCACAATATCGTTATAATCTTTAAAATAATCTGGGTGATCCATTTCTAGAGATGTAATTAAAATAATAGATGGATTAAATGTCAAAAAGTGTCTCTGATATTCACATGTCTCTGCAATAAAATATCGATTTCCATCAACATTAATTGCGGAGTTATCAAAACTTGGTACTCCTGAACCAACTAAAGTAGAAGCAGGCAGTTTAAGTTCTTTAATTATAGTTCCTGTTAAAGCTGTGGTTGTAGTTTTACCATGTATACCAGCTATTCCAACTGAGAATGATAATTTTGAGATATAACCTAATGCTTCAGTATAAATAAGTGTAGGTATTCCAAGATCCTTGGCTTTTATTAGCTCAGGATTAGTCTCTGAACTGTATGCCGAAGAGTGTATGACCATTTTAATATCTGAATTAATATTTTCTGAATTAAAAAATTTAGGTATAATACCGACCTTATTAAGTATTTCATCAGTAAAAAATCTTTGTTTAACATCAGAACCTTCAATAACGGCTCCTTGTTTTTTTAATAGTTCTGCAAGGGCTGCCATTCCAGTCCCTTTTATACCTACCATAAATATGTTAAATCCATTTAAGGATCTTGGTAACTCTTTTTCCATACAAGATAATATCATAGTTTTTTGTTCAGTGTAAATTATCTTTAAAGTAGTTTAATTAAATCTATTACAACTTAGGAAACTTCCAATCTTTAACCTTATTAACAGGTTCATCAAATGGTGGTTTGCCAATTTCTATCGCATTAGTATTTTTAGTCAATATTCCAAGATATCTATCATAACACTCAACAGTAACAATTTTTAGTAGTTGATTAACTTTTAATATAATCTGATTACCTCCACATGCTGTAGCTATCTCTGAAAAGTCACTATATAATCCTTTTATCTTATTATCTAATTCTTCATCGTTAAGAATTATTTCTGACATATCTTTATTTACATTTGAAACTATATTATCTATAACTTCTGCATTTGAATCATTCCGGTATAAAACCTCAATTCTCTGCTCTTCTTTCATCTGAAAAATAATTTGTGTATAATCAATTTTATTCTTTTTAATAAGTTCAGACATCTTTAAAGCTTCTCCAAGATCAGATGGTAATCCATCAGTTAATAAAATTATTGAATTATGAATATCTCGATCTCTATGATGTAAAATCTTTTTCATGAAACTACTATAATTTGTATCTTTTCTTGGAATTTTAACATTATCCATTGGATATTCAACCAAACGACATTTATCCGAAAACACATAGAGATTTATTTTTGTATTCTTAAAACATCTATCTACAAAATCGTATAATGAGTTCACAGCTGCTAAAGCTAAATCTAGTTTACCTAAATTATCCATACTTTTAGAAAAATCAACTACAATATGTAAATTAACTTCTTTATCATCTGGGATATTAAACTTATCTTTAACTCTGTTTGTAAGTAGATCGCCAATAGATAATCTAAGATCAGGTTTATGAAACATTGATGGAAGTTCTTCTAAGTCCGAGTCTAATCCATACATATATGTAAATGAATTATAATTATCTTTTATTAGAAATTCTTTCTCTACTTTATTACCTGAAATAATAGGTATATCTAGTTGCTCATCTAACCCAAGATTCCGTAGTACCATCTTTTTTTCTGCCTGAAAGTTATCTCTTATTTGATTAAACTTTGGTATAAATTTAGTATTACTTTTTAACTGATTTGCTAAATCATATGGATTAAAATTAAAAACTGCATCAGCAATTAATACTTCATTTTGTTCTAAAAACTTATATTTATGTAATAATGTAGTTATCAATTCATCTGTTAATACAGGGAAATTCATTAGTTCGGGTAGAGGGTGATCACCGACAGTAATGCCACCTAAAATAATTGCCCCTGGTCTAAGTTGTCGCCAACGAACTTTTCTTATTCCTGAAAGACCATCTAAAGTAAACATAATTCCTCCACTTTTTTATACTTTTAATCTTAAGTATAGCACTTTATAATGTATATGTTTTATACTATCTGTAAGAGAGAAAAAAATGATGAAAAAAATGATATTTATATTGGTCTTATTAGTAACTTTTAATCTTTTTAGTGAAACAAAATCCTTTGATGATCTATTCAAATCTAGAAATAGTCTGTTTAACAATATGTTTAATAATAAAATTGAAGCATATGAACATGAAGTTAGTAAAAGGGACCAGGAGTTTAATAAAAGACTTAAAGAGTCCTGGGATAATTTTAAAGTAGAAGTTAATAAAGACCTTATAGGTCCTAAACCTAAAGCACTGCCTAAAGATAAGGAAGAAGATATTGTATTCAAGGATGAGACACCAATAAAGGTTGCACCAATAGAACCTATCGATAAACCTGTAATTGTAGTTCCTATAAAAAAGTTTGAATATAAAAGTAGTACTACATCAATAAAACTTGACTATTTTGGAGAGGACTTAACATATAAGATTCCAAAAGATCTAAATAAAATTAGTCTTTGGAAGGTAGATAACGATAATATTAGTGAGAACTGGCAGAAGTTATCAAAAACTGAGTATGCCCCATTTATTACTCAAATCCAAAATGACATTGCAAAACTAAATCTTGAAATATGGGGAATATATAAACTTGTAGAAAATATAAGTAGTAAAATATATAAAAACAATAATGATATTGTGATGTCTACAGCTTTTATTATGACCCAGTTGCAAATAAATTGTAAAGTTGCTTATTCAGGAAATAAAACATATACATTATTACCATTTAAAGGAACGATATATGGTAAAACTTACCTAACAATAAAAGGTACTAAATACTATATAATGTCATCTGTAAAAGGTAGGCTTAAAAACATATATACATACACTGCAGAGTTTCCTGGTGTAAACAAAGAACTTGATCTTCAGATCAAAAAGTTCCCACTTCTTAAAGAGGATATAGTTAAAAAGATATTAACTTTTAAGTATAAAGGAACTACTAATAAAGTGAATATTTCATACAATAAAACACTTGTTAGATATTTTGAAAATTATCCACAAATTGATTATTTAAACTATTTCAATTCAGAACTATTTTATAGAAGTAAAAAGGATTTATTAACTTCCTTAAAACCATTTATTAGTGGAAAATCTGAATCTGAAGCTGTTAACATTTTGTTACATTTTGTTCAAAAGTCATTTGATTATAAAACAGATGGGGATCAGTTTAATAGAGAAAAACCTTTTTTCCCTGAAGAGACCTTGCATTATCGTTATTCTGACTGTGAAGATCGGGCAGTTCTATTTTCCTACTTAGTAAAAAAAATGTTAAAGCTAGAAGTTCTAGGTTTAAAATATCCAAATCATATGTCGACAGCTGTTTTATTAAAAGAACCAGTAGGAGACACGGTTATGTATAAAAATAAAAAATATACAATTACTGATCCTACATATATTAATAGTAATATAGGTAGTGCTATGCCATCTTATAAAAATCTTAGACCTGAGATAATTGGAGTAAAACCTTGAAAAAATATATATTAATTTTACTTGTAATCTTTTTTGGATGTAAAAGTTCTGATACTAATTCAACGGAGCCATATAGTATTGAAACTAAGCATAGTAATGGACAGATAAAAACTAGACAATTTTTTATTCAAGAAATAGCAAATGGAAAGTTTGAAGAATTTGATAGTAGTGGTTCGTTATTAGAAGAGAGTGAATTTGTTAATGGTATACAAACCTCAGAAAATTTATATTCTAATTCTAGTATTACTAGTAAAAAGTTATTTGATGAGAAATCTGGAACTCTAATTGCTGAATCTTATTACATTGATGAATTAATTCATGGTAACGCTTTAAAATACACTCCGACTGGAAATATTATTGTTAATGTTAATTACAATAAGGGTAAAAAAGATGGTAAGCAACAATTTTATTTTGATACTGGCGAGCTCCAGAGAGAAGAAAATTATATAAATGCTATAGAAGATGGAACCTTTTATACATATGACATAAAAGGTTTACCACTAGAAATAACACCTTACATCAAAGGTCTATTATATGGAGATGTAGAAACTTTTTTTCCTACTGGTGAGTTAAAAAGTAAAATAGTTTATGTAAAAGGTATTAAACATGGAGATTCAATTTCATATTGGGCTCCAGAAACCTTAATGTTTTCCGGTAATTATCGTGACGGTAAAAAAGAAGGTATCCACTTAAATAATTTTGAAGATGGTTCTATTAGATCTGAAATAAATTATTTAAAAAATCATAAAAACGGATTCAACCAGATATATTCATCACCAGGAATAATGCAAGAGAAAGGATTCTATATTAATGATAAAAAAGATAAAACTTATTATTCATATAGAAGTGATGGCATCTTAGAATCTGAAGTGGATTATATGAATGGTAAAAAAGATGGAATTGCAAAAAAATATTTTATGTCCGGAATATTAGAGAAAGAAGCAGATTTTAAAAATGATGCCCCATTCTCTTATATAAAAGAGTATAGTAGGAATTCCCTTCCATATAAATTTAGTTATTATTTAGATTCTGTATTAACTAAAACTGAAGAGTATAGAACTACAGGTGTTATAGATAGAAGAGAGATCTATATAAATGGCATAAAACAGAGGGTTTTAAGATACACAAGACACGGTAAATTAGAAAAAGACTCAATAAAAGAGGGATCTAAACTAACAGTTAAACGATATTATGCAACTGGAAGTATAGAATCAGTTATAGTTACAGAAAATGATAAAACAATATCTAAAGAAAATTATGATAGAAAATTCTCTGATTCACTGGTTTTTAATGAAATAATTGGAACTACTAAATATGAAACTACATATAATACTAGAGATGAACTCTTAAAATACAATGAATATGAAAATGATATTCTTAAATTAGAAATATCATATAATAATAGTTATCCAACAATGTATACAAATATAATTGATGGTAAAAGCTCTGAGTTTTATGACAAAGGTGTTATAAAATCATATACTCTTAAAAAAAATGGTAGGCTAAATGGTAATAGTTTAGAGTACTGGAAAACAGGTGAAATTAAATCTTTAAAATCATATTCAAATGGTTTACAAGATGGGCTGTTTACTGTTTACAGTAGCCCTAGAGTTTTAAAAGAGAGTACTTTTTATATAAAAGGTAAAAAAGATGGACTTTATAAATCATATTTTGATAATGGTAAAATTGAATCTGAAATAATCTACAAAAATGATCAAAAAATTGGTTTAGAAGTATATTATTATGACAATGGTATGATAAAAGACCAAATTAATTTTGCTGAAAACGGTAATTACATATATCAAAAAAACTTTCAAGAAAATGGGTTTTTACTCTCAAATAAAGAGTATAAAAACAATAAAATTATTAAAGACGAATCATTTTATTCTACAGGTATAATAAAAAAACAAATTACCAATAACGATGGAAATAAAATATTAACAACTTATTTTTCAAATGGTAGAATTGATACCATGGAGAAATACCAGGGTGATAAAGTTATTTCTTCTGAAACATTTACAATGTTACCTACTGAGAAAACAGAAGAGACCATTCTTGAAAACAGAACAATTAAGATAAAATATGATGATTCTGGAAATCGATTAAAATATGAAGTACGAATAGATGATAAAAAAGTAATTGAGGTATTTTATGAAAATGGATTACCAACTATTTTTAGGGATAAAATACAAGGATTTGTTAGAACATTTGATACAGATGGAACACTGTTAAAAAATAATAAACTCTAAATCTGATCTCTAGTACGTTGGAGATGTACAATTTGAGTTAATACATCTTCAAAGTCTCTATCTATTTGTATCAAGTCTTTTTTCTGCTTTACAATATTTGCATTTATTATTTTTCTCTGCAGATCATACTTTTTTACTTTATCCGAGTTATTTTTTGAAAGACTTCCACTAATAATACCAGAGATAGTGGCACCTCCAGTTGCTATAAGTAGTTTTCCAGCAAGATCACTAGAGTCTCCGGAATCTGTTGATAAATAATCT
The DNA here is from genome assembly GCA_051531975.1 of Spirochaetaceae bacterium. GTDB lineage: Bacteria > Spirochaetota > Spirochaetia > DSM-2461 > DSM-2461 > Thiospirochaeta. The sequence goes on from JAOPTT010000008.1 coordinate 104,287, forward strand.
TGGTAATTATCATATACATAATAACCAAATACTGCTGCGCCTAAATATGAGAAGAAACTAACCCACCCTGATTTTCTTGCGAACTCTTTTCTAGAATCTCTAGTATCAATACTGTTTAAGTGTTTCTCTAGTTTATCCTCTTCATTAACAATATCTTTTTTTAGGTTAATTCTTCTAATTTCTAATAGCTCTTTCTCATTTGTTAACGACTCTATTTTTCTATCAATAACAGCAAACTCATTCTTACTTAAATTTTTAGCAGGAATTGTTAAAATAATTGGGATTAAACTTTCATCTATTATATCTACAAAAATTTCTTCAGAATATTCTTCAGATATAAATTTTATAGTATAACGACCAGGTTCTAAGTCTGAAAAATATAGTTCCTCATCTTTTTGTAAATAAGCAATATAATCTCCATCTAAATAGATTTTACCTTCTGTATTAGATATAAAAGTTATAGATCCCAACAATGAATCTGGAGTAGTTATTGTGGGAGAATACTCAGCATTATAAAAATACACTTTTTCTTTAAATACGTTAATCATGGTAGGTTCTTGTTTACCACCACTATTTCTAAATACATCTTGTGTAACATTTGTCATAACATCTAGAATTGTTTCATTTTCTGATTTCATAAATTTTAAAAATGACTCGGTGAATGGACTGTTTCTACCATCACCATCATCCGCAGTGTTTCCGTCAGAAGTAGCGTATATGATAGCTGTATTACGAATCTCAGCACTATTTGATGAAGGAGTACTAACCACATTCAGCCCTCGACTCCCACCTCTAGTACTATCTTTATATGGATTATCTCTACAGGAATCAAGAATAACTATATTTGTTCGAGATTGTGAAGATTTAAGCTCTCCTAAAATCCAGTCTAGATTTACACTCTTATATTTAAGATCATTTTCAGAATTTATTATTTCGTTAACGGGAATAAGATAATTACTATTTTCGATTTGGGCAGCGTGGCCTGCATAATATAATATAACCATAGAGCCATCTGTAAGATTAAGACTTAAAGTGGATATTGCAACTTCCATATCCTGTTTATTACCATCGATAACTGTAGTTACATTATATCCTAACTCATTAAAACTATCTGAAACATCATATGCATCATTAATAGTATTTATTAAAGGGTTTTTATTATAGTTACCATTTCCTATTACAAGGACAAACTTATCCTCCGCAATTAATATAAAACTTATACTTATATGTAAAAGCAGATAGATATATTTCATTAAAACTCCAATAAAACTGAGGTAACAAAATTACCTCAGTTACATTATTATATAATTAAAAGTCTGATTTCTCAGTAATGTTTTCTTTGATACTCTTTGTCATAGCTGTATTGATATCAGCAATAACTTGCTTATATTCAGGATTTAATTCTAAAATATTATTAAATGCAGCTTCTTGTAATTTTTGTGTTTGGTCTAAAATAGCATCAGTCATACTAACACAAACCCAACCCTTATATTTGTTACCTTCTTCAGCCTTTTCAGCATGTTTACCAATAATCTTCATAGTTGAAAATTGTGTAGTAGTAATAGAGGCAGTAAAGTTATTTGTTTGGTTTTTGATATCATTTACAAATTTTGTTGATTCTTCTGCATCTGCACCACTATCTGCTACAACTTGCTTAATATAATCATTAGTTTGTGAAGACTGAGATATATTAGTTACAACTTGAACTAAATATCTTGAGATCTCAACAGAAACTTTTCTAGTTGCATCTTCAATTGCATCAGACTCTGTCGCATTAGTAGGTTCATCTGAAATACCAACAAAAAGTTTTACTTTCTGCTCAACACCTTCAGCAACATCTCTATACTGATTTTCTAAGGCATCAATATCTTTTGTCCACCAACTATTTGGTAATTCACCAGCTCTTCTAGGCGCCTCTTTTTCTGTGCTGGCACATCCAGTAAAAAATGCTAAAGCAACTAATACAACTAAAAACTTTGATATAATTTTCATTATATACTCCTCTTTTATATTTTTTTATTTAGTAATAGTGTAATAACTTGTTGCTACTGCACTATTCATATCCAAATCACTGTTTATTCTATTTTCTATATTTATCCCTCTGATACCAGAGTATAAAAATCCATCTTTATAATTATCTGAAACTAAATCTGAAAACTGTTTTGCAGAAAAGACAGCTTTTAAACTCTCTGTTCCAAATGGTTTACCTAAAGAAAATTTAAAGGGATAACTGCCATCACCAATTGTATAATGAGTACCAGCTTGTAACTTATTGTTTTTATCGAACTTATTAGGAAATACTAAAGTTAGTTGATTATCAGCTGAAATGTGATAAATTTTTACATATCCACTAACTGGAGTAAAAATATTTATTATCATATCTTCACCATTAGTATAAATTGAACCATTTCCCTTATCTGGCCATACATCAAAGCCCTTTTGATTCTTAACCCCTTGGAGTTTTTTATCTAAAGAGACAATATTGTTAAAATTAGGTGGTATGGTACCAATTCCAACTGGTATAGAGTTTTTGGGGAACTTTAATACTTCTGAATAAAGTACTCTACTGTTTTTTATGTTTTTTACACTAATATTTAATTCAATCTCATTGCCATGAACCCAATAGTTACCATAGGCAATATTTTCGACTAATAAATTATCGGTTGATGTACCTTCATATATTGTTTTAGGATTTATATTTTTACTAGTTAAAAAATCTGTTACCGATTTATAATCAACGATATGAAAAGAACCTTTATTAGCTATTGAAGTAAATAGTTTACCTTTAACATAGTTAGAAAACTCAGAACTGATACTTGTATCTTCAATAGTAAACTCCCCTATAGTTAATTCAAGATCGGATTTAGTTTTGCTACTTAAGTTAGATGCAAAACTAGCTAATCTAACATCAATTAAACTATTAACACTAAGTGCTTGGGTAACTTTATTAGACTTATTTAGAATAATTTGTATCTTATCTTTGTAAATTATTATCCAAGAAACTGGTGAATCAACACTGTCTTTTATGGATTTGATATCTTGTTTTTCTGTTTTTGTTATAAAGTGAGATTTAACAGCCTCTGAATAGTCTAATCCAATACTACTTTTTAAATCGTAAGAACTTGAAACATAACCCTGCGATAAAAGAAGATCATCTTCTAAATATCTTAATAATGTTGATAATTGCTTATTTTTCTCTGATTCTTCTAACGTTTTATTAATTGATAATTGATTTATCTGTCTTAAAGTATCTTCACTCTGCTTAAACAGAAGTTCAGAGTCATCTCTTAACTTAGTTATAGAGTTGGAATTATAACTTAACCTACTAAGAATAGCATTAAGTCTAATTTTTTGTGACTCTTCATCTCCTAATACTTCAAGCTCTGCAGCTAAAAACTGTCTATTTAACTCCTCAGTTAAAACTGTAGTTTTCATATCAAAGTTTTCTAATTCAGCAGATTTAAATTCAGCTTTTGTAAAAAACTCTGATGATTCTTTTATAAAAAATTCTAACTCTATCATTTCAATTGGGTTTTCTACTAATTGAGATTTAAGAAGTTCATTTTTTCTATATGTAATATTAAGATCGTTTGTTAATACTTTAATATTTTTAACAATATCGTTACTTTTTTGACTTAAAGTTAAACCTTCTCTACTTGTATCCATTATTTCAGTATATATAGACATATTTTTAATTTTTTCAGTTACCTGATTCATTTTAATTTCAATTTTAGTTAATTCAGAAAATTCACTCAATATGGCGTCATATAACTCTCGTGATACTTTAGAATAATCTTCACCTTGTCTTAATACTTCGGCAGTTCTTTCATTCTCAATATCGAGTTCAACTTGCTTCTTTATTATTTCAACAGATTTTTTATCGATAGATGCCATAATACACCAACGGTTAGTAGATTCATCACTCCATAATTCTCTAATTTCGATAGAATTTAGTCCTTTTTCTCTAGAAGAGACATCAACTTTACTACTAGTGGATTGTTTAATGTCTGTTTCCCCATTTTCGAAGCTAACATCTTTAACAAATTTATCAACAGAGGAGACTTTAACACCAAAATATTCAGATATTTCTTTATATAATCCCTTCTTTACTAAATCTCTACTACTAGCAGGTCCAAAAACAAAAAAGATCTCATTTGCTGTGTTAGCTGGTTTAATTTCTGCCCACTGGGGAAGGTCTTTTTGTGTAGAAACACAGGAGGTAAGGATAAACAACAGTATTATATTTACAGATATAACTTTTTTTTTCATTTTTATTCCTATTGTAAATTTATTATTAATAACAATTATATAAAAAAGTGATACTTTATTAAACAATATTAATCTAAATAAATAAATAAAAAACATGGGGAAAGGCAAATGTGCCAAATCTGTCCATAATCGATAAAACTTATATGTCCTTTATCTTCTAATTGATTTAAGTGGTTTTTAATTTTTTTAAATAGCATATAATCATTTTTTTTATACCATTTTTGTTCAATATCAACAGTATAACCATATAAATGGGACGATTCATTTGGTGTGATATGACCTCGATTAAGTAATATGTTTTGATATTCTAAACTTCTTAAAGTATTTGTAACAACAATAGGTGTATCTAAATCTTTACATAATTTATTTAGAAAATTATACATTGGTACTGGAGCATAGGGTAAAAACATTCCTGAACTATTTTTTAATGGATTGTTGGTTAACTTTAAAAATAGTCTTTTAAGCTTTGAAATATTCTCTTTACCAGGCTCAACTTCTAAATATGTAAAAAGATGTTCTCTATCAGAAAAATGAATTAATGTCTCATCGTTATATATTTCTATGTTTGTTTTATAACTTTTAAAGCCTGAATACCAGTAACTATCAAGCTGCTGTTGCAAAAGAACTTTAAACGTGAAAACGAGTTGTTCGTGGCTCATCATGTGTGTTAGTGGGAACTCATTAACAAAAGAATTAAAAACTATATCAAAATTGGATAGGACATCAACACCATCTGTTGATCTAAAAAAAGTATTAGGCAGACCATTAACTTTACATATCTCATGGTTTTCATTTAGTAATCTTGATACGAGCTCTTTATACTCTTTAGGTTTATATTTCAGTCTATCCACACTTTCTATTTACACATTCTTGGAGTCAAAAGTCAATTAATTTTTTTTCGTCTCGGTTTTTTTTTAGGTTTTTTAACTGCATATCCAAATTCTCCAACCTTTTGACCAATTTTTCTATATTCTCTATGGGAGTAACATATTAATTCACTTTTATTAAGATCAAACTTTCCTGTGTCATCTAAATATTTATCATCTATTGTTGTAGAGACTACTTCTGCTAAAAACATATGATGAGAACCTAAATCTTTAATTTCAGTAACTTTACACTCTATACTTATAGGGGATTCATTAACTAAAGGAGCTTTTACAATTTCAGCTCGACCTTTAGTAAAACCACACTCTTTAAATTTATCGAAATCTCTACCAGATTTTACACCACACCAGTCAGTCCCTCTAGCCATCGGAGCTGTAGTTAAATTAATAACAAACTCCATACTCTCTTTTATAATATCAAATGAGTGTCTTTCAGGCCGAATTGAGATGTAACACATAGGAGGATTTGTACATATTGTTCCTGTCCATGCAATTGTTATTAAATTATCTCCATGTGTTTTAGACGAACAGCTGACAAGAGCTGCAGGTACAGGATAAACAAGATTACCCGCTTTCCACCGAACTTTACTCATGGGGAACAAATCCTTCACCAAAAACATCTCTTGCTTCTGATAAAAATACAAAGGCATTTTTATCTATATTTTTTACAAGATTTCTTAATTTAGGGATCTCTCGTTTTCTTAAAACACATAGAAGTACAGTTTTTTCGGTCCCTGAATACATTCCTTTTCCATGTAATCCTGTAACACCTCTATCTAATGTGCTTAATATCTCTTGGGCGATTTCATCACTTTTGTTTGATACAATGTAAGCAGCTTTAGAGAAATTTATACCTAGAAGAACTGCATCAATAACTACAGTTGTAATATATAGAGAAATTGCAGCATATAAACCAAGTTCAATACTTTTAAATACAATTGCCGCGGACATTAATACTAAAACATCTATAACTAATAAAATCTGACCAATACTAATAAATGGTATCAACCTATGCAAAATTTTTGCAAGGAGATCTGTACCACCAGTTGTAGCACTACACCTTATCACAAGTCCTAAACCAAGGCCTAATATCGCACCACCAAAAATAGCCGCTAATAGAACATCATATGTAGGAACTGGTATTACAGAAAATATATCTATAAAAGAACCTAAAAAGATAGTTGCAAACAGAGATTTAACTCCAAAGGATGGTCCAAGTGTTAATAAACATAATAAAAAAATAGGTATATTTAATAAAATACTAAGTTTACCTACTTGGATTATTGGTACAAAGCTATTAATAACCATTGCAGCTCCGGTTACTCCACCACTTGCAATATTATTTGGTACTAAAAAAATACCAAGACCAATAGCTGCTAAAATACAACCTACAATAATCCCAATATATAGTTTCCAATCTTTGACTTCTTTAATTAGTCCGTTTATTAGAGTATTTGTTAATTTTTTTGTCACTAAATCCCTTTTTCTTTTTTAATATGGTTATATGATTCCTGCATAACTTTAAATCTGTTTTCAGCTGCTGCTTGGTCAGAATCAGATAATCCTTTACTTGCTAATCTGTCAGGATGGTACTGTGAAACTAACTTTCTATAAGTTTTTTTAATATGATCATTACTATCTGCTCTATTACAACCTATATCAGAATAACACTTATCTGTAGCACCTGTTTGAAAGTTATTAAAATCACCAGAATATCCCGTATTATAACTTCTACTATTCTGATTAAACTGCTCATAAAATCTTCTATATGCATCTTCAGTATTTTGGTTATTTCTACTTCTATTAGTTGTTCCAAATAGAAGAGAATCAACACTCCTACCAACATTAGAACCAACAACTGCTCCAATAATCATTCCAAAGAGTCCCAGAAAGGAACCCATAAAAAAACCTATAATTCCACCTACTATTTTAAACACTATAAACTCCTAAGTTAAATATAGCTATTATCTACACAACAGTCTATTAAATATTTATTAACAATATGTAATCTTTATTGTCAAAGGATTTAACCAGTATATATGTTAATAACGAAGAAACAAAGAGTTAGGGCACGATATTAACAGTTACTATTAAAATTGATTTTTAATTGCATTCAAATAATAAATACTTTACAAATATATTAGGTTGTACTAAATTAATGAAATATTTGATTTCTGTATCACAAAAAAGGATGTTTTATGAAAAAATTATTTACGATAATTGCTGTATTATTTATTGCATTACCAATATTTAGTAATAGTACGATGTTAGAAGATACCATATGGGTAATTTCATATATGGATGGAGAAGAAGTAGTTGATAACCAAATTGAACAAAGTTTTGGAGATATCGATGGTGATGGTATTGAAGAAAAGATGCTAATGAAAATGTATATGACATTTAAAGAGCCAAAAGTCAGAATATATATTAAAATTGATACTTTAGGAACTCCTGGTGTATTAGAAGGTATGGGTTTAGAACCAACCTTTACATTCACTGAAGCTGACTATACTATTTCTGGTAATTTCATAACTGTTGAAGGTGAAGCTTCAGAATTTGAAATAAATGATAATGTACTAACATTAGATCCTAATAAAGAAGATAAAATGTCATTAGTTCCAATTAGTTCTGTCGATTTATCTGAAGCTGTGTCTTCTGTAGAACTTCAAAATAATTAAGTATATCGTTTATATTATTGTACAACTAATTATATATATAGTTAGTTGCACAATAAGTTACTATTCTACTTTCTTTTTTTAACATTTCGTAAAATTTTGCTTACCTCTGCTTCTTTGTTGTTTACCTTTTTTTGAAGGCTGAGGAATTAAAGCCTTATTTCCTGTACCAATCAGATCAGATCGTCCAGCTTCTTGTAGCGCCTTTAAAACTGTTAGATAATTCTCAGGTCTATTAAATTGTAATAATGCTCTTTGATACTGTTTATCTTTATGTTCTGTAGCTACAAATACCTTTTTACCTGTTTCAGGATTAATTCCTGTGTAGAACATTGCAGTAGATAGAGTTCCTGGTGTTGGATAAAAGTCCTGAACCTGATCAGGTGTAAAACCTAATGTTTTAAGATATTCCGCAAGTTTTATACCATCTTGTAGTGTAGATCCTGGATGGCTTGATATAAAATAGGGTATGAAAAACTGTTTCTTACCAAGTTTTTTATTAAAAGCCTGAAATTTCGAAATAAATCTTTCGAACACTTCGTGTTTAGGTTTACCCATAACTTTTAAAACACTGTTTGAGACATGCTCTGGTGCTATCTTTAACTGGCCACTAATATGATGCTCACATAGCTCCTTAAAAAATGAATCATCACTGTCCTTTAATAGATAATCAAATCTAAGACCTGATCGGATAAATACTTTTTTAATACCAGGAATTTGTCTCATATTTCTTAACATCTTAAGATATTCACTATGGTCAACTTTAACATTGGAACACATCTCATGACCTAAACAATCTTTTTCTGGACAAGAACCTTTAGCTTTTTGTTTGTCACAAGCAGCTTCAGTAAAATTTGCTGTTGGTCCTCCAACATCGTGAATATAACCTTTGAAATTTTTATTTGAGGTTAGCTCTTTAGCCTCTTTTAAAACAGACTCTGAACTTCTAGAAGTTACAATTCGACCTTGGTGAAATGTTAAAGCACAAAAACTACAGCTACCAAAACAACCTCTGTTATTAGTTATGGAAAACTCAACTTCTTTTAAAGCTGGAACACCACCATCTTTTTCATATATAGGATGGTAAGTTTTGGTATAAGGAAGGGTATAAACAGCATCAAAATCCTCTTTTTTTAGGGGGAAACTTGGCCTATTTTGAATAACATATCTACTACCATCTTTTTCTGCTAATACTTTCCCTGTGAAAGGGTCAGTATTTTTATGTTGTATATAAAAGCTATCTGAAAACTTCTGTTTATCTGTTTTAATATCTTCAAAGGTAGGTAGTTCTACAGCATCTTTTGGAAGTTTAGAAGTAGCATAAACTGTACCTCTAACATCTGTGATCTCCTTAATACCTTTACCTTTTTTTAATTTTTTTGCAATTTCAACTATTGGATATTCACCCATACCATAAATTAGCAAGTCAGCTTTAGAATCTAATAATATCGAGTGTCTCACCTTATTAGACCAATAATCATAATGTCCTAAACGTCTTAAAGATGATTCAATTCCACCAACAATTACTGGAATTCCTTTATATGCTTGTTTAATTTTTGAAGTATAAACAATTGTGGCCCTATCTGGTCTATGTCCAGATTCTCCACCTGGAGAGTAACTATCTTGACGTCTAATTTTTTTATTTACAGTATAATGATTCACCATACTATCGATATTACCAGGAGATACTAAGAACGCATATTTAGGTTGTCCTAATATTCTAAAATTTTCAACATTGGTCCAGTCCGGCTGTGGGATTATACCAACTTTAAAGCCTTCACGCTCTAAAACTCTTGAAATTATTGCGTGACCAAATGATGGATGATCGATATATGCATCTCCACTTACAAGGATAAAATCTAATTCGTCCCAACCTCTAGCTTCCATATCTTGTTTATTTATAGGTAAAAAATCTGTCATGAGGCAACTCTAACACTTTTTATATACATATTTCTATACAGTTGGTGTACAATAAGGCATGAAATATGAATTAGAAACAATCCCTGTTTGGGATGCATTTAAAGCAGAATGTGAATGTCCAATATGCCTATTAAATAATAAGGCAGAAGCGACTTACCTTAAGTTCTATTTAGGAAACTCTGTAATGGTTCCTGAACAGAGAGTTGAAGTAAATAAAACTGGATTTTGCCCCGACCATTATCAGAAACTTTTAAAAAAAAGAAGTCCACATTATTTAGGATTAATGACACATACACATTTCAAGAAGTATAGAGAGGAATTAACTAGTCAGTTAAATAAGATCCAAAAGTGTGCTGTTACTGCTTCGAAAAAAATGAATACTCCACTAAAAGATAAAAAACTTAGTGAATCTTTAGAAATACTTAAAAACCTTATTGCTAAAAAAGAAGATGAATGTCTAATATGTAACAAAATAGAATACACCATGAAGAGATATGTATTTACAACAATTTATCTTTGGAAAAAAAATCCAGAGTTCAAAGATTATTTTAACAGGTCAAAAGGATTTTGTCTGATTCATCAATCGTTAATTGCCCAAATGGCATCGGATTATCTAAATGGGAAAGAGTTAGGGGATTTTGCTTTGGATTTAGTGAAAATTCAACAGACAAATCTTCAAAGGTTAGAAGATGAGATTTTATATTTTACTCAGAAGTTTAGTCAGGAAAACGACGATAAACCTTGGAATGGGACAAAAGACGCCCATTATAGGCTTGTTCAAAAAATAACAGGTAAAACTACAGATTATTAGTTTTTTTTAGTATAACCAACCCTGACAAAAGGGTTGGTATTAATAAAACAAAATAAAACAGAGAGTATATATTAAAAATATATATTATATTAAAAAGATAAATAGCACTGGATATAAAAAATGCCACTGCTACAATTCTCAAAAATAGAACCCTTTTAAATCTTAAAATATCATTTAGTAAATATATACAAAAAATAAATAGGAGTCCTACAACAGCGAGCCATCTTAAACTAAGTTGTCCATCTATTTTTGGTAATACTGCAAACAGTAAACCAAACTGAAACACCATATTAAAAAGCCACATTATAGCAAATAAAAATCTCAGTTTGGTTCGCATCAATATTATCCTTCTAATCCTTTTAAGTGAGCAGTCATCTTTTCTACAGCAAATGTAAACTCTTCTAATTTACTATTTTCCTTAGCAATAATTTCAGGTTTTGCTCTAGAAGTGAAGTTCTCGTTAGAAAGTTTCTTCTCTGTTTGCTCTTTCAATTTAAGGTTTTTTGCTAGATCTTTTTTTAGTTTTGCAATTTCAGCGACCACATCAATTACATCTTTAATATATACAAATGCTTCAAAACCATTACCTACAACTGCGATAGCACCATCTGTAGAGTCAGAACCAGACATCAATTCTAGGTCATTTGAACCTGATAAAGATCCTAATAACTTAGTTTCATTACCAAAAAATTCTTCACCATGAAAACCTTTATCACACTTAACTCGGACTTTAATCTTTTTTCCAGGAGGTAAGTTAAACTCGCCTCTTAGTGTTCTAACAGATTGAACTAACTCTTTTAAGGACTCAAAAGCATTAGCTGTTTTAACATCTTCTCTTTCTACTTTTACTATAGGGTAATCAGCAATTATTAATGCACCATTATCTAGTGGTAGTTTCTGATATATTTCTTCCGTAATAAAAGATAAAAATGGATGAAGTAGCCTTAAAGACTCTTCTAAGATGTTTACAAGCATTGTAACAGCTTTATCTTTTGTTTTTTCATTATCACTATATAGTTCTAGTTTACTACTCTCTACATACCAATCACAGAAATCATTCCAGAAAAAGTCGTAACAAGCATGGGTCATATCGTCAAATCTGTAAGCTTCAAATGCCTTTGTCACATCTTTTACAGTTTGATTCAGTCTATGATATATCCACTTATCTGCACCGGTTAATTCAATCTCATCACTGCTTAAAAGTTCTCGACCTTCAAGGTTCATTAAAATGTATCTAGAGGCGTTCCAAATTTTATTACAAAACTTACTACCAATTTTACAAGTATCACTTCCAAAAGGAATATCTTGACCTTGTGCAGACAAGTAAGCCAAAGTAAATTTAAGAGCATCGGCACCAAATTCGTCTATAACAACAAGGGGATCAATACCATTACCTAAAGACTTACTCATTTTTCGACCTTTACTATCTCTAATAAGTGGGGTTAAGTAGATATCTTTAAATGGTGCTTTACCTGTAAATTCCTTACCAGCCATAACCATTCTTGCAACCCAGAAGAATATAATATCGTATCCAGTTACTAAAGTTGACGTAGGATAAAATTTATCTACATCCGCTGTCTTCTCTGGCCACCCTAAAGTTGAAAATGGCCATAACCATGATGAAAACCATGTATCTAGAACATCATTATCTTGTCTTATTTTTTTAGAATTACATTTAGTACAATTTTCTGGAGAATCTTTTTCAACCATCATTTCGCCACAATCTTCACAGTAATACACTGGGATTCGATGTCCCCACCATAACTGTCTAGATATACACCAGTCTCTAATGTTATCCATCCAGTTTTTATATGTACTATCCCATTTTTTTGGAAAGAACTTAATTTCTTCATCTTCCCATGCTTGAATCGCTTGATCAGCCAACGGCTGCATTCGAACAAACCACTGCTCAGACATATATGGTTCAACTACAGTTTTACAACGGTAACAGTGTCCAACCTGATGAGGTTTCTCAACTTCACCAATAAAAAGACCAACTTCAGTTAAATCAAATATAACTAAACCCCTAGCGTCTTTACATGTTTTACCACGATATTTTTCTGGTACATTACTATTAAGTGTTCCATCAGGGTTTAAAATGTTTAGTTTTTCTAAATTATGTCTCTCACCTATCTCCCAGTCATTAGGATCATGGGCTGGTGTTACTTTAAGAGCACCTGTTCCAAGTTCAATATCAACATAGCTGTCACCTATTATTTTAACAGTTCTATTAGATAAAGGTAGTTCTAACTCTTTACCAATAAAATCTGAATACCTTGGATCTTCAGGGTTTACGGCAACAGCAGTATCACCAAACAGTGTTTCTGGTCTAGTTGTAGCAATTGTTAAAAACTTATCCTCACCAACAACTTTATATTTAATACTATATAATTTACCTTGCTTTTCTTCATGGTCTACTTCGTCGTCTGCTAAAGCTGTTCCACAAGATGGACACCAGTTTACTAAATACTCACCTCTATAAATTAGATCTTTTTTATATAGATTAACAAAAACTTCTTTAACAGCTTCAGTTAAACCATCGTCCATAGTAAATCGTTCCCTAGACCAATCACAAGATGCACCTAACTTTCGTAATTGTTTTGTAATTACACTGTGGTGATCTTCCTTAACCTGCCAAACTCTTTCAAGAAATTTCTCTCTACCAAGATCATGTCGTCCAAGACCCTCTTTTTTTAGCTGACGCTCAACAACATTCTGAGTTGCTATACCTGCATGGTCTGTACCAGGAACCCATAACGTAGGTCTTCCTAACATTCTATTATATCTAATTAAAATATCTTGTAGAGTATTGTTTAAACCGTGTCCCATATGTAGAACCCCAGTAACATTTGGAGGAGGAATGACGACGGTAAAAGGCTCTTTTTCACTGTTTTCGTTTGGTTTGAAGTAATTGTTTTCTTCCCAGAACTTGTATAACCTATCTTCGAAGTCTTTAGGATTATACGCCTTTTCCATTTCTATAGCTTTCATATTAGCTCCTCTAAATCATTGTAAGAGCATAATAACAAAAGTAAGGGTTCTGGTCTATATTCGTTTTTTCTTTATTCTATCCATTTTTCTAAAATAGATACTTTGAGAATGGATTTCAGAAACATCTGAAGTTTGTAGTTTTCCTTCTTTCTCTGAAATACGAGGGTTTTTAAGAAATTCTTTTAATGGTTCATCTACTGATTCTCTTGGGATACCAACAATACTAACTAACTCTTTTATACCAAAATTAAACTTAAAAGTTTCTTTGGAATTATATTTAGCATTCATTTTTTCTAATTCTACTGATAACCAGTCGTATAAACGTCCTAAATGATCATCTATATTTGAATTCTCTATAAGTTTTGTTGTTCCCCATATTCGTTCTGCTAATAATATTGTAAGTTTAGTAACAATCTGAGGTTGCTCAGATACCATCTTTTTAAAATTACTTCTACTAATAACCATAAGTTGGGAGTTTTCATTACTGATTGCTGCTGCAGATCTAGGTTTATCTTCTAATAGTGCCATCTCTCCAAACATATCACCAGGTTTTAAAATTGCCAATATAATTTCTTTATCATCAACAATTTTAGTTATTTTAACAGTTCCTTTCTGAATGATATAAAGTTCTGATCCTTTTTGACCCTCACCAAAGATCATGCAATCTTGGGGGTAAACTCTATTAAATGAGCTATCACCGTCAATAGCTACTTGAGTTTTAGCATACGGTGTAATTTTTGCTAATCTCTGTGTTGCTTTTGCAACATTTGCACCGTTTGGAGCTTCTTCTAGATATTTTTTATATAAAAAGTAAGCTTCATTAAATCTATTTGTTCTAATATATAGTTCAGCTGAAGTAAAAAGTGTATGAGAACCTAGTTCATCCCCGGAATCATTAGTTTTTCTAACTAATTCTTTATTTAATATTCTAACACGCTGGGAGAAACCATTAATAATATTCATAGCAACTGCAGTATTGTTTTGTATTAAAAACTGGAATTGATCTTTTTTGACGGTTATTATTTTAACCTCTTCAAGGGCTAAAGCGGTATCAATATGAGGATGATGACTCATAGTGGAAACAACACCAAAAAAGTCTCCAGGTTTTAATACAATTGCCTTAGATTCTCCTTTGATGTCAATTTCTTTGGTAACACGCACAGTTCCGGAACGAATAATATAAAAACATTCAGCTTTATGTTCCCCAATTGTTGTGATATAAGCGCCTTTACGACAAGACATTATTCCTAACTGTGCATTAGCCATATAACCCTCTACTCTTTTTAATTATATTTATATTATATACTTAAAGTTCAGGATAAAGTGGGAATTTTTTACAAAGAGTTCCAACTTTTTCTTTTACTCCATTAATTATCGTTTTATCACCACCAGATTTTAGTACATCAACAATATACTGAGCGATTTCACCCATCTGATCTTCTTTCATTCCTCTAGTAGTAATAGCAGGTGTACCAATTCTAATACCAGAAGTTACAAATGGACTCCTAGTTTCAAATGGTATTGTATTTTTATTTACAGTAATTCCAGCTTCATCTAATAGTGCTTCAGCTACTTTACCAGTAACATCTAATGCTGTCAGATCTACAAGTGATAAATGGTTATCAGTTCCACCAGATACAATTCTAGCTCCTAAACTTGTTAATGCATCACTTAATACTGATGAGTTCTTAACAACTTGTTCCTGATATAATTTAAAATCTGGAGTTAAAGCTTCTTGAAAAGCAGCAGCTTTAGCAGCAATTATATGCATTAAAGGTCCACCCTGACATCCTGGGAAAATAGCACCATCGACAAGTTCAGAAAACATCTTAACTCTGCCAGATTTTGCTGCCACAGCTCCCATGTCATTTTGACGGTCTTTACCCATAAGGATCATACCACCTCTAGGACCTCTAAGAGTTTTATGTGTAGTTGATGTAGTAAAGTCAGAATACATAACTGGAGATGGATGTACACCACCAGCAACTAAACCAGCGATATGTGCCATATCAGTCATTAAATAGGCTCCAACTTCATCTGCTATCTCTCTAAATTTCTTAAAATCAATAATTCTAGAATATGCAGAAGCTCCAGCAACAATTAGTTTTGGTTTAACCTGTTTAGCTTGTGCCATTAAAGCATCATAATCAATTGTCTCAGTGTCTTTAGAAACACCGTAACTTGTAAAGTTATATAATTGTCCTGAAAAGTTAACTGGAGAACCATGGGTTAAATGTCCACCATGGGAAAGATCCATACCTAAAACCGTATCACCTGGTTTTAAAATAGTTAAATAGACACCCATGTTAGCTTGGCTACCTGAGTGGGGCTGTACATTAACATATTCACAACCAAAAATCTCTTTTGCTCTATCTCTAGCAATATTTTCAGTTATATCAACTTTTTCACAACCACCATAATATCTTTTTGAAGGATAACCTTCAGCATATTTATTAGTCAATACAGAACCAGCAGCCTCTAATACTGCCCGGGAGACAATATTTTCAGATGCAATTAATTCTAAATTACCTCGTTGTCTTACTAATTCCTTATTCATTGCTTCAAAAAGCTCTGGGTCTGTAGCCTTTAAGTTTTTCATATTTACTCCTGTTAATTATTTTACTTCTATATTATGCCATATGGCTTCATAACTTTCTATATTACCCTGAGAATTACTTATACAATTTTGCAGTGCATAAAAATCTTCTTCATATTTATCACTTTGATACTCAATTTTTGTTACACCCTTAGAAAATCCTATTCTATTATTTTCTAAAAAGCCAATATTATAATCACTATTTTTATTTATTTCTAAGAGATCTAAAGGAATCCACCCACCATTTGGTAAATAAAACTCCAACCATTGGTAATTTACTACCTCTTCAGAAACAGTAATACCTTTGATAATTCGAGTTGGAATTCCTATACTTCTTAACATCGAGCAAGCCAGGTTAACAAGTCCAAACTCAGATACGGCTCTGTTTTTAAAACCAATCTTTGAATCACTAACACCATTATCCTGGGTTTTAATATATTTTAAAACCCAATTTATTATGGATTCGACCTGAGTTAATCTGTTATTAGTGTTACGAACAATCCAAGATGCTGTGTTATATATGTCCTTATCAGATTTATCAACAAATGGGATAAACTTAAATCCCATTAAATAATCAGGAGATTTTTTATTATAAATTCTACCGATTAAATCTTTTCTGATTTTAACTTCTATTGAACTAATAGTGACTTCTGTTTCTAATTCTATAATACTCTCATAACCACTTTCGTTAATTTCAATAAAATGGTCATAGGTATTTTTTTCTATATTAAATATACCCGATTCTGAATGTAATGAAATATCTTTTTGGTTATAATCCCCATATACACATGGTACAAAAAGATTTATAAAACTTTTATTTAATGCAACAACACTGTTCAGCTCAATTTTTTGTTTCAGATGATATATGATGTTATCCTTCTGCATATATAATATTGCTGGTGTATTATTATTATGAAGTGTCCAATCGTTACTTATTCCAATATTATTAACAACACTTAGAATAATATTATCAATCCCATATGGTAAGTTAAAAACAATCGAATCATCATTCCAACTTATAATTGAATTTATATTTATATCAATGACATCCCCGGTTAAACCAGTAACAAGTAGAGAAGAGCTCTCTCTTTTAGTTCCAAACCCCCGCCCAGAAATTATTATTTTAAGATCAGAATCATCAGTATAATTTACTGATTCAATATATGGATAACCAGCTCTAGATCCTTCTAATTTAATTTTAGGAACATCGTTTAAACTTGTTATTAAATATGAATTACTTTCTCCAAACATATTAATGACTGTAATCATTCCAGATTTAAAATCATCAGTTAGAGTTAATTCTATTTCATTATCATCCCATGATTTGATGAATTTACTAAAAACCATTTTCTCATTTATAAAAACTCGACCTCTAGAAATTTCACCACCAAAATAATTACCATACAAAGTAATTGTTTCTCCAGGATAAGCGGCACTTACTGATAAACTGTTTAGTTCTGGTGTTCTACCAATGCTTTTTACATTTATTAATAAAATTAATAACAATACAAACAGTACTGAAAGAAGTGCCCCTATTATCTTTTTATTTAATCTCAAACATCGTCTCCGTTATGTTTAATCAACTTTAATTCCATTATAACCTTGGGATTAACGTCTGTATCTCCTAGAGGAAAAAATAAAATATCTTTATTAAAGCTTGTAACTATCTCTTTACTGCTCGATTGAATAATGTCTTCCGTTTCTAAACTTGTCACGATACATGATGTTTGTAAAAGTATGTTTTTTTTGTCCATAACAATAGGATTTAGGGTAGCAGTTAAATTACCATCATATCCATTTAAACTGATACTAATGCTACGATTACTTATGGTATATTTTGTTAAATCAACACTCCATAATTCATTAGCATCTGAATCAACAATTTTAATTTTAACATCAATTTGTAAAAGCCCTGAAACGTCAAAATCTCCTGCCCAAATAATTGATGGGAAGATGAAAAGAAGTAAGTAAAAGGATTTAATCATAACTCTCCTTTAGTAAACTCAAAATTAGAAATTAGAGTTGAATCTCCAGCGGACATTATTGATAAAGATTGTGGAACTTCTATAATTGTTTCACTATCTAATTGATCATTTCTAAGATATTTTTCTAAGCTATTATAATCGATATCTCCTTGGAGACCTGAATTGTTAAATATTAATATATTTTTTAGATATAATGCAGTGCAACATGTAGTAAAAATAAATAGGCAGAGGAACAATGAATATTGATAAATACTTGGCTTTCTCTTCTTCTCTCTTATTGCCCCTTCTATCCGATTTCTAATTTCTATTTTACTATTAGAAAAATTAGGTAGAGTATCCATGTTAAATCTCCTTAATCTTTTCTTTAAACATATTCTTAGCTCTATGTATCAAAACCTTTACATTTGATTCTGAAACTTTTAACAATTTTGAAATTTCTAAATAACTTAAAAATTCATATTCTTTTAAAATTAATGGAAGCCTATATTTATAAGGTATCAACAGAAGTGCTTTTTGTATATCAGAAATTTCCTCTTTTTTTAATAAAGAAGTCAAACCTGTCTCATTTTCGTAAGATCGGTTCTCATTTTTGTAATCTCTGAATATTCTACGTTCAACTTTCCTTCTTTTTTCGTAGTTTATAGATAGGTTCTTTACAATCTTAATAAGATAAAAAGTTGCTTTATCATCTTCTTTTTTGTCTTTATATTTTTCAAAATACTTAATAAAAGCATCTTGACATAGGTCCTCTGCTGTCTCTTTATCTCCAGTAAATCTATATGCGATTCTTATAATTATATCAAAGTTATCATCATATATTGAGTTAAATGTAGACACTATATTTTTTCAAGATGGGAACCTTTAGCTGTATCTCTAACTACCCATCCATCCTCTAATAATTCATCTCGTATTTTGTCTGATAAAGCGTAATCTTTATCTAATCTTGCACTGTTTCTTTTTGCAAGCTTTTCTAATAATAAAGGGTCCGTACATACCACTTTATCCATAACTAAAAGGTCCAAAGACAGTATAGAATCCATCATGTCTATAACAGTTAGTTTATTAGATGATGAAATATTTTTATCCTTTAACAGATCCCATAAATCAGCTAAACATCTAGGGGTATTTAAATCCTCATTTATATGTGCTATAAAATTGTTTTTTATCTTATTAGAACCGGCACATATTTCTTTTATATTTTGTACAGAACCATCTTTTAATAAAACACTAATTCTATTTTTTATTCCTTTAAGTGCAGCCTTTCCAGCATCCAAAGCTTCCCATGAAAATGTTAACTGAGAACGATAATGTGCTCCCAATAAAAAATATCTATAATCAAGGGGTTTATACCCCTTATCTGTTAGTGTTTTAAGTGTTAAAAAACCATCTTTACTTTTTGACATTTTACCAGTTTTATTAACTAAAAACTCACCATGTAACCAGCGGTTAACCCATTTTTTTCCTGTATATGCTTCTGTTTGTGCTATTTCATTTGTATGATGGATATCAACATGGTCTATACCACCACAGTGTATATCAAATTGTTCTCCTAGATATTTAATACTCATAGCTGAACACTCTAAATGCCAACCAGGATAACCTTTACCCCATGGTGAGTTCCACTGCATAGCCTGATTTTCAAATTTACTATTTGTAAACCATAATACAAAATCACCAGGATTTTTTTTAGCACTATCTATACCTGTACTTGTTCCATAATTTAAGTCTTGATTTTCTAAACCTGCCATTAATCCATATTCAGAAAAGTTAGCTGTATTGAAATATACATTCCCATTACTAATATAGGTAAAACCTTTTTCTTCTAAACCTTTAACTAATTTTATCATATCACCAATATGCTTTGTTGCACGGCAAATAGTATTTGGTTTTTGTATATTTAATAATTTTGAATCCTCAAAAAAAGCTTCTTCAAAGAATTTGGCAATATCATATACATCCATACCTTTTTCTCTTGCAGCTTTGATCATTTTATCTTCACCATCATCACCGTCATCGGTTAAGTGCCCAACATCGGTAACATTCATACAATGATTTACATCTAAACCATTAAAGGCTAGTGTTTTTACTAAAATATCTTCAAAGAAATAAGTTCTTAGATTACCTATATGAGCAAAATTATATACAGTTGGGCCACAGCAATAGATAGAAACAGCACCTTCTTTTATTGGTAAAAACTTAGAGACCTCTCTTCCTGATGTGTTATAAAGTTTTATCATTTCTACAACTCCTGCTGTTGCCTCAATATGGCGCTTGTTATACTATTATTATGTGAATAGAATATTGGAAATTTTAAATAAAATCAACATTGAAGGAACTATCACTCAACAAGTTGATATGAGTAAATATACTACATTTAAATGTGGTGGTTTAGCTCAATTTTTTATAGAGCCAGCTTTGGTCGATGATGTTATTAAAATAAAGAAAGCCGCATTAGAAAATGATTTTCCCCTTTTTATATTAGGAGGAGGTGCTAATTTATTGGTTTCAGATAATGGCATCGATGGAGTGACCTTATCATTAAATACATTAAAAAAAATAGACCTAGTAGATAATATAATTATTGCTGAAGCAGGTGTATCAGTTAATAAATTATCAGAATATGCTGAAAAACACTCTCTAAGTGGATTAGAATTTATATATGGAATGCCTGGTAGTCTAGGTGGTGCAACTTGGATGAATGCAAGATGTTATGGAGATGAAATATCTAATATCTTTTTATGGGCTGAGTATTTAGACCAAAATGGAAAACTAATACGTCAAGAGAAAGATAGTTCCCAGTGGGAGTATAAAATATCTCCATTTCAGAAACCCGGTATTACAATTATTAGAGTTGCATTAAAATTAAAACATCAAGAAAGAGCATTAATAAAGCCAATTATGCTAAAAAATAGTGAAGATCGACGTAAAAAAGGTCACTTTAAGTATCCATGTGCCGGTTCAGTATTTAAAAACAATAGAGACTTTGGTGCACCTAGTGGTAAAATAATCGAAGATTGTGGACTCAAAGGCTGTGTTAAAGGTAATGCTGCAATTTCTGATTTCCATGCAAATATAATTGTTAATTTAGGTGGTGCATCCTCTAACGATATAAACTTTTTAATTGAAAAAATAATTAAAACAGTTAAAGAAAAAAAAGGTTTTATTTTAGAACCAGAAGTACTAAAAGTTGGAAATTGGGAGAATTAAATGCATATATCTATAAAAAACATTAAAGAGTATCTGGATATATTTGATGAAAATGGTCTAAATAATGCAATAAAAGAGTTAACACTTTCAGAAATACTGGATCAATGGGATGAATTCTCCAAAGAAGAGATGATGAGACTTTTTACCCATGTTGACCAAGACTTTAAAGCAGCTTTAATATCTGAAATACCTACCCAAGATCAAGAAATAATAATACAGGAACTTTCAACTGCAGCAATAAATAACATTCTATCTAGTATGGAACCTGATGACTTAGTAGACCTTATTCAACAAGTATCCCCTACAGTTAGACAATCAGTCTGGAATTCTTTACCAGACGAAATAAAAGAAGAAACTGAGTTTTTATTAAGGTTTGATGAAGATGATGCTGCTGGGTTAATGACACCAAGATATGCAGCAATTAGAAATAATATTTCAGTTGCACAAGCAATAACATTTATTCGTAAAAATGTAGAACAAGTTGAAACTATCTATTATCTATATGTTGTTGATGATTTAAAGAAATTAACAGGTGTAGTTTCGTTAAAACAGATATTAACAGCTGATGATAGTGTTCATATTAATTCAATTATGGAAAAACAAGTTCTATCAGTAAGAGAAGAAACAGATCAGGAATTAGTAGTTAAAATAATGGAAGATCACGATCTTTTAGCTCTACCAGTTATAGATAGGTATAATAAACTTTTAGGAATTATTACAATTGATGATGCAATTGATGTAATTCGAGAAGAGCAAACTGAGGATGTTTATAAAATGGGTGCGATGAGTGGAGATACTGATAGCTACCTAGAATCTAGTGTTTTTAAATTAATATGGAAAAGGATCCCTTGGCTTATAATATTATTAATTGCTGGAACTGCATCTACAAATGTAATTGCCGCATATTCAGATGTTACAGCATTCGCATTTGTTATACTGTTTATGTCAGTGATAACTCAAACTGGGGGTAATTGTGGAACACAATCATCAACACTGATGATAAGAGGTATAGCAACTGGAGAAATACATTTTAGAGATTTTTTTACAATCATACGTAAGGAATTAGTAGTTGGAACTTTAATTGGTATAATTACAGGTATTATTATAGTTTTAAGAAGTTATTTTCTCCCACCTGCAGGTGTAACTATCGAACAAGCTTTAACAATTGGATTATCACTTAATCTAGTTGTAATATTTGCAACAATTTTAGGTGCAATAGTTCCTTTAACTATAAATAAACTAGGACTTGATCCTACAGTTGCTGCAGGACCATTAATGTCTACAATTATAGATGTATGTGGATATGCCATATATTTTTCAACAATTAGATTTATACTTTTTTAAAAGTTTATGCTTGCCATAATTCCAGTATATTGTGCATTAGTAATATCAGTGGCATAGATCCAGCCTAAATCTAAAAAGCCTAAAGTAACCCCAGCTTTAAATTCCAAACTATAATTATCAATAAAATCGCCATCAAAATTATATAAACTACCTGAGCCACCTATCCATAAATTATTTAAGATACTTTTATTCCCTAATATTGTAAGAAAATATATTTCTGTATCAAAACCAAGAAATGGTACAACTTCATTGTCATTTTCTATAAAGTTTCTAGCTCCAATATTAATATCAAAATATCCACCATTTATTCCAAGATTTTTAAAAAGATTATACCTCGCACCGATAGAAAGATTAAAAAAATAGTTATCAATATCAAAGATATCACTTGCTGCAGATATATCTAAATCAATTGAGGTTATATCTAATCCCAGATCATATGAAGTAAGCTTTAATTCAATTACAGGTAGTCCAAGATTAACTTTTAAACCACTTTCAAGTATTAACTTCTCATTATCATCCTTACCAATAATTGTTGTTAAGGATATAAAGTCCAAATCATCTTTTACATTAATTTCTTCATCTGTTACATTTGGTAAAATTTCAGAATCAATTGTTTCACTAGAATTGTTATTTTCTAAATCAGATGTTTTAGATTCTTCATTATCTATAGAAATAACATCTTCTATAGTTTTTTTATACATTAAAGCAGTACTATTATCAGGTTCCATCACAAGAACTTCATCAATGATAATTAAAGCTTCTTGATAATTTTTTTTTGAGAATTCGTCTATAGACTGATCTAACATATTATCTGTATTATCACTAGAAAATAGAAAGACGGACAGTTTTAATGTAATTAATATTAAAAATAAATACTTTCTCATACTATATTATACCTCATTTATCATATTTATTGGATTAAAACTATTAAAATCTTCAAATAATTCTTTCCAATTTCCTTTATAAGTAGCTTCTTTTAAAGACTTATTCAATAAATTATAGAATTCTGATCTCTTAACTGTTTTTGCACCTAGGCTTTTTAGATGTTCAGTTTCTTGCTGACAATCTATAAACTTAATTCCTTTTTGTTCTAAAAACAGTGCAAGAGTTATAAATCCATATTTAGAACTATTAGATTCTAAGGCAAACATACTCTCTCCTGCAAAAAAACTTCCAATAGAAATTCCGTATAAACCACCAACTAGTTTGTTTTCTGTGTTCCAAACTTCCACAGAATGAGCATATCCTTCTGAATGTAAGTTAGTATAGGCATCGAGAATATCATCAGAAATCCATGTGCCATCCTCATGACTTCTAGAAATATGTTTACAACCTAATACTACATCTCTAAATGCATTATCTAAAGTTACTCTATATACTCTCTTTTTAAACAATTTTTTCATTGATTTTGTTACATTTATTTCTGATGGTTTCAAAATGAGTCTTGGATTAAGTGACCACCATAATATAGGTTCTTCTTCATACCAAGGAAATAATCCCTGATAATATGCAGAAAATAGCATACCAGGGGATAAATTCCCTCCCACACCAACAATATCTTCATCTTCAGGCATTTCTAACGGATCAGGGAATGTATAAAAATCATTTATTTCCAGATATGGGAAATCATCTGACACAGTTTTTAACCTTGACAGTAATAACACCTTTTTTAACTAATACAGAAACAGTTCCACCATTAACTAATTCACCAAATAATATCTCATCAATAAATTTTGACTTTATTTCTTGGTCGATAGTTCTTGAAATATTTCGTGCTCCAAATTCCTCGGAATACCCATTTTTGGCTAATAAGGCTACAGCATCTTTAGTAACTTTTAAAGAGACATTTTTTTTAGACAACATTGTTTTTAGTATTGCTAATTCTTTATCAACAATTGATTCAATTATATCTTGAGGTAGTTTATTAAATGTCACAATCTTATCTAACCTATTTCTAAACTCTGGAGAAAAAGCTTTTTCTACGGCTTTAATAATTGTATTTTCAGATGAACTATTTTCACCAAAACCAATAGACTTTTTATTAATATCTTTAGCACCTGCATTACTTGTCATAATGATAATAACATTTCTAAAGTCTGCTTTTCTTCCTAAATTATCTGTAATTGTTGCATAATCCATTATCTGAAGTAGAAGATTATAAATATCTGAATGTGCTTTCTCTATTTCATCTAATAAAAGCACACAATATGGCTGTTTTTTTATGCTATCAACAAGTTGACCACCCTCTTCGTATCCAGTGTAACCTGGAGGTGCACCAATTAAACGGGCAACAGTATGTTTTTCCTGATACTCACTCATATCATAACGTATTAGTGGTATTGAAAGTTCATCCGATAATTGTTTTGCAAGTTCTGTCTTACCAACACCAGTACTTCCTGCGAACAATAAAGAAGCTACAGGTTTATTTAAATCTCTAAAACCTGCTCTGGATCTTTTAACAGATTCGACAACTAACTCAACTGCATTGTCTTGACCATATAACTTCTTTTTTATTTTATTAGCTAACTCTTTTAACATACCATTTTCAGAAGATGAGATCGTTTTATTTGGTATACCGACAATAGATGTTAGAACATCTTCGATATGAGCTTTTGTAATTGTTTGTGTCTCTCCAGAACCACTGATTCTAGACCTTGCACCAGCCTCATCGATTATATCAATAGCTTTATCTGGTAATCTTCTATCGTTAATATAACGATTAGAAAGTTCAACACTGCTTATTATAGCTTCATTTGTGTATTTAACATTATGATGTGACTCATAAAGTGCTACAATGCCTTCTACTATTTTTATAGTATCGGAGACACTTGGTTCTGGGACATCAATTTTTTGAAATCGTCTAGTAAAAGCGTGTGCCTTTTCAAAATGTTTCTTGTATTCATCTAGTGTAGTTGAACCAATACACTTTAATTTACCAGTAGTTAACGAT
This sequence comes from Spirochaetaceae bacterium, assembly GCA_051531975.1. GTDB lineage: Bacteria > Spirochaetota > Spirochaetia > DSM-2461 > DSM-2461 > Thiospirochaeta. The sequence goes on from JAOPTT010000008.1 coordinate 129,919, forward strand.
GGTTTTAAAAGATTAGATGCATCAAAAGAACCACCAGAAACAGCTCCGGCCCCAATTATATTATGAATCTCATCAATAAAAAGAATTGTATTCCCTCTTATCTCAAGTTCTTTAATTACAGCTTTCAAACGTTCTTCAAAATCACCTCTATACTTAGATCCTGCCAATAGCGAACCTAAATCTAAAGAAAATACTTCATGATTTAATAATCCTGCTGGAACCTCACCATTGACAATTTTGATTGCAAGACCTTCAGTTAATATAGTTTTACCTACTCCAGGGTCTCCAACATGGATGGGATTATTTTTATTTCGTCGTAAAAGAATCTGAACTGTTCGTTCTATAATTGATTCTCGACCTATTAACTTATCTAATTCTCCATTTCTCGCCTTTTGTGTAAGGTTAACTGTATAGCTGTCTAAAGCACTAACACCAGGATTACCTTTTTTATCACTTTGAGCCGGTATTTCATTTTCGTCTTTTTTTACAAATTTATACTTTCCATGGGATACAACAGATAATAGTGTTAATTTTTCAATTCCTACTTTTTTCATATAGTATGCACCATATGACTCTTTTTCTTTAAAAAGAGATACTAATAGATCACCCTCATCTACTACATCTTTACCAGTAGATTCTAAGTGTAACATTGTTCTTTCTATAACATTTTGTAGTCCAACCGATTCAGATGGATCACCACCAGAATCTAATATAGGCATATACTTTTCAAAGTACTCTTCTAGATCTTTTTTTATAAGTTCTGGGTCTCCACCACACTCTCTAATAATTGAAGTAGTCCCCTCAAAAAAAAGTGATGAATATAGTATATGCTCAGGAGTAAAGAACTCATGTTTTTTTATTCTAGCATCATGATAAGCTGCATTTATTATATTTTGAACTTCTTCGTTTACTTTCATAATTATACCTTCTCAAGAGTACATAGTAGAGGATAACTTTCCTCTTCCGCACGTCTTTTAACCTCTTGTATTTTAGTCATACCTATATCATATGGGTAAACACCTGCAATACCAGCACCTTTTTGGTGTACTGCCATCATTATTTTAGATGCTTCCACACTACTTTTTCTAAAAATTGAAACCAGAACATCCACAACAAAATCCATAGATGTATAATCGTCATTATGTAATAATACATTAAAAAGACCTGGTTCTTCTATTTCTGTACTCGCATCACTTTTATTTGATATAGATGTCTTGTCACCCATTATTTCTCCTTTTCCAAAATCGAACTTTTTGAACATAACCACAACTACTTGGTAGATAAGGATTAAAAAGAGCCTGATATAGATTAATTTTACTACAGTCTGAATTTATTTTAAACCGATCATTATAAATAGTACAATGATTAGAACATTGTTCTAGATATTTACATGGACTTTCCATATCAATAAATATTATATCTTCATTAAACTTTTTTTCGTAACAACATAAACCACAATTATGGCAGAGACTTTCCCACCATTTATTTATTTTATAAACCAAGAGAAACTACTCCACAACCTTAACAGGTACAAAAAAACCAGATTCAGTTCTTCCACTTTTCCTAATATAATTAACTTCAACTTCTACTGAAGTATATATTTCACCATTATCAATATTTCTTAGAGATTCATAATCGAGCACATAAAAACCTGATTTTTTTTCTCTTAGACCTTCAACTATTCCTTTTGATCCAATTCCTGAAAATAGATTCCTTGATGTCCCATTAGTTTCATTCACTAAGTATTCTAACTCTTCATTTTTAGTTGAACCAACATAAACGACTGTTAAAGACATCCGATTATTAACTAAGAAATCTCTAATTTCATCAAGAGTATATTTAACAAAATCACTATCTTTTGATTCACCACTTGTAAATAGAACAATCTCTCTTTTATTCCAAGACGGAATTAATGAGGACGCTGCTAGTTTTATTGAAAGGTCAATTCCATCTCTAACAACAAAATCACTAGGTTTAAATTTGGAAACATCTTTGATAATACTCTGCTTTGAACTAACAACAACTTCAGGTATTATCCCAGCTTTTATGAGTGTAATATTATCGCTACCATGAATCTCATTCTCTATGGATTTAGAAAGATCATAAAAGTTTTCAAAGTAGGAACTCATAGAAATATCAAAGTCTAAAATCAAACCAAGATTAACTGAATCATCCTGACTTCCTCTATAAACAATATTTCTTTTTCCTACAATTTTGCTACTCTCTGTTATCAAAAAGTTACTATTATCAAGTCCAATGAGTGGTTCACCTAATCGATTATACACTTGGATTTCAATCTGCATCTTTGGAAAGTTTTTACTTGATATACGATCAATAACCATATATAAACCACCATAAAGTGATGATAGATCTGCTAATGCATAATATTCACTTCTATTAAAATCAATAGCTAAAGTATTACCATTAATATCCACAACACCTTTAGTAATTCTACTAGCTTTACCTTGAAGATCGGTTACTATATGAATTTCTTGGGTATCAATGTGATACTCTTTTAATGTTGTCCCATCTGCGATTAAAAAAACATTAGAGTTTTTATAACTTAAACCTTCAGGTCCAACTAAATTTTCATCAATTATTGTATCTATATAATTTCCACTACTATCAAAGATCAGTACTGTTTTATTTAATTGATCTGCAACATAAACAGTATCATCAATGGCTAATATTCCAGAAGGACCTTTTAATTTTTCATGGGAAAATGAGAGTATAAACTCACCATCCATATCAAATTTACATACTCTTCTATTTCCCCAATCTGAAACATAAAAATATCCACTATTATCTTTACTTAAATATCCTGGACCAGATAGAGGGCTATTTTCAGGATTAATAGATTTTATTTTAACACCTAAGTCATCAATAAAAGTAATTTTATCACCCATAAACTCAGAGACAATATAACCATCTTTTCCATTCTCAATTATATCATAAGGTCGGTTAAAAGGTTCAAAACCACCATTAAAAACATTTATAACAGCACCATTACTATTTAATTCTGTAAGCTTATTCTCCATAAATGATACTACTATCGTTGAACCATCATTTTTAGTTAATATAGACGAGGGTCGATTTATATTTTCTATATATAAAGGAACCCACTCTTTAGATTGATATAGGGTATTTACAACTCCCCGGCCTGCAGAGATAATATCCATAGAATTTTGTAACCATAAAGGTGTAGTATCGATTTCTGAGAGAATGGCCCACTCTTTAAGTGCAGCTTCTACATCACCCTTCATATAATATGCTCGACCTAACCACAAATGTGTTCTTGAATCTAAAGAATCATAAGATAGTGATCTTTCAAAAGAAAATACAGACTTTTCATATAAACCTTGGTTATAAAATCTTACACCCCATTTAAATTCTTCTTTTGCATTAACTCTATTTAATTCAACATCTTGGGAAAATATCATAACTTTAATTAGGAGAAGTAAAATTATTATTCCAGCTTTTTTCACTGTTTATTCCTCTGTGTATTTAATTGGTTTACATGGGATTCAATAACTTTATCATCTGGAGATAATTTAAAAGCCCTATTTAATAAAGATTCAGAAGCAGTTATATTATTATTCTTGTAACAAACCCAGCCTAATGAATCTAAATATGCAGGATTATCAACATCAACTGAAAGTGCTCTTCGACACAAGGATTCTGCTTCTTTAAGTTCATCTTTAAAATCAGCAAGTATAAAACCTAAGGCATTTAAAGCATTAGAATTTTCAGGATCTATAAAAATAGCTTTTTTATAATACATTATACTTTTAGATATCATATTTTTTTTGTAACAAGTAAATCCAACTAAGGAGTATAATTTTGCTGACTCATACCCAGAATCAAGTAATTTATCTAAGTGTAATTGAGCATCTTTATAGTCTTCTATTTGTATTGAAGAAAATGCTAGGAGCATACGACCTTGAAATATCCGTAAAAGATTATCATCTAACTCTATATATAGCTCTAAGTTCTCTTTCCCACTATCAAAATCCCCTAGTTTTATGTAACAAAGGCCAAGATAATAATAAACGATGAAATCTTCTTCTGTATAATCACTCATTAGTAGAGTAGAAATTGCTTGAGAATATTGACCTTGATTGTATTCTTGAATTGCTTTATTTAATAGCTCTTTTAACATGTACTATCATTATATCAATGCTTTAAAAATAAGTATAGTAAGTAATAATTATTAAGAAAGCAACTCAGGGTAGTCTATAGACATACCTGAACAGATTTTAATATCGATAAACTTCGCTTTAAATCCAAATATTTTATCATAATCTTCTAAGTGGCTTGAGAACTTCTCATAACCAACAGAATCCATAATAAAGATAACAACCCCACTAGTTATTTCTCCAGAAGCTTTACCGCCAAAAACTCCTTCTGTTTCAACACCTCTTTTAATTAACCAATCAACTTCGGGACATGTAGTTTCAAATAAGTCTCTTAATCCTTCATGTGATCTAACGAGGTATCTACCAAAGAGCTTAAGATCATTAGATTCCAAAACCTGTTTTTCTTCTATAGATCTCTTTATTTCTTCTACAATAAATATTGCTTTTCTCTTAATTCTCTCAGAAACATCAATACAACTTCTAACTTCTGCTACTCTATAATTTCTTAGTGAATGGCTATTTTTTCCTTTTGAAAGGGTATTAGCCAAATCATATAAGCCATCTCGGTCTTCTAAATAGTCAATTTCAATTTCATTATTATTTACACCAGGATTTAGGACAACAATTTTTGAAACTCCAGCACCTATTTTTATACTACTATAATCTAGAGTTGATGCATCTAAATAAAACAGAGCGTTCTGTTCATTAAAAAACATAGTCATTGATTCATCCAATCCTGTATACAGACCCATAAAAACAGACTCTGAAAACCGTGATGCCTCAACTAAGTTCAACCAAGAAAGTTCGATATTGTACAAAGTTTTAATACAGCATGCTGCCGCTAAGCACATTGCAGATGATGAACCTAATCCTATTTTTTCTGGAATAGTACTATTTATTGTAATATCCATCCCACTAAGATTATATCCACCTTGTAAAACTGATACTAAAACACCCTTAATATAATTTGCCCAGCGATCTTCTCTTTTATTTTTTATATTTGAAATCGATGTTTTTTTTCTTTCATTATAATTAGCGGAATAAAACCTAACAGAATTATCCTCTCGTTTTGATATTGCGACTGTGCAATAAAGATTAACTGAAGCTGATATTAGTACTCCATCATTATACTCTGTGTGTTCCCCTGAAAAAGTTATTTTACCAGGACAGGAGTAAAAGACTTCTGGAATATGCCCGTATTCTTCTTTGTGTTTTAATTCTATTTCTGTCACTCACATCTCCATTAAATAACCTTTCAGTTTAATAATAAGTGATAAATAGTGAGAACACAATAAAAAAAAAGAGACGCATAGGCGTCTCTTTCATTACAATACTTACTAATAAGATTTTACTTAACTTTGTATCTCTTGTTAAATTTCTCAATTCTACCAGCAGTATCTACAAGTTTTTGTGTACCAGTATAGAATGGGTGACATTTTGAACAAATGTCCATTTTAATATCCCCAACTGTTGTTCTTGTCTCTACTACATTTCCACATACACAAGTGCATTTTGCTGCTTCATACTTTGGGTGTATATCTTTCTTCACAATTACCTCCTAAGGTTATAAAAGACCACAAACTATCCGTTCATCGATCTTAAAAACGCCTCATTATTCTTTGTTTTTTTCATTTTATCAACTATGAGTTCAGTAATAGCCATATCTTCCATCGGAGCTATAGCATTTCTGAGTATCCCCATCTTATTTGATTCTTCCGAAGTTAGCAATAGGTCTTCTCTTCTTGTTCCAGATTTTTTTACATTTATCGCTGGGAATAGACGTTTCTCAGAAAGTTTTCTATCAAGATGAACTTCCATATTACCTGTACCTTTAAACTCTTCAAATATAACTTCATCCATTTTACTACCAGTCTCAATTAAAGCAGTTGAAATAATTGTTAAACTTCCACCCTCTTCGATATTTCTTGCAGCACCAAAAAATCTTTTTGGTTTATGTAAAGCATTTGAATCAACACCACCAGATAATATTTTACCAGATGTTGGTACTGTTTGATTATATGCTCTAGCTAATCTTGTAATAGAGTCTAATAGAATAACAACATCTTTTTTATGCTCAACAAGTCGTTTAGCTTTAGATATGACCATTTCGGCAACTTGAACATGCCTAGAAGCTTGCTCATCAAAAGTTGAAGCAATTACTTCACCTTTAACATTTCTCTTCATATCAGTTACTTCTTCTGGTCTTTCATCCACTAAAAGTACCATTAATATAATTTCTGGATGATTCTCGGATATAGCATTTGCAATTTTTTGTAAAAAGACTGTTTTACCAGTTCTAGGAGGAGCAACAATAATACCCCTCTGACCTTTACCAATAGGATAAAAAAGATTAATCATCCTAGTTGAAACATCACCACAAGTTGTTTCCATATTAATTCTTTCATCTGGAAACAGTGGAGTTAAACTTTCAAAAGCAACCCTACGTTGTGCAATTGCAGGATCATCCTCATTTACTTTTTCAACACGTAACATGGCAAAAAATCGTTCGCCCTGCTGAGGAGTTCTGATTTGACCAAAAACATTATCACCAGTTTTTAATCCAAATAACCTTATCTGCGAAGGAGATACATATATATCATCATTACCAGGTAGGTAACTATTTCCTGGAGATCTTAAGAAACCATAACCATCAGGTAATATCTCTAATGAACCAAATGCAAAAACAACACCATTCTTATTTTCAATATGATTTTTAAGAGCTAAAAATATTACTTCTTGTTTTGTTAAAGAAATAATATCATCACATACAACTCCATCATCAACAGCAAAAGCTCGTAAATCTGGCTGAGTCATTTTTGTTAATGTATTTATTACTATTCTTGGTTGATCAGGTGTAGGAAGAGGAGTGTTATTTACATTTTCTCTTTTATGTCTTCCACTACGTCCTCTATTAGAATATGAGTTTCTATTATTATTATTATTATTATTATTATTATTATTATTATTATTATTATTATTATTATTATTATTATTATTATTGTTATTGTTATTGTTGTTATTGTTACGAGAAGATGATCCTTTAGATTGAGGTCTTCTCTGATTTGATTGAGGAGCTTGAGAATTCGAATTCTTATTAACTGAATTATTAGTATTCATAGCTACTGCTTTCTTAAGTCTATTTAATGGTTCAGTATCTGACTTTTCAATTTCAGACGAAGTTTTTTCTTTAACTTCTGATACTGGTTTA
>JAOPTT010000008.1:137330-143920 GCA_051531975.1 Spirochaetaceae bacterium
TACTGGTTTAACTTCTGATACTTCTTTTATTTCAATAACGTCTTTTTTGACAATTTCTTTCTTTTTTGTTTTTTTAACTTCTTTAATGTCTTTTGAATCAGCTTTTGATGCAGATTTGACTACAGCTTTCCTTCTAACTCTCTTTCTAGGAACAACAACTTTTTTTGGTGTATCGTCCCCACTTTCAATAGTTTTTTCAACTGTTAAATCTAACTCTTTTTGCACAACTGTTACCACTTCTGGTTCAGTTTTTTTACTGTCGTCTGACATGATTACTCCATATTTTGCTTTTGATTTATATATAAATGAATAATTAAGATTTGAATAAGCTAATTTAATACTAATACAATGCTTTTTATTTTGTCAATAGATAATGTGTTAGGTTATTATACTATTGCTACAGATTTTTTTAATTGATTAACAGATGTAGAAAAAATATCTACGGAATCAGAATCTTGAATCATCTGACATCGTCCTTCTATTTTTACTCCATCAGCTATTCTAATGATTGGTGCTTTTAAATTACCCTTGATAACTGAATCAGCTAATACATCGATTTTTTCCGCAGCAGTTACATCTCCAATAACTTCACCAGCAATGATTATTCTTTTAACGTTTATATCACCTTCAAAATATGCACAGTGTTCTATATACAGTGTACCACCAGATAAGATAGAACCATAATATTTTCCTTTAATTTTTAAATGTTGATCAAACGAAAGGTTACCATTATATATTGTATTTTCACCTAAAACTGCGATTCTATTTTCTTGTTTCAAAATAAAGTCTCCTGTTGATATAAAGCAATTATAAAAAATTAGACTCTAATCAGATAAACTCTGATTAGAGCCTTTGGTTAAAAACTAGTTTTTAACGTTCCAAGTCAACTCTTTTAATTCTTTCCCAGGTCTAAATACTGTTACACCATGGCTGTCAACTGGAATAATTTCACCGGTTTTTGGGTTTCTAGCTTTTTCTCTGGCCTTCCGGGTTTTAACTTCAAAAGTACCAAATCCTCTCAGCTCTACAACTTTTGATTCAACCAGAGCATCTTTTACTTCTTCAAAGAAGCTGTCAATAATAGAATGAATGTCTTTTTTGTTAACATCAACAGTCTCATAAATATTATTAACGATTTCAGCTTTAGTAAGTTTCAATAATCTAAACCCAATCTATGCTTCAATACCAGCTAAAGCATTGTTCATTCTTGATTTCTTTCTAGCAACAGTATTTTTATGAAAAACACCTTTACCAGCAGCAGAATCAAGCATTTTAACAGAAATCTTAAATCTCTCTTCTGCTAATTCTTTGTTGTTCTCTTTTAAAGCATCGTCAAAAGCTTTAACTGCAGTTCTACAACTACTTTTAACAGTCCTATTTCTCAATCTACGAGAAATATTCTGTCTCTGTCTCTTTGCAGCATTCAATGAATTTGGCAAAATAGACCTCCATCTTTTTTTGTCTCTTTACTTAAAAACTAGGATTATCTAAAATCGCTAGGTTTTCTCTCAACTCGTTTACATTTGTCACACGTTGCGTGGTGTTTCATTCGACCTGCAGAAAATACAGACTTCATTTTAACTTCACCCCCACAAGGGCACTCAAACTTATGAGTTCCTGATCCAATACGGGCATTTTTACTTGCTTGCGCCATAAAACATCTCCTTATAATTGCAAATGGATATTACATAAAATAGAAAGCAATGTCAACAAACATCACTCTACATCAAATTTTAATATCTCCCATTTGCCTTTATTTTTTTTAATATTATCAAATGATACCTTTACATAACTTCTCTCATAACCTGATACAGTTATGGATCTTGAAAATAAATTGACATCATCAACATTTAAAAGTTCTTTTTTAAACTTAATCCTTGAACCCTGGCTTGGTAACTTTGATTTTTCACTTTCATAAAAATCATATTCATACTCTAAACAGCATAATAACCTACCACATGGTCCAGATATTTTCATTGAATTTAGTGACAAGTTCTGTTCTTTAGCCATCTTAATGGAAACTGGTTTTAAACTATCGGTTAAACCATGACAACATATTACCCGGCCACAAACACCCATTCCACCTAATAACCTAGACTCATCACGAACACCAATCTGTCTAAGTTCAATTCTCATTTTAAATATCGAAACTAATGATTTTACTAGTTCTCTAAAATCTACTCTATTATCTGCTGTAAAATAGAATAGGATCTTAGGTTCATCTAAGAGATAATGAACCCCTGTTAGCTTCATATCAAGGCTCAGTTCACGTATTTTATCTTTACAAACACTATACGCTTTAGTCTCTTTCTCTTTATTGTCCCCTAATCTTTTAATATCACGCTCATTACATACACGTAAAACCGGGATCAGATCTTCTTCGACTACATCTTTGTGATTTTTAACAATACCTAATACTATTGCCATATCCTTACCGTATCTAGAATTTACAACAACGTTATCTCCAATTGAGATACCTTTTCTTATTCTAGAAACTTCAGTCTCACATGAATATACTAATTTAATTTTATATAGTGGCTCTTTTATTCGCTCACCTTTCTTCTTATATTGCTTTTTAACGACTACGTCATCTTCAAGCTTTTCTAATTCTTTATTATTACCCATACTACGTCCTTAACTAATTAAATCAACAATTAGCCCGTTTAATTCTTCTACAGCACCTAACAAATCAAATTGTTTTCTTTGATCTCCAAGTACATTTTTAGCTATATTATCAATCTTTTTATCAACAACTGTCACTAAAGCATAACATTTTCTTTCAAATGTTTTTGGATTCAAACGACCTTCGATTGAATCAAAATTTAAACTATTTTTTATTACAAACTTAAAAAAAAGTGACATTGAACTTCTATAAGATCTTAAATTACTTATAGTTGGATCTTTAACTAACAATTCACCATTAGCAAAAAGCTTATCCATTAGTTCAGTTAACTCTTCTTCCCCGGTTAAACTAGGTATTAAATTATTAGATTCTTTGGCACGATTTAATTCAAAACTAAATCTTTTACTTTTTAAATCTTTGATCTTCTCTTTTTTTTGACTTTTAAAACTCGATTCATTTGCAATCTGGTTAAATCCGTTTAAATTAGAGATTTCCATAATACTATTTAACTGCTTGAAATGGAGAAAATGGTTCGGAGCTAGGCGTACCCATAAGTTTCTCTTTTTCTTCGCTAGCTTGTGTAATTGTTAATTCTCCGTTAAATAACACACCCTCTTCCATAATCAATCTAGGAGAACGTATATTACCTAAGACCATACCGGTTGAAAGAACAACAACTCTATCCTCTGCATAGATGTCGCCTTTAACGACTCCACCAACAACAACGGTTTTAGCAAAGATGCTACATTTCGCTCTTCCTGTATGTCCAATTAATACTTTACCTTCAGCTTTAACACTTCCAGAAAAATCACCGTCAATTTTTAATAATCCAGCTAAATCCAGATCTCCAGAAAATACTGTTCCAAAACCTATTATAGAATTAACAACATTGACGTTTGCATTAGTATTTATATTATTCAATTATCTACCTACTACCTTTATTTAAAATGAGTACATATAATCTGCGGGGTTAACATAAGTAGGCCCAATCCGAACCTCATAATGTAAATGGGGACCTGTAGATCGACCAGTACTTCCCATCAAACCTATAACATCTCCCTGCTTAACGTATTGTCCCTTTGAGACAAATATTTTATCTAAATGAGCATAACGTGTATTGTATGACCATTTATGACTTATTATAATTGAATTACCATAACCTTTTGATAGATGGTCTACTGTTGAGACTTTTCCATTAGCCGTTGCAATTATTTGAGTACCACGACTATATGCAATATCTAATCCCCTATGAAGATACCACTTTGCTGTAAAAGGGTCTTTTTGTGGACCAAAACTAAGAGTGACACGACCTTTTACATTTTTAAGTGGTAAAATTGAAGGCATATCAACAAACATATCCAATTTTTTTTCTAACTGATCTGTTAGTTCCTCTAATTGTGGAACAGAATTATCTAATAAAGTTGTAACACTATCAATATCTTTTACAACACTAGAAGACGATGCATTAGATTCTTGAATGTTTAAGAGATTATTTAAGTCTCCACCCTTACCTACACCACCATCAATGTTTCCATTATTTATATTAACAGATTGTAAAGTTCTGTTTATTGCTTCTTTAAATTGTTCTGCACTTTCATTTAATTTTTCAACAGCCAGATTCGTTTTATACAAATCAGCATCCGCTTGATCAATCCTTCCATCTCTATCTTGTATGACCCTAAGACTACCAGAGTATCCTGAAGATAGAACAAAAAACGAAAATAGAAGTGATAAGAACAGGACTATAACTGCAATAATAGAAAATAGGGACACCTGTACGTTAAACACTTTTTTTTCGCTATGAGGGATAAGCATTAAAGTTATTCTTTTTTTAAAAAAACCTCTAAACTTATTCAAAACATTATCATCCATAGTTGCCGAATAATCGGCACTGTTTTTTTTCATATATATATAAAACCAACCAAATACTCAAAATTATTACTCTTAAATGTATCATTACATAGTACTTTAAGGCAAGCATAGTTAACTTCTCTCTATTATATTTTTTATTTTATTGACTACTTAAAGATTAAATGCTTATTATTATTTCATGAAACACTTTGATTCACATGTGCACATTGGACTAATTAATGATGATCCAATGGAGCAATTAATGGTAATACAAAAGACAAAACAAAAAAAGATCAACAAAATGTTGAGTATTTGTAACAATCTTGTTGACTTTGATAATGTCTATAACAATCTTATTTCTGAAGCATCTGTGTATCACGCAGTAGGTGTCTCTCCATCAGAAGTAACTCACCCTGGAAAAGATTGGGAAAAGAAGATTGAAGAGAGATCAAACTTTAAACATGTTGTTGCAATAGGTGAAACAGGTCTAGATTATTATAGAAAGTTTGGAGATAAAAACTCACAAATTGATCTATTTATTAGACAACTGGAAATTGCAGATCATCTTGATTTACCTGTTGTAATCCATAATAGAGAAGCTGGAGATGATATTTTACAAATTTTAAGGGATAAACTACCTAAAAGAGGTGGTGTATTACATTGTTATTCAGAAGATTGGAATTTTGCTAAGAAAGTTTTAGACAATCATGATAATTTGTATATCTCATTTGCTGGTAATGTTACTTATAGAAATGCTAGATCCCTACAAGAAACCGCATATAACATGCCTATTGAAAGAATGGTTGTAGAAACAGAAAGTCCATTTATGGTTGCAAGTGCTCATAAAGGCAAAAGAAATATGCCATTTTACTTACCTGCAACAATTGAATTTTTAGCAGAGCTAAGAGAAATGGAAATGGAAGAATTTTCAAATATTATTTATAATAATACATTGGAGCTGTTTAATATAAATGACTAACAATCTTTTAAAAAAGGTTAAAATTGGTACATTGGAGCTAGAAGGTAATATATTTCTTGCTCCAACTGCTGGTTATTCTGATCGCCCATTTAGACAAATATGTTCTGAAATGGGTTCATATCTCAATTTTACCGAGATGGTATCCTGTGAAGCTATAATTAGAAATAATGTTAAAACTTTACAAATAATGGAACCTGTACCAACTGATAAACACAGTGCAATACAAATTTTTACAGGTAATCCTGAATCCGCATCAAAATCTATATCTAGTGTTATAAAATTTAATCCTTCAATAATTGATCTTAATTGTGGATGTCCTGTTCCTAAAATATTAAAATCAGGTTCAGGTAGTGAATTAATGAAAAACCCTTCTAAAATAAGGGATATTGTTAAAGCGATTAAAAATGAAACTGACATCCCAGTATCTGTTAAATTAAGATCTGGATTCACCCAGGATACGATAAACTTTATTGAGTGTGCGTCTGCTGCTATAGAAGGTGGTGCTTCAATGATTACACTACATCCTAGAACTAGATCACAAGGTTATTCAGGTTATGCAAATTGGGAACATATTACACAATTAAAAAAAAGCATATCAGTGCCTGTCATTGGTTCGGGAGATCTATATTCAGCAATGGATGCTAGGCAAATGTTATCCCAGACTAAATGTGATGGTATTATGTTCGCTAGAGGTATTTTTGGAAATCCTTACCTGTTTCCTCAAACTATAGAATTATTAAATACTGGGCAAATCACGACTGATCCTGACTTTAATGATAAGATGAAACTGGCCTTCTATCATCTAGAATTATCAGTTGAATTTTATGGTGAAAACATAGCATTAAAAGAGATAAAAAAACATTTATGTTCATATACTAAAGGTATTCCTGGAGCTAAAGAAGCTAGAGATAAACTCATACGTTGCGTGACTTTAGATGAATATAAAACAGTTTTTGAAAAATTAATCTCGGAATAAAAGAGTTAACTCCATTAATCAATTGACTAGCACATTTTTAAAATGATATATGTTATGTGTGAATAATAGTATAGATAAAATTAAACATTACTGCGGAATTGTTGGTATACACTCTACGACTGAGAGAAATATACCCCAAGATCTCTTTTTTCCTCTATTTT